>JAEUKB010000082.1 GCA_016794365.1 Myxococcales bacterium
AGCCGCATAACGTCATGGTGGTCGATCGCGGCGAGCGTCAGGACTTTGTCAAGGTGGTGGACTTTGGCATTGCGCGATCGATGGATGCCGCACCAGGACGACACACAGCGTCGGGAGCAGTGATTGGAACGCCTGCCTATATGTCGCCCGAACAAGCTGCCGGAGATCCCACGATCGATACGCGATCGGACATCTTTAGCTTGGCAGTAATGGTGTTTCACATGCTGTCTGGAAAGATTCCGTTTGCGGACAAAGCCAAGACTCCGATTGAACAGCTGGTGCAGCGCGCCACGATGCGAGATCCGATCGGACGCGGTACGCTGCGCGCGCAAGGCAACATCACACCCGAGCTTGAAGCAGCGCTCCTGCATGCACTGGAGCCCGATCGTTCCCGTCGGCCACAGACCGCTGGAGACTTCTATCGCGAGCTAGAAAAAGCCGCCGCTGCATAAGCTCTCTGACCGCTCCTCATCAGCTCTCTGGTCGCAGTCCGTGCGCGGATGTCGCATTCCGACTTCGCGAGGAAATGTGCATATTGGGCGACACTTCGCGGTAACATGACTGAAGATATGAAGCCTCCACCAGGCCAACCGAGCGGTGTGGGTACAGAGGACGCAGCGTCCGCGTTTGGGTTCCGTGTTGCGCTGATTCAGCGACCAGCCCAGCGCTTGATACTGCTTCCGCTTTTGGGGCTGTCCGTGCTGTGGGGACTGGCTGTCCTACACCTAGTTCGGACCCAGCAGTCTCTGCAAACGATGTCCCAGACGCTTCAGTGCGGACGCGGACGACTGCTCGATCATCCGCTGTGTTCCACGATCTCCATTGAGCTTCAGCGTCACGGACTGATCGCTGTGGTGGTGCTGTCTGTGCTGGTTGTAATCACGGCTGGCTGCACGCTGTGGTGTGCGCGGCTGTGGCTGCTCTCGCTTGCACAGCGAGTCAGACAGATCCTGCACTTGGCCACCAAGCTGACCGATCAAGAGCTTACAGCGACGGAAAATCTGGATCTTCTGGCTCCGTTAGAGCAGGCCATCGAAATCGCGGAACAGCAAAAGCGCGCGCATCTGGATGATCTACACAGCGGTCGCAGTGCGCTGGGAGTGGTGGATGAAGCGCTTGTCCAGCTGACACATCGCGTCGAAGAAGCGCACCAGTATGTGTCCGATCAGCAGTCCTTTCGCCAACATCAGGAAGCGCGCGTGGTCCGTTTGGTAGAAGGTGTCGCACAAGCCCAAGTACACACTGCGACCACGCTGGAACATGCCGCAAGTGGTGTCGCTGCCGTCGAAGCTGTGCAGCAGATGATCTCGGATGTCTATCTGACTGTGCAGCATGCATCAGAGACTGTGGATCAGCTACAGAGTCGCTCTGCCGGTATTGAAGGAATCGTCAATTTGATTCAAGAGATCGCAGATCAGACGCGACTGATTGCACTCAATGCAGCGATTGAAGCGGCCCGAGCGGGAGATCATGGTCGCGGATTTGCCGTCGTGGCAGAAGAAGTTCGACGGCTTGCAGAGCAGACACAGCGCGCCACTCGTGATGTCCGCAAGCTGATTGGGAGCCTGCAACAGGAGTCTCTGGATGCAGTGCGACAGATGAAGTCCACCGACAACTCGGTCGAGCGCAGTGTGCTGCGAACCCAAGAAGCGGCAGATGCACTCAGCGTGATCAAGCGCAGCGCAGAAGAGAGTGCAAGCATCATTGATCATCTGGCTGAAGTGACTCACTCTTTGAAATCTCCCGACGAGAAAAACGCATCTCAAGCCTCCTCTTCACATTCCCATAGCGGTGATCCAGAAGCACGCTTGCACGAACAACAGCGGGTGCTTGCTGCGCTCAAAGAACAGCTCTTGGGACTACGAGATCGCTTTGGAAAGTACTCCACAGATGACCACGCAATCAGCGCAGGAAGTGACGGATGGCACAAATCCTGACACTGGAAAAGCTGGCGGAAGCAGTACGTGAAAAGCTCGTGGTTCCCACTGAGTTTATGATCATCAACACCCGCATCATCTTGCAGACTGGCGTCAATCTGCGACGGATTCGCGCAGAACAGAATCATGATCGGGTGCTGCTGCGGAAAGTCCATTCTGCGCTTCACAAGCTGGGAGTCAGTGTGGAAGGAGAGCTACCATGAGCGCAGCATCACAGGCTCGCAGTGCGTATTCCGCACAGACAGACTCTGCAAGTGCAGCCGCAGAGATCATTTCCCAGCTTGGTGATCATCGTCCGCGCTTGATTGTGTTCTTTGCAACGGTGGAACACGATGGCGCGATCATTGGGAATGCACTTGCGAAGCGATTCCCAACCGCTCACATCGCAGGCTGTTCATCGAACGGAGAGTTCACAGATCGTGGCTACGGAACCGGAGGAGTCGCGGCACTCTCTATCGGAGAAGAGATCGTTTCCGCTGTTGCATCGACCCTGGCGATCTTGGATCACGGTGTCGAAGTCGGCATCTTGAACGCGGCTACGGCGCTGCATTCCCAAGTGGGTCTACCGATTCACGCGCTACCCGCATCAAGCTGGGTTGGAATCGGTCTGTTAGAAGGTGCGAAGGGACAAGAAGAGCTGATCAATGAATCGCTCGGTCACATCGCACCGCTGATTCCTTTCGTTGGTGGCTCCGCTGGAGATCGCATCCGCTTTGATGGAACGTGGGTCTACGCAGCGGGACAACTTCATCACAATGCCTGTGCGCTGATTTTGGTGCGGCCCGTTCGTCCGTTTGCGATCCTCAAGACCTGTCACTTTACGGCGTCTCCCATCGAAGTCGAGATCACCAAGGCCGATCCGCACAAGCGCTTGATTCATGAGTTGGACGGTCAACCAGCCGTCGATCGCTACGCACAGCTTATCGGTGTCGCGCGCAAGGACTTGAGCTTTCCGCACTTTTGGGCCAATCCGCTGGGGCTGATGATCGACGGAGAGCCGTGGCTACGCAGCGTCGTACGCCCGGAAGGTTCTTCGCTGTTTTTCGCCTGCGCGATGCTCGAAGGAATGCGGATGAACCTGATGACCGCAGGGGACATCGTACAGAACGCAGCGACAGCGTTTGACGCAGCCACAGCACCGCTTGGGGTGCCTCCGCGTGCAGCGATTCTGTTTAACTGTGCGTATCGAATGCTGGAAGTGCAGTTGAAAGGACTGGAAGCTGCGTATCATCACGCGCTGTCGAGCATTCCGCATGCAGGCTTTCACTCGAACGGAGAGAGCTATCTGGGACACATCAACCAGACGCTGACAGGAATCGTATTTTCCTGATTCCTTTCGCACTCCTTTTCGATTCCTTTCGCACTCCTTTTCGATTCCTTTCGCACTCTGATTCACTGACAGCGCGAGCCTTCGGACACAAACACCGCACTACGCAGCGCGCGCAAGGTAATTCCAGCCGGAACCCCGTCGCGCACCACCAAGGTTTCACCGTGTAAGACATCGCGATATCGCCCGCTCGGGAGCCCGCGAACCGTAACCAAGCGCTCGCCCTGAGAGCGCGACAGCACCGAGATCGCGACATCCGAATGGCCGCTCTGCTCATGGAGCGCGATCGAAAAGTCACTTCCGGCCTGCAAGAGCTTGCGTGTCCCGCGCCGTATTGCAGTAAGACAGCGACGAAGCTGACCGAGCTTCTGGACATGCTGCAAGACCTGCTGCTGCTGCGAAGGAAGCCGTCCTGTCATGACATCGGGCAGCACACGCCGAGAGTCCGGATCGCCCGCCCCCGCCAGTCCCACTTCGTCTCCGTAATACAGCACCGGCATTCCTGGCATCGTCAGAAGCAGCGTCAGCGCCAGCATGTGTCGCTGATACGGCTCTGGATCGGTCGGCTGCGGAGGCGGCGCAGTCCACGGATGATTTCCCGCATTGCCCGCCGCTTCCGACACAAACCGCGCCGTATCGTGGTTGTTGAGGATGTGCGCCATCACCGCGCCCGAGCCTCCGTAGACCTTCTGACTGAGCGCGACCTGCTGTTCCAAGTCCGTCAGCGGAATGCGATCTTTGGCCAGCGCATCCACCGTCGCCCAGAACAGCGGAAAGTCAAACGCGCTGTGTAGTCCGAAGAAGCGATCGCCCAAAAAGCTCCGGATCTCAAAGCGTCCACCGTCGCCAGGTCCCGTGTAGTTTTCACCGATGATCAGCCAGTCGAGCCCACCACGCTGCGCCTGCGCGGTCACCGCTCGCACCAGATCACGGGTAAACCCACGCGGCATCATCGGCACCGCATCGATGCGCATTCCATCGAGATCAAAGCGCTGAAGCCACCACAACAGATCGTCGCGCTGCTGGCTCGCGGCTTCGGGATTGCGCAGGTTCACGTCGGGAAGAAAGCTGTCAAACCAGCAGTCCTCGATGCGCTCGCCCCAGCCGCAGCCCGTTGTGCCACATACGCAGGCGCGCGGTCCGTCGGAAAACCACGACTTTCGCAGCGGATCGGGCTGACTGCTCGGCGACGAGCGACCATGATCGCGATAGTACGGATGCCCGGAAAACACATGGTTGGGCACCGCATCAAAAATCACCCGCAGTCCGTGACGGTGCGCGCGCTGGGACAGCTCGGTCAGCTCTTGCGGTGTTCCCAGCTTCGGCTCGACGCTGCGCGGCTCTGTCGGCCAGTAGCCGTGATAGGACTCGTAGTAGTTTCCGTCGCGACCGAGCTGAAGTCCCGGCGCATTCTGATACAGCGGCGACAGCCACAGCGTCGTCACGCCCAGCGCATCAAAGTAGCCCGCGTCGATCGCTGCCATCACCCCGCTCAGCGTACCGCCCGCCCGTCGTCCCGGCTGACTCGGAGCACTCAAAGCACCTGACGGACCCCGGAAGCGATCGATCAAGACGTGATAGAGCACCGTATCCAGTCGATCGTCATCGCTGCGCACGCTCGGCTGTTCGACGGTCCGTCGCGGCGCAATCACCGCTTGAGCCGTCGCCCGCAGCGGACTTCCACTGAGCGGATCGTTTCCCGACAGCGTCACCTGATACTTGCCACTTTGCAGCGCGCGCAGCTCGACGACAGCCAGCTCACCCGAAGGACGCGACACCGTTGGCACCACATCGGTCAGCGGCTGTCCGTTATACAGAACCTGCACCGTATCCGTCGCAAGCTGCGCCGCATTCACACCGGGAACCAGTCGAAACTCCACCCGCAGCCGTCCATCTTTGGCATCAAGCGAGCTGCTGTCTTCCGTCGCAAGCTGCGCCACATCAAGCCGAGCCAGTCGGCAGTCTGTCAGATCCGTCACTGACCACTCTGCTTCGTACGGCGTCGAGTCGCTCCACAGCGGATGCGCGGCAAACTCACTGTGCGGGTTCAGATCGTCGGTCAGAAGCTCATCCCCGACCAAAAATCCGTAGCGATACCGTCCCGGCGCAAGCGGCAGCGCCAGCGTGAAATAGCGCGTCCCTTGCAGCGAAAACTGCTCGTCGAAGCGTCGATGTCCCGGTCGCGCAAAGCCATCCCAGCTGCCAATCAGCTCGGGATGTTCCACGTCCTTTCGCGTCAGCGTCAGATCGGTTCGCGCCAGCGTCAGCTCGGGACGAAAGTGAACCCGCAGCAGACAGCGCTCGTCGTAGCGCAGACCTTCATCGACCCGCGCGCAGCCGGACAGCGTTCCCCAAAGCCCGATTCCCAGCACTGCTGCGCCCTGTGTCCGTCGAGTCTTCGTCATCGCCGACCCCGCTTCGTTCGCTACTCCGTCTGAAACAGCCCAAACACCGCGCGCTGCGGATCTTCACACTGCCCGAGCAGCGCTCCGCCCGGCATCCGTCGCGGCCCGTGATAGACATGGCCACCAAGCTGGACCACCTGCGCCAGCGCTTCGTCGAGCCTCGGCACCTGAAAGTAGAACAGCCAGTGCGCATGGACCCCCGGAAGTCGCGCCGAGCTGACCATTCCCCCGACGCTTGGGCCCGGCGCAGACCACGCAAACTGCTGATACGGACCGATGCCCAGCCCAGGATCGAATGCATCCGTCGGCTGCCAGCCGAGAAGCTGTCCGTAGACCGACAGGGCGCGCGCTTCGTCTTTGCTGTGCAGCTCATGCCAGGGCAAGCCCGGCGCAGGTGGCTGGCGATCGGAAATCGCCATCACAGCACCGAGCGGATCGCGCAGCGGAGCCACCGTCACGCCATCTTCCAAGCGGCGCGCCGGACCCAGCTGAATCGATCCCGCCGCCAGCCAGTCGGGAAGTGCCGTCTCGACCTGTTCGACGCAGACATGGCCCAGCCAGTGCGACGGTGCGCCATGTGCAATCGCCTGCGGCGGCAGGTGGATCATCTTCCCGATCGAGACCTCGCCAAGCTGAAGCGACTTTTCGCCCTGTCCGCAGTCTTCGATGCGCCAGCGTGGGCCCAGCACCGCCTGATAAAAGCGCTGTGCGGCCCCGAGATCGATGGTGCGTAGCTCATAAAACCCAAAACGCTCGCGGACGGACGACATCGCCAAGCTGTAACACACGTTCCGACCCGCGCGATCCGTGCGCTGTCCTGTCGCGGGCCTTCTGTTGCAGAAGCGACGAAGATCGGTGCAAGCTGCGCGGTATGGACAAGACCTTCAAAGACGCCGACTCGGCTCTGTTTGATGTCTCAGACGGTGCCACGATCTTGAGCGGGGGCTTTGGCCTGTGTGGCAACCCCGAAAACCTCATCGAGGCGCTGTTTCGTCGCGGTACACGCGAGCTGACGCTGGTTTCCAACAACTGCGGCACCGATGGCAAGGGCCTGGGCAAGCTGCTCCAGCACGGTCAGGTGCGCAAAATGATTGCCTCCTACGTCGGGGAAAACAAGACGTTTGAGCGCATGTTCCTCGAAGGCAAGCTTGAAGTAGAGCTGTGCCCGCAAGGAACGCTCGCCGAGCGAATGCGCGCCGCCGGAGCAGGCATTCCCGCCTTCTTTACGCCCACCGGCTATGGCACGCTCCGCGCCGAGGGCAAAGAAGTCCGCGTCTTCCCCGATCGTCTGGGCCGCGAACGTCATTACGTCCTAGAGACCGCGCTGTCCGGCGACTATGCCTTCGTCAAAGCATGGAAAGGCGACCGCTTCGGCAACCTGCTGTTTCGCAAGACCGCGCGCAACTTCAACCCGGTCATGGCCACGGCGGCGCGGATCACCATCGCGGAAGTCGAACAGCTCGTCGAGCCCGGTGAGATTCCTCCCGATCAGGTTCACACGCCCGGCATCTTCGTAAAGCGCATCTTCCAGGGCGCAAACTACCAAAAGCCCATCGAGCAGCGCACCGTGCGTCCTCGTCCCACGTCGGCAGTCTAAGGAGTCTTTGGCGATGGCAATTACTCGAGAGCAAATGGCCCGTCGCGTCGCCAGCGAGCTGCGCGATGGCTTTTACGTCAACCTGGGAATCGGTCTGCCCACGCTGGTTGCCAACTACATTCCGCCCGGTGTGGATGTCGTGCTTCAGTCGGAAAACGGCATGCTCGGCACCGGACCGTTTCCGTATGAAGGTGAAGAGGATCCCGACCTCATCAACGCGGGCAAACAGACCGTCACCGAGCTACCCGGCGCATCGTACTTTTCGTCCGCCGAGTCGTTCGCCATGATCCGTGGTGCCCACATCGACATCTGCATCCTGGGGGCGCTGCAAGTGGCGCAAAACGGGGATCTGGCCAACTGGACCATCCCCGGCAAGATGGTCAAAGGCATGGGCGGAGCGATGGATCTCGTCGCGGGGGCTCGGCGCGTCATCATCTTGATGGAGCACATTGCCAAGGTCAAAGGCGCGCCCGAAGGTGCCTTCGACTACAAGGTCGTCAAGACGTGCTCGCTGCCGCTCACTGCGCCGCGCTGTGTGGCACGGATTGTGACGGATCTGGCGGTGATGGATGTGAGGCCCGACGGGCTCCACCTGGTCGAAGTCGCGCCCGGTGTCTCGGTCGAAGACGTGCAGCGCTACACCGAGCCGACGCTGATTCTTCCCGAAAGCGGCATCGTTCCAGCGATGGCGGTCTCAGAGTAAGCTCGTACGCCATGGTGTCTGCTCCGCTGTCCCTGCGTCCGGGTGCTCCGCCTACGGCTGCTGATGCCGTGGTGTTTGGCGAAGCACTGGTCGATCTGTTTCCTGATTCATCGGGCCTGCTGCTGGAAGATGTCGAGCGCTTTGTTAGGCATCCGGGCGGAGCCCCCTGCAACCTCGCCATTGGACTGGCCCGCCAGGGCATTCCGACCGCGCTGGTCACGCAGGTCGGGGCCGATGCGTTCGGTCGCTTCTTGAAAAAGCGGCTCCAGCAGGAAGGGATCGCCATCGACGGAATCTCGACCCACAAGAGCGCGCGCACCGGCGTGACGTTTGTCTCGGTGTCCGCCACTGGAGAGCGATCGTTTCTGTTCTACCGGCATCCTTCCGCCGACATGATGCTGACGCCTGCCGAGTGTTCCCCCCAAGCGCTGCTGCGTGGACGGCTGTTTCACTTTGGCTCCTCCACGCTGGCCAAAGAGCCGTCCCGTGCTGCGACGCTGGCCGCCCTGGCCGTGGTCGAAAAGCAGCGGCATACGCGGCTCATCTCCTGCGATGTGAACCTGCGCCCGCACCTGTGGCCAGAGTTTAAAGAAGCGCCGCCGCTTGTGCGCAAGGTGCTGGCCAGCTGCGATGTCGTCAAGCTGACCGACGATGAGCTACCGATCCTGTGCGGCACCGAGAGCATTGAAGCCGGGGCCGCAGCGGTGCGGAAGCTGGGTCCATCGGTTGTGGTCGTGACGATGGGCGAGCGCGGCGCGTACCTCGACTGTCCGCAAGGCACCGCCTACTTTGCGGCAGAGTCGATTCCAGTCGTCGATACCACCGGGGCGGGAGACGCCTTCACAGCGGGCCTTTTGGCCACCCTGCTGGTCTGTCTGTCCGGTCCCGGTGCCGCGTCCCTGCGTGAGCGCATTGCCGAGCTGCCCCTCGAAGCGCTCAAGCGCGCATGCACCCACGGAACCCACCTGGCGGGCCAGGTTTGCACCCAGTTTGGCGCCACCACGGCCCTGCCCCGCATTCCGCCGCCACCGCCGGTTCCCAAAGTTCCGCCAATCCAAAAGAGGAAGCGCTGATGCCTCATATCAAGGTCGTTGGGCTGGGTGGTTCACTCAAGCCCGGTTCTGCCAGCGTGCTGGCTCTCAAAGAAGCGCTCCGGGGCGCTGAAGAAGCGGGGGCCCACATCGAGCTGTTCGAGCTTCATGCGCTGGATCTACCGATGTTTGTGCCGGACCGTGCGCCGCCCGAGTCGGTGCAGCGCTTCGTCGATTCGGTGTCCACTGCGGCGGCCATGATCTGGTCGAGCCCCGTCTATCACGGCAGCATGAGCGGAGCCTTCAAGAACGCGCTCGACTGGCTGGAGCTTTTGTCCAAGCACAGTCCGCCCTATCTGACCGACAAGGTGATTGGGCTGATTGCGACCGCAGGCGGTGTGCAGGGGCTCCAAGCCATCAACGCCATGGAGTTTGCCGTGCGCTCGCTGCGCGGCTATACGCACCCGCTGACCGCGCCGCTCGATCGCGCCTGGCAGCTATTCGACCAGAGCGGTCAGTTTTCCGATGAAGCCACGCTGGTGCGGCTGCGCACGCTCGGAAAAGGGGTCGCCGAAGCCGCCAAGAAGATGGCCGTCCTAGGCTAAACCCCGTCCATTCCCAAACCCGTACATTTCGCGAGGGGCCCCGCTACCCTGCGAGACTTTTTTCCGTTCCGCAGGCGGCCCGAAAAAAAGCTCTCCGGCGACAGTCCCCGGCACGAAGTGTGGGGGGTCGCCCCCACGCTCTTTGCTCAAACTGTTGGTTTCGTAGTGGTCGCAGGTTAGGTATCGCTGCGACCTGCCTGACCTATCCCTTCGACCTGCCTGACCTATCCCTTCGACCTGTCTGACCTATACCGGCGACCTGCCTGACCTATACCGGCGACCTGCCTGACCTATACCTTCGACCTGCCCGACCTATACCTTCGACCTGTCTGACCTATACCTTCGACCTGCCTGACCTATCCCTTCGACCTGCCTGACCTATCCCTTCGACCTGCCTGACCTATCCCTTCGACCTGCCTGACCTATCCCTTCGACCTGATCTAGGAGCACATAGATCCACAAGCAGGATCTATATCGCACACTGTAGGATAGGCAGGATACGTCACTGCGCATGGCGAAGCGCGGTCGCCGCGTGTTACGATCTCAACCTCCCAACGTCTGCGCAGGCAGCCGCTTCGGGAGTGTTGGAGTCACCCATGCCCAGGCCCAAAGCACCACCGCGCGTCACTGGACCCTACGCAGAGCGCGAAGGAACCCGCTTCCGCATCCGCGTACTTGGCCAAGGGAGCGCCAAAAACCTCTACTTTCCCACCTGGGATGCCGCGCTCGCAGGCAGAGCCCAGGCCGAGCAGCAGCTCCAACACGCCAGCCATCAGCAGGTCGGAGAGCTAATCGACGCCTTCTTTGCGGAGCGCGCTCGCAGCGGCCTGTGTCGTCCCGCCACCTTGGTCAATGAACAGGAACGACTGCGCGACTTCCTGGGCTCGATCTTGGATGAAGAGGTGCAGCTTGTCTCGGCAGCGCAGGCCGACGCGATCTATCAAGCGACGATGCACAAGCCTTCGCCCAAGACCGGAAAGCCGCTGGAGGCCGCGTCTCATCGCTTCTACTTGGGCATCGCCAAGCGCTTCTTCGCCTGGGTGGTGCAGCAAGGGATCCTACCGAGCAGTCCATTTCGCGAGGTCCGTCCGCAAGGTCGTCCGAAGGCGGGCAAGCCGCAGCTCCGGGTGGAAGAAGCCCACCGATTCCTTCAGGTGGCGCTGCGTCTGTTTGATGAAGAGCGCGATGTGCTGGCGCTCGCGGCGATGGTGTCGTTGCTGCTGGGACTGCGCGCGCGGGAGGTCTTGGCGTGTCGGGTGTCCGATGTCTCAGCCGATGGCTGTTACCTGACGCTGCCAGGGGGGCGAAGTGGCGTCGAGCGTCCGCCGCTCAAGGTGCCGCTGCTGCTTCAGAAGCGTCTGCAAACAGCGTGTCAGGACAAGGAACCGGGAGCGCTCGTCTTTGGACAGAGCAGCCAAGGCGGACCGCGTCATCACCGCATGCTGTGGTCTGCGGTCGGACGGATCTGCGAGCAAGCCAGCGTGCCCCGGGTCTGTACGCACAGCCTGCGCGGCCTGTGGACCCGGCTCAGCCTGGATGAAAGCGTGCTGTCGGATGTGGTGGCGGCGCGGCTGGGACACGGCACTGCGACGATTCCGATCTCGCCGAGCCTGCCGTCGGTTGCCGATGATCAGCTCGCGGAGCAGCAAGCCGTCTCGATCTTGGCTACGCTGTCGCCGCTGCTGCGCGCCAAGCTGCTGACGCTCCTACAAAACGAACAGCAGCCGAGTCGCAGCCCGCCTGACCTCATCCGCAGCAAAGATCTCGGCTGACGGTCCTGTCCACAGGTGCCTAGTCGTCGGCCACCGCAGCGGCGACCTTTTCAAAGCGCTTGCGAAGGTTGTGATCGAGGTAGCGCTTGCGAACCCGAATCGACTTGGGCGTCACTTCCACCAGCTCGTCATCGTTGATGAACTCCAGCGCGGCTTCGAGCGACAGGATGCGTGGCGGCGTCAGAAACAGCTTTTCGTCCGCAGCGGTCGTCCGAATGTTGGTGAGCTTCTTCGTCTTGTTCGGATTGACGATGAGATCGTTGTCGCGCGAGTGAATGCCGACGATCTGGCCTGCGTAGACGCGCTCGCCGGTGCCCATCAGCAGGATGCCGCGCTCTTGCAGCGAAAACAGCGCGTAGGTGTTGGTCTCGCCCTGCTCTTGCACGATCAGCACACCGTTTTGGCGACCTTTGAGCGGTCCCGCATACGGCGCATATTCCTTAAACGAGTGGTTGAGGATGCCGGTGCCGCGCGTGTCGGTCAAAAACTCGCTGCGGTAGCCGATGAGTCCTCGCGAGGGAATCGTAAACTCGATGCGAGTGCGGCCTTGTCCCGACGGCCCCATGTCCTTCATCCGGCCAGCGCGTCGTCCCAGCTTTTCGATCACGACACCGACATACGGATCATCGACATCCACGAGCAGGTCTTCGTACGGCTCCAGCTTGCCTTCGGGACCATCGCGGAAGATGACCTGCGGCTGCGATACGCACATCTCGAAGCCTTCACGGCGCATCGTCTCGATCAGGACCGACAGGTGTAGCTCGCCTCGGCCCGACACTTTGAAGGTATCGGCGGACTCAGTCTCTTCGACACGCAGCGCGACGTTCGACTTGATCTCTTTCCACAGGCGCTCACGGATGTTGCGCGTCGTGACGTACTTGCCTTCGCTGCCCGCAAACGGTCCGTTGTTGGCGATAAACTGCATCGAGATCGTCGGCTCATCGACGGTCATCATCGGCAGGATCGTCGGCGACTCAATCGACGTGAGCGTCTCACCCACGTTTAGCTCGCTCATTCCCGTCACGGCCACGATGTCACCGGCCATTGCCTCGCCGACTTCAAAGCGCTTGAGCGCCTGGAACGCCAGCAGCTTGGCCACACGGAACTGCTCGTTTTGCGTCCGATGGCTCAGCAGCACGCGATCGCCCATCGCGATCTTGCCCGCCGAGATCCGCCCAATCGCCACGTAGCCCAGGTAGTCGTCGTAATCGAGCGTCGCGACCTGCATACACAGCGGCGCGGTCACATCCACGGCAGGCGGCGGAACGTGCTGCACAATCATGTCGAGCAGCGGCGTCAGATCCTTCTTTTCGTCCGTCAGCTCTTTGATCGCGTAGCCGTTGCGGCCCGACGCATAAATCACCGGGAAATCGAGCTGCTCTTCCGTCGCATCGAGCGCACAGAACAGATCGAACACCGCGTTGACCGTTCCCTGCGGATTGCAGCCTTCGCGGTCGATCTTGTTGATCACCACAATCGGTCGCAGCCCGAGCTGAAAGGCCTTCTTCGTCACAAAGCGCGTCTGCGGCAGCGGTCCTTCAAACGCATCGACCAGCAGCAGCACCGAGTCCACCATCCGCAGGACGCGCTCGACTTCACCACCGAAGTCAGCGTGGCCCGGCGTATCGACGATGTTGATGCGGGTGCTGCCGTAGGTGATGGCCGTACACTTGGACAAGATGGTGATGCCGCGCTCGCGCTCTAGCTCGTTGTTGTCGAGTGCGCACTCGTGAATGACCTCACCGCGACGGAATGAGCCAGCTTGCTTGAGCAAGCCATCAACGAGAGTGGTCTTGCCATGGTCAACGTGTGCGACGATGGCGATGTTGCGGACGTCTGTTCGCTTGGACATGAGCGGTAGGCCTCTGAAGAATAAATCGGCGCAGGCAGGCAACGAGTGGAGCGTTACCGGCAGTCAGCCAGCATGTTACGATGACTGCCAATCCTTTTTTTTGCGCGGTGCGGCTCTATAGCACGGCTTTCCGCAAGGAAGAGGACAATCACCAAAGAACGGCGAAAGTTTGTGGGAACGGGAGCCCGACCGTGATGAGCGATAGCCCAAGCAAACCTCAAGACGTGCTCGACACCGCGCAAGGCCCTGATGGCGAAGCGCTGACCCTGCGCAGCGTTCCCGGCGGCTTTGAGATCCTGTCCGGTGACAGCGTGATCATCTCGTCCGCCCTGCGCCGCAGCGAGCGCGAGCTGGCCAATGTCGGCATGGTGGCGCTGCGGGACCGAAACGACATCACGGTGCTGCTCGCGGGCCTGGGCATGGGGCACCTGCTGGCTGCGGTGCTGGAAAACCCGCGTGTGGTCCGCGTCGATGTGGTCGAGCACTCCGCCGCCATCATCCACTGGAATCGCAGTCACTTTGGATCGCTCCATCGCGCACCGCCGCTTGATGATCCGCGCGTTCACGTCCATCAGATGGGCTTGGCCGCGTACCTGCGCGCGTTCCGATACAAGTCACTGCCGAACGTCCAGCTCGAAGACAGCGGCTATTTGGCAATCCTGCTCGACCTGGATGATGGACCCAGTCATCTGCTGCGCGAAAAGAACGCCGAGCTGTACAGCGAAGACGGACTGACCGACCTGGAAGAAACGCTCCGTCCCGGCGGAGTGCTCGCGCTGTGGTCGCAAGGCCGCGAGATCGAGCTGCTGGAGCGACTCAAAGGTCGCTTCCAAAACATCGCCGAGATCATCATTCCGGTCGATGTGCCAGGCAGCGCAGGGCTCGATTATCTGTATCGCGCGCGTCGTCGTCCGCCCGTTCATCGCACCCGCGCCCAAGCGTAAGCCGAGCCAAGCACGCAGCCGCGCAATCCATTCGGAAAAGCGCTGCTGCTTCATCCTCACACGATTCTGCGTCCCCCAGCGCTCGCTTCAGATTGTCGCGTCGTGAGCAAAGACCATGCTACGGTCACGGCGTGAAGCGACTTTTGGCACTGGTTTTATCGGTTGTAGGCGCAGGCTCGGCACTCGCGGCCAGCGAACAAGATGCGCCGGGTGGCTATTACGTCACGCGGAGCACCACGGCCATGGGCACAGCGGTTCAAGTGCGCGCCTACCTGCCCACGCAGCCGACAGCGACGCGCGAAGCAGAGATTGGACGGCACCTGGAAGCCGCGATTGCGGAGATTCGTCGGCTCGAAGGGCTGATGACGACCTGGCGACCGGACAGCGACATCTCGAAAGTAAATGCCAAAGCGGGCGTCGATAAAGTCGCAGTGTCCAAAGAAGTCTTCGAGGTGCTCGTTCGCTCGCAAGAGTTCGCACAAAAATCGGGCGGAGCCTTCGACATCTCGTTCGATGCGCTGCGCGGGCTGTGGAAGTTCGATGAAGAGATCAGCCCGAACATTCCTGATGAAAAAGAGCTGCGACGACGGCTCCCGCTTATCAACTATCGCAACATCCTTCTGTCGCCAAAAGATCGCACGGTTCGACTGGCCAAGGCAGGAATGGCCATCAACCTGGGCGGCATTGGCAAAGGCTATGCGGTCGATAAAGCGGTCCAGCTCCTCCGAGCGCGCGGCATCGAAGCGGGCATGGTCCAAGCGGGCGGCGATCTGATGCTGTTTGGCAGCAAGAGCGGACAGCCGTTCAAGGCCGGGATTCGCGATCCGCGCAGCCTGGACCCGAGCGACTACTTTGCGATATGCGAGGTCAAAGACCGTGCCTTTTCCACCGCCGGAGACTACGAGCGATCGTTTGTCCGCGAAGGAACGCGCTATCACCACATCCTGGACCCTCGCACTGGACAGCCCGCGCGCGGAGCCCGATCGGTGACGGTCTATGCCAAGGATGCGACGACTGCGGACGGACTCGATGACGCGATCCTGATCTTGGGGCCCGAAAAGGGACTTCCGATCCTGAAGGACTATCCCGATGCAGGCGCGGTGGTGGTGGACGCAAACGGAAAGGTTCACATCTCGCCGCAGCTCGTTCCGCTGTGCAAAGTGAGCCATCCGCCGCTGCCGGGGATTTAGCCCGCGCGCTTCTTCGTCCCGCTTCAGCGCGCTCCGCATGGTCTGGTCTCGATTCCCCGCGCGGCCTGGCGCTTCGGCCTGTTCCTTCGGATAGACTGCGCAGCCCATGAAGCTTGGACTGGTTGCGTTTCCTCTGTATCGCTCGCTGCTGCTCGATGCAGCGCTGTCGGAAACCCCGCTGCTCGACGCGGCGCTGGCCAATGAAGGTGCGACGCTACAGCTGCTCGATGGCTTTGCCCAAACCGACGAGGTGTTACAGCTCGATGCGGTGCTGATGCTCGGCTGCTGGGGCTATCACAACGATCCGCAGCAGTATCTCCGCTACATCGACTGGCTCGAAGCGAGCGGTGTCGCGGTGATAAATCCCGCCGAGCTGCTGCGCTGGAACATGGACAAGCGGTATCTGCTCGACTTGCAGCGCCAAGGCGTGTCGGTTGCGCCGCTGCGACATCATCCGCAGCGTGCGCGATTGGACCTGGGCCACGAGGTTCGACAAGCAGGCTATGTTCGCTATGTACTCAAGCCGACGGTGTCGGCGAACGCGCAAAAGACGCGAGTGTGTCACGGTCCGCCCGATGCAGAAACCTGCGCGCTGGCTGACGAGATCTTGCAGCACTCTGGACTGATCATTCAGCCGTACTTTGACGCGCTGGTGACCAGCGGAGAGCTGTCGTTTCTGTTCTTCGGCGGACGGTTTTCACACGCGGTGTGCAAAGTGCCCAAGCCAGGCGACTTTCGCTCGCAGCCAAGCTTCGGTGCGCACCTGGCTCCGTTTGAGCCGTCGCCCGAGCTGCTCCGACAAGCCGCGCAAGCACTTGCTGCCGTGCCCAGCGCCCAAGCGCTGCCGTATGCGCGCGTCGATGGCTTTGTGCAAGACGGTCAGCTTCTGCTGGTCGAGCTAGAGCTGATCGAGCCGTTTCTGTTTCTACGCAGCACGCCGGACCCAGCTCGCGCCGCGCAGCGATTTGCCCAAAGCGTCGTAGCCGCCGTGTCTGCCAAGAAGTAGCCATCAAGCTGGGCTACCATCGCGACATGAGGACGAACCTACAAGCTATCGGAATGCTCGCGGCGCTCAGCGTGGGACTTTGGACGCAAGGCTGTGACTCCAGCAAAAACAACGGAGAGCTAGGCCGCGCCACCTTTGTCGTCGATTCCTGCGGTGGTGTGCTGTCGGACATTCAAGGCTGCCCGCTGTCAAACAAGCTTGCGGTGTCGGGCAAGTTCAACTTGGTCGCGACAGCCAAGACGGACAACTCGCTGCTGGCCGTGCGGTCTGACCTGCCGGGTGTGCTGAAGCTGGAAGAAGTCAGCGCGAAGAGCTACGTCGCCACCGGAATGCACGTCGGAGAAGCCAAGCTGATTGCCTACAACGACAGCGGCGATGTGGATCGCATCAGCGTCTTTGTCGAAGAAGTGCAGCAGCTTGCCTATAACGAAATCTCGTCGGCAGCCGGAGCCTTCAAGCTCCAACCGAGCGGCGATTTGGATGCCACGCTGGTTTTGCGCAGCGACATCCAGAGCTTCAACCTGTTCTTTGCGCAGCTTGATGGCTCGTCGCAAAAGATGCTGGGAAGAGAGTCGTTTTCGTTCGTGAGCGATCCCGGCCTGACGTTCCAAGCCGGAAAAGAAAAGCCCGATACGCTGGAGTTTCGCTATCTGCGACCCAAGCCCGGCACGTACACGCTGCTTATCAACGCCAAGAGCGGGCCGGGTCGCTTCAAGCTTCAGATCACCGCGAACTAGCTGCGACGACGACGACGCGAAACGGTCGCGGCGAACAGGGTTGCGCCAGCGAGCAGTGCCAGCGCGCTCGATCCACTCTGGGCCGGAGCCACGCGGCAGGCGCAGCCCGTCTCGACCGCGCCACCATCGATGGGATTGCCATCGGTTCCGGTTCCGTCACCACCACCACCGCCGGTGTCAGGCGGCAGATCCTGGCACGATCCCTGACGGCAGGACTGACCGGACGGACAGACTGCGCCGATGCACGGGTCGATGCACGAACCGTTTTGGCAGACATCACCGACGCCGCAGCTCTTGCTGAGACAGCCGGGATCGACACACTTTCCCGACGAGCCTTGGCAGCTCAAGCCCGCCGCGCAGGGCAGACAGTCGCAGGTGGTGACGCAGGCACCGTTTTGGCAGATCTTGCCCTGACCGCAGGTCACGCCCACACAGGGGTCGATGCACAGACCTCCCGAGCAGAGGTAGGGAGCCGGGCACTTGATGCCATCACAGGGGCTCACGCAACTGCCACCGCGACAGACTTGGTTGGCGTTGCAGGTCTTGCCCACACACGCGGAGTCAATGCAGCGACCAAGCTGACATTCCTGACCGAGGGGACAGAGCGCTTCACTGCCACACGGGTCCGAGCAGCGTCCTTTCGAGCAGAGCTGACCAATCGGACACGTCGCACCATCATCGACCTGACCGTTACAGTCGTTGTCTACACCGTCACAGGTCTCTTTGTTGACGCCCGCCTTGACGACGCTCTTGCAGAAGATCTTGCCAGCGGCATCGCACTCGGTGACGCCAATCTGACAGGCGCCTTTCTCGGTCGACACGGTGCAGCTCTGACCCGCTCCGACGCACGCCACGCCGGTAAAGCGGAACAGAAAGTCCTCGTAGTCCAGGTCGTTGCCGTTGACGCCCGCGTTGCCCGCTGCGTTGAGGAAGTCGAGATCCTCAAAGCCCAAATAGAACGTGTTGGCGAGCTGGTTCGACTTGTAGGTCAGCGTCGAGTACCACGGGCCCGGAGCCGAGCACAGCGTGCAGTTTGTACTGAAGCGATGCTCGGTGTAGTGGTACTGCGTCGCATTGCCGGTGCCAGTGCCGTTCGGATTGGGTACGAGCGCAAAGCCAATCAGACCGCCTTTGTACGCCGGGCTCGAGCGAATCGACGCCGAGGTCAGGTCCAGCATGTTCGCCGCAGGCAAGCCCGCAGAGAACGGAAACAGGATCTGAATGTCACTGTTTGCAGCGGCGGTATTTAGACCCGTCGTCAGGTTGAGCGGAACGTACTTCGGCGGGTTGTTGTTCGCGCGGGTGTCATCGACGTTGTACCAGCCGATGGCGAAGTTGGCTCCACCGCCTTTGGCGACGTAGCGACCGGAAAAATCACAGAGCGGCGAAAACTTCTGCGGCTCAATCTGCGCGTCGGTCTGCTCGTTGATGTTTTCGTTGATGTTGTTGTTGTTGGCAGAGCCGTTTAGGTAGCTCTGAAGCCGTCCTGACAGCGGCACAACCTGACCGTTTGGCTGCGTCACCACAGCCTGAGCGGGCTGCGCCGCCAGCATCAGGCCACCGATCGCAACCAGACTCATCGCGGTAAGCATGTGAAATCGCTTCATAATGGCTAATCCCCCTTTGCTGCGCAGTGCAGACTCAGTAGCCATTGTAACCCGGTTTTCGGGACGGATTCGCTTCTGATCGAACGTGATATAGTCGGGCACATGTCTTCCCAGAATGGCTCCGCTGCGGCCCGCGTTCGCAGCCAGTTCCTCGAGTATTTCCGTCGTCAAGGTCACGAGGTCGTCCGTTCCTCGCCGCTCGTACCGTCGGATCCCACGCTGCTGTTTACCAACGCAGGCATGGTGCAGTTCAAAGACGTGTTCACGGGCCAAAAGCAGCTTGGTTACCAGCGCGCATCGACTTCGCAAAAGTGCGTCCGCGCAGGCGGCAAGCACAACGACCTCGACAACGTCGGTCGCACCGCACGTCACCACACGTTCTTCGAGATGCTCGGGAACTTTTCCTTCGGTGACTACTTCAAGACCGATGCCATTGCCTTCGCGTGGGAATTCCTGACCAAAGAGCTGGCGCTCGATCCGCAGCGGATGTGCATCTCGGTATTCGCCGGAGACAGCCAGCTTCAGCTTGGACCTGACGACGAAGCCCGCGCGTTATGGCGCAAAGTGTCCGGCTACAGCGACGATCGCATCTTTGGCTTGGGCATGAAGGACAACTTCTGGATGATGGGCGACACCGGACCGCAGGGTCCGTGCTCGGAAATCCACTACTGGCTCGGCGATCAGCCCGCCGACCTAAGCCGCTTCGGAGACGAGCCAATCGCCGACGGCAGCGGCTGGGTTGAGATCTGGAACCTGGTCTTCATGCAGTTTGAGCGCCCGACCAAGGATGCGCCGCTGCGTCCTCTGCCCCGTCCCAGCATCGACACCGGAGCCGGACTAGAGCGTGTCACTGCCGTCGCCATGGGCCAGCGCTCGAACTACGACACCGACCTGTTCATTCCGCTCCTCGAGACCGTTGCCAGCGCCAGCGGCAAGACCTACCGACGCAGCGACAGTGACGATGACGTCGGCATGCGCGTCCTGGCTGACCACAGCCGCGCCACCGCCAACTTGATTGCCGATGGAGTTTTGCCATCGAACCTGTCGCGCGGTTACGTGCTGCGCAGCATCATGCGTCGAGCCATTCGCTTCGCCGTACGGCTCGGTCTGCCCGCCGGGTTCTTCGCCAAGCTGTGTCACCAAGTGACGGAGATGCTCGGCGATGTCTATCCCGAGCTGATCAAGGCGCGCAGCCTGATCGAAAAGGCCGTCAACGCCGAAGACGAAGGCTTCCGCAGCACCATCGATCGCGGCCTGCGCCTGATCAGTGAAACCGAGCTGACTGCGTCGGACAGCGGACACAAAGTCCTGCCCGGCAAGGTCGCGTTTCAGCTTCACGATACCTATGGCTTTCCGCTCGATCTGACGCAGGTGATTGGTCGCGAGCAAGGATTTACCGTCGATGAAGTCGGGTTCGGCGACGAAATGCGCAAGCAGCGAGAGCGCAGCAAGTTCGCGGGCTCCGGCGATCAAGCAGTGTCGTCGGCCTATCACGCGCTGCGAGCGGCCCACGGCGGCACGACGTTCCTTGGCTACGGCAGCGGCTCCGCCGGAGAGCAGGCAACCGGGAAAGTCCTCGCGCTCGTCTCGGGTGGTGTCAGCGTCGATGCCGCCGCCGCTGGTCAAGAAGTCGAGATCCTGACCGATCGCACACCATTTTACGGACGCTCCGGCGGACAGACCGGCGACACCGGACGCATCGTCAAGCTTTCACACGGCGACGTCGTCTGCGAAGTCGAAGTCCAAGACAGCTGGAAGCCCGTTCCCGAGCTGATCGTCGAAAAAGCGCGCGTGCTGTCCGGCAGCCTCTTTGTCGGCGATGAAGTCAGCTTGCAAGTCGATGGCGAGCGCCGCGATCGCACCCGGCGCAACCACTCGGCGACTCACCTTCTGCATCATGCGCTGCGCGACGTGCTCGGGCAGCATGTCACCCAAAAAGGCAGCTACGTCGGTCCCGACAAGCTGACCTTTGACTTTTCGCACTTTTCGCCCCTGACCGTGGAAGAGCTGCGTCGCGTCGAGCAGCTCGTAAACAGCGCCGTCCGTCGCAACGCCTCAGCAGTGGTCGAAGAGTGCAGCTTCGACGAAGCCCAGAAGCGCGGCGCCATGGCGCTGTTTGGCGAAAAGTACGGCGATCGCGTGCGCGTCCTCGCCCTGGGAGAGTCCGTCGAGCTATGCGGCGGCACCCACGTCCATCGCACCGGCGACATCGGTCTGTTCAAGATCACGTCCGAAACCGGCATTGCCAAAGGCATTCGACGCATCGAAGCCCTGACGGCAGAAGCCGCAGAAGATCACTTCCGAACCCGCGAAGCAGAGCTGACGGCGACGGCGGACCTGCTGCGTGCCGCACCGCTGGAAGTGAGCGAGCGCGTCAGCAAGCTGCTCGATGAAGTGAAGCAGCGCGACCGCGAGATCCTGGCGCTTCAGAAGAAGCTGGCCTCGGCAGCGTCGGCGGGACTGTACGCGGAAGAGCAGAACATCGGCGGGCTGGTGGTGGTGTCGCGACGCATGGAAGTGGCCGATGCCAAAGCCCTGCGCGAGCTGGCCGAGTCCCTCGTTGGTGATGGCAAAGCCCACGTCGTGGCGCTCGGCAGTGCAGAAGGCGAAAAAGTATCGCTGGTCGTCGCGGTGGCCAAAGCGCACACCGGCAAAGTCCAAGCGGGCAAGCTCGTCGCAGCACTGGCGGCTCAAGTCGGAGGTCGCGGCGGTGGCAAGCCCGAAGTCGCCCAAGCCGGTGGCAGCGATGCCAGCAAGCTGGATGACGCCCTTCGCTCGCTGTTTGCACAAGTTGCCGCAGCCGGATAGTCCGCCCGTACAATCAAGTCCATGTGTGGCGTAGCTTGTGTCGTCGCGCCGCTTGCGCGAACCGAACGGGAAGCGGTTTGTGCGGCCATGACCGATGCGCTCGCCCACCGAGGTCCAGACGGACACGGACTGTGGAGTCAGTCCCTGGACCCGCGTCGTCCCGATGGTCCCGGCATCAGCTTGGGTCATCGGCGACTGGCGATTGTCGATCCAACAGCGGGCGGTGCGCAGCCGATGCATCGCGACGGACTGTCGCTGGTCTGGAACGGTGAGATTTATCCACACCGGACCCTGCGCCGCGAGCTAAGCCAATCGGGCGTGCTCTTCCACAGCGACTCGGATACCGAGGTGCTGCTGGCGCTGATTCGGCAGCGTGGCCTTCGTGCAGCACTTCAAGCGGTGGAAGGTCCGCTCGCGCTGATCCTGTGGAACCACCGAGAGCACACGCTGTCGCTCGCCCGCGATCGGTTTGGCAAAAAGCAGCTCTATCTGCTGCGCCAAAGGGACACGCTGCTGGTCGCGTCAGAGCCCAAAGCAATCGTCGTCGGTGCAGAGCGGCTCGGGATTCCACTTTCGGTCGATCGTCAGACGCTGGCGCGCTACCTGGCTGATGCCGAGCAAGAAGCCGACGACGCGACCTTCTTTGCGCAGATCAAGCGCGTCGCCCCGGCAGAGCTTGTGACGTTTCCGCTTTCGCCCGCGCCGCGTCCGATTCCTTCGCCAGAGCGCTCGCTCTATTACGTGCTGCGACCCGATCCGTCGCCCCCGCGTGAGCACGGAGCCTTTCTCGAAGCGTTTCGCGCCCGGCTCGCTCGCTCACTATCGCTGCGGCTGGACTGCGAAGTGCCGGTCGGCGCGCTGCTCTCGGGAGGCATGGACTCGTCATCGCTGGTCTGCCTGGCCCATCAGCTCGGTCAGCACACGCCCACGTTTTCAGCGGTTCACACGCCCGGCGATCCCTGTGACGAAAGCCAGTTCATCCAAGCGGTGCTCGACAAGACGCAGGTTCCGCACCATCGCGTCGTACCTGCGACAAAGCTCACCGCCGATTCGTTTGTCCGCTTCGTCTATCAGCAAGATGAACCCACCGGCGGAGCCAGCGTCTTTGCCCAAGCCTGTGTCTTTGATCTGGTGCGCGCAACCGGCCACAAAGTCGTGGTGTCCGGTCAGGGAGCCGATGAAGCGCTGACCGGATACGGCGGCTCACAGTCCTTTTGCTTGGCCGAGCAGCTGCGGCGCGGTCACTGGCTCGATGTCCAGCGTGAGCTACGACGCAAGCCCTCAGTGAAACACGCGCTGTACTCACTGCTGCAAGCTGGCTGGCTGTCGGCTCGTCAGGCGCTGCCCATGCCGCTTACGACGACGCTGCTAGAGCTCAAGTGGCAGCGCGCCTTTCGTGGCCTGCCGTTTTTCCACGTCGAGTCGCTCGGCCTGCCACGGCTCACGAAGCAAGGTCCACTCACCAGTGAATACGAAGCGCGATCCCTGCTGCACGGTTATCTGTATCGGCTGCTGACCGGATCATCGCTGCTCACCATCTTGCGCACCGAGGATCGCAGCAGCATGGCCGTCGGCGTCGAGTCTCGCGCACCGTTTCTCGATCATCACCTCGTCGAGCTGTGCATGGCCTGTCCGCCCAAGTGGCTGCTGCGTGAGGGCCGCACCAAGTCCCTTTTGCGCGACAGCCTGTCCGATGTGCTGCCGTTCGCGATCGTGGATCGACGCGACAAGATCGGCTTTGCCGCCCCCGAGCTGCGCTACCTGCAAGGACCACTTTCGCCGCTGCTCCGCGATACGCTGTCCGGCTCGCAGCTTGCCGACTGTGGGCTGCTCGATGAAGCCGCGCTGCTGCGTGCGCTGTCCGATCCCGCTGCGTCCCCCCAGACCAGTCATGCCGCCTGGAAAGCCCTGTCCGTTGAGCTATGGCTGCGCGCGTTTTCACTGACCTTGTAGGACTCGCTGCGCATCTTTCTTACGTTCGCCCGCCACACATCCCCACTGTACGACATCCATCGCAAGGGGCATTCCTCGCCCTGCGAGCTGCCAGCCCGACTCGCCGCGCTGGTGGACTTATGCCCCGCCCTCTCAACCGCAAGGAGAAATCGTCCCGATGAGCCTGTACCGCAGCTTGCGTCCGCTTGTAGCCTTGGCCGCCTTCGGTGTCGCTTGCAGTCCGCCCGCAGCACCTGACGAGCTGCCGCCACTTACCATCGAGCCTGACGTGCTGCCCGAGACCCGCAGCGCCGACTTTGCACTGACCATCGATCCCCAGCAGCCAGAGTTCGTCGCGCACAAGACCCTGGAGCCAGTCGCAAGCCCGATCACACTGACCGGCGGCACCTCTGCAATCAGCCTGCGCGCCTTTGCCAAGCGACTGACGCAGCGTCCGCAGGTGCTGTGGATCGAGCTGTATGTCGAAAACAAAGACTCCGTTGGCATTCGTGACGTGATTGTTGAAGCCAGCGAGGTCAGCGGCGACAAGCTCATCGACCTGACGAGCGATCCATTTGCCGAAGATACCTCGACGCGCAGCCTCAAGCTCGGGGCGCTGTCAGCAGAAAGCATCGGACGACTGGTGATCGGTGTTCCGTCGGATGCCAAGACCACGCTCAAGCTCAAGGTGAAGGGCCTTACGACCAAGCGAGTCGCGCAGAGCTCGACGCCGATCACGGTGACGCCAGATGGTAGCGAGGTCTGGGTGACGTGGCCCGATGCCGACTTGGTGGCGATCCTCGATGCCAAAAACCAGACCAAGCTCGGACAGCTCTCGGTGGCTGGAAAGCCGAGCAGCGTCACGGTCACACCCGATGGGAAGCTTGTGCTTGTGGCCAGCGCCGCCAGCAACACCGTCACCGTCATCGACCGACAGAGCCGCGAGGTCATCCAGACCTTACAAGAGTCCGACGGCATTGGCCGAGAGCCACGCCACCTGGTGGGAAGCCCCGATGGCTCACACGTCTTCGTCAGCGCCTTTGTCGGCGACAGCATCACCTCGCTCGCACGCCACGGCAGCAAGTACATCGTCGATGGAACCATCTCGGTCGGACGTCGCCCAGTCGGTCTGTCGGTCGCGCCCGATGGCACGCTGCTGGTCGCGCACCATCTGCCCCGAGGCAAGGTCACCGCCAACGAAGGCTATGTCTCGGTGCTGTCTACCAGTCCGCTTGCACAGCGCAAAGAGGCCGTCATCCACGATCGGTTCAACCTCAAGGACATCAAGTGCCTGACCGATGGCTTGATGCTTCCGCCCGATCAGGCCACTGCGGAAGGTGTTCCGACACAGCTCGCCGGAGCATTCCTGAACCCATCGGGAACCCAAGCTTGGGTGCCCGGAGCCCGCGTCGGACCAGCGCCCATCTGGGAGCGCGGACCGAAAGCCCAGATGCTCTCTCCGTTTGTCTCGCCGCGACCCGGTGAGATCCTGGCACCGTTTTGGTATCTGCTAGATACGCGACAGCCAGCGGAGAGCAAGACCATGATGCTCGCCGGTGTGCTCGACCCGCCGGATGCACGGCTCAGCTTCCTCAAGTGTGCGCAGTTCGAGTTCGAAGGGGAACAAGTCCGCCGCAACATCTTGCCGGATATGCCGCTCCAGCAGGTCAACACCATCGCAGCGACGCCCAACTCGTCCACAGGTCTCACCGAGACAGGCCCTATGCATGCGGTGGCCTTTACCAAGGGCGGACGACTCATCCTCGGCGTCTCGCACACCGCCGATGAGCTGGTGCTGTACGACGCGATGTCGCTCGTCCCACGAACCCAGCATCACGCACCGCTGTCGGGGAGCAATCCGGTTGGCATTGCCCTGACGCCCGACGGCAAAAAAGCGTTCGTGGTCTATCAAAACTCGACGTTTGTGTCGGTGCTCGATACGTCTGCCTATGCGCAGCCCGGTCAGCTTCCGCAGCCGTCCTACATCCCGTATGAGTATCGCGACGTGCCGCAGTACCCACCTGCTGGCAGCGTGTTTAGCAACAAGCGCCTGGTTCGCTTCATCGCCAGCGTGCCCGATCGACCCGCGATCTCCGAAGTAGGCCAAGTGCCGCTGCTCGCAGCCGATCCCGTGGATCCAGTGCTGCGTCGTGGTGCCGTGCTGTTTCACTCCGCCAATCCCGACAAGCACCCGACCCTCTCGGCCAGCCGCTTGGGCGCCTGCGCAAGCTGCCATCCCGGTGGACACAATGACGGCGGCCTGTGGCCCACCATGGAAGGAGAGCGTCGCACCATGTCGCTACGTGGTGGCGTCTCGGGCCGAGGCTGGCTACACAGCTCCGCCACCCACATCGATGCCGCAGAGTTTGCCGAGATCATCGTCAAAGAGCGACTCGGCGGCAACCTGAGCAAGCCCGACATCGCCGCGCTTGCCAAGTACGTCGCCATCGGCATTCCCAAGCTTCAGGGCCCCAAGGTCGATCAGGCGCTCGCGCAGAGAGGCCAAGCCCTGTTTGCCCAAAAGTGTAGCGGCTGCCACAGCGGAGCGCAGCTCACCTCCGGCAAGCCCGCTGCGAGCGATCCACTCGGCGGAGGCGATGCCAGCGGACCGATCCTGTTTGACATCGGCACCGCCACCGACAACGCCTTTGTCTCCCTGCCCAAGTTTGTCGAGCGCACCCTGCCGCCCCTCGAAAAAGAGCTGATCAGCAAGCTGCGCGGCGATCGCGACCTCGGCACCGGCGACCGCGTCCAAGAGATCCTCGACTTCCGCGCCCGCCCGGATCGCAAGCGTGGTCAGCTCAAGGCCCCCAGCCTGACCAACACCTGGGACAACGTCTTGTACTTCCACGATGGTCGGTTCGAGTCACTCGACGAAGTGCTCGCCTTCTTGAACGACAAGCTGAGCCTGGGCCTGTCCAAAGACGACCAGCGCGCCATCATCGAATACCTCAAGACGCTGTAAGCGGCTCCGTCTGCGAGCGGACCGGGCTGTGATGCGGCCCGTCCGTAGACACTGCCCCGGTCGGCTTGGTAGCATGCCTGCCATGACGACCACCAAAGACTCGTTTTCCGCCTTTTCCCGTCTCGAAACGCAGCACGGGCCGCTCGGTATCTATCGGCTGGATGCGCTGCGCTCGCTCAATCCAGACTTTGACCGTCTGCCGTTTTCGATTCGCGTGCTGTGCGAGTCCCTGCTCCGCAACTGCGATGGCTTCACCGTCACCGAAGACGATGTCCGCCGCATTGCAACGTGGAACGCCAAGCAGCCCGCCCAGGTCGAGCTGCCGTTTATGCCTTCGCGCGTGATCCTTCAGGACTTCACCGGCGTACCCGTGCTGGTCGATATCGCGGCCATGCGCGCAGCGGTGGCCCGGCTGGGTGGCGATCCCCAGCAGATCAACCCGCTCGTGCCGGTCGATCTGGTCATCGATCACTCGGTTCAGGTGGACTTTGCTGGTACGGCGGACTCGCTCGTCCGCAACCTCAAGCTGGAATATCAGCGCAACGGTGAGCGCTACACCTTCATGCGCTGGGGTCAGAAGTCGGTGCGCAACTTCCGCGTCGTCCCGCCCGCCACCGGCATCGTTCACCAGGTCAACCTGGAATACCTGGCGCAGGGCGTCGTCACCCGGGAGCGAGACGGCGAGCTGCTGGCGTTCCCCGATACCTTGGTCGGCACCGACTCGCACACCACCATGATCAACGGTCTGGGCGTGCTCGGCTGGGGTGTCGGTGGCATCGAGGCCGAGGCCGTCATGCTCGGTCAGCCGCTGTTTATGCTCACCCCGCAGGTCATCGGCTGCAAGCTCAAGGGCTCGCTGCGTCCCGGCGTCACCGCCACCGACCTAACCCTGACCATCACCCAGCTGCTGCGCAAAAAGGGCGTCGTCGATAAGTTCGTCGAGTTCTACGGCCCTGGTGTTTCCGCTCTGTCCCTGTTTGATCGTGCCACCATCGCCAACATGGCCCCTGAGTACGGCGCGACCTGCGGCTTCTTCCCGTTCGACGGCGTCACGCTCGACTACATGCGCAAGACCAACCGTCCCGCCGATGTCATCGACCGCTGCGAGCGCTACTACAAGGCCCAGGGCCTGTGGCGCACCGATGACATGGCCGACCCGATCTTCACCGACACGGTCGAGCTGGATCTGTCCACCGTAGAGCCAAGCATGGCCGGTCCCAAGCGCCCGCAAGATCGCGTCCCGCTGTCGGCCATGAAGTCCACCTTCCAAAAGGCGCTCACCGCTGCCGTCAAGGACCAGGGCTTCGCGGTGTCCGACGAAAGCAAGGGCAAGACCGTCTCGACCCAGCTCCAGAGCGGCCAGACCGCCCAGCTCGGCCACGGCGCGGTGCTGATTGCCGCCATCACGAGCTGCACCAACACCTCGAACGCATCGGTGCTGGTTGCCGCCGGACTCGTCGCCAAGAAGGCCGTTGCCGCAGGGCTCACCGTGTCGCCGCACGTCAAGACCAGCCTGGCCCCAGGCAGCCGCGTCGTCACCGAGTACCTCAGCCGCGCCGGTCTTCTGCCATACCTAGAGCAAGTCGGCTTCCACGTCGTTGGCTACGGCTGCACCACCTGCATCGGCAACAGCGGTCCGCTCGCCCCCGAGATCGAGCAAGCCGTCACCCAAAACGGCCTGGTCGCTTCCGCCGTCCTGTCGGGCAACCGCAACTTTGAAGGCCGCATCCACTCAGCGATCAAAGCCAACTACCTGGCCTCGCCGCCGCTTGTTGTGGCCTATGCGCTGGCGGGCACGGTCGATCGCGACCTCAGCAGCGAGCCAGTCGGTCACACCGCAAGTGGTCAGCCGGTCTACCTCAAGGACATCTGGCCGACGCCCGAAGAGGTCGAGCAGATCGTATCCAGCGTCATCACCCCCGAGATGTTCGAGCAGACCTACGGCCAGGTGTTCGACGGCGGTCCCGACTGGAAGTCGATCGCGGGCAAAGCCGAAGGCGACCTGTACACCTTTGACGAAAGCTCGACGTACATCCAAGAGCCGCCGTTTTTCCAGACCATGGGCCGCGAGCCAGCCCCGATTCAGCCGATCGCTTCGGCGCGGGTGCTGGCGCTGCTCGGTGACTCGGTCACCACCGACCACATCTCGCCCGCTGGCGACATCCCGGTCAAGGGCCCAGCAGGCGAATACCTACGCGGTCACGGCGTCGAGAAGGTGGACTTTAACTCGTTCGGCGCGCGGCGCGGCAACGACCGCGTGATGGTGCGTGGCACCTTCGCCAACATCCGCCTGAAGAACCAGCTTGTCCCCGGTGTGGAAGGCGGCGTCACCACCTACATTCCGACCGGCGAGCGGCTGTCCATCTACGACGCCTCGGTGCGCTACCAGCAGGAAAAGACCCCGCTCATCATCATCGCGGGCAAAGAGTACGGCACCGGCAGCTCGCGCGACTGGGCGGCCAAGGGAACGCTGCTGCTTGGGGTTCGCGCCGTCATCGCCGAGAGCTTCGAGCGCATCCACCGAGCCAACTTGGTCGGCATGGGCGTGCTACCGCTCGTGTTTGAAGACGGCCAGAGCGCGGAAAAGCTGGGCATCACTGGGCGTGAGAAGTTCACCATCCACACCCCGACTGAGCTGCTGCCGCGTCAGGCCATCTCGGTCGAAGCCGAGCGCGAAGACGGCACCCGCTTCACCTTCTCGGTCCGCTCGCGACTCGATACGCCCATCGATGTCCGCTACTACCAAAACGGCGGCATCCTGCACACCGTCCTGCGCGACCTGCTGAGCAAGGGCACCAAAGCCTAGCCAACCCGCCATTGGAAGGGCCAAGACCCTTCCTCTGCCCGACATCACCCACTTGCGGGATGGTCCCGACCCTGCCTGATCTCCGCGTCGCCCACTTTCGCTAGGGTTCAGACCCTTCCTGATCTCCGCGTCGCCCACTTTCGCTAGGGTTCAGACCCTTCCAGATCCCTACATCACCCACTTTCGCCAGGGTCTTTTCCCTTCCGGGGTGGCTTGCGCGCGTCTGGACTGGGCGCGCGACCTATCCGCAGCACGGGCTCGCCACCTTCTTGGTTCCGGCGTAGCATGTCTTGGTCCCTCGCAAGGAGTCATCATGGGCAAGTTCACGGTCACGCACGAGATCAACTGCAATGCTGAGACCTTCTGGCAGATCTTTTTCGACAAAGCCTTCAACGAGCAGCTCTTTCTGCGCGAGCTGGGCTTCCCCGAGTTCACCGTCGTCAGCCAGACCGATAACAGCACCAGCATCATCCGCAAGGTCGCCGGTCAGCCGAAGATGAACGTGCCTGGGCCGGTCGCCAAGCTGCTGGGTGATGGCTTCCGCTTTACAGAGGACGGCACCTTCGACAAAGCGTCCAAGACCTGGCGCTTCAAGATGACGCCGAGCACCATGGCCGACAAGCTGCGACAAGAGGGCACCATGCGCATCGAGCCGGTGGGCGATAACAAGGTCCGCCGCATCGCCGAGCTGGTCATCGAAGCGAAGATCTTTGGACTCGGCGGGCTCATCGAGAGCAGCACTGAAAAGCAGCTTCGTGAAGGCTGGGACAGAAGCGCTGTCTTTATGAACCGCTACATTCAGCAGGGCAAAGCAAGCTAAGCTGAACCGGCCACACGCTATGCCGCACCTAGAAGTTTGCGGAACTGCACGCACGCGAGCCACGCGGCTTAGAGTATGATCGACTTGCTTACTGGGGCTTTGATGGGTCGGCGCTGACGCTGCGTCTGTCAGGCCGTCACAAACATGGTTGGCTCGCGCATCGGAAAATACCGGCTGGTCCGGCAGCTTGGCGAAGGCGGCATGGGCGTCGTCTATGAAGCCGTTCGGGAAGACATTGCAGCCCGTGCTGCGATCAAAGTGCTCCGGGCGGAGTACGCCGCCAACCCTGAGCTAGCCGGTCGCTTCTTTAACGAAGCTCGCGCCGCCAACCTGATTGCCCATCCCGGCATCGTCCGGGTGTTCGATTACGGTGCCGAGGAAGGTGGCATTGCCTATCTGGCGATGGAATACCTAGACGGCGAGTCGCTGTGGAAGCGGCTCGATCGGCACAAGCGGATTGCCCTGCCGGAAGCACTGCGACTCGGCAGGCAGATCGCCTCGGCGCTGGCTGCGGCGCACGACAAGCAGATCGTTCACCGCGATCTCAAGCCGGACAACATCTTTCTCGTCCCTGACAGCGAAGCGCCCGGTGGAGAGCGGATCAAGCTGCTCGACTTCGGGATCGCCAAGATGGCCGACGAATACCGAGGCGCGGTCCGCACCCAGCTCAACTACATCATGGGGACGCCCGCCTATATGTCGCCGGAGCAGTGCCGAGGCAGCAAAGGCATTGGCGCGCCGGTCGATGTCTACGCGCTCGGGGTGATTTTGTTTGAGATGCTGGCAGGCCGGGCTCCGTTTGTGGCGGTCGAGCCGGGTGATTACCTGGCGATGCACATGCTCCAGCCGCCGCCTCGCCTGTCGGACTACGTGCCGAACCTGCCACCGCCGCTGGTCGAGATGGCGTGGAAGATGCTGGCCAAGGAGCCGAGCGAGCGACCCACGATGGCCCAGGTGGCTGATACGCTGCGACGGCTGTTGTGGATGAGCGGCGAGGCCATCACGGTCGATGGAAAGGTGCAAGAAGGCGGCTACTACGGTGAGTCGGGGCGGATGTTCGTCGAGTCGGGACGGGTGTTTGCCGATGTCTCCGCGCGGGTGCCGATCGAAGCCAGCCGGGTGTCGCCAAGCGCCAACCAGCCAGCCGCTGAGCCGCTGGCCCCAACCGTGTCAGCCCCCAGCGCCAAGAGCGGACCGATAGCCCAAGCGGACCTTGTGCCCAAGCCCGGCAAGCTGCACGCCCTGGTGGCCGAAGCGATTGCGACCCCGACGGCCCCCACGCAGCCACCAGCCCCTGTCCAAGCAGCAGCGCCCGGCAAAGCCCAAGAGCCAAGTGGTACGGCCCGGCTGGCGGAAGCTGCGACGCTGGTTCACATCGGAAGCCCCGCCCCAAAGAGCCCGTCTCACAGCGGGGGCGCTCCGACCAATCCCGCGCTCTCCAGCCCGATCTGGGAACCGATGGAGATCGTGAAGACCGACTACAACTCATCGCCAGGCGTGCCGCTGCGCAGCCTAAAGACGCCAACGCCCAAGCCGGTCGCGGCCCCAACCCCGCCACCGCCGGTTGTCCGACCTTCCGAAGGGCTGTGGTGGGCGCTGCTTGCGCTTGCCATTGGGCTGTCGCTTTTGTTAGCACGCGTTCTCCCCCATTGATAGAAATGGGCCGTCCAATCCGCTAGTGACCCCCAACGCGCCCATCTGGCATCGCTCGCATGGCCGAGTCAGCCCACTCGAGGCGCGGACCTTTTTCGAGGAACGTACCGATGGAACAACAGACAACCCAGCCGTCTAGCCCGCCGCCGATCCAGGTGGTGGAGTCCGTGGTCATCCGCTTCTGCGGTGACTCGGGCGACGGCATGCAGCTGACCGGAACGGAGTTTACCCGGGCCAGCGCACTCGCTCTCAATGACCTGGCGACGCTGCCAGACTTTCCTGCGGAGATCCGCGCCCCGGCGGGCACCTTGTTCGGTGTCTCGGGCTATCAGATCAACTTTGGCTCGCAGGACATCTACACGCCGGGCGACCAGCCGGATGTGCTGGTGGCGATGAACCCGGCGGCGTTCAAGGTGAACCTGCCGGATCTCGTTCCGGGCGGCATCTTGATCGTGAACACCGGCGCGTTTACCGCAAAGAACCTGGAGCTGGCGGGCTATCCGCACAATCCGCTCGATGAGGAGAGCCTGGGTCAGCGCTATCGACTGGTGAAGATCGACATCAGCAAGCTGACAGCGCTGGCGCTGGAAGACTCGGGACTTGGCACCAAAGACGCGGGACGCTGCAAGAACTTCTGGGCGCTCGGTCTGATGTTCTGGATGTACCAGCGCGAGACGGAGCGCGAGCTGCGCTCGATTCAGGAAAAGTTCGCGAAGAAGCCCGAGCTGGCCGACGCGAACATCCGCGCCTTCAAGGCAGGCTACAGCTACGGTGAAAACACCGAGATGTTTGGCCAGACCTTCCACGTTCGTCCGGCCAAGATTGCGCCGGGACTGTATCGCAACGTGACGGGCAACTCGGCGACGGCGCTCGGCGTAGTCTGCGCGGGTCAGCTCGCCAATCTGCCGGTGTTCTTCGGTGGCTACCCGATTACGCCTGCGTCGGACATCCTGCACGAGCTATCGAACTACCTGAACTACAACGTAACGACGTTCCAAGCGGAAGATGAGATCGCGGGCGTCGGCTCTGCGATTGGGGCGTCGTACTCAGGCTCGCTCGGTGTGACGGCGACCAGTGGTCCGGGTATCTCGCTGAAGCAGGAAGCCATCGGCCTGGCGGTGATGCTGGAGCTGCCGCTGGTCATCATCAACGTGCAGCGCGGTGGACCTTCGACGGGACTGCCGACCAAGACCGAGCAAGCGGACCTGCTGCAAGCGCTGTACGGTCGTCACGGCGAGTGTCCGGTGCCAGTGCTGGCTGCGATGACGCCAAGCGACTGCTTTCACACGGTGATCGAAGCGGCGCGGATCGCGACAAAGTACATGACGCCGGTGTTTATGCTAAGCGACGGCTATCTGGCCAATGGCTCGGAGCCGTGGCGCGTACCCGAGATGTCCTCGCTGCCGAAGTTCCCCGCTGCGTTTCGCACCGATCCAGACGGTTACATGGTCTACGGCCGCGATCCAGAGACGCTGGCACGGGCGTGGGTGCGTCCGGGCACGCCGGGTCTGGAGCATCGCATCGGTGGCATCGAGAAGCACCAACAGACGGGCAACATCTCGTACGACGCAGACAACCATCACCAGATGGTGAAGACGCGCGCGGCCAAGGTCGCCGGGATTGCCCGGGAAGCAGGCGAGCTGATTACGTGCGGACCGCCCGAAGGTGACTTGCTGGTGGTCGGCTGGGGATCGACGTACGGCGCGATCACGCAAGCGGTTCACACGATGCAAAAGGAAGGTCGCAAGGTGTCGAGCGTTCACCTGCGCTGGCTCAACCCGCTCAATCCGCGCCTCGGTCCGTATCTGAAGGGCTTTAAGCGGATCCTGGTACCCGAGATGAACAACGGACAGCTCGTCCGCATCTTGCGCTCAGAATTTTTGGTCGATGCCGAGGGACTCAACAAGATCCAAGGCAAGCCGTTCAAGGTCTCGGAGCTGTGCCACGCCATCGCGGAGCGCGCGCCCAAGGTCCAGAACTAGGCAGAGGTCACATCCATGTCCACGACTGACAACAGCACTCCTTTGGTCAAGCCGGCGCTCAGCCGGAAGGACTTTGTCTCGAACCAAGAGCCACGCTGGTGCCCTGGCTGCGGCGACTATTCGATCCTGGCGCAGGTCCAGAAAGTGATGCCGGACTTTGGCATCCCGCGCGAAAAGATCGTGTTTGTGTCGGGCATCGGCTGCTCGAGCCGCTTCCCGTACTACATGAACACCTACGGCTTTCACACCATCCACGGACGCGCGCCGACGATTGCCACCGGCATCAAGGTGTCGCGGCCAGATCTGACGGTGTGGATGGCGACGGGCGATGGTGACTCGCTGGCGATTGGCGGCAACCACCTGATCCACATCCTGCGGCGCAACGTCGGCATCAAGATCATCCTGTTTAACAACCGGATCTACGGACTGACCAAGGGTCAGTACTCGCCGACCTCGGAGCTTGGCAAAAAGACCAAGTCCACGCCGGGCGGCTCGCTGGATCATCCCTTTAGTACGCTGTCGGTGGTGATCGGTGCGGAAGGGACGTTTGTGGCGCGCTCGATCGATACCGAGCTACAGCACCTGCAAGCGATGCTCAAGCGAGCGGGCGACCACAAAGGCACCGCGCTGCTGGAGGTCTATCAGAACTGCCCGGTGTTCAACGACGATGCGTTCGTCTACATCACCGAAAAGACCAACAAGGCCGACCGCGTGCTGTACCTAGAGCACGGCAAGCCGCTTGTCTTTGGCAAAGACAAAAACAAAGGCATCCGCATCGGGAAGAACTTCACGCCCGAGGTCGTCGAGGTCGGAGAAGGTCCGGGACAGGTGCCGCTGTCGGAGATCGCCGTTCACGATGAGACGGTTGAAAACCCGAGCTACGCCTTCATGCTGTCTCGGATGGAGTGGCCGGAGTTCCCGGTGCCCATCGGCGTGCTGCGCAACGTGATCCGTCCGGCGTACGAAGAGCTGGTCGCGGCGCAAAAAGAGCGCATGGTGGCCACGCGCGGACAAGGCAACGTCGATAAGCTGCTGCGCTCGGGCGAAACCTGGGTCATTGAGCCAGAGAACTAGACCGCAGCGCTCCTCTCCCCGCTCTCGTCGGACTTCTTTTTCGCAGCCCCAGAAAAAATCGCGATAACATAGGGATTCATGCTCTCTGAATCCCAAGGCTGCGCAGTCCTAAAGGAATCGTTTCAAGCCGCTGGCTACGACATCCGCGATGGCTACGACTTCTCGGAAGGAGTCATCCGCTTTCAAGTGGACGGCTTCGATCCCAGCCAGCGTGTGGGCTTCGAGTACATCACCACCGAAGCCGGAGATCGCAGCGAGCTTTCGCAAGAGATGATCGCGGCCATTGAGGCGCGCATTGCGCACGGTGAGCTGTTCATCTTGCTGGTCGATGAATACGACGTAGGTAGTGAAGCCGAGCTGCGTCAGCACGCCGAGCGATTCCTTTCGATGGTTGCTGCACATCGTCAGCGCACAAAGGAGTCGTAAGCGATGGCATTCCTTCGCGACCGTTCGGAGTACCTGAGCCAAGCGATGCAGACGCAGTTTCAGCTACGCAACACGCTCGGTCAGCTCGAATGGCAACAGACAGAGACACGGCGAGAGGTGTCTTCGCTGGTCAGTCGCAGTGAAACCGCGCTGGCAGAGCTTGCCGCCGCCCTGCTTCCTGACCTTGCGCCTGCGACGGTCGATGCAGCGGTTGCGCTGACTGGATATCGCACGATGGCGGTACGCAACCCAGCGGCAGAGCTCCAGCAAGCGTCAGCCAAGCTACGGGCTCAGATCACAGAGCGCGGTCACGTCATCGAGCAAGAGCTGGCGCGGATCGAAGCAGAGCCGATGTTTCAGAACCGACTGCTGCTGCGCGCGCCACGTACCGGAACGCTGGTCCGCGAAATCCGCGAGCTTGAAGAGTTTCGCCAGCCGTTCGCAGAGACACTGCACAAGTGCGATCACCCACGGATGCAGCGACTGCTTGATGTGGAATACGGATTGCCCAGCTATTCCGTTCCGTTTTGGCGGCTCAGCTACTACAGCGACTGGAAAGCAGCGGATGAAATCAGCGCGCAGCTTGGTGGGAACAAGCCGTTTGCGGAAGTCCGATCCGAATACCTGAGCGCTCGCGATGCAGTGAGTGTCTACGACACCAAGATCAGCAAGCTGCGTACGGAGTTTGCAAAAGGCGAAGAGGTCGAGCGCGATCACAGCCTGTTTACTGCCGAAAAGAAGGCGCTTGCGGACGGAAAACATCCTCTGCAAGAGCAGCTTGCGAAGATGCCAGAGCAGTTCCTAAAGGATGCGCGGATTCAGTTAGAGCGACATCTGGCGGATCTGGATCTGGTGATGATCGGCGATCGTCTACAGCAGATGCCGCAGCTTGAGCTGCTCGCCAAGCGCTACTACGGACTGCGCAAACAGACAGAGTATCTGCGACAGACCAGCGCACAGCTGATTGATGGACCGAAGTCTGCGCTTGAGCAGACGATGAGCAAGCTACAGAGCGACATCAACAAGTACCAGCGACCCAAGTATGCCGGGAAGCGCTTCGATCTGGCTCCGTTTGACAAGATGAAAGAGCGCGAGCGGCGCTGTCTGGACATGATGCAGAGAAAGCAGCAAGCCCAGGCTGCGATTGTCTCGTTTCACGCATATGAACACGGACGACTGGATGAAGACTTTCTGTGGTGGGATCTGATCACCGATGGTCAGGTCAAGGCAAACTACATTGATGAGGTGGCGCGCTTCAAAGCGATGCATCCCACCTACAAGTACCGACGGCCGAAGCCCAAGCTCGGTGATGAGACAAGCGGAGAAGTCGAGTTCATCGATGACGACGGAAATGCAGCCGTTGCGGTCATCGATACGATCGATTCCTTTCATCAGCATCATCACACAGACTTTTCCTAACCGGACTCCCAAGCGGACTCCCAAACGGGCTCTTTTTGCGAGTCTGGCTGGGATTCCCAAACCGATTCCCAATCGCCTTGTAGAGCTGCCATGGCAAGTCCTCTTCGCATCGTCAACTACGCAGTCAATGGCTCGGGTGCTGGACATCTGACGAGGCTGTGCGCAATCAATCGCTGGATTCGTCGCTACCTTCAGGCATTGGATCTTCGCGCAGAGATCTACTTTCTGACCTCAAGTGAAGCGGACAGCCTGCTGTTTGCCGAGCGCTTCGCCAGCTTCAAGATGCCGTCGAAGACGATCATCGGTGACACCGGAATCGACAAGATCACGTACCTGGCGCTGGCCAAGCAGTGGGTGTGGCACTCGCTTGGACTTTTGCGTCCGGATCTGTTCTTGGTCGATACGTTTCCGCGCGGATCCTTTGGTGAGCTGCTGTCTGCGCTCGATCTCTGTCGCCACAAAGCGTTCATCCATCGCTCGGTCAAAGAAGAGGTGCTGAGTCGTCCAGACTTCGCAGCGATGCTTCCACTGTACGATCTGATCTTGGTTCCAGAATACGAACAGGAGTCGCAAGGGACGATCAAAGGACTACGCAGAGGACAGCTTCACTACGTCGGTCCAGTGATGATTCGGGATCAAGCAGAGTGCTGGTCGCGTGACAAGGTTCGCGCCCACTTTGCGGTAGGGGAAGACAAGCTGCTCGTCTATGTCTCTGCGGGTGGAGGCGGCGATCGAGGCGCTGCAAGTCACTTGCATACAGTCTGTGAGCTGCTGCGTCAGATTCCCAACCTGCATCTGATCGTGGGCGCGGGACCGCTGTATCGTGGACCGTCTCTGCATGGCCCGCATGTGACGTTTGTGACGCAGCCAGGAATGGCAGAGCTTCTGCCCGGAATGGATCTGGCGATCTGCTCAGCGGGATACAACTCGTTTCATGAGCTGATGCACGCAGGAGTTCCTACGATCTTTTTGCCGCAAGAAAAGATCGCAGATGAACAAGACAAGCGCGCAGAACAAGCTGCTCAGGTCGGGGCCGCGATTCATCTGCGTGAGCCGATTGGCAGTCCGCAGTTTGCAGTGCAGCTTCAGCGCGCAGTTGCAACCTGTTTGCATCCTGAACAGAGAGCCAAGGCCCACGCCGCAGCGACTGCGCTCGTTCCGTCCAATCACGCCCGCGATGCCGCACAGAAGCTGCTGTCTCTGCTGGTTTCTCCTGCGCAGATAGAGTCCGCTGCGGATGCGGTAGACGATGAGCTTCTGACAGAGCTTGCGCACGCAGACATTCCGTTTGAACAGCTCTGCGAGGTGGCGCACGCGATCGATGCGGGATCCCTGCAAGGTCGTCAGATTCCGCTGGATGAAGCGCTGTCTCTGTCTCGCATCGCAGCGCAGCATCGCTTGCCGCAGCCCGCGCTCGTTCGCCTACTTAAGCAACTACAAGGACGCCTGGGACCGGGAGATCTCGAAGAGCGAGTCTCTGCACTGGAAGATCTTCTGCGGGCGCTGTCACCGTTTGCGGACTGGCCGGGTGCGCTGTCCTTTCTTCGGCAGCTTCCCAGCGAGCGTAGTCTCCCTGTCCAGCAGTCGGTTGCAGAGCTGAAGCGGCTCCTGTCCACGCTGCATGCGCAAGGAAAAGATCTCTATCAAGGACTCCGCTTGATCTCTGTTTCCCAGAGCGAAGATCACGGGGGATCGCTGCGCGAAGTCATCCACGCAGCAGTCAGGACGCTGTCATGAAGCGAGTCGATCCGCGTCTGTTGGGAATGCATCTGGGACGGCCCATTACCGGACCAGATACGCTGCACATCGACATCACCAACGGCTGCAACACAAACTGTGTGACGTGCTGGGATCACTCTCCGCATCTGACGGTGCCGCGCTCTCTCAAGTGGAAACGGCAGCGCATTGATGCAGCCACGGTCTGCGACATCTTGATGGAAGTGAGCGAGCTGGGAGGACTCCGTTCGGTGATTCTGTCCGGAATGGGAGAGCCGTTCACGCACCCCGAGATCTACGAGATGATCGCAGAGGTCAAGCGACGCGGACTGTATCTCACGATCATCACGAACTTGGTGGCGTCCGATCCTGAGCGGATCATTGCGCTTGATGTGGATCAGCTCTTGATCGGACTGCACGCCGCATCGCAAACAGCATATCAAGCGTTTCATCCCAGCTTTGATGGCGACGAGTGGCAGCGCGTCCTTTGGATGCTTGGCAGGTTCCGCGCAGCGGGCAAGCGCTACAAGCACATTCACGTCATCTGCCGTGAAAACGCACATGAGCTACCCGCGATGATTCGCCAAGCGGCGGAGTACCAAGCATCACAAGTCAACTTCAAGCTCGCGAGTCTACAAAGCGGGACCGAAGCGGTGCGGATGACCGAAGATCAGCGCCGACAGCTTCAAACAGACTGGCTTCCCAGCGCGCAAGCAGAAGCAGATCGACTGGGTGTCTCAGCCAACTTTGATGTGTTTACCGATCAGCTCCGCGCAGGTGATGCAGCGACGGCTCCTATTGAAGACATCGGCTGCTTCATGGGCTATTCCTATGCGCGCATCTTGGTCGATGGAACGATCTTGTACTGCTGTAGTCCTGAGGTCGTGACAGGTCACTTGGCCAACGGTTCCTTTGCAGAGCAGTGGGACGGTCCGCGCTGGAATGAAGTACGCGCCCGACTCCGCAAGGGAGAGTACTTTCCGGCTTGTCATCAGTGCGGAAAGTTCAACATGAACCACAGCTTGTCGCAGCGCTTCGCACAGGCCTTTGGGGAAGAGCGGCTGTATCAAGTCACAGGTCGCAAGTCATGAAGCGCCAGCCGACGATCGAGTGGCAAGTCTGCGGAGTCTGTAACTACGACTGCTCGTACTGCATCCAGAGCAAGGTCTATCGCACCGGACACCCAAGCCCCGAGCAAGTCGAACAGTTCCTGACGTTCTTTGCCGGACTCCCAAAGCGCTTTGAGATCAAGATGACCGGAGGTGAACCGTTTGCATTCCGTGGCTTCATGGAGCGCATCATTCCGGGTCTGGTCGAGCGCACGCCCCACACGATCAGCGTGCTGACCAACTTGTCTGCTCCGCTTGCGATCATTGAGCGCTTTGCAGCGCTCACCCAAGGTCGGCTCGGTGTGGTGTCCGCCAGCTTGCACCTAGAGTTTACGTCGCCAGAAGAGTTTGTAGCCAAGGCCTGTGCGCTGCGCGAAAAGATGGATCCGCGTGCGCACCTGACCATCAACAGCGTGCTGGTTCCGGGGCGCTTGCAGCGTGTGTTGTCCGCCAAGCAGCTCTTGGAACAAGCAGGACTTACGATGTTTCCGCAGATCATGAAAGCAGACGGAGGAATCGCTTCCTACTCTGCAGAAGATCAAGCGATTATCAAGGACTTGGTTGGCGAGTGTCCGACTCCTGATCGCGCCAACATGGCACCAAGCTACAAAGGCAGACAGTGTTACGCAGGCGTGGACTACTTTGTCCTTCTGCAAAACGGAGACGGCTTTAGCTGTCGCACTGCCCGTCGCTACAAGCAAGGATTCCTAGGCAATGTCTTTGCGGGCACCCTCACACCTTGGGATGCTGCGTCCCCCTGTCCGTACGAGATTTGCCCGTGTACTGTTCCTGCCAATCGCGGCATGATCGAAGGCATCGCCAAAGCGCAGCGCCGCTATGAAGAACCGGAACAGGAATCACAGCCCGCAGCGCCAGCTGCAGTCGTTCCGCTGTCCCGACTTCGCGCAGGAGTGATGCCGTCATGAACGACGCGGCTCCCCCCTGCCCGTCCGAAGGCGTAGTCTCTTGGAACATCAACACTGCATGTAACTATCGCTGTTCCTACTGCACCCAGCGCTTCATGGATGATCGCGGACGCTGGAGCCGTGATACGCCGCGATTCCTACAGGGCTTTTCACGCCTACCGGGACGATGGGAAGTCAAGATCTCCGGCGGAGAGCCCTTTGTCCATCCAACGCTGGATGAGATCACAGAAGGACTAGCAGCGATCGGACATCGCATCTCGATCGTCACCAACTTTTCGGCCAGTGAAAAGAAGCTGCTGTCGTTTGTGAAGGCTGCGCGCGGTCGCATCGGCGTCTTTTCCTGTAGCCTGCACTTGGAATACGTCTCCGATGTGGATGCGTTTGTGGACAAGGCCCACATGATGTCTGCGGCGCTTGCGAGTACACGAGATCCCAGCCTTCCGGCTCCCAGCCTAAACGTCACCACGGTGGCCACGCGTGATGTTCTTCCGCGACTGTCCGCGCTGTCTGATCGCTTTGCGCAGCGTGGCGTGACCTTCAAGATCCAGCCGGAAAAACAAGACGGTGAGCTGGTTTCCTACAGTCCGCAAGAGCAGCAGCAGCTGGTCCAGCTTGGTGGCCACAATCGCACCGGACAGCTCGCTCATCGCTTCACCGGAGCGGAGTGCTGGTCGGGTAGTCGTTACTTTGTCCTCGACGATCGTGGAGTCGCGTATCGCTGTTATCCAGCGCGTAGACATAAGATGGAAAAGCTCGGCGACTTTTTGTCTGACTCTTTTGCGCTGTTTGAAGGGCCAAGACCGTGTCCGTATCCGCTGTGTTACTGCACGGTTCCGATTGAGCGAGGGCTGATGGCGCGAGAGCGAGTAACCTAAGGACAACGCTCGCCCACATCATCTGGGTAGGAACCAAAGCGACCAAGGGCTGTCATGAAGTTTACGACCTTTCGCAACTTGATCATCGCAGGCGCAACCTCGGGACTGCTGGGCTCTGTGTACTTCGTAACCAAGAGCCAAGCGATTCCTTCCACACAGGCTCCGCCCGTACAGACAGAGTCAACCGGAGTGAAGGCGCCCACACCACCCAGTTCAAGTGAGACAGACCCAGCGCCGAAGCCGCAGGCTCAGCTTGCGGAGGTTGCACGCACAGACAAGACGGACACTGAAGGCACCCGCGCTGCGCAGCGCATCCCAGAAGGCGGCAAGAAGCTGTTTTCGATGCGTCCGTTTGACGAAGAGATCATCCGTCTGTTTGAACAATCTCCGTCGAGCGACAAGGTCAAAGACGCGACTCCCAATCGTCCCTACAAAGTCAACCTGTATGCGGAAGGCGGGAAGTATGTCCGCGCCAAGGTAGACCTGAATCGCAACGACAAGTGGGATGAAAAGTGGTCCTTTGACGAAAAGGGAGGAGAGCGAATCTACAAGCGACAGGTCTCTCCGACCGACGACGACCAGAACTATCCAGACAAGTTCAAGCTACGCAACAAGATGTGGGAAAAGAGCGAGTAGAAGCGACCTGTCTGTTTCCGTAGTCTCTGTCTCTTGCTGATCCGCTGCACTCGCGCTGCGCGGACTCCTCTTCCTGAACATTGCGAACACCACGAACACCACCTACTCTGCCACTCCGTCGCGTGATATCCTGTCTGACGCAGTCTTCTTATTCGCGTCATACACAGAGGCTTACCATGAACCAGCGTGTCTCGCAGCGGCCTTGGTTCCTTGGACTATTTGCAGCACTCGGCATTGCGTGTAGTTCCAATTCAAATACCAGCCAGGAAATGATTCCGATGCCGCCGATGGCGGAGCCACCAAAGGTGGTGTTTTCGGAAATCATGTACCACCCGGTAGATGAGAAGGCATACGACGACAATCACGAGTTTCTGGAGCTGTACAATCGCAGCGACTCCGCAGTCGATCTGTCGAACTGGAAGCTGAGCGGAACCGTTCAGTTCACGTTTCCCAGCGGAAGCACCATCGCACCGGGCGGGTACGTGGTGCTGGCCAAGAACAAGAGCGCACTCGCAAGCATCGCGTCCTACCAGCTTGGCCCAAGCGACATCTTGGGGGAATACAGCGGGGATCTCGACAACGGTGGTGCCGTCATCAACCTGCTCAATGCCGAAAACACGCTGGTGGAATCGGTTGAGTATCATGTGGACTTCCCTTGGCCGATCGGTGCCGACGGACTAGGAGCCGATGATGAGTGGCTGGCCAGACTCCCAACGCCGCTCAGCACCGCGCCGCATCAGTACAAAGGAATCTCGCTTCAGCGTGTGAACTACGAGCTGGCTGCGAACCTGATTGCCAACTGGGTTCCGTCTCCTTTGGATGGCGCAAGTCCGGGCAAAGCCAACAGCATCAGCGGACTTCCACCAACCATCGTGGAACGAAAGATCGTCGCAGCGCAGAGCGGAAACGTCCTGATTCGCTCTGCGGACACGGTCAAGATCAGCGTGGTCTTTTCCAACCTCAGTCCCTTTAGCAAGCCGCAGCTCGAGTGGTTTGTGGACGATCTGCAAGCAGCGGGAGAGCCCGTCACCAAGGTCGATCTGGTTGCAAACGGAGGCTTCTATGAAGCGACGCTCCCGAAGCAGCCCAACAACTCCATCGTTCGCTATCGCATCTTGGTAGACAAAGGAACCGGAGCAGAGGTCATCTCTCCGCGTCCGTCCGATCCACTGACTTGGTGGGCGTACTTCGTCACGCCGCCTGTGAACACCAGCGCACCGATCTATCACCTGTTTATCAAGAAGGATGACTGGACACAGCTCTATGACAACGTGAACTGGCCGACTCCTGATGACAAGCGCGTCTCCCCAGGAGGCAGTCCCGCCAACCGCTGTCTGCTGCGAGATTCCTGGGATGCGCAAGTCCCAGCGGTGTTTGTAGAAGACGGAATCGTCTATGACACCTTCGTTCGCTATGAAGGGAGTCGCTGGAATCGCACCAACGGAATCGGTCTGGACATCACCAAGACCACCATCAATCCCCTCCCTGCCAGACCGACAAGCCCGACGGTCCTAAGCTGGAAGGTAGACTTCCCTGCGTACGCTCCCTATGACGGAAAGCGACGCAAGCTGGTGCTCAACAAGCTAAACCAAGCGTGTCCCGGTCTGGACGATCAGCTGGGAGAGCGTCTCTACGGAGATCCAGGCGTCAACGTACCTGTCCAGAAGGCCAAGTACGCCCGCGTTCACGTCAACGGTGGCTACTACCACTACATGCTCGACATTGAGCACATCGATGGCGACATGATGAAGCGCTATCGTGCCCCCGGAGAGCGGATTGGCGATCTGTTCAAAGCCGATGGCAATGCTGGCGCAGTCGAAGGTCCGTTTGGCGTCTCCGATG
>JAEUKB010000032.1 GCA_016794365.1 Myxococcales bacterium
TATAGGCAGGCGTTCCAATCACTGCTCCCGACGCTGTGTGTCGTCCTGGTGCGGCATCCATCGATCGCGCAATGCCAAAGTCCACCACCTTGACAAAGTCCTGACGCTCGCCGCGATCGACCACCATGACGTTATGCGGCTGGGAGTCCGTTTGGTGCGTTTCTCTCGGATGAAAGAGACGCTGCGTAGGCTGTGGGATGTACGAGGGAAGACGCACTGCGCGCTACGTAGGTGACGGTCGTACGCTGCGGGTTTTTGCCGTGGCGCTGGCTTTGGCGCGCTGAACTCGCGGCGCTGGATCGACGCGCTTTTCTTCGCACAGTCAGCAGGGTTCCCTCATAATCGGGCCAGGCTGCTTATTAAAAGGAACGGGGCTCGTGTCCAAGAATCTGAGCAAAGAACTGGGACTTATCGCTGCGGCGTCGATCGTGACCGGCTGTGTCATCGGATCGGGCGTGTTCGTCAAGCCTGGCAAGGTGCTGATTGCCACCGGAAGCTCGTCGCTGGCGCTCTTGGCTTGGGTGATCGGTGCGATCATGGCGATGACCGGCGGACTCACCATCGCAGAGATCTCAACGCGCATTCCCAAGACCGGCGGAATCTACGTCTACATCGAAGAGATTTACGGAAAGACGCTCGGATTCCTGTGTGGCTGGGTGCTGACGCTGGTGTACGGACCGGCGCTGATGAGCGCACTGGCGCTGTACTTCGGATCTCTGTTCGTAAGCTTCTTTCATCTGTCTGCGCGTGCGCAGATTCCGGTGGCGATCCTAAGCACGCTGCTGCTGTCCGGTCTGTCGATCTACAAGACCAGCTACGCCAGCGTCTTACAGAGCGTGTCCACCGTCGCCAAGCTGATTCCGATCTTCGTCATTGCAATCGCTGGCATCGCGCTGGGTCATGAGCCCGTTTTCGGAGTCTCAACCGGAGCCACAGCCGGAGCCGGAATGGGCGCAGCTGTGCTGGCCACGCTGTGGGCGTACGACGGCTGGATTCAGGTCGGAACCATGGCCGGAGAGATGAAGAATCCCTCTCGCGATCTTCCCCGTGCGATCATCTTGGGACTCCTGGTCGTTGCGATTGCCTACTTGATGGTCAACATCTCGATCTTCCGAGTCCTGCCTGCATCCGAAGTGGCGACGCTGAATGACAAAGCAGCAGTGGCGGTTTCCGAAAAGCTGTTTGGATCGTTTGGCGCGACCCTGATTCACTTGGGAATCCTCATCTCGATCTTTGGCTGTCTGAACGGAAACACGATGACCACCACCCGCGTTCCGTTCGCAATGGGAGAGCGCGGCGACCTTCCGTTTTCGAGCTGGATCGGCACGGCACACGCAAAGTTCGGAACGCCCGCAAATGCAATCATTTTGCAGACAACGGTGGCGCTGCTGATGATCCTGTCGGGCAATCCGGATCTCATCACCGACATTGGAATCTCTGCGGTGTATGTGTTCTATGTCTTCGCGTTCGTCGGCATCGCCAAGCTGCGCAAAGACAAAGTGGGAGAGTCGCTGACCAGCTATCGTGTGCCGCTGTATCCGATCATTCCGCTGATTGCTGCGCTCAGCGGGGTGTACATCATCTACAGCACCATCGTGAATCAGCCGTACTACGCGCTCGCTGCCTTGGCGCTGACGCTGGCCGGACTTCCGGTTCACTACGCAGTGGAAAAGCGTCGCAAGGCCCAATCACCAGCCTAAGCGAGTCCTGTCCTTGCTGCTTCCTTCCTTTCAATGGTGCAGCTCCTTTGCATCTTCGTTCCGGCTGGTTTTGCTTCCCTGAAATAAATACCGACGGAATGATGTCGCTTCGCTGATCGGGGTTCCGTACGGACATGCAGCTCCTTTGCATCTGGCGTGGAAGTGCTAGATGCAGTTCCTTTGCATTTGGTGTCGGATGTGGCGCGCGCATCGGAATGCGAGGTCGCTTCCCTGTGGATCGGCGACGCGCTTGGGGAACCGCTCTGCTGCGTGTCCTCGGAGTCTGGGTGATGCGGCTTTAGATCTCGGTGAACGTCGCTGGCGAGGCGAAGTCGCGGACCTGTTTCCCCCGTCGTCGGAGTGTGCGAGCGAAAGCGCAAGGGAGTCGTTTTGCTATCCAACAGAGCGCCTCTTTCGGCTAGGCTCCGTGTCGCTCATGTTCTTTCGTTACCCTGCTGATCGTCTGCATGTCTTTCTGTTCACGCTCCTGTTTGCGGTGGACGTGACGGTGTATCTGACCGTCGATTCACCCTACTGGCTCGCGCTGTATTTCCTGCTGGGAATCGTGCCGAAAGCCGGAACCTGCGCGTTCAATCACCACCACCAGCATGTGCTGACCTTCCATCAGACGTGGCTCAATCGTCTGTTAGAGATCATGTATGCGCTGCAAACGGGCGTGACGGCCAATGCGTGGAAGCTGCATCACTCGCTGGGACATCATGTGAACTATCTGGACCAGAAGAAAGACGAGTCGCGCTGGCAGCGAGACGACGGCTCGACGATGGCAGAGTTCGAGTATGCCAACTGGACGACCCTGACGGCCTACTTGCGCGCGTGGAACGTCGGAGCGAGCTACAAAAAAGATCGCCGCGTGTTCTTGGTGATGGGCATTGTGACGGTGGCGCTGGTGGCTGCGCTGGTCTTCTATCGCCCGCTGCCCGGACTGTTTGTGTTTGTGATTGCGCCGCTGTTTTCGCTGTGGGGAACCGCGTGGGCGACGTATGCGCATCATGCCAACCGGAGCGTCGATTCCCACTTTGTCGCGTGCAACAACGTCGTGCATCGCGTCTACAACTTCTGGACGGGGAACCTCGGCTTTCATACGGCGCATCACTACAAGCCGGGCGTTCACTGGTCGAAGCTGCCGGAGCTGCACGCGCAGATTGCCGACAAGATTCCCGACGATGCCTACGTCGAGCCGGGTCTTCCGTGGCGCTGGCTGGGCAAGTCATGGTTTCCCGCGCGAACCGCTGCGACTGCCGAAGTGAGCGACGCAGAGCTGACGACTCCGCCCGCTGCGAACCAGACGGCCTAACCCGCTTCATTTCGCATCAGACGCTCTTCGCGCGCGCTTCCCCCGAGCCCGCTGGCGCGTGATGTCCCGACGGAACTCGGCTTTATCGCAGATCTCGGTGAACAATTCCCTGCGCATGGGCGGTATCGAGCACCGAGCAGATCTGCTTCGTCAGCTTCAGCACGCGATCGATCGGCAGCGGGCGCGGCGACTTGCCTTTCGGACTGATGATCTCGTCGAGAGACTGACCG
>JAEUKB010000038.1 GCA_016794365.1 Myxococcales bacterium
ACGCGATGCCGCAGCTTGCACAGATGGTATCCCCACAGCCGATGCTGTCCGTCGATTACCGCAAGCGCTTCAGGAACGCGCTGGAAGTTGAGCTGCTTGCTCTTGCGTGTGTAGGTCAGCTCTGCAATCGCCTGCGCAGACAGCACAATGTTGCTAGGAATCGACTCCCCGTCGGTCGCCAGGTACTGCGCGATGTCTTGCGCGCGGCGCTTATCGTACCGTCTCTGATAGCCCTGCTCGGGGTTTTCACAGAAACGCTCGACAAAGCTGTAGGGAAACAGATCGTCGATGGGAATCGTCGTGTAGTAGATGTCGCGGCCGTTCTGATGGATCTTGTGAGCGGTATAGGAATGGTCCGTGGGTCCGCGCTCGGGCCGCTCCGATTCCGGTTCATCATCTGACGGATTCTTACTACTCATCCCACACTCCTATTCCGACGTGTCCCCATTCCCAAAGAAGGAAAACGGCTGTGGATTCCGTTTCCGTCTTCCGGTCGGACTCTGCTGACGCAGCCAGCGTTCCAAGTCCGCACGACGCCAGCGCCGCATCCGTCCGGTTCCTGCGCTCATCTGGTCGAGCTCTGGGTAGCGCCGACGCTTCCCCGTGAATCCCGGCACCGTCAGACCGAGCAGCGCAGCGGCCCCCTTTTGGTCAAGCCAAGCATCAGTCTCGCGTTCCGCGAGCGCTTCCTTGACCGCCTGCTTGATGTAGGCCGACAGAATCGTTCGCACGTCAGGGTCCGTGAGCGCCGTCTGAAGCTCTGTGACTAGATCGATCTTGATGGGCATGGGAATTCCCACTCATCGTATCAGGCCAAAGGGCAACGACGCTAGACTCCTCGTGTTTCGCCACGTTCCACAGCGGAGTACATGGTGCGTCGATGGCGGATTCAGCACTGTGGAATGGCGGCCCCACAACCGCGACAGACACACTCTGTTCTCGGCTGACTCGGTTTGATGGGGGGCGTCATCCATCCTCTGTGAGCGATCCAGTAATCGATGCCCGCAGGGGTCCAGTCGCAGAGCAACTGACCCCTTTCTTCGTGCGTGCTACCGAGGAAGAGGTCCACACAGTCCGCACATAGCCATAAGTTGTCGTTGCCAATGGTGAGAAGAACAGAATGGAATTTTTTTGTTGTCATGAATATTACGTAGCAACAAATAGATTTCCTTTTGGGGAGTCGGATCGCGTTTTTTTCGACCGATTGTGTTGCGGTCGCGGGAGTTCGTCCACGGCTTCCATCTGCGAGAGGGAGCAGTGCGTGCAAGAGAGCCGTATTCTGGAGAGATACAACATCGTCCAAGAGAAAGAAGAAGCTCCCCAGCTGGCAGTTGCGCAGACCGATGGGCGCCACTCCCGACTTGCGGAGTCGTGAGCCCGTGGTCAATACTCCGCAGCGCGAGGTGGTCATGAGTGAACAGGCGCAGGCGATTTTTGATGAGGCTATGAAGCTGCCCATTGGGGAGCGTGAGTCGCTGGTGAGTCGGCTGATGAGGGCCAATGATGAGGAGCCGCTGACCGACGCGGAGCTTGCCGCGCACGACGAGGCGTGGGCCCCCGAGATTCGTCGCCGCTTGGCGGAAGTCGAGAGCGGCGCGGTCGAGACGATCCCGTGGGAAGAAGTGGACGCACAGATTCGGAAGCTGATCGGTGAGTAGGCTGCGATTCTCTCCGCAGGCCCTCGTCGATTACGAGGATGCGGCGACTTGGTATCGGCAGCGCAACCCCACCGCAGCCAGTCGCTTTCGTCGGGAAACGAACGACTGCATTCGACGTATCCTCGCATCACCTCACCTCGCAGCGCTTACCCCTGAAGGGACACGTCGCGCGCTGCTACGGAGCTTCCCTTACGTACTCCACTATGCCGAAGTGAAGGATGGGATCGTGCTCATCGCCATCGTCCATGCGCACCGCCATCCCGATGCCTGGCGACGAGCAGAGGACTCAGCGGCTCACGCAGACTAAGCGGCTCGCGGTCGAAGCGGGCGGATGTCGGCTTCCGGCGGTGGTGCAGCCGGTGGTCCAAACGACAGCCGGGCCATTTCCCCGGCCATGAAGTCGGGGGCGAGGTGGCTGTAGATCTGGGTCATCTCGAACTTGCTGTGGCCCAGGATCTTTTGCAGCGCGAGCAGGTTGCCGCCGGACATCACGTAGTGACTGGCGAAGGTGTGGCGCAGCGCGTGCCAGGGACGAACCGGAATGTGACAGCCTGCGGAGAGCAGTAGCTCGTCGATTCCCAGCATGTCGTCAGCGGTGCCCATGCGCGACTTGTGACCACGCTCTAGCACGACGGGAAACACAAGCGGCCCCGGTGAACAGCGGCGCTGCCACTCGCGCAGAATCGGCCCGAGCGCAGGATGCATCGGCACCGGGCGCCACTTCCCCGACTTCGGCGTCTTTCCGTAGCTGTGCGCGACGTGAATCGCGCCTCGGTCAAACTGCACATCGATCCAGCGCAGCCCGAACAGCTCACCCTTGCGCATTCCCGTGTATATCGCCGTCGCCAGCATCGGATACACATCAGGAGCATGCTGCTGCGTGTGTCGAAGCAGCTTGGCCACCTCGTCGCTGCTCAGGTAATCGACAAGTCCCGCAGGGGGCGTCTTGCGCAGTCCTCCGGTCGGATTGGCCCCGTCGTAGAGTCCTTGCTTACGCGCCCAGATATACAGCACCGAAATCGCCTTGAGAATGCTGTTAACCGTCGCTGGCTTGTACCCTTGCGCCAGCTTGCGATCGCGCAGCGCCTCGATCTGTCCCGGCCTAAGGCTCGCAATCGGCAGCGGCGCAAGATCCGGCAGCACATGCTTCCCAAGCGTGTAGCGCAGCCACGACCGATAACGCTCGGGATTCTTCGTCGGTGGATTCGCTTCCTTCAGAAACCGCTCCGCCAGCCCGAGCAGCGTCAGCGCCTTGCCTTGCCGCTCCGGCGACTGCTTTTCAGGAATCCCGACCAGGCCGCGCGCAACCCGAGCCTCGACCTCAGCGACAAATCGCATCGCCAGCGCTTTATTCGGCTGATGCGTCGGACGATGCTTGCGCTTGCCGTCGAGGTCAACGAACCGGCAATACCACTGTGGGCGGTCTTTGGTCCCTCGATTGTGAACGTCTCCCATAAACACCTCGCGTAGGCCGGACCCCACCCACATCGAGCGGACAGAGTCCAACACTGTGCATGTTACCAAGATCGCTCAGCTTTCAGGAAGCCTGCTTCTCCACCTCATCGCCATGGCCGGATGACTTACGAGCCATCACCACCTCGGGCGCCTGCCGCAAATACTCCAGCGCCGACCGCTTCGACGGAAACACCTTCCACCACAGTCCCACCTCGTCGAGCAGCCAGCACACAAACATCCACTCGAACGAATCCCCCTTGGGCCACTGGCAGACTTCCCACACGAACCTCTGCGTGGTCTCACCCACCTCCGCCCACTCGACGAACCGCAGCCGTTCGGCGACTAGCGGTCGTCTTCCTCGGTGCATGCGGAGCCACCAGTCGGTGAATGCGCGGGTTTTGGCGTCGGGATTGACCAAACACTGCGAGGGGAGTCGAGCAAGCAATGGGTTCTGAGCGGACTGTGGCATGATGCCCTCCGGCTGACGAGGGTGTTGGCGCACCTTCGATGGCTACGGGGCCGACGGAGTCACGATCCGTCGTGCCCCGACTCTTGGTTCATGTTTGTGTCTCCGTGACGTTGCTTTTAATATACAAATGACTGCTTATAAGCAGCAAAATCGCGCACTTGGCTGCTCTCTCGTCGGAGTCGGGCACGATTCGCTTTCTCGATGAGCATCGGCTACAGCTTTGCCGTGGTTCGTAAGCGCCCCATCCCCAGCGGCACCGCCGGTCTTCCCGAACGCCTCCGAGAGGCCCGCGAGGCCATGTACCTAAGCCAGTCCAAGCTCAGCCTCTTGGCCGGGCTCGGACGCATCACCGTCCACAACATCGAAGAGCGCCGAACCCAAGGCAACGTCGGCATCGTCACGGTTGAAAAGCTGGCGAAGGTGCTGCGGGTTTCCCCGTGCTGGCTTGCGTATGGCGTCGGTGTTGCTGAAAAAATCGCTCCCATTGACAGTGACGACACACCAGGAGCCTTTGCCAGAGGGCAAGAGCACTAGCTCAATACCTTAGCGTTGCTCATACGCTATTCACCACTAGGAGTTTATCAGCAATGTCATCAAAGCCCTGGCAGTCATTTCGTGTCGGAGCACCGAGTTCAAACCCCGGTTGGACAAACCCAAATTGCCAGGAATTACGCACTGTTGCGCATGTTACACATCTCCCAAACGCGCGACGTATCGCAGAAGACGGTCGCATACGTGCGGATTTAGTATTTGATAGGAGCAAATTAAACACCGAGCGCATTCGTGTTGTTTGGCTGTCTCCAAACGATTGGACAAATGCTGGTGGATTTAGATATGGAAATGTTCGCTTTCAATACGATTGGAACTCTCTCATTCAGGAAAAGAGATACTACTGGGTTGAGAGTATTTCTTATGGGATCAGTGCGTGCAGAATCCTCGTAACCGATAAAGATTATTCGACCAGTCTTGAGCCGTATGATCCTCAGGTCGGCGATGGGCCGTGGTGGTTAAGTAGTTCCGGCCAACACTATTGGAACGGCAATCATTGCCTTGAGTTTATGATAGAAGGCGATATCAGCTTAACCGATTCATATAACATTGACTTTGTCAAGCACCACGTGAGCTACTGCAACATCGACCCAAGGACATGTACTTACAGAGATCGAGGAGACAGAGAAGCCGGTCAAGATTTTTTGGCACTACTAGGCTCAGAAAAGAAGACATGGTCCCTTACTTCGGCGCTAGAAACAAAAGATGGTGCAACGGTTCCAAATCGCGCATTCAACACGGCTTTTACAGACTTAATGTTCAAAATTCGAACTTCAATTAATGTGCTATCATGGGGTGCACTGACCGCCAGTGACGCACTGGCGCGACTGATCGCACGAGCCGTCCTCCATTCGCTGTCTCCTCCGTCCGACTGGAAGGACGCCACCATCTTGGCTGCTCAATTCCAGAATAGGGATGAACTCGAACTTGCTATTGCTGATTTACTTGACACCGCGCTGGGAGTGCCCCCCAGCTCTGGATTTCGCCATCAGCTTTCCTGCGGGTGAGGCCGCGTTTTGCTGAAGACCGATGTACTTGGACCAAATATGGACCAACTCCCGACTTCCCAATAACTAGCACGACGGGGAGTGGGCCGATTCCGCATGCTGGCCAAAGAGCCGGGGTTGCGGCCTTCGATGCGTGAGGTGTTGGGGGCGTTGCGGCAGATTGAGCCCAGCGGGTTTGGTCCGTTGCAGGACATTCCGCCGAGCCGGATCGGACTGGAGCTAGGGCGTCGCGCGCTGCTGGGTTTCGGAGCGCTCTGTTCGGTGATGATTGCAGCGCTGGTGCTGTGGCTGTGGCCGGATTCCCAAACGGTGACGTGGCATCTGGACAGCATTCCGTCCGGTGCAGAGGTCGTCAATCAGTCGGGACAAGTCATCGGACGGACGCCGTGGGAAGAAGTGCGGGCGCGCGACATTGGTCACAAGGAGCTGCGTGTTCGTCTGTCTGGATATCGAACAGAGGCACTCCTACTCGACTCTGGACGCGACTATAAGCGCAGCTTGCGACTCACCAAGTTGGACGAAAGCTCGCTTGATAGTCCGCGATCGATAAAGAGATGATCTGACGTGCTTCATCGGCATCGTAGATGTCGGTGATCTCGACGCGGCGCGCAGGCTGACCAGGACCGTTGTGTCCCGGCATGTCTTTGTAGGTCAGGAAGTAGTGGCGCAGTCTCTCTACCAAGCTGCGAGGACAGTCCGCGATGTTGCGGAATGCTCCGTACGCAGGGTCATCACAGAGCACCGCGAGGATCTTGTCGTCGGCTTCATTGCCATCAAACATTCGGTAGCCGCCGATTGGACGCGCGTGAACCAGGACTCCGCCGTGGTTGATGGTGCGTTCACTGAGCACACAGATATCGAGCGGATCACCATCCCCGATGATGCTGGTGCGTGCAGTCTGTTGTGCGGCAAACTCTCCGCAGCGCTGTCCGCAGTACGTCTGTGGGATGAATCCGTACGGAGCCGGACACTGGGAAGAGTACTTCTGCGGACGATCGAGTTTCAGGTGGCCGCTGCGCTTATCTACCTCATACTTGACGGTGTCTGTTGGCACCATCTCAATGAAGGCAGCCACAATGTCGGGAGCGCGCTCACCGGCAGAGATTCCGTGCCAAGGGTGAGCTTGATAGGGGACAACGGGAGTCGGCTGTTGGGGGTTGCTCATGCTCGGTTCTGTCTGGATGGAGAGTGACGTACGGACTGCGGTCCTTCACTCTTCCTTATCACAAACTGCGTCGCAGATGTTCGCTCGCCATGTACGTAGCATGTACGTAGACCGATCCATCATGGGCCCCATGACCGGCCTCCGCAGCAGAACTTGGAACTGTACTTTTGAACCAACAAGATGAAATGAAGGACGTTTTTTGATGAAAGTATCTGACACCTCGCCGTATCCTAAAGTTCCCTATTCTCAGAAGGAGTGCTGTTCCATGTATGTAGGTCCACCCCGTCAGCGAAACAGAGTGTTAGGTTGGCTTCTGGCATCTGTCCTACTGGCGATCACGATGTCGGTTGCAGCCACGGCAGTTGCGGCTCCCAAGCTGCGCTTCCAGACCGATGTCAAAGGCGACATTGTGACGATCGGGAATGCACTGGGACAGGAGTGTCGGACGGTCGATACCAAGGGAATGTCGGTTCCGGCTCCTGTGGTGGGAACTGTCGGAAACTGTGGTGATCCGATCACGCTGGGAGACAGCGCACCGGATGTGCTGTGGCGTTCTGAAGACGGCTCAGCTCGTGCGGACAACTCGGTAACCATCGATCAGGCTCGTAGTACGGCATTCCTTTCGATTCCACCGGGCTCCCAAGTGTTGTATGCGCGGCTGTATTGGGGCGGAAATTTGGGAGAAGACATCGCGCTGGCTGCGAGTCCAGTGACGCTCGAAAAGCTGGGCAGCGGTGGTGGTTCCGCAACGCTGGTTCCCAATGCGAACACGGATGTGGCAACCACAGTTGGTGGTGGTGGTGGTCTGGTGTATCAGAGCTCGTACGATGTGACCTCGATCGTGCAGCGCTACGGAACAGGTGCGTATCGTTTGAACAACACGGTGCGTCGCAGCTTGATCAACCGCGATGAAGACGTTCAGTTCAATGCGTGGTCGATGGTGGTTGTCTATCGCAACGACAAAGAGCCTGTTCGTAACATCGTGCTGTACGACGGTCTGGATGCAGTCGATTTCGGTCGCTCGGTCAGCTTGGGAGTGATCGGTTTCCGCGTTCCTGAAGGTGGTGTTCCGCAAGGCCGATTGGGAGTGATTGCCTATGAAGGAGACACCGATAAGAAGGACTCCCTTCAGTTTAATAACTCGCCGGTGACCGATGCACACAACCCTGCGGACAACATCTTCAACAGTTCGCGGACGCTGTCAGGAACGCCGGTTTCCGTCGCAGGAGATCTACCGCAGCTGACCGGAACGGCGGGCAGTATGTCGGGGCTTGATCTGGATCAGATCGATGTCTCTTCGCTGCTGAAAGCCAACGACATTCAGGCTTCGATTCAGGCGAACTCGGTGGATGATGTGTACTTTGTGGGGGCTCTGTTTACTGCGATTCGGAGCCGCAAGCCGGTGATCGATACGACGCTGACGGCTGATCCGAGCGCGGTCCGTCCGGGCGATACGGTGACGTTTACTTCGACGACCAAGAACATCGGAGACGACGAAGGAACGGGGATTGTGATTCGGCATCCGCTGCCGGACGGAATGACGTATGTGCCGGGCTCGATTGTGTTTGTGAGCGGTCCCGAAGCTGCGCAAAACGGTCCGAAGAGCGACAAGCCGAGCGACGATCAAGCGGAAGTGGTGACGGACCCGATGACGGGTAAGCCGATGCTGGTGATTCGCGTGGGAAAAGGCGCGAGCGGTAACCAGGGAGGAAGCTTGTCTCCGACGGATGCTCCGGTTGTGGTGCAGTACAAGCTGAAGACGGAACCGAATGCGATGATGCGGATTCCGACGCAGAGCACGACGACGGTGGGAACGGCGGGAAATCCGGCGCTGCCTCCGGCGACGTTCCCGTCGGGAAATGGTGAGCAGCCGGGCGCTCCGACGATTGTGAATGTTCCGAATACGTCAGCGGATCTGCGCGTGACGGTGACGAAGACCCCGTCGCAGCCGCAGCCGGGCGATCCGGTTCGCTATGGTGTTGATGTCTCGAACGTGGGCACAGCGACGGATCCCGGTCCGATCCATGTGACCTTCAAGGTTCCTCCGAGCGGCGTGATTGACTCGGTGACGCCGGGTCCAGGCTGGATGTGTACGCAGCAAGAGCGGGTGGTGCGCTGCACGCGACAAGAGCCGCTTCAAGCCGGTGAGTCGTCGCACGCGGTGGACATCGCGGTGCGGAATCCGAACGCTCCGAGCGCGGACAATGAAGTGGTTGCGCAGGTTGGTTCCGATGGCGCGGTGGATCCAAACCCAGCGGACAACATCTGGAATGAATACACGGCCAACCGCCGGATCGCAGGTGGTGGCATTGGTTGTTCGGTCGGTGCATCGAGCACCGCTTCGTCGGGAGCAGCGCTGGCAGCGATGGCTCTCCTGGCTGTGGTTGCGCTGCGTCGTAGGCTGTTCGGCCACAGCAAGTAACAGGAGCCTTGATCATGACGTTTTTGACTCGTACTTCGCTGTGTTTGCTGTTTGGTGCGCTGTGCGTGACATCGTCTGCGCAGGCGCAGCCCAAGCAAGGCTTTGAGCTCAACCGCTATCAGCCAACCGCCGCTGGTGAGTGGTCGTTCGCAGTCGATCATCCTTGGTATTCCTCGACGCGGTATTTCGCCGCTGGTGTGACGCTGAACTATGCGCACGCACCGCTCGTCGCAGGCAGCCAGGAAGTAAACGGCGTCTTCAAAGAGACGCAGTCGCTCATCGACCATCACTTCATCGCGCACGTCGATCTGGCGGGCTCGTTTTTGGATCGCGTGCTCATCACCGCGTCGCTGCCGATCGTGCTGGCGAGCAGTGGTGATCCGGCGTTCGCGGCGGGCTCGTCGATTGGCGATCCGCGCATCGGAGCGAAGGTTCGTCTGTACGGTCAGCCGTATCAGAGCGCATTTTCGGCCAGCTTGGGACTCGATGTCTGGGTGCCGCTGCGCGCGATTACCGACGATCTCGACGTGACCTCCAGTGACCAAGCGGTTCGTCTGCTGCCGAAGCTGATCCTGGGCGGCGTGTGGAAGAAGCTGCTGTGGTCGGGAACCTTGGGCTTCCTGGCGCGCTCGGAAGCGGTGACGGTGGCTCCGGCGGGCTTTGCATCCAGCCTGGGTCGCGCCGCGTCCGAGCTACAGATCGGTCTTGCGGGTGCGTACTACGACGAAGAGCGGCGCTTTGCCGTCGGTCCCGAAGTGATGCTGACGACGGCTGCGACGGGAGAAGACTCCTTTTCGCGCTTCGGTACCAGCTTGGAAATGCTGCTGGCCGGTCACTACAACATCAAGAACATGATCCAGACGGGCCTGGCGGTCGGTGCAGGCTTTGTTCGTCAGCCGGGAACGCCGGACTTCCGGGCGCTGTTCCGACTGGCGTATGCACCGATGCCGGATCGCAAAAACGATCGCGATGGAGACGGAATCCTCGACGCGGAGGACGCTTGTCCCGATGTCAAAGGCATTCGCACCGGCATTGCAGCCACGCACGGCTGCCCGCCGCCGCAAGATCGCGATCGCGATGCCGTGCCCGACGAAGTGGATCTGTGCCCCGACGTTCACAAGGGAGCGACGCCGGATCCGCAGCGACTCGGCTGCCCGCTGGCTGCGCCGGATCTGGATCGCGATGCCGATGGAATCCTCGACAAAGACGATCTGTGCCCCGATCTACACAAGGGCGCGGTTCCCGATCCGGCTCGACTGGGCTGCCCGGCACCGGACACCGACATGGACGGAGTCCAAGATCCGCGTGATCTGTGCCCGATCGTTCCCGCTGGCCTGTATCCCGATCCACAGCGACTGGGATGCCCGCTTCCCGATCGCGACAAAGACTCGGTGCCGGATAAGCTCGATGCCTGCCCGGATAAGCCCGGCGCGCCGCATCCCGATCCGAAGAAGAACGGCTGCCCAGGCTTGCTCGAGGTTCGTGGCGGTCAGATCGTCATCCTGAAGCCGGTGTTCTTCGCGACGGACAAGGACATCATCCTGCCGGAGAGCTTCCCCGTGCTTCAGGCCGTGGCCAACGCGCTCAAGGCGACGCCAGGCATTCGGATGGTTCGCATCGAGGGTCACACCGACAGCCAAGGCGTGCGGATTTACAACGTCGATCTGTCGCAGCGTCGGTCGCGAAGCGTGATGAACTGGCTTATCCAGAACGGAATTGATGCGCAGCGTCTGTCGGCAGAAGGCTTCGGTCCAGATCGTCCGATCGACACCAACAAGACCGTTGCGGGTCGCGCCAAGAACCGTCGCGTCGAGTTCCACCTGGCTGACGGAGCCAACTCCGCCATTCAGACTCAGACGCCAGCCACGCAAGCTCCGCCTTCCGCTGCGCAGTAACTGACTGCGGCTGGGTCTGCTGTCGCTGTGGCAGCGGACCCAGCGATCCCGCCGCGATCGTCACAAACGGGGCTTGTACCGGCCCAATCATCGTTTATCCTGCCCAGACATGCTTTCGGCGCTGATTCCCTATCCGCAGTTGCCCTCGCTGCCGCTGATCGATGACTCGCTGGCGATTCATCCGTTCGGAGTCTTGGTTGCGACGGGTATTTTGGTTGGTGCGTGGCTGACGGTTCGACGAGGCTTGGTCCTTGGTCTCGACGAAGAGAAGGTCAAGAACATGATCTTCTGGTCGGTGCTCACTGGGTTTTTGGTTTCGCACTTTTCCGACGTGCTGATTTACCAAAAACACCCGACGCTGATGGCGACGCTCCAGGCGCTGGCTGATCCACGCTCGGGTCTGTCGTCGATGGGCGGCTTCGCAGGCGCGGTGCTGGGTCTGTGGGTCTGGTGTCGTCGCAACGGCGAGCGCGTGCTGCCTTATGCGGACTCGCTGGCGTACGGACTGGCGACGGGCTGGTTCTTTGGCCGCATGGGCTGTTTCGTCGCGCACGATCATCCCGGCGAGCTGATGCTCACGTCCGATCCGCTCTACTTTCTCGGCGTCGATTATCCGTGTGCGATGGCTCACTGTCCGCCGAAAGGTTCCGGCCTGTTTCACGTCGGTGCAGCGTTTCGTCGTCATGACATGGGCTTGGAAGAGGGCCTGTTTGCGGCGGCGCTGGCTGCGGGCTATCTGCTGTGGGGAATGTTTCGGCCTCGGCTCGGCGTGTTTGTTGCGTCGATTGCGACGCTGTACGGACCGATTCGCTTTGCGCTCGATCGGCTGCGGGTTCGCGATGTCGCAGGTGCTGATCCTCGGACGCTGGGTCTGACGCCCGCGCAGTACGCAGCGGTCCTGGTGACGCTGATTGGCCTTGTGCTGTGGATCTATGTGCTGCGTCAGCCAGCGACGGCTCCGACCCCGATTGCATCTTCCGCCACAGAGCCTGCCCCGGCTGATCCAGCTTCCGTGACGGCAGCGTCGAGCGAGTCTCCCGCTGCTTCCGACGACGACGCCAAAAAGAGCTAAGCCGCAGCACCTCTACCGAGCACACGTCCTTTCCGACGCGCTGCTTGCCTGTTTTGGCCGGTTTCGGCTCGCGTTCCCTTCGATTTGACTGCTTTTCTCGCTACTGCGCGCTCTTGCTCAGCGTAAGTCGCTCATAGTCGTGAACGCTGCGTAGGATCGCCTGACTGCTGGTGGCCACCAAGAGCTGCGTATCCGGAAGCTGCTCGCGCAGCAGCGGGATCAAGCGAGCGCGCCGCTGTTCGCTCCAGTTTGGTAACGGCTCGTCGGCAATCGCAACATCGGGCACCACTTCACGCAGCACAAGCTGCGCGGCCAGCTCCAGCACGGCGCGCTCACCATCACTGAGCAAGCTGCACGGCTGCGGCGTCTGTCCCAGCGTCTGTCCCAGCCCGCGCAGTGAGTCTTGGCTTTCAAGCTGCGTCGGAACCTCGCCAGTCAGCAGACAAGGTTCGTCGAGATCGCGGACAAACACCAGGCTTCGCCCGAGCGGATCGAGCCGCGCAAACAGCGCTCGCAGGCGCAGAAGCGCAGGATGAAGTGGCACAGGCCCGTGGCTGTCCTTGCCAAGTCGCAGGCTGCGCCAGGTCAGCTGCTGGAGCTTGGTCTTCAGATCGATCCCGCTCTTGGTCCGCAGATACGCGATTCGACCCTTGGGCGGCCAGCTCAGGCGCGGGGGCTCGGCGCTCTGCGTGACTTCCGTCACCGGACGAATCCACGGCGAGTCAGTGGGCCGCAGCGATAATGCGGCACCGACGGACTTTACCCCATGTTGAAGCTCGATGGCGATGCGCGCGCTCGACTGACCCAGCCGAATCAAACGCGGACCGTAGGCTTCCGAAAGCACGCTGTCATCACCCAGCTCGCAGAGCTGCGCCAGCGCGTCGAGCACTGCTGTCTTGCCGCTGCCGCTGTCCCCGAACAGCACCGCTTGATCCAGCGCTTGCCCGTCGAGATAGCCCATATCGAGCTGTAGCGACGAGTGACAGCGCACGTTTTCCAGTGCGATCCGCCGCAGTCGCACCGCGTTCCCCCAGGCCATGTCTCTAAGGTACTGGAAAGTCTGCTGCTTCGACCAGACGGGCGGATGGAAAAACGCACGCGCTTGCCCCTTGAGCTGGGTATTCCGAGCCAATGTTGGTTAATTTCAACATAAAGAATAGCTAAGGCGTCTATGTGGAATTTAATAAAGATCAATAAGATCGCGTGAAACTTATGGTTTTGATGAAAAAGACGATGATTTGTGTTGACGAATAATGCCTTTATTTGATTGACAGATGGGCAGGACGACTTTCCAAAGGACTGCTCAACATGATGGATGAAATCGAAACAAGCTCAGCGCTAGAACCCGAAAAGAACGAAGAACAGCGACGGAAGGAAGTGGAATCAGAGCCGGACAAGGCTCGTATCAAGCAGCGGCGTGGCTTTGCCGCGATGGATAAAGAAGCGCATCGTGAGCTGGCTCGCTCCGGTGGAGTCGCCGCGCACGCTTATGGATTAGCGCATCGGTTTACGTCTGACCAAGCCAGAGAAGCGGGAAAGAAAGGTGGTGCCAAGACCAGCAGCAACCGCTCGCACATGGCGGAAATTGGGCGAAGAGGCGGCTTTGCCAAGCGCGGCTTTCGACAGGATGCGCCACGACAGCTACCCGACGACGTGATGCCGACGGTGCGGAAGCGACAGTCCGTGCAGAAAGAGCGTGTGCGACGAAGTGAAGAGAAGGTGCAGGATTCAGCGCCCGAGTCGCTGACGAACGATGGAGAGTGCGCCTCGGACATCTCGCAGGTAGTAGCGGGCTCGCAGATCCCAGAGCCGAGCGTCGTCGAGGTCACCACTTCGTCCGAGCGCTTGCCGTCTGCGCGAGGTCAGCGAAAACGTACAGATCGCGGTCGCGACCGATAGGTTCAGGCTCTCGGAAAAGCCATGCAGGGGAATCGCAAACTCGACATCGCAGCGCGCACGGGCTTGCTCGCTCAGGCCTGCGTGCTCGTTGCCCATGAGCAGCGCCGTGGGCTTGAGCGGATCCAGCTCGGTCAGCTGCGTGGATGCTCCGGGCACGGCTGCCGCGAGCGTAAAGCCGCGCTGACGAAGCTGATCAAGCGCCGAATCGGTCGAAGGATGTTCCACGACATCCAGCCACTTGTCCGCACCTTGCGTGACCTTGTCCGACACCCGGAAGCGCTCGCGCGAGGCGATGATGTGGACCTCACGCAGGCCCATCGCTTCGCAGCTTCGCAGCACCGCGCCGCCGTTGTGGGGATCGTGCAGATCTTCCAGCACCACCAGCACGCCAGCCAGTCGCGACGCTGCCACTTCATCGATGCGCGCAGCGCGACGTTCATCCACAATCGGACGGAGCAGCTCGACGATGGCTTGTGGCGATGCCAGCGCGAGCGCGGCTTCTTCGTCGTGGCGTCCGGGCGGCTTCCACTCGGTTCCGAAGTAGCGCTGCGGCAGGCTGCCGGTCAGCTTGGGATGCGGACGCGCCATGGACTACAGCACAAGGTCTTCGAAGTGCGTAAGCTGACGGAACGCGCGGAAGCGACTGTCGATGATCGGATGCGTCAGCGAGCGGAAGCGATCGAGGCTGAAGTCTTCGCAGCAGAAGCTGGCCATCGTGCTGCCACAGATCATGGCGCGACGGACGATGCTGCCGTCGAGATAACCGCCCTTCCAGGTGCGCGACAGATAGCCCATGAAGCCTCCGGCGAAGCTGTCTCCGGCGCCAGTTGGATCCACCACATCGGTGAGCGGCAGCGCTGGAGCGGCAAAGATGTGCTCTTCGTGAAAGAGCAGCGCGCCCGCATCGCCACGCTTGACGACGACGTTTTTTGGACCCAGTCGCTGAATGGCCTGCGCCGCATGCACCAGGTTGTGTCGTCCCGACAGAAGCCGCGCTTCCTCGTCGTTTAGCAGCAGAAAGTCCACGCGCCGCAGCACCTTGAGGAGCGCTTCGCGGCTGCCGTTGATCCAGAAGTTCATCGTGTCGAGTCCAACCAGCTCGACGCTCTGCATTTGGTCCAGCACACGCAGCTGAAGCACCGGATCGATGTTGCCCAGAAACAAGAGCCGCGCCGACGCATGCGCTGGGCTGAGCTTGGGCTCAAAGCCCGCAAACACGTTGAGCTGCGTGTCGATCGACGTGCGCTTGTTGAAGTCGTCGGAATAGCGACCGTGCCAGCGGAAGGTCTTGCCGGTGTGACGCTCGATGCCTTGGGTGTCCACGCCGAGTCGTCCCAAAAACTGGCTGTGCTCTTGGGGAAAGTCTTCTCCGACGACGGCGACCAGTCCAACCGAGGTCAGAAACGAGCTGGCTGCCGTAAAATACGACGCAGAGCCGCCGAGAACTTCGGTCCGAGTGGCTGCTTGGGTCTCGACTGTATCGAGAGCAACCGAACCAACGACGAGCAGATCAAGCTGAGAACTCAAGGGTGCTCCTTGTGGCCGAAGCCAAACAAAGGGTGTCGCGCTACGTCCATCATCCCTTAAGCGGGCGCTGGAATGGTACGACCGATGATGAGCTGAAGCCGCGCGTAATCTTGCGGCGAGATGTCGTGGGTCATGATGGCGTGTTCGGTTGCTCGACTACACGCACACGTTCGCGCAGGTGTCTTGGCCAGCATCAGTGCAGCCCGACGGACCACTTCACGCGCCAGCGAGACATTGCGCTTGAGCACAGCGACGACAGCATCGACGGTGACGGCTTCTTCTTCTTCGCGCCAGCAGTCGTAGTCGGTCGATAGCGCCAGCGTCGCGTAACACAGCTCGGCTTCACGGGCCAGCTTCGCTTCGGGCAGCGCGGTCATTCCGATGATGTGCGCGCCCCACGAGCGATACATGTGCGACTCAGCGCGCGTCGAAAACGCTGGACCTTCCATCACGACCAGTGTTCCGCGCGGATGAACGGTGGTGCCGCAGCCTTCGAGTGCTCCGAGGAGGACGTTGCGTAGTTCGTGACAGAAGGGCTCTGCAAACGAGACGTGACCGACGACGCCTTCGCCAAAGAAGCTGCTGCGACGGGCTTTGGTCCGATCGATGAGCTGATCGGGCAGCACGACGTGACCGGGGGCGATCTCTTCGCGCAGCGAGCCAACCGCAGACACCGACAGGACGTGCTCGGCACCGAGTTGCTTGAGCGCATGAATGTTGGCGGCGTAGGGAACTTCGCTCGGCGTCAGACGATGCCCGCGTCCATGCCGAGGCACAAAGACCAGCCGAACATCGTCCAAATCGCCCACGATCAGCTTGTCTGAAGGTGCGCCGAACGGCGTCTCAACCGCCTGTTCATGCACGTTGGTGAGCCCCGAGAGCTCATAGAGACCGGAACCACCGATAACGCCAATCACTCTGCGTGCTGACATGCGGGGGCGCTTCTAACACACAGCGGAAAGCGAGGTCAACGCAGCAGCGCGTCAGGTACGGCCCGTGTGGCAGAATGTACCGATGACGACACCCAAGACGGATTCCGGCAAAGAAGCGAGCGAGCAGCGGGCAGCGACGCAGCTTCGCCAGGTGGCCGACGGCTTCGATCTGGATGGGCTGGAGCAGCGAGCGCGCGCGACGGTGCAGCATCTTCAGCAGACGATCTGCGCTGCGATCGAGCGAATCGACACAGGCGCGACGTTTCGACTGGATTCCTGGCAGCGTCAGGGCGGTGGTGGCGGGCTGGCCGGCATTCTGAGCGACGGAAACGTCTTCGAGAAAGCTGGCGTCAATACCTCGGTGGTTCACGGTGAGCTGTCCAAAGAGATGCAGAGCGCGCTCCCCGGCGACGGTGAGAGCTTTTTTGCGACCGGGGTTTCGCTGGTGCTTCATCCGAACAATCCGTATGTCCCGACGACGCATGCCAACTTTCGCTTTCTTCGTCGCGGTCGGACAGCGTGGTTCGGCGGTGGTGCCGATCTGACGCCGTATTATCCGTTTGTCGAGGATGCCGCGCACTTTCATCGTGAGCTCGCGCAGGCCTGCGACCGATTCGATCCGCGCTTTTATCCGCGCTTCAAAGCCTGGTGTGACGACTACTTTTATCTCCGTCACCGTCAGGAAACGCGCGGTGTGGGCGGAATCTTTTTTGACTATCTGCAAGCCGACGATCCGCAGGTGATGCCGTTTTGGGAAGCCGCTGGACAGGCGTTTTTGCCCGCGTATCTACCGATTGTTGAGCGTCGCAAAGATCAGCCATTTGGGGATCGTCAGCGACGGTTTCAGCTCTATCGGCGAGGCCGCTATGTCGAGTTCAACTTGCTCTACGATCGGGGAACGGTCTTTGGGCTGCGCACCGACGGTCGAGTAGAGTCGATTTTGATGTCGCTGCCGCCGCTGGTGCGCTGGGACTACGACGTACATCCCGAGCCTGGCAGCGAAGAAGCACTTCTGTCGGACTTTCTGCGACCACGCGACTATCTTCGAGAGGTCGCCGGGTCATGAAAAAGCTGAGTCTGACGACGTGGATCTTGATCGCGCTGTGTACAGGCTCTGCCGTCGGTGCGTATCTGGGCGGGCACTTGGGTGTGACGCCGCCAGATTTTTTGCCCAAAGCCTCGTCGCTGGAGTGGATGTCCAAGACGTTCATTCGGCTGATCAAGATGCTGGTGTCGCCGATCATTTTTTCGACGCTGGTGGTCGGACTGGCGGGCGCGGGCGACAAGCACATCGGACGGCTGCTGCTCAAAGCGCTGTCGTGGTTCTGGCTGGCGACGGCGGTGGCGATTGTCATCGGGCTCGGAGTGGCCAATACGCTCAAGCCGGGGCTCGGTGCAGTGGGCGGAACGGGCAGCTTTCCGACGCCAGCGAGCAAGCCATTTTACGAGCAAGTGGTTCCGACCAGCCTGATTGACGCGATGGCCAGCAACGCGATCTTGCAGCTGGTGTTCTTTTCGGTGCTGTTTGCGATGGCGCTGGTTTCCGTCGGAGACAAAGGAAAGCCGGTGCTGGCGGTGCTGCAAGGCGTCGCGGAAGCGATGTTCAAGCTGACGGAATACGTGATGCGGTTTGCTCCGCTTGGGGTGTTTGCGGCGATGGCGGTTGCCGTCGGAACGCAAGGTCCAGGCGTCATGATTCAGCTTGGGAAGCTGGTGCTGGCGCTGTATTTTGCGCTGCTTTTGTTCGTCGCTGTGCTGCTTGTGGCGATGAAGCTGCTGACGGGGATTCGCATTGGCTTGGTCCTGCGAGAGCTGCGCGAGCCGCTGCTGCTGGCTTTTTCGACGACCAGCTCGGAATCGGCGCTGCCCAAAGCGATTGCGACGATGGAGCGACTCGGGGTTCCGCCTCACATCGTTGGGTTTGTGCTGCCGGCGGGATATAGCTTCAACTTGGATGGATCGACGCTGTATCTGGCGCTGGCGTCGCTGTTTATCGCGCAAGCGACCGGAAAGTATCTGTCGCCGGGCACGCAGATCGAGATGATGTTGACGCTGCTCGTCGCGAGTAAAGGTGTGGCTGCGGTTCCTCGCGCGTCGCTGGTTGTGCTGGCTTCGACGTGCGCAACGTACGGGCTGAAGGTCGAGTGGATTGCGACGATCCTGGGCGTCGATGCAGTGATGGACATGGCGCGAACGATGGTGAACGTGCTGGGCAACTGTATGGCCTCGATCGTCGTCGGAAAGTGGGAGCGCGTGATCCCGCAAGATGCGCCGCTGTATACTGGCGTGCTGCCCAGCGTCTCGGATCAAGTGCCCGATGCTTGAGAAGGTCTAACCGCTTCGCTACCGTGTTCGCATGGACAAAGTGAAGCTGTGGTTTGTGCCGCTGCTGCTGCTGGCGTCACTTGGGGCCGCACCAGCGCTTGCGAAGCCAGCACCGACGATCGCGGTGATGCCGTTTCGCGATCTGACGGGCAAGGGCAAGGCGCACATCGGGGAAGCGATTCGCGAGGTGGTGGCGAGCGATCTCAAGAGCCTGTCGGGTGTGCGGATCGTCGAGCGTGGCAGCCTCGATAAAGTGCTCAAGGAAATGCGTCTTCAGTCGAACCTCAAAGAGGTGGAAGACGACACGGCGGCCAAGCTGGGCAAAGTTGTCGGTGCGTCGGTGATGGTGATCGGTGCGTTCCAAGAAGAGTCGTCGCTGATTCGTCTGACCGCGCGCTTTGTCAAGGTTGAAACCAGTGAGATCATCGGGAGCGCGAAGGTAGACGGCAGCGTGAAGCAGTTTTTCCGTCTGCAAGATCGGGTCACGGCGGAGCTGTTGCGATCCTCGGGGCTGCCGCAATTGGCCAAGCAAGTGGTCGATGGCACCGAGCAGCGACCGGAGCTAAAGACGATGGATGCGCTGGATCTCTACGGGCAAGCCGCAGTGGCGGAGACGGATGAGCAGCGCGTGGTGCTCTTGTCGTCGGCGCTGGCGGTGGATCAGAACTTTTCCTATGCGACGAAGGACCTCGCTGCGCTTGAGGAACGGATGCGAACTTATCAGGCGGAACAGCGACGAGCGACCGATGCTCGCGTCGAGAGCCTGCGCAAAGAGCTGGGCAGTACGACCGATCGACAGAAGATCGACGCGCTGACAATCGAGCTGCTTCGGCTGCTGCAAGGGGCGCGACGATATCAGCTGCTGCGACGAGAGGCGCGAGCCTATCTGGAAGGTGTTCCGCCTGGTTCGTCGCTGACGAGAGCATTTGAAGAGTCGTCGCTGATGCTGACGAGTACCAGCATGCAGCTGCGTGACTGGGACTCGGTCTTGCGCGACGGAGAGTCGTTTATGAAGCGGGCGCCGAGCAGCTCGTTTTTTGAGTCTGTGCGTCAGATGGTCACGCAAGCGATCGAGCAGAAGCGGCAGACTTCCGACGGAAAGCAAAAAGTGGCCGATTTCCTGAATGCGCACCCGGCGGTGGTGACATGGGATTTGTGTCAGCTCGCGAGCATTTACTCGGCGAATCATCAGCATCGAGAAGCACAGCGTTTGTATGAAGCGTGTCAGCGTGTAAGCGAAAAGCCGACGATCTCGGCGGTGCAAGGGATGCTGGTCGCCGACATGATGCTGGGTGACTTTGCGTCGATGCAGCGACACCTGAGCGAAGCGGACAAGATCGATCCGACGATGGCACGGACGATGCGAACCACCTATTCGGTGATGATCCCGAGCGACTAGGAGCAGACCATGCAAGCAATACGAAGGGTTGGTTGTGCGCTGGTGCTGCCGTTTTTGCTCGCTGCGGAGAGTAAGGCTCCCGACGAAGGCCGTGCGATTTTGGCTGAGCGTGACGCGCTGATTCAGAAGATCGCAGCCGGAGAAGACTACGAGCGCAGCGTCACGCGCTTTATCGAGTTGAAGAAGCGCTTTGACAAGCTGGTCGTCGAGCTGAAGCTCAAGCCAGACGGCGCACCGATCGATCGGCAGCGCTTGGCGATGGAAAAGCAGTACCAATACCAGCGGACGCTCGATTTTCGCGTCGGTGAGCAGTGTCCGATGAACATCGATCCGGCCAATCGTCGAAATGGCGAGGGTGGATCTGTGTTCCGCGCGGACTTTGGCAAGATCGTCGCGAAAAAGACGGTCAAGATTCCAGCCAAGTCGGGCTTCGACGAAGACGAGCAGGTCGATACGTTTCAGATCGCGTCGGCCAAGTCGGGTCTGGTCGCGTTTGGTGCCAAAGAGATGAAGACTCACGACGGAAAGCCTTTTGCGGGCAGCGTCGGAGACATGGTGTTTTTATGCTTCGCCAGCGCGACCAGCCATGGCTCTGGAAGCTATTTACCGGCGGAGTTTCGCGACAAAGTGCTCGGATCGGGCTTTGCGTCGCGCATCAAAGGACCGCCGCGCATCGTGAGCAAGACCAAGTGGAACCCGATTCATTTGGTGGGACGCGGCCTGCTGCGCTCGGTGGCGCGTGACGGACGCTGGCCGCTCGACGCTGGGACGACGGTGCTCAGTCACATTTTTATCGAGCGAGACCTGGGCGGCGGACGCTTTGAAATCAGGCTCGACGAGCCGCACTCGCTGGGCCGACCGTCGGATCTGACGTTTCTACTCGAGGTCCCGAGCGGACTAAAAGGTCATGAACGACTGGGCACGGGTGAGTGGGTGTGGGCTATTATGTCGCGCCCCGTGATTGACAAGCAGCTCCGCAAGCTCATCCTCACCGCCGAAGACTTGGAAACAAGCTACGTCGATGCCGTCGATGAATCCAAGTGAGCGTTGTCAGTCCGCTTGTGCAACACCCTGCTGAGTAAGTGCCCATGTCTCGCATTACATTTGAACCGATGGCAAAGACCATCGACTGTGAATCGGAAGAGACTGTGTTCGTCGCGGCTCGTCGCGCTGGCATCCTGCTTCCAACCGCGTGTGTCGGTCGCGGATCCTGTGGTCTGTGTCGTGTCAAAGTGGTGTCCGGTGAAGAACACCTGCCGCCGGTGTCGAAGGCTGAAAAGTTTCATCTGGGAAACACCTACTTCATCACCAAGCTGCGACTGGCGTGTCAGCTCACCGCAACGGGAGACGTGACGCTGCAAGTTCCAGATGCCGTCGGCAAAAAGCTACCCACGCTGTCTGGAAAGTAACGATCGCGTCACTTGACACAAGGAATCGCGGACAAGGAATCGCGGATGAAGAAAGCAGACCTGGTGAGCAGCCTGTCGCAAAAGCACAAGCTGCCTCGGAGCAAGGCCCAAGAGATCATCGAAGACCTGTTTGAAGAGCTGTCGCTGGCGATGGAGCGTGGCGACAAGATCGATCTGCGAGGCTTCGGAACATTTAGTGTGCGACGAACCAAAGCACGGATTGGACGCGTGATTGCAACGGGTGAGCGCGTGGACATCCCGGCCCGCAGTCTTCCCGATTTTCGTCCCGGCAAAGAGCTGGTTGCGCGCTGTAACTCCGCCGCTTCGTCAGCGCAGTCCGCCGCTATGAGCGCAGCACTCACCACATCAATTTCCGACGGAGATTCGCCTCGCAATCCAGCGACTTCGCAGTCCGCCCGAAGAGACGAGCAAGATCGTCAAACTCTGTGATAGAGTAGTCAGGTGGCCAAGTTAGGTCCCGGCGCAAAGGTCGGGGATCAGTTTCACCTCATCCGTAAGATTGGCGAAGGCGGCTGCGGCGAGGTCTTCCTGGCAGAGCAGACGACGCTCGGCAGGCATACGGTCGTCAAGCTGATGCACCCCGAGCTGTCACGAGACGCTTCCTACGTGGAGCGTTTCCGTCGAGAAGCTCGGCTTGCAGCACGCCTGATCCATCACCATACCGCCGCGATTTATGCCTTCGGTGAAACGCCCGATAAGGTGCTGTGGATCGCGATGGAATACATCGAGGGAGAGAGCCTGCACAACGTGCTCGCTCGCGAGTCGCCTCGGCAGATCGCTGAGCTGCTCAATCCAGTCGCAGATGTACTCGATCGCGCTGCGTCGATGGGAATTATCCACAGAGAAGCTTACAGATTTTCTATGACTTGTTTCCTGGTTGGCCACTTTAGGCCACAGCGACGGAGAAACAAGCCATGTCTTCTTACAGCAGCCGTAACAGCAAGTCTCGCTCTCACCTAGCATCATCTAGTAACACAGATCACAAAGTGCGAGTTTTTGGATATTGTCGCGTGTCAACCGACATGCAGGTGCAACACGGCTTGTCACTGGATGCGCAGCGCGAAGAGATCAA
>JAEUKB010000058.1 GCA_016794365.1 Myxococcales bacterium
TCCCGATGAACTGCTTGGCGGACGGAAGCGCGCGAAATCGCAAGACCTTCTCTTCGTTGAGGAATCCCCGAGGAACGCCCCACCAGCCAAAATCGCAGCAACCCGATAGCCGGACGATGAGCACACGCGCAGCACATGCTAGCGGTTCTTGAAACTTATTCCCGCTGTGCAATAGTCAGCGCCCAGTCAGAGGAATCAGTCGTGACGAGCTATTCAGCCAGTGAACTTCTAGGCAGAGGCTTCTTGCCAGCGGAGCTGCCGCCCATCTTTACCTCTCGATCGCTGGGAGCGGCCTACCCGAACTGGCAAGCTCAACTGGCAAGCTGCAGTGCCCCCAAAGATGCTCAGGTGCTTCCGACCACATTCCATCTGGCACGCCCAGGAACCCTACGGCGTCGTCTGAGCATCCCGCACCCACTGTATTACGCCCAGCTCTGCTCGCTCCTCGAACAAAAATCCAGCGAGCTTCAGTCGGCCTTTGCCCAATCGCCGTGGTCTCGATCGATACCTGAGCCCGACCCGGATCCGTCGCGACGTGCATTCAAGGTTCCGCTTGTTGACCGTCTGATCGTAGAGGCAAATGCAGCGGTCAGGGCGACCTCTCGGTATTTGGTTCAGGCCGATATTGCACAGTTCTATCACAGCATCTATACGCATACGTTTAGCTGGTCCCTGGGAAGTAAAGATCACTCAAAAAAGTGGTTTAAATTCGATAGCCAAGAAAGAAACCAGCACAGATCCGAACATGCCTATCAGTTGGTTCATTTTGGTGATGAACTAGATAAAAAGCTCCGTAATCTACAGGACAAGCAGTCTGTCGGCATTCCGATGGGTCCAGATGCCTCACGGCTTCTGGCTGAAGTCTTGCTTTGTAGTTTGGATAAAAAACTAGATACCGAGCTAAGACAACAACAAATAGTTGTGCATGCCATGCGCAACGTCGATGACTATCAAATCGGCGTACGGACGTATGATGATGCAGAAAAAGTACTTGCTCTACTTCAACACCACCTGCGGACAGATCTGGAGCTTACGCTAAACCCACGCAAGACCAGGATCATTGCACTGCCAGCCCCGCTAGAAGATCCATGGGTGACCCAGCTCAAAGGCATCGTCAGTGCAGCGGCCAATGTCCCGGCGCGCCAGAAGCGCAGAGAGCTGCTGCGGCTATTCGATGTGGCGACGGCATCACGCAGTGAGCACCCGGAAGAACACGTCTACAGCTACCTGCTTGGCATCCTGAAACATGTTGATGTCGATAGGGAAAACTGGGCGCTACTACAACACATGCTGCTTCAAATCGCGCTGGCAGAAGCCGGTACCATTCGCCAAATCCTAGCAGATTTGCTTTGGTACCAAAAAGAGGGAAACAGTCTGGATCTGAGCCGATGGAAAGATGTCTTCGAGCGCATCATTGAAACTCATGCTCCACAAGAACACAGCAGTGAGGTAGCCTGGGCACTGTGGGGTCTGCGAGAGCTCGAACAAAAGCTCTCTGTGCGTGTTGTAAGCGCGGTCTTGAAGATGAAAGATCCGATTGTCTCACTGCTCGCATTGAGCTTAGCCAGTCAAGGTCGATGCGAAGATCCAGCAGATAAAACTAGCCTGATAAACAGCTATCAAAACCGCGTCACGGTGGACGGTTTTTGGGGAGAGCACTGGCCGCTGGTCTACGAAGCAACCCGCCAGGGATGGCTCACAACGCCAAGCGATCTACTGAATGATTCGGGTTATAGGCTGATGAAAGATCACCTGATCTCGTTCCTGGATTTTTCTAAGCGGATAGACCCGAACGATCAAGATCAACTGAAACGCTACGGCAACCCCTAACGCCACGCGCTACCGGCGTCCTTAAATCGTCATGCCGAGGGCGAAGCCGGGCCACATGCGCCAGTTGGGGCGCGGGGTGCTGGCAGAGCCGAGGTCGAAGCCGGGGCGGACGGGCTCTTCGCCGTCTTTGAAGCCCCACTGCATGTTGAAGGTCATGCCACCGAACACGGCGAAGCGACGCGCGATGCGGACGCCCAGGGTCAGGCGCGTGACGGACAAAAGCGATGGCATCTCTAGGCTCTGGAAGCCGGGCTGGACGCCATAGACGATGTCGTCGATTTCTCCGTAGAGACGCTCGGACAGTGGCGCATGAAAGCCGAAGCCGAGCCCGTACTGCCAGCCAGCCCCGGCCCCAGCGGGATGCACGCCAAAAGACAGGATCGAATAGCTGTAGCGCGCAGGCAGACGCAGGCTCACGTTGAGCGCCGCGCTGTCGCTCATCCACAGGTCCACGAACGCGCCGTGCTTTTTGGAAATCGAAAACAGACCGATGGCGATGTCGGCATCGTCGGCGACGTTGATGACACCAAGCTGGACACCGCGAACGCGACCGCTGGCGACGTTGATGCCGCCCACCTGGACGCCCGACACCTGACCGGCCAGGCTGACCGAACCAAGCTGTAGGCCGTACATGCGCGAGGCATAGGTGACAGCGCCCGCTTGCAGACCGTAGACGCCGCCGCGCGCCAGGTTGAAGCCGCCAAGCTGTAGGCCGCGCAGATCTCCGCCGGAATAGTTTACGACCGAGGCCTGAAGCCCGATGAGATCCGCCGAGCTGACGTTGACCAGGCCAAACTGCCCGCCGAAGGCATCACCGCGCACGACGTTGACACCGAACGTGGTCTGGGCTCCGCGCAGGCGACCGCCGCTCACCGCAAACAAGCTGGCGGCCTGTAGGCCAGAGACTTCTTCGGTGACATAGGCCCCAAGGACTCCCAGCTCTGCACCGTACAGTCGGGCGGCGCGTCCGAAGCCCAGGCTCAGCGAAAAGTAGTTGATGACTGGGCGGCTCTTTTCGATGGCGTTGACCGACCAGGGCGGAATGATGCCCGCGTTGCCAGGCAGGACGCGATAGATGGGATCGTCTTCGGTCGGTGCGGCGGCCTCGCTCTGCTCGTAGGCGTCCAGGCTGGGACCGCGTGCGACCGCGACTTCCAGCGGCACCTCTCGCAGATCCGACAGCGCGAGCAAGATCCCTTGCGGCGGCAGCGTCACCAGACCACGACGGACCCGCGCGGGCTCAAACAGCGTCACACGATAGCTTCCCGGCGACAGCGACAGGGCAAGCTGGGCTCCGGCTTGGGGCTTGGACACCTCTGCGGCGAGCGCACCTCGGGCATCGCGCACGATCAGCCGTCCGGCAACACCTTCTGGGATCGTCAGCCGCGCCGAGCCACTGCGCAGATCGGTCAGCACCAGATCGCCGCGTCCAACCAGCTGAATGTCGTAGGTGGCGTGCTGCGGACCCCCAAGCGTCGCTTCGGTCCGCGACAGCGTCTCGTCGAAGGCAAAGCGGTAGGCCTCTTGCAGGGTCACCCGCTGATCGCCGTCACTGTCCGCCGCCCCCCGCAGTCCCGTCACCAGCGCATGGGTAAAAAACGATCCGCGCAGCCGTCCCGACTCTTGCGCCGCCTCACGCTCCGACGTGGAGGTCAAAAAGGCATGGCCGCTCAGGCTCGGCGCGGTCTGAAGCAGAAACGGATCGACGCTGGCACCACCTTTGCGCTGCGCAAACACGCCCGCCGCACACGAGTCCAAGATGCCAATGTGAACATCGACGGGAATGTCAGTGATGAGCGCGCGCAGCCGACTGTATTCCAGGTGACTGCCGAACAGCAGAAGGCCCCGCTCGTCAGAGTGCCCGGAATAGTAAAAGAAGAGCTGCTTACGTCCCGGCGTCACAGCGGCCTTGGCTTTGATGGCAAGCAGGCGCTTTTCCACCGTCGCACCATCGGGATCAACCAGCGACTCGACATCGCCGTCGGACACACCGCCCAGCTCGGTCAAGACCCGGCGCAGCGCATCGGTGTCTTTGCTGGGGTAGCGCAGGCGCGCACGCTCTCGACCGCCATCGGTGCTGGCCACCAGCAGGGTAAAGCGGCGCGTCCCAGCCGCGTCAGCCGCATCGGCAAAAGCGGGCCGCAGCGCAGTCAGCAGTCCCCCCACAAACCCCAGGCACACAAGCAGTGCATGCAGCCTGTCCATGACGAACCTCACGGCAGCGCTTTCCGCAGCGTCAGCGAAAACACCTCAGCATCCGGCAGGGTCAGCGTCGCGTGCTCGGCATTCGATCCGCTCGCCAGCGCTTTGACCGCCGTCATCACCTGCGCCACATCGAGCGTGCCCGGCTGCTTGGTTGTCACCAGCAAGAACCGCTCAAACCTGGGCGCATCGTCGAGCTTGTAGGCCTTTGGCAACGCCTGCTCTCCCCCGCGAGTCAGCATCGGCGCTCCGCTGATTGGGTGATGCAGCTCGACCGAGCCGCGCCCGTCGTACGACACGATCACCCCCTGCGTCTGTCCCGCCGCCAGATACGAAAGCTGAAGCACATCCCCAGGATGCACGACGCTGCCTTCGCGCAGTCGCTCGGGTGCCTGCTGCCCGCCGCCTTGGCCAGCGCCTTGCCCGGAGCCTTGCCCGGAGCCTTGCCCGGAGCCTTGGACGCTGGGCTTACGATAGACCCGCAGCTCGGCCCGCTGCCCTTTGAGCTGCACATCGGTATCGATTCCAGCCACCTGGGCATCGTCGCCCCGCCCATCGAGCCCCGGCTGCACCGGACGCTTGCCCACCCACAGCACCGCCAGGACCAGCGCCGGAGCCAGCAGCGCCGGGCTATACCACCACAGCCGTCGGGGCACACGCGCTTCATCGACGCGACGCCGAATCTCTTTGGCCACCCGTTCCGCCGGATAGCGATCGAGGATGGCTTGGTTGTCCCGTCGCAGCGCTTCCAGCTGTGGTTCCGCACTGTCCGGCAGACGCACGCCTTCGGGCAGCTCTGACAGCAGCGCTTGCTCCAGCCGCAGATCGTTTGGGCTTGGCTTTGACATTTAGGGCTTGGCCTCCACTTCCAGCTCTCGCAGTCGCTCTTCCAGTCGCCGCAGCCGCTTGCGCACCCCCGACACCGACAGGCCCACTTGCTGGGCGACCTCTTCCAGCGTCAGGCCGTCGTGAAGGTGCAGCACCGCAATCGTTCCACTCGACACCGGCTCTCGCGACAGCAGCCGATCGAGCAGCGCCTTGGCCTGGCTGCGCTCTTCCGCACTGGCAACGGCAATTCGTTCTAGTAGCTCTGCCCCAGGCTCTTCTTTGCGACGAGTCCGGCTGCGCAGCCGGTTTAAGCAGACGTTGGTGGCCACCCGATATAAAAGGCTTGAGCTTCCCGATGAATCGATGGTGTCTCTGCGACGCAAAAGCTCGACGAAGACATCGTGCATGGCATCGACTGCCTCGGCTTCGTTACGGAGCATGCCGCGACACCGTCTCAGCACCATCGGACCGTACCTTCTGTAAAGCTCTTCGACATCGATCGCCAACGCGCCACTCCAGGGCACCGATTAAACACCGGAGATCGGGCCAGGTGTTACTTCGCACCAAAAACAGGCCGAAATCTGGACCATCAGCGTCGAAGTTGAAGTCAGGGGATGCGCAAAAAAAGGGCGATGCTTAGCCTGATATATTGGCAGCCAACCCATGAAGAATCAGAGCCCGCAGGTCCAGACTCCCCCTTCGTCTCGCACCGCGCAGCCGGGAGCCGTCCCCGCCGCCGGATCGCGCATCACCATTGATGACCGATCGGACATGATTCCGGCGCTGTTTAGCGGTCGATATCAGCTCCTGGGACTGATCGGCAGCGGCGGCACCGGAACGGTCTATCGCGCCCGCGACATCGAGCTGGGCGAGATCGTCGCGCTCAAAGTGCTCCGTCGCGAAGTCGTCAGCATTCCCGGTGTGCTCGATCGCTTCCGCAGCGAAGTCCGTCTGTCCCGCCGCATCACCCACAAAAACGTCGCGCGGATGTACGACATCAGCGAAGCCTGCGCAGCGTAGCGACGACAGCCAACCGCCAGCGCGGGCACCGTGCCCCGCCTGTGCACCAGCGCTGCGCGTCGGGAAACATCACACCTTGGACAGCGCCAACGCTTGAGCCAACGCTTGAGCCAACGCTTGAGCCAACGCTTGAGCAATTGCTGGCGCGAGCAACCTTGCTGGCTCTGGGCGCTTAGTTTTCGATGTGCGGGACTTCGGCGACGGAGCGCTTGGGCTTTTTGGACGACGTAGGCTTGGCTTTGGGCTCGGCTGGCTTTTCTTCGACGACCGGCTTTGGCGGCTCGCTGTGCAGCACCACCTGTAGCTCACCGCTCGCTTCCAGCGAGAGCTGCACTTCATGCGGCAGATAGCCCGGACGCTCTAGCCGCAGACGCAGCGGCGACGACGACCGCACAGTCTCTTGAGACAGCGGCGTCTCACCGATGACTGTTCCGTCGGAAAGCTGTATCACCTTCGCTCCGTCTGGCACCGAGAGAAGCCGCCAGCGCACGCGCGGACTGTTCTGCGTTGTCTTTTTTTCTGTCGGCTGCGACTTCTTGCGCAGGAGCACAGAGCCCGTCACGCCACCCGCGATCGCCAGCACGCTCACAAGCAGCCCGACATAGAGCAGCCTCCGCCTCGGCTTTTCCATCACTCCCGTCGAAACCGAGCCTGTCGAAACCGAGCCCGCCGACATCGTCTTGGCATCGGGATGCGCGGATCGCCCGCTCTGAATCACCGCCATCGCCCCCGACGGTCGGTGCCGATGCTTCTGCGGCGGCGGCAAGACAGAAGTGAGCGCGTCAAGCTGCCCTTCCAGCGCAATCATCGTGGGCCGCTTGTCCTTGTCTTTGTCGAGCAGCCCATCCACCAAGCTCGCCAGCTCCTCGGGAACCTGCGGGTTCAGCGACACCACTTTCGGAGGCTGCTCGTACAGGTGCTTGGCCATCAGCTCCCCGATGGCACTGCCGCCAAACGGCGGTCGCCCCGTCAGCATCTCGAACATCATCACGCCGAGCGCATACACATCGGTCTTTTCATCGACCCCTTTGGCCCCTCGACACTGCTCCGGCGACATGTAGTTCGGCGTCCCCAGAAGCTCCGTCGCGCGCGTCTGCACACTGCCTTGGTTGTTGGCCTCGATCAGCTTCGCGATCCCAAAGTCAAGCACCTTCGCCCGCTCCCCCGTCGCCGTCGAAGCATCCGGCAGCAGCATCACGTTTTCAGGCTTGAGATCACGGTGAACAGTCTTCCCGTCGGATAGGCGCTTGTCTTTGTTCCTCGCGATGGGCGCTGGGTCGGTGGCGTAGGAAACGCTGGAGCAGGACGCGCGGGCTGTCCCTTCAGCCGTCAGACCCGCCTCGCGGCCCCAAACAGGGGTGCGTCAGCGGCTGACTCACGCATGTTCACCGCAGAAATGGCTCGCGCATCGGCGTACTGACCCATGTTCACCGCAGAAATGGCTCGCGCATCGGTTGCCTGACCCATGTTCACAGCAGAAATGGCTCGCGCTGCGGCGGACTGGCCCATTTTCACCGCAGAGATGGCTCGCGCTGCGGCGGACTGACCCATGTTCACCGCAGAAATGGCTCGCGCTGCGGCGGACTCACGCATGTTCACCGCAGAAATGGCTCGCGCTGCGGCGGACTCACGCATGTTCGCCGCAGTCAGGCTGGGGGCCGGTGCCTGCGCGGACCTTGCTGTCCGTGTGTTTTGCGCCGTCAGCCACAACGGGCACGCAGCTGTTCCTCAAGTGCTTCCTCGGCCAGGAACCAGGAGCCTTTCGTCACCCAGCACTTGGCGCGCTACAGCAGATCACGGTGAATGATTCCCTTGGCGTGGGCGACGGCCAGGACATCGCTGATTTGCAGGGCGATGTAGACGACCTCGGACGAGTTCATGGGTCCGGCGAGGTGCTCGATGCGGTGTCCCAGCGACTCGCCCTTGAGAAACTCCATCACGATGTAGGGAATGCCATCAGGAAGCTGGCCGTGATCGGTAATCTGGACCACGTCGGGGTGATCGACGATGTTGCTGGCGCGTGCTTCGTTGGCAAAGCGCATCGCGAACTCTTCGTTGCGGGCAATTTCAGGGTGAAGCACCTTGATCGCGACGTGGCGACCGAGTGTCTGGTGAAGTGCCTCGTAGACCGAGCCCATGCCGCCCTGCCCCAGCTTGCGGATGATCCGATACGGACCAACGACCGCATTTTCTTCGAGCGTCGCCATCTTGCTCTCTCAATCTCTGGCGCAAGGTGGAGCCCCCAAGCCGGAGGCTTGTCCACGGCGCTTACCGGATATTTTTCCACCCGGAGATTTACGCAGTCAAGACGCGCATTTCGGTGCAGCCGTGACGACGAGCAAAGAGACGCCGACGCCCAGGCCGCTGCCGACGCCCAGGCCGCTGCCGACGCCCAGGCCGCTGCCGACGCGACGAGCTACACGAAGTGATAGAGCATCAGGTAGACCAGCACGCCCGTCACGGACACATACAGCCACACCGGCCACGCGTAACGAACCAGCTTGCGGTGCGCGTCGATCTGACCTTTGTTTGCCAGCCACGCTGCGCGCAGCGCCAGTGGTGGCGTCGCAGCGGCCAGCGCCATGTGCGAAAAGAGCAGCGCGAAGTACACCGCCCGCATCGGACCGACGCCAGGGTAACGGTGGGCTCCGGTGAGATAAAAGCGGGTCAGGTAGCAGATCAGAAACACCGCCGACACCACCAGCGCGGCGACCATGCACTTTTTGTGCGCCGCAGGCTTGTGCGCTTTGGCAAAGCCGTACCCGGCCAGCAAAAACACCGCGCTCAGGCTGTTGAGTCCGGCGTTGACTGCGGCCAGGGTTTCACCAAGTGCGTGCGAGTCGTCCATCGAAGTCCTCTACGGGCAGGTTGTAAGCCATGGCTCCTTGTAACTTGTAAGCCGTGACAAGTTGTACGGAAGGGCGGCGCGGAGTTTGGATCAACTGCCGCTGACCTAGCAAGGGCTGTACGCAGGGGCGATGCGCTTGTTTTGCCGAGGGAAACAGCGACATCTAAGCCAGCGAGTAGCATTCCCAAACGTCAGACGTTTACCCGGACGCACCTTCCGAGTATCCTTCGGAGCAGTCGGGCCAATGCGCGAGTCGCGCCCGTGTGAGCATATTCAAATGGAAGCTTCTGACCTTAAGCTGGTGGGTCTCCTCGGGGCCAACCTGCGATACTTGGACGAGCAGTATGAGCTGCAACAAAAGTCTCCGTCAGCCGTTGAGCCCAGCTTTGCGGCGCTGTTAGACAGCGGAGACGCGGCCTTTTCAGACGAAGGCACAGCACAGGTCGGCGGCACAGGCACCTCGTTGGGGGATCAGGGCGAGACGCTGCCGTATCGAGTCCAGAACTTGGTCGCAGCGTATCGTCGCTACGGTCACCTGGCAGCGCAGATGGATCCGCTCGGGCTCGCAGTGCCCGAAGGCAGCCCGGCGCTCGATCCAGCGACACACGGCATCAGCGACGCGGATCTGGCCAAGCCGGTGCGCGGCGTTGCGGTCGCTGGACTTCCGGCTGGATCGACGGTGGGCGCGATCCTCAGTCACCTGCGGGCGGTCTATTGCCAGAGCATCGGTGCCGAGGTCACGCACGTTGACGATCCGGTGCGCCGCAAGTTCATGCTGGACCGCCTGGAAGGTCGCGCCAATCGCTTTGCCCAGAGCCGCGACGAGCAGATTCACATCCTCAAGCGACTCGGTGATGCCGAAGTGCTGGAGCAGTTTCTGCACACCAAGTACGTCGGAGCCAAGCGGTTCTCCCTGGAAGGCGGACAGACGCTGATTCCGCTCCTCGACTATATGTTCCAGCTCTCGGGCGCGCGCGGTGTGTCGCAGATCGTGATCGGCATGGCGCACCGAGGACGGCTCAACGTGCTGGCGAACCTGCTCGGCAAGAGCCCGCGCCAGCTCTTCGCGGAGTTTGAAGACATCCAAGCCGAGACAGTCATGGGCTCGGGCGATGTCAAGTACCACATGGGTTACTCGACGGATGTGGTGAATCGCAACGGCCAAAGCCAGCACCTGTCGCTCGCGTTTAACCCAAGTCACTTGGAAGCGGTCAATCCGGTCGTGGTCGGTCGCGTGCGAGCCAAGCAGCAGCGCATTTCCGACGACAAGCGATGTTCGGTGCTGGGCGTGCTGGTTCACGGCGATGCGGCGTTTGCCGGGCAAGGGCTCGTCACCGAGACGCTGAGCCTGTCGGGACTTCCCGCCTACTGCACCGGCGGAACCTTCCACGTCATCGTCAACAACCAGATCGGCTTTACCACCGATCCCAGTGACTCGCGGTGTACGCGCTACTGCACCGACATCGCGAAGCTGCTTCAGACGCCGATCCTGCACGTCAACGGCCACGATCCCGAAGCGGTCATCCACGCCGTCGAGCTGTTGCTGGAATACCAGCACGAGTTCGGCTGTGACGTGATCCTCGACATGGTCTGCTACCGTCGCTACGGTCACAACGAATCCGACGAGCCGGGCTTTACCCAGCCGCTGATGTATCAGCGCATTGAAAAGCTGTCGTCGGTGCGCTCGCTGTATGCCCAGAGCCTGGCGAATCGCTCGGTGCTGCCGATTGCGGAAGCAGACGCGATGGTGCAGCGCAAGCAGGCCGAGCTAGAGCTGGAGCTGGCCGCCGCCAAGTCCGCCGTGCAGCGACCCGTGGTCAACGCGGGCGATGGCGTGTGGCGACCGTATCGCGGGGGAGCGGATGCCTCGGTCGAAGACGCCGATACGCGCGTAGCGATGGATACGCTGGCGCTGCTGGCCGAGCGGCTTTCGACAGTGCCGTCGGGCTTTTCGCCGCATCCGAAGATCGAGCGGCTTTTGCATCAGCGCGCGGCGATGGGACGCGGTGAACATGGGCTCGACTGGGGCATGGCGGAGCAGCTTGCGTTTGGTTCGCTGCTCCTAGAAGGTGTGATGGTTCGTCTGACTGGACAGGACTCGCGACGAGGCACGTTCAGCCAGCGACACGCGGTGCTGACCAGCTACAAGACCGGCGAGCGCTATACGCCACTGTGCAACCTGACGAGCGATCCGACGAAGCAGGGCGTGTTCCAGGTCTACGACAGCCTGCTGTCGGAAGCGGCGGTGCTCGGCTTTGAATATGGCTTCAGCCTGGACTATCCCGACGCGCTGGTGCTGTGGGAAGCGCAGTTTGGCGACTTTGTAAACGGCGCGCAGGTGATCATCGATCAGTTCATCAGCTCGGCGGAAGACAAGTGGCGTCGGCTGTCAGGTCTGACGATGCTGCTGCCGCATGGCTACGAAGGCCAAGGACCGGAGCACTCGAGCGCTCGCTTTGAGCGGTTTTTGCAGCTCTGCGCCGAGGACAACCTGCAAGTCGTCTATCCGACCTCACCCGCGCAGTATTTCCACTTGCTGCGTCGGCAGGTGAAGCGTCCGTGGCGCAAGCCGCTGGTGGTGATGTCGCCCAAGAGCCTGCTGCGACATCCGGCGGCGACATCGACGCTGGCCGAGCTAAGCGAAGGACAGTTCCAGTGCGTCATTGGCGACAGCAGCGTCGATGCGAAGGCGGTCACGCGCGTGATGCTGTGTACCGGCAAGGTCTATTACGATCTCGTCGAGGAGCGAAAGCGTCGTGGCGATACCCAGACGGCGCTGTGCCGCATCGAGCAGCTCTATCCATTCCGTGCGTCGGAGCTGGTCCAGGTGCTATCGAAGTTTGCGGGCGCACGGGAGCTGGTCTGGGTGCAGGAAGAGCCAGCCAACATGGGCGCGCAGTCGTTTGTGGCACCTCGGCTGACGGCGATCCTGCCCGCAGGTGTCACGCTGCGCTGTGCAAGTCGCGTCGAGAGCGCCAGCCCGGCCACCGGCTCGTACAAAGCGCACGTCCTAGAGCACAAAAAGCTGATGGAAGAAGCGTTCGCGACGCTCAGCCACTAAGAATGTGACGGTGCCGACCCGGTGCCGACTGAGGAAAAAGCGACATGTCGATTGAACTCATCATCCCGCCCCTTGGAGAGTCGATCTCGGAAGCTGTGGTTGCCAAGTGGCTCAAGCCCGTCGGAGCCAAGGTCAACATCGACGATCCGCTGGCCGAGCTAGAGACGGACAAAGTGACCGTGACGCTGCCCGCGCCAAGCGCTGGCGTGCTCGTCGAACAGCTTGTGCAAGTTGGGGCATCGGTTCGCGTCGGAGCCTCGATTGGACGCATTGATCCAAGCGCGCAGCCGAGTGCCGTGCCCGCCGCGCCCGCAGTAGAAGCGCCAAAGCCCGCCGCGCCCGCAGTAGAAGCGCCAAAGCCCGCCGCGCCCGCGCAGGTGGCTCAGGTGCAAGTGGCGCAGGCTCCAGCAGCGCCAGCGGCTCAGGCTCCGCGACCGGCGCTCAGCCCGACCACGCGCAAGCACCTGCGCGAGCAGGGTCTGGATCCAAGCACGGCGACTGTCGCACAGCCTGCGGCTCCGGTTCGTACGTCGAGCAGCAAGCCGCCGGTGCTGTCCGAAGGCGCTGGTCCCGAAGAAGTGGTTCCGCTGTCGCCGCTGCGCAAGCGCATTGCCGAGCGACTTGTGGACGCGCAGCACACCGCCGCGATCCTGACGACCTTTAACGAGGTCGATATGAGCTACATCATGGCGCTGCGCAGCAAGTTCCAGGATGAGTTTGTAAAAAAGCACGGCATCAAGCTTGGCTTCATGTCGTTCTTCGTCACGGCCTGTGCCCAAGCGCTGCGAGAGTTCCCAGGTCTCAACGCCGAGATGCGCGGCGATGCCATCGTCTACAAGAAGCACTACGACTTCGGCATCGCGGTGGGCGGCGGCAAGGGCCTGGTGGTTCCGGTGCTGCGCAACGTCGATAAGCTGACCCTGGCGGAGATCGAAAAGGGCATCGCCGAGCTGGCGCAGAAAGCCAAAGACAACAAGCTACAGCTGGCCGAGCTGTCGGGCGGGACGTTCAGCATCTCGAACGGTGGGGTCTATGGATCGATGATGAGCACGCCGCTGCTCAACATGCCGCAGACCGGCATCCTGGGCATGCACAACATCGTCCGTCGCCCGATCGCCGTCGGTGACAACATCGAGATTCGTCCGATGATGTACATCGCGCTGTCCTACGATCACCGCGTTGTGGATGGTCGGGAAGCGGTGTCCTTCCTGGTGCGCGTCAAGGATCGCTTGGAAGCGCCGGAAAAGTTGCTGCTCGGTCTGTAAGAACGCCTCACGAAACCGTTATGAGGAACCGCGATTGCAAAGAGGAGGACCGGAGCGTACGCAAGTACGTGAGGACCGACGATGCAGCAAGCGGGGTCCGCAGTAGGTTTCGTTAGGCGTTCTAAGCGCCCTGCCCGCCTACGCACGCAGCGACTCACTGCGTGCCCACAAGCCCGACAATATTACACCTTGGAAAGGACGCATATCGCGCTGCGCAGCGGCCACAATTCAGCCCGCAGCGACGTGATGCGTCGTTTTGGAAAGCGGACGTAGACCGGGCTTCATGGCGCGTCGTCTAGCACTCTTAATTGGATGGGCTTAAGAATGCCTGTTTTTGCGGATGACTGGCTCACGGATGCTGCGCAATTGCAACCGTCCAGGGTGCGCGCCTGGTCGCATCTTGGCCCAGAAGGGACGAGTTTCTCCGCTCGATCGCCACATCGACGGACCTCTGGACCTTCGGCGAGGGGCGGATTCAGAACGACGGTGGCCGACGCTATGTGACTATGCGAATCAGCCTTATGTCTCAATCAGATGTCAATGACCGGCACCTCGGTTTGCGGCCTCGATGGTCGGTGTTGGTGATGCGGAGCCTGATTGGCCAAGCACCGGGCAGGTGCTGACGATTCGGCGGCCCAGACGAACTACTGTCCCGCCATTCGGCAGTCGATGGTGCAGGCTCCGTAGTCGCAACCGGACTTGGCTCGCTTCAACGCGGATTCCTTTGCCAGGCTTTTCGCTGTCCCCTTGGATGGATCGCTGCCACTGCCGATGGTCGCCTCGCACGAGGCTGGGTCTTTGGCTGGACACGTTGCCCCGCAGTGCCACTCCCCAAGCATGTCTTGGCCATCTGGGCAGCCAACCACAGCGAGCACCAACGCGACGAGCGAACTCTTAATTGGTGGCGGCAGTGCTGCGTTCCACTTTGAAGCAGCTGCACTCGGTGGGCGTACAGCGGTCACGCTGGAGGATTTGTCGAAGGTGGTTCTTGGCATTTTCGCACGCGTCCTGCTGGTTTGGGCCATACCCAATGGTGGAGGTGAAGTCTTGCTTGTGCTTGGTGAGGCTCGCGGTCAGTGATGAGTCCGCGCAGTCCACGAAGTGACAGTCCGCGACAGCCAACCACTCCATCCCGTTGGGCGAGCGCTTGCGCTCCACATCCGAGCACTGGCTGATGTAGGTTTCCGATCGGGATGTGGCCAGCGCGCCATGCAGGGCAAAGCGCACTCGATAGCAGCGGCCCTTGTCCCAGTAGAAGTGACTCTGCCGGTCGTCCTGGCCGATCCCGAACCAGCCGATCCAAAACACAATCCCCACGCCCAGCAGTGCCGCGAGTCCGAGAAAGCCAGCCACAGGGAGTCCCAGCTTGCGCATGCCGGGACCGTACCCAAACGGCCCTCGCAGGGCAACATCGCTCGTGACGTGGACTATAAGGTTCTACGGTTGACTTGCCCTCTGCGGCTCGCAAATATGCGCGCTTAGTTAGACGGAGGTCTTTCATGAACAAAGCTGCCTTGGCATTCCTTTTTGGTGTGCTCGGTCTGACGAGCGCGGGCTGTCAAAAGTACGTGGCGATTCCAGACTCTGCGTCGGACCGGATCTGGATGGTCACGCAGGACGGCACCGAGGTCTTCCGCTGCTGGGATCTCAAGAACCAGACCGGCAAGCTGATGGCGATTTGTCGTCGCGCAGAGCACGTCGGCAAGACCGAGTCCACCAAGTTCACCGAGTTTGCCGATTCGACCAACCCTCCTCCCCACCCCGACTCCACCGAGGTTTGTACGCAGTCGGCACCGAGGGATCCCGCGCATCGTTAAGTCAATAGCGAGCATTGTCACAAGGAGGAGACACGGATGGTACGGACGAAGGCTTTTCAGATCGCCGCCACGCTGGCGCTCACTACGACGGCGAGCTTACTTTCCGGCTGCGCGACGCGGATGACCTTGCAGCAGTATGTTCTCTCGAAGCTGCCTCGGGACAATCCAGGGTTTGTGGCTGCGCTGGAGGCCGCTAACTCGGGACAGACTGCGTTCAACCTCAATGCGGACACCCCGATCATGGAAATCCGCGACGACTCCGAAACCCGCCGCCGACTGACCGAGCTGCTCACCAAGTCCCGCGACGCCTATCGGCGAGCGTCGTCCTACCGATTCGAGGGCCTCTCGTCGTCCCTGCAACCCCTCAAAGACAAGGTTCAGCTGACGGATATCGAGTCCCCCAGGTCGGAGCGCGTAGCCATGCCCGGCATGGACATCGGCTTCCGAGTCCAAGCCAACCGTGAGCGCGTGGATGTCATGTACGTCGAGAGTGCCCGTGGACTTCCTGTGCTACGCTTCGATGCCTCGATGAATCCCACCGTCACCCGCGACTTCTATCCCTACCTCGTCGGTGACAAAGTGGATGTCGGCGGCGACATCAAACAGACCATCCGCCGCCCGTCGGGGGCGAGTGAGTAGCGTCCGGTACCTGTCAGCGTTTGGCCTCGACAGCGACATTGCCGTACTCTACCGCGATGCAGAGGCCGGGATGGTCTATGCCGCGTTGCCGGAGCTACTGCGTGAGACACTTGGACCGAGGTGGCGCGAACAAGTTCGTCAATTCGCCGATCGGACGTAGACCGGGCTTCATGGCGCGTCGTCGAGTGTGGATTTCGCGATTCCTACAGAGCCAGACAGGAGCGCGTATCAGGGGATGTTAGGGGGAAGCGGGTGCGCTGGAGTCATTGTTGGGAGTCCCGCTGGCTCGATCGAGCGCTTCGAGCACCGGCTGAAGCTGGGGTCGATCGAACATCGTCTCTCCGATGTAACGCCAGGTGATGCGCCCGGTCTTGGCTTCCAGCACGAACATGCTGGGAATCGCGATCTCGCGGCCTTGCATCTCCACGCCGAACCTGCGGATGAGCGACAGATCTGGATCGGAGACAACAGGAAAGCCCAGCCCGAGCTTTTTGGCCAGTCGCTGCGCTTCTTCCATGGGGTCCGCACTGACCGCCCACAGCGTCGCATGGCGTCGATCAAACTCTTTGAGTTGTTGTTGCAGCTGCCCGAGCTGCCTACGACAGAAGGGTCACCAGTGGCCCCGATAGAACAGGACGACGAGCGGCCCCTTTTGCAGCGCCTCCTCTGCCGACTGTCTACCCAGGTGGGAATCGGCGGAAAAGGAAGCCATGGTCATTCGGGTGCTCAGCGGCGGTGACTTCGGCTGCAAGCTGCATGCAGAGCCAGTCAGGAGCAGCGACAGCCCGAGCCCACACAGAGCCTGAGGCATCCGACGACAAATACGCGAAAATGGCAGCGGTTGCGAAGACACGGACTCCTCCTTCTTCACGCAGGGAAAGCGACAGACATGGATTATCACGCCTGAAACAGTCTGGGTGATCAAGCCTGGTAACGACGTGATGATGCGATGAGCAGCAGAGCGCTACAATGCGCCAGCTCTCGTCGCCCATGAAAGAATCCACTGTGCGTATGCGTACACTTGTCGTTTCGGCAATGGCTCTGTGTTCCCTCTGTGTGGCGTCCGCTGGGCTTGCGGCTCGGTCTGAGCCTGATGATGCGGTGCCCAAACGCGATCATTCCGAGCCGTTGGCTGTGACGCCTGCGGTCGAGGACAGCCTGCGGAAGCGGCTCGATTCGGCGCTTGATCAGCTCGAGCACCAGCGGACGATCCTTGAAGCGCAGCAGCAGACGCTCCGCACGCAGCAAGCCACCTTGGATGAGCTACGGACGGCGCGGCTGGCAGACGAAGCGGCGCGTACGCACGAAGCGGCGGAGCGGCGCAAGCAGGATGCAGAGCGTCCCACGGTGATGGCTCGAGTTGGAGAGGGACTGACGGCCAAGGTTGGCGAGCTCTTTTCGCTGACGCTGCGCGGTCGCATCCAGGTGCAGGTTGAGTCGCTGACACCGACCCAAACCGCAGCCCTTGCCGGGCAGCCGGACGAAAGCGAGCTGGCGTTTCAGGTGCGACGACTGCGCTTTGTGTTGACGGGCTACGCGCTGACGCCGAAGCTGACCTATTCCATCCAGCTCGGCCTGTCGAACCGAGACACCGAGAGTGACCTGCGGCTCATTCCGCGTGATGCGTACGTCAGCTACGCGCCGCTTCGCGAGCTACAGATCCGATTTGGCCAAATGAAGGTTCCGTTCGGTCGCCAGCGCGTGGTGTCGTCGTCATCGCTCCAGCTGGTGGACCGCTCGCTGGTGACGCTGGAGCTAAACCTCGATCGAGACGTGGGCGTGTACCTGTTTTCGCCGGACGTGGGTGGCAAAGGAGTCTTTCAGTACTGGGTGGGCATCTTTGGCGGCGAAGGACGCAACCGGCTGGGCAACACCGCCGGGGGCCTGTACTTTGCGCGGATCCAGCTGACGCCGCTTGGACTGTATGACGACCTCGTCGAGGGAGACCACGAGCGCTCATCACGCCCGCGCCTGGCACTGTCTGCGGCGGTCGGTTACAACCAGCACACCAACCGGCAGCGCTCGACGCTGGGCAGCACCTATACGCTCGGCGACGTAAGCTACCTTCACGCGAGCGGCGACCTTCAGTTCAAGTACTGCGGTCTGTTTGTCCAGGCGGAAGCCTTCTACCGGCAAGCGGACCGCGACGTGCTGACCGATCCCAAGCGGGTCGTCAAGGATGAGTACTCGCGTTCGGCGTGGGGCTACTACGTGCAAGCGGGCTATCTGTTTGCGCGTCCCATCGAGCTGGCGGCGCGCTTTGGCGAGCTGCGACCCCTTGGTGCGACCGACCCAACGCTGCCGCTGCAACGTGAGCTGGGCGGCGGCCTGTCGTATTACTTTTTGCGGCACAACCTCAAGCTACAGAGCGACTACTTCTATCTATTTGGCAATGACGCAAACGCCCAAAAGCACCAAGCACGCCTGCAAGCCCAGCTGTTCTTTTAGAACGCCTCACGAAACCGTCATGAGGAACCCTGGAGGCAAAGAGGCGGACCGGAGCGTACGCAAGTACGTGAGGACCGACGATGCAGCAGCCAGGGTCCGCAATAGGTTTTGCTAGGTGTTCTGGTTCATCATCGATGACGGCATAAGGCGGACCCTCTTTGTGGGTCACTTCCGTGCCAGCTCGTAGCCCAGCAGCGACGCACCTCTTCCTTACGTGCAGCCCGACGGGAAAGCGGCGTCCGTCGCGATGGATGATGGTTCCCTCGTCAATCGGGTCGGGCGTGCCGACGCACAAAATCTTGATCCGTCCGATGCTGCTCGGTTCGGTGTAGATGCAGTTGGCTGGCGCAGCAGGGCAGCGTTTCACGGAGCGTCAGCGACGGCCGGTGAGATCGAACGGACGCATGCGTCCACTCCAGCGGATCTGCATGAGGTCGCTGCGCGGGGGGGGCGCTGTGCTGAGAAAATTCTCTGCGTCGTAGGGCACAGCCATGGCCGTAGATCGATTCAGACGGCGATAGCACATGCCGCAGCCATCGCAGTGCCACGAGGGACGATCTTCCGCGAATCCGCGACGAATTCGCTGGTACAGCGGGCCATTCCAGATTTCCGAAAAGTCAGTCTGCATGATGTTGCCTGCTTGGTCGCCGCCGTGTGAATGACACGGAAGGACGGCCCCATCGTAGTCAATCCAGGCTTCATGCCACGGCAGGTGGCAAGCGACGCGCTGCAGTACAGCCTCCGTCGTTTGGGCGGCGGGCTCTGCTATCTGAAGCTGCACCCCCAGACGCAGCGCAAGTTCTTGGGCTCTGTCCGCGACAGGCTGCCAGAGGGTGGGCTCCGCCACGATAGCCTCTGCATCCATGTCTGCGCTAAATGAAAACAAGTGATAGGCGCGCACGCGCGGAACCCCCAATGCTGCCGCCAGTTCGACGAGCGCAGGCAGCTCACACACATTCGAGCGCATCAGGGTCATCTGCAGCGCGACGATCGGCCTGCGGATGGTCACCGCAGCCAGACGATTGACCAGGGCGCGAACATTGGCACAAACCGCGTCGAACTGCGCCCCGCGACGCAGGCGCTCAAAGGTTTCCTTTTGAGCGCCATCCATGGACACCTTCACGTCACGGGCAATCGGCGCGATCCAATCGATCCGCGCATCATCTAGGAGCGTTCCGTTTGTGGTCAGGTCGAGAAGGACACCGTGCTTCTCCATCTGCAGGCACAGTTCGCGGAAAAGGGGCCAGGCAAAGGGCTCACCGACGTTTGTCGGGTGCAGTTCGATCAGGGTTGGGAACAGCTCGCGAACCACGGCGTCTAGCACTGTTCGATCCATGCGAGGCGTCTTCCTGCTGCGCGGAATCTGACAGTGTGGACAGTCCAGATTGCATGCATCAGTGGTCTGCAGCGTGATCTTCGATGGCCATGCATCTACGATCTGATCACGTGACGCATGACTCACGTTGGCACGCACCAGATTTTGCAGCTTGCGCGACGTCAACGGATGGTTGGCATCCAGCGCGCTAGAGTCGATGTAGGGATCCATGGATCACCACGGCATCGAGCCCCATCGATCGTGCCGCCGGCAGAGCATCTTCATGACGGTGCAGAATCGGCTGACCGCGCACGTTGAAGGAAGTATTGATGAGCGCAGCAATCCCGTGCGATTGCCACAAGCGCAAAAGGAGCGCATACAGGAACGCATTGTCCTCATCGTCACGGTTGACGACCTGCGCACGTACCGTCCCATCTTTGTGTAAGACTCCGGCAAGCTGCGCATGATAGGAGGTCTGCACGGGCCAGGCTCCCAGCATGTATCGGGCGAGTGGGCTCTTCGTCACGGCTTCAGCGAACACCACGGAGGCGGCTTCGGCGCACAGCACGGGCGCAATGGGGCGGTACCACTCTCTCCCCTTCATCTGCTGACTTATGCGCTGGGCCAATGCCCTATTGTCTGCACGAGCAACGAGACTTCGGTGACCCAGCGCGCGAGGCCCGACTTCGGCTGCGCCATTGCAAATGCCCACGACAGCGCCAGAGACTAGCAGCTCTGCAAGGTCATCGATTGCATGCAGCGCTGGGGGGATTTTCGGAACATCAAAGGCATTCAGAAACGGGCCGTGCAAGCAGATCTGTTCGCGCTCTTGGTATTCGACCCAGGCCGCTGCCCCCAGAGCCAGTCCTGAGTCGCTGGTACAGGGCGGAATATTCACGCGCTCAAAGAGCTGCTCGAGGCGCACATTCGTGGGGATATTCAGCGCCGCGCCCCCAGCCAGATAGAGAATGCGAGCCCCCGTCATACGCTTCCAATCTGCCAGTGTGTTCAGCACGTCTCTCTCGAACGCGGCTTGCAAGCAGGCGCAGATCTCCTTGAGTTCATCGCGATGCGCATCGAATTGCTGAAGGGGCACTCCAATGTGGCGCTCCACCTCTTCCCGAAGCAACTCCCGCGCTTCCTGAGTCTGGTCGGAGTGGTTCAGAAAGTAGTCATGTTTTTCTAGCCAGGCCAGCGTGCGGGTCGTCGGCACACCGTGTCCTGCGTAGCCCATCAGTTTACCCGGCATGGCCAGATGATCTGCTGCGTGGAGGCCCAGAATGCTTCGCACCAGCGGGCTGGCGTTAAAGTTGTTCACGACTCGCTTCAAGCGTCCCCACGACCGTGCGATCAAACGGGGCCGCTTGCCTTCCATCATCCAGCAGGAGCAAGCAGAATCCGATGCACCCCCGTCGATATGTACCAATAGCGCGCCCTCCTCGAAGTGGCCGAAGAAAGGCAGAAGCGACGCGACGTGCGCGAACTCGTGACACATCACCAAGCCGTCGGCAGCGCGAGGCGTTAGGCCATCGGGAAACCACTGCACGCGTGCTCGAACCAAAACATCTTCGATGGCCAGGGCATCCTGCGGTTCGATGCGCAGGTTCCCATCGTGCGAGACAAAGCTGTTTCCTAGGAACGTGTTAACGGAGACGAACCGGACTGGCTCTGTCGAGGCAACATGCGAAGCCAGCAGTGCGTTAATGTACTGTGGCAAACGATTGTCGTGCTTGCGACCCGTCGCGCGTTCCAGCTCAATGACGGTCTGGACCTGTCCATCCCGCAAAATTGCCAGACCATGATCATGCACATAGGTGGGTCCGGACCCCTGTGTCGTGTCCGCGATTCCGTATAAGCCAACCGTGATCACCCAGAAACCTCTGTGCACAGAGACATCGCTCGTGCGCTGATGGGCCCACCGTGCGCAGAAACTCGCTCGTAGCGCCGAATCATAGCCCGTCGCTCGGCGGGTGGCTGAGCCAGAAACAGCTGCCACACATACTCCTCTTGCTCTGCCGGGACTACAAAACCCAGCTCATCCGCATAGCGATGCATGCGCTCTAAGGTGTAAAGCGAATACTTCCAGTTCACAAGCGGGGTGAGGAGCAGGATTTCTCGCCGCGTCACGCTCGTATGTGCCAAGGGATGCACCAGTGCGCGGTCGCCTTGCGGACCACGCTCACAACCGACAGCTGACAGGGCGATGTCGGTGCTTTCAATCCGCGCTTCTAGCGTCGCCAGCGTGGTGTCGTACGCGACTTCAATGGTCAGCTCGTCCAGAGACAGCGTCGTTTGGTACGGTGGATTTTCGGCGATGGTCCGAGCACCGTGCGACCGCAGCGCCTCCAGCACTTCGTGTCGGAAATCGGCCCCCGAACAGAATAGATCAAGATCACGCGGAGGCCGACCGTGCAGCAAGCACTTGTATGCACCACCAATTAAGAAGACGCGCCCCTGCGTGCGTGACGGCAAAAAACGGTCGAGCCAAGTGCGGCCGAGTTGCAGAACCTTGCTGGGGGCCAATTCGTTCATTGGGCGACGCTCATGGCTGATGAGAGCGATTTTCCTCGGACGCGCAGCCACAGAGGTACCTCCATGGTCTTTTCGTGCCAGGTGCCGTGCTCCCAAAGACCATCCTCACCCCAGCAGTCACCATGATCAGCCGTAGCCAGAACCGTCGCTGCGGAAAACGAATCCAACAGGGGCGCAATCCTGTACACAATGTACTCGAAGCATGCCAGTTGGCGCAGCTGACAGGTGACGCGATTGTTGGTCGTGGCGTAAGGAATGCAGGGATTGTCTCTCTCGCTCCAGGTTGCGCCAACGTGAAAGTAGGGTACGTGCGTCTCACCTGCATTGAGAAAACAGAACGTCGGCCTGTCTGCGCTCGTACTCAGCTGCTCCGCGAGCCACGCAAGCTGCAGTTCCAGTCCGCTCGTGCATCCGGGAAAAAAAAACTGCTGGAAGTCCTGCGTCAGCCAGGCGCCGGTTGGTGTGTGCGGATCGAACCAATCGACGGCTCCCGTGCCGAGTGTTCGATAGCCCAGTCGGTTAAATCCATCGATGATGTTGCGACCTGGCAGGACGAATCCGTCATCGGAACGAGCAGAGATCCGCGCGTTCACCATGCGAAAGAGACGCCCCCATTTGGGGTCCAAAAAGGGTCTGCCGAGCCCCGGTACTCCCGGCGTGGCACCGACCCACATGGCCGCATGTGATCCGAAGGTGAAGTAACTCGGAGCCATTGCGCGGATGGGGAGCCCCAAGCCTGATAACGGAGGACCGCGAAGCGCTGTATCGAAGCGCAAGGAATCTAACGTGATGAACAGCACGCTTTCCGATTGCTGAGGGGCGAATGCACTCATGGCGCAGTCGTACTTTGCAACAAGAACTTGTCCACAATACGCAGTAGCTCAGCGCAGGCAGCATCGAGCGCGACTCCTGTGTCCAGACGGTAGGCTTGCCAGCCCGGATCCCGAGTCCAGAACCCTTGCTCATAGTCTTCACGCAGCACGGCGTGCCCTCGTGCTTCAAGCTCTTGTCGCGTTGCATCCAACCGATAGCGTGGCCATGGCAGCCGCCCACCGCGCGCCAGCAGTCGTTGTTCACGCACAGCATCGCCTGCATCGACCCATACGGTCAGAAGGGGCCCCGGACACTCGCGCAGCGCTGTTGCAACGTCGTAGCGATGAACGCCCACAGCAGAGAACTCAAAGATCGCATGCGTTTGTGTCCCGCAGGAACGAAGAAAAAGGGCCCTGGCAAGGCAGTCCCCAGCGACCGTTCCATCAGCGTGTGCTTGCCGGAAGTCATCAATAGCGAACAGCCTCACCCCGAACCGCTCGCAGAGCGCTGCAGCAAGGGTGGACTTGCCCGCACCTGGTAGGCCAATCAGTAAGATGCGCAGCTGAGCGTCCTTGCTCCCGTCGAGCGTTGGGACGGCAGGCCGCGCGTATGACGCTGCATCGCTTTCGGATGACCGCAGCAGCAGCACCTGGTCGCCACACTCATCGATGATCATCAGCGCGCCGTCATCCCGCTCCACCCTGGCTTGGCCGTTGTAGAACGGCTCGACGCAGGCAAAGCGGTGCGCATAGATCGCGCGACCGGTCCGATCCACGTGCATCCAGCCTCGGTCGTCGCGCGCACGAGCAAAGCCTTTATGAAAGACATCCAAATCCTGATAGTGAACACCGTGGATCAAACGACCCGCTTCATCGATATGCGATGAGCGCCCATCCTCACGTTGGACCACTGCGATCCCTTCTCGAAAGTCACCCGCATAGCGGTAGCGGCGCTGATAGACGGGACGTCCGCTGACATCGATGTGCTGATACCATCCATCGCTGGCGCGGACTGTGCAGCGTCCCTCCTGAAAGTTTCCGCACCAAGTGTAGCGTTCGCCCGTCAGGTCGCGACCATCGGGATGGATATGATGCCAGCCATCGATCCCGTGGACGGATGACAGCCCTTCATAAAAGCCGAACGTGCGAACAAATCGTCGGGAATAGACTGCATCGCCTCGTTCATTGATGTGCCACGCCTTCCCTCGTGTACGAACCGCTGCCAGACCCGGTGGATGGAACTTCAGGACCTCGTCAAAGCGAGCCGCATACAGAGGAACGCCGTCAACCAGATGATGGCTCTGGTCGGGCGCAACGCGCGCTCTAAGCCATTGTTCGTTGGTCACGCGATCTCCAGTGGCCGACGCATGTTGCAGCCGATGCAGAGGGAACGGGTGCGATAGGTCTGGGTCAGATCCCGGTATTTGGGACCGTTCCAGATGTCTTTTAGCTTGACTGCGTTCAAGTTGCCAAAGTCACCCAGCGTGCGGCGCTGCGCATCGGGTGCGCAGCACGGTGCAAAGTTCCCTTCTGCACTTATCCACGCCTCTTGTCCAAGGAACGGACAGGGGCCGCCAGGAGCCAAGTCGTGCGTTCCGTTCGGGTCCAGCGGGAAGATGTTCTCCAGCAGGATGGGCACTCCGCTGGGCAGCAAGCGCTCTTGAGCCGCTACGCGCATTCCTTGTACTGCGGCGTTCCAGCGCGCAATGGACGTCGGATTGCGTCGCAAAGACAGCGGTTCGATTTCCGCAAAGTGGGCCCACAGGTGGTGGCCTTTGATGCGATCGACCCCCAGTTCTGTCGCCAATCGCACCAGATCCGGAAGCTCATCCACGTTGGTCGCCAGAAATGTCAACTGCAGTGTGATGCGACAGCGATTGCCTCCACTCGCCGCATGGTCATCGCGCACGACGATGAACTCTCGCAGGTTGGCAACGCACTTGTCCCAGCGAGTGCCGAGCATGACCAGTTCCTGTGTCGCGGCCGTCGCGCCGTTCCACGAGATCTTTACGTCTGACGTCACTGGGACGATGCGTTGCGCCCAAGCACGCACGCCACGTCCGGGAAACGTGCCATTTGTGGTCAGGTTCAGCTTGATGCCGCGATCGGCGCAGAAGTCGATGATCTCGTCGATGTGTTCGTACAGAAGCGGCTCACCCATCGTGGACGGAATAATCTCGCTGGCTCCCAGTTCGCTGATCTCATTGAGCAGGCGACGCAACAGTGCCAGCGGCATCTCGCGCCTAGGCTTTCCGCTCGCCCTACGCTCGGTCTGAGACACACTGTGCGGAGAGTGCTCTTCGCACATAACGCAGCGCAGATTGCACGTATCGGGGTTGGTGTCTAACGTCACGCGCCACGGGCCTGGCTGCGGCGAGATGTGCGTCGAGTCTCGTTGAGAACAGACCTCTCGATAGATCCGCTCGATGGCACGGACGTGGTCGTCTATGCCTGGGATGTCTCCTGTTGCTGATTGTAGATAGCCACGCGCGCCGAGCCGCTGTGCCAAACCCGGCTCATCGAGGATGCGCTGCATCTGAACACTGAGCGAACCAGCATCCCGGTGCGAGAATAACAGACCGTTGATCTCGTGCTCGACGTACTCAGCCATTCCTCCCACGTCTGCGGTGATGACAGGCACACGCGCTTGCTGTGCTTCGTGAATGACCAAGGGTGAGTTTTCCACCCAAACGGACGGGACTACAATCGCGTCCACATGATCGAACACATCGCTCATGATGTCCTGGTTGCGATACTCAGGCAGCCACTCGATCCGCCGTCCACGACTGGCAGGGAGTCCTGTGGCTAGCGCCTTCAGGGCTTCTGTGTCTTGCCCGCGCGGTCGCCCCCAGATCCGCAAACGCGCAGTATCGGAAGAGAGTCGCCCAAAAGCATCCAAGAGCAGCTGAATCCCTTTTGCAGGAATGTGCGTTCCGATGTATCCGAAAGTGAATGGTTCGCTGATAGCGCGTCTGCGGGAACGGAATCTATTCAACGAGAAGCCGTAGTCCAGATACTCGATCTTCCGGGCAGGTAGGCCGAATTCGCGCTGGTATCGCTCAAATAAATATCTTGCAGGTGCGATGAAGCGGTCCACTCGCTCTGCCACTTCGCGGATATGACGCATCCGCCGCGCCACCCAGTCTGTCCAGTAGCCGACGTCCTGCTCTCGCTCCGCAGGGCTGCCAGAAAAGTAGCGCGCATAGCAGCGTTCGGCACACTTGCGATCTTCTTGCCCCTCGCAAGCCGCCCACAGGTTGCTTGGATCGGCAGGGTACATCTGCATGAACTGGCCGCGAGGACACATCAACCAGTAGTCATGCAGCGTGTAGACGATCGGGATTTCACGACGAGCAGCTTCGAATACTAGCGATGTGGATAGATGATTTAGGTGGCCGATGTGGACGACATCGGGGCGCAGTCGGTCGCACACATCCGCGAAGCGCTGGTCTACTTCGGCGTGGCGATAACGGTCACGACTGCGTGCCACATTGACCAGATGCAGACGGACCCGTGGGTCAGTCGGATCCAACTCTTCACGCATCGAGAATTCGGGAGCAAATGAGTCCTCTGTCCGTGAGAAGACATGCACGTCGTGATCTGCTGCGAGACCCTGACACAAGGTCTGGGTGTACACCTCAGAGCCCGCATTGTACCGCATCGGATAGCCGTGAATGACCTGCAAGACCTTCATGCTATAGAGTTCTTTCGTTGCACCGGCGCAGTGGCATCAGCGCGTCGGCTAAGTAAGTAGTACACTGAAGTCACGAACCAGTTGAGCAACGCCCGCTTCGATGCGGATGCGCGGACGCCACTGCAAGATCTCGTACGCCCGGCGAGGGTCGCCGTAAAATCGCGCCACATCAAATGCGCGTGAGGGGGCTTCCTGGAAGGTACTGCGCCCTCCGCCGCATCGACATGCAAGCTCTGCCAGTTGACGAAGCGAAGTCGGCCATCCGGTCAACAGATGGATCGGTGGCGGCAAGGGGGCATCCGTGAACAACTGCTGAATCAGCGCGACCATGCCTGCGGTCGTGTCATCGATATGCGTGAAATCGAAAACATTGTCACTGCCTTCAATGCGCAGCACTTCGCCCACCGCCGCTTGGCGCGCAAAACAGGGAACAACTCTGTCTGGATGATCTTGGGTGCGACCATACACATTGCTCAATCGTAGGATCGCAGTGCGAACGCCATCGAATCGGGCCGCCGTACACAGCTGTTCAGCCGCAGCCTTGGATCGTCCATACACATTGCAAGGGCGAATAGGCATGTCTTCCTGTGCGGGCAGTCGATCTGCCGCACCATAGACTTCGCGGCTGCTGGCAAAAATCACCCACGGTCGCAGCGGGGACTGCTGCGCTGCAAATAGGACATTCCGAGTGCCCTCGACATTGGTCTGCCAGCACCGCTCCGGATCGCGCTCACCCCAGACAACACGAGAAACGGCGGCCAAGTGGACAATGCCTACGCATTGCTTGGCTGCTTGGACCAGCCTGTCCCGTTGAAGCACATCACAGCCCTGATGCTGCAGATCGAAGCGTCGAGTGCGGATTCCCTCGCTATGTAGCCGACGACGGATCGCGGTTCCGATCAGTCCCTCTGAACCCGTGACCAAGACCACTTTTGACATGTGCGTATTCCCAGCAGCGGCAAGCTGTGGTGTGCATACACTACATCGGTCGGACGCGTAGGACTCTCAAAAGGGCGATTCGCGACACTCCTCGCCAGTGGCATGGCTTACCGATCGCAAGTCGCAGTGCGCGGTGCAGGTTCAGCGCATCTATCGACGATTATCAAACGACGGTGGAATGCCTCCCACGAGTGGCGCTGCATCACAGAGAAAGAATGTCACTGCGGCAGCGGTGTATGGACGCATTCCTCCGCAGCGAGGTGGCCTTGACTTGGATGTCGAAGCGGCCAGACACTTCGCTGCGCAGGGGCACAGATGACCAGCAGCTCGCATGATCAGCCTGAACCGTCGGCGCTTCGCGAGGACGAGGCTGTGACGTTCGCGCTACCGGCCAAGATGTGGTGGCTGTATGGCATTGGGCCGCTGCTGCTTGCTCCGACGGTGGTTCCGAAGTTCTTTCTCATGCCGCTGCGTCTGGAGCTATCGACCGTGGCCAGCTTTTACCTGGCCTTCTTTGGCATCGGCGCGGTGCTGCACCTGGGCTATCTTCGACTTCAGCCTCGGCGTCTTTGGCAGACCCGGCGCTTGTGGCCGCTGCTACTGCTCCATGCGCTGTTTACGGCAGCCATTGTGGTCCCGACGGCACTTTTGATTCAGCCGCTGTACTGTCTGGTCAACTACGGTACGCCCTCATCGGCAGAGATCAGGTACTGCCTACTCGGCATCGTGCCCGTGCAGCGGCTGGAGTTTTTATGGACGAGCATGGTGGTCGCCTGGGGCTGTGTCTTGCCTGCGGTCATGCTGTTTGCTCTGCGCCGCGAGCGTGATGCCATCGAGCGCCACTTGCAAGAAGAGCGACGCCAGCGCTTGACCGCCCAGCTTCAGACCCTGCAAGCGCGGCTGCATCCACACTTTTTGTTTAACAGCCTGAACACGATTGCTTGTCTGATCAGTGAAGATCCTGCGGCGGCAGAGCGCGTCGTGGAACGCCTGGCCGAGCTGCTGCGCTACTGCTTGACGGATCTAGACAGGACCGTTGTGCCGCTGCGTGATGAGCTGTCGGTGGTGCGCGCGTATCTCGAGGTGCAAGCGGCTCGCTTTGGTTCCCGTCTTCGCTTTGTCATCGACTGCCCGGATGCGCTTGGGAACCAGCGCGTGCCGCCACTGTGCTTGCAGCCGCTGGTCGAAAACGCAGTGCTACACGGTGCGGTGGCTTCTCGACGGGGGGGCCTGGTGACGGTGCAAGTGGCCATCGTCGAGCCGCAGCTCCTGCTTTCGGTCCAGGACGACGGCCCCGGTCTGGGCAAGTCTACCCATCAAGGCAGCGGTGGGGCGCTTCGTGGACTGCGTGAGCGGCTGCGCATCTTGTATCCCGACGCCGATCCGCCTGCTCGTCTGGATCTGATGACCCCTGCCGATGGCCTCGGCTGCCTGGTCGAGCTGCGTCTGCCGCTGGATGCCTGACCCGCTCGCTAAGAACGTCCTGGGGTGAGTGCGGCGCGGACCTGCGGGAGCAGCCGACGACTGACCCGAGCGCGCTGTCCGTCCGTAAGCTCCAGCTCGCTGCCGTCTTCGCCGAGATGCAGGGCCCGCACCTGTCGCAGGTTGACCAGCTCGCTCCGGTGAACCCGCAAAAAGCCGTGTCCACAGAGCCGGGCTTCCAGCTCGCTGAGTGACTCGGGCGTAAGCTGCTCGCGTCCATCGGCATGAAACGCAGTGTACTTGTCGGTGGACCATAAGCGCGTGATCGTCGCTGCATCAAACAGCCGCAGGCTGCCTCGGTCATGAACGACCAGCCGTGGTGTCGTGCTGGGCCCGCTGCGTGCGAGCAGGTCCGTCATCATCGCTGCCGTGGCATCCTGCGCAAGCGTCGGTGGCGAGCCAGCGGTTTTGCCCAGCACCTGCACCCGCTGCGCCGCCCGCACGACCGCTTGCGCCAAGCGCTCGGCAGAAATGGGCTTGAGCAGGTAGTCCACCGCGTGGACGGCAAAGGCCGCGACCGCGTGCTGATCGTAGGCGGTCGTAAACACAATCGGCGGCAGCCCGTGGTAGCGCTGGGCCAGCGCGAGCCCGTCCATCCCTGGCATGTGGATGTCCAAAAACAGCAGCGAGGCCGCCGTCTTTGTCAGCAGCTCCAGCGCTTCTTCACCGTCGCCCGCTTCGCCCACCACCGCAATGTCCGGTAGCCCCGCGTGGACGGTGCGCTGGGCAGGCTGGGCAAGCTGCTCGATGAGCCGTATCAAGCGTCGCCGCGCCGGAAGCTCGTCATCGACGACCAGGGCCCGCAACATCCCATCCAGCATAGCAAGGACTTATCCCTGCGAGGCAAGTGATCCGATCGTGCAGACCGTACAGACCGGGGCGGGCCGGGCCAAGACGCCGCCGCCACCGCTTGTCGGCTGGAAACGACCGCTCATCGGCTGATCCAAGTCGGCGCTGATTCGATCGGCTTCCCTGGGATCATGCGAACAAACGGACCGACAAAGAAGAGCGCTTCACCGCCAGGAACGCGCGTCAGGACTCGCTGCTGGATACCGATTCCTATCGTTGCCTCTTGGCTCGTGCTGACCTCTGCTGCCAGCGCACAGCCCACGGACGGACGACTGGGACGGCATTCCATCGAGGTCGCATACTTTGGCCAGAACTTCATCCGTCCGGGGATGCAGATTGGCTACAGCGTGCGTGCGCTTCAGTCCTCGGGCCGCTTGCACGCGCTCGTCATCGGGGCCGATGTCGGTGCCTACGCCTGGCTGCGTCATGACATCGGTGTGTTTCTGCTGCCCCGCATCGGCTGGCGTGGACGTCACCGGGCGGGTCTGCAAGGCGAGGCCAACTTTCACCTGGGCTACCTTCAGAGCGTGCTCGCCAGCCCGGCCTATCAAGTCGAGTCCGGGCAAGTCGTCGAGGCATCCCGACAAGGCATTGCCAACCTGCTGCTCGGCGTCACGGCAGGCATCGGCTGGTTCTTTCCACAGGCGGGCGTGACCCCGTTTGCTCGCGCTGGTGTCCTGTGGCATACGCCCGTGTTTGATCAGACGCTGCTGCGCTTCGTTCTCAACGTCGGTGTGGAGGTTCGGCTATGACGCGAGTCCTGTTGCTCCTGATCGTGTCCGTTTGGCTGGCTGGCTGTGCGGTCGATTTCCAAGAGGGTGACGAGCACTTTTATGTCGTCCACAAGGGGGCGGCGATGCCCGTGTGGGTGACGGGAAACTGGCGCTCGGATCGCATCTTGGTCCATGTCCACGGCGGTCCTGGCACCACCAACGGCATTTACTTTCAAAAGGACAGCTACCGCCGCATCGCGGATCAGGTGGGCATCGCCTTTTATGAGCAGCGCGGCGCGGGATCGGCCCTGGGTCTACATCGCGAGTACCTATCGACCGAGCAGCTTGTCGAAGATGCACGCATGGTGATGACGGTGCTGCGAGCGCGTTATCCGCGCGCGAGGTTTGCGCTGCTGGGACATAGCTGGGGAGGCTTTCTGGGATCGGCGATCCTGCTGGAACCGGATCTCCAGAAGCAGTTTGGCGGCTGGATCGAGATGGACGGCGCGCATGATGCATCGTGCAAGTCGTGGAACCATGGCCGCGACCAAGTGCTGGCCAAGGGAATCGCCGGGGCCGAAGCGTTTTATCGCGATGTCTGGAAGTGCGACCCGGTGACCAACGAAAACAACCAGCTCGAAGAATACAAGGGCAAGCTGATTCACCTGTGGCACAGCGAGTTTGTGCGGGCCGCTGGTGGCTACGATGTACAGCCCGATCGAGTGCTCACCAATGCCGACATCGCAGAGAACATCTTCCGCAGCCAGTTCGATCTGTTTGCGGTGACGCAGCACTCTCCTTTGCCGGTGCAGAACTTCTACGGTCGCGACCTGACGCCGCGTCTTGGTGAGATCAAGATCCCAGCGCTGGTGCTGTGGGGCACCCACGATCTCATCACGCCAGCCATCAATGCCGAGCCCGCCTATCGCGCACTTGGGGCCGCGCCGCAGGACAAAGAGCTTGTGCTGTTTGACGACTCTGGTCACAACCCCTGGGCCGAAGAGCAGGACAAGTTCGTGCTCGCCATGACCCGCTTCCTAGACAAAGTGCTGCCGCCGTAGCTCCGCAGCGCGAATCGAACGGCTTCGTCTCTCTCGCACCGTCAGCGTCATCCTTTATCCATCACAGTGAATGATTCCCACAAGGGGACATAGACAGGGACGGAACAGCGGAGCTGCTGGTTGCGGGGGGAAGTGCGCAGCGTGTGGAGGTGTGGCAACAAAGTGGGAGCAAGTCGTTTGTGCGGCTTGCGCAGAAGGCGGTGGCTGGGGATGCGTACTCGGTGGTGATGGCAGATGTCCGTGCGGATGGAGCGCCTGATCTGGTGGTGGCGCTGCCGGGACAGAAACAAGTCGCGCTGATTCCGGGGATCGGACAAGGTGCGCTCGGCGCGGTCGTCCTGGTTCCCAGCGGAACATCTTTGCAGCAGCTTAGCGCCGTCGATGTCAACTGTGATGGACGGACCGACATCGTGGCGAGCAGCTCCAACGAAAACAAGCTCGGGCTGCTGCTTGGATCAGACACAGGACTACAGAACGGACAGACCATCGATCTGTCTGCGCATCAAATCGGAGTCGCACAGTCGCTGGCGGTGGCAGATGTAAACTTTGATGGACTTCCCGATCTGCTGGTCGGTAGCAGTCAGACTCCGGCGTACCTGCTGATTCCAAACATCTCGCCGTAAGTTCTGCGTAACTTCTCCGTAACTTCGCAGCATCCCGCTATCCGCAGTACGCTGTACGCATGATGCACCTTCATCGCACGCGGACCGTGCTGCTGGCTGCGCTGCTCGGACTGCTTCCGCAGCGCAGTGTGGCCGAGTCGATTCCTACGCCTCCCAAAGATGCGCTGACGCTGTACGCACCAAAGCTGACAGAATCCGACGTGTCGGCATACGCCAAGCGCGCGCTGACAGACTGGCAGGCTCCGGGCATGGCAGTGGCGGTGATTCATCACGGAAAAGTCGTCGCGCTGGGAGCCTATGGGAATCGCCGGATGGGAGGCTCTGCCCAGGTGGACATACACACCCGCTTTGCGCTGGCATCTTTGACCAAGACACTGACCGCAGCGACGATCGGAATGCTGGCAGAAGAAGGAAAGATCGCGCTGCGGCGTCCGCTCAAAGACACCCATCCTGACCTGGTATTTAGCGATCCGGTGGTCACTGCGCAGCTCACGATGCTCGACATTCTGTCTCATCGCAGCGGCATCTCGGAATCGGCGGATCTGCTCTGGACTGCAACGGGATACGATCGAAAGGAAGTCCTCCGCAGGCTCAAGGATGTTCCGCAAGAGAGTCCGTTTCGCAGTCGCTTCAGCTACAGCAACGTGCTGTACGCACTGGCAGGAGAGCTGGCCGCGAAAGCCGAATCTACGACGTGGGAGTCCCTGATTCGCCAGCGCATCTTCGTTCCGGCTGCGCTGCATGATGCAGGGTTTGGCGTGCCCAGCGCACCGGATGGCAACATCGCGACACCACATGCGCTGCGCAATCAAGTGCTGACCGCGATCACTCCACGCGCGCTGGACAACATCGCACCGGCAGCAGGGGTCTATGCATCGATCTCTGATCTGGCGAACCTGTTGCGAGCATTTACCAGCGACGGACAGCTAGATGGTAAACAGGTATTTTCTAAGACTCTTATTGATGCGATGATGACGCCGCAGACTCCGGTGGGTCTGGCGCAGTGGCAAAAGGCGCTGTATCCGCAGAGTCACTTTCTGCTGCACGGACTGGGTCTGATGCTGCAAGACTACCGAGGCAAGCTGGTCGCGTGGAACACGGGCGGAATCGACGGATTTTCCTGCACGCTTGCACTGATTCCTGATGAAAAGCTGGGGCTCGCGGTGCTGACGAACGTACCGTTTACTGGGCTGCCGGAAGCAGTGGTGTTTTCGCTGCTCGATCACTATTTGGGAAGCACAGGAACAGACTGGAATCAGGCGCGACTGGCGCTGTCGAAGAACAGCCGGGCTCGTCAAGCGGCAGCGGTGCAAGCGCAGCTTGGGACGCAGACCAGTCAGAAGCTAGCACTTCCGGCCAAGCAGCTGGTTGGTACGTATGTCTCTGCGCTGCTGGGTGAAGCAGAGCTTCGTCAGGACGGAAGCGGTCTTACGCTGCGGATTGCCAAGTCTTTGACCGGACGCCTGTTTCCCTGGCAGCCCACGCGCTTGCGGATGCAGTTTGATGATGCAGAGCTGGGCGTTGCACCTTGTGATCTGGAGCTTTCTCCCGACGGAACTGTCGCTTCCTTTGTGCTGGGCGAGCATGGCAAGTTTGTTCGCGCGGCTGCGAAGTAACCCCATTTCACGTTCCAGACTGTGGTAGGAGACGGTGATGCAGGCGCATTCAAGCAAGCTGCTGGCACTGGCTGAAGATCTGAACACGCACATGCCGCTGCGACCGGGAGACTTTCGCATCGTCACCGATCGCTACGTCATCATCTTGGGAGCAACCGAAGGCCCGCACGGAACGGTGGTGCAGCGCTTCCGCATCCCACAAGGAGAAGTCGCGCAGACGCTGTCCGACATTCGCGCGCGGCTCCGTTCGCATGGACGCACCGAAGCGCTGTATGAAGTCGGTCCGTCCGCACTCCCGACGGATCTGACGCAGCAGCTTGCGGAGCACGGTGTCCAGCCCTTTGCGCTGGAACAGCAGACAGAGTCGCTCCTGCTCAGTGATCCCAAGCCGGGCTGGCTGCCGCCCTGGCCGGACTCTGTGGTGATTGAACGCGTCGAGGACTTCGATTCCTATCGGCGCAGTCAGCAGGTGTTCTGGCAGTGCTTTGGTCACACTCCGATCGACTTTGAGGAGTCCGTTCGCAACGACTACGCCTGTTATGAAGCCAGTCCGCTGTGGCTTCGCTTTGCGGCATCCATCGACGGAAAGATTGTCGGCGTGGGTGATGTGGTCTTTACAGAAGAAGCAGCCGTGCTGTGCGGAGGCGCCACCGATCCAGCCCATCGCAGCCAAGGTGTGTACCGCGCGCTGCTTGCGGCTCGCTATGAGGAGTCATGTCGCCATGGGATTCCGCGACTGCTGACCCAAGCGGGACACATGTCGCAGCCGATCCTGCGCAGGCTCGGCTTTGAACCCCTGTGTCGCGTTCAGATCCTGCACGATCGGCTGTAAGCGTCTGTGCCGGACCCGCGCTGCGTAGACATTACGTTTTCACGCAGCAGCAGCGAGCACAAGGGAAGCCTGATAACATCGTACAGATGCGATCCCTTGCGCAGTGTACGGCGCTGCTGATTCCGACGGTGCTGCTGATCTGTGTAGACTCAGTCCAAGCAAGTCCAGAGCCGCTGTTTGGTAGTCCGGTCGGCGGAGTCCGCTTGGGTCTGTCCCTGGAACCGGAACATCCGGTGCTTCCTTCCGATCTCTCACTGTCCGTTACGCTGCACAACACCACCAACCAGATCAAGACGCTACCGGCTTCCTTGTGCGGACAGATCACCTGGCTGGCATACACGCAGATTGCGATTCGCAGCAACGGGGGAAAGCTGTATCGGGTGCCGCTTCGATCCATGATTGATACAGCGGATCTGCATCAGCACGGACCCCTTTTGCTACAGCCTCATCAGAAGCTGGAAGCCAAGCTGTCGTTTATCGACATTGGGCAGCAGTATCCGCAGCCAGATGGAGAAGTTCCGCTGTCTGCCCTGCTCACCCAGACTAGGCAGATCGAGCTGTGGGCCGAGCTGTCGATGGAACACAGTCGTACCATTTCATCTCAAGTGACTCGACGGTCGTTTGGACTCAAGCCGATTGAAAAGCCGATCTCTGCAAGCTGTGCCGCGCAGCTTGTCACCAGCCACTATCTGACCTGTCTGCTCAATCGGGCGGGCACTCCCTACTGCTGGGGAGAGACAGATCCGGGCGCTGGTCCCGAAGAGCTTTCGTATCCGCGTGCGCTGCGCTGGCTTGCGCAGAGCGCGACGAGCATCGGCTTCGGGAACGGCAGACTGTGCGCGGTCACCACCGACCGTGATGTCTTGTGCCTGAGCGAAGCCAGCGAAGGCGTCTCTTCACGTAAGCTGACGAATCCGCATCGGATCACAGGACTACCAAACGGACTGTCGCGGATTGTCTCTGGAACGGCGGATCAGTGCGTGCTGACCGACGCTGGCGCGCTGTGGTGTTGGGGTCGGATGCCGCAGACGATTCCGCCCGGTGATGTGCTGTCAGCGTGGCGCGCGCAGCCGATGCCCGGACTCGGTCAAGATGTCGTCGAGGTGGTGTTCGGCTGGCAGCACGCCTGCGCACGCAAGCGCAGCGGCGAGGTGCTGTGCTGGGGAGACAACAAAGTCGGACAGCTCGGAACCGGCACTCCGGATGCGTCAGAGACTCCCAAAGCGGTGATAGGAATCGGCGGCGAAGTCAAAAAGATCGTCGCGGGAAACCTGTTTTCGTGTGCCTTGCGGACCGATGGAAAGCTGTTCTGCTGGGGCAAAAATGAATACGGAGCGCTCGGTAAGTACAGCGCGCCTGCACAGCTCACCGCGACGGAGCGTACGGATCTAGGCACGGATCTGCGCGATCTGTTTGCGGGGCACGATCAGCTCTGTGTGCTGCGCAAAGAAGGACAGCTTCAGTGTCTTGGAACGGTGGCGGCTTCGGAATCGGTGCTGTCTACGCAGACTCCGGTGACGCTGGACGGCATTCCGCCCGATGTGGCAGAGGTCACGATCGGACCGCGTGATGCGTGTGCCAGGACGAGTCAAGGTGCGCTGTGGTGCTGGGGACAGACGCTGCGCGCGATGACCAAGCCGGACGAAAGGAAGCCTCCCGATGGTCCGCAGCGGGTTACGGGACTATCCAGCGTACAGAGCGTCCACATCGGTCCTGGCTTTTGGTGTGCCGCGACGCAGGCAGGCAGCGTCTCTTGCTGGGGCGATGGCAGCGGCGGACAGCTTGGCAAAGGTCGCATCATGATGTCCGCCAAGCCGCTTCGGCTCGACATTCCGTGTGACAAGTAAGCAAGTGACCCCGCGCGGCACACGCAGACTCCGCGCGTCACCGTGCGTACATGCGGCTGGACTCGACGCATGATTCTTCCCAATTTGAAGTAAGAAAAATGTAACATGAGTCACAAAGCACGCTTCTGCTAGGAGAGTGGCTTTGGACCGACCAACAACTACTTTTTCGCAGCTCGCTCACAGCGTGGCCGTCCGGTTCGTCACTGACACAACCGTTGACGCTGCGCTGGCTTCGATCGGAAGCAAAGCCCACTGGGTTGTTGCCGACCTTACGGTCGAAAAGCGCTGCGCACTCATCAATCACTTTGTACGCGCCCTGCGAGACACCGGGGTTCACACAGCCACTCGACTGGAACATGCGCTGCTCACGGCGGCCCAGTGTCCTGCATCAGGTCGCCGCGTCATCTCGATCAAGGATGCGATCTCGCTCATCGCGGTACGCAACCAAGTGCATCAGCTTGCGACGGGAGTCGGTCTGTCTTGGAACGAGAGCATGCGACTGCAGTCCGCGATCTCTGACCTGGCGCGCTACATCGTCGAAAAAGGCGGCGGTCGGATCGAGATCGAAGACACCAGCAGCGCGCTGTTTTTCATGGTCTACGCCAACGCCGATCTGGGACCGTGTACTCCGCCGGATGCGGTGACTCCGCCGTGGCTGGCCGCAACCGTCGGCATTGCCCAAGGCTTCCGCTGTGGTCGCGCCGTCACGGGCAGCCAGTTTCAGTTCTGGCACGGACGACCGCAGTCGATGGTCGCGTAACACCTCCGCAAGAGGAACTCATGCCTATCGCTCTCGATGTCAATGTTCTGCCGAGAGGAAAGACCTCTCGAACGCGCAAGCTTCATGAAGCCTTTTTCGCAGCCTGGCACGCCAAACATCCCGACGGACAGCGGATCTCGGTAAACCTCGCGGAGGACTATCGAACGCTGCCGGTGTTTGATGAATGGGACATCACTGCCAAGTTCGAGATGCTCTACGGAGAAGGTCATCTCGATGACAAAGGGGCAGAGCGCTGGAATGCGCTGACGCAGCTAACCGATCAGCTTCACGCCGCTGATCTCGTCGTGATCAGCACGCCGATGTGGAACTTTTCGATTCCGTGGCACCTCAAGCGCTGGATCGACTGCGTGGTGCAAGGTCGGCTGACCTTTGAGTTCGTCGGAGGCCAGTTCCAAGGACTGCTGACGGGTCGCAAGGCGGTGATCCTGAGCTCTCGCGATGGACTGTATACGCCCGGCACGTCGCTGGCTGCGCTCGACTTTCAGATGCCGTACCTGCGCACGATCTTGGGATTTTTGGGTCTGGCGCCGATTCACGAAGTGGTGGCCGAGCCGATGATGCTGGCCGGTGTCGAAGCAGGCATTGCCGCGCTGGAAGTTGCGGTCGAAAAAGCGCGCGCGCTCGGCAGCGAGCTGTAGCCACGCGCAGTACACACCGCTTGAGCGCCGATCGTGAACGGGCGCGCTTACAGTCCGTTTGACAGCATCGGCATCATCAGCACCTCTTGGTTGCCGTAAATGCCCAGCTGCTGCGCGGCCTTGATGACTTGCTGCGCGGCGTCCACGGACTCGATCCGCATCCGCACCGCTGCACCGTCTTTGTCCGAGCTGTCTGGATCTTTCTGCGTCAGCTTTTCCACAAGGCGCTTGACCGCATCCTTTTCGCGCGGGAAGGTCACAAGCTCTACGTCTTGCGATTCACCGACGGAAGCTAGCTGCTTACACAGTCCGAGCGCCGTGTGAAGTCCGCCCAGCTCATCGACCAGACCGAGCTGCTTGGCATCTTCTCCGGTCCAGATTCGACCCTTGGCCAGCTCGAGTACGCGCTGCTTATCGAGCTTGCGACCCAGCGCCACCTTGCTGGTGAAGTCGTCATAGACGCGATCGAGCCAGGCTTGAAAGCGCGCCCACTCCTCGGGGGAATAGTCGCGGTTCATCGAAAAGAAGCCTGCGTTTTTGCCCAGCTGGACCGCGTCAAACGACAGGCCGATTTTTTCCCACAGCTCTGCGGGGATCATCTTGCCACCGAGCACTCCGATCGATCCGGTGATGGTGCCCGGCTGCGCGACGATCTTATCCGCCGCCATCGCGACAAAGTAACCGCCCGAGCCTGCGACGTTGCCCATCGATACCACCACCGGCTTGCCTGCGCGACGCGCGCGACCGACTTCCTGCCAGATCACATCGGAAGCGACATAGGAACCGCCCGGGCTATCGACGCGGAACAGGATCGCTTTGACATCCTTGTCGGCAATCGCCGCGCGGAAGCCCGCAGCCACCGTGTCCGATCCGAGCGTGTAACCACCCGAGAGCGGATCGACCGAGCTTTTGCCACGCGCAACCCCGCCCACACCGTAGATGAGCGCAATCTTTGGACCTTTTTGGTGAAGCGGCTCGGCGCGATCGGCGTACTTGTGCAGATACAGAAGCTGCGCGTCTTGTCCGGCTCGCTGCTTGGCGGCGGCGTAGAACTCATCGTGATAGCCGAGCTTATCGACGAGCTTTTTCGACTGAGCCTCGGCTCCGAGCAGCGGTCCACTATCCACCGTCGCTCGCACTTCTGCGACGGACAGCTTGCGCGCTTCGCTGACCGCTTTCACAAACTGTCCGTAGATGCCGTCGCCGATCTTGGTCATGGCTTCCCGGTGCGCGGGCGTCATGGCCTTTTCGGTGAACATGTTCATCGCGTTTTTGTATTCCTTGCGCTGATCGAGCCGAGGCTTTACGCCCACTTTGTCGAGCACTCCGCGCAGAAACGGCGATTCCAGGTGCAGTCCAACCAGGCCAATGTCACCCGAAGGCTGCATCCAGACTTCATCAAATCCCGTCGCCAGATAGTACGCACCGAGTCCGTTTGAGAACTCTCCAAACGTCTCGGCAAACGCGATGGCGAACTTGCCTTTTTGACGGAACCGGATCACTGCATCGCGAATTTCCTGCACATCGGCGATGCCAATCTTGGCGGCACCGAGCCGCGCCACGAGCCCGACGACCTTCGGATCTCGCTCTGCACGCTCCAGCGCCATCGTCAGATCGTGCAGCACCAAGCGATCACTTCCCGTCGCTTGCGACAGCGGATCGCGCGGCATGTATTGAACCACCTCGCGCTCTAGGTCCAGCTCCAAGATGGTCTTGTTTGGCACCGGCTTTTTGCGATTCATCGTCAAAAAGACAATCCCAGCGACGATCAAATAGATCACCGCGACTGCACCAAGCCAAGTCAAAAACCCGCGAATCATCCTGCCCATCGAAAAAGGCCTCCTTTTGGGAAACAACTGCTCACGCTGTCAGCAAAACAACCACCGACACGCTGGTTTATTCCCACCGTCGGCCAAAAGCGATGAAAAACCACGAACGGACCTACGCGCGGACCGTCATTTCAGAGGCTAGCGATGAACCACGCTTGCCCGCAGAATCTAAGCAGGTGGGTCATCCCAGAAACAGAGGAACGCGCGTCCATGCTGATCAAGAAACCTGACGATGTCTTGGGGTCGGAGATCACTTCGCGAGAGCACTTTATGAACCGACGGCGATTTCTCGCCGGGACCACGATCGCGGGTGTGGGCGGCTTGGCCGGTGCGTATCTGCTCGGTGGCAGTCGTTCGTCGAGCGCCGAGAGCAAACAGAAGCTTGTGGCAGCGAAGCGCGCTGATTTTTCCGTCACTGAGCCGCCGAACTCGTACAAGGATGTGACGACGTACAACAACTTCTATGAGTTCGGGCTCGGCAAAGATCAGCCTGCTGAAAACGCGCACACGCTCAAGACCAGGCCGTGGACGGTGCGCATCGAGGGAGAAGTTCAAAAGCCGCGCACGATTGGCATCGAAGAGCTGCTCAAGCTGGCACCGCTGGAAGAGCGCGTCTATCGCTTCCGCTGCGTCGAGGCCTGGTCGATGGTGGTGCCGTGGATCGGCTATTCCTTTTCAGAGCTGCTCAAGCTGGTGCAGCCGACGGCGAAAGCCAAGTTCGTGCAGCTTGTGACGCTCAAAGACTCGTCGCAGATGCCGGGGCAGAAGAGCTGGGTGCTCGACTGGCCGTATCTCGAAGGGCTGCGGATCGATGAAGCGATGCATCCGCTGACGCTGCTGTGTCTGGGACTGTACGGGGAAGTGCTGCCGAACCAAAACGGCGCGCCGGTGCGACTGATCGTTCCGTGGAAGTACGGCTTCAAGAGCATCAAGAGCGTGGTCGCGATTCGTTTTACCGAAGAGCTTCCGACGACAACGTGGGCAAAGCAAGGTCCGAGCGAGTACGGCTTTTACGCCAACGTCAATCCCGAGGTCGATCACCCGCGCTGGTCACAAGCCAGCGAGCGTCGCATCGGAGAGCTTCGTCGTCGCAAGACCCTGCCCTTCAATGGCTACGCCGATCAGGTTGCCAAGCTGTACCAAGGCATGGATCTGCGTCGCTTCTACTAACCACGCTGCCGAGCGGCCCGAAATGCGGCCCGAAATGTGGCCCGACGAGCTGCGCGCGCGTCACAGTGCAGAAAATAAAAAAGCCCGCTTGGGAAAGCGGGCTGCGCGACCGACAAGAAACCGAGGACTGGACCGACTAGAAGAACTTCGCGGTCAGACCCATGCGTCCGTAGATCGGCGTGTCATGGATCGGGAACAAGCGGTTGAACTTGTCGGTAAAGAGCTGGCGTTCACTCTGGAATGGCGCGCCTTCGAGCAGTCCATAGACGCTGACGTTCGAGGTAATGGCCAGCTCGACCGCAGCTTGCAGCATGCCGCGCACGCCGACGAAGCGCTCTAGCACGCCGGTGCCATCGACCTGGAAGTCGGGATAGTTCGGATCGTACTTGCGGGTGCCGTTGTACTGAACGACGGCGTAGTACGGGCTCGGGTAGCTGGAGTTCGGATCATAGGATCGACCGACGCAGCGATCGCCAGAGTGCTCGGCACCACCACCGTCCGTGCTGTCACGCGGATCGCCACGACGAATGAACTCGCTGCGATCGTTTTTGTACAGATCCTGAATCGATTCCACCGACGGACAGTGACGATCCGAGTACACCTGGATGTACGCCTTGCCGGTCAGCTTGACCATGCTGCCCGCGAGGATCGTGACCGGCAGACCCAGCTCCCAGCTGAAGCTGTTGCGCTCACGCGGACCGCCGCCACCACCGACCAGCATGTGCAGACCGAGCGCGAACGGACCCTTGCGCATCATCTGGAAGCGAATCGTGCCCGCCACCTCGTGATCGCTGAAGAAGTTGCTGCGGAACTCGGTGCCAATGTCGAGTCCCAGCTCGCCGAGGACGCTGTGCTTGGTCTTCCACACACCGACGGTCAGACGAACATTGCCAAGCCACGGATAGCCGCTGCCCATGTCGGCGGTAAACGCGCCGTAGGGATTGGTCACCGCCGAAAACGACGACAGGCCGCGACGAACTTCTTTTTTGTCCTGCTCGGGCTCTTTGGTCTTCGCGAGGATGACGCTGACTTGCTCGGTCTCGCCGGAGCGCACGTTGAACTGCTCGGTCTTTTGGTCAAAGCCGGGAAGCTGGAAATCGACGGTGTGCGGACCGGACGGCACATTTTCCCGAGTGAGCGGCGTCTGACCGATGAGCTGACGATCGAGCATGACGAAGGCGCCCTTGGGCTCCGACGCGATGTAGATCTTGCCGACGTTGCGCAGGTTCAGCGTCACAGTTTCCGTCGAGCCCGCCGCGAGCGTGATCTCTTTGGAGTCCTGTCCGAAGCCGTCTTTCTTGGCGACGACGATGACCTTGCCCGAGGCGATCTCGATGCCCGAGTCCGACAGCGCCGCCGTTTCATCGTAGCGACGACCGTTGATGAAGTACTGCGCGCTCTCGATCGGGTTGGCCATCACGATGCGAACCGTGCCGACCTTGCGAGTGACCGCGTCGCCTTCCATCTCGATGCGCTCGACGCGTGGCTTGCCTGCTTCGATCTCGATGACCTTGGTCACGGTCTTGTGACCCTTGGCCGAGACGCTGACCGAGTGCTGTCCCGGCGTCAGGCTGATCGGCTGACCCGGCGCGCCCTTCGACACACCATCGATCTGAACTTCGGCATCACCGACGCTGGTCACCACCATCAGCGTGCCAGCGGCAGGCGGCGGCGGCGTGGTGTTGGCGTGAACCTTGGTCTGCTGGTTGCCGACGACGCGGACGTTTTGACGCCACGGCGTAGCACCAGCTTCTGTGCGACGAACCTCGACGACGTGCTCGCCTTCGGTCAGGTTGTCCACCACCACCGGCGCTTGTCCGCGCGGCTGACCGTCGATCACCACATCGGCCACCACATCCGCCGAGACAATCAGCGTGCCGGTCTTCACGTCGCTCTGCATGATCGCCCACACGGGACGCGTCTCACCGGCCTTGACCTCGACGCGCTCGGTGTAGACCTTCATGCCGGGCTTGCGGACTTCGACCAGGTGCTGTCCCCCCGGCAAGTCCACGAGCTGCGGCACCGTACCCGCAGGCTGACCATCGACGAAGATCTCTGCGCCACGCGCACCGTCGTTCGTCGCTGGATACTTGATATCAAGTCGCGCCTGCGCCTTGTCCAAGTTAAACGCCAGCTTCTGCGCCGCACCGATGTTGATCTGCTGCTCGAGCGGCTTATAGCCATCCAGCTCCAGCTTCAGCTTGTGCGGTCCCTTGGTGATACGGACTTTCGTCGCAGGGCCGGTTCGCTCGGCCTGGAGCGCACCATCGATATAGATCGAAGCCCCCGGAGGGTTCGAGTCGATGGTGATGCGAGGCGGAACTTGAGCCTGCGCGGTGTGAGGGTGGACGATGGCCAAAAGGGCCATCAACAAGGCACATGCCGTCATCCTGATGGGGCTAGCGAGCATCGGTACAGGTTCTCCTGCTCCAAAGTCGAGTGTTCGCTGCGTCATCGAAACGTCCTATGCACATGGGTTGTCTACTCATGAAGGGTCGTCAAAGGACAGGGCTGCGCAGCTCTTAGCGTGTAATTTCACCAAATATTTCGCTTGGGTTCAACTGTAACGGTGCGGACCTCTTTCTAAGAGGCCGAGTCCTGGCCGGAATCCTGACTTGCCGACAGAGAAAAAGCCCGTGCGCCCAGCGTTAGCAACACCAGCACGCAGGAGCACATCAGGATCGCTGTACAACCACTGTTTACCACTGCCTTCACGCGGTTCGGATCGCGGCTGAAGTTGTGCCAGATCGACTGCCAGCCCGCAGTCAGCGTCGTGCTTCCCACCGCGATCATCGGCACAGCAGTCACCAGCGCATAGCGCCGCTTGGTTGGATGCATCCGCAAGATAAACGCCGTTCCCACCGCCAGCGCCGTCGTCGCCAAGAGCTGATTGGAGATCCCAAGCAGCGGCCACAGCGTCGAAATCGTTCCCGAGTACAGAAAGCCGCCCCAAAACATCACCACCAAGATCGATGCCAGCCACACTCCAGGCGCGTAGTCGTGACGGGAAAACCGCGCATCGACCCGACCCAAGATGTCCTGCATCAAAAAGCGAGCGACGCGCGTGCCAGCGTCCACGGTGGTCAGGATGAACACCGCCTCGAACATGACGATGAAGTGATAGAAGTAGCCGAGCAGCGCCCGTGCGCCGGGAAGCTGCGCAAAGATCTGGGCAATGCCCGCAGCCAGGCTGACCGATCCGCCGGTTCGTCCCCGCAGCTTTTCACCCACGAGCTGCGACATCAGATCGATCTCGACCGGCGTCATTCCGAGCTTCGCAAACGCAGCTTCCGGCACGTTGATGGCAAAGTAATCGGCGGGATGAAGACAAGCCGCAGCGACGAGCGAAGTGACTCCGACCAGGCCTTCCAGCAGCATCGCGCCATAGCCAATCGGTCGGCAGTCGGGCTCTTTGTCGATCAGCTTGGGCGTCGTTCCCGAAGCAATCAGCGAGTGAAAGCCACTGATCGCTCCACATGCGACGGTGATGAACACAAACGGGAAGACCTTTCCTTTGATGATCGGTCCGCCGCCGTAGACAAACTGCGTGAACGCTTCGATCTTGAGCTCGGGATTGACCAGCATGATCGCGATGACCAGCACCGACAGCGTTCCCAGCTTCATGTACGACGACAGATAGTCGCGCGGAACCAGCAGCAGCCACACCGGCAGCACCGACGCGAGCAGTCCATACGCAGCCACACACGCGACCAGCGTTCCAAACGACAGCGACAGATAGGGAGCCAGCATCGAGTGCGCCACGGTGTCGCCGTACACCACCGCAAACAAGAGCAGCCCGACCCCGAGCACCGACGCAATCTGTAGCCTGGGACCGTGACTTTCGCCGCGCATGATCGCTCCCATGAGCAGCGCGATCGGGATCGTCATCGAGATCGTAAACGTCGCCCACGGACTGCCTTCGAGGATCTTCACGACCGCGAAGCTCATCGCCGAGATCGCCACCGTCACCGTAAAGAAGATCGCCAGCGTCGCCACAGAGCCTGCCCGCGCGCCCAGCTCTTGCCGAGCCATCGCCGCCAGCGACTTTCCGCCCGAGCGAACGCTTGCCGACAGCGTCACAAAGTCATGGACCGCGCCAGCCAGCGTGACACCGATCAGGATCCACAGCAGTCCGGGCAGAAACCCAAACTGCGCGGCGAGCACCGGCCCAATCAGCGGTCCCGCGCCGGTAATTGCCGCAAAGTGATGCCCAAACAGCACCCAGCGACTCGTCGGAACGTAGTCTTTGCCATCGCGCTTTTGGTGCGCCGGGGTCTGGTTCTTCGCGTCGAGCGCAAACACCTTGGCCGCAACAAACGCCGAGTAGAACCGATACGCGATCGCCAAGATACAGATTGCGGCGACAAAAATCGGTAAAGCGTGGATCCTCATCGTCGGAAAGAGCCTCCAAAACGGGGTTTGCGCGCTCAGAGCCCAGCGAGCAGGAAGCGAAGCGCTCCTGGCAGCCGCCGAGCCCAAGCATCTTCATTGTGAACGCCACCGGGTTCCAGCACGTACTGAAGGTTCGCTCCGTCGCGGAAGCCGATGTCACGATAGGTCTGGGCCAGGCTGGCGGTGTTGCGATAGTCGTCGCTGCTCGGGCCCGCGTTGCCGCTATCGATGTAGACCCGGCTGGGCTTTTGGACGCTGGCCTTGACCGCGCCGATGATGAACGTCTCATCCCACCACGTCGAGGGAGAGAAGATTCCAAGCCGTCCAAACACATCCGGCTTCTTGATCCCCGCGTACGCCGTAATCAGGCCACCCAGCGACGATCCCGCGAGCGTCGTCTGCGCCACATCCGTGCGCAGTCGTCCTTTCAGCATCACCGGCGCTTCCAGGCTACTTATCATCGGCACAAGCTCGTCGGTCAAAAAGCGCAGATAGGCATCGCCACCGCCGCTGTCGGAATACGCAGGCACCGAGCTTTTCGTCGGAGTGTACTCATACACGCGTCGAGCCGTATTTTCGGGACCGATCACCACCACCTCGGGCAGGCTCTCTGTCGGATCGAGTGCATCAATGCCTGCGTCGAGCGTCTCTGCGACTTGCCAGGTTCGGCCTCCGAATGCGTAGCGAGGATCGAACAGGTTCTGTCCGTCGTGCATGTACAGCACTGGATAGCGCGCCTGTGGATTTTCGTCGAAGCTCGGCGGCAGATACAGCCAGACCCCGCGCGTGTTCCCAAGCACCGTCGATCGCACCGCATCCATGCGCAGATAGCGACCTTTGGCCGTCACAAAGTGCGGATACACATCGACGGTTTGACCGGGCTGCACGACAAAGTTTCGTCCTCGGGACCAAGTCGCATCATCGAGGAGCGGCTTATACAGAAGCGTCGTCGTCAGCCCGCGCAGCTTGGTCACAAACAGTCCGTCGGCTGCTTTGGTCATCGTCCGGCCCGTCGTCCAGGAGAGCCCGGCGCTGTCGCCTCGCAGCGTCATCTTGCTGTAGCGCGCATCGTTTCGTGGATAGTGAACGCGCACCACCGTGTCGCCCGGAAGCACGTTCACGTCGGAATCGGCCAAATCGCGCATCGTCGCGAGGTCACTTGGCGCGAGGCTCGGGTCCAGCTCACCCGATGGCGGATTGGTCTTGGGCGGACCGTCGGATGAGCCTTGTACGCAGCCGATGAGCCAGCCAGCCAGCAGCGCAACCTTCCCGATGCCAGCACGAGCCCGAAGTTTCAGTCCGCACGCCTGATCGTCCATGCGCGGAACCTAACCCGCTTGGGTGCGAGAAGGCAAAAACCCCGCCGGACCCGCGCTCGAAAAGTCATCGCTGCCAGCCCGCCAGCCCGACTCGCCAGGCCAATTTCCGCGCCGTACGACGCGATGTAGTCGCAGTTCCCTACACAAATCGCACGGTCACCACATGTCAGAGGTTGTGGCAAAAGCTGCGCGCATGCTATGACCAAGCCTGCTATGTGCGCAGATCTGTCCTCGCCACCTAAGTGGACATGCTGACGCGGCAGGCAAGGCAAACGAATGGACAAGATCGTCATCAAAGGGGCTCGCGAGCACAACCTCAAGAACATCGACGTCGAGATGCCTCGCGACAAGCTGGTGGTCATCACTGGTCTGTCGGGCTCGGGGAAGTCGTCGCTGGCCTTCGATACCATTTACGCGGAAGGTCAGCGTCGCTACGTCGAGTCGCTGTCTACCTACGCGCGACAGTTCCTCGAGCAGATGGGCAAGCCCGACCTCGACTCGATCGACGGACTGTCACCGGCGATCTCCATCGAGCAAAAGTCCACCAGCAAAAACCCGCGCTCGACGGTCGGCACGATCACAGAGATCTACGACTACCTGCGCTTGCTCTATGCCCGCATCGGCACCGTCTACTGTCACTCGTGCAATCTGCCGATCGCTGCGCAGACGGTGCAGCAGATGGTCGATCGCGTGCTGAAGCTGCCGCAAGGGACGCGCTTTTCGGTGCTGGCCCCGATCGTGCGCAGTCGCAAAGGTGAGTTCAAAAAAGAGCTCGACTCGCTGCGTCGTCAAGGTCTGCGTCGTGTCAGCGTCGATGGCGAGCTGTTCGATCTGTCGGAAGACACGATCAAGATCGACAAGAACAAAGCGCACACGATCGAGGTCTACGTCGATCGTCTCGTCGTCAAGAGCGATGTAAGGCAGCGCCTGACCGAAGCGATCGAGCTGTCGCTACAGCTCGCGGAAGGCATTGTCAAAGTCTCGCCAGTGATGCTCGGGGACGATCCGCTGCCGGAAGGCGTCGGCATCACCGACGAAAGCGGCGACATCATCTTTTCCGAGCGCTTTGCCTGCATCAACTGCGGCGTCAGCTACCCCGAGATCACGCCGCGCCTGTTTAGCTTCAACAATCCCTCGGGAGCGTGTCCGGCCTGCGACGGCATCGGCGCCAAGATGTTCTTCGATCCCGAGCTGATCGTTCCGAACACCGATCTGGCGCTACGCGAAGGCGCGATCGAGCCGTGGGAAAAGCGCAACGGACCGTTTTTTCAGCAAATCATCGAGGCGCTGGCGCAGCACTACGGCTTCGACATGACGGTGCCTTGGTCTGAGCTGCCGCAGAACGTCCGCGACATCGTGCTTCTCGGCAGCAAAGGCGATGAAGTCGAGTTCTGGTTCGAGAAAAACGGTCGTCGTCACACGTACAAAAAAGAGTTCGAGGGCGTGATCGCAAACCTCGAGCGGCGGCTATCGGAATACGAGCGTCGTCGTCGGGAAGAAGGCACGGCTCCGGCGGGATCGGACAGCTTCGAGGCGGCGTACGAAGAGTTTTCGCCGTACATGAACAAGTCGCCGTGTGAGGAATGCCAAGGCACGCGCCTGCGCAAGGAAGCGCGCTTCGTTCGCGTCGGAAATGTCCCGATCAACGAGCTGACCGCGAAGCCGATCCGCGACGCACATCGCTTCTTTACCGAGCTGCGACTTAGCTCGCGACAGGCTGAGATTGCCGAGCGAATCCTCAAGGAAGTGCGCGATCGACTCGGGTTTTTGGTAAACGTCGGCTTGGACTATCTGACGCTCGATCGAACCGCAGCGACGCTGTCGGGTGGCGAAGGTCAGCGCATCCGTCTGGCCAGTCAAATCGGTAGCTCTCTCGTCGGAGTTCTGTACGTTCTCGACGAACCATCGATCGGTCTGCATCAGCGCGACAACCAGCGCCTGCTGGAAACGCTGTTTCGTCTGCGCGACATGGGCAACACCGTCATCGTCGTCGAGCATGATGAAGACACGATCCGCGCTGCCGATCACATCATCGACATGGGTCCGCGCGCCGGAGTCCTGGGTGGTCGCGTCGTCGCTGCTGGGCCGGTCGCAGAGATCATGTCTTCGACGGCATCGCTCACTGGAGCGTATCTGTCGGGCCGCAAAAAGATCGAAGTTCCGCGCAGTCGTCGTCAGAGCCAGAACCGCTACCTGGTCCTAAAAAACGGCAAAGAGCACAACCTGCGCGACGTGACCGTGCGCTTTCCGATCGGTGTCTTTACCTGCGTAACCGGCGTGTCGGGATCGGGAAAATCGACGCTGGTGATCGATACGCTGCTCGCGGCGCTGAAACAAAAGCTCAACCACAGCAAGTGTCAGGTTGGCGCGCACGACGGCATCGAGGGACTTCATCACGCCGATCGCGTCATCGACATCGATCAGCTTCCCATCGGTCGGACGCCGCGATCCAATCCAGCGACGTACACCGGCGTCTTTACCCACATTCGCGATCTGTTTGCGGCGCTGCCCGACAGCAAATCTCGCGGTTACAAAGCCGGTCGCTACAGCTTCAACGTCAAAGGCGGTCGCTGCGAAGCGTGTCAGGGCGACGGAATTCTCCGCATCGAGATGCACTTTTTGCCCGATGTCTACGTCGTCTGCGAAGAGTGCGGAGGCCGTCGCTACAACCGCGAGACGCTCGAGGTCAAATACAAAGGCGCCTCGATCGCCGACGTACTCGATATGACGGTGACGCAAGCGTGCGAGTTCTTGGGACACATTCCCAAAGTCCGTCAGAAGCTAGAGACGCTGCGCGACGTGGGACTTGGCTACATTGCGCTCGGTCAAGCTGCAACGACGCTGTCCGGCGGAGAAGCGCAGCGCATCAAGCTGTCCAAAGAGCTGGCCAAAAAGGGCTCGGGACGAACGATCTACATCCTCGACGAGCCGACGACGGGACTTCACTTTGAAGACATCAAGCAGCTTCTCGAAGTGCTCAATCGCTTGGTGGACTCGGGCAACACCGTCATCGTCATCGAGCACAACCTCGACGTGATCAAGACCGCAGACTACGTCATCGACATGGGTCCTGAAGGCGGCGAAGGCGGTGGCACCGTCGTGGCCTGCGGAACGCCCGAAGACATCGCGCGAGTCCCTGGCTCTTACACTGGCCAGTATCTAAAAAAAGTGCTCGCGCTGAGCTAATCGCAGCGACGGAAAGCAGCAGCTGTCATGAAAATCTTGTCCGTCACGTCCTTGGCGATTCCTGATGTCAAAGTCGTGCGCTTTGCACGCTTTTGCGACGGTCGAGGCTACTTCAGCGAGCACTTTCGAGACAGCGACTTCCAGGCACATCCCGAGCTTGCGCAGGTGATTCCGCAGCCGTTTGTGCAGTGTAACGAAGCATTTTCCCGACGAGGAACGCTGCGCGGACTGCACGTTCAGTGGCAGCCGAAGATGGGCAAGCTGGTCAGGCCGCTCGCGGGACGGCTCGTCGATTTTGTGCTCGATATTCGTGTCGGCTCACCGACGTTTGGCAAGATCATCGGCTACGACATGCCCGCCGGGCGCGATCGTGACTTCGCCGAGTGGATCTGGGTTCCGCCCGGCTTTGCACACGGCACGCTGCTGCCCGAAGAGACGACGATCGAATACTTTTGCACCGCGTCGTGGAATCCCGCAGCCGAAGCAGCCATCTCGCCGCTGGCAGCCGATCTGGACTGGTCTTTGTGTGACCGCGCGCTGTCGAAGCTGTTTGCCGATGTCGTCGCTCAGGGAGTCTTGATGGCCGACAAGGATCGCTTCGCTCCGTCGCTGACCGAGTGGCGGGCCGATCCACGCAGCGCACTGGTCACGGGCTAGCGCGCGCTGGCTTCACTTCCGTCGGAAGCTGCGGCATCAACTGTCGCTGGCGGTAGCAAGTCCGGCGGCGGAGGTGGCGCACCGGACGGCAAGATCTGTAGAGCCCCCGTCGCTGCACCAAGAAGTGAATGCAGCGCCGACGCCGTCACAAAGCCCGTCACCACCACTTCGTTTCCTTTGGCTTCCAGCGTCAAGTGATCGGTCACCGTCGAAAAACCCATCAGCTTGAAGCGCCAGTCGTTGCGCAGCTTGTCGGAAACCTGTAGCAGCGCGTCTTTCAAGCGCGACGCTTCCTCGGCAGAGCCAAGCACCAAGCGACCGTGAACCTTCGGATCGAGATCCGCTGACAGCGCAAGCTGAAGCTGGGTCGGCGTCGGAATTCCGCCGCGCAAGCGCAGTCGAAGCTGGGTATTGAACACTTCAGCGACGAGCGGTGGACCACTGCGAGGCAGCGAGCGACGAAGCGCAGGAAGCTGATCACGCAGGCTGGGTGGCGACGCGATGCCCGCATCGGGCAGCTCACGGTTGGACAGCGCTTCCGCCGTCGGCTTGGGCAGAAACGCGAGCAGATCTCCTCCGTCAAACAGCAGCTCTCGATCGTCCCAAGTGGGCACCCTGCGCAAGGTCAGCTGCTGGTGAACCGACACAAGCTTCCGTCCCAGCGCGAGCAGTGCCGTCTGACTGCGTCGCTGTCCCGATGGATCGGTGGTCGCAATGACCAGCAGCTCTGCCGATTGAAGCAGCGCTTCGGCCAGTGACTCTCCCGACGCAATCCCGCTGCCAGCCGTCAGAAGCCGCGAGTCAGGAAACGCGCCGAGCAGTCCCGCCACCGCTTGTTTGTGACTCGAGCGCGCAATCTCTCCCAGCCGAAGCACCAGCCGCAGACCGAGATCCTGCTCGATCGACTCCGCACCGATGCCATGCAGGCTGCGCAGCGCAGGCAGCTTCGGCGCTTTGCTGTCTTTGACGGGCTTGGGCTTGCCGATTCGTCCATCACCTGGCGCGATGGGCTTGGGCGATTCGGGCGACGGTGGCTCGACGGGGATCGCTGGATCCATCTTGGGCGTAAGCAGCGACGGAGGCTTGGGCTTGGCCGGAACGATTTCCCACGTCACAGGCGGCGCAGGCACAAGCTTGTCCAAGATCGCCAGCGACGACAGCAGCAGCGCAGGCAAGCCGTGTGCGAGCAGCGACAAGAGCACCGCCCAGGTTCCTCGACCGACACCGCTTCCCGACGCTTTGGCCACGCTGCGCCACCCTAGCAAAGCCCGCGCGCGTCGCAACACACAGTTTCGCGAAATCAGCAGCGCTTCCGTCGAGAATGTCGTCTAACAAAGCCGCGAAAACAGCGCGAACGCGTGCCGCGCAAAGGCCGGATAGGTAAAGTGTTGTAGCAGCCGTCGCTGTCCGGCTCGACCCAAGCGCTGACGCAGCGTCGCGTCATGCAGTCGCAAGATGCCGTCACGCACGGCTTGCCACGCGGGCTCCGTCACAAGTCCTGTCTCTTCATCGAGCACCACTTCCGGCGCACCACCGACGCGGGCAGCCAGACACGGCTTTTGGTGAGCCATCGCTTCCAGATAGACGATGCCAAAGCCTTCATTGCTCGACGGCAAAACCAGTGCATGACAGCGTGCCAACGCGGCATGCTTGGCTGCTTCGGACAGACGACCCAGGAAATGGACACGATCGGCCACGCCCAGCTCGTGCGCCAGCTTCTGAAGCTGCGGCTGCGCATCGCCCTCGCCCACCACGTCGTAATCAACGAGCGGCAGCGTCGGCAGGCTGCGGATCACCAGATCGATGCCTTTGGGCTCGTCGGGGTGAAGCCGTGTGATGCTGAGCAGTCGCAGTCGCTGGCTCTGCTCGTCGGCAGTCGAGGGATTCTGCTGTGCCAGCGTCAGGCTCTGCTCGTCGAGCGCATTGATCAAGCGCTGACAGTGTCCGACGAAGACTCCTTGCACCTGACAGAGCTGCGCGAGCGTATGCTCACTCACTCCGGCAGCGACGTGAGCTTGCCCAAGTGCCCAGCGTCGATAGCGAGGCAGCGCCGTCCACACATCGGTGCCGTGTGCAATGACGCCAAAGCGCCCAAACGGAAGCCCCAGCGGCGACAAATTGACATGACCGAGCACCACAGGCTGCGCTCGTCCGACGTGACGAAGCACCGACGATGCAAACCGCAGCTTATCGCCCGCAAACGCTTGATACGTCGGTGGCTGCGTCGTCTGCGGCAAGGACTGCACAAAGCCCGGCTCCGATCCCGGCTGATCCGTCAGAGCCAGCACAGACAGTCGCTGTCCCGTCGAAACCGCGAACTCCGCAGCGGCCCGACACAGCAGCCGATTGAACGACGGAATTCCCCCCGGCGCACCGAGCAGGCTGGTTAGCGCCAGCAGCACGGCTCACTAGCCCTTTCCGAGTGCATGCAGGAGCCACAGCGTCACGCCCGGAACATAGGTGATAAACAGCACACCGACGGTCATGATCGCCAAAAATGGCAGCGCTTCCCGATACAGATACGGCAGCGGCTTGTGGAATCTCGTCGCGGACAAAAACAGGTTCAGGCCCATCGGCGGACACAGAAAGCCAAGCTCGAGGTTGGCCAAGAAGATGACCCCGAGGTGAACCGGGTTGACCTCGAACGCCACACCGAGCGGCGCGACGAGCGGAACCAGCACCACGATCGCCGAGTAAATCTCCAGCACGCTCCCGAGGATGAGCAGCCCGATGTTTAGCACCAGCAAGAACACCCAGCGCGAGTGAATGTGCGCCTGAACCCACTCGACGAGCTTGGTCGGCACTTCCGCTTCAACCAAGTAGTTGGTCAGTCCAAGCGCCACGCCGAGCAGCACCACCACAGCCCCGACCAGCGACGCAGCATTGAGCAGCGCAGCAGGCAAGTCTTTGGTCGGCTTCATGGTGCGGAACACCGTCAGCTCGATGATGAGCGCATAGGCCGCACCAATCGCGGCTGACTCGACAATCGTGGCGATGCCCGACAGAAACGAGCCCATCACGACGACCGGCACCACGATGTCCCACTTGGCATCCCACATCGCCGCACGGGCCTCTTTCCACTCTAGCTTCTGCCGAGGCGCGCCCGCTTTGTGACCCTGATACATGCCGTACAGCGACACCAGCAGCACCAAGCTCAGTCCCGGCAGAAAGCCTCCGATGAACAGCTGGTCCACGGCAACTGGCGCAACCGACCCCGGAGAGCTGGCCGCCACCGAGTACAAGATCACCGGCAGGCTCGGCGGAAACAAGAGGCCCAAGCTACCCGCTGCCGTCACCATGCCCAGCGAAAAACCCTTGGGATAGCCGTCTCGGACCAGCATCGGATAGACCAAGCCACCGAGCGCCAGGATCGTCACTCCCGAGGCTCCCGTAAACGTCGTAAAGACCGCACAGACGATGACGACCATCACGGCCATGCCACCGGGAATCCAGCCGAGCACGCTCTTATAGGCACGAACCAACCGATGCGACGAGCGTCCCGACGCCAAAATATAGCCAGCGATCGTCAGCAGCGGAATCGCAGGCAGCGATGGATTGGCCACCAGTCGCAGCGTCTCAAGCGGCAGCGCGGCAATCGGTGTTCCCGACGAAAAGAACATCGTCATCGCCAAGCCCGCCATCACCACAAACACTGGCAGACCCAAAAAGAAGCCAACGCCCGTCGATATGATCCCGAGCCACTTGACCAGACCGACCAGCTTATCGACGCGACCCACCAAGCCCTGTAGCCGCTCGGAGTTGTCGTGCGCAAAGCCAATCGCAAACATCGCAACCGCCAGCGCAAAGATCCCTCCACACAGAATCCAGCGCAGCTTCTTCCGTCGCGGGCTTAGCTCGATGTGCGCAGCCGCTTCGGCAGATCCGTGTCCGCCCGCCGCATTGGGATCGAGCGCTCGCCACGCTGCCCGAGGTGCCATCAGTCCGAACACCACCGGGATGATGAGCTGCACCAGCCACTTGTGAACACCGCCGGGAAGCAGATCGTTGTCTCCGTTGGCGCGAGCGACGGCCACCATTCGTGCTGCCGCATAGGTCAGCACCAGCGTCACCAGCACAAACACCACCGAGCAGAAGCCTTCGAGCACGCTCCGCAGCGGACCGCGACGCATAAAGCCTGTCGTCGAGAGTCCCAAGTGCTTTCCGCCCGCGACGGCCAGCAGCGCACCCAGGAAGCCGACCCACACCGTGATGTTTTGGACATACACCGACGCCCAGGCCAAATCAGTCGGAACCAGCTTATGAAGCACAAACCCGAGCGAGTGCGTCAGCCACGGCATCCGCGTCGATTCACGCAGCACATCGGCCAGGCTCCGCAGGCTCGATAGAACCGGCAGAAACACGATGGCGAGCGAGAGCAGACAAATGACCGCTGTCTCGATCCGACTGGCCGGTGGTGGCGCTTCTCCGGTTCCTTCGACCTGCTGGACGTTTTCGTCAGGACCATCCGTGTCGCTTGGCCCACTTGGCCCGCTGGACGGAAGGGAAGATGGCGAGGCTGCTGGACTTTCAGGCGAGGGATCGACCATAGGAAGTGAAAGCAGTATACCAATAGAGGACCTATGGTACAGTGCCGTCACGTTTTGAGAAGCAAAGGCAACGATTGATGCATGCTCTGACTGTCGGTAGCCAGCTGTGGAAGAAGTCTTCGCGCTGGCTGTGTGCGGTGGTGATTCCGAGTCTGTTTGTCGTGTCAATGAGCGGTTGCTCGATTCGTGGTTACGCGCTGAAGTCGGCTGCGGATGCACTCTCGGGAACCGGCGGAGGCTTCGGCACCGACGACGATCCAGAGCTGATTCGGCAAGCGGTTCCGTTTGGCTTAAAGACGATGGAATCGCTCGCAGACAGCGTACCGACGCATCGGCCCTTGCGACTGTCTTTGGCGAGCGGGTTCGTTCAGTACGCCTACGCATTCGTCAACCAAGACGCGGATCGACTGGCGGACAAGAGCATTCCGCTCGCGAAGAAAGAGTGGCTGCGCGCGCGACGGCTGTATCTGCGTGGCCGAAACTACGCTCTCGACGGGCTGGATATGACCTATCCGGGCTTTCGCAAAGCGATCCTGTCGGGAGACAAAGCCCAAGCGCAAGCGGCTCTCGCAAAGCTCACCAAAGACGATGTTCCGCTGCTGTACTGGGCGGGCGCTGGCTGGGCACTGGCCATCAGCATCGGCAAAGACGATCCAAATCTATTTGGCGACTTTCCGATGGTCGGTGTGCTGATGGATCGCGCCCTGGAGCTGGACGAAGGCTGGGACGAAGGCTCGATCCACGAGTTTTATGTGTCCTATGACTCTGCGCGCTCCGAGGATCAGGGCGGCGGTCCAGCGGCAGCCAAAAAGCATCTTGATATCGCGCGAAAGCAGAACCAAGGTCGTCGGTTTGGCGTCCTTTTGTCCTACGCAGAAGGTGTGCTGCAAGCGCAGCAAAAGAAGGCCGAGTTTGTGAAGATCCTCGAGGAAATCGTCGCAACGGATGTCTATTCCGAAGATCCTTCCTGGAAGCGGCAGCGACTGAGCAACATCATCGCGCAAGAGCGTTCCCGCTGGCTGCTCACCAAGCTGTCCGACCTGTTTGCCGAATAAGCCGAGCCCTGGATCGCGATCGAAATGTTTCTCGGCGTTCTTCGTCCTATCCGATAAGCACAAAACTTCTGATGTAATGGCATAGTGGCTTCGAATCTCTGGAGCCCACGCCCGCAAGGAATACCCATGAAGAAACAAGGCCTGCTCTCGCTCGTTTCCGTCCTGTGCCTCGCCGCAGCTTCGCCCGCGAGCGCGCAAGACAAAGTGATCATCAAGCTTGGAACCCGCGCTCCGGTGGGCTCGACGTGGCATACGCACCTACAGGAAGCGGCGCAGAAGTGGACCGAGCTAAGCGGCGGCAAGGTCGAGCTGAAGATCTTCGCTGGCGGCACCATGGGCGACGAAGGCGAGATGCTCACCAAGATGAACAACAACACGCTGCAAGCGGTTGCGGTGAGCACGGTCGGTCTGCACGTCATTGCACCCGATCCGCAGGCGATCGATCTGCCAATGCTGGCGAAGAACCGAGAGCAATATCGTTGCTTGCTCGGCAAGATGACGCCGAAGCTGGAAGCGCTGCTGGCCGATCCGTATCGAGAGCCAGACAAGACGAAGAAGAAGCCAGCCGTGGTGGTGCTCGCGTGGGGAGAAATCGGCTTTACGCGGTTCTTTTCGACGACGCCGCGACCGACGCTGGCGGAGATGCGAACCTCGAAGATGTTTTCGTGGGAAGGCGATCCAGACAGCACCAAAGCGTGGCAGACCGCCGGATTTAAGCCCGTCGTGCTCAGCAGCGCAGATCTGGTTCCGTCGCTACAAACCGGAAAGATCGACGCGCTGTGTTATCCGCCCGTGCTGGTGCTCGCGGGCAACATGCACAGCAAGGCCAAGTACATGCTCGATATGCCGTATTCGTCGCTCACGGGCGTGACGGTGGCCAAAAAGGAAGTCTGGGACAAGATTCCAGCCGATCTGCGTCCGAAGCTGATCGAGGTCTTCCGCACGGCGAGCGCCAAGATCGATCAGGAAGTCCGCAAGATGGAAGATGACTCGATCGCGAAGCTGCAAAAGCAAGGCGTGACGCTCGTGCCGGTCAAGGATCAGGCCGAGTGGCAAAAGACGATGGAAGAGGTCTATAAGACCGTGCGCGGCACCGTGGTTCCGGCGCAAGCCTTCGACGATGTCCGCAAAGCGCTCAACGAGTGCGCCCAAGGCAAGTGATTGGTTCTTTGACGCCATCGCCGAAGCGACCCAGGACACGCGGCAAGATCTTGGCCGTTCGCTGGGGACTAAATCCGAACTCTAGCTCACTCGGCGTTGACATCACGTTTCTGCTCTTCGGTCTGTCGATCATCACGCTGCTGACGCCGGTGCTCGGCTTCTTCCTTCGCTTCTATCGCAAACGCGCCTAAGCAAACACACGAACAAGCGCTGATTTTCCGTCGCTGAGCGATCCATCGTTTCTACGGTGAGCGCGGCGCATTCCCGCAGGCCATGGGAAGCTAGATCCATCCGTGGCGTGCCGCGTTCTATGCGCATACCGCCAGCCGTTAGGAGCAAACGTCGATGGAGCGCATTCGTCCTACCCTGACCTATCTTGTCGTTGCCAGCGCATCCGCACTGGGCCTGTGGGCCGCGCTGTCCTTGCCTCGTCATCGTCCCACGCCGCTGCCCATCGAAAAACCGCAGCCAGTCGTCGTACAAGCGCCACAGCCCGTACAGCGCCCACAGGTCGATGTGGTGTTCGTGCTCGATACAACGGGCTCGATGAGCTCGCTGATCAGTGGCGCCAAAAAGAAGATCTGGGAGATCGCACGCTTTATCGCCCAAGGTCAGCCCGCGCCAGAGCTACGAATCGGCCTGGTGGCTTATCGTGATGTCGGCGACGAATACGTCACCAAGTTTTTTGATCTGACCGACGACATGGATGGCGTGTATCAAAACCTCAGCTCGTTTTCAGCGGGAGGCGGTGGCGATACGCCCGAGCACGTCGCCAAAGCGCTGCACGATGCGGTGTATCGCAGCAGCTGGTCGCCCGGAAAGAACACCCTCAAGATGGTGTATCTCGTCGGAGACGCGCCACCGCACAGCGACTATCAAGACGGCTTCAACCATCGCACCATTGCCAACGAAGCCCGCAGCCGAGGCATCCGCATCAACACCGTTCGCTGTGGGCTCGATGAAGAGACGCGCGTCGCATTTACGGACATCGCCAGCCTCTCGAGCGGCGATTTTTCATCGATCGATCAGTCGGGTGGCATGCAAGACATCAAGACGCCGTTCGACGAAGAGCTTGCACGCCTGAACCGAGCCCTGACCGAGACAGCCATTCCGTATGGCGATGCCGAGCGACGATCTGCCATTCGTCGGAAAGCGGAGCATAGCTTGATGGCCCCAGCCGAAGCCCAGGCCGCACGAGCCGGTTGGTTTGGCCTGGCCAAGACTCGCGGTCGCGCCGCAGCGGTCAGTGAAGGCGATTTGCTCGACGATGTCGCAAACAACAAGGTTCGCATGGATGCTGTTGCGCCCAGCGCCCTGCCCGAGCCGCTCCAAGGACTCAGTGCGGATGAACGAACCCGCTACATCGAGGACAAGCGCAAAGCCCGCGACGAAGTGTTAAGCAAAATCAACGGACTCGCCAACCAGCGCGACGAATACATCAAGAAAAACCTGTCGCCCAGCAAAGGCAGCCTCGACGGAAAAGTCCGAGAGTCCGTCAAAAAGCAAGCTGCTGACATCGGTCTTCTGTACTAAACCCGACGACAGCAGTGCGCTACACAAACAGGCTAGAGATCGAGTCGCCGTGGTGAATGCGCTTGATCGACTCGGCCAGCAGCTTCGCCACCGACAGAACCTGCATCTTTGAACAAGCGCGCGCCGCAGCCGACAGCGGAATCGTATCGGTGATGATCACATCCGACAGCACCGAGTCATTGATCCGCTGAATCGCCGGGCCCGACAGAACACCGTGTGTGACACAGGCAATGACGCTCTTGGCTCCGCGATCGAGGATGACTTTGGCAGCCTGCGTGACCGTACCCGCCGTATCGATCATGTCGTCGATGATCACCGCGTGCTTGCCTTTGACGTCACCGATGATGTTCATCACCTCGGAGACATTTGGCTGCGGACGACGCTTGTCGATGATCGCCATGGTCGCTTCGATTCGCTTGGCAAACGCACGCGCTCGCTCGACACCACCAGCGTCGGGAGAAATCACAACCACTTCTTCGCGAGTCAGACCACGCATGCGCAAGTAGTCGATAAAGACCGGCATCGCATACAGGTGATCGACGGGAATATCGAAGAAGCCTTGGATCTGTCCGGCGTGCAAATCCACCGACACCAAGCGATCGGCTCCAGCTGCGGTGATCAGGTCCGCAACGAGCTTGCTCGAAATCGGGGTACGCGGCTTGACCTTGCGATCTTGCCGTCCATAGCCGTAGTACGGAACCACAGCGACGATGGAACCAGCCGACGCACGCTTGAGCGCGTCGATCATGATGAGCAGTTCCATCAGGTTCTGGTTGACCGGCGAACAGGTCGGCTGCACGACGAAGCAGTTGACGTTGCGGACGTTTTCGCGGATTTCGACGAATGTCTCTCCGTCTGAGAAGTTGCTCGCCAGCGACGCGCCGGGGGAAACCTCCATCACGCTGCAGATCGACTCAAACAGCTCGCGATTCGCGTTACCAGAGAAGATGCTGAGGGCTTTGAACATGAGAGGGGATTCCCGGCACGAGCGATCCGCACCAACACCACGCCCGCAGTGCCCGCAGTAAAAGCGAAAAGAGTTGGGGCGGTAGGATTCGAACCTACGAATGCGGATTCCAAAGACCCGTGACTTACCGCTTGTCGACGCCCCAAAAGCGCAGCGGCCTCATAACATTTGAAAAAGCTGAGTGTCAAGCGTTCATCGTCATACTTTGTCGCAGTTTTGCGCTGAGCGACTGAACACTCGCTGGCACTTCCGACGGGATTTCTCTGTCCAGATCAGCCCGGTGTCAGGAGGTCTGCCCCTGCGCCCGTACAGCACCCGACAGCCAGCAAGCGATCGATGTGCGGGCGTTGACCCGAGGCAGAAATACTCGGTACTATGGACGCGGGGCGCTCCGCCCGAGAGCCTCTTCCGGGGTCTTACTGGACCCTTGGCGACATGCAAAAGACCGTCATTGATGAGCGGTTCACTCTGTACCGAACGGGCGACGGAACACAGTGATCGCTACCCCAAAGACATGTCAGACACTTCGGCGAAGGAACAGACTGGATCAGAAGGCGAAGCCGCGTCCACACCGGCCAGCGGCTCGCAGCCTGCAACTGGACCCGCTCTCCCTGGCTTGCGAGGCCCAGATGGTGGCGCGGTCCCACCGATGCAGGGAAACGGCAGCGGCTCGATCTCGGCGATGCGCGCAGGAGGCTTGCCCGGCTTACCGCCTCCGCGTAGCGCAACGATCGACGACGAGCACGAGCGGTGGCTCATCACCAAAGAAGACCGCATGGACTACGGTCCGTTTTCGCTGCGTGAAGTCAAAGCGCAGATCGAGCGCGGCTCTGTCTCGGCTGAGCACACGATCACCGACACGGAAACCAACGACAAGCGACGCGTCGCCGATCACCCAATGCTTGGTCAAATGGCCCGAGAGTGGACCGCCAAGCACATGGAAATCGATCGGCAGATGAAAGAAGAAGCCGAGCGCGCCAAGTACAACCGCGCCGTCGTCAAGATGCTGGCTGGCATCTTCGCAGCGGTGGTGGTGGCCGGATCGGGCATCGGCGTCTGGCTGATCACGCGTCCGAAGCCGCAAGTGGTCAAGCAAGCGGGACCGCAGTTTACCGACGATCCGCTCAAGGGTCTACAGATCGCGATGCAGCCGATGCCGCCGCCACCGCCGAAGAAAAAGAAGAAGGTGGGACCGAAGAACGGCGCGTTTGATGACTCGCAGAACGTCGATTTCAACGACGGTGGCGATACGCTGTCGGCGGAAGACATTCAGAAGACGATGATGTCGAAGTTCTCGGTGCTGTCGGGCTGTCTGCGTGAAGAAGCGGCGCGCAGCCCGACGACCAAGAAGATTGATCTGGAGTTCATCGTCAAGGGTACGGGCTCAGTTTCGTCGGTGCGTGTCAACGGATCAACCAGCTCTCCCGTCGCTGCTTGCGTCTTCGCCAAGATGCAGTCAATCCAGTTCCCCGAGTGCAAGACCTGCGGCAAGACCGTCGCAGCCTTCTCTCTAACCCTCAAGTAAGTAGACCCAATCGGATCTTTGTCGTCGAGGCCGGTTCGCGCGTCTCGACTGTAAGTTCCGCCACGTTCGCTCGTTTGAACGGAGAAACACGCTCGTGCATCCCGACCGCACAGGCTCGGACGAATCGACGGAACGGAGCGCCCTGCTACAGCGGGAAAAGCGCGCCGTCGAAAAAGCCCAGGCCGGTGACTTGGCTGCGCTCGAACCGATCCTCGGAAGCCACGCCGAGGCGCTGTTCATGGGCATCTTGGGCCGCGTCGGAGATCGCACACAAGCGGAAGACATCTTGAAGGACACGTTTGTGACGGCGCTGGAGCGAATCTCGACGTACACATTCCAGCAGCGCAGCATCTATCATTGGCTGCGCCAGATCGCTTGGAACAAAGTGATCGACTTTCATCGCGCACAGGGACGAAGAAAGCGGCTGTGTCAGGCCCTTCGTGCAGAGTTGTCCGACACCGAGGAAGCAGCAGCACCGCTCCTTTTGTCTGCCGCCGAAGAACGACTGATCGCTCAGCGTCGGATCGAGACAGCACTGAGTGGCCTTCATCCTCGCTATGCAACGGTGATTCGGCTGCGACTGTGTGAAGAAAAACCGCGTGTAGCGTGCGCTGAAGCGCTCGGGGTTTCCGTCGAGACATTTGATGTGCTGCTGCTGCGTGCGGTCCGCGCCTTCCGCAAAGCCTATGGAGAGCCCGATGCTGGATGATCGTGACGAGCCCATCGATACCCAAGGAGCCGTCGAAGATCCCGATGCACCACCGCGTAGCGACGAGCTGCGAGCCGCACGCACGCTGCGAGAAGCCCTACAAGCCACGGAAGAAGCCAGCGATCACGATCCGCTGCGTCCGCAAGCAAAGCGCACACCGGAAGCGCGCTGGCTGGCTGCACATCTTCGTTTTCCGACGGAAATGGAGTCTCTTGGCGAGCTTCGTGCGCGCGGTCTGGCGCGGGCTGCCAAAGAGCTGGTTCAGGCCAAGCGATCGCAGGCAGAACAGCGTAGCTCGACGCTGAGACAGCTTGGACGATCGATCACAGGAACGGGCGGACTGCTGCTGGCGGCGGCGCTGCTGCTGCTCTTTTCCTGGGCGATCCTCGATCAAGGCAGTCAGCTTCGCTCGTCTCAGACGGGGAATTTTGCAGGACAGACGGCGTGGCTGCTGCGGGCTTCGCTGCGAAAAGGGGAATCTCCGGCGGCGAGACTGGACTTGATGCTGCAAGAGCGGCTGCATCAGCGACGGACTCACGGCATGCGCAACGGCGTGACGCTGGTCAATCGTCATCATCGGTTGCCAGCGACGATGGCCATCGCCGGACGGGAGAGTAGCCCATGATGCAAATGGCAAGCATGGCCTGGCTGCTCGTGGTTCTGTGTCTGCTGAGCGCGTGTAATCGCGACGATGGAAACGGACGCACCGACGAACTGCTGCTGCTTCAGCTCAGCGAAGCGCGCGCGCTGCATCACCGTGCGGATCTCCACCTTCTCGACGGAGATTCCAAAGCTGCGCTCGACGCGATCAAAGAAGTGCTACGCATTCGCTTTCCGACGGGAAGTCCCGATGGAGAAGATACGCTGCTCGATGCGCATGGTCGGCTGGCTCACCTGCTGCTGATTCCGGGCGGAGAAGAATCCGAGCGCCAAGCACTTGCCCAGATCGAGGCTGGCCGTAAGCTTGCGACCCGCGACAGCTTTTTTCGTGCCCACCTGGAGTCAGTTGCTGCTGAAATCTATGAAGCACGGGCAAAGCGGTTAAGCGATCCGATTGCAGCCAAGGAAGCGCGCAAAGAAGCCATCCTGGCCTTAGAACGCGCCATCGCGATCGATCGCCACCTGCAACGAGCGCTGCTGTCTTTGCCCGATCTGCCCGAGGAGCACTGAGGCCATGAAGCTTCTCTTTGTGAACTGGATGAAGACCGCGCACACGATACGGCTCGGCATGCTGATGGCTTCGGCGGTGATCTCTTGCGTCAGCCTGGCTGGACTTCAGGGCTGTGCCCATCAGCCGCGCAGCAGTCCATCCGCTGAAGCAGCCCGCACCGAGATCGCACAGCTAGAAGGCAACATTTCGTCTCGACGAAGACAGATTCCGACACTGGCGACCGCACCGGATTCCCCGGATTCGGTTCCGTCGGTCTCGGGCTCGGCTGCGCAGACGGCTCCTTCGTCGCGATGTGATGGCGCCTGTGTCGCGGCACAAGCGATCTGCGGATATTCGCGTCGGATCTGTGACTTGTCCGAGCGGCTGGGCGACGAACCAAGCCTGCGTAGCTGCAAAAAAGCCGATCGGGAATGCCAAGACGCAAGCGGCCTGTGCGCAAGCTGCCGTTAGTCCCAGCGTTGACACATCCCACCGGCAAACCCCATACTCCGCGCTATGTTCGCCGGGCTGACTCAGAGTGACTTTGCGTGCTATGAGGCGCGCAAGTGGAAGTCAAACGTCTACAACCGTGAGCGCTTGGAGGTTCGTCAGAAGCTCCTGTCGCTGGGCCAACACTGTACGTCCAGCTTGCTTGGGCCCGACGGTGCGCCACTGTTTTTGGAAGCTTCCGTCGAGCATCCCGCCGTCTGGAATCACAAACAGGTCGAGAGCCAGAGCATCTACTTTTCGCGCAATGAAGCCGCGCGGAAGCAGCTCGACGGGTTTATCGATCGGCAGAAGCCGATCTCGACGCTGCTTGATGATCCGACGCCACAGCGAAATCACCTGTTTTTGGGTGTGACGGTCCTTCATGAATCGCTCGACGTGGTGCTCAAGATTCACCCCGATGCGAGCGTCGATCGGCACAACCTGGAACGAAAGCTCGACGAGCACTACGAAGCGGAGCGGCTGCTCGGGCTGCTTCACGAGTTACCCGAGGGCTTTTCGATCGGTGTGCTCCCGAACCTTTCGCCGGTCACGAGCGACTTTGCGATGGAGCAACTGGCCGAGATCATCGGCTCGCTTCCGCCTCCGAGCGGCACCGGCGGAGGCATGACGATCCCGGGTCAGCCGGTTCACATGTTTTCGATCGCGAGGAGCATTCCCGCCGCCGAGTTTGTTGCGCTGTCTGCCGACGAACAGGCCGCGTGGGTCAAGACGCAGCTTGAGCTGCTGCTCCCGATCTATCGCTTCATCGTGTGGACGCGCGAAAACGACTTTGTGTCGATGGCCAAGGTGCTCGACAAAGAAAAGACGGTTCGCCGACAGCGAGGAATCCACAAGGGCGATCGCGTACGCATCGTTCGCGGTATGCTGGCAGGCAAAGATGGGGCCGTGGCGGAAGTGGATGCCAAAGGCCTGCTCAAGGTCATCGTCGGCAAGATGGTGATCAAAATCGACGCCAGCGACGTGGAAAGAGCGAATGCATGACACCCTCTCGCGCCTAAGTCGGATCCCGATCTACAAGCGGCTGTTTGCCTTGGCTCTGTTTCTGGGGCTCCTTGTGGGCTTCCGGCAGCTGGCGCTGGTGGGTGTCACCCTGGTGGTCCTGTCGCGAGCCCTGGGCGCGCTGGGTGGCTTTTTTGGACGGCTGCTCAACCGCAGCGAGCGCGTCGGCGTTCTGGTCTGTCTGCTGCTGCTGGGCGTGCTGCTTGGGCTTTTGGGCCTGGGCATGTTCCACTTGGGCACGCGCTATTACACAGAGCTGATGGCGCTGCGCTCGGGACGCCCGCTCACCGATCTGATGAGCGAGCTTCAGAACGAATCGCTCCAGCGGCTGCCATCGTGGATTCGCTTCGATGAGCTAAAAGACAAGATCCCGGAGCTGATGACTCCGGCGATGACGTATCTGCGCGCCACCGGACGAGTGCTGCTGCATCTGCTGCTCGGCGTGATCTTGGCGATCATCTACCTTCTGGATCGCAAGCCCGTCGATGACATGATGCGCGATCTCGATCCAGAGTCGATCGTCGGTGCGCTCGGTCGCTACTTTCGCTTTCTCGGGGAAGCGGTGGTCATCACGATCACGCTCCAGGTCGTGGTCGCGATCGTAAACACCGTGTTTACGCTGCCAATCTTGGTGCTGCTCGGGCTGCCACACCTGCTCGGGTTTACTCTGCTGCTGTTTCTGTCGTCGCTGGTTCCGGTGGTTGGCAACTTGGTATCGGGCACCGTTCTGATCATCGCGGCCTACGTCTACAAAGGTCCGGTCGCGGTCGCGGTGTTTGTGGTGAGCACGTTCGTGTTGCACAAGGTCGAAGCGTACGTACTCAATCCGCGCTTGGCTGCGCGACACGTCAACCTGCCGTCGTTTGTGCTGATCGTGTCGCTGGTGCTGTTTGAGCACGCCTTCGGTCTGGTCGGTCTGTTTCTGTCCTTTCCGGCGCTGTACGTGGCAATGAACGTCGCGGCGGATCTGCGCAGCAGCTCTCCGCAGCAGGCGTACATGGCCAGTGAAGCAGCAGAGGAATCCGACACGAGCGAGCCAGACCCACAGACCGCACCGAAGCCGCACGTCACGCACAAACAGGGAGCGGCTCCGTCGGTCAAGCGAACATCCGGCAAGAAGCGCCGATAAATATCTAGTGTTTCGCAGTGCGCGACGCATCGACAGAGGCCCTGTCGCCGATTTAACCTAATAGGAAGACTGCGAGCGGGGGGCGGTTTGTCTTCTACGTTATCCGGGGCGACCAAGTCCATTGCCCGCACCTGTACGGTGTGCGGCACGGCTTACCTTCAGAGCGCCGGACACGTATGTCCCCTTGGCGGCTCGACGGCACGTCCTGAAGATGGAATCGAGGGCGCGGTCATCGACGATCGCTATCGCATCGACAAGATGCTGTCGAAGGGCGGCATGGGCATGGTCTACAAGGCCACGCACACTGTCCTCGACAAGCCGCTGGCGTTCAAGGTGATGCTTCAGCCACAAGACGAGGCGGCGCGACAGCGGTTTCTCCTCGAAGCCAAGCTGGCTGTGCAGGTGCGCCATCGCAACATCGTCGATGTGGTTGACTTCGGAGTGCTCAGCACCAACCAGCCCTTCCTGGTGATGGAGTTTCTCGTCGGTCAGACGCTGGCCGAGCTGATCGAACAAGGCCCCATTCCGCCCGCACGAATGTGCTTTTTGGCCGCGCAAGTCGCCTGCGGTCTGGGCGAAGTCCACCGCAAGGGGATCGTCCATCGAGATCTCAAGCCAGCCAAGCACGGGTTCCGTCGCTGAGCCTACCTCTCTGTTCCCCGTTCCACAGGAAGTGACAAAGGGAATTGCGCAGCGCACAGTAGCGATCAGCGCGCTCCGTTTGGGATCCTGCACGCAATCGTAGGGAGTCCTATAAAATGCAAAGGAACTGCATTTGCTTAGGAAGCACCTGATTCCTTTTGGATTCCTAACATCGTCTCATTCTTCGTTCACTCCGTCTGATTTCATCGAACTCAGGAGACATCTTCGATTTCCATCCCATCAAACAGATCATTTTTTAATGCAAAACAATTGCATTTCCTAAGAGAGCGATCGTATAGATCTCTGGGTCAAGCGGGTCTTCACAAGTGCGCTGCGGATCGCTGCGAAGAAGGAACAGGACGCCATACTTTGCGTCGAGACGTAGCAGCTTGTGAAGGCTCGCGTGACACCCCACCAGACTATGCAGAGACAGCCCTGAGGACCGAGCGCTCTCTGGCGGATTCCCTCTCACATCCCAAGACGGAATCAGGGGTGTGCGTACTCGACGGAATCGAGCGCAGTGAAAGACAGCCAGCCAATATCTTTGTCATCAAGCAGTCCGGGGCAGAGGTCGTCAAAGTTGTGGACTTTGGCATCGCCACCCAGACCGGCGGACAGAACAGCGCGCGTCTGACGGCCCCTGGAATGGTCCTGGGAACTGCGGAGTACATGGCACCAGAACAAGCGCAAGGACAGCCCGTCGATCACCGACTCGATCAATACGCACTCGGCTGCATCATGTGGGAAATGTTGACCGGGCGGGTGCCGTTTGATGGTGGGCATCCGACGGCGACGATGCTCAAGCACTTGACCGATCGGACGCGGCCCCCGAGTGAGGTCGCACCGAATCAGCGCATCCCGCCGGAGCTGGACCAGATCGTCGTGCGCGCGATGTCGAAAGATCCCGCCAATCGATATCCGTCGATGACCGAGCTGGAAGAAGCGCTGGCGAGTCAGTTTTCGCAGCTCAAGCAGCGATCGCCGTCTACGGCTGGGCTTCAGCTTGTGCGGATGCCGACGACGCAGCTGTCTACGCGACTGTTTGCGGTGGTTTCTCTCGGAGTGGTGCTGATCTTCGGCGGTGCGCTGAGCCTACGCTGGCTGCTCCAGAAGCGATCGGGGCTGACCGCGACGGGTGTGGTCCAAAAATCGCCGTCGGTGGTTCACTGGCGGATCGACTCGCAGCCGCAAGGTGCCGAAATCTATAGCGTCAGTGATGGTCGCAAGCTCGGCGTCACCCCGTGGCTGGCCGAAGAGACCATGGAATCAGGACAGCTTGCCGTCGAGCTGCGTAAGCCCGGCTTTGTCAGCAAACAGCTCGTGCTATCGCGAAACGCCGACGAAGATCGCACCGAAGCGCTGGCTCCACGCAAAGACGCCAAGTCGAGCCGAAAAAAAGATCGCAGCGACGGAAGTAGCAGCAGCAGCAAGCGACGGAAAACCAAGGAAAACAGCCAGGTCGATCTCATCATCGACTGAAGCGAGCCTTGCCGATGAACAGCAGGACCAACCATCACTCCCAGCATGTCTCAATAAGAGGCATTTTATATTCCTCTATTTTGCTGATCTTGCTATCTGCGATCCAGCCTGCCCATGCCGATGATTTCGATGCGCTGTTCCGCAAAGGAATGACGCTGTATCAAAAGAAGGACTACGAAGGCGCAGTCGATTCCTTTTCCGCTGCGTACAAGATTCATCAGTTTCCGCGTGTGATGCTCAACATCGCGCAGGTGTACCGCAAGATGGGAAACGCGCAGCTCGCGCTCGATTTTTATCAGCAGTACATGAAGGCGGAACCGAATCCTCCCGCAAAGATCCGAGCCGATGTCGAGCAGTACATTCAGCAGACCAAAGCGATGCTGGAAGCGCCGAGTCTGCTGGCTGAAGATGAGCGTCGAAAGGAACCAGCTCCGATGGGCTTTGACAAACAGACCGGACAGCTTATGCCCTGGTATGTGGAAGCCCAAAACGCCCAGTCTGCACGCAAAAAGAAGCTCTTGATTGGCATCATATCGGGCTCTGTTGCGGCAGCTGCGATCATCGGAGTCGGCGTAGGAGTCGGTCTGTACTATCGCAACAAGCTTCCAGAAGGACTCACGATCTTTACCTATTAGGGGTTTCACCATGTCCATGCGAGCTGGCCTTGCTCACACGATGATGGCTCTGTGTGCGAGTTCCCTGATCGCGCAGTCAGGATGCGGTGAACATGTCCTGGTTGTGACGCTGGAAAACCTCTCTTCCGAAGCCACCGGAATCAGTACGTACTTTCGCATCGATCAGGACTCCTTTCGCAGCACCACCCTCACGACAGATCAGCTCTCGGGCGCGGGTCTGAAGTTCGGAATCCGGCCTCCAGAAGGACGCAGCGGAACGCTGGATGTCCAAGTCTTTTCCTACAAAGACAGCCTGCCCTGCGCGCTGAACAAAGGAGTCACCAGCGCAGATGTCGGAGGCTCGGGACCGCTCGATGCAACGGCAGTGCTCGATCAGCTTCCGTTTGGTCCGTGTCGCGCCAACGATGCGCCCGTCAGTTATCCCGTCGATGCCAAGCTCTGGGCCAGCGCACCAAACAATGTCTGGATCGCAGGGAAAGACGCCGTGGTGCTGCACTGGGATGGCTCTCTGTTTCGCAACATTGTGATTCCTGACAGCGTGACCGGAAGTCCCAAGCCTACTTTCCGCGCGATTCGAGGAGACAGCCAAGGCAACATCTGGCTGGCGGGGGATGCTCCTTTTGTCGTCCGCATCGCAGCAAACGGCAGCGCAACCAGGCTTCCGATTCAGCTTGGCGCAGTCAGTTCTTCGACGGCACCACTATTGTATCAAGGAATCTATGCAGAGGGCTCTGCCGCGTGGATTGTCGGAACGAGAAACGATCCCGCCAGCGGACTGCTTGGTGGCTTTGTCGGAACCTTCGATCCTGCGCGCAGTGAGTTTGTTGTCACAGAGACAGACAAGCTCCCCGGAGTCTCCTCTTCCTATCCGCTCTTTGGAATCGACTGTGCATCCAGTACGGACTGTTGGTTTGTAGGAAGCGGCTTGATCCTGAGCGTGCAGAACGGAATCTATAAGGAGCAGTTTGTCTTCAGCGACGGAAACACCTGTACCTTCAAGTCGAGCGCGGATCTACGTGCAGTCTATGCAAACAGCGACATCAACTTGGTCAAGATGATCGGAGCGTCTGGTCGCTACGTCTTTTACAACGGCAAGTGCTTTAACTCTGCCACGCAAGACGCAGCCATGCGCACGATTGGCAGCGATCTGTTGGCGATCAGTGCGCGTACCAGCAAAGACCTGATCTTGGTTGGTACAAACGCGCTGTATCGCTGGCGAGCAAGTGCTCCCGAACAGATTTTTCCGACGGAGCTTGCGCAATGGCAGAGCGTATCTGCCCTAAGCGCTGGGTTCTTTGTGAGCGCGCAAACGGGACGCATTTTTTATGCGCCCCTACAGCCCTAACCATGCAGCTCCTAAAAGCGCAGACCGACATCCAGCAGCGCAACAGAGAGCACAAGTCCACAGCGATCTGCGGCATCGATTCCGCAGCCCACATCAACGCTTAGCGCCGATCCAGAGAAGCGACCTTGCACAAAGCGCAGCGGCGAAATACGTGTCGTGATCGCAAACGCAGCGCGCGAAGGAACGTCACCGGATGCGCTCACCACGCGGATGCTGTCGCCGACAAAGAGCAGGGCTCCCATTCCAAGCTGCGGATGCCAGCTGCGTATCGAAAACTGTCCGGTGATGCCGACAAGCAGCGATCCAGCGGTGCCAGAAAAGTAGCTGACCCTGCCTTCGCTGTAGAGCGTCCAGATCGAATCCAGCTCATAGCGATAGCCAAGTCCGCCGCCAAACCCGACGCTGAGCCTGCGCGGACTTGCGTACAGCAAAAGACCCGCTGGGACATAGATCTCGGATCTATGGGGTGCGCTCAGCGCTGGCTCAGTGGCCTGCACCGGACTTGCAAGACCAGTCATCAGCAGTCCGCACAGCAGTCCAAAAAGGAGTCTCTGCACAGCCATCACTTACTCCTCTTCTGCCAGTGCTGCCGTCGCTGCAACCACAAGCTGTGCGCTGCGCTGTAGAAAGTCATAGTCCAGGGTATCTGGCACATCAGAGCTGCGATGATAGTGAGGATTGCGAAAGTCTGCGGTGTCGGTCAGAAACAGTGCGGGGACTCCTTGCTGCCAAAACGCTGCATGATCCGAGCGCAAAAAAGCAGCGGCAGCCGGACTGTGTCCCGTACCCGGCGCGATCAATCCCAAGATCGAAATGGGCGACGGAAGCTCCGCAGAAAGTCGAATCACCTTGGACATCGCAGGCGTGCCCACATCGCTCGCCAAGATCGCCAAAAAATCCCCGACACTGCGCAGAGCCAGTCCGGGCGGAGCAGACTGACTGTTTGGTTGGTGACTGGCATAGCCCACACAGTCCATGTTGAGCAGCGCAGCAACCGACTCTGTTTGGTGTAAGCGGGCATATCTCTCGCTCCCAACCAGGCCTTCTTCTTCTCGGTCAAATGCAATGATGCGAATGGTTCGCAAAAATGATCGGGTACGCAGAATCCGCGCAGCTTCCAGCATGACAGAAACGGCTGAAGCATTGTCATCTGCACCGACATGCCAGTTGTCATAGTGACCAGAGACAAGGACATACTCTGCGGCGTGCGCACTACCGGAACGCGCGGGCAGATCAACGTAGAGATTGTCGGTATCGACGCCTTGCTGATCCTCGCGCTCATGCACCACGGTCAGTCCTTGAGCGGACAGATAGGAATCGATGTACTGTCCTGCGTTCACCCTTCGTAGCTTCATATTGCCCCAGTACAATGAAGTCTGGGGCGTTTCCTTTTCACGCTGCGCAACCAGCTCGCGAACATGTTGCGAAAGGTTCGCAGGATTGACTTCCCGGGATACAGCGATCGCAGACCGCGTGACTGCGACGGAAAATGCAGGCTCGCGCTGACAAGATACGCTCAGCACACAGGGCAGAGTCATTGCCCACGATGCGACAAACCGCAGGGAAGGAAGCGCGCGAACGAAAGCAGGGAACTGGACAGATGAAGCAGAACGGACAGAGCGGTGAACAGACATCAGAAGCTCCACGCGAGGTGTGCGGCCACAATCTGTAGTCGCAGTGCGCTGCCCCACGCTGGCAGGTGAGAGGCTAGCTGAAGACCCAGTCCGCCGAAGGTGATGCGACGAATCGCAAAGCGCAGCGGAGACAAGACAAAGCCCGCGTAGACTGGACCGAGCGGAGCCTGCTTGCTGGTGTATTCCGCTGGGCTGTAGTTTGGTTCTGTCGCAAGTGCAGCGGATCGCAGGCTGGTTGCACCGACTTCGATTCCGACCAGTGGATGCCAGACTCCCAGAAAAGGACTGAGCTGGGCACCGACAAAGCCTTCGATTCCGAAGCCGGACTCGGTGCGCTCAATGTGTAGGAATCGGAGTCCGGCAGACATCGAGATTCCGACGGAAAATCGCGCCTGATAGGACAGCGAAGCACCACCGGCAAAGACCGGGAGTCCGGTGCTGAGATACTGGAAGACTCCGTAGTCTGCGCCTAGCGAAGAAACCACGCGCCGCTCGGTCTGGGATTCCGCCCGCGCAGTGAGCGGATGAATTCCCATCGGCAAAAGGACCAGCCATCGCCACGGAAGCCTCATGACCGCTGCGTATCACGAGTGTGTCGTGTGGGTCTACGATCTATGAGGAATGGACAGCAGAATGGACAGCGGAATGGACAATAGAACGGTCTACGGAAGCGCCTACGGCTCGCTCTGTTCTTCGACTTGTAGGGCCAGCTCTGCGGCGACTTGGGCGGCGGTCAAGCGCTTCTGTGGATCGATGTGCAGACAGCTTGTCACCAGCACACACAGCGCAGGATTTAGGTTCGAGGTCTGGCTCTGTAGCGATGGCAGTGTGAGCGGCTCTCCGTGCGCAGCCATCTCCATCGGAGGACGCGCAAACGGCAAGTCTCCGGTGAGTAGTTCCCACGCAATCACACCCAAGCTAAAGACATCGGCAGGAGCAGCGATGGCAGACGTTCCGCCGCGACACTCTGGAGCCATGTACATCGGCGATCCAATCGGCATTCCGGGCAGAGAGACTTCGAGTCGATCCGATGAACCAGACACCGATGCAGAGGGATTGAGTTTCTGCTTGGGATAGGTTCCAGACTCTGCTCCTTCTTTGGCCTTGAGCGCAGCGACCCCAAAGTCGAACAGCTTGATCCGAGGAGCCGCCCCATCATCCGTCACCAAGATGTTACTCGGTCGAAGATCTCTGTGAATGATTCCGCCTTGGTGAATGACGGTCAGTGCATCGGCAACTTGACGGAGTACGGACAGCGCAAAGCGAGGATCGCGATACCGACTCCTGAGCTGACGCAGCGTCTGTCCTTCCACCAATTCCATCACCAGGAAGGGGACTCCTTCATCGGTCACATCGACATCAGTAATCGCTACCAAGTTTGGATGATCGAGTCGCGCCAGGATCTGAGCTTCTCGCAAAAAGCGCGTCACTCCGACTTGATCAGTGGCCTTGGTCAGCACCTTTGCAGCCAGGTGTTTGTTGTCGGTGATGCGCTCTACTTCCACGACCACTCCGCTCGCACCAGTTCCCAGCAGACAGACAATCCGATAGTGATCTCCGAGCAGCGATTGAACCTTGAGCGGAGTCTCTGATGGCTTTGGGAGAGGTCGTCGCTGAATCAGCTCCAGCAGCCTGCGTGAGCGCTGCTCGATCTGTCTACGTAGTTCATCGTTGAGCTGCTTGGCTGCACTGTTTTTGCCAGACAGCTGAGAGAGCCGCGATCGCACATCTTCCCGCAAGCGATTGAGCGCCAGCGCCAGCGACTTGAGCGAGCTGTCCGGCGCAACATCAATCGCAGTGTCCAGGTCTCCTTCCGCCAAGCGCTTGGCCGCTTGCAGCAGCGCGTCTTGTTCTGCCAGCCGTAAGCGCACCTGATTCGCTTCCAGCGTCAGTGTCAGGTTCTGTTCGCGCAGTCCGACAAAGCGACGCATCACCACCACAAACACCGCCAGTACAAACAGCGCCACCGAATAGGGAGTCAGCACCACATAGCGCTGTAGCACGTTCATCGCCGACAGCAGATCGTACAGCGTGGGCATCATCGCCATCGCGAGACCCGCGCTCAGGATTCGACCGTCGATGCCTCCTTGCGTACTGATGCGCACCACGTTGATGAGCAGCACCGCAACCATCGCAAGCAGCATGAACTGAAGCGGCAGAAGCAGAGACTCCATCGGAACGATTCCGGTCGCAACCAGCAGCGCACCGCCAACAAAAAAGCCGAAGAAGCCGAAGCAGAAGTAGCGCAGCAGCCCAAGCGGACCGCGTCCAAACATGCTGGCGACAAAGCCGCACAGCGCCGCAGCCAGAAGCGCCAGCGAAGACAGCTCCAGCGTGCGAGCCAGCTCTTGGGTGCCAAACACAAAGATCCGCAGCGACGAGCGCGCCAGCACGTAAATCCCCGACATCAGCGCAAAGCTTCCGTACAGCGCAAACGATCGATTGCGCTGAAGTACCGCCAGGCTCAGTCCCGTCAGCGCCAGCACCAGCAGCATCGAACCAATCATGATCGCTGGCAGTCCTTGACGAATTCCCATGGCCAGCAGCGCAGCGCGATCTCCGATGAGCTGCTCGCGATGAATCCCAATGTGCCAGTAGCGCGCGTAAATGCGGAGCGTCAGCGTCTTGCCAACGTAGTCCGTTCCCAGCGGAATGTAGGCACGGTACACCCCGGCGAAGCGCTCGCGAGATTCCAGATCTCCGTCGGATTTGTCCACAAGCTCGCCGTTTAGGAATGCCTCATACGTCTGATCCACAGACTTGATCAGTAGGTATGGATCGGACAGCTTCGGTCCGGTCAGCCGCGTCCGCAGCCACAGCTCGTTGCGTCCGTTGCGCAGGTTCGGTGATTCCACTTGTCCCGATACAAAGGAGCCATCGTTCCAGTCCGCTTGCGTACACAGAAACTGTCCGTTCGGGCCTTGGGGACACGCTCCGTAACGGAACTCCCAGCTGCCTTGATAGGCCGATACAGAGCCGCTGACAGGAAGCTCGCGCTCGCCGGAAAAGCAGCCCACAAGCAAACAGACAGCCAGCAGCACCAGCATGCGCCCACAGCGCACCACAGCCGCGCTGTATGAAGTGAAGCGAGGTTCCATGAGGCGGTGAGCACGGGATGACGCCATGACGTTAGCTCCCCACCAAAAACATCGTGATCAGCACCCCGATACAGATCGCGATGCTCACGGTTAACAGCGCCACCATCTGCGCACGTCGATGCGGCGTCAAAAAGCCACTCGGGCGGGCCAGCTTGCGCTCATCCGACGCTCGCCTTGGCTGCGCCGGATTCGGCCTGACCGTCGGAAGCAGGTTGGTCGGTGTCTGCTGACGACCGGCAATCACGCTCATCGGCTGCCAGTCCGCCTGTCGTGGCGTCGATGGCATGATCGCTGTCGCATCATTGGGAAGGTTGCTGCTCGGCGGTGCCATTTCCGGCATCGGTCCCGACGAGCGCTCAAACGGACCCCGCCCAAGCTGATCGCTCTGTAGGTTGCCCAGGTGCTTGAGTCGATTCGCTACTTCAGCCATCGGCGGACGCAGCTTCGGATCTTTGGTCAGCATCGACAGAAGCAGCTGTTCCAGTCGCTCATCCACGCTCGGAGCAAACTGACGCAGCGACGGTGGCGGCTGAAAGATGTGCAGCGCGATGTATTCACCCGGCATCTCCGTCTCAAACGGAGGCCGTCCCGCCAGCATCTCAAACAGCATCACCCCGAGCGCGTAGACATCACTGCGATCGCCGACGTTTTTGGCACCGCGACACTGCTCCGGCGACATGTAGATCGGCGTCCCGAGCAGCATGTTGGTTCCCGTCCGAAACGCTCCCTTGCTGCTGTCCGCCAGCTTCGCGATCCCGAAGTCGAGGATCTTGGCCCGCTCTCCACTCGGCGCTTCCGAGTCCGGCACAATAAAAATGTTTTCCGGCTTGAGATCACGGTGGACCACTTGGCTCTGATGTGCCGTCGCCAAGCCAGAGGCAATTTGGCGTCCGATGCGAATCGTCTCCACCTCAGACAGCGTGCGCAGACGATGCAGCCGCGTGCGCAGCGACTCGCCTTCCAGAAACTCCATCGCCAGGTACGCCGTCCCCGTCGTGGTCGTTCCGTAGTCGAACACCCGCACAATCGCCGGATGCTGCACCAAGTTCGCCGCCCGCGCTTCGTTGAAGAAGCGCGCTTCGACGGGAAACTTGCCGGATGCTTTCCCTGACGCGTCACCAGCAACGGGGCGTTCAGGGAATGGCGGCCAGAGAAACAGGACCATGGGCCGCTTGTCGACGCTGGCAAGTCTCGCTACGTTCTCACAGTTTCCACCGGACGCTGGCAGCAAATCAAGAGCGACTGAGCAGAAGGCGAACCTGTACTCCGTCCTTTCGCGAACAGAGGAACCCAACGCTGAGTTCGCACCTACGTTAGCCGTACCCGTGGTTCTCGGACGCGAAAATAGTGGGTAGGTTCAGCGCCAACAGAGTTGGGGTACTGCTCCGCTCCAGCATGCGACGCACCGACGCTCATTCCGAAACGAGGTGAACCGGAGCGAGTCGCGTGATGGCCTGATGCTTGCGATGCTGCGCAACCTGGAAAAGGAGCGCCACACGCAGCCCGCCGATGAACCGTTCAAGTGGCCAGGATTCCGAAGCTTGGCGGTTGTGCTGAAGGAGGCAGCCTACTGGACACCGAAGGGACACGATCACTGGTGGTCGGCGCAGGTGCAGCAGCGATTGAAGAGCCGCTTCGAGTCCTACGACGCCCGGTCGGTCCGGACGGACTGAACGAACAACGCGTCAAACCGGCGATCTTCTTGGGACGTTCACCCGCATGGCAATTTGGCAATTTGGCAATTTGGCAATTTGGCACTTATTGCCACTTGCACTTTCTACCGGTGGGATGATGTAGTAGCTTTCGCGTGCGATTGCCTTTCCGAGCTTTTCGCAGGGCAACTGCGCTATGCCTCCTTCCAATACGTGGATTCCTGATGGGAGGTCGCAGCGCTCACGGATTGACGGAGAATTGACGCTCCCGTTGACAGTCCCAAGGCTTTCAGATGGTCATAAGTTCGGACCACCGTCTGGGATCCGGCCTGCCGGACGGATGCGCTGGCTTGGTTTGAGGGGACCGGGAAACGGCCACCGACGGGAATTTCAGCTTGCGTGAAGGTTGGCGAGGAAGCTGCTCAGCGACGGGCCATGCCCAACTTTCAAGCGCTCCTTGAGTCTGCTCCACTTCCTGATCTCCGTCTGCGTCGTCGCGCTGCCCATCTGGTGCAGTCGATGGTGCGCGGACAATCTGCAAACAGCCTCGGCTGTCTTAGTCCTGCCGACGCGACGCAGGAGTCCTTTACGCGCGGCGCCTATCGCTTCTTCGACAACGGCGACGTAACGCGAACCGCGCTGCATACGCCCATGCAGATCGCGCTCCGTGAGCTGATTTCTCCGTCGGAGACTGCCATCGTGGCGCATGATCTGTCGGTCCTCAACTACTCCGGACACAATCGAAAGGAGGACCTGATTCCCGTCGGAAATGACCGAACATGGGGCTACGAGTTGTTTCAGTCGCTGGTCATCAAGGCTGGAGTTCCCGTCGGTGTGGCGATTACAGAGCTGCGCTGTAACCAAGGCAATTTGTCCTCCCAAAGCGATGAAGAGATTCCTTTGGGGGACCACCTGGAGCAGGCTGAACGCGCCGTAGATTCCGTCGAGCAACTCCTCCCAGAGCGACTCCTGATCCATCTGCTTGATCGCGAGTTCGACGATGTAAGGCTCCTGCGGAATCTTGCAGAGCGCAGGTATGTCATTCGCTACCGGAATCTGTCACGAATCGTCGCTGTTCATGGCGAAAGGATGTCGATTTGGAGGCACCTGGAATCGCTCGATCTACAGCAATCTGGCGAAGTGACGCGTCGTTTCGCGCACAGCACACAGACCTATTCCCTGTGGCTCGGAGAGACGGAAGTGACGATGCAAAATCCGTCGCTGCGTGGCGTTCAGAAACGGAAACAAAAGCCGCAGCCCGGAGTTCCTCTGCGCGTGCGCGTGGTCGTATCGGAGCTGCGACAGCCCGGTGAACAACCACTCCGGTGGGTACTCCTAACCAACCTCAAAGAGTCTACATTTTCCGTCGTGGGACGCTATTTGGAGCGCTGGAAAATCGAGCGCCTGTTTTACTTTGAGAAAATCGGATTCCGTTTGGAATGTTGGCATCAAGAAAACGCGGAGCGCATCGCAAAACGACTCCTACTCGTGCAGATGGCGGCCTCCGCAGTCTATCAGCTCAGCCAAGCCACCCATGACAAATCCATCCAAGTCATGGAATCACTGGCCAAGCTCGGCGGCTGGACCGGGCGCAAACAGACTCCCATCGGTCCCACCATGCTCATGCGCGGCGCACTCCTCTTCCTCGGCGCCATGCAGCTCATCCAACTCCACAAAAAGCGCGATCTCTTCGCCATGGCCCGAATCCTTGAGCCCTCTCTCGGCCAAATTCTCCGTCGGTAATTGGAGATGTGATCAAGTGAAAGGTCCCAAGGACACACTTCGGATTCGCACCGCCCGTCAAGACTCGCGGACGGTGAAGGAGTGACGGATTGACGGAGAATTGACGGTCACGTTGACGCTACCCAGTGGAGAGCTTCGAAGCGGCGGCTCTCAAGCGGACTCGTGCGATGGACGCCGCATGTTTAGGTTCCCGGCACCGAACTGGTCCGCTTCTGCCTAGGTCGCACTACGCTCGGTCGGTCCAGGAATGAACGGTCAACGTCGTCAGCGGCCCAAGCCTGCGATCTTCTTGGGAAGTTTTGACTCTGGCAATTTGGCAATTTGGCAATTTGGCAATTTTTGCCAACCACTAGTTGCTCAGGCGTTTGGAGTTCCGGAGTCATGAGTCACTTTTCAACAGAACGCCGATTTCACAGATTGACGTGAGCTTGACGGTTCAAGTGACGATATGCTGAGAAAAGCAGGCTCAGTGACACAATGAACGACCGCAAGCGCTCCGCGCCTTTGCCCGCAGTGATTTGTTTGAGCTGCGGCGATCCGCTTCCCGAATCGCGAGCCAAGACACGACGTTGCTGGTCAGCGAGCTGCCGGACGACGACCTACAATCTTCGCGTCTCGCAGCGGCTGGTTACCCGAAGCTCTGCTGATGATCCGTTGCGCCCGCAGTGGGTGCTCACCCCAGCTGGTGAGGTGCCACTGCTGACCAGTACAAAGGCGTCATTGAAGGACGTCGAGGCGACGCTTGATAGACTCTCTTAATCAGCCTGGTGGACCGTTGTTAGGCTCAGCGTGCTGCGCGACGGCTGCGATCGCGTGAGACCGATACGTGCCTACTGGCCCGCAACACCTTCGGTACCTTGTTCAGTACTGCGCCGTCTGACAACTGGGTTGCTGGAGCGCGAGCAGGCGTACGACTGCGACAGGAGCGGCTGGGCCGACATCGGACTAGACCCGCATCAATCGGAGGGAAGATGAGCAGATGTGTCCCAGTCAATCCCTTTCTTACGTTTGGAGCTGCGGATTGTACGGACGCCCGTCGCGGAGCATCGCGTTAAGAACGCCAAGCAGCTTCCGCATGCACGCGACCATCGCGACTTTGAAGGGCTTGCCACGCTGCCGTAGCGCTTGCAAATACGAGCTCCTATGCTCATAGAATCGCGTTGCTGCCAGCGTCGCCATGTAGAGTCCGGCACGTACTGCTGCGCGACCTCCCCATACCTGTCTCTTTCCCTGTTTGCGTCCGCTGTCTCGGTTCAGAGGAGCCACTCCTACCAGCGCACTGATCTGTTTCCGATTCAGCGTCCCGAGTTCCGGAAGCAGCGCAATCATCATCGCTGACGTGACCTCACCAACGCCCTGTACACTTTGCAGAATCTCGTCGTTTTTGTGCAACGCAGGATGCGATTCCACAAGCTTCTGCAGCTCATCATCCAGCTCGTCCATCTGTGCGGACAGATACGCAATCAGCGACTCGATCGAGGCCCGCACGCGACCCTTGGCCAGGTGTTTGCGCGCCTGCTCCGTTGCCCTCGTTTCGACGAGCTGCCGCCTCCGAACCACCAACGCCTGAAGCTGCTGAGACTCCTCATCAGGAATCGGACGCACCGGCGGACGTACCGTCTGCGCATACCGCGCTATCAGCTCCGCATCAAGCAGGTCTGTCTTGGCAAGTTTCCCCAGCGCACGACCGAAATCGCGAATCTGCCGAGGATTCACCACAGCGACGGGAATCGCTGACTGCCACAGCGCACACAGAGGCTCCAGCTCGTAGCCTCCGGTCGGCTCCAGCACCACCAGCTGCGGCCCAACCGATGCCAGATACTGCCGCAGTTCCAGCTGCCCCGACGGAGAATTGTCGAAACAGCGCTGCACAGAATCGGGCAGCACACAGACTTGCAGAGTCTGCTTTGAGACATCGATACCAACGAAACGTTCGTCTTTTTCTGTCATAGCGACCTCACGGAACGGAACACGGATAGCAGTCCCTGGCTCGGCCCAGCCTGGTGTTTCGAGTTTTCCTCGAGCAGATGTTCGGGCTCCTCCAAGAACCTCCGGCGCGGCGCTCACGCTCCCTCACGATCTCGAACGACCAAGAGTCAATCGAGCTACCGCACCATCGGAACCGCTATACACCACAACCTCCCTCGACGGCGAGAGGCACTTATCCACAGAATTTGAACTCCCCCCAAGCCCCCCTCTTTTCGACGACGGACGAAATCTATCGATTCCGGGGGAGATATACCAGGTCAGATTGTGCGACAGGGATATCCGCATGCTCCGCTGCTTTGACTGGTACTGGCCCCAGTTGGTAGGGACGCTGTCTACTTCTCTAGGTAAAGGGATAGAGGCTTGCGGCTCCACTCAAGATCAAGCGTGTGATAGCTCCAGTCTTATCTAGGGAGACCGCGACGGCATTGTTGATGGCAAGCGCAGGCTCGATGATCCCTTTTAACGCGGTACTGCGGCTAGTCACCGGAATGACGCGCCCAAGGGGAGTTGCCGACGCTGCACCTGCGGTCCCTAACCACGCAGGTGGCGTTGTGACCACGACAGTGGCTGTACTGGCCAGTCGGTCGAGATCACTCCTTTTTGGCGGCTGGCCATTTTGTGCATTCTGAAACGGCGTCACGATCGCAAGCTTGGGCTGGAGTTTCGCCCACAGTCCATCGTGATGAGCTCCTTCCGAGCCATGGTGAGCGACGTTGATCACCTGCACTGGATGTCCCGGAGGACAAAGCCAGCTCTCGGTCTTGTTCCATCCGGAGAGGGGATGCTCACCACGCAGTAGGTCGCCAGTGAGTAGCAGCCCAGCGTCCCCCCAATGAACATGTAGCGCACCGCTGGCGATATTTGGATCAATAGTCTCGGGAGGAAGGGGAGCCTTGGTTGCATGGGCTTGTGCATACCCGAGGAGGTCGTTGAGCGTCCTCTTGACATCTGCCGGAGCTGGGCCACAGGACCAAATTGCTAAGCGTGCACCACATAGAGAATTCTCCTCCAGAAGGAGCTTTCGCTCGTCCATGTGATTGATTTCTCCGCCGGAGCTCTCAAATCGCTCGACCTGGGCATAGAAGCGTTCCAAACCACCCTTCTCAGCTGGGGGAACCCCTTTTTCAAGGGCAGCCGAGTATGCAAGGAAGACCTTCTTGTAGTCCCCCGTCAGCGGCAAGGTAACAAAGACCTTTTCGGGACGGTGCCACTGAAGGAGGCGTCCCAGCCCCGGGTAGTGATCTGCATGGGGATGGGTGAGACAAACAAACCGGAGACGGCGGCGGCCCATGGTTGCCAGAAGCTCTCGGACCGGATCGCCCCGTCCGACCGGGTCATTCTTCTCCGGCTCCCTGCAGCCATCAACCACTCCGATGCTGCCATCGGGCAGGACCAGGACGATCGCCTCGCCTCGACCGGGTCCGAAGACAATTAGGCTGATCTGCCCCTCGGGCATGTCATCCAGTCGAATCGGACCGGTTTGAGGGGCCCGCAGCACGTCAGTCTCGCTCATGGGATGCCGTCTTGAGCTCGGCTGCCAACTCTTGCCAGCGTTGGTGCTCCTGTTCACTCAGTTCACCGCGATCGACCTGCACTGCGACACGGGGGACGGGCTGTCCATCAGGCTCGTACTCCACCCAGGTCCACAGTCGAAACTGGGCTCCCGATCCACACGGCTGGCCTGCGAAGGTAGCTATGGGCAGGGTCGATTGAATGGCTCGACCGCTCGGATGCTCAAAGAGTTGCACGCTCAACGAATCAACGTCCGCCCGTTCTTCGATTCGCCCACTGTAAGCGGACAGCCGCACCGGGCCATTCCGATTAGAACCAAGAAATGCTGCCGGTAACCCCATCAAGTCATGCGCGTCGCTGGCCTCCGCGAGAAACACGTAGCGCTGCGGCGTACTCACGTAGGTACGTCGGAGGCTCGGTGGAACGACGCCTGAATCGGCATCGGACGACCAGTAGCGCGGTGGACTATGGCACAATGCGGTTCTTTGGAAGTGCGATGAGAATCGTGCGGCGGGCATGCTTATGCCTCTACTCTTCGTCGAGCCATCCGGGAAACTTGACGCCTTCGCAGGCTGCCACACGGTGCTCAGCATCAAAGATCTGCACGGCAGGATCGTAATGGTGGAACTGCCAGGGGACCGCGAACAGCATGTGCCCTGCTTCGAACAGAGATTCGAGATGAGCACGGACTTCTTCACGGCGACCGCTGCGTACGCGATTGAAGAGGAATCCGATTACTTCGCGTTCGGCCGGCGACGTGAGACTGTACCAACGAGCAGCCGCTCGGACGTCTTGAATGTCAGGGGTTGTAACCAGTTGAGCATTCCAGGTCAGCTCGGCTTCTTCGATTGCAGCGGGCAACCGGCCGCCCTGCACAAGCGCTTGTTTTTGCTGGCCTGGCGATCCCAGGCGCAACGCAAGATTCAAGACCGCCCGTGACAGACCGGGAATAGTCGGCGGGGTATCAACGACCACCGAAATGTCGCCAAAATGCAGAAGCAGTGCATCAAGCAGCAGTTCAAAACGGTTCTCGAGAAAGCCGGCATAGTGTTCGTCGAAAACGACGGGAAGTATCTTTTCGAGATCGGAAGGCAGAGCGCTGCTAGGCAGTACGTAAAGATTATCCGGGGCGTCAGGGAGATCCAGTCCCCACAGAAGAGAGTGAGGATCTACATCTGCCTCCGCATCGCGCCAGTCCTTCGGCGAAAACAGCAGGTAGTCGTTCAGGAAAGGTAAATAGCTTGCTCCGCTGAGGCCAGCCGCTTTAGCATCCGCACCCATGTGAGCGACTTCGTCGCGCCAGTCCATGTCTCTGAGCGTCTCGGCTCTCGACAGAAAGCCCCGCGGCCGCGTCCGCAGCAGGGAGGACTTATTACCGTCGGTCGCTATGTCTGACCAGGTCGGCGCACGCAGCGGCAACACATCTGCCAGGCTCGTTCCCGTTAGATCCATGTCAATCAGAAACGTAGGCCGTTTCCCTGGTTCGCGGGCAAGGCGCAGCGCCAAGTGCGTGGCCAGGGTCGACTTGCCGACACCTCCCTTGACAGAGTGGAAGCTATTGCCACGGAGAGTCTTCTTCAAGGAGCATTCCTAATTGCGAGCGATTCCGAGTGCACGCAGGCTGCGGCGCAGCGCTAGGTTGCTCGAAAACGGCGGTCCACTACAGTGTTGCGCCAAGCGCTCCAATAGCACCCGCTGCTCTTGGGGAGCCAGCCCAGCGCTCCGGCCCACGAGTGTGAGTAGCGCATGCGCCGCATCCAGCCGACGGTCAGTGTCCCATAGGCGGTTCGATAACATCTGAGCTTCTAGGGCGTTCACGGCTGCTCGCACGGTCTCATGATCAGATGTCTTGGCCGCCGCTTCCCAGATCTGGCTCAGGACACTTGCGCGCCACTGGGGGGCTGCTTGCTTGCCGAGCTCAATTGCATCCCTCCTTTCCTCCAACGTCAGATTCGAAAGCAGTCCGGCCGCCATCAGTCCGTACATCGCACAGTCGGTTTCATCGCAGACCGTATTTTTGATGAGTGATGCCCAAACTCCTCGGGCTTGCTCCTGTATCTCTGACTCTATCTGCGCCCCGGATGAATGGAACGCCAGCGGCACCCAGTCTCGAAATCGCTTGGGTGTTGCAGCCAGACAGGCGAGCATCTCTTGCTGAACCGCGGCAGGTACCTTGGATAGCCATGCGTGCCGGCGCGCGGTGAGCAGATATCGCGCTAAGAGAGGTGGGGCAAGGTGGGGCGCGTTCCAGGTTGGGTCCACCATGGATACAGATCGTGCGAGGGAAGCCTCCGCCGCGCGCTCACCAGCATTTGTGACACGACCTGCAATACGCTCGAGCGCCTCAACAAGCGGCATGGGCATTGGCAGCAGCTTCGGGCTGGTTTCTCCCCGACCGTGATAGTGCGAATACACAGCGCTCACGAACAAGAGTTCCGCCAGATTGACTGAGCTGCCGCCCCAGTGGAATCGTGCCGGGTGCAGCGGATGCTCCTGTTCCGTCGCGACGGGCAGCGGCTCCGGGAGCAGTGCCTCAAGCCTCACCGTCAGTGCTTCTTGATCACCCCCTAGAAAAGGACTTCGCAGCAGGCAGCTTACGAGCCAACGAGCGGTTCGCCAAGCGTCAAGAACCCCCCCCTTCCCGCCTTGACCAAGTACGGGTCCGTAGAGATGTGCAGCATGGAGCAGCGCGCAACACTCGAGGCGGTGGCTCCACTCGCGTCTCCACCTGACGCTCGTGTCGATATCCTCAGCTAGACTGGCAAGCGACGTGGCGGCCGAGGTTGCGGCCGCCAGATCTGGAGAGAGGGTGCTGCGCAGCCGCAGTGGCAGATCATCGCGTAGGTCATGTGCAGTTTCATCATCGTGATATTGAGGGTGCTCCATGGACTGATTGAGCAGCCAAGTCATCGCTGCTGCGCGCACTGAGAGCGGCAATCCATCTTCAAGCAACTGCATCACCGCCACTGGGGCTTCATGAAGGGGCGCCCAGTCCAGCAGCGACTTTCCGGGCAGCGCCTTGTGAATCTGCTCCCATTCCTTCTGGAATGGATTGGACGGATCTCGGACGATAGGGCCAGCGGCGGTGCGCAACCGTGCCCAGCTCCAATCAGTGGGCATGTCTTCAGCACTGCAATCGGTATGCTCCAGCGGTACTTGACCCAGAATTGCTACGTCCCGTAGCAGCCGACGACCAGGGCTTGATAGCCATGCCTCGACGATGAATCGAGGCTCCATGTTCTGGAGCAGGCGGTCCACTACCAACCAATCGACCGCCCACAAATCAGAGAAGCGGGATAGCAGGTCCCGTCTCCGCTCGGCTAGATCGAAGGCGAAGCGTGGTAGTAGGCTCACGACCCTCCGGTCAGCATAGACTTGATAACCGCAGCGCGGTGGCGATGAACTCGATGGGAGCTTAAGGCGCGGCAAATTTCGATCAAGCACCCGCAAAAGCAGCCTAACCTCAAGCCCGGACCGACGACGCCCGTCCACCTGTAGACTCTCAGGTTCAGCGGAGAGATCCTCTATTTCCCGCCGCACATCGCCAAGGGATAGCTTACCTTGACACACAAGGATGAGCTTTCTCTCGGCCGAGTCGACCCTGGCAGCGTCGGAATCTTCGAGCCCGCTTGACACAAGATATGGTTAGCATACTAGCATGGACTTTCTCAACAAAAGTGTGGGTAGAGTGCAGAGATGCAGCCTGACAGCGACGCAGCGAACATGACCGCCCCGGAACGGCTCGAACGACTCTGGCGTGCCACCGGCTCGCCTCCCAATGACTCAGCCCTGCGGGAAAAGATGAAGGAGAGCATCAGCTCGGTCGAGTCTTGGCTGATTGAGGCCGCGACGAATCCACAGATAGTGCTACGAGTCGTGCAGTTCTTACTGGTGCATCCGGAGCGTCGTGAGGAGCTGCGCCGCCCGGAGGTGACGACGGTCCTCAATCAGTGTTCGAAGTGGGTTTCCATCGCCGGAGGTGAGCAGGAAATCCGTCTTGCCCAACATCTATTGTTAGCGGGATATCCAAATCCTCCCCATTCCCGGGCATTGCTAATCCCGGCCTTGCTACAGTTTCATATTCGAGCACACATTCGTCAGATGAAACACCCTGAGCCGAATCCGCTATTGGAGTGGCTGGATAGAGTTTGTGCCCCTACATACCGTGAACTCCCACTTAGGGACCTTTCGGAACTCCTATATTGGGAAAGATCTCGCTACAGTCTGACTCTCAAGAAGCAATATCGCGAGCTCTCCGAAGCAGAGATCATATTTTTCTGCGCGGAGGATATCGCTAGTATCATCCGCGTTAGTGGATTTGATTCCAGTGGCTCTCCCCTCGAATGGTTTGATCTCCCCCCGCTGGCTTCTTTTTATGCGGAGGCATTGCGCGGGTTCAACATCGACCTTGGCAAGAAGCGTCCATTTTACGATTGGACCAAGGAGCTTTTCGATGTTCTCAACAAACAACGTGAGGCATCTGCCCTAAATAAACAACTTAGCAAGCATGTCGAGGTCGAGCCGCTCGGGCTACCGATTTCCTGGATTCGTATGCGCGTTGAAAATGAAAAAAGCTACCCACAACTCCCAGATGCCATGCAGAAGCTCGGAATAGATAACGGAGAGATGGAACTGAACGATTATGTGAAGTTATTACTAGAAGAGGTTTTACTTGATTACTACCTCTATGGATTATACCGTAGTTTAGCAGCTCCATCTGGCACACCGATCAAATCAGCACATGTGGTGTAGTCTCGATGGCTATCATTCAGCGTAAACCTTCCTCTTGTGGCAATGCACATTGCACGTTCCTGCACGGAGGGAGGTGCGCGCGAGCCGCCGAATTTGCCGATCCTTGGAAATGCACAGATCTCGTCTTTGATCAGATAGATGAAGTTGGCGCCGAGAGCTCTGCGAACGCTGAGCCATCGGACAGTATGGTGACAGCCTCGTCCGCGCAACGCATCGATCTCGGGTGGCGAGGTAGGCATCTAACTTTTCAAGAATCAGATCTGCTGCGCAGGTCGACACCTGCACGCACTATCGCCGTCCTCGGCGATACCAACGCAGGCAAGTCATCCTTGCTGACGGCGTTCTTTCTGCAACTCGCCAATGGGCAGCGTGAACGATTCCCGTACCGCTTCGCCTCAAGCCTCACGCTGTATGGATGGCGAACACTCATCGAGCATGCGGCCGACTGGCAAGGGGATAAAAAGGAGTCGGTCGTCGGACACACACCAAAGGGAGACAAGGAGTCCGCTGATACTTTTTTGCACCTTGGTCTGAGCCCGGTCGAGGAAGAGCCTTGCGGACACCGACATATCGATGTGCTGCTGTCGGATGTCCCAGGCGAATGGATTCGTGAGTACACCGAGCGCGCCAACGAATCTAACCGGCAGCCGCTCGCCTTCTTGACCTACATGCAAGTGGCGCTGCTTGTCATCGATGCCGACCGGTTAGAGCGGGAGGGACAGATTGCGGCAGCTGCTAGCAGCTTTATCCTACAGCGACTGCTGTCGCTCTATAACCAAGGCCAGACGCCACAGTTGCGCGCTGTCTTCGTGGTCTTGAGCAAGTGCGACAAACTAAAGGCGGAGTTGCCTCCGCAGGCGGCCGATCTGCGAAAGGCGGAATCGTGGCCGCCCCTCTTTCGCCGCATCCTGGCACAGCTCGCCAATCTCCAGAAGCGGGGTCTTGCCACCGATGTCTTTGTCACCAGCGCATTCGGACAACCTCTATCAAAGGGCCAGCCAAAGAGTGTGGTCCAGCCCTTCGGTGCCGCAATGGAGCTTCTGGACGGACCTACCAAGATGCCCTTAGCTCCAAGTTGGCAGCCTCAAGCAATTCCCGCCGATGCCTCCTACTTCTATTTTCTTCATGCGGGGGATGGCAAGCCATGAGTCCAAGCATCGATCAGAGGACGGTGGCCCTCCTGGGGGGACCCGACAGCGGCAAGACGACATTTCTTGCAGCGCTTGTGGATTCAATCCAGCAAGGCCCTGAGCGGTGCTCCCTTGAGTTTGAGGATGAGGGGGAGGATGTCTCCCCGCACAGGAAACTCACAGAACCCCTTCTGCTTGGGAAGTACCCGCAGCGGACCAAAGGAGAACGGCTCCATATCGACCTCGGGCTTTCCACTCGTCTTTCGCCAGCGAAAAGCCCGAGCCATTTCCGGCTGCAGATCGGTGACTACAACGGCGAAGAGCTTGAGCGTCTGTTTCGGCGCCTATCGGTGGATAACTTCGAAGAGTGGGAACAACGAGCGAATGCGCAAGGACTGCTCTTGTTCCTCCGACCGGATGCGATCTACCCCCTCGTCGCAAAGAAAAGGGACGCCCCCGCAGGCGAGCAGCTAGCGGTGCCTGGTGGACCAGTTCTCACGCCGGCCGACATGGGAATCGGCAGTGTGGTAGCCGAGGTCCCGGAGGCCCGCAAGCTCACCGCGGACGACCCAGTCCGCGTCCCAACCGTGCTCGCGCTGGTCGAACTCATCCAGTACCTGCGTCGGCTACGTCGGTTATTGCCCGGCGAGCGTCCACCGCAAGGCAGTTTCCGTATCGCTATTGTCCTGAGTGCCTGGGACGCTGTGCCTGCGACCTGGAGGCAACAGCGACCGGTTGCTTATCTTATGGAGCACGCGAGTCTACTCGTCGACTTTCTGGCCAGTAACTACCACCTGGACGATGTATTCTATTTTGGCGTTTCCTCGACGGGCGGCGACCTAGGTGTGACATCGCATGCGAAACGCTACCGGGACGATCCGGGCGGCTATGTCTGCTATGCCAATCATGCAGGCCGAGTCGTACAGAGTTCGGATTTGGCGTTGCCTATTCGCTTCGTGCTCTTCGGTGACGAGGCCATCGTCCGCGAGACATGAAGGGGAACGCGATCAAAAATCAGCCCAGCATCGAGCAGACGCTGCACGGCTACGAAGCTGGGCATCGTCTGCTGGCACAGTCGTGCGCACTGACGGAGGAAGAATTAGGACTCCTTGACCGGTTCAGTGATCTGTCCGGTCACTTGCCGCTTGATACCACGTTCGATTCGTATATCTCTGGATATCCGTGCGGTCGTTACTATGCCTTCGCCCGGACCTACCTCGACAGCAAAGCTCGCCGCGCAGGAACAGTGCTTACGCATACGTTGCTGGTAGAGCAGTCGGTGCTTGTCGTTGTCTCAGATCCTGATTTAATTTGCGGGTTGCATACCCGGCCGACCTCTTCGACGCAGCGTGCATCCTACCGATTTTCCCTACCATGGCCAGAGCCAGGCCAGAATCCTCTGTTATCAGCCTTAGAGACATCGAGGGGCAGCATCGATTTCAGTCGGCAGCGCGCTCTGCTGACACTGTTCTTTGGCCAATCCGACCGTCCTATACTATGGCAGGATGGATTCGATACATGGCCCCTCGTTCGGTATCTGTGGTCGCTGCTCTGGCCAGCAGCACGAGCCCAGTTTGCCTTCTGCACGTTCGCACTTCAGACCCGTAGGCTCTCAGGTCGCCCGTTCGACTTTCTGGCGCTGCCTACAGAAGCATACGGAGCATTCCGTGATAGCAGAGAGCTACGGAGTTGGTACTTAGACGGGACGATCAGGGATGTACAGCTCCGTTCCGTGTCATCCGAGGCGTGGGTCGAAGAGCTTGCTTCGTTGGGGACACAATGGGTGAAGGGGAAGCTGACGTTTGCTGTAGAGCAGGGACTGCCGGAGCCACTGCCGGGCACGATTCGTCAGCTGACGTTGCTACATCGGCTTTTCCTCACGGCCCAAGACAGCCTTCAAGCGGCGCAAGGCTGCGCCGACTTGCTGCAAGCACTTTACCCGCGTCTGTCGTATGAAGCCTTGGTCTGGACGAAGATCCTTGAGTATTTGAGGCGTAACCAGCACGCCGCTCCGTTGCTGCCACAGCCGCTATGGCACCTAATCGATCTATCAAAGTTGATGAGTCGGGGCACGTTGGCCTCTGTAGTGGCTCATGAGCCAGCTTTCTTGCCGCGAATGGTGGACACGCTTCACAGCGAACTTTTGCGAAGGCTCTATGAACAACCGGAACTCAGCATTGCGGCGCTGCCAGAACTCCTCCAGGCGGTTCCAGTCGATGCTTGGCGTGAACAAGTGTACATGGCAGCTGAGCGGCTAGTTCGCTCGGAGGAGAGGAGTGACAAAGTCATCCCTTGGGTTGTTGCGCTACTTCGTGGATGGCTTGACACGAAGGACCAGGGGCTGGCCATCGCAGCACTACGTCCTTTGTCATCGGTTCTCAGAGAGCAGGCCCTCAGCGCGCTGGTTTCAGGACTGGAGAACTCCCAGAAGGCCGAACTCGCGCGTGCATGCGTGTTCCTTGCCGATCTGGTCGCCGATCGTTCGCTCGTCGTTGGGTGCTGGGCAGCATTGGGAACGCAGCCGAACATTATTGATCAGCACTTTGAGGAAATTGCTCAAAACTTCGAGTTCCGCGAGGCCGTGCAGCGTTGGCTCGCCAAGCTGCCGCCAGAGCAGACGCTCGAATGGGCGCTGCAGGTTACTAACGAGAGTGAGCTACACTTTGCTGTCGAGAATGGTTACAGAGCCATAGGTCGACTGTGTATTGACACCAACGAGCTTGCGGCGCGCTGTGCGGAATCCAGGACAGGAGCATTGATTTTTGCATATAGTATCCGCTATGGCTTTCGTGATGGAGTATCGAGCGCTCTGCGCAAAGAACCTCGTCTAGCCGTCCACTTAATCGTTTTATGTCTGAAAGGGGCGCAGAGTGGAGGCATCTCTTTTATCGCGCGGGAAGCGCTTTGGCAACTTGCGCCTGTTTTCCTGTTGTCCGAGGAAATCCGCAACGCAGTCATCGGGGCTTCGTCTGCTGATTTTGCAAGAGATGTATTGATTCATGTTGGCCAAAGTGTGTTGTTTTCGATTTACGACGCTAGCCAAGATCCCAGCCATGTCCGTTCGAACATTAGGGCATGGCTACAGACGCCACAGCTACAGGAGCAACTGAATCGCGAGCACCTGGGAACTCAGCTGTTTGCAAGATTCCCGAGCGGCCGTCCTCCACACGATTTACTGCCTCGGCTGATCCTCTTCATCTCTGCTTGCACGGATTGCGACAGTCCACCGAATACTCCCTGGTTTACATCGTTGCTCTCTCAGCTTTTGGACTATACGAGTCGCGATGCAATGGAAACAGTGATTCCCCAACTGCTCACGCTGCTGGAGAGGGCACCAACCCGGGAAGAGAAACATCTGCTAGCATCAAGTATTCTAGTAGCGACACAAAAATTACGTCCACCGTCAGGATATCTATGCATTGAATCGACCCTGCCGCTTCTTTACCCATATCTGATCAGTTCCGATCCTCCGGGACTCTTCACTCGAATGGCAATTTGGTTCCTGCAAGTCGATGGTTGGGACAAGGGAAAATTCTGGCGGCATTTCATATTGGATACCTGGATCACGGAGAAGTGGCCCTTGGAAAGTTTCCTCCGTACTCTGGATGGTAATCCCGAGTTGCGACGACGAGTGCTCAAGCGAGCGAGCAAGACAAAAACGGGTATTGACTTCTTGATTCAGCTCAAGAACGCGGTGTCGAAGGACGAAGTCTTTTCTGAGCGCTGGATGCCCGATTTGGAGCGAGCGCTGTGTTGAGCCCAGTCTCGGCCTGAAGCGAATACTCTCCGAGCCGCGTCTGTTCTTGCCATTGTCTTCACAGGCTGGGCCCGCGACACTACGATTGTCTCGGTCGCTTCTAACGTCGAACCTACTTCGGTGTGTGGTCCGGGTCAAGGTGACCTGTTCTGGGACTCCACGCAGCGCAGGCGTGGGGCGACCAGAGTCAGCTGGAAGAACGTAGGATTGACGATAGGCAGTGGGCTGGCGGCGATCCGCAGTTCGATGACCGAGCCCCGCACTCGGACCAAGCGCCGCTGACAAATGGGTTGCTCTGGCTGTTTGCAGCGGAGGGGTTGGCCGCGCTGGCGATTTGCAGCGGATGTGCTGGCAGTGTGTGCAGCGGAGGGGCTTTTCTGGTGTCCTGCGGGACAAGGACCGCAGTGACACGCTCGGCGTACTAGGGGTCACCAATCTCATTGGTTGGCGAGTGTGTCAGGCAGAAGCCTTTGCGCTGTATTCAGCGGGGTGCGAGGTACCGGCTGCATCATCGTCACTAACTTGATGGGCTGAACCTCACGCGCGGTCGCGGACCAGCCCTGCTTTTGGGTATCGACTGAGGACATCCAGCCAATCGGGCGAGCTACTCGTTCGGGCTATCAGGTGCAGAGCGCCGCGATTGGACTTCTTAAAGCTGCGCAAGACTCGGCGTCGTCTTTCCCGACGATGAACAGCATCGGCAACCAGCGGCCTTGCAAGTAGACAACCTCCGCGTTTTGGCTCTCGCCCCGGACCACCTCCGCGCGCTGATCCCAGAATCCATTCGCGCATGCAAGGGGCGACCTCGCTAATTTTTTTGGAGCCTTACAGAACGTGAACCTGTACCCCTGAAAAAAGTGGCGGACGTCTCCATACCGCGTTTTGTAAGCACTCCCCTCGCGAGGATGGAATCGTGCAAGTCCGCGAAAAGTC
>JAEUKB010000060.1 GCA_016794365.1 Myxococcales bacterium
CGTCCCCGGTCACAAGTGCTGCTGGGGCTTTGCTGAGCGCTCCGTTTGCTGCGGCTGCAAAGGTTCCGTTGCCATTCCCAATCAGCACACTGTAGCTCGATGCAGTGGAGTTGGCTGTCACCAGATCCAGCTTCCCATCTCCGTTTACATCGAACGCCACGACATCCTGGGTTCCGTTTGCCGTGGTGACATTTTGCGCTGCTGCGAAGTTTCCGTTTCCGGTTCCGAGCAAAATGCTGACGTTTCCAGACATGTTGTTGGCGGTGACCAGATCTAGTTTTCCGTCGCCGTTTAGGTCAACAAGAGCCGCTCCTTCCGGGCCCATTCCGGTGTTCACTGTGAGCGGATTCCCAAAGCCGCTGCCCGTGTTGATGTGAACGGTGGCGTTGTTGCTGAGCTGATTGATGACCACCAGGTCTGGCTTTCCGTCTCCGTTGAGATCCTTGGCCATCGTCGCGCGCGGCTGCATTCCGGTTGAGATTCCGTTTCCAGCTGCAAACCCTCCGGCGCCGTCTCCGTTGTGGATGTTGACCTGTCCGCTGGTGATCAAGCTGACCGCCAGATCGACTTTGTTATCGCCGTTAAAATCCGCCAGCGTGATGAAGCGTGGTCCCAGACCGGTCGCGACGGTGGTTGGGTTGGCGAAGCCGAGCGTTGCGCTCTGATACGCGAAGAGATCGCCGCGCATGGCCGCAAGACCGCTTGGATTTTGGATGGCCACAGCGGTCAGCCCGCAGGTCGCAGCCTTGGCAGGCGTGGTGCAAGTGATCTGGGTGGCAGAGACGACGCTGACGTTCGTACACGGAGCACCTCCGACGGTGACGCTGGCTCCGCTTTGGAAGTTCTGACCGCTGATGGTGATGGTCGTTCCCCCACTGTTCGGTCCCACTTGCGGAGAGACAGCGCTGACGATGGGCTCCGCAGTCTGGGCTGGGTCCATGCCGCTGCCACTGTCGCAGTGCGTCGTCGAGATGCTAAGCAGAATGCAGCCAAGGCCGATAAGCTGATGAACGGTCCGCATGAAGTTCCCCCTTACCGATGTGACAAGCCATTTTGGGTGTCGCAGTCATGGCCCCCGCGCCTGACCGCTGCGTGTGCGCCGTAGCGCAACGTCATCCAAGGTAGTCGATTGCTCGTTACGCTGAAAGCTTCGCATGGTAGGTTCCCGCGAAATGACCGCTACCTCCTCGCTGTCCCGTCCCCGCTGGGAGCTATCCCGGCGCATTGCTTTGTTTCCTGTGTTGGAAGCGCTCGCGAAGAGAGTGCTGGTGTGCGACGGAGCCATGGGAACCATGCTCCAGCGTGCAGGACTTACGGCGGATGACTTCGCCGGAAAAGACGGCTGCAACGAGATCCTGTGTGAGACGCGCCCGAAGGTGATCGCCGACGTTCACGCAGCCTACTTTGCGGCTGGAGCCGATATCGTCGAAACGAACAGCTTCGGATCGACCTCGCTGGTGCTGTCGGAATACCAGATTGCCGATCGCGCGCTCGATCTGTCGCGACGGGCAGCCCAGATTGCTCGTCAGGTGGCTGATTCGTTTTCGACTCCTGAGTGGCCACGCTTCGTCGCTGGATCGGTGGGACCGACGACCAAGCTGGTGACGCTTGGGCATACATCGTGGGATGAGCTGTTCGATACGTACTGCACGCAGATGCAAGGACTTATCGAAGGTGGCGCGGATCTGATCCTGATTGAAACGGCGCAGGATCTGCTGGGCGTCAAGTGCGGTGTGCTCGCGGCGCGACGAGCGATGGAGATCGCCGGACGAGAAGTTCCGATCTTTACGCAGCTTACGATCGAGACCACCGGGACGATGCTGGTCGGCACCGATGTGACGGCGGCGCTGCCCGCGCTGGAATCGATTGAGCCCGACGGAATTGGCTTAAACTGCGCGACGGGACCGGATCTGATGCAAGAGCACGTTCGGTTCTTCGGTCAAAACGCGAGCCGCTTCGTCGCGGTGCAGCCGAATGCGGGACTGCCTCGCAATGAAGGTGGCGTCGCGACGTACGACCTAAAGCCAGAGATGCTGGCCGACTTCCAAGAGCGCTTTGTCAAAGAGTTTGGGGTGTCGCTGGTCGGTGGCTGCTGCGGAACGACTCCGTCCCACATTGGCGCTGTGGCCAGTCGGGTGCGCAGTGAGCCCGTCAAAGCGTTCTACGGACGTTCGCGTCCCGAATACAAAACGGGTGGACAGGCTTCGTCGCTGTATCTCTCGGTTCCGCTGCTTCAGGAGCCGCCTCCGCTCATCATCGGGGAGCGCAGCAACGCCAACGGCAGCAAGAAGTTTCGCGAGCTGCTGCTGCGCGAAGACTTTGAAGGACTGGTCGAAGTCGGTCGCGAGCAAGTGGCCGAAGGCGCGCACCTGATCGATGTCTGCACGGCGTACGTAGGACGCGATGAAGTGCGCGATATGCGTGAAGTGCTCCGTCGCTATGCCACGCAGATTACCCAGCCGCTGGTGATCGATACGACGCAGCTGGATGTGCTGGAGGAATCGCTCAAGCTGCTCGGTGGACGCGCGGTCATTAACTCGGTCAACTTGGAAGATGGCGAAGAAAAAGCCAACCGAGTCTGTGCGCTGGCGCGTCGCTATGGCGCATCGCTGGTGGTGCTGACGATTGATGAAGACGGAATGGCGAAGACCGCAGAGCGCAAGCTCGCGGTGGCGCGTCGCATCTACAACCTGGCGGTGGACGGTCACGGACTGGCGCCATCATCGCTGCTGTTCGATCCGTTGACGTTTACGATTGGTTCAGGGGATGAAGACAGTCGCAGCGCGGCGGTCGAGACGCTGTCAGGAATCCGCCTGATCAAAGAGACGCTTCCGGGTGCGCTGACGCTGCTCGGTCTGTCCAATGTCAGCTTTGGCTTAAAGCCGTTTGCGCGTCAGGTCCTAAACTCGGTGTTTCTGTCGGAAGCGATCCTAAACGGACTGGATGCTGCGATTGTGAGTCCGGCCAAGATCCTGCCACTGTCGAAGCTTAAGCCTGCGGATGTCGATCTGGCGCGGGATCTTATCTACGACCGACGGTCACCGGGCTACGATCCGCTGTTCAAGTTTGTCGAGCGCTTTGGCGGAGAGACAACGGATTCAAGCGCACAGCGCAGTGAAAGCGGAACGCTGGAAGAGCGACTTCAGCGACGGATCATTGATGGCAAAAAGGTCGGAATCGACAAGCTGTTGGAAGAAGCGCTAAACGCGGGTCACAAGCCGCTGGGAATCATCAATGAGATCCTACTGGAAGGCATGAAGATCGTCGGTGAGCTGTTCGGATCAGGACAGATGCAGCTTCCGTTTGTGCTCCAGTCGGCAGAGACGATGAAAGCGGCGGTTGCGTACCTGGAACCGTTTATGGACAAGTCGAGCGGGTCCGAAAAGGGCGTGATCGTGTTGGGAACGGTGAAGGGAGACGTTCACGACATCGGCAAAAACCTCGTCGATATCATCTTGTCAAACAACGGCTATCGGGTGGTGAACCTGGGCATCAAGCAGCCGATTGACACGATCTTGGAAGCGGCAGAGCAGCACAAAGCCGATGCGATCGGAATGTCTGGACTGCTGGTCAAATCGACGGTGGTGATGAAGGAAAACCTGGAGCTGATGACCTCACGCGGGTGGTCGATTCCGGTGCTGTGTGGTGGTGCGGCGCTCAATCGTGCGTATGTCGAAGGACCGCTCGCGGCAGCGTATCGCGGTGGCGAAGTGTATTACGGAGTCGATGCGTTTTCGGGTCTGCGCTTGATGGACGAGCTGTGCGGACACACCAAGCCGGAAGATCGCACGCTGACGGGACCGGGACGCAAAAGGCTGGCCGGACAGCGGATTCAGAGCGAGCTAAACAAAGCAGAGCTGCGCATCGAAGCGATGCAAGCCGCGTCGGAGTATGTTCCTTCGGATGTCGCGCAGCTTGCGCATCTGCCGCAGCCGCCGTTTTGGGGGACGCGACTGCTGGAAGGGGGACAGATCAACCTGCGCGATGTGTTTGGCTACATCAATCGCTTGGTGCTGTTCCGGGGTCAGTGGCAGTACCGTCGCGGTCGTCGCTCGGAAGAGGAATACCGTCACTTCGTGTCTGAGACCGTCGAGCCGAAGTTTTATAGGTGGTGCGAGCGCGCGATTGAGCGTCGGATGTTGCGGCCTCGGCTGCTGTACGGATACTTTCCGTGCTACGCGGAAGAAAACAGCTTGGTGGTGCTGCATCCGCCGGGCACTCCGAATCAGTTTACCGAAGCAGAGCGCTTTACGTTTCCGCGTCAGCCACAAGGCAAGCGGCTGTGTATTTCCGACTTTTTCCGTCGCAAAGAGCGCGCGCTTGCGGACGGTTTCGATGTGCTTCCGATCACGCTGGTGACGATGGGCGATACGCCTTCGCAAGTGGAAGCAGAGATGTTTGCCAAGCATCGCTACGATGACTATCTGCACTTTCACGGACTGGCGGTGGAAGCGACAGAAGCGCTGGCAGAGTGGCTGCACAAGCGCATTCGTCATGAGCTAGGAATCAGTGCGGCGGATGCTCCGCTCGTCGAGCACCTGTTCCAGCAAGGCTATCAAGGGAGTCGCTACAGCTTCGGATATCCAGCGTGCCCGCGCTTGGAAGATCACGTTCAGATGTTCCGCTTGCTGGATGCGCCGCGCATTGGGATCTCTCTGTCCGAAGAGTTTCAGATCGTTCCAGAGCAGTCTACCGCCGCGATCATCAGTCATCACACCGATGCGCGCTACTTCAGCATCACGGGCGGTTAGTGCTTAGGAGTGTACGATCGGAAGACCAGAGTACGGACTTTGTGACATCGTGCGTTCCGCGCTAGGTGTTCTTGTGACCAAAGTCGATGAGCTGTGCGGATACTTTGTCGAGATCCGCAGTCAGGAACATTCCGCGTAGGTTGCCTCGCGGACTGCTGACGGTGTGATCGGCCCAGGTCTGGACTCCTTTGGCCACTGCGAGCTTGCGACACGCGATCGGAGATCGACCCAGCGCTCGGAGCGTCACTTGATTCACGGGCTCCATTCCGGCGCGATCCCACGCATACGGAACCTGGGTTAAGAGGCGTCGCAAAGGACTATTTTCCCACAGCGCTGGATCGTCGCTGCGCACAAACGCTCGGGTCTGGATGTCTTGCCGCAGCGTGTACGCATAACCACCCGGATAGGGAGACGCATCGGACAGCATCCGCGTCTCTTTGTCGAAGTACAGAACGTGACGTTCAGGAATGATGTCTCCTTCGTGAATCGCTCCGACCTCGAACACCCAGTCGTTTTTGTCCCAGCCGACCACTTCAACGTGAATCAAAAACGGGCGTGTCCAGTTGCCGATGGTGTCTTGCGTCGTCACTGCGTAGCGCCAAAAATCACCGACCTGGAGCGCAGGCGGATACGCTTCTTGCTCTTCAGGAGTCACCACCCAGTGCAGATCCAGGCTCTGATAGCGCGACACGACGGTCTGGGACACCGTGGCTTTTTCCCCCGCAACGATCGAGTACACCAAGGTTCGCAGCGTCGGATGGAAGTTGGTCTGACTGGAACCGGGACTGCGCGCTTCCGCTTCGTTTTGGACCGAGAGCGGCTGCGGTCGCCACATCAAGTCGGGATGATCCAGTCGCGAGCCACCAATCCAGTAGCCACTCTGCGGGTATTCCTTGCTGCCGACGATGCGATAGGCGTAGACCTTGGGACGCTCATCGATCGGCCAGTTCTTGACGCCGACAAAGTTGGGCATCACGGCATCGTTTGCGAACCAGACCTGCGCGGTCACATCCCAGGTGTTCGGTCCGGCTTCACTGTAGTCAAACTGATAGCGATACGCGGGATAGTTCCAGACTTCGCGTCGCGGCTCTCCGGTCTGGGGATCAATCGGATCGAGCTTGGTATCGAAAATAAGCCCGCGCTTTTCCTTGCCAATCGACTGAATCAGCGTCGAGTGAAACAGGTGCGCGTCGTTTTCTCCCAGCTTGCGGATGATATCGACGGGATCGCCGTTGTGACAGACCGTGAGCAGTCCCTTTTGATCGCCGACTTGGAAGTTGATTCCGCAGACTTCGCGTGGCGATGTGGGCTCATCTTCCAGCACCGAGGCCGCCGCCCAGCCGTTGCAGTGTCCCCACCAAAACGCCGCAAATCCGGTCGCTTCTTCCATTCGCTTGTCTGCAAAGTGTCGCCAGCCTTCAAACTCTTTGCTGCGCGGGTTCGGGAAGCCGCATGCGACGCAGTACTGGTCATATTTATCGAGCGGGCCTCCATCGTCATACAGGTTGATGTAGTCGCTGCGATCGCGATTGGTGAGCATCGGCCACCAGTATCCCGACCAGGCTGGATGTGTCGCTTCTCCTCGGTTCAGATAGTCGCTCATCGGCCTTTGGTTCCTTCCTCGGATGGAAATGCTGAATCGATGTCCCTACTTTACTCTGGGCTATGACGGTCAGCCGCGTGGACTGTGGATGACGCGGCGTTTCCTTCCTTTTTGATATCGCATATGCCGAATTTGTAGATTTTCATGGTCGGACCGAGGAATCACAGTCGCTCTCACTGGTTCCGATGTCGTCGCGATAGCTGTTGATTCTGCGCGCAGATCTGGGAATGTCTTGAGTTGACAGGAGGGATCATGCGACACGCGCGGACTTCGCTTTCCCGACGGAACACAGTGGTTGCGAGCCTGATGTTGGGACTCTGTCTCCTGGGTGGACAGAGCCAGGCTGCTACCGCAGAAAAGACGCTGCTCGATTACAAGTACTTCCGAACCTTGTGCATTGACCTGCTCGGACGGATGCCGACCGAGCAAGACCTACAAGAGTTCGAGCGCCCTGACTTCAACCTTGAGTCATGGATCGATGCTCACTTGAGCGGCGAAGCCTACGCCGATCGACTGACCCGCATTTATTCGGACTTGCTGCGACCGCAGACGGTGTCCTTTCAGGTCGGAACCAATCGCAACACGCTGGCGCGCATCCTCATCAAAGACGACACGGGGAAAGACACCTGGGTCTACTATCGGCCCGGTCAGCGACGAGCGCGTCATGCGCAAGTGCCGAAGACCACGGATCCGACTTATCCGCAGTGGAACAACCTGACGAAAGCCGGATTCTGTCTGCTCGAGTCGGAAACGGGTCTGAAGTATCCCGATATCAATGCGGCGCTGCCTCCGACTGGAACGGCCAAGCCCGTCGATAAAGCGGTTCTGGATCAGCACACGGTGGTGGTGAAGCCGTGGTGGCTGTATGCCGATTACAAGTCCTCGAGTCCGGCGGATCGCTACAACGTGACGACGTGGCCGACGCGCTTTCCGGGCTACACGCTGAACAACGAGCTGCTCAAGGAATCGGATGGCAAGACCGATACGATGCAGATTCGCGTGTGCAAAGAGGAAGCGGGCACGGTGGCTGCGGCTCCGATGGACACGGCACCGACGACGACGCTCGACTGTCGGACTGGCTATGGCGTTTCGAACTCGCAGGGCTGCGGCTGCGGTCCCGGTCTAGAGCTGTGTATGCCAGCAGCCAACTTCCTGGCGTCCCAGCCGCGCGCGGCGTTTGTGTCATCGCGAAATACGCTGCTCGGTGTCGATGATCCGACCGATGCGCAGGCGTTTGAGTACCGAACCTGGCAGTCGCTGTGGGTCGGAGAAGAGCCGCAAGTGTTCTTCTACAACCTGTTTCTGGAAGACCGCGACTTCCGCGATGTGCTGTCGGCCAAGTACACCTACGTAAACGGTCCGCTCGCGCAGTTTTACAAGCTGTCGGCGCGCTCCAACTGGAATGACAAGGATCTGGGTTCCACGTCGCTGCCGTCGCCGGATGCGATGCCTGCGAACTTGACTCCGCATGATCTGATGAACTGGCAGAAAGTCGATGCGGGTCCGTCTGCGTCGGGCATTTTGACGATGCCGCTGTTTCTGTTCAAGTACGCGACGCGACGCTCGCGTGCGCATGCGGTCTACAACATGTTTCTGTGTCGAGACTTCGTGGCACCTGCGGGACTTTTGCTTCCGCCCTCGAAGGAATCGGACCTGATGAAGCGTGAAGGCTGCGCGGCGTGCCATCAGACGCTGGAGCCGCTGTCCGCCTACTTTGCGCGCTGGGTGGAAAACGACTGGAACTTCCTCGATCCGAAGCTGTATCCGGCGCAAAACGATGCGTGCAAGCAGGTGGGCGGAAAGATTCCTGCGTCGTGCAATGCTCGCTACGACAACATCTTTTCGACGCCGACGACTGGCATGCTGCGCGGAGCCTATGCATCGGTGGAAAACACCGATCTCGGCGCGAAGGGAATGGCTGAATACCTGACGCATCGGGCGGACTTCGGTCCGTGCGTGGCGCAAAATGTTGCAGAGAGCTTCCTCGGTCGGTCGCTGGGTACGGAAGACAGTGCGCTGCGAGACCAGATGACGACGGCGCTCATCGAAGGCGGTTATCGCGTAAAGCCGCTCGTGAAGGTGCTGCTCCAGTCGCAGCAGTATCGGTCTGCCAACAATCTTTCGTCCACGGTGTGGAGAAGCGGAGTTACGCCATGAACCGCAAGCTGACGTTTCTTTGTGGCGCACTGTTTCTGTCCATTGCGTGTAAGGGACAAGATGCGCCTTCGCTGACGCTCGATCAGGTTCCGGGGCACGAATCGCTTGCGCAGGATACGACGCACAAGGAATCTCCACGGCTGGTTCCTGCGGAAGCGTACATCCGAACCTATCTGACGCTGTTTGGCGGGCTGACGGCGCTTCAGGCGCAGACGCAGCTCACGGCGGGTGGAAGCGGTCTGTTCGATACCTGGACGGCCTATCTGGGAGCGCTCGGACTGCCGAACTACGCGACGGACATGGCACGCAACACGCAGACCAATGCGCTGATGGTGGCCAGCTTCGAGCGGCTCGGTGTAGCGCTGTGTGACAAAGCGCTGGAAAAGGATCTGAAGAGCACGCCGCCGGTCGCTGTCGGGAATCGTCTGATCTACAAGTTCGACGTTCCTGCGACGGCGGTTGACGCTGCTGGCTTTGCCGATCGTTTCGCGGTGCTGCATCGCAAGTTCCTGGGTTATCCAGCCAAGCTGGCACCGACGGATCGCACGACGCGATTTTTTGCGCTCTATAACGAAACCATCAAGAACCACAACCCGACGGGCTCGCGCTTCACTGCGGTGGAGGCGGGCTGGGCGACGGTCTGTCAGGGGCTGATTCGTCACCCCGAGTTCCAGCTTTACTAAGGGAGGGCCGCAGATGAACCGTCGGAATTTCATCCAGTCCATCGTCGGTGGCTCCGCTGCTGCGGCGCTCGGAACGCCTCTGTTTCGCGCGTTTGCTGGCCCGGAAGTCTCTACCGATGAGTTTTTTATCTTCATCCATGCCCAAGGTGCGTGGGACATCACCGTCGGACTCGATCCTCGCAACGAGCGCATCGGCCTGATCGAGCCGGGTTCGACCAACACCATCGACATCGCTCCGCTCAAAAAGTGGGTCAGTCGCACCACGCCACTTGACGGATCGACCGCAGCGTCGGGTTATTCGTTTGAGCTGGTTCGTCCACCGTCGGGACCGCTGGTCTTTGGTCCGGCGATTGGTGATCTGCTGCGTCACTACGATCGGCTGACCGTCGTCAACGGAATCGCGATGAACACCGTCAGTCACCAGGACGGAACCGCGTTTTCTGCGACGGGACGACACCTGGCGGGAACCAAGACCTCGGGCCCAAGCATCGATACGATGATGGCCAACAGCTTCGGTCTGGGTCAGCTTCTGCCTGCCGTGTCGATTAACTATCCGTCGAGCTTCATCGGTCAAGGACTCGATCGACGTGCGGTGCCGCTGACCATCGCAGGCATCGGAACGCTGGCTGCGTCGCTGCGTCGTCCGACGCTGTACGAATCGGCAGCAGCTCGTGACGGAGTGACCGCGCTGCTCAGTCAGGAAGCCCAGGATCTGGCCAAGATGTCGGCCAATCCCGACGTGATGAACGGCATGTACCTACAGCTTGAGGGTCTGCGTCGGATGAACAAGGAAAACCTGATCAACTTGTTTACCGACAGCTATCTGCGCGGCAAGTACACAAACTTTGCGTACTCGACGATGAGCGCATCGGTCAACGCTGCGTTCGCGCTGGAGTCTCTGTCGCGCAATGCCGCTCGCTGCGTCAGCTTCGCGTACGGCAGCTTCGACACGCACTTTACGAACTATCGCAACCAAGCGCTGCTTCAGCAAAACCTGTTCGATCTGCTCGCGATCATGCTCGATTACCTGGATCAGACGCCGCATCCGACGAAGAGCGCTGACAAGCTGTCCGATCACACGCACATCTTGGTCGTGAGTGACTTCTGTCGGACACCGAACATCAACGCCGCACAGGGTCGCGATCACTATCCGAACAACTCGTCGCTCATCATCTCGCCCAAGTTCAAGGGCAACATGAGCTTCGGTTCGTCGGACCCCGAGCAGCTTCTGTCGCTGCCCGCCAAGACGTTTTCCGACGGGCTGCGTCCGGTGACTCCCGCCGACGTGCTGGCGACGTTTGTGTCGGCGATGGGCGTCGATCCGCGAAAGTATCTGCGCGATGGTGAGGTCCTGACCGAGATCCTGCGCTAACCGCTTCGGCTCGACGGAAAACACCGCATCGAGCCGCTTCCTTCCTTCTGTTTCCTCTCGATTCGGTGAGCCGTTCTTGCAGTAAACTGGCACCCACAAACTATGTGGGAAATCTTTCAATCGGCTCGTCTGCGCCGATTGTTCCTCGCCGAGACTGTGCTGCTCTTTCTGGTGGCAGTGCTGTGTGTCCGTCTGCGGATCGGCTCAGGGTATCCCGGCGTTCCCCCGATGGTCGAGCTGTGGGCCTACTGGACCGAAGCGCTGACCGCAGGCATTGCGATTCCCGTCGCTGTTCAGCTTGCGATGTACTATCTGGGCCTGTACGCCGATACGCCACCGGGATCGCGTACGCAGCTTCTGGTGCGGATTCATCTGGCGCACTTCGTCGCTGGCGTGGCGCTGGCGCTTTTGTTTTACGTCTTTCCGGGCGTACGGCTCCAGCGTCTGGCGCTCCTGCTCAGCCTCGCGATCGGTCAGTGGCTGCTGTTTTCGCTGCGCTGTCACTTCGAGGAAGTCCTGCTCACCGGCAACTGGCGTCGTCGCGTGCTGCTGCTGGGAACGGGCGGACTGGCGCAGCAGATTGGCCGCTGGCTGCTGTCGCGTCCGGGCGCAGGCTACGAGCTGGCTGGCTTTCTGTCGCCGCAAGATCCCGAGATGGCTCAGACGATCTGCGGTCGGCCCGTCCTCGGTAGCTATCAAGAGATTGCCGAAGCGATTCATCGTCACAACATCACCGACGTGGTGTATTCGCTGGAAGACTCGCGCAGCGACGATTCGCTGATGAGCCGTCTGCTCTCGGTCAAAGTCACCGGCATTGAGGTCTGGAGCGCGCTTGCGTTTACCGCCGAGCTGACGCACTCGCTGCCGATCGAGCTGCTGCATCCCGCTGACGTGGTCTTCGATGCGGGCTTTACTCCCTCGAAGTGGACCGTTGCGCTCAAGCGCTTAAACGATGTTGTACTCAGTCTGATTGCGCTCCTTGTCGTGTCGCCGATCTTGCTGGTTGTGGCGCTCTTGATTCGGCTCGATAGCCCGGGACCGGCGCTGTACAAGCAAGCGCGCGTCGGACTGCGTGGTCGGCTGTTTACGATCTACAAGTTTCGTTCGATGCGCGTGTCGAAGCCCGGCGAGCCGATGCGTCTGACCGCTCATAACGATGATCGCGTCACGAGGGTGGGACGCTTCATTCGCTTGCATCGCATCGACGAGCTGCCGCAGTTTTTCAACGTGCTGTTGGGCGACATGAGCCTGGTCGGTCCGCGTCCCGAGGTCGAAAGCTCGGTCCAAGAGCTTCGTCAGACGCTGCCATTTTACGATCAGCGTCACGCCATTCGTCCGGGCATCACCAGCTTGGGACAGGTTCGCTTCGGGGCGGCCACGACGCTGAGCGAAGCGCGAGAGCGACTCAAGTACGACCTGTATTATCAAAAGAACATGTCGATCGCGTTTGACCTGTCGATCCTCATCGATACCGTCAAGGTGGTGCTGCTCAAGATTGGGGCGCGCTGACATGCCGAGACAGCCGTCGCGCTTTGCCGTCTGGCGCGCTCGACTGTCCGAACGCTTGGCGCACAGCAGCCAGTTCTTTTTGTTCGGTCTGATCGTCGCGTGCGGCATCGAGGTCTTGGTGGACTGGAACCAGACCCTGTTCGAGGTCAACGTCCTGCGCGATCAAATCCGTCAAAAAGGTCTCAACAGCGCTAGGGCTTGCCGTTGTCGGGACGACAGCGCGATCCCGACGGATAGTCGGAGTGATAGTGATGCTTGAGCGCTCGTGTGACGCAGCTCTTGCAGACCGTGCGCTCAGACATCGGCAGCTTGTCACACTGCGCAACCTGACGCGTCTCGTGTCCGTTCGAGTGACCAAAGCCAGCACCGGACAGACCCAGCAGCGCGCCGCCACAGATCGCAACCCACAGCTTGACAGAGGACATCGGGGCTTCTCCTTCGATGATGCGAGTCGATCCAGCGTAACGCTCGTCCAGCGCGAAGAAAAGGCCCGACCAATTGGCGACGAATCCGAGTGCTTAGAACACCTAAAAAACCGTCCTGAGGAACCCTGGAAGCAAAGAGGAGGACCGGAGCGTACGCAAAGTACGTGAGGACCGACGATGCAGCAGCCAGGGTCCGCAATAGGTTTTGTGAGGTGTTCTTAGCGAAAGGCGAGCACCGCCGCTTCACCATGGCTGTGGATCAGCTGCGTCAGATAGCGGACGACGCGATCGCGACGGCTCCGCAGCGCAGCGACTTCGTCAGCAGACAAAAGCGGACCCGTTACCGGATCGTGAAACACCAAGTCTTCGTCGGATAGAAGCTGAAGCGAGGTCCACAGCCGACGGGAAAACTTCTGACAGCGCTGCAAGTAACCCAGCGCACGCAGGTGTCCGCGCGGATCGTTTTGGAAGCCGAACGCATTGTCGATAAAGAACATCGTTCGTCCGTCGCGACTGCCCAGGATGTTGCCGCCCGAGAAGCGATCCGAGTTGTTCTGGATCACGTCGAACGCCAGCAGCGTCGAAAGCTGCGCCAATAGCTCGCTCCGATCGTCGGAAAGCGGTCCTTGCTGGCTCAGCGCTGTGGTCCATGCGCGTACCGCTGCGTCGCTGTCCAGGTGAAGATCGGCAAGGCTTGGTACCCAGTACATCATCGAACCGACGGTCCGTCCGTCGTCATCGAAGATCGCTTCCCGCAAAAGCCGCGCCCGAATCCACTGCGACTGTGCGTCCAGCTTATCCAGCAGCTCCTGTCGTGAGATTGCTCGCATCACCGTCGGAGGAACCGCTGCGATTCCCAGCTTGCGCGCCAGCTGATACGCCGCTGCTTCTTTGCGCGGAACCGACTGTGGATTGATCTGTTGCGGCTTAAACGCAGCGCGGCTTCCGTCGGAAAACTCGATCCGCAAGACCAGCGAGCTGCCCCCTTTGCTGAAGTGAACGCTGCGAATTTCGGCATAACGCAGACGGTCCAGCAGCAGCTCATCGTCCATTCCCAAGAAGGTCTGGCTGGGCGCGGGCGCTTCTTGAAGCGGCGCTGGTGGAAGAAAGAAGGAACGCGTGGGCGGCTCTACAACCACGGACGGAGCGATGGACAGCGACGATCCGAGCGAAGACGATGAAGCCCCGAGCAGCGCTGTCAGAAGCAGAATCAGCGCGGCTGCGGACACGAGCGGAGAAGCGAGCTTACGAACCACTTGCACGAACCGGACCCTACCATACATGCAGTGTTACGCCACGGTGGTGTTGACCTCGGGCTGACAATTGCTGTTATGTTCCGCGCATGAAGACCAAGTTTCTGTCTGCGTGGCGCATCGCTCCAGTTGTGGCGATGGCGCTGTCGGTTCCGGCTTGTAGTCCCACAACGATCGATCTGCCGCTGGGAGCGGATACCGAAGTGCTGATTGATCAAATGGGCATTCCGCACATCTACGCAGCGAGCGATCGCGATGCGCTGTTTGCGTCGGGCTACGTGATGGCTAAGCTGCGACTGTTTCAGCTTGAGATGGTGCGGCGCCAAGCGCACGGAACCCAGTCGGAAGTGGTCGGTGAAAAAGGTCTGCGCGGAGACTTGCTCGCACGATCGTTTGCGTTTGCGGAGTGGGGACGGCGCTCGCGTGAGGCGATGCGTCAGGACTATCCCGATGAAGCGCAGCTTATCGAAGCGTTTGTGCGCGGCATCAATCACTACATCTCGCGGGTGAAGAAGGGGGAAGCGTCGCTGCCTCCGGAGATGGCCAAAGATGCGCTCGACTTTGCACCAACAGAGTGGAGCGATGACGATCCCTACATCGTCGGGAAGATGCTGTCGTTTGGCATGTCATCGAGCATTGACAGCGAGCTGTTGGCATCGGTGCTGAAGGTGCTGACGCCGATGTTTCCGACGGACTTTCCGATGTGTATGCCGACGCGCAATGCCTTCACGATGCCGGGTGTGATGCCGCAAGGAATCGCCGGTCCGCAGGTTGCGCCACAAGGTCAGCCGTCGATTCCTACAGTGTCTGAATCACTCCGCGCGCAGGCGCTTGCGCGGCTGTCGCAAGCAGACAAGCTGGCTCCCGAGCTGGGAAGCAACAACTGGGCGGTTTCAGCGAAGGCATCAGCGACGGGAACTCCGATCCTTGCAGGAGACCCCCATCAGCCGTACGGAAGTCCGATTCGCTTCTTCGCGCAGCACATAAACTCTGCCGACAAGGGCGGCTCGCTCGACGTGGTGGGCTTTGGCTTTGCGGGTACGCCAGGTGTTCAGCTTGGACACAATCGCAACGTCGCGTGGGCTGCGACCACCAACTTCGCGGACGTGATGGATCTGTTTGAAGTGGGCGCACCGTCGAATAACAAGATCTCGTTTGGAGGCACCGATCGCGAGGTCAAGCTGCGCAATGAAAAGATTCGGATTCGCTCAAACGGAGCCAAAGTTCCTGCGGCCGATGACATGACCGATGTGCGCGAATACCAAATCACCGACGTACCCGGCGTGGGTGTTCTGCTTCCCGATGATCTGCTTCCGGTTCCGCGCGCGATCCTGACTCCCAACCAGATTCTGTTTGCATGGACAGGCTTTGCGCCGACGCATGAAGCCGCGATGTATCTGGGACTCGATCGCAGCAAGACCTTGAACGACTGGGAAGGTGCGGCCAAGCGACTCGAAGTGGGCGCTGTGAACTTGGTGGCCGCTGATCAAAAGAACATTCGCTATCGCGTTCATGCGCAGGTTCCTGATCGCGGCACGGCCCACAAGATGGGAATTCAGCCGTGGAAGCTGATGAACGGAACCGATCCGCGCGCAGTGTGGACAGGCAAGTTTCTTTCGGAAGACAAGCTGCCGCAGGCTCGTGATCCAGAGCGAGGCTTTTTGGCGACCGCGAACAACGAACCGTTTGGTTTCACCGCCGATGGTCGCGTCGATAACGATCCGTACTACTACGGATACTTCTACGATCCCGGTGATCGCGCTGCGCGGATCGAGTCCGAGCTAGAGCGACTGGTGAAGCGCGGAAAAGTGACTGCGGCAGACATGGCAGAGCTTCAGTGGGATGCGCGCTCGACGCTGGCGGATGATCTCCTTCCGGCGCTGGCGCAAGCCGTTGCAGAGCTGGGAACCGATTCAAGCCTGGCTCCGTTCCGCAATCGTCCCGAGCTGCTTGGAATGTTTACGCAGATGTCATCGTGGGATCGACAGATGCGACGCAAGTCTTCCGAAGCGGTGATGTTCTTTGCGTTCGCTCACTTTGTGACGACGCGCGCGCTGTCCGATGAGCTGGGTCCGCTGCTTCCCAAGCTGTTCGATCTAGAGCCTGCGTTTGCGTACAAGCCGATGCGACTCGCGCTGCGCAAAGTGAAGGAAGCAGAGCCGCTGATTGGGGCCAACCGCAACTACATCCTGATGGCTGGACTTGCCGATGCGGCAGACTGGCTCAAGCAGCGCTTTGGATCGACGCTCCCGTCGCAGACCATGCCGTATCAGTGGAAGGATGTTCACTCTGCGGCGTTCGATCATCCGCTCGGAGACAAGTGGAATGCGGGCAACTTCCCAGTTGATGGATCGGTCGGAACGGTGAACGTTTCCTCTTCCGCGATGAGCGACTCCGCAGGAAAGCTCAAGCAGACCTGGAGCGCGCGTCAGGGGTCTCTGTTCCGCATGATCGTGACGTTTGATGGCACGGGATCTCCGTCGGCGGTGGTCAACTTCCCACGCGGAAACTCCGGTGATCCACAGAGTCCGTTCTTCAGCAACACGCACCAAAACTGGCTCGATGGGAAACAGGAAAAGATGCTGTTTGATCGGTCCGAAGTGGAAGCGAACCTGGCAGAAAAGCTGCTGCTGCGTCGCGATGGATCGGTGAACTAACCACAACGCATCACTGCGCAGACTCCGAGGCAACACATGGCGAAGAGACTGGCCGCTCTGGATATCCAGCGCGGGCTGATCATGGTGCTGATGGCGCTCGACCATGTCGTTGCGTTTGTCTATCGCTATCATCCCTCGGAGGTCTGGGCAGGAGCCTGGACGCGCTACACCGCTTGGCAACCGTTTGTGACGCGCCTTGTGACGCATCTGTGCGCGCCCGGATTCTTTCTGCTGTTGGGCTGTAGCGTCGCGCTGCTGCTTCAGTCACGTACAGAGCAAGGCATGACCGATTCCCAAGCGCGGAGCTTTCTGTGTAAGCGCGGAGTCCTGCTTCTTTTGCTGAATCAGCTTGTGGAAAATCGTGCGTGGACGCTTGGGTTTCGCTATAGCGAAGTACCGCCGCCCGCGATTCCTGATGGTCCGTGGCCGGGAACACCGGGACCGATGCTGCTGGTCTTTACGGTGCTGACTGGACTGGGAATGGCGCTGCTCCTTTCGTCGCTGGTTTTTCGTGTACGGAGCCGGTATCTGGCCCTGTTGGCGACGCTCCTCATCGTGGCATCCAGCATCCTTGTGCCAAGTCCAGAGCACCTGCGCGATTCCTACGGACTGCTCCTACGGCTTGTGTTTTTGCCCGGCCACAGCGGCACCGGATTTGTGCTGTATCCGCTGATTCCGTGGAGCGGAGTCGCGCTGTGGGGCGTCGTGCTGGGCCGTCTGCTTCATGCGGATGCAGAGTCTACGCTGCGCCGACTTCCCCTTATCGGACTTGCGCTGGTGGCGACTGCACTTGTGCTGCGTGCCATCGGCGGACCGGGAAACCTGCGGCTTCCGCGTGATGGCAGCGTCATCGAGTTCTTCAACTTGATCAAGTATCCACCGTCGCTGGTGTTCTTGTTTTTGTTTGTCGGACTGAACCTGCTTTTGCTGTCCTTGTGGAACCGCGCTCAAGGTCTGCTGCCGCGCCTCTGTGATCTCCTGTCTACGTTCGGACAGGTTCCGCTGTTCTATTACCTGCTACACCTGTTTCAGTTTTCCGTGCTCGGCGCGATCTGGTTTCGCAAAGGAGCGAGCCTGCCCGTGACCTATCTGGTGTGGCTGCTGGGACTGATTCCGCTGTACTTCGCTTGTCGTGCGTATCGACGGTTTAAGTCCCAGACTCCGGTCGATTCCCTGTGGCGCTTCCTCTAGTGGCGACAGAGCTGTCTACTTTTTCTGTCTAGCCAATCCGTCAGGAAACGCCGTGTAACAGAGTGGTGTTGTTGGCTTATTAGACTGATCTGTCTAGCGAGTCTGTCTGGTCATCTTCTGGCGGAAGCTCGCGCTGTTTCCACAGCAGATAGATCGGCGGATAGACAATCAGCTCCAGCAAAAAGGACGTTGCGAGCCCGCCCACCATCGGCGCTGCAATCCGCTTCATCACATCGGCTCCGGTTCCGTGCGACCACAGAATCGGCAGCAGTCCAAGCAGCGCCGCCAGCACCGTCATGGCTTTGGGACGGACTCTCTTGACCGCGCCATGAACCACCGCTTCGATCAGCTCGAGTCTGTTGCGCAGTCGTCCTTCCTGCTTCGCTTCTTCGTACGACAGATCCAAGTACATCAGCATGAACACGCCTGTCTCGGCATCCAGACCGAGCAGCGCGATCACACCGACCCAGACCGCCACCGACGTGTTGTAACCGAGCAGATAGAGCAGCCAGATGGCTCCCAGCGCAGAAAAAGGAACCGCCAGCAGCACAATCGTTGCTTTCCATGCGCTCTGCGTACTGGCGTACAGCAGCAAAAAGATCAGCAAGATCGTGAGCGGAACCACGAGCTGTAAGCGCTCGCGCACGCGCAGCATGTTTTCAAACTGACCGCTCCATTCCAAGCGATAACCACTCGGCAGAGACAGCTTCGCAGCGACGGTGGATCGCGCTTCCTCGACATAGCTTCCGATGTCCCGTTGCGAGGTATCAAAGTCTACGTAGACATACGCTGCGAGCATTCCGTTTTCATCGCGCAGCATCGAAGGTCCAGTGGTCATAGACAGCGCTGCAACTTGTCCGATCGGAATGTTGCCACCGCCCGGAATCGGAATCAGCGCACGCGATAGCTCTTGCAGATCTTGACGCAGCTCACGCGGATACCGAAGGCTGACAGAGTAGCGTTCCCTTCCTTCAATGGTCGTTGTCACCGACTCTCCGCCAATCGCTTGCGCAATCACGCTGCTTAGATCATCGACCGACAGTCCGTAGCGACCGAGCGCTTCTCTCTTTGGCGTAAAGTCCAAGAAGTATCCGCCGGTTGTTCGCTCTGCAAAGACCGAGCGCGTACCAGCAATGCTGCGCACAATCGCTTCGATCTGCGCTCCGATCTGATCCAGTTCCTTGGGATTCTGTCCGAAGATCTTGATGCCAATCGGAGTGCGTACTCCCGTCGAGAGCATGTCCAGCCGCGCCTTGATCGGCATGGTCCACGCATTGGTGGTTCCTGCAATCCGCAGCGCTCTGTCTAGCTCTGTCACCAGCTCTTCATGCGTGATGTGATCCGGCCACACAGATCGCAGCTCTTCCTTCATCACCAAAGGAAGCCAGGACCAGCCAGAATAAAAGCGCGGCGTCTTGCGCCACTGCGATGGGGGACGTAGCACAATCGTCGTTTCCATCATCGACAGCGGAGCCGGATCGGTTGAGGTATCTGCGCGACCTGCTTTGCCAAACACAGACTGTACTTCCGGAAACTCACGCAGGATTCTGTCCTGCATGGTGAGGATCTTTTGCGCTTCCTGAGCCGACACACCAGGCAGCGTGGTGGGCATGTACAGAATGCTCCCTTCATGCAGCGGCGGCATAAACTCTGATCCCAAGCGCTGATAGATGGGAATCGTGCTCAGCGTCAGCAAAAGTGCGCCACCGATCACGCTCTTTGGATGATGAAGCACGAAGCGACAGACTGGATCGTAGACGCGAAACAGCAGGCGACTGATCGGATGCTGTTCTTCGCGATGATACGTTCCGATCATCACGCGGTTACACAGACTGGACAGAATCGCTGGACGGAATCGATAGGGAGTGATCCGCGACAGCATCATGCGCAGCGCCGGATCGAGCGTGACCGCCAAGATCGCTGCAATGGCCATCGCCAGGTTCTTACTCAGCGCGAGCGGACGAAACAGCCGTCCTTCCTGATCGACCAGCGTAAAGACCGGCAGAAACGCCACCGCAATCACCAGCAGAGAGAAGAACACCGACGGACCGACTTCTTGCAGTGCTCGCAGCCGAACCAGTCCGAAGTCTTCGCCAGAGCCCGACTCTTGCCACTTCTGAATCTTGCGATAAGCGTTTTCCACTTCCACGATCGCGCCATCAACCAGGACTCCGATCGAGATCGCGATGCCGGACAGAGACATCAGGTTGGCAGGAACACCCAGCAGATACAGCGGAATGAAGGACAGAAGGACCGCAACCGGAATGGTCACAATCGGAACGATCGCCGACGGAAGGTGCCACAGAAACAGCAAGATGATGATCGACACCACAGTGATTTCCACCATCAGCTCATGCCGCAGCGTATCGATCGCGCGCAGGATCAGCTCTGATCGATCATAGGTGGTTACGATGCGGACTCCCTTTGGTAAGGAGGGCTCAAGCTGATGCAGTCGTTCCTTCACGCGTTCGATCACAGACAGCGCATGTTCGCCCATCCGCATCACCACGATTCCGCCCACCACTTCGCCGCGTCCGTCCAAGTCTGCCACTCCTCTGCGTAGCTCTGGACCGAGGCTGACGCGCCCAATATCGACAATCCGCAGCGGTGTTCCCAGATCGTTTGTGCGCAGGACCACTTGTTCCAAATCGGCGACAGACTGCACGTAGCCACGACCGCGCACCATGAACTCTTTTCCAGAGATCTCGACCAGCCTGCCGCCCACTTCCGCATTGCTCTTGCGCAGTGCTTCCGCGACTTCTGCCATGCTGATTCCGTACGCTTGTAAGCGATTGGGATCGACCGTGACTTGGTACTGTTTGATTGCGCCACCGACCGATGCAACTTCCGCGACACCGGGCACAGACTGCACCGCAAAGCGCAGAAACCAGTCCTGATAGGATCGCAGCTCTGACAAGGACTGCTGACCGCTTTCATCGACGAGTGCATACTGAAACACCCAGCCTACGCCGGTTGCATCTGGACCCAGCTCTGTTGCAACCTCTTTGGGGAGCTTGGCCTTGATCTTGGACAGATATTCCAGCACCCGCGAGCGAGCCCAGTAGATGTCGGTTCCGTCTTCAAATAGGACGTAGACATAGGAATAGCCAAAGTCACTAAAGCCTCGGATTCCTTTGACCTTGGGCGCACCAAGCAGCGATGTGATGATCGGATACGTCACCTGATCTTCGATGCGATCCGGACTCTGTTCCCAGCGTGAATAGACAATCACTTGGGTGTCCGATAGATCAGGAATGGCATCGAGCGGAATGTTTCGCAAGCACATCACAGCGACGATACAAGCCACCGCAGACAGCATCACCACCAGCAGACGATGTCGCGCACACAGCGCAATCAGCTTGGCAATCATGGTGTCTGTCCTTTGTGCTCATGATGCTTGTGTACGCTGTGATCTGTGTGAGCATCGTGATTCATGTGCGTGCTGTGATCTGGCTGCGGGGAAGTGCCCAGATCATTGGCTGGTTTTTCGTCGAGCATTCCGCTCTGCAGTCGCGCTTCAGAGTCCAGTAGGAAGCTGGCTCCTTGTGCCACCAGCTCACCTTCATTGAGTCCGCTCTTCACCTCAAACAGGTGTGAAGAGCGCTCTCCGGTAAGCACTTCGCGCTGCTGTAGCGTTCCATCTGCACGCTTCACAAACGCGAGCTTTCTTCTTCCTGTCTCAATCACTGCATCGTCGGGAATCACCAGCGCATCCCTGCTTGCGACTTGCAGCTCAACGTCCGCAAACATGTCCGCTTTGAGATCTCCTTGTGGATTGTCTACTTCGATCCGCACGCGCACGGTACGCGTCTTGGGATCCACAGAAGGAAAGACAAAGCTGGTCTTTCCCTGCCATGTTCGACCCGGCCAGTAGGGCAGGGTGATCGTCGCTGACTGGCCTAGCTTTACGCGCGGAAGCTCGTATTCATAGACATCGGCCAGCACCCACATTCGCGACAGATCCACGATGTCAAACAGCGAGTCTTCCGGCTTGATCCGCATGCCGTGTACCGCTGTCTTGGCAATCACATAGCCCGCAGTGGGTGCATACAAGTTGAAGGTTCGGCTGGCGCGTCCGCTTCGCTCTAAGGTTGCAATGTCTTGCGGACTCAGGTTCCAAAGCAGGAGCTTTTCGCGCGCAGACTCGACCAGGTTAATGCCACCATGTACCGTCGCTACGCTGGCTTTTTGCGCGATCAGATACTCTTGCTCTGCGCTGTATAGCTCGGGACTGTACAGAGACACCAGCGGCTCTCCCTTTTTGACCGCTTTTCCAACGTAGTTGGCAAAAAGATGCTCTACGTATGCTTCATATTTGGTGTGAACGTGATGTACCAGCGTCTCATCATAGGCAATTCTTCCGGTGGTCCGAATTGCTTCACCAAACGGTGCACGCTGTACCTTCGTTACACGGATTCCCAAGAGCTTTTGCTGGCCAGAGTCCATGTTTATCGACGGAGCACTGGTCTTTTCTAGGCTCTTTTGTGGAACCAAGTCCATGCCACAGATCGGACAGGTTCCTTGATGATCCAGCACGTACTGAAGATGCATCGGACACGTCCACTGCTCTGCGCGCTGGCCGATTCCTTTCATGGCAAGTTGTTCTGTGCTGCGCCGTGCGCGCAAGATAGATAGCTCGCGATACAGCCAGACCGCTGCGATCGATGGAACCGCCAACAGGACGAAAAGGACTGCGGTGCGCGCGCGCGGTGCGGATGCAGGTGGACGCGCTTGGTTCTCTGGACTCTTTGGACTCGCTTGGCTGTTTGGGCTCATGGCGACACTTCCTTTCCGACGGCCAGGTCCAGCTCTGCGCGCCGCAGTCCGTACTCTGCCAGATAGCGCTCGTAGCTGAGTCTCTGCTCGATGAGTCGCTGCGTCGTGGATAGAAGCAGAGACAGTCCGACCTTGCCGCTCTGATAGCCTGCGCGTGCCGCTTGCACCGCGCGATCAGAGAGCGGAATCAGATCATCACGATGCAGAGCCAGGTGTCGCTGGACGGTCGAAAGTCGAAGAAACGCTGCACGTACTTCCGCTGTGATGCTGGCACGAAGCTGGCTCTGTTCGTGTGCTGCCGCTTGCTGCATCGCTTCCGCTTCGCGCTCGGCGGCACGTCGCTTGATCAAAGAAAAGGAAGGAATGGACGAAGAAACACCGGCGGTAAAGGCATTTTCCATGTCACTCCGAAGCACCGTCATGAAGCTGGCTGACAAGGCCAAGTCCGGTGCTTGTTCATTGCGTGCGACCGTCACTTTCGCCTGTGCCTGCTGACGTAGGAGCTGGGCCATGACAAGCTCTGGACGGTGCGTAAGCGCCTGCTCTAGTAGCTCTTCCAGCGTCGGAAGCTGTGCAAGCTGCGGAGTCGTTTGGGGGACTCCCAAAGACCTACGGGAAGACTCTCCAAGCAGCGATAGAAGCTCTGTCTCTGCCAGCTCCTGTTCGCGCTGTAGCTCGTATAGGAGAGTCTCTTGTTGATGGACAGCCTGCTGCGCATCCAGCAGCTCTGCCAGCTCGGCACGGCCCACCCGATAGCGGACATCCACCGACGACACAATCACCTGAAGCAGCTTCTGATTCTGCTGCTGAACCGCCAGCTGTCGATGCGCGAGTGCAAGCTGATAGTACGCACGCACTGCTGCGAGCATCAGGCTGCGCTGCTGCAGAGACTCTTCCAGCTGTGCGCGCTGACCATCGATGTGGGCAACCTGGCTGCGCGCTTTCAGTGTTCCCAGCCATGGCAGCGGCTGTTTCAGCGTCACCATCAGCGGCAGTCGAGACAGCGAAGTCGGAGCCTGCCACAGCTCGACCATCACCATCGGATCTTCAAAGGCTCCCACTTGCGCAGCGCGGGTCTTGGCTGCGCGTGTGACTTGTCCTTTGCTAAGCAGTACCGGACTGTTGCGTGCGACTTGCGCAAGTACATCAGACAGGGAAAGGGGAGACTGCGATACTTCAGTCTCCATAACTTTTGCGCAAGCAACTACTTGCCAAAAGACCACAATGCCCACTGTTAGGGCACGAACGACGGACATGTTGATTCCTCCGAAACGCAGGGTGTCTGTAAGGCTTCACCGCGTCGGGAAATCAGATCTGAAGGACTGTGATTCCTGTTCGTACGTAGCGCGCACTTGGGGGCGCTGTCTGTCTATCGGGAAGGATGTCTGTCGCTTGCTGTAGGTGATGCGGATCCAGCAGCGGCAAGACCGTAAGCAGGAGTGGACTTTTGAAGATCGGACGCAGCTTGTCACTGCGATGTGGTGCGGCGGTATCCAGCGTAGGTGCAGCAAGTCGATCACAGCAGTGATGCGCGATCGCGGTCTGGGGCGGCGCAGCATCCAGCTCGCTGGGACAGCACGGCGCAGACATCCGGCTGCCTTCCATCGCCGAGCAGCGATACGCAGCCTGCACAGGCAGCAGCAGGCCCGCCCAAACGAGCAGGCACAGCACCGTGCAGATCATGCGACGAAACAAAAACATCACGCACCGTAAGACCTATCACACCGCTTGGGCCCAAGACAACGCGGCGAAGGCCGGGAACCCGGCGTGCGAAAAAACAATCAAAAAAATGGAAGGGAACTGGACGTGCTTAGCGAGGCGAGCGGCCCCCGCGCGACTCATTGCGGGGCGTGTGCGCTTGATTGACGACGATCTTGCGGCCACCAAACTGCGTGCCGTGAAGCTCTGCGATGGCGCTTTCTGCCATCTTGGCTTCGGACAGCTCGACGAAAGCGAAGCCACGCGGACGACCCGTCTCGCGATCGGTGATGATCTTGACCTGCGTCACTTGCCGAGAACCAGACTGCTCAAAGAAGTCCTGAATCTCTTGTTCTTTCGCACCATAAGGCAAATTACCAACATAAAGACGAGTTCCCATAGCCACTTCCCTTTCCAGCGCGGCGTTGCGCACAAAGCTACTCAATGCAGGTATTTGGCCCATCGTACGTACCTGCCTGAGTTCTGCAAAATTAGGTTATGCAGAATAAAGGGATTTGACCAGAGAGAGTTGTGCTGATATGAGTGTTCAGCGACGGTGGCGAGAGCTTTTTGTTTGAGAATTTGTGCTCTCGTAGGGGAATCGGTATCGCGCTATCCAGTTATTGATGCTTACTGGAACTGAGAAGCTGATATCTCGATATTGCGATCGAGCTTGCCGAAGATGATTTCCTTTTCATCTCCGCTCTGTTCGACCATCATCAAGCGTCGCAACAGCATTGTCTTGCCGTCGAGATGTAGCTCGATGCGCGAAAATACCCGCTGAAGCGGCGACTGGGCTTTGGGAACCAGAACCAGCGCGGGCTGATCGACGCTACCGGCCACCGAGATCTCGTATTCACTCTCGGCTTCGCGCAGCGAGCCTTGACCGAGCCACAGCCGAAGCTGCGTAAAGATCGCGCGCAGCATGGGATCTTTGCCGGTATCGATGACCTGCGGCGGCCTCGTGCCCATCTTGAGCTGCACTTTGTCACCGACGAGAAGCATCGTCGAGGGATCGGGCTTCAGGTATTCCCAGCGCAGACGCGCCGGATCGCCCTTTTGATACTGAAGCCTGCCTTCCGAGCTGATCTGCTGACGGAACAGCTTGACCCGACTGTGCTGAACAAAGTCAGCGCGCAGTGAGCGCAGATCTTTTTGCGCCGCATCGACCTTGGTCATCAGCTCGATCGGGGAAGGCAGCGACGCCGCTTGCACCGGACGGCTCGCCGGAGCAGCCAAGATCGCCACAGCCAGCGCGGCTTGGTTAACGGTTCGTCGCCACATAGTCAGCCAGCGCGGCGGCAGAGGTGAAGGCTTGCTTGCCTACCTTTTCGTCGGGAATGGTGACGCGATAGGCGCGCTCGATCGCAACGGCCAGCTCCAGCGCGTCGATCGAATCGAGTCCGAGTCCACCACCGAACAGCGGCGCATCGTCGGCGATGTCTTCGGGCTTTTTGTCCAGCTTCAAGCTGGAAATGATGAGTTCCTTGATCTCGTGAACAAAGCTGCTTTGGGTCATGGGGTTTCTCTTCGTATCCACACGATCGATTGGTACGGACGATCCGCACATTCATTCGTGTTTGATCAGAAATTGTCTTCGGCGAGTGCGTCCAGGCCGCCATCGACTGCCAGCCACTGTCCGGTGATGTAGGCTGATTGCTTCGATGCCAGAAAGCCAACAAGCTCTGCGACTTCTGCTGCGGTTCCGGCTCGTCCCATGGGAATGGCCGATAGAAGGTCTGCGCGTACGGACTCGGGCAGCTCAGCGGTGAGCGAAGTGTCCACAAGTCCCGCTGACACGCAGTTGCAGGTGATCTGAAAGCGTGACAGCTCTTGCACCAGGCTCTGCGTCAGTCCGTACAGTCCTGCTTTGGCGGCTCCGTATGCGGTCTGGCCGCGTCGTCCCAGCCAAGCCGTTGGTGAGCAAATGAACACGATCCGACCGTTGCGAGCCGCGATCATGCCCTTCATCACCGCTTGGGCTGCCAGAAAGCCTCCGCGCAGGTGAACGCCGAGCACATCGTCAAAGTCTTGAACCGGCATCGTCATCGCCAGCTTGTCGCGCGTAAACCCGGCTGCATGGACCAAGACAGAGACGCTCTTGCCGTCGAGAAATCCACCCGGCTGCGACAGCGTGCGCCAGTCTGCGGCGGATCCAGCGTCACAGCGCAGCGCGGACAGTGAAAGCCCTTCCGCTTGTGCCTGAGCGACGGTTTGCTGCGCTGCCTCGGCGTCGTGCGCGTACGTGACCGTGACCGCCATCCCCTGTGCAGCAAGTAGACGAGCCACCGCAAGACCGATGCCTCGCGTGCCTCCTGTCACCAGAGCCAACTTCATGACGGCGCGATATTACCCCGTCGGCCTCGCGGTACAAGCACGCAGAAGACGAACGGCGTAAAAGCCATCGGCGTTGTGGCGATGAGGCAGCGTCCGCAGCGCAAACGGCGACGACGGCTCACACAGCGGCGTCGGGCCTGCGCAAAACAGCGGATCGTTCGGAGACGGAGGCAGCGGCGAAAAGTCTGGATGCCTGGCCAAAAACGCAGCCATCTGCGACGGACCCTCCGCCGGAATCAAGCTGCACACCGAATAGACCAGCACACCGCCGGGCATCACCAGGCTCGCGACGCGCTCGAGAAGCTGGGCTTGCAGCGTCGTCAGCGCATCCAGTGGCAGCGGCTTGCTTCGCGCTTCGGGATGCCGACGCAGAACCCCGGACCCGCTACACGGCGCATCGAGCAGCACCGCCGCATAGCGTGGTCGCAGCGGCGCGCGCTCATCCAACAGGCTCGCTGAGATCGTATGAATCCGACGACAACCGAGTCGATGCGCGTGATCGCGACACAGCTCTAGCTTGCGCGGCAAGATGTCCACCGCGTCGATGTCTCGCTGATTTTGCAGCAGCGCCGCCAGGTGACAGGTCTTGCCGCCGATGCCCGCGCAGCCGTCGAGGATCGCTCCCTCGGGCAGCTTCAGCGTTCCTTCCGTCGTGTCGCTGAGCAAAAGTCGTGTCACAAGCTGCGCCGCCAGGTCCTGTGCTGTCACCAGTCCCTTGGCAAACGCTGGACCCGCAAACGGATGACCGCCATGAAGCTCAACTGCCTCGGGAAGCTCGGGATGCACCGTCGGAGCTGTCGCAAGCTCTGCCCGCAGCGCCGACAGCGCATCTTGTGACGAGCCGCGCAGCGTGTTGACGCGCAGCCAAGTAGACGCAGGCTGTCCCAGCGCGCGCAAGAGCTCGTCTAGCTCTGTCGGACTTTGGACTACGTCCCACAGCAGCGAGGTCAGCTCTTCCGACAGGCTGTGATGCTGCGCCAGCACGCGAATCCACGCAGACTTCGGCGCACTCAGCGACGGATATGGTGGAAGCGGAGGCTCTTTGGCGGTCAGCAGCTTGCGCAGCAGCGCATTCGCAAAACCCGACAGACCGGCACCGCGCTTTTTCTTCAGCGTGCTGACCACTGCATCGACGACAAAGTGCGGACGCGCCTGCATAAACAGAAGCTGATACGCACCGAGCCGCAGCAGCGTCTTCGTCGTCGCATCCAGCTTGTGCAGCCCGCGCGGAGCGTGAGCCGACAGCGCGCGATCGAGCCGCAGCGCTTGTCGCAGCGTGCCGTAACACAGCTCTGTCACCAGCGCTCTTTCCGATTCGCTCAGCGCGTGACGATTCAGCTCTCCGGTGAGCGCCAGCGTCGCATACGCACCTTCTTCGACCCGCAGCAGCACCCGCAGCGCGACATCGAGCGGACGCTGCGGACTTGGACCTTCGCTATGTGGAGCTTGCGTCTGCACTTACGGTTTCGGCTCGCACATCTCTTCGGGACGGACCACCGCGTCGAACTCCGACTCGGTGAGCGCGCCCAACTCCAGCGCCACTTGCTTGAGCGTCTTGCCCTGCTTGTGCGCCGTCTTCGCGATCTTTGCCGCCATGTCGTAGCCCAGCTTCGGCGCCAGCGCCGTCACCAGCATCAGCGAGCGATCGAGCAGATCCTTGATTCGCTCTTCGTCCGCTTCGATTCCCACCACGCAGTTATCGACGAACGAGTGACACGCATCGGTCAGCAGCCGCACCGACTGAAGCGTCGCGTACGCCAGCACCGGCTTGAACACGTTGAGCTCGAAGTGACCTTGCGCACCTGCGAACGCCACCGCTGTGTCATTGCCAACCACCTGCGCGCACACCATCGTCATGGCCTCGCACTGCGTCGGGTTGACCTTGCCCGGCATGATCGAGCTTCCCGGCTCGTTTTCCGGCAGCTTCAGCTCTCCGAGCGCACAGCGTGGACCCGAACCGAGCAGCCGAATGTCGTTGGCAACCTTGTTACAAGCCACCGCCGTTGTCTTGAGCGTGCCCGACAGCGTCACCACCGCATCGTGAGCCGCCAGCGCCGCAAACTTGTTCGGTGCGGTCACAAACGGCAGCCCGGTCAGGTTCGCGATCTCTGCTGCGACTTCGACTGCGTACTGTGGATGACTGTTGAGCCCGGTTCCAACCGCCGTTCCACCCGCAGCCAGCTCATACATCTGAGGCAGCGCGGCGCGAACTGCTGCGGCGGCTCCGCGAATCTGTGCGGCATAGCCCGAAAACGTCTGACCCATCGTCAGCGGCGTCGCATCCATCAGGTGCGTTCGGCCAATCTTGACGATGTGGGCAAACTGCTTCGACTTCGCTTCCAGCGCCTCTTCCAGCCGCTTGAGCGCAGGCAGCAGCCCGTTGTGAACCCGATCAACCACCGCAACGTGCATCGAAGTCGGAAACGAGTCATTCGTTGACTGCGACATGTTGACGTGATCGTTGGGATGAACCGGCTTCTTGCTGCCGAGGACTCCACCGAGCAGCTCGCTGGCGCGGTTGCCGATGACCTCGTTGGCGTTCATGTTCGTCTGGGTTCCCGATCCGGTCTGCCAGACGACGAGCGGGAAGTGATCATCGAGCTTTCCAGCGATCACTTCGTCGGCGGCCTGCTCAATCGCGGGCAGGAGCTTGCCGTCGAGCTTCCCCAGCTTGACGTTGACGCGCGCGGCGGCCTTTTTGACGATACCGAGCGCATAGATGAACTCACGCGGGAAGCGCTCCCCGCCGATGCGGAAGTTTTGTAGCGAGCGCTGCGTCTGCGCTCCGTAGTAGCGGTCGTTGGGGACTTCGATGTCCCCGAAGGTGTCTTTTTCAATGCGGGTGGTCTTGCTCACGACGGACCTCGCTAGATAATGCGGCCTTATGGGCCGACGTAATGGGCGGCAGACACGGTAGCCGACACCGCCCGCCGATGTAAAGGTGAGCGTCCGTCTTTGTTTCTTCGCTGTTTCTTCGCTGTTTCTTCGCTGTTTCTTCGCTGCTCAGTCGTGAGCGCTTCCGACTTGCTGAGCGGTACAAAACTACAAATTCGCGCTGGCGGTCTTGACTTGCGTCGCTGTCCGATGTCCGCTTGGGGCGATTGTGGCGCACGCGCGGAGACGCGGACTGCAACAGCGGAGCCAAACCATGCCTTGCCCATCCAAGATCGCTGCTTCTTGTGCTTTTCTCGTCGTTACATCGGCACTTGCGGAAGACTCTGCCGTGCCGCTTCCCATCGAAGAGAGCTGGCAGTTTGCGGCGGAGCGTGATGGCGTCTCGGTCTGGTTCCGTCGCTTTGGCGCATCGTCGGTCAACGAAGTACGCGGCGAAGCTGTCTACGACGTTCCGGCGGGAGCGCTGTTCGCTGTCCTCGGAGACATTGAGTCCTACGCAGAGTTTATGCCGCCGACCTCGGTGTCGCGACGACTGCCCGGCGACGGCAGCGGCAAGAGCTACTACATTGAGATCGATCCGCCCGTTGTTTCTCGTCGCTATTACTGCATGGATGTGAACCTGATCCACCCGCGCAGCGACGTGTTCATCAGTGAGTGGAGGATGTGGACTGCGGGCTGTGTGCCTCGCAAAACGTCGCTGGTTCCGATGCGGGATAATCACGGGCGCTGGCGACTTTCGGCGATTTCTCCGACGAAGACCCGCGTGGAATTTCAAGCGCACATGGATCCAGGCGGACAGATTCCGACGTGGATGGTCAACCGGGCGACGCTGCGACAGATCACCGATACGTTTGGTTCGCTCAAGCGTGCGGCGCTGCTGCCTCGCTATGCTTCAGCGACGGTACCTGAGCCACAAAATGACCTGAGTCACTCGTCCGCCAGCAGCAAAAACTAGCGCCACAGAGCGTGCGACGGCTGAATCCGATGTTCCGACGGTGATTAGCGCGAAACCAGGACCAGCTGCGGGCCTTTGGTGTCCAGCGGCGGCTCTTCGACATCGAGCGTGGTTAAGAGCACGGTGCCAATCATCTCGCCCAGCTCTGGCTCTTTGTCCGGCTTTGGCGCGGGCTTTGGCAGCGGCTTTGTCGTCGCTGTCTTGTCAGACTTCGGATTCTTTGGCGATGGTGACGGCTGGACCGAAGTTGCCGCAAACGCGCGCTTCATCTCGGGCAGCAGCTCTCTCGGAATCAGACAGGAAAAAAGATCCCCGTCGCCGAGCTTTTGCCGTAGTGCCGTCACGCTCTCAAAGTGCTCAATCTGTCGTCGAGAATAATAGGCTGGGACCGCTTCGCGCAGCCCAACAACACAGCGCTTCGCCGACGGTGGAGCATGTCGCTGCGACTGAATCAGGATCTTCACAGAGTCGCTTTGGTGAATCACCGGATCGCCTTCGATGACCGCCGCAACCACGCCAGCCAGCGCCAGCGTCGTAATGAGCCCACCGAGCGATCCCAGCCAGCGCACCGGCGACTGAAGCCCAACTGCCGACGCCAGCGCCAGCGGTGGTAGCAGCAGTCCCAGGCCACGCGGCGGCGCGAGATCTCCTCCGACCCAGGTCAGAAGCGTCGCCAGCATCATCCACACCAGCAGGGGCCGTGATGCGCGTCGCATCGATCCGAGCAGCAGCCCGAACACCATCGTCACGACCACGACTTGACCGACGTGACGACCGAACCAGCTTGGACCTTGTCGCCAGACCGCGTCGAATGCCTGTCCAAAGACTCCTGGTGCGGGACGGTGAAACAGCGTGCGCAGCGCTCCGCCGTGAATCGCCGACGCACCGAGCAGCAGCAGCGTTCCGCCCAGCCACATCAGCCACACACGACGCTTGCGCAGCAGGCCGCGATGGGAAATGACGCAGTCGAAAAAGCCAAACAACAGCGCAGTCAGACCGGCGCGTACGTCGAGCACTCCGGCCAGCCCAATCCCAAGCGCCGCAAACAGCATCGGCAATCGACGCAGGGGCAGCGGCGCAGGCTCGTCGGCTTGCTTGTGCATCGGCAAGATGTGTCGATCGAACTTGTGACCGTGCAGGCTGTGACTGACCAGCGCCACCGATCCTGCCGACGCCACCGCGACGAGCATATCGGGCACGATGCGATGTGACAGCTCATACGTGAGCGGCATCGCCAACAGCACCAGCCCAGCCAGTCCACCGGTGTTTCGTCCGACGCCGACATCGATTGCAATGGCCAGCAAGCAGCTTGCCGCCCCGAGTGCAGCCAGCACAGGTACCAGCCGCAGCGTCGCTTCGCTCATCCCAAACAGCCGACTGAGCAGCACAAACGGAACCACTCCGAGCGGGCCTCCCGTCGGTGACGGCACACTGCGAAACGCTTCATTCCACGGCAGCTGACCGGACAAGACTTTGCGCACCACCAGCGCGACTTCTGCGTCGATCTGCGACAGGCTGCCCGCGCCCAGATCGACAAAATACAGCGCGATCGGCAGCAGCATTGCGATCGCCCAGCCGAGGACCAAGCCTTTGGGCACCGGCAGTGCAGCGACGGCTTGCTGAACCGTTCCGACGGGATCTCGTAGGGCATTGGTGGTGACGCTGATGCCGCGCTCGATGCCTTCGCCGATCTTCTCCGGGAGCTTGGCTGGCAAGCTCGCCAGCTCGGCCAGTCGGCCTCGTTGTCGTTGCCTCGACACATTCTTGGCATTCGAGGGACGAGCCAACTTTCCCGTCGGTAAACGACCACTTGCTGGCAGCTTGCGTGGTCCCGAGACGGGCAGATACGATCCCGATGTGGTGACTCCACGCCGTCGAGAACCTGAGCGTGGTCGTGAGTCAACGCCGGGCTGCGACGAAGAAATTCCGTCGTCCGATTGACCTTCAGGTCTGTCCGACTTGTCGCTCACGGCACCGATTCTAGTGCTAGTTGGCTACGCTGACGACGTTCAGCTCGCGAATCACGGTGACTTTGATCTGTCCGGGGAAGACCAAGTTGTCGCTGATTTTTTGCGCCAGCTCCGACGCCATCAGGGCTGCGCGAAGATCGTCCACCTGGTTTTCTCTGACGTGGATGCGCAGCTCGCGACCGGCTTGAAGCGCGTAGCAGCGATCGACGCCTTGCGCACCGAGCGCCAGCTTTTCCAGATCGTCGATGCGCTGAATGTGACTGCCTTCTTGTTCGTGACGTGCGCCGGGACGACCGCCGCTCATTGCATCGGATGCAGCGACGATCAGCGCGTACGGAGAATTGAACGGCTCGTCGAGGTGATGTGCGCCAATGGCGTTCGCCACCATCTCGGACTCTCCCAGTCGTCGAGCATAGTCAGCCCCGATGACTGCGTGACTTCCGTCGATGGCATGCGTCAGCGACTTGCCAATGTCATGCATCAGCGCGGCCCGTCGAGCAATCTTCATATCCAGTCGCAGCTCTGCCGCGAGCATTCCACACAAGAACGCTGACTCGACGGCATGCTTCCACTGGTTTTGACTGTACGACGTGCGGTAGTTCAGCCGACCGACGAGACGCACGATATCGGGATGCGCGCGCGGGATCTCTAGCTCTTTGAATGCCCGACGACCAAGCTCGACAGTTTCGCGATCCAGATCTTCGGACAGTCCCGTGGCCATTCGTCGAACCGAATCGGGCTCGCTGCGGCTTCCCATCTTGATCAGACGCGCCAGCGTCCGACGAGCGATTTCACGACCGAAGCTGTCTTGTCCTTCGAGCCGAACCGCGCTTCTGTCGTCGCTGATCGTGAGCTTGATATTGGCCACTTCACCGATCACCGCCATCACGTCGGCTCCGTCGCCAAATACACGATCGATGATCTCGGTTGGAATCGGCAGCGTCGATAACAGTCGCTCCGTCAGATAGTGACCTTCGTAGCGCTGGCTCGTCACCTCGAGCAGCCGACGCGCGCGTCCCGCGACTTCTGCGCTGTTCTGACCTTGCTCGAGCTGACGGACGCGATCGGCACCGGCAGCGCGCGCTTGCTCGGTCCATTCCAAGATCAGACGCGCTTTGGCGTCGGCAAAGGTCTCTCCAGCTTGCTTCTGAAGCTGCTCACTGGTTTGCTGAATCAGCGACGAGCGACGATCTTGCGCAGCCTTCTGTCTTGCCGCAAGCGTTGTCAGGTTTCGCTCTCGCTCGACGAGCATGGCGATCTTGGCTTCGATCTGCTGTTCCGTGCGCTGTAGCGTCTGATCCCACGACGCAATTTGTTGCTGGCCTCGCTTGAGCAGCTCTCGTCGCTGTTGCAGGTCACGTTCCCCTTGCTGCTGACGCCGTAGCTTCTGTTCTGCCGCGTCGCTGCGAGCCTGCGTAAGCTGCCGTTCTGCGTTCGTGCGTGCCTCATCAACGATCTCGGCTGCGCGCTCTTTGGTCTGCTGCAGCAGACGATTCCACTCGGCGAGCCGCTGGCTGCGCAACATCACACAGACCGCCGCACCGAGCACTAGCGACAAACAGACGAAAAGTGGCGTCACAATTTGCAATCTTTGCCGTCGATTGGCTGAACCGTCAAGCGCACGTTCCGCAAGCTACGCGGTTTCAGTTCTTACCTTGACGTGTAGGCTTCGCTTGTGGCACACAGGCGCCGACTTTGCGGTCGAACCGACCGACGGGGAATTGCTATGAACCCAAAGCGCAGCGTATCCAAGCAGACCAAGTATCTGTTCGTGACCGGCGGTGTGGTGTCGTCGCTCGGCAAGGGCCTCGCCTCCGCGTCCATTGGTGCTCTCCTTGAAGCTCGCGGCCTCAAGGTTGCGATTCAGAAGTTGGATCCGTACATCAACGTCGATCCAGGCACGATGAATCCGCTTCAGCACGGCGAAGTCTTCGTCACCGAAGACGGTGCTGAGACGGACATGGATCTGGGTCACTACGAGCGCTTCATCAGCGTGCAGATGTCCCGTCGCAACAACTTCACCACCGGCCAGGTCTATGAGTCGGTGATTCGCAAGGAGCGCAAGGGTGAATATCTCGGCGCGACGGTGCAGGTCATTCCGCACATCACCGACGAGATCAAAGGCAACATCGTCGCGTGCGCCGAGGGACTTGATGTCTTGATCGTCGAAGTCGGCGGTACCGTCGGTGACATTGAGTCGCTACCCTTTTTGGAAGCGATTCGTCAGCTTCGACACGAAGTCGGAACGGGCAACTCGGTGGCGATGCACCTGACGCTGGTTCCGTACATCGCAGCAGCGGGAGAGCTGAAGACCAAGCCGACGCAGCACTCGGTGCAAAAGCTGCGTGAGATCGGTATCTCGCCCGACATGCTGTTGTGTCGCTGTGATCGTCCGATTCCCGAAGGACAGAAGCACAAGATCGCGCTGTTTTCCAACGTACCGCAAGACGCGGTGTTCACGTCGCAAGATGTCAGCACGGTCTACGCACTTCCGCAGCATCTTCATCAGCAAGGTCTCGACGACAAGCTCTGTGAGCTGTTGAACATTTGGTCGCGGGCTCCGTCGCTGGATGAGTGGCACCGGATCGTCGAGCGGGTGACCAAGCCTGCGCACGAAGTCACGATCGGTATCGTCGGAAAGTACGTCGATCTCGTCGAGTCGTATAAGAGCCTGCACGAAGCGCTGATCCACGGCGGCATCGCGCACAACTGTCGAGTCAAGCAGCGCTACATCGACGCCGAAGAAGTAGAACAAAAGGGAGCCGCGCACTTTCTGACCGACGTGGATGCGATCCTGGTTCCGGGCGGCTTTGGCAAGCGTGGCGTCGAAGGCAAGATCGCAGCGGTCAACTATGCGCGAGAAAAGCAGCTTCCGTTTTTTGGAATCTGCCTCGGGATGCAGATCGCGGTGATTGAGTACGCGCGAAACGTGCTGGGGCTGCGCGACGCAAACTCACTGGAGTTCGACGAGAAATCGCCGCATCTCGTCGTCGATCTGATGATCGATCAGCGCACCGTCGAAAACCTGGGCGGAACGATGCGTCTTGGCCAGTATCCGGCGAAGCTGAAGTCGGGAACGATCGCGCACAAGATCTATGGCAGCGAGCTGATCTCGGAACGGCACCGTCACCGCTTCGAGGTGAGCAATGCCTATCGCGAGCAGCTCGACCAAGCGGGCTTGACCTTGTCTGCGCTTTCACCCGATGGACATCTCGTCGAGATGGTGGAAATTCCTGGGCATCCATACTTCGTCGGCTGCCAGTTCCATCCCGAGTTCAAGAGCCGTCCGATGGATCCGCATCCGCTGTTCCGAGAGTTCGTCGGTGCAGCACTTTTGCACAAGCAGCGTCACGCGTAGTCGAGCGCGGCGCGCAGGCTCGTCAGTGAAACGTCACGCTCGACTGAGCCTTCGTCAGCTTGATGCTGAGCGTGCCACCGTGAGCGGTAGACCAAGTCCAGCCGCTGCTCTGTGCGTCGAGATCCGGGCTGTTTGCGACGCGACGAAGGATCTCTTGTGCAGCTTGAACTTGCTTGGGCTCGACGGGAAGCGGGCTGATCTGAAGCACCATTCCGCTTGAAAAGACCGATCCTGCCGTCGCTGAAACAGTCTGCGTTTCTGGGTCATAGCCAAGTCGTGTTCCGTCGTAGACCACAAACTGCGCGGGCTTTTCACCGGGCGCAATCGCAACCCACAGAAGACCTGGCTGATTGGTAAACGAATCGACGCTGGGATCAGTTGCAGGCGACAGCGTATCGATGGTCGGACGCAGCATCGGAATGATCGCTCCGGCGCGGACAAACAGCGGCAGCTTGTGCAGCGGCGCTGCCACATCGACGGTGCGCTCGGTCTGACCGACGAAGACTTCGCCACTCCAGAAATCGATCCAGGTTCCCGGCGGAAACAGGACGCTGCGCTGTACGGCTCCGCGTGTCACGACGGGCGCAACCAGCAGATCGTCGCCAAACAGATACTCGTCGCTCGGATGTGACTTCAGACGAGGATAGGCCAGTCCCAGCGGACGCTGAATCGGTCGTCCCGTCTGAGCCAGCGACTCTGCGAGCGTCCACTCATACGGAAACAGTCGCAGGTGCAGGCGCGCAAACTCGCGATACAGATCGAGCGTCTGCGTGTCCCGTCCATTCTTCGACGTAAACTCCCAGGGCGGCTGGCTGCTTGCGTCTCCAACCTGCATCACCGACGAAAGCGCGGTCTGCTGAAACCAGCGAATGTACAGCTCTTTGTCGGGTGGACTGTGACGGTAACCACCAGTATCGGAGCCGAAGAACGGGAAGCCGGACACGCCGAGGTTGAGGCCCATGACCACCGTCGCGGGTAAGCCTCCGACGCCGAGGACCGTTTTGCCGTCGCCGCTCGTTATGCTCTCTCGATAGCGGGTAAAGGTTGCGTCCATATCGCCGGGCCAGATGACCGAGACATGTCGCTGATCGCCGAAGCGTCCGGTGCGACACAGCAGGAATCCGCCGCTGGGTGGCAAAAGCTCCGCGTAGGTTCGGTGATAGAGCAACTGATAGCCGTAATGCATCGTTCGCTCGTCACTGCCATCGAAAAATCGCCAGCCTGTGCGCGCGCTTCCCAGCCCGACCATCACGTCTTCGCCGTAGTCGAGCTTGAAGCCTTCGATTCCCAGCTTGATGTAGCGTCCGACGCGGTCTTTCCACAGCGCGACGGACGCTGGGTTGGTAAAGTCGATCGGCTCGCTCCAGCGATTGAGCAGCACGCCCGTCGATTTGGGAAACAGTCCGCGCTGCGTGGCCTCGGCCAGGTCGGGACTTCCCGGTTCCAGATACGGAGCATGCCACAGCGCCAGCCGCAGACCCGCCGCGTGAACCTTGGCGATCATCGTCGCTGGATCAGGAAAGCGCGCGGCTTCAAAGTCGAAGCTGTTGACGAAGCTGGCATACGGACGGTCGATCCAGATCGCGCTCGTCGCCAAGTCCAGGTCGCGGATCTTGCGAATGTCGTCGAGAACCTGCGCTTGATCCTTGTTTTCGTTGCGCCAAATCCACGGTCCCAGCGCCCACTTGGCGGGCTTTAGCGGCTGTCCGGTGACCTCGTAATAGCGTCCCGTGATGTCGATGGGCTCATCGGCAGTGAGCAAGTGAAAGCGCAGGCCGCTGGCGCTGTCTGCGCCGGTTCCAAACGTGGTTTCCAAAAGGTCCGGCTGCTTGTTGGCGACGGCAAAGACACCGGGACGACGGCTTTCGACAAACAAGCCCCAGCCGCGTGTGCCAATGAGCAGCGGAATCGGTACGCGCAGCTCGTTGCTCTTGGACTCGAGCACATCGATTTCTTGCTGCATCGGACGGACCTTGCCGCGATGGTTGACCTCGTCGGCAAAGCCGCCTAACCCGTAAAATGCTTCGCTGCCATCGACGCGCGGGCGTAGGCGAAGGTAGGCGACGGGGCGCTCGCTGCGCACCTTGGGTGACAAGGTGGCGACAAAGCGACCGGGACCACTGCGCTCGATGTGTAAGCTGGCAAGCTGTCCGTCGCTGAGCGTGATCGCCAGGTCAAACTCGGTGTCGCTTTGGGCTGCGATCTGGACCGATTCGGCGCGATGCCAGATCAAGTCGGGAGGCTCACCAGCAGAGAGCACATCGTCGCCATATTCCAGCCAGTACGGATCGAAGCTGGCGCGCTCATCGAGTGCTGCGACGGTTGCGACCTGCCATGCGTCCGTCGGAAAGCGCAGCAGCTCTGTCTCGTTGTGCAAGAGCCGCAGTGTGGTCGTCGCTGGCTCAAACGTAACGGCGTAGTCTCCGTCGATGATCCGAACCGGCTCAGCAGCCTGATCGCCGCAGCCTAGAAGTCCGACCAACGTCAGTCCAAGCAAGCTGGGAACCCGCGCGCGCGATTGCGGTCTGATGGGCAAGACAGGATGGATCGGGCCGTGTGGTGCGAGGTGCGAGCGATTCATGCGCGCAGCAAACCACGACCGCCAGGGCCTATGAAAGGTTGTGTACTATGGGAAGTAAGATTCAACGAGGAGCCTCTGTGATTGGGAAGTCTCGTATACAGGTCGTTTCGCTTGGGCTTGGACTGCTCGGTCTGTCGGCGTGTGCGACGCCGGTGAAGCTGGTTCACGATGCGGCGATCTTGCCGCTGCGCTCGGTGCGACTGTATGAAACCGGCATTGGCTACTTCGAGCGAGCAGGCACGTTGGGATCGCGCGCGACGGTGCTGCCGGTTCCGGCGGGACACATCGACGATGCGCTCAAGACCCTGGTGGTGCTGTCGCGGGATCAAAAGACGCGCGTTCACGGTCTGGAGTTTGCGAGCAGCGTCAGCCCCGGAATGGGTCGCGCGCTGGCTGGGCTGGCTCCTTCCGTCGATGAGCCGATGGACTTTCAGAGCCTGCTGCGCACCTGCAAAGGCGGTGAAGTCGAGGTTCGCGTCGGGAATCAGCTTGTCAGCGGACGGCTCATCGACATCGTCGGAAAGCCGTCAGAGCCAGCGCCATCGTCGAAAAGTGACGCTGAAGACGCCAAAGCCCAAGACAAATCGCCCGTTTCTGTCATCGCAGAGCATGCGCTGCTGCTCTTGTCGAACGCGGGTGAGCTGCTGCGACTGCCGATGCGTCAAGTATCGTCGGTAAGACCGCTGGATCCGTCGTTTGCGCCTCGGCTGCGGACGGCGCTGGATGCCACGTCGCAGCGTAGCGCCAATGCACAGCGACTGATTCGACTGCTCAGCCGCGACGGTGGACCCGTTACGATTGGTTACGTCGCAGAGTCGCCGCTGTGGCGCGTGACGTATCGCTTGGTCGTCAGCGACAGTGGTCGCGGCGGGGTGCTGCAAGGCTGGGCGCTGATTCACAACGATACCGACGAAGATTGGCAAAACGTCCAGGTTCACTTGGTCAACGGGCGTCCTGATTCGTTTCTGTTTCCACTGGCTGCACCGCGTTATTCCCGACGGACGCTTATCACGCCAGACAATCAGCTTTCGACGGTGCCGCAGCTTTTGGGTCGCAGTCCCGATCAAATGTGGGGCGATCACGTCGGAGACAGCTTCGGCGAAGGCGGACTTGGTCTGTCTGGCGTCGGAATGGGCGGTGGCGGAACTGGCGAAGGCACGATTGGACTCGGCTCGATTGGCACGATCGGACATGGCTCTGGTTCGGGGACTGGCTCGGGCACTGGGTCCAGCTCGCTGCTGCAAGTGGGCAACCTAGCTGCCGTCGCCAAGTCGAGTGGTGTCGAGGCTGGCGCGCTGTTTACCTATTCCTTGGGGGAACCGCTGGAGCTGCGCGCGCATGGCTCGGCGCTGGTTCCGTTTGTGCAAGAAGCGCTGGAAGTCGAAACCATTACGTTTTTGTCGGCGCCGGGAGAGTCCGCGCGGAGCGGTCTGCGGCTGCAAAACTCGACGAGACAGACGCTTCCGGGGGGAACGCTGGCGGTGCTGGGCGACGGAGGACTGCTCGGTGAGTCGGCGCTGGAGCGGCTCAAGCCCGGTGAGCGACGCTTCATTCAGTACGGCGTCGAGCTGGATGTCGAAGCGACGCGGGTGAAGCAGACGCAAAAAGAAGAGCCACAGCGATTGACCTTTGATCGCGATACGCTCGAAGAACACTTTCTGCGACGGCGCGATCTGCTGCTGCGGGTCGAAAATCGCAGTGGTCAGGCGCGACAGCTGTATCTGGGGCTGGGACTGCTGGCGAACTCGCAGGTGCAGGGCGCGGATCGGCTGGACTTTGACTCGGAAAAGTCGTCGCCGGTTGCGATCTTTGAGCTGGCTCCGCAGAGCCGGGCAGAGCGACCGCTGACGACGATTGAAGGGCTGGCGCGTCGGTCGGATCTGCGTGCGATTCAAGCGAGTCGGCTACAGCAGCTTTCGACGGCAAGCAGTGTTCCGCCCGCTGAGCGAGCGATCTTGAGCGAAGCGTATCAGCGCCAGAAAGAGCTAGAAGACGCGAGCAAGGAAGCCGAAAAGGTCCGAGCGGAGCTAAAAAAGACCGAAAAAGAGCTGGAGCGACTGCAAGAGCACCTCAAAGCGCTCGGCAAAGACAGCGGGGCAGGGCCCGATGGCAATCCGCTGGTGCGGCGAATGCTGGAGTCTGAAGATCGACTCTCGACGGCGCAGAAGCGGCTGGAAGGAATCGATGCGGATCTGGAACGGCGACGAGATCTGGTGCGGAAAGTGCTAGAGCGTCTGCCCAAGAGCAAAGACAAAGCGGGCGGATCGTAGCGTCAGCGAGCGCTCAAGCGGTCAGGGATCAGCGACGTACGCGACCTTGGTTATCGACTTGTGCGTCGATGCCCAGCTCGTCAATGACGCGCTCGACGGCGGTTCGGTCTGATACGCACAGTCCCGCGTCCGCCATGCCTTCCACGATGCGGATCTTGATGCGACGGCTCTCTTCGGCTTTGTTGAGCAGCAGTCGCGTGAGCGGCTCGGCCACGACCTCTTGCTGACCTTGATGAAGCAGCGCTTCGACCGCTTTGAAGCGCACACCCTCGTCGATGTCTTCCAGGTATGGCAGCAGTAGCTCGGCGATCGCTGGATCGCGATGTTCACCCATGAAGTGAACGAGCTGCGTTTTTTTGCCGGGATCGCGCACGTAGCTGTTGTCGTTTTGCTGACACAGTGCGCGCAGCGTCTCGCGGAAATCGTCACCTTTGGCGGTCTGCTCCAGCACCTTGAGCGCCCAGCCGAGCGTGTCGCTTTCCTTCATGTACTTGCGCAGCGCTGGCAGGACCTTGGTCCCCATCGCGACCAGCTCGTGGTAAATCCACTCTTTTTCTTGCTCGTCCTCGATGGTCTTGTCGTAGACGAAGCTAAAGCGGCGCAAAAGGCCAATGATGGCTTCTTGGCTGCCATCGTCGCGGAGCAGCTCCAGCGCACGAAAGCGATCGGGGGACTGCGCGTGCTTGTCGCTCGCGCGCTGAATCATCTTCTGAAGGTTGCGGGCTTGCCGCCCTTCTTTGGTGAAAAAGTCTGCCAGGCCCAAAGTCAGTACCTCGTTGCTCTACCAGATAAGACCGCACCGCTTATTGCGCTAGGGCGCGGGCCACTTTTTATGGGGATTTGACCGCGTACTTAGTACGCAGCGTCGAGAACGTCGCTACTTACACAGCTCCATCCCGCGCTGAGCCTCGGGGTTTGAGCTGTTCGGTCCGTTGAGAACCTTGGTGTAGTAGATGCGCGCTTCTTTGCAGTTCTTCTGCTTGTAGTAGGCCTTCCCGAGGAGCAAGTAGACATCCTGGCTGGTGGCCTTGTTCTTGAGCGCTGCTTTGCCCCACTTGATCGCTTCGCCGTAACGGCCTCGTCCAAACTCTGCTTCGCCCATGCAGGCCAGCGCCAGACCGCGAATCTGCGCATTGCCCGCCGCTGCATAGCACAAGTTGAACGCCACTTCGTTGCGGCTCGCATTGATGGCCAAGCGACCTTCTTCAATTTTTCCAAGCGCCGCCGAGCGATCGATAAATGGCGGCATCGTCAGCGTCCCAAGCTTCTTGTTGCCGTCTCCGTCTTCTTTGTCCTTCTTCGGCGGCTGGACCTTGGTTGGACTCGGCTCGACGCTCACGGGCGGCTTGGTCGCTGTACCCGCGTCGGGCTGCTGCTGGACCACCACAACCGGCACTTGTCCGGCGTCTTGCACCTGTGGCGTCACCACTTTGATCGGTGCTGCATCGGGCTGCTGCTTCGGCGGCGGCTGCGTCATCACCCAATACATTGTCCCGAGCAGTCCGAGCAGACCACCCGCGAGCGCGATGCCTCCGATGACAATCGTCTTGGTTCCGCTTGGCTCCGGCTTGGCCGTTGGAATGTCCGTCGCTGACTTGCTCGGAGGCGGACGGCTTGGCACCAGCAGCACACCCGCCAAGATGTCCGACAAGATCTGCTGCATCTGGGTTGCAGCGTCGGCCATGCTCTGCGGACGCGCTTCGATCGAGCGCGCTAGCATTCGCATCACCAGCTTCGCCATCGCGTCGGGAACATCAGGCCGCAGGCTCGCAATCTCGACCGGATCTTCGGTCGCCTTGCGGATGAGAATGTCCATCATGTTCTCACCCGCAATCGGTGCCTTGCTCGTGAGCATCTCGTACAAGATCGCGCCCAGTGAGTACACGTCGCTGCGCGCATCGGCACCTTTGCCTGCCGCTTGCTCCGGTGCCATGTACTCGGGCGTGCCCATCGCCATGCCCGGCGTCGTCAGCTTCTGCTCTTTGGAATCTTCCAGCGACTTGGCAATCCCGAAGTCGAGCACCTTGACGAAGTCTTTGTTTCCGTCGCGATGAATCAGGAAGATGTTTTCCGGCTTCAAGTCACGATGGATGATGTTGCTCTGGTGCGCCGCTGACAGCGCGTGCGCAACCTGCGTTCCAATCGCCAGCGCGTCGGTCACCGGCAGACGCTTGTCTTTTTGCAGTCGCTGCGCCAGATCGATTCCTTCGAGCAGCTCCATCACAAAGTAGAACGAGCCATCGACGGTCGTGCCGCTGTCGGTCACTTCGATGATGTTCGGATGTCCGATTCGCGACGCTGCACGCGCTTCCATCCGAAAGCGTGCGACCACTTCCGGCGTTCGTGAGTACACCGGATGCAAGATCTTGATCGCGACTTTGCGACCAATTTCCGTGTGCTCTGCCTCGAAGACGCGACCCATTCCGCCTTCGCCGATCTTGCGCAGGATGCGCCAGCGCTCGATCACGGTGCCGAGCATCTTCCCGGTGTCGTACGCCGAGAGATTCTCCATCACCTGGCTCGGGATTTCGCCTTCGCGCAGCTTTCCTTTGTCGCCAGCCGTCGGGTTTTCAATCTCTTTTAAGATATCGGCCCGTCGCTGCGCTTTCTGTTCTGCCGCTTCACGCTCGGTCTGTGTCTGCTTTTGAATCGTTTGCAGACGCTCGTGGACGTTTTCGAGCAGATCTTGTCTTTGCCGTCGCTCGCGCTCAATGTCTTCGTCGAACAGGTCGGCCATAAAGGCCTTCACCCGCTCTGAGTCCGTCGCGACGTAATCACGATTCGACGCCAAAAAAGCCGTCAGATCCGCACGAAACTGCTCGCCCGTCGCGTAGCGCTCGTCAGCATTCTTCGCCAGCGCTTTGAGCACGATCTTGTCGAGCATCGCTGGCACTCGCGGCGCACGCACCGACGGAGGATCAATCAGCGGATTGCGTACTCGCTCGATCAGCTCGTGTCCTTCGGTGCCGTGCTGTGGAAAGAGCTGTCGTCCCGTCAGAAGCTCCCACAGGATGATGCCCGCCGCGTAGATATCGGTTCGTCCGTCGATCGGCTCGCCACGCGCTTGCTCGGGCGACATGTACGACACCTTGCCGTAGATGATGCCAGCGGCGGTCTTTTCCAGCTTCAGCGTCGAGCTAGCCAGACCAAAGTCCGTCAGCTTCACTTCTCCGTTGAAGCTAACCAGCACGTTCGGCGGTGAGACGTCGCGATGGACCAGCTTGATGTTGCCGAAGTTGTGCGCGTAGTGAAGTCCACGAGACAGCTCGCGAGCGATATGCACCGCAACATCGACGGGAAACGCAATTCCCTTTTTGGCGCAGCGATTCCACACAGCGCGCAGGTCTTTCCCGTCGATGTAGTCCATCGCCAGGTACAGCTCGGACTCGACCATGCCCGCGTCGAACACCGGGACCAAGTTGCCGTGCGACAGCCGTACAACGACCTTGGCCTCGTCGCGGAACCGATTCACGTATTCCGGGTCAGCCAGGTGCGGCAGCACCGTCTTGATGACGCACAGCCGCTCCATTCCGCGATCACCGACGCAGGACAGATAAAGAGCTCCCATTCCACCCTGAGCGAGCGGTGAGAGCAGCGTGTACCGACCGAACGGTCGCGGGAACTTATCGGCCACAGTCGTTGCTTCATCCTAACACATGGAAACGTGCTTCTCTCGACCTGTCGCGCTGTCTATCGTCGCGAATCTGCGGAAGGATTTGTCCGACATACGGACAACGTCCGAATCTCGGACGAGCAGCGCAGCCCGCTTACGCTGCACTCCGTCGCTGAAGCTCGATCCGAGCACTGGCACAGCTGATGCAAAAGCGCTGTGGTCATGAATGGCCTACTGATCGCAAACCAGCTTCTTTCCGCAGTGGATCGCTTGATGGCTCAGGTGGCAGACGATGTCGTCTTGCATGAAGGAATCGGACGAGAGCGTCAGCGCTTGCTCGTCTTGATTGAGCGTCACTTGGGCTGCTCGCTGTCATCTGCGCAGATACAGCGTCGGCTTCGTCGCTATCGGCTGAAGCGCAATGCCAGCGTTCGTCTCGGCTGCTATCGCGCACTGGCGCTTGGGCTGCTGCCCAGTCAGCGCTTCGATGTGCTGATGCTGCTGTATCGTCGCGCCATGGCTCGTCGCGCTTATAGCGGTTCTTCGTCGGAAACTCCGATGTCTTCTTCGCCAGTTGTTTCAGCCGCGCCAGGCATCGGTGACAGCGACGGTGCTGCATCGCCACTGCTGCGAATGAACTTCAGCAGGACTTCAACGATCTGCGCCTGAAGCTGACGAACCTGCTGAAGCCGCTTGGGCCGAAATCCCTCGACGAAGATCGTAAACACCAAGACGCCGGGATGTGATCCCACATAGCCCGAGAGCACCGAGACGCCATTGAGCGTCCCGGTCTTGCCACGGACCAAGCCATGACTCTGACCTCGGAAGCGATAGTGAATGGTGCCATCGATTCCACCGACGGCCAGCGACTGGATAAACTCCGGTCCAAGCTCCAGGCTGTGGTACAGCTTCAGCAGCAGCTTGCCGACGTCGATGGGTCGCACTCGGTTTTCATACGTCAGTCCCGATCCATTCACCAGTCGCAGGCGCTCTGGCTGAAAACCGAGTGGAACCAGCCACTCACTGACTGCTTTTGCGCCTTTTTCCAGGCTCTGCGGCAGTCCAAAGCGAACCGCTCCAAGCGTCTTCCACACGACATCTGCGACGAAGTTGTTGCTGTCTTTGTTGACCACGCGACAGATTTCCGACAGCGGCAGCGAGCGATGCTCAGCGATCAAATGCAGCGGTCCAATTGGAGCCGGACCAATGCGAAACGTGCCGTTGTGACGGATGCCCGTATCTTTCAGCACCGTCGTCAGCGTCGCAATAATCCACTCGCGCGCATCAGGAATACGCTTCTTCACAGACGCGGCGCTGCGCTTGCTGCCGATCCGACCACGAACCTCGATGACCAAGTGATCGTCTTTTCGGTGCGAGTCCACAAGCAGCTTGGTCTTCTTGCCAGCAACGGTCTTGACCGAACCTCGCAGCACAAAGTACGGCGACGATGGTTCCAGTGTGATGTGCGCGCTTCGTCCGATGCTGCTCGGGACGACACGAACGCGATAGGCATCTCGGTTGAGCATCAGCGCGCCACTGCCTTGTCCGGGAGCAGCCTCGGCTCGTTCCAAGCTGGCTTCATCGCGGAACTGACCGTCGAGTACGATATCGCCATCGATCTGCTGGATGCCGTGCCTCGCCAGATCGCGAATCAGCTCCGCCAGATCGGCCGGTTGCAGCGATGGATCCCCGCTTCCTTGCAGAAAGACATCACCTTTGATCGCGTCGGCTGGCGTTCCGCTGTTCGTCGCATACTTTGGTGCCCACAGCGTGGTGCGAAACCGAAAGTCCGCTCCGAGCACCGACAGCGCCGCTGCCGTCGTAAAGATCTTGGTATTCGACGCTGGATTAAACGGAGTATCGGAGTTGAGAGCAAAGACCTCTTCTCCGCTGCTGGCATCGTGAACAGTCATTCCGACGCGCAGCTTTCCGAGCAGCGTCCTTCGCGTCAGATCGCGGAGCTTGCTTCTCAGGTTTTCGGCCCGATTGACAAGACCACTTCCGGTCAGCGACTCGACTGCGGAAGCGGTTGCGGGCAGCTCGGGATGACTTCGCGCATGCGACGGCGCAGGCTGGACCGCGCACAAGAGCAGCGGCCCCAAGAGCCAGGATGCCCAGCGAAGTCGTCGTCGCAGTCCTGTCGTCATCCCTATGCCGTCAGCTTGTGCTCCAGATCCAGGGACGAGAACTTGTTCGTCTCGTTGCTGAAGTCCAGAAACAAAAGGTACGCCGCTACTTCCCGGTGGTCAAAGGTCGGGTGGGCCAGCATCAGCTTGGCGGCGGCAACCAGCTTGTCTTCGGGCACGTCCTTCATGAAATCGGCATCGGTTAGACCTTTTTGGTGCTCAACCCCGACTGCATCCAGGAAGGCCGTGAGAAGCTCGCTCTTGGTCTGTCGAAGCCACTCGAACATCATGACCTTGCAGCCTGGCTTACCTGCTACCACCGACGACCACAGGCGCTTGGCCCACTCTTCATTGCGCTTTTTCAGGCTGGTCTGGTGGGCTTGTCGCGTCGCAGTCAGACCGATTTCCATCAGCGAGGCTTTCATGGCTGCGCTGCTCAGCGACAGGAACATCTCTTTGAACTTGGGCTCGCCAAGACGTTTGCAGATTTCGTGGGGTGCTAGGCTCACGGGGCTCTCCTCTAATCGCTGCGGCAGCTGGGAGATTTGCCCGACGGCAAGTGCCACCGCAGAATGGGCGTTTATCGCCTCATCTCCGCTCATCGTCAAGAGGCGCGCGGGCATGAAACGTGAGCGGTTCGTCGCATCAGGGCTTGGCTTGGCTCGCCGTATGTATCGTCGCTGCTGCACTATTTGGCTGCGAACTCTGTGCAGCAGCTCCGTCTTTGGCGCAGCGAAAACCAATGTCGCCATCTCGATAATCGAGAGGCAGAGCCAGCCGATCGGCAGCACGCGGCAGACCGAAGATCGAGCAGCAGCCACCCCCACGCAGCACACGCAGCTTCTCTGTCCCAGTGACGCGCGCAACCTTGCCATCGGTGCGCTGATACGCGTCGCGCTGATAACTGTCCTGTGTCCATTCCCAGACGTTGCCAGCCATATCCAAGACGCCGTAGGGAGAAGCTCCCGACGGATACGAACCGACGACTACGGGCTTGCCGGGCGCGCCTTCTTCGGCACAGCGACCGTCCATCGAGAAGTTGCCGTAGTTTCCGTGCTGACAGGAAAAGTCATTGCCCCAGGGATAGCGTCGTCCATCTGCACCACGCGCGGCTTTTTCCCACTCCGACTCGATCGGCAGACGCTTTCCGGCCCACTGACAGTATGCGACGGCTTCTTGCCAGCTAACCTGCGTGACCGGCAGCTTCGCGCTGTCTTTGGTTCTGGTGAGAGGAATCGCAGGACAAGCTCTGGCGCTCACGCACTCGCTGTACTGCTCGACTGTGACTTCGGTTCGATCGATGGCAAACGCGGGCAGGCTGACTTTCGCTGCGGGCTTTTCGTCTGGGTCGCCTGCTTCGTCGCCTCGAACAAAGGGCCCGGCTGGTACCGCGATCATGGTTGTCGTCACAGGCAACAGCCCTGTTCCAAGCAGGAGAGTAGGCAAAGCAGGCAGCCACGACATCATCGGGCCTTTGTGAACGTACTTTCAGCGAGCCGCAAGCGAATTGTGTCGCAGAGGAGACGCCGACCATGACACGCAGTTCGTTTTTGAATCGTCCCGAAGCAGCGCGTCCTCGGGAACGACTGATGTACCTTGGCGCAGAGCAGCTAAGCGATGAGGAGCTGCTGGCGCTGGTGCTGGGATCGGGGGCTGCGACACCGCTGGCCAAGCGGCTGCTGGATGCAGCGGGCGGCACACATGGTCTGCGTCGCTCGGGTCATCAGGCGCTCTGTGCTCTGTCTGGAGTGGGTCCGGCCAAGGCCTGTCAGATCAAAGCCGCGCTAGAGCTGGGACGACGCGCGCTCACGCAGGAACCACTGCTGGGCATGCAAGTGCGAGCACCGTCGGACATCGCCCACGTTATCGGCGCTGAGCTGAGCATGGCGGAGCAAGAAGCGATACATGTCTTCGGGCTGGATGCGCGTCATCGCATTCGCTGCCGTCACGTTGCCGCTGTGGGTCAAGTCGATCGCGTGGTGGTGAGCCTCGCGGATGTGTTTCGACCGCTGATTCGCGAAGGCATGGCCGCGCTGATCGTTGTCCACAATCATCCAAGCGGAGACTCCAGCCCAAGCGAAGAGGACGAGCGTCTGACGCTCAAGCTGGCGCAGACCGGGAGCATGCTCGGGATTCCTCTTTTGGATCACGTTATCGTCGCGAGAACTGGTTTTTATAGCTTTGCCGACCACGGCTTGCTCAGCTCGCCACTGGCGCTACCGAGTGTTGGCTGTCTGCGACGAGATGATCCCGCGAGTGGTCAGCTGGAAAACGAACGCTTGAAAACTGGCCGAGCTTCCGCATAAGGTGCGCCCTCGTGAACCCCCTGATCATCGGTGTGGCGGGTGGAACTGGCTCAGGCAAGTCCACCGTGGCGGCCAAGATCGTCGAGGGCCTCCCTGTGGGAAGCGTCGTGACCCTCGATCACGATAGTTATTACCGGGATCGCTCGGACCTGACCCAAGCGATGGCGGAGCAGCTTAACTATGACCATCCGGACTCGCTCGAGACGGATCTGCTGGTTCAGCACCTGCGTCGTTTGAAGCAAGGCCAAGCGATCGACATGCCGCAGTACGACTTCAAGACGCACTCGCGGCTCAAGACTCGTCGTCGGGTCGATCCAGCGCCCGTCATTGTGGTCGAAGGCATCTTGCTGTTTGTCGAACCGGACTTGCGTGCGCTGCTCGACATCAAGCTGTTTGTTGATACCGATGCCGACATCCGAATTTTGCGGCGGATTCGGCGCGATTTGGAGCAGCGCGGACGAACCTTTCAGTCGATTCGCGAGCAGTACTACAAGACCGTGCGGCCCATGCATCTCCAGTTCGTCGAGCCTTCCAAGCGCTGGGCGGATCTCATCATTCCCGAAGGCGGAGAAAACCGCGTTGCGCTGGATATGGTGATTGGTCGCATGCGTCACTATTTGTCCGACACGCTGCGAAATCCCATTGCCAGCGAAGATGGTGAGCGCCGCGTCGCACACTGCTAGCGATAGCTGCTTCCTTCCGCTTCCTCGCTTTCGTTTCCAAACAAACAAACGGTCATCGCTGAGACAGCCTGCGCTGGTCGTTTGGCTGACATCCGAGCGCTTGATCTCTGATCCGTTTGGCTTTGTGTCTGTGACGCGCAGCGAGGGTTCTTATACGTAGTTTGCGAGCAGCCCGGCACGCAGCGGATGATCGACGGCAGCCGTCGCTCGTCGCAGTGCTTCAAGATCCAGCTCAACACGCTGAAGCTGAACACTGACTTCGCCCGATTCGACAAAGACCATCGCGTACTCCGCGTGCGGCAAGACGCGCGGCGCTTTTCCCATCACAAACTCTCGAAACGGCATACCCACGCTGCCAGGGTTTACGAGGAGCGTCCCTCGGTGTTGGCGCAGCATCTGTAAGTGCGTGTGACCGCCTGCCATCACCGTGCTGCGTCGCTCTCCCAGCAGCTGATCAAGCTCTTCAGCCGGTGTCGTCGCCAACAGATTTTCCATGTGCGATCGTGGCGAGCCGTGAAACAGCGCAAGCTGCGTCTTTGCATCCAGCGAGAGCGTGAGCCCAGTCTGAAAGCTGCGCAGGAAGTCGAAGTCCGCAGGCCGCAGCTGATTTCGACACCAGTCCACCGCTTGTTTGACGATCGGTGCTTCGGTATAGCCGTTGATGAGCTGGGCATCGAGCAGAAACTCGTCGTGGTTTCCCATGATGCAAGGACAGCCCTGCGCTTTCAGGATGTCCAAGACCTCACGCGGGTGCGGACCCAGCGTCGCGACATCGCCCAGGCAGATGGTTGCATCGACGCCGTGGCGCTTGATGTGACGAAACACTGCGGACAGCGCCACTTCGTTGGCATGCAGATCGGAGATCAGGGCGACTCGCATCGACGACTCCTAAAGCGCGCGCGGCTGCTGCACCAGTGGTCGAGGGGCTCCGGGGGCGCGCAGCTCCGTCGCCTTGGCAGTGACCGTCGGTTCATGACGCAGGATTTCTTCGGCCAGCTGTGCCGCATGTAACAGCATCTCTGGCGTACACACTCGCGGCGAGTAATACGCGTGTTCACAAAGCGCTGTCAGCGCTTCCAGCTTCTTCTGACCGTCGGCAGCGATGGGATGTGGCTTCCCCGCCGACAGTCGATCGTATAGCTCGCGCGGAGTCTGCGTCATCACCGACTCTCCGACGATTCCTTCGGCCACACGACGCCATTCCTGAAGCAGCCGTGTCCGGAGCGGCTCGATCCGAACGGTCACCTGCCGAAGCTCTCCGCGATGGGGAATCGTCGCCAAAAACTGCTGCGAGAGATAACCCGGCGCGCCAATCCGAACCTGATAGCGCCCACTGTGCAGCGCTGGTGACACAAAGCCTCCCGTCGCGCTCGTCGTCACTGTGTGGAGTGGTTCCTCGGTGTTTCCATCCGCAAACACCAAGATCTGCGCGCTCACCGGGCTTCCGAAGGTCGCATCCAGCACTTGTCCGTCGATGTGAAAGTCCACGGCTCGGCGCAGGCTCGACAGCCGACTCATCGACGTAAGCTGAACACCGGGTTCGCCTTGTCGCACCTCTGTAAGCGCTGGGGTAGCGACGACATCCAAAGGCAACAGCGTCGATGGATTTTGTCGAGCCCGAAGCTCCTGAACAAGCGCTGTGGCAAGCCGGATCAGCTTGCGTCCAAGCACGATCCCGAGCCCGATCAGCACCGTCCCAATCAGCGGCAGCAGGAAATAGAGCAGCGAGATCGGCTCCGGCGGAAGCACTTGGACCGCAACTTCCGGCGAGCGACCCGGCAGGATATGACCTCGCCGAGGAAAGACCTGTGCAACGATCAGCGTCGGTCCCGGTGGCAGCATCAGCTTCGGGACCACAATCTCGAAGCGACCTTGCGCATCCGTTTCGGCATGTCCCAGGCTGCGCTTGCGCTGGCTCGAGTCCGCAACCGTCAAACCTTCGTCGCTCAGCGCTTCTAGCTCCACCAGCTCACTTGTAAGTGGTCCCGCTTCGTCGCGAACCACACCCGCAGCCGTCAGCTTGTTTCCTTGCGGAATCTCACCTGCGCCACTTGTAGACAGAAGCTGTAGCGTCACCACGGACTGCCCGAGCAGCAGCAGCTCTTGCTTGGTTTCCGACGGCGAATAGATTCGGCTCCCGGCAAACTGCGCGGTCAGCGTCACCCGATCGCCTGCTTTGCCAAGTCCTTGGCCTCGGTAGCGCTGCTCCAAATAGCCTTGGCTGACGGTGAGCTGCTCTCGCCTTGGTCCGATGCGCAGCACCACCGGCCCGTCAATCGGTTCGCCTTCGCTGCTGAGCTGAATCCGCAACGGCAGCTCGTCTGACAGCGCAATCCGAGGCGGTGCCCACAGCCGCACCTGGCTCTGCTGTCGGCCCATGTCGATCGCGAAGACGCCGCGTGCGGGATCTCGTAGTTCGTCGCCGCGATAGCTGGCCACGACGGTGTAGGCAGCGGGTGATACTCCGGCGCGCTCAAACGTCGCGGTTCCATCGTCGCTCGTGCGGCGGTCTCCCAAAAAGAGCGTGTCACCGTTGCCACGCAGCTCGACGTGAATCAAGCGATCCGCAAAGGCGCGATCGTCGCCAGCATCGCCGTCGCTTGGTGGCTGTCCGTCGGAAAGCTGGATCGTGAGCGTGACCCGAAACGTGTTCTTTCCATCGGGTCGTCGGCTCAGCTCACGCAGTCGAAGCTGGCTCTTTCCGCGTACCTTGAGCACGATCGCATCGTCGGCACGCGCGGTTCGAGGCTGGCTGACCCACAGGAGCTGACCCAGCATGGGCAGCGCCAGGCACCAAAACCAACGTGCCGAAAGCCGCATAGCCACCAGTATACGCAAAGACCAGCGTGTCACGTCGCTGGACATGGCGGGTCGTGGCTTCTTCTGCGGAGCCCGTAGCGACCCTGGTAGAGTCTTGCTTTCAGATGTCACAAAGTCGGGCGAGTGGGGATGACTCTTTGTTCCCGGAGCCGCAGGGCCTTGTCGAGAAGCGCAAGCTGCCATCGGATGACTTGCCGCGCGGCGCTTCGATTGGTCGCTATCTCATCATTGAGCGACTCGGCAGCGGCGGGATGGGCGTGGTGTACTCGGCCTACGATCCGGATCTCAATCGCAGGGTCGCCATCAAGCTGCTGCGCAGTCAGCCCGGTGCGCTGGCTTCCCAAGGTCGAGCGCGGCTTCTGCGGGAAGCGCAGTCGATGGCGCGGCTCTCGCATCCGAATGTCGTGGCTGTCTTCGATGTCGGCGTCGCGTTTGACCAAGTATTCGTCGCGATGGAGTTTATCGAAGGTGTCACGCTGGGCGAATGGCTGCTTCGGCCCAAGCGCACCGAGGACATCTTGCGCGTCTTCGTCGAAGCCGGTCAGGGACTCGCCGCCGCCCACACAGCCGGAATCGTACACAGGGATTTCAAGCCCGACAACGTGATGATTGGGCGGGATGGGCGGGCGCGGGTGATGGACTTTGGCGTCGCACGCGATGTGGGCAAGCCGATTTCCGACCCCAGCATTGGCAGTGGACCCGAGCCGCTGTCGTCGAAAGAGCGCGCCAAGGTAGAGCTAGATCACACGCTGCCGGGTCAGTCGTCGGGTCGGCTGGCGGCACTGGCGGTTAGCTCTCCGCTGACCCAAGAAGGCGCGCTGATGGGCACTCCGCGCTACATGTCGCCCGAGCAGTTTCGAGGACAACCGAGCGACGCGCGCAGCGACCAGTTCAGCTTTTGTATTGCACTGTACGAAGCGCTCTGTGGGCAGCCGCCCTTTGCCGGGGACAACCTGGGCGAGCTGGCGATGCAGGTGTTTCAAGGCAATGTGCGTGCGTTTCCGTCGGATAAGAAAGTGCCCAAGTGGCTGCGACGGGTGCTGCTGCGCGGGCTTTCGCTGAGGCCGCAAGACCGCTATCCGCAGCTCTCGACGCTGCTGGAAGACTTGTCGCTGGAGCGACGACGACGTAAGCGACGACTGCTGCTCGCGATGACCTCGGCAGTGGTGCTGCTGTCGTCGCTGTTGGTCGGTGGCGGTATCTATCGCGGTCAGCAGGCACTGCGGGCGCAGCGCTGTGCCGAGGTGGAAGCGCAGCTTGAGCCGGTCTTTGGCGCGGCGATCAAAGACAAAGCGCGCGACGGGCTGCTCAAGACCAAGCGTCCGTATGCAAGTGATGTCTTTCGTCGGGTCGAGTCGAGCCTTTCGCACTATCTGGGCGATTGGCAGACGATGCGGCGCGATACCTGCGACGCGACCTTCATTGCAGGCACGCAGAGCCAGGAACTACACGCTCGGCGTCTGCGCTGCCTCGATGCCAGGCTGCAAGAGGTCGCTGCCTTTATGAACTTGCTGTCGCAAGCCGATGAGCAGGTCTTAGACAGTGCCGTCGAACAGAGCAGCGATTTGGCCCTGCTGGAACAGTGCGCAGACCCACACTTTCTTCAGCAGCTTGTCAGCGAGCAAGAGGCGGCGCGCGAGCGGATCGATCAGCTCAGTCGCGAGCTATCGGAAGCGCGGCTGCTTCACAACAGCGGGCGTGTCCAAGTGGCCAAAGAGCGGGCGCAGCGGGTGCTTTCCGCAGCCCAGCAGCTTGGCAGCCTGCCCGTGCAAGCACGAGCCGAGCGAGAGCTGTCGCTCATCGAAAGCTCCAGCGGGGATCTGTATGCCGCCTATCGAGAAGCCGTGGCAGCAGCAGCGCTTGGCATTCGCGGTGGCGACTTTCTGACTGCGGCTGCGGCCTTTGCCGACCTTATGTACTTGTCGCACGCCACGCAGCAGGCCGGGATGGTCGAGCGCTGGCAGCAGTTTGGGCAGGCAACGCTCGCTCGAGTGGTGGGAAGTACCCAAGCCAAGGCGCGGATTGCCGCGTCGATGGATCTCTACCTGTGTCAGCAAGCGTCCGTCGCTCGGAAGTGGCAGCAAGCAGACGAGCAGTGCGGTGCGGCTCTTCGTGATAGCGAGCGTCTGTTTGGCCCCGAAGCGGTGCAGGTGGCGACGGTGCTCAACAGCCTGGCGCTGCTGCATCGCAGGCAGGATCGCTTCCCGGAAGCCGAGTCGCTGTATCGGCGCGCGCTGACGATTTCCGAAGTACACCTGGGCAGCGAGCATCCGCGCGTGCTGCCGATTCACGAAAACCTCGGCTACTTGCTCGAGCTGATGGGGAAATACGACGAAGCCGATGCCGAATATCAACAAGCGCTGCGCATCGGAGAGCACGCCTTTGGTCCAGAGCATCCCAAGCTGTACGGAACGCTGCGCTTTTTGGTGCAGCTTTCGCTTCGTCGCGGACAAGCGGATGCAGCGATTCCTTTGGCCGAGCGGGCGGCGGCAATCCTCAAAGGATCTCCGCGCGCGGTGACGGGAAAGATGCTGCTTGGGAACACGCTGGCGCGGGCCGGTCGCTACGAAGACGCGCTGCGGCTGCACCAAGAGTCGCTCGATCAGTGCAGTGGCAAGGTCTGTGGTCTGGAAATGCCGTCGCGGCTGCTCGCTGTCTCGGAAGATCTGCGGGGACTCGGTCGCGACAAGCAGGCACTGCCGCTTCTGGAACAGGCGCTGCGCCTACTGCCTTCGTCGGGTGAAGCTGAGCTGCGCGCGCGGCTTCAGTTTTCGCTGGCGCAGACGCTGTGGTCGATCGATGGCCCAAAGAGCCGAGAGCGCGTCTTCGATCTGGCCGACAGAGCGCGGAAGCAATACCTGGATCTGGGTCGTCAGCACAAAGTCGAAGCCGAGGAAGTGACCGATTGGCAAAAGCGCAACAAGCTACAGCCGCTTCCTTCTGCCGCTTCGCCAGTTGCACCTTCTCCCTAGCCATCTGTATCGGTTGTGTTGATTTTTATGATTTATGTTGATTAACCGGAGCGTACGCAAGTACGTGAGGACCGACGATGCAGCAGCCAGGGTCCGCAATAGGTTTTGTTAGGTGTTCTAACCGTAGCTGTGTCGGGGTGTGCCGTAGCGGCTTGGGCTGGCTTTGGGCTGCTCTGTCGCTTCGATGAGATAGCAGACCCGAATCAGCGGATCGTGAAAGTCTTTGGGTAGTGTGTCAGCGCTGATGTTGCGGATGCGCAGCATCGGGAAGTCTTCGCTGCGGAGCGTAAAGCCTCTGCGGTTGGTGCTAAAGACAATGACGCCGCCAGGAGCCAAAAATCGCAGCGTGGCGCGCAGCAGCCAGTCATGGTCGCGCTTGATGTCGAAGGTTCCATGCATCCGCTTGCTGTTGGAAAAAGTCGGTGGGTCCAGCACGATCAGATCGAACAGACCGCGTACGTCGGGCACCGTGAGCGGATCGCGCAGCAGCGCCAGCACATCGGCCCGGACCTGACGATGCTGCGACAAGCTGATGCCGTTGAGCTGAAGGTTGCGCTTTGCCCACGCCAGGTACGTGGCGGACAAATCGACGGTGGTGGTGGCCAGCGCTCCGCCTTTGGCTGCATACACCGAAAAGCTGCCGGTATAGCCAAATAGATTGAGTACTCTTCGTCCAGCAGACATCTTCTGAACCAGCGCGCGCGTATCTCGATGGTCTAGAAATAGGCCCGTATCCAGATAATCGCTTAGGTTGATCAAGAAGCGATGGCTATTTTCGCGAATAACCAGCTCGGCTTGTTCTTCGTTGATTCGCTCATACTGTGCTGCGCCTTTTTGGCGCTTTCGCTCTTTGACAAACACTTGATCGCGTGAAGTGCCAGTAAGCTGCGCAGTGGTATTCAGCAGATCTTGTAAGTAGCTGTCTTGTTCTTGCTGCTCTGCTTCGGTCATTTCACCCGAATATACATATGGATAGACCACAAGCGCTGGGCCGTATCGATCAATGGTAAGCTTGACTTCTGGAATGTCTCGGTCATATAGCCGATAGGCTTCGACCTCGCGCTGCGCGGCCCACGGCACCAGCCGCTTGAGGTTCTTGCGCAGTCGATTCGCAAACATCTCCACCTTGGGATTCATCGGAAGTTCCTTGCGTTGTGGTCGAACAGGTCGGGCACTTTCGGTCGAGCGGGCTAGGCGGCGCGGGGCACAAGTCCGAGACCGGGACGGCTGGGCAGGCAGATCTTTCCGCGCTCGACGGTGATCGACTGCATGGAGTCGTTGCCAATGAGAAGAAATCCATCCAAGTCGGCGTAGTCCACAAGGGGGGACAAGTGCGCGGCAGCGGCAATCGAGACAGACGACGAGATCATGCAGCCGAGCATCACCTTGAGTCCGTGCGCGCGCGCCGTCGCGATCATCTTGTGGGCCTCGAAGATGCCGCCACACTTGTCGAGCTTGATGTTGACGCCGTGACACGTCTCGGCAATGCGTGGAATGTCGGCCAGGCGCAGGCAGGCTTCGTCGGCAAAGATCGGCATCGGACTGCGCGCTCTGAGCCACTTGGCTTCCGTCACTTGCTCGGCGGGGAGCGGCTGTTCGCACAGCTCGACGCCTTGACCGGCCAGCCAGTGAAGCTTGCGCAGCGCGACTTCTTTGTTCTTCCAGCCTTCGTTGGCATCGACGCGCAGCGGCTTTTTGGTGACCGCGCGCACCGCTGCAATCGTCGCTTCATCGCTATCGAGTCCGACCTTGACCTTGAGCACCGGGAAGTCTGCGGCTTCGCTTACTTTCTGACGGGTCATCTCGGGCGTATCGATGCCAATCGACATCGTGGTCAGCGGGGCTGCGCTGGGATCGAGCCCAAAGTAGCGATACAGCGGCAATCCCAGCTTCTGACCGACAAAGTCGGCCACGGCACCGGCAATCGCAGCCTTGGCCGCCCACTCGCCAGGGATGCGCTTTCCGACTTCGGCCAGAAGAGGCACAAACTGCTGAAGATCGGCGCGTTCCAGCAGCGTGCGGACGCTCTCGATGGCACGGAGCGCTGAGACGGCGCTTTCGTGATACCGAGGAATCGGAGCCCCTTCGCCGATGGCGGTGATGCCGTCGCGGACGATGCGAACCTGCACGACATCGCGAAAGCTAGAAGTAGACATCACCGTCGTCCAAGTGTGTCGTAGCGCGAGGCGAACGACCTGCGCGGACAGGACATTTGGGGCGGCTGCGGCTCCAGGGCTGGCCAGCACGGTCTTTGGCATGGCGACTGCGCCCGCAAGGATCCCCAGCGCCTGGCGACGGTTCACTTCGTGCCCTCTTGCGCTGGCGTCGCTGCCTGGGCCGGTGCAGCAGGTGTCGTCGATCCTGCGACGGGAACGGGAGCAGTCAGCCCCGGCATGGTCTGTACAAAGTCCTTGTATTCGGGCATCTGCGCAATCTTGGCTTCAAACGCTGGGTACTTGCGTCGCACCACCTGCTTCTGCATCTCGCTGATGGCGCTGTGCGGGATCTTCTTGGACACCATGTTGATGATGCCGGACGGCAGCGAGCCGCCAGGGTCAGCGTGGACTTGATACTCGACGCGGGTCCACTTGCCACCGTTGGAAGGCCACAGATACCAGTGACCGCGTAGCGACGGCATGCGGACGACACCCTTTTGCGGCGGCCAGGCTGGGTGGTCGATGGAGTTCATCTCGACCTTGACCATCTTGCTGCGGACATCGACGGTGGTGATGGCCTTGATCACGGCGTCGCGGTCCGAAACCGGCCAGGGTGCGCCGGTGCGGCTGTAAAAGGTCTGCTCGCGGTCGCCGTTGCGAGAGATGAGCGTCTGTGCGACCGCTTCTTTCATCCACTCGGTGCGGTGCTCTACGTCATCGAGGACAGCCAGCACGGACGGAATGGGGGCTTCAATGACGCCTGTACCCTGAAACTCGTGAAGCTGAGAGCCTGCCACGGTGCGGCGATAGACCTCGATGCCAGCGTCGTTGCGGACCCTTTCCCACGGGCCGGTGGTCCTGTCATCGCCCGCAGCAGCCAGCGAAACGGAAACGAACAACGAAAGCCCAATCAGCCAGATGGACGTAGCACGAGCCATGACTCTGTCTCCCTACAGTGCAAGCGGTATGTGCGGTGTACCTTAGACCAGCAAGGTCAGACCTGTACCTACGATCTTGAGCAGGTCATCGGGGCGCTTGGGCAGGTCAGCCGTGAGGACTTCATGGCCGGTGGCGGTGACAAGGATGTCATCTTCGATGCGAATTCCGATGCCTTGCCAGTCGGGACCGAGCGGATCGGTGGGCTGAACGTACAGTCCCGGCTCAATGGTCAAGATCATGCCTTGGGCAAGCCGTCGCGCATCGCCGCCTGGAAAGTAGCGACCGACATCGTGGACATCCAGCCCGAGAAAGTGGCTGGATCGGTGTGGATAAAAGCGTCGCAGCGCGCCGGTCTCGACGGCTTCGGCTGGATCGCCGCTGAGCAGTCCAAGCGAGCACAGTCCTGCCGCCAAGCGATGCGAGATGAGCGCATGAATCTCTTCGATGGTGACACCGGGTCGCACCATCGCAATCGCCGCCAGCTGCGCATCGAGCACCAGGTCATAGAGCTGACGCTGCGGACGCGAAAACGTCGCGCGCTGGCCCGGCACCGGAATCGGATAAGCGCGGGTGACATCGCCGGTAAAGCCGTCTAGCTCGCAGCCGGCATCGACCAGCAAGACTTGTCCGGGCTGTAGCTCATCGCGGCTGTCTACGTAATGCAAGATCGTTGCATTTTTGCCGCTGCCGATGATGCTCTGGTAGCCGGGCAGGCCGTTGCGGCGACGGAAGCCATAGTCCACCAGGGCTTCGATTTCATACTCGCGCTTTCCGGCCACGCAGGCGCGCATCGCGAGAAGGTGCGCTTCGACGGTCACGGCGCACGATCTTCGCATGCTCAGGATCGCCGCTTCGTCTTTGACCAGCCGCAGCTCGTGAAGGGTCTGGTTGAGATCGACGATGCGACTCGGCGCGCGGCTGCCGTTGCGTTCATTTTTGCGCAGCCTGGCCAGCACCCGCAGGATCAGCTCGTCGTGTATAGGACGATCGCCGACAAGCAGGTGAACTTCGGTGCAGCCGTCGAGCAGCTCAAACAGGCGCTTTTCTAGCTCGCGGATGTCGAAGGCTTGGTCGGCTCCGTATAGCTCGGTGGCACCTTCCAGCCCGGCGCGGCGACCGTACCACAGCTCTTGATGAGGGTCGCTGGGACGGACAAACAAGGTAAAGCGTGCATCCTTGCTGGGCGTAAAGACCGCGACCGTTTCTGGCTCGGACAGGTCGGTCAGAAACAGCAGATCCGAGGACTGACGGAAGCGGTGATGGTTGTCGGCATTGCGACGCTCATCGTGGTTCCCAAACACGATCGCGCAGGCCCCCGGAGGCAGTCGTTCCAAAAGCGCCGCACGTCGAGAAGCACAAGCTGTCAGCATGTTCACCCTTGAGCTACCTTACCCGCAAAGTGGCTGCGGCGTTACTGCCTGGCCAGCAGCACGCCGCCACGCGCTGGCACCGTAACGGTCAGCCGACCGCCCGCAGCAGGCACGGTATAGGTTGCGTCGCTCAGCAGATCTTTGACCGTCGATCCTGCGGCCCAGCCAAGCGCGCTGGGAACCGGAACCGACGCCGAGGTCTGATAGGACAAGCGATTTAACACCACCAGCGCACCGTGGGTGGGATCGTCATCGGGCCGCGCATAGGCATAGACATCTTCACCAAGCAGCGCTGTGACCAGCTTGTCGCGTCGCAGCCCGCGCAGCTTCTGTCTGGCTTGCAGCAGCTTCTGGGTCCGTGACAGCTGGTTCTTTTCGCGCGTCGCAAGCTGTCCGCCGAGCCGCATCATGTGACGGTTGTCGGGATCTCCGCCGCCAAACTCACCGTATTCGTCGCCGTAATACAGAAGGGGCATGCCCGGCATCGTAAAGACCGCCAGCGTCCCGAGCCACTGACGATCGTAGGGCTCATCGTCGGACGGCGGCTGCGGGAGCTTGTCCCACTTGTTGTTGGCGATGTTGCGGTCTGCGGCGGAGCCTGGGCTTGGATCGCGATACGTTGCCATCGATACAAAGCGCGACGTGTCATGGCTGCCGAGATAGTTCACCATCGTGCTGCCGCGAAACTGATCGAGGCTGGCATGCGTCCAGTAATCAAGGTGTAAGAACCGCTTTTCGTCGTAGGCAAAGATTCGATAGGCGTTGGCGTGATGCCAGACGAAGTCGAACTGGCCATCGAGTCCGCTGGGGCCCATGTAGCGCTTGATGGTGTCGTATTCGCTCTGGTTGGCGGCCACGTCTCCATCGCGCCAGCCCATCGCCGTTTCACCGAGCAGGTAGTAGCGAGTGCCTGCTTGCTCAAAGCGCTCGCGCACCCGGGCGGTCAGGTTGAAGATCGCGGCGTCTTCGACATGCTTGACCGCATCGACGCGCAGTCCGTCGAGGTTAAAGTGTTCCAGCCACCACAGCGTGTCGCTGATGAACTGCTCGGAGGCTTCCGTCTGGGTCCAGTCGATGTCGGGCATATACGACGCAAACAGGCAGGACAAGCGCTTGTCGGTCCAGTCGCAGCCCGGCGAACCGCAGATGCAGCCCGTGCGGAACCAGCTTCGCTTTTGCGGATCTTGGAAGTATTCGTGCTGATCGTGAACGTGGTTTAAGACCGCATCCATCAGCACTCGGATGCCGCGACGGTGTGCGGCTTGGACCAGGCGCTGGAGCGCTTCATCGCCGCCCAGTCGTTCATCGACCGAGCGCGGACGCACCGGCCAGTAGCCGTGATACGCGGTGACGTTGTACTTGCCGCTCTGATCGGGATGCGCCGTCGAGGGCTGGGTATAAAACGGACTCATCCAGATGGCGCGAATGCCGAGCTGATCGAAGTAGCCCAGCTCGATCATCTGGGTGATGCCCTGGAGATCTCCGCCGCGAAAGTTGGCCGCAGGCACGACCGCCGGGAGCGCGCCTGGGTTTTTGCTATCGCCATCGACAAAGCGATCGATCATCGCCATGTACAGCGGCGTATCGGACCAGCGGAATGGCTCGGGCTCGATCCAAAACGGCAGAATCAGCGGCTCGCCATCTTGTCCGCCCGCGTTGCCGGTCAGCGTGATCTGGTATTTGCCGTCGGTCAGGTTGCGCAGGTGCAGCTCGGCGCTCTGACGATCTGGGGCCATCTTTAGCTCCAGCGACGAAAGCTGCGGCAAAGATGCGAGCGGATCAGAATCGGGGCGACGAATCAGCGAGCGCAGCTGACACAGTCCCGGCGTCGCGGCTCCACTTGGCGATTGGACCGAGATTGTGGCTTGTAGCTCTCCCTGACCGGGCGCGCTGCGGGTGACCTTCAGCGATCCCGGCTTCACAGACAGTCCGACGCGAAAACAGTTGGCGACGCGCAGGCCAGAGTTTTCCGTGCCGCCGACATACTTGCGATAGGGATTGCTGGCATCGAGCTGCCAGTTGGTTCCGTCTTCGACGAGCTTGTAGCCGTGGACTCCAGGCGGAAGCTGCAAGCTGATGGTGTAGGCACCGCTGCCGTCGGGACCGCTCAGGACTTGGGTCGTGGTGTTCCAGCCGTTCCATTCACCGGCAATGGCGACGGACTTGATGGCGCGCGTCGGGATGTAGCGAATGCTGACCGGGCAGGTGGCATCGGCTCCGGGCGCGGGCAGCGCTTTGCACGGTCCTTCGCCGGGAAGCACATCGCCCAGGTCGCCATCCCCGGTTCCCATGTCGGGGTCTTTTTCGCTGGGTGACGAGCAGGCCAGAAACAAAAGGGCTGAGGCGGCCACAGGCAAGCGAGCGGTTCGGATCATCATGAGCGGGCTTCCTTGGCGTTGGGCCCTGCGCGGCTAGCGCGGCGGGGCAGGGTTTTGACCAGGACTGGGTCGATTCTGCGTTGGCACTTGAGGGTTTTGCGTCGGCTGCTCAGTCGGATTGTGCGGTGCTGCTGGCTGACCACTTGGCTGCGCGGCCTTTTCGGGCTGGGCGTAACCCCAGTCGCGCATGACGGTGGCCACCTCGCTCTGGGTCGATCCGCCGCCGCGTGACAAGCTGGTCGCGATGGCGCCGGGACTGGGCTGATCGCGCCACAAAAGGACATCTCCACGCTCACCGAGCACGGGCGGATAGGCCGCAAACAGCCGACCCAGGATCGAACCCTGGAGCGTCAGCGTGAGCAGCTCTGGACCATCGGGCGGATTCGCGTCGGGCGGTCCGTCTTGGATGCCCGGCTGGCTGCCACTTGGCGGACCATGCGCAAGCAGCGGCAAGCTGTACGGTCCAATCAGAAGCTGCTCTTTGGCCAGCGGCAGTCCATCGAGGGTGAGCTGTAGCTCTAGCTTGGCATCGGGATCGATATGAACGTCGAGCTGTCCACCGGGTCGCAGCAGCACTTCCAGCTGACCGGGACGCAGCGGGGTGACTTCGCCATCGCGAACGCCCGCCACCGCAAGCTGCAAGTCATTCGACAGGAGCATGCCGTGAAGCTGCCGACTCGTCGGGCTCGGTGCGAGTGCCAGGTGCGTCACCGGCATCTTGGCATCGGGCAGCCTGGGCGCATGGCGCGTAAACAGCTCGCGCATGGTTCGCAGCTGCGCTTCGGTCTTCTGCGACCTCGGGCTGAGCAGCAGGTTGCGGTGCTGCTGCGGATCGCTCGTCAGGTCGTACAGCTCTTCGGGCATCTGAAACAGCGCGCTGGCTGATTCGATCGGCTTTAAGCGCGGATCGCTGCGACGCAGATACAAGTGGCCCATGGCTCGCAGCGCACGGACGTTCTGTCCTTCGACAAACGCGGGTCGCTCGGTCGCTTCTTTTTCACCTTGCATCAGCGGAAGCAGGCTCTGGCCTTGGGCAAGCTGACCGCTTGGTAGCTGCGGACGCTTGTCCCACAGCCCGAGCGTCTCTAGCACCGTCGGAGCCACGTCAAACAGGCGCACTTGGCTGGTGACCGTGACGGCGGAAGGCAGTCGGCCCGGCATCGCCAGGATCATCGGCACCCGCAAGATCTCGTCGTAGGCGGACCAGCCGTGGTGATACAGCGTCGGCTGCTTGAGCGCGAGCACGTAGTGGCTGTGATGGATGTCGAAGACCTCTCCATGATCACCGACGATGACCACCAGCGTGCGCGAACCCAGTCTGAGTCGCTCGACTTCAGCGAGCACCTGCGCAATCTGTGCATCGGCGTACGCAGCTTCGGCCAGATACGACTTTGCGCTGGGCTCCGAGGGTGAAGGCGATCCGCTTGGGCTGCGTCCGGCCATGCTCGCGGCTTGTTCGCTCGAAGCCTTCGGCAAAAATGCGGGCGGCGGTGAGTACGGCCAGTGCGGCGCGTCGTAGTGAAGCTGCAAAAAGAACGAGCGCTCGCGGTTTTCCTGTAGGTACTTCAGTGCGGCGCGCGTAATCGCAGGCGAGTCGAGCACCGGATGTCGCACGTCCGCAACCTCATCAAAGCCGAGCGACAGCCCAATCTGCGGATAACCGAGCAAAAAGAAGTTGTTGCCGATGGCCGTAACCTTCATGCCCGCTTCACGCAGCACGCGCGGCAGCAGCTTGCGATCGAGCGCATAAAAGCGCTGTCGGTCGCGCTCTTTGGGGATCATGTCTTCGGCGTTCTGTCCCACGGCGGATGGCAGGTCGCCACCGAGCAGCGCGAGCAGCGCCGGACGAGTCCAAGTGGCTGCCGTGATGGCCTGGTCAAAGCGCGTGCCTGTTTGCGCAAACTTTTGAACCTCTGGCATCGCGGACAGCGCATCGGCACGCAGGGTATCGACGATGATCAGCAGCACATTCGGAGTGGCCGCGCCATCGCCTTGGGCCCAGAGTTCGGGATTGCCAATCACCGGCACACCCACGGGCACTCCGTCACTTTGTGCGCACAGCGACAGCTCATGCTGGGTCGCAGCGGGCTCTTTGTCGAAGTGAGGCAGCGCGATGTCCGACTTTTGCCAGCGATTGAGCGTCGCCTGTTTTTCGGTAAACAGCGTCTGACCATCGAGCTGAAGGGTGAGCTGGACGGGCGCTTTGCCGGGCTCTGACTTCTTGGGCAAAAGCGCGGTATGCAGGCTCAGCAGGCTCTTGCGAGGCAGCGCGGTCCGAAACCGATAACAACCCGTCGCAGGCAACAGCAGCGAGAGCTTGGACTCATAGACGCCCCGATAGCGATTCCAGACCGGATCAAAGCGAGGCGGCGCGATCGTATCTTTCGCTGGCTCGGGATAGGTTTCGACGTTGGGAAGCCCGATCGCCACTTCCAGCACGCGCAGTGCGGTGTCGCCACGCAGGCCACTATACGGACTGACAAGCTTATATGGCGTATCCAAGCTGGCCAGCACGGGTGACAGGCTGGGTCCGTTCCAGGTGGCCAGGCCCGCTGCATCGGTCAGACGCATAAACAGCTTGTCCCCGGAAAGCGGCTGAAGTGGCGGCAGCCTGGGCGCTTCGAGCTTGGGCTTGGACTTGGGCTCTTTGCTGGGCTCCGGTCCGCTGAGCGTCGATGGCGGAGGCGATGGTTGATTGCAGCCCGCCGCGCCCAGCGTTAGACAGCACAGCGCCGCAAGCGAAGACCTGACGAGCGAGCGATGCGGCTGGGGAACAGGCCATTTAACCGACGACATGACGACGGCGGATTGTTTCACAGAAATTGAGAAGCTGGTTGCGCAAAATGCGCAGGCTGTGGGGCCGGTCCGTTACAGGCGAGGCAGTCGGCTACCGAACGAAAACTCAGCAGGAACGCCGCCGCCGGTGCCGTGACGATAGACCAAGCGGAACTCAAAGCCGGTGAAGCTGCCGGGCAGGTCGAGGTCTACTTGCCAGCGCTCGAAGTCTTGATCGATGTCGTTTTTCCAGTAGAGCAGGTTGGGCGAACCGGCTGCGCCCATGGGAAGCTCGCGAGAGGTCACCCAGTTGTCGGTGCTGTAGATCAGCTTGAGCGCTTTGGTGAAGTCGAGATCTTGCACCACGAACACGAGCGGGCCGTGGACGCCGGTTGCATCAAAGCGCGCGGTGCTGGCCGCGTAGTCCTGCGCCACCGTTTGCCAGTCCACGTCGCGCCAGGCAATCGCGTAGCGCTGACCGCCGTTGTCGTCGTAGAAGGTGCCGCCTGCGCCGTTTTCATACCAAGCGGTAAACAGGAAGGTGCCTCGGAACGCATCGCTCTTCACCGGGACATGCCATTCTTCGTAGCCATCGCCGTGGGTGGCAAAGTAGCTGCCGACGGCGGTGACGGGATCGGCGCGGCCAATCTCTCGGAAGACGACGCCGACCTTTTTCTTGGACAGATCCGCACCGACGGTTGGCTTGACGCGCAGCTTGATGAACACCGTAATCGAGCGGCAGCCAAAGCGGCTGTTGCAGGAAGACAGATCGCGCCAGTACTCCTTGTAGAAGTGAACCTGCGCGGTGTCGCGGATGCCGCTGCGCTGGACCCAGTCGTCCTGACCGTAGGCGATGACACCTTGCGAAACGGAATCGACGGCGGGTGCGGCTGGATCGCAGGCTGGCACCAGGGATGACACCGCTGCGAGCAGCGAGCCAACGGCCACGGTGCGGGTCGAAGGGACAGAGCCAGAAGTGAGAAGCGCTTCCAGCGACTGAGACAGGGTTCGGCGGGGCTGACTTGTCATGGCGGGACCTCGGGATGGTGATGAGTCGTCGCGGCCTCGGACAAGCGGCGTAGAACGGTCGTTTGTCCGGGAAATGCATGGCGCGCGGCTGCGACTGTCGGCGTTCTATAGCAGCTTGAGGTGACGCGCAAGCCGGGCGCAGCGTGCGATGCTGCCGATGTTGCGCGTCGCTCGGTGACTGAGCGGTGATTCGCGGTCCCATCTGCGGTACGCTCTTGGGTGGCATGCGCTTACGACTGGCAGTAAGGGAACCGGCGGCTGATCCAGTGAGTGAAGCAGCCGATGCAGTGACCGAGCAGGCTGTGCTCCCGGCGGATCTGGCGCAGCGTCTGCTTGCGCTGACCGGCGGCTTTGAGCTGGTCGATGAGCAAGAAGGCATGCGGGTTTTCGTGGCGCAGAAAGCCAAGCTGGAGCTGCGGATCGGACCGTTGCTTTTGCGACCGGCGGCGGAAGACGATGGACGACTGCGTGAGCTGCTCGGACATGGGCTGTCGTTGTCGCAGCGGCTGCACATCTTGTCGGATCGGCGAGGACCGAGCGAAGTGGGCTGGCCTCTGCGCATCGTCCACGCGACGGTGGTGTCAGGCGCAGGCTGGAGCGGCGGTGAAACCGAGCATCGCCTGGTCGCCAGCTATCGCTTTTTTGAACACAAAGGGGACGCGCTGCTGAAGGTCGGCAACAAGCACTTGTTTGACACACATCGCGATGAATTGTTGGCTTTATTACGAAGCGGTTGGCCGATGTGGTCTGTGCCCGCTGGTGTCGCTGTCTTGTCGGAGCTGTGGCAATAGCTCCGTATTTCATCCCTCTTCCGTCCGGGGCCTGCCTTTCTCTATGATTATGAAATGTTTTTCAGAACACATTTATTTGCTCTGTCTGTGGTCCTGCTGGCTCCTGGCTGTTTGCTGCGTGGCAACACGGTCGTGGAGCGCTTCGCTGGCGAGTTCAAGTGCGGCAAAGACCGCGTGACGCTCGAAAGACCTGACAAAAACCGTCCTGACTTCTTCCGCGCCACCGGCTGTAACCGGCGTGCCAACTATCAGTGCAGCGGCGACTACGGCGAGTTCTGCGAGCGCATCGGCCAGCCCGAGACGATCAATCCCGAAGGTGGTGCGCTGCCTTCGATGCCGTCGCTGCCGAATCCTGATGCTCCCACTTCGTCCAGCCCGCCCAAGGACAAGCCGGAAGCGGCTCCAACGGCTCCTTAATCAGTTGATCGCGCCCTAATCAGTCGATCGAGCCCTGGGTTTTTCCGTCGCGCGCGATTCGGCGCAGCGTCAGACCGGGGCGCGGATGATCAGGCAGACTTCTTCTTCGGTCTGGGTGAGCGCTAGCTCGGCGGCGGCTTCGTGACGAAGTCGGCACAGTCCCGAGATCGCGATTCCATCGATGTTGGCCTTGGCCAAGCTGCGGGCATACGCGTCGCGGGCTTCGCCCTGGCTGACTTCCGATACGATGGCTTGCAGCGTCTCTCTTTGCTTGAGCGTGGCGGCGCTGGTCACGCTGACTTCGGTAAACGTACCGAGCAGTCGCAGATCAAAGCGTGCCCACTGCGCGGATGCGCCTTTGGCTGCGACTTCCAGAAGCTCTGCCGAGGCCATCGCGATGTGCTCGGCGTACTCAGGACGCAGCGACATGCCGACGCAGAAGTCTCGGACAAAGCGTCGCAGGTTGCGAACCTGAAGAAACAGGGGCACCAGCTCGACGTGGATCCACGGAAGATGGCGTGACATGGCGATGGGCTCTCAGCTCGTGGGTTTACGCTCCAACGTAGGACGGCGAGCCGTGACGCGCCACCACGAGCGTCTGATCGTCTTCTAGCTCTGCCGATCCGACAAAGCGCGAGACTTCGCCGATCAGCATCTCGCAGATTTCTTCGACGTTGCGGTTGGCGCCGCGCTGGACGGTGTGACGGACGCGCTTGTCGCCGAACTGATCGCCGTTGCCGTTCTGGGCTTCGATGAGTCCGTCTGTGTAGCAGATCAAGATGTCGCCGGGCTCAAACGGCTGGGTGTTGGCGACGAACTTGGCGGTATCGCTCGAACCAAGTGGCGAGCCCGCAGCGACGAGCGGAATAAACGGCTTGGTGGTTTCTCGATGACGAAACAGCAGCGGGAAGGCGTGGGCACCACTGGCGAAAGTGATCTGACATTCCTTGATGTCGATGATGGCGGCAAAGCAGCTCATCGTGAACTTGCCGCGCATCGTGGCGGCAATCGCGTGGTTGAGTCGCTGGAGCAGCAGCTCGGGGCGGAGCTTCGGACCTTGCTCTTCGTGCAGGTTCTGCGCACAGCCATAGGCCATCGCACCCACGACTGCCGAGCCGATGCCGTGTCCAACAACATCAGCCATGACCAGCATCGTGCGGTGCTCATCAAGCGGATAGTAGTGCCACCAGTCTCCCGACAGCTTGCTGGCGCTGCGATACACCCCACAGAGCTGGAGCGCGCCGCGAGAGATGCGTCGCACATCCGGCATCAGCGTCTGCTGAACGATCTGGGCATCTTGAAGCTCTTGCGCCATGCGCGAGGTGTGCGCGGTGCCTTCGAGCTGCGCTTGCTGAAGGAGCTGCGCTTGGTCAGCCATCATGTTCAGTCGCTCGGCAATCGCCGCAAACGCGGGCACTTCCACTGGCGTCAGACGTGTCTCGAAGTGACCCATCGCCATCTGCTCCGCGACTTCTTGGACCACCATCGCTTGCTTTTCGCGCTTGCGATCCCCGAGCACCCACATCGCGAGCGCCACACCGACACCCAAGATGCCGAGCCCGATCGTCAGCCAGACCGGAATCCGCTGCGGCTGCACGGTGGTCACCACTTTGCCAAGTCCATCTTCGATTTCAGCGGTGGTTAGCTCGACGTAAAGAAGGCCTTTGCTGCCCGGCTGTCCCGTCACAGGAACCGCCAGCACGACGCGCTGCTGTTGCGGCGAGGCTTCGACCTTGCGAACAAAGCCTTCCCCGACCGCTTTGCGCAGCAGCTCTTCGGCATGACCGACGAGTGGCTTTCCGGCGCGTGGCTTTTCCGAAGACGCCACCACGGTCAGGTCATGATCGACGACACCGATTTCAACCAGGTCCGGGTCGCTCTGGGCTGCGCTGTCTAGCTCGGCTTGCAGCTTGGTCAGGTCGCCTTCCGCCATCGCTGCGCTGATGCGCTGTCCGAGCTTTTCCGCTCGCTTTTGCGATCGCAAGTACACCGACTCAATCGCCACCTTCTGCGCAACGATCTGGGCGCGCCGCGCTGGGCTGTCGGTGATGCTCAGCATGAGCTGAAGTAGTAGGCACAAGATGCCTCCCGAGGCGATGAGAAGCGGAATCCGTTGCTCGGACATGTCTTACTTGCTCCCTTGCTGGCTCTTCGAGGTGGCGGGGTCGCGACGCAAGATCACCACGGTGAGATCGCGGGTCGGGTTGCCGACGAACGCATGGACGACATCGAGCAGATGGTCGCGTAGCTCGGCGGCGGTGCTGGTGCGCGCAGTCTTGCGGATTTCATCGATCAGCACGTCTGCGGACAGGCGCTGATTTTGGATGTTGCGTGCGTCGGTGATGCCATCGGTCAGAAGGATCAGCGCATCACCGGGCGCCAGCTGCACCGAGCGATCGCTGAGCGCTTCATCGAGCTGCGTGGAAACAGCCAGCCCGGCGCGATCGACTTGGATCGTCTCTACCGTGCGATTTCCGTCGCGATAGAGCAGCAGCAGCGGGAGATGGCCCGAAAACGTCACCTTGCCGCCACCGTCGTGACGCAGCAGCAGCACCGAGACCATCTGCTCGTCTTGCATCCGCTTGCGCAGACACTCGTAGAGCGACGCTGCAACCTGACGCAGCACAGCAGCGGGCGAGGCATCTTTTTTCTGGTTCAGACGCAGGCTGGCTTGCAGCAGGCTATCGACGATCACCATCGTGAGTCCCGGCTGGACGCCACTGCCCGAGATGTTGCCGACTGCGACAAAGCCGACCTGCTCGCCTTGGTAGGTCTCGTAAAAGTCGCCGCCACCACCGGGAGCCGGGATGATCCGGGCCGAAAACTCAAAGCCACTCATCGATGGATGAAGTGGCAGAAGCTGACTGCGCAGCCGAGCCGCCAGGGCCGCTTCTCGCTCGTGCGCGGCGGTGCTCTGTAGCTCGTCTTGGGTTCCGCGCAGCTTGCGGATCATCTGTTCCAGACCGTGCGCCACGGCGGTGAGCTCATCGTTGCCACCGTGCGGCAAGTCCACGTCGAAGTGACCGCCCGCGACCTGCTGCATCGCCGCGAGCAGTCGTCGCACCCGACCCATCAGCAGCAGTCCCCACAGCCCCGAGATGAGCAGCGCGAGCAGTACGGCTCCGCGTCCGACGGCAAACAGCGTCGTCTGAACGGTCTTGGCTCGCTCAATGACACCATCGAGAGATCGCACCAGACAGCCGTGACTGCTTGGCCCCAGAGAGACGGTGATGCTGCGATAACGGCTGCCAGAGATCTGCTGCTCAGAGATCTCGGTGCTGCGGCTGGCCTGACAGCGTGTCTCGACGGTGGCTTGGTCGCGTTCTAGCTCTTTGCTGAGCTTTTTGTCGCTGAGCTGACCTTCGCGAATCACCAGCCAAGACAAGCCGGGTCGCGCCAGATCCTTTAAGACCTCTTCGACCAGCTGACCCGAGCGCAGGGCATGCTGAACGATGCGTGCGTCACTGCGCAGCTCGGCATCGACTTCTTGCTGTCCGGCACGGCGCAGCGACTGAGTAAACACCCAGCTTGTGGTCGCCACCACCGTTCCTACCAGCGCCGTCGATAACAGCGCCAACTTGATCCCAAGCTTCAAGGCATCCCCCCCGGGAAGCCCGCGAAATCCGCAAGCATCTTACAGAGATCTCTATTTAACCACTCCTTGCGGGTTTCCGTCTAGAGCCCGACTGTCTAACAGGCCTTCAGCGCCTGCCACAGCGGGATGAGATCGGTTACCGATAGGCTGTCACTGCGCTGGCTGCACAGCGGAACGAGCGGTAGCTTGTGACGGGCAATGTGCGCTTGCAGGTCGGTGGGAAGCGGTGCGTCGAGATCCGACTCCGCGAGGTTATAGAGCACGACGAGCGGTTTCTGCGTCAGAAGCTGCTGGCTGGCGATCAGGCTCTGCTCCGATGACTCCAGAGACAGCTCGCGCAGGGCTTCGCCGTGATCCAGATGAGCGCGCAGCCGCCGCAGCAGTGCCTGTTCGTCCGGTCGCGGCGCTTCCCGCTGGAGCCGTCCGAGCCGTTTGTCGATCGTGGCCATATCACCGATGCGCAGCTCCGTCGCAAGATCGGTCAGCTCTCCGACCGGATCGGCAGGGCTGCCATCGCTCGACACAAAGCCGCGCACAACCTGCAACAGGACATCGACTTCGCGCATCGCCAGCATCACCTGCGCATCGAAGCTTCGGCCTGCGACGCCCGGTGGTGCAGCGACATCGACAAACACCACCTGTCGGCGAGGACGAACGACGCGAGCGGATGCAGGCTCCGTCACGGGAACTGCGGCAAAGTGGGTCTTGCCGGGGCCTTTGCCCGAGTGGCCCAGCGTGCTTTGCTGACCAGTCAGCGCGAAAAACGCAGAGGTCTTCCCGCTGCCAGGGAAGCCGACGAGACCGACCTTCATCTACGCTCCTTGCGTGGGAGAACTGTTGGCAACGCGCGTCACTCGCGTTTCGTCGCTGTGACGGCTGGGCTGGGGCTTACAGACCGAGCAGCTTGTCGATGTCCTTTTGGCTCATGTCCGGCTTCTTCTTCGGAGGCGGAGCCGCCGGAGCTGCCGACGCAGGCTTGTCAGCCTTGGCCGATTTTTCAGACTTGTCCGACTTTTCGGACTTCTTGTGCGACTTCTTCTTCTTTTCGGTCTTTTCGCCGTCGTCCTTGTCGCCTTTGTCAGCTTCCGCTGCGGCGGCAGGCTTGTCGGCAGCTGGCTTGGCATCGGTGGCTGGCGCGGCAGTCGGTGCCACAGTCGGTGCGTCGCCTTGCGCCGGTGGATTGGCCGCTGGAGTCGTCGTTGCCACCACGGGCGGCGATCGCTTGGACACGACGACTGCCACGGTGGTGCCAATGCCGACCAGCATGAAGGCGATCATGCCGACGACAAGCCAAACCCAGGAAGGAACGGAGCTTTGAGGGACTGGGGCAAAGGGATCTCGCGCCATGGTGGCGAATACTCCTAAACGGTGAATGCGCTGCTCTTCGCTAGCGAGCAATTACTATACCGACGTTTTGCTTCCTCGACCTGCTGTTTTCAGTCGGTGCGCATGGGATGGGTTTTGCATGCACCAACTGGGGTCTTCTGACCGTAGCGAGTCGGGACGGTCGTGGGGCACCCTGCCGCGCATGCTCGCAGAAACGGACGCGCTGGCCTTTGTCTCGTTTTCCCTGGGCCTTTGGCTTGAGCTACGGCTTTGGGCTGGTATGCTGCTCGCCCGTGCCGACAGAAGCTCTCGCAGAAGTTTGGACCGTTCGTCGCGTTTTGGCCTGGACGCAGCAGCGTTTTGCGCAAAGCGGGCTCCAGTCGCCGAGGCTGGACGCCGAGATCCTTTTGTCGCACAGCCTGGGCAAGACCCGCGTCGGACTGTATCTGTGCTTCGAGCAGCCTCTCATCGACAGTGAGCTGGCAGACTTTCGGGCGCTGATTCGACGCAGGCTGGCCGGTGAACCGATTGCCTATCTGATCGGACAGCGCGAGTTTTATTCGCTTGCGCTGCATGTCTCTCCGTCGGTGCTGATTCCGCGTCCCGAGACAGAGCTGCTGGTCGAAGAAGCACTGCGACGGATTGACGAAGCCCGGCGTGGGTCCGCTTCGCTGCCCGACGATTCCACAGAAGCTTCCGCAAGCGAAGCGCAGGGCGAGGCGACGGCAGAAGCTGAAGCCGTTCACGCGATGGCCGAGCCCGGTGTTCCGGTGACGGTTGAATACGATCCTCTTCCCGTGGAATCAGCGACGGATGTAGATCAGACCGATGCAGCGGAGCCAGCCGCGAGCGCACAAGTAGAAGCGTCAGACGTTCAGACGGAAGTCACGGCTTCAGAACCGGAACATCCCACGCTGACGGTGCTGGATGTCGGAACGGGCAGTGGTGCGATTGCGCTGGCGGTCAAGCATGAGCGTCCATCGGTGAAGATGCTTGCGATCGATCGCAGTGCAGACGCGCTGGCGGTGGCCAAGCAGAACGCGGACAAGCTGGGCGTCGCAGTTGAGTTTGTTCAGAGCGACTTGCTGACCTCGCTGCCGTCTGCGGTCACGGTGGATCTGCTGCTTGCTAACCTTCCGTACATTCCGACGGCGGATATCGCGGGTCTGTCCAAAGATGTGCTGAGCGAGCCGCACCTCGCGCTCGACGGTGGCAGCGATGGACTGCGGTTGGTTGAGCGCTTGATTGAGCAAGCGCCGCGTCGGATGCGTCCCGGTGGTTCGATCTTGCTAGAGATTGGTCAGGGACAAGCGCCCCTCGTGGAGTCGATGCTGCGACGAGCGGGCTTTGTCGATGTGCGAAGCGAAAAAGACTTGGCGGGAATCGAGCGACTGGTCTGCGGTCGGGTTCCCGTATCGGTTCGGAGGCCTTCATGAGCGAGCTACAGGCAGGCTGGATGCTGTCGCTGGTGCTTGGGGCGCGGCATGCTTTGGAGCCCGATCATGTGGCAGCGGTGACGACGCTGATCACCACAGAGCGGGGACGACCGGCGGCGCTCGGGATGTGGTGGGGTGTGGGCCATGCGCTGGCTCTGTTTTTGGTGGCAACGGCGCTGTCGCTGCTTCAGCGGCAGCTTTCCACCGAGTGGGAGGATCGCTGCGAGCTGCTGGTGGCGGCGATGCTGATCGTGCTGGGTGTGCGTGCGGTGTACCTGGTGTGGGCGGCTGTACGCGAAGGGGGTCAAGGTCGCCTGCACTTTCATGCGCACGGCGATGCAAACCACGCTCACTCGGGGCCGGTCTGGCACGTTCACATTGGCGGACTGACGCTGTCGCAGCGACCGCTGGTGGTTGGGCTGGTTCACGGCTTGGCTGGCTCGGGCGCGCTGACGGCGCTGGTCTCGGCAAAGATGCCGGGCATGTGGGACCGACTGGCGTATGTGTCGCTGTTTGGGATTGGCTCGATGCTGGGCATGGGCGCGCTTGCGGGGCTTTTGGGCTGGCCGCTGTCGCGCTGGCTGGTTGCTCGGCCCGTGGCTGGTCAGCTTCTCACGGTGCTGGCGGGTGTGATGTCGATTGGGCTCGGCGTTCTATGGAGCGTTCCCATCGTCGATCGTCTGCTGGTCGGTCGCTAGGGTGCGCGTCATGAGCCTGAAGATGAACTGCGTGTGGGGCCTGCTGCTGGGTCTACTGCTGCCGCTGCGTGCGCTTGCGGATGCTCAGGTCAAGCCGCTGACGGATGTGGTGGCAAAGCCGCTGGCCACGGCGGTCTGGTCGGCTCCTCCGGCTGAAGCGCTGCCTGCGCCGCTGGGTCAGGCCACCTTGGGCAAGCTGCGCTTTGTGGAGCCGGGACCGATTCGCCAAGCGGCAGCGCAGGTGGTTGCGGGACGGGCGGCGCTTGTGAACCTGCGCTGTGCGGACTCTCTGCCTGCGATGCGCAAGGCGGCGGAAGCGCTGCTCGATGATGTGCCGTCGGCGGTTGCGCAGCCGATGGTGCGGGATCTGTTTGGCGTGCTGCTCTTGTGTGCGGACCGAATTGGCGATGTGCCGTCGGCGGAGCGCGCTGCCACGGTGCTGTCTGCGCAGAGCGAGCCGCTGCCTACCGACTTGGCGCTGATCATGCCTCGCTATCAACATGGGACGCCGTTTGGTCCGCCGCGTGCGCCGGTGCGCGTCGAAAGTGATCCACCGGGAGCAACGGTGATTCGCAACACCCAAGTCCTGGGGACGGCTCCGCTTTGGGTCGATGGTGGGCGGCCTGATGTCGATGTGCTCTACGTCGAGCAGCCGGGGATGCGCAAGGTGCGGCGTCCGCTCGGTAGTGGAGAGACGCTGTTTCTGTCGCTGCGACCCGAAGATCGGCTGCCGCTGCTGTTGGATCAGGTTGCGAGCCTGCCCCTCGGGAGTGATGCGCAAGCGGCGCTGCTCAAAGAGTTATCGGCGTCTGCGGCGGTGGCGACACAGCTTGGCGGGAAGCTGCTGATCTTTGGGCCGAAGGTCAAAGAAGGTGCGCCGGTTGCCGGTGAGTCGCTGCTGGCCCGCGTCTATGACTTGGATCGTCGAGACTGGCTCGGTCCTGTGTCTGAAGTGGCGATTGGAAATCCGGCGGCCCAAGCTGATGCGCTGCTTGCCCTCGCGGCGGGAACGGCGGCGCAGGCACAGGTGACGAGCGCTCCTGCGACGGCAAGTCCGGCACCCAAGGCGGTGGCGGCGAAGGCTCCGGCGGATGACAAGAAGTCGAGTGGCTGGAAGCTGCCGTTTGCGAAGACCAAGTGGTACACCTGGGTCGTCGCTGGTGGCGTCGCGGCTCTCATCGGTGGACTGCTGATCGCCGAGCGCTTTTCGTCTGAAAAGATCACGGTCACAGCGACGCATTGAGCGCGCTGCAGTTGCGGGTTCGAGCGGGATGTGTCAGCTCGGCAGTCCCGACGGAGCTACTTGGACTCTGACTTGTCTTTGGCGTCGGGTCTTGCGTCAGGCTTTGCGTCAAGTTTGTCGGTGGGATTTTGCTTCAACCACTGCTTGGCGCGGCCGCGAGTGAGCGCGCCTTCGAGATCGACGACGTTGCGCTTGCTCAGCTCTTCCATCAGCGTGCGTGCTTTGGGCAGATCGAGCTGTTCGCCCGGCTTGCCACCGCCGAGTGCCAGTGCCAGGGCCCAGCGACTGGTCGGTCGGGTGCTGTTCGACAGATGTGCGACGACTTCCTGACGATCGCCACTGCGAGCTGCCAAGTCACCGCGCAGATCCTCGGCCATTCGCTGACCGAGCTTGCCTTTGAGTGTCTTTTCGATCTCATCGGCACGCTGGGTGGCCAGCTCTCGCTCTCCGACGGAATGAAGCAGCAGCGCGCGCAGCCACAGCAGGTCGGCGCGGTAGCGGTTCTTTTCATCGTCGCTGAGCGTTGGAGCCGCTTTGTCGAGCAGCGCTTTGTCCGCTGGCTTGGCCGCGTCGGTCTTGGCGTCTTTTCCAATCGACGAGCTGTCGGTTGCGTCGAGCTGTTCGCGAATGAGCGGCAGCGTCTTGGCGGCTTCCGTCACTGCACCGCGCTCTAGCTGAAGCCGTGCAAGCTCCAGCAGCGTCTGCACTTCATCGCTGCGACGGTTGAGCTTCTTGGACAGCTCCAGCTCGCCTTGCAGGTCTTTTTCCGCGTCGAGCAGCGTCTTGCTCGTGGGAATGCCAAGCCCTTCATACAGTCGGGTTCGCGACAGCCTGAGCGCTGCATCGTGATGTTCCGTCGGATCGGGCGACGACAAAAGCGCGGTATAGGCTCTGCGCGCGAGCGGTAGGTTGCCTTGCAAAAGCAGCGCATCACCCAGACGGAAGTTGCCGCGCAGAAACTTGGCATCCAGCTCGATGGCTTTGCGCGCGGACTCGACGGCCAGACCGAGATCCCCTTTGCGTAGATGCAAGATGGCCTGCGAGTCGAGCGCGTTGGCTTCTTTGGGATGCAGCTCGACGTACCTGGCAAACTGTTTCTGCGCATCATCTACGTTGTCGCGACGCAGCAGGAGGTGCCCGAGCGCGTTGTGCGCCGGACCGAACTTTTCGTCTAGCTCGATGGCCTTGCGAAAGTCGGTCTGCGCTCCGTCGAGATCACCGAACCGATAGCGCAAAAGACCTCGGTAATAGTAGGCCCGCTTTTCGCCGGGAAGCTGCGCAACCAGCGCCTCGAACACCGCCTTGGCTACCTGGCGCTGATCTTCGGCGAGCGCAACCAGTCCATCGACGAACAATCGCTCCCCTTCGCTGAGCGTGCGCGGGGATTCCTTGGCCGCCGTGATGTGCTTTTTCTGTACCGTCGGTGAGATGCTGGCCTGCGAGAGCAGCGCGTGAGCCAGCGTCAGCTTGTCGTCTTTGTCGAGCGCATCGGCGCAGCGCAGACGGACCAGCTCCGTGCGGAAGTGATCGAGCGCATCAAAGCAGCTCGACAGCGCGGTGCGTGACTCCTCGTTGTTCGTCGTAAACGTCAGCTTGGCGTCGGGCTTGGGCACAGCGGGGCTTGCACCTGGATACGGCTGCGTCGGCTGCTGGCTGGGATCCATCGGTGCGCCTGGCTGCGGTGCTGGCTGACCTGGATATGGCTGCGCGCTCGGATACTGACCCGGATAAGGCTGACCCTGATAAGGCTGACCCTGATAAGGCTGCTGATAAGGCTGACCTTGGTAAGGCTGACCTTGGTAAGGCTGACCCGGATAAGGCTGCTGATAAGGCTGACCCGGATAAGGCTGACCTTGGTACGGCTGCTGGTACGGCTGCGCGCCCGGCGGTGGCTGATAGCTCGGCGGCGGGTAGTTTCCGTACTGCGGGTCTTGCTGCGCGTGGGTAACAGAGGGCAGGGCACACAGCAGTGCCACAAGTCCCCAAGGATGGGTCGATCGTTTCATGGTGAAGCCTCGCTGCGCTACGGATCTACTACGCACGGGGTCGCACAGGGTCAACGAGAGGTCGCTCGTTGCTATTTGCTCGGTCGATTGGGGCCGCCGCCGAGAGACGACTGGCTGGCCTGAATGGTGGCGTTCTGTCCGGCACGGATGGTCTGGCGTGAGACGAACTCCTCGAAGCCGTTTTTGGTGACGTGGATGGATACCGACCACTCGGGCGCGCCCGTGGCCGAGGTCAGCTCGTGCTGCACTTCGCCGCTGCCAGGCACAATGCCGATGTCCAGAAAGTCAATCGACACGCGAGAGCCGGGAAGCGCGCGCACCGTCAGCTTCGCTGGACCTTTGGGTCGCTGCACAGCGGGTAGCGTCGTCGGTGGCAGTGGATTGATTGGGACCGTGTTTTGCGGCCACAAGAGCAGCAGCGCCAGCACCGCAACGCCAATGGCCGCACCCGCGAAGATAAAGACCAAGCGCCGAAGCTGTCCGCTGCTCGGTGGCGGTGCGACTTCATACGCTGGCGGTGCCGTCTGCGAGTATCCACCGGGCTGAATGTGCATCCCGCTGACCATCGGACCGGACATCATGCCCGACTGGCTCATCGCCATCGGAGCATTGACCATCCCCGACGGGTTCATCGCCATCGGCGCGCCGATCATTCCGCTCTGATGCATTCCCATCGGAGCTTGGACTTGACCTGGAACGCCGTAAGGACCGGGCTGCATCATCATCTGCGGCGCATAGCCCGGTGCGCCCATTCCCATCGGAATCACTCCCGGCGGAAAGGCTCCGGCGCGCATCGACATCGAGGGATCCGCCATCGGTGGCGCGGGCATCACCGGAGCAACGGCTAGCTCTCCGTCGATGGCTTGCGCAAACTCGGTCATCGTCTGGAACCGGCGCGTGCGCTCTTTGTCCATTGCACGCAGGCAGATGGCTTCCAGATCGGGCGGGACATTGCGACTGCGACGGCTCGGCGGCTCCGGCGCTTCAAACATGTGCTTGGTCAGCGTGCCCATGTACGTCTCGGCGTGGAAGGGCACTCGTCCCGTCAGCATTTCGTACAAGATGCAGCCCAGCGCATAGATGTCTACGCGATGATCCGGCGTCTCGCCACGCGCTTGCTCGGGCGACATGTATTCGGCGGTACCAAAGATCATGCCGCTTTGGGTCAGTCGTCCGCCGGGACCACCACCGCCCGATTCCATCGTCGTCATCTTGGCGATGCCGAAGTCGAGGATCTTTACAAAGTCGGACTTGCCCTCTTTTTCGACGAGATAGATGTTTTCCGGCTTGAGGTCGCGGTGGACGATGCCCTTTTGGTGTGCCGCTGCGAGCGCGCGACAGAGCTGACCCATGATCAGACGAATGCGCTGTACCGTCAGCGCGCCGGATTCGGCAATGACGTGCGCCAGATCGTGACCTTCCAGAAACTCCATCGTGAAGAAGACAGAGCCGGAAGCTGTCTCGCCGAAGTCGTGGACCTCGACGATGTTTTCGTGACCAATCCGAGCCGCCGCGCGGGCTTCCTGAATGAAGCGCTGCACCAGATCGGGCTTCGACGCAAAGTCCTGCGACAGGATCTTGATTGCGACCCGACGCTCGATCATGACGTGCTCAGCCAGGTACACCGCGCCCATCCCGCCAGCACCGAGCTTCTTGATGATCTTGTACCGATCGTTTAGCAGCATTCCGATGTACGGATCTTGAACCTCGGCAAGCTGCTTCAGCACCGCAGCTTCGCGCGCATCGAGGGCGCTGCCCGGAGACGAGTCTTTTGCTCCCAGCTTTGCGCCCGGCTGCGACGATGCGTCGTCGAGTTTGGGGGGATTTGGCACTGTAGGATTAGGTTATCACAACCGGAATGGAGGAACCATTGCCGAAGCTGTGCAGCGACGGACGGCATGCTCTACAGAGCGCTACGGCAGGTAGGTTGTCTACTTACCGCGTGAAAACGGATCGCGAAGTCCCGTCGGAAGCGAGGCCGGAGAAGACTTGCCGGTTGGCTTTTTGGAGTCTCCGTTCTTGGGCTTGTCCGTGGCCTTTGCATCGCTCTTTTTGGCATCAGGACGCGACTTGCGAGACGATCCACCGATCTTTTCGAGCGGCACATCCACGTCCTGATCTTTTTCGGGCTGCATGTCTTCCGCGTACATCTCGAAGCCTTTGCGTCGCAGCTCCAGATGCATCGGCTGACCTTTTTTCTGCGAGATCCGCAGCGGCGTAATGCCTCGCACTTCCCCATCGACCACAACCTCCGCACCCGGCGGCTTGGTGGTGATCATCAGATAGACCGGGCCGGACTCGGCGGTCTTGGTTGGCTGCACCGGCTGAATCACCGGATCCACTTTGGTGGTGATCGGCTTCGGCGGGATCGGCGGCGGCACCGTTGGCTTTTGCTGCTCTTGGAACAGCAGGAAATACAAAAGGAGCCCAATCACCGCGACCAGCACCACGGCGACGCCAATCAGCACCGGCTTGAGCCCTTTGCCCGAGTCTACAGCCGAGCTTTTCCCTGTTGGACGCGGCGAGCTGGTTGCTCCCATCGCCTGTGGAAACTGCGCAATCGGCTGCGGAAACATGCCCGGCTGAACGCCCATCGCAGGAACCATCGGCTGCTGAAAGCTGGGCTGCGACGGATAGCTCGGCATCTGCGGTGCCGGAACCTGGCCACTGGTTGGCGCTGGCGGACTGACCATGCCGGGATCGTCGATGACGATCCGTCCGCCTTTCATCTCTTGTTCGACTTGGGTGAGCGCCTGCTCTAGCTCTTTCATCGACGGGAAGCGCGCTTCCGGCTTTTTGGCCATCGCGCGAATCACCACTGCGTCGAGTGATGCAGGAATCTTCAGCTCTGGCTTGCGCTTCCGAGGCGGAATGACTGGCTCGAAGACGTGCTTGGTCAGCGTCTGCGCCGGGCGATCCCCGAGGAACGGCACCACGCCGGTCAGCATCTCGTACATGATGCAGCCCGTCGCGTACTGGTCAACGCGGTGATCGGTTTCCTGTCCGGTTGCTTGCTCCGGCGACATGTATTCCGGCGTCCCGAGCACCATTCCGACCTGCGTCAGCTTTTGGCCCGAGCCCACCTTGGCGATGCCGAAGTCCACGATCTTGACGAAGTCTTTTTGCCCCTCTCGCTCGAGGAGAAAGATGTTTTCCGGCTTGAGATCGCGGTGGACGATGCCCTTTTGGTGCGCGGCGTTCAGTCCTCGTCCCATCTGCGCCGCGATCGTGCAGACCCGAGCCGGCTCGAGCGGTCCTTCCTGGATCGCCTGCGCCAGCGTCTGGCCTTGCAAAAACTCCATGACAAAGTAGGCATGACCGTCGGGAAGAACGCCGAAGTCGGTGATGTCTACGATGTTGCTGTGACCGATCTTCGACGCCGACTTGGCTTCCTGAATGAAGCGCTGCACCGCCGCTGTGTCCTGGGCTGCTTCTTTGCGCAGGATCTTGATCGCAACCGGCTTGTCGATAAGAACGTGGCGCGCCTTGTAGACAACGCCCATGCCACCTTCACCGAGCCTCGATTCGATGGCGTAGCGACCATCAATCGTGGTGCCAAGCAGCGGATCAGCCTCGACCTCTTTGGCTGCCGAGGTGTTTGGCAACGGGGACCCATCCCGTGGGCAAAACTCAAGCACGTCCGGGTACTTGATCTGACACTGGGGACAAGTCTTCACAGCCGCCCAAGCTTACCTTTCTTCGCCATCTACGGTCAATTGGCCAAGCTGAGCGACTTTGCATTCCTCCGCTTGGCGCTGCGCTGACTCGGCAAACTGTCCGGATTTGCACAGCAATTCGTTGCGACCACGCGCAGCCCGTCGCTTTGCTTCCATCGCGTAACCGAGTTCGTTATTCGAGCCCGCGTGCGCGCAGCTCGTCATCGTCTTCACCGCGCAGGTGTCCCAGCTCATGCATCAGCGTGGTTCGTACCTGTGCGCGCAGCTCGTCGCGTGTCGTCACGATCCGCAGCAGGTTTTTGCGATACAGCACAATCGAGCGCGGCTCACTGTCCGGCATTCCCAGCGGCAGCCCGCGAAACAGGCCAACAATCGTCGGTGACAGCGTCGGTTGATCAGCGGTCAGATCGCTCAGGTCGGGCAGATCGGTCAGCTCCAGCCGCACCAGCTTCAGGTCAGACCGCAGCGGAGCAGGCAGCGCTTGGATCTCTTGATCGACCAGCGCCGAAAACTCTCTCATCGACACCGGAAGTGGCTCGGGAAAGTCGCTCGGTGCCAGCTTGCGTGCGGTCGCTAGCTCGCGCTCGGCAGTCGGACCGTCGCCCAGCATTTCCAGCACCAAGCCAAGCTGATGATGCGCCCAAGCATCGTCGGGAACTCGTCGGGTAAGCTCTGCAAACGTCCGCTGCGCGTCTTTGAGCCGACACAGGTCGAACAGCACCAGCCCACGCTCGTAGCGCGCTTGATCGCTGTCGGTCAGCGCGATCGCTTCCTCGAGCGGTGTCAGCGCCTGCGCAGCCCGTCCCAGATCGCTCAGCGCCTGACCTTCCAGCAGCAGCAGCCGAGACAAGATCGACCGATCTTCAACGGCTTTGATCGCTTGACGCTGTGGTCTTTCCGAGTGACCAAGCGAACCTTGACTGCGCGGACTGGACGCTTTGGGACTGCTCGGTAGCGACGGCTGCGGACGCTTTTTGTGAAAATCCCCGGCTCGGCTTCGTCGCAGGACCGCTTTGGCATGCCGCACATAGGCCAGACCAATCAGCGTGTGGTCCGACGTGGGCGTCAGGTGATGAATGTACAGCTCTGCCGCGCCGAGCAGCGTCTCGGGATCGTCGGGATCGATCGCCAGCGCGTGGGTCATGGCCTGCTTGGCGTCGTCTTTTTGTCCCAGCCCAAGCAGCGCCAGCGCGCGGTTGTGATGCGCTTCCACCGACTCTTCCTGCTGGCGCAGCGACTCTTCGGCACAGGCGAGCGCTTCTTGATATAGACGCTCCGGTGTGCTGGAACGGTCTTTGTCCTGACAGACGCGCTGCTGCTGACCAGCCTGCTCGATTCGATCGGCTGCGCGGTGAATCAGCTCATCGATCGAGCGATGCGGCGACAGCGCGGTATCTTCGGCAAAGCAGCGACGCAGCACCGCTGGCGATTTGTGATCGTCGTGCGCCAAGCCTTTGTCATGCGCTCCGTCGGAAGATGCAGCGGCTTTCTGGTCTGTTTTGCAGTCAGACGCAGCGACGCTTACTGTCGGTGATGCTGGATCTTTCGATGCAGAACCCGACGATACAGCGGGACTGGGCGCGCCGGACTTGCGACACGCCCCGATCGGCGACAACGACACCGCCAGCAGCAGCGGCAACACGGAATGCAAACGAGTGCGCAACGCCGCCATTATTGCAAAAACCGCCTGAGCGACAAATGTCGGGACTGGCTCACTCGCGCTTTTGTGTGGCTTCGGCTCGGCGGCTGCGCGTCTCGGCTTGAGTCAGACGGCTCGTCGCGCATAATCCGCATATGCTGCTTCGTTTTTTCTTTCGACTGCGAGAGGTCGGACTGCCCGTGTCTTTGACCGAATATCTGACGCTGCTCGAAGCGCTGAAGCAGCGGGTCGTGTCGGGCAGCGTCGATGACTTCTATTTTTTGTCGCGCTCGTGTCTGGTGAAAGATGAACGGCACCTTGATCGCTTCGATCGCGTCTTTGGCGAGACGTTTTCGGGTCTGGAGTCGCTGGCCGATCCGCAGACGGGCGCAGCAATTCCCGAGGAGTGGCTTCGCAAGCTGGCAGAAAAGCTGCTGTCCCCCGAGGAAATGGAGCAGATCAAAGCGCTCGGTGGCTTCGACAAGCTGATGGAACGACTCGCGGAGCTGCTCAAGGAACAGCACGAGCGACACCAAGGTGGAAATCGCTTCATCGGCACGGCGGGCACGTCGCCGTTTGGTGCGCATGGCTATAACCCAGAAGGGGTACGGATTGGTCAGGATCGCTCGCGTCATCGTCGAGCCGTGAAGGTCTGGGACAAGCGTGAGTTTAAGAATCTCGACGATGACATTGAGCTAGGGACGCGCAACATCCAGATCGCGCTGCGACGGCTGAGACGGTTTGCCCGACAAGGTGCTGCGACGGAGCTGGATCTGCCAGGAACGATCGCTGCGACGGCGGAAAATGCCGGTTTTTTGGACTTACAGCTTGTTCCCGAGCGACACAACACCGTCAAAGTGTTGCTGCTGCTCGATATTGGCGGGTCGATGGATGATCACATTCAGACCTGCGCCGAGCTGTTTTCGGCTGCGCGCAGCGAGTTCAAGCACCTCGTCCACTACTACTTCCATAACTGTGTCTATGAGTCGTTATGGAAAGACAACGTCCGTCGCAGTGCAGAGCGGACACCGACGCATGATGTGATGCGAACGTATCCCGACGATTACAAGCTGATCTTCGTCGGGGATGCCGCAATGAGCCCGTATGAGATTGTCCAGCGTGGCGGCAGCGTCGAGCACTGGAACGAAGAAGCGGGCGTGGTGTGGATGCAGCGTCTGTTAGATACCTATCCGCATGCGGTGTGGCTCAATCCGCTTCCCGAGGCTGCGTGGCAACACTATCAGTCGGTGGAGATGATGCGATCGCTGCTTCACGGTCGGATGTTTCCGCTGACGCTACACGGGCTCGATGCGGCGATTCGCGAGCTGAGCCATTAGCCACAGAAGCGTTACGGACGCGGCAAGGTGCAGGTTCCGGGCGTGCTGTAGCAAGCGCTTCCGACGCAGTAGCCGCTACAGTCACGGCTGGTTGTACAGGACTTGCGCAGGCACTGGCCCGCGTCGCAGCGGAAGTCGGTCGGGCAGTCGGTGGCGGCGGTGCAGCTTTTGGGCTCACAGCGGTGACTTGTGCCGCAGCGCTGGCCTTCGCTGCACTCTGTGTCAGCGGAACAGCCCTTCATGCACACCGTTTCGCTGCTGCACAGACAGAGCGTCGGGCTGCTGGCGCAGATGTAGGATGATCCGAGTGCGCTACAGTCCGCGTCGCTGCGACAGATCTCGGATGGAAGTGGGCGACGACAGATTCCGCAGCCAGCAAATGCGCCTGGAGACAGACACGGACCTTCGGCGGGCTGGCACTCTTGCTCGACGGCGCAGCGTCCCATTGGGATGGGCTTTCCCGGGGCATCGCAGCCGCTCGCGAGCAGAAACAGGCTCAGCACTGACCAGACACAGGTTCGGAACATCGGAAGCTCCTTCGGGTGGATGGATCTTCATTATCGGTCTGTGGCGACGGTTGGAGCTTCCGCTACACCAGCTTTTTGTCCCGTCGGAAAAATCGCGTCGAAAGGCAGTCATTCCGACGGAGCGTCGCTCACGGGAAAATTTCGCGAAACTGTGCTTAATTCGTAACCACATTCATGCAAGAAAGTCCGTCTTCTCTGCCTGCTTCTGGCAGGTCCCCGACGGGAAATCCTTCGAGTCGCTCACTCGGTGGTGCCCCGTCTCCCAGCACGTCTGGTTCCTTTCAACCCCAAGCCCACGCGCCCAGCCACGGTCCCAAGATCGAAAACACCCGTGACCTGATCAAGGTGTCGCTGGCTGCACTCGGAGTGGTCTACGGAGACATCGGTACGTCGCCGCTCTACGCATTCAAGGAATGTTTCTCTGGCGAGCACGGCGTTCCCGTCGATAACGCCAACGTGTTTGGCATCCTGTCGCTGATCTTCTGGTCACTGACGCTGGTGGTGGTCTTTAAGTACATGACCTACATCATGCGGGCCGATAACCACGGCGAAGGAGGCATCCTGTCGCTGCTCGCCGTGCTGGCACCGCGTGGCAACGTCGATAAGCGAGCCGTCGGTCGGCTGTCGCTGGTGATGCTGGGTCTGTTCGGGGCCGCGCTGCTATATGGCGACGGAATCATCACGCCGGTGATCTCGGTGTATTCGGCGGTGGAAGGCGTTCAGGTCTACGCACCGACGCTGGGTCACGGATCCTGGGCTGTTTCTACCGCGAGCCTGGTTCCGCCGCTGACCGCATCGATCTTGGTGGTCCTGTTTTTTATGCAAAAGCGTGGCACTGCGGGTGTCGGTGCGCTGTTTGGCCCGGTGATGCTGGTCTGGTTCATCAGCATTGCGCTGTTTGGCATCATCGGAATCTTCAAAAATCCGTACATCCTGTCGGCGGTGAATCCGGTTCACGCGATTCGCTTTTTCGCGCACCACAAGCTGCATGGCTTTTTGGCGCTGGGCGCTGTGGTGCTGTGTGTAACCGGAGGTGAGGCCCTGTACGCCGATATGGGACACTTCGGTCAGCGCTCGATTCGGCTGGCGTGGTACTCGCTTGTGTTTCCGGCGCTGCTGCTCAACTACTTCGGTCAGGGCGCGTATCTGCTGGCGCACGGCAAAGGCAGCGGCATGTTCAATCCGTTCTTCCAGATCGTGCCGTCGATTTTGCGCGCACCGATGGTGTTGGTTGCGACGATGGCAACGATTGTGGCGTCGCAAGCACTCATCTCGGGTGGGTTTTCGTTGACGCGGCAGGCGGTGCAGCTTGGCTACTGGCCGCGTGTCGCAATCGTTCACACCTCGGGCGATGCAGAAGGTCAGATTTACGTGCCCGAGATCAACTGGGCGATGATGGTTGGCTGTCTGGCGCTGGTGCTCGCGTTCCGCAAAGAAGGCTCTGGCGGACTGGCGGCGGCATACGGCATCGCGGTGACGGGCACGATGGCGATTACCTCGATCCTGTTTGGTGTCGTCGCACACGAGCGCTGGGGTTGGAGCTGGTTCAAGATCAGCGGCCTGGTGGGACTGTTTCTGCTGATTGATCTATCGTTCTTCGGAGCAAACGTCGCCAAGATTGCCGACGGTGGCTGGATTCCTCTCGTCGTCGCGGTCGGCATCTTCATCATCATGACGACGTGGAAAGCTGGGCGCGCTGCGCTGGAACAGTTCGTCCAGAGCGCGAGCCTGCCGATGGATCTGTTCCTGGGTGACCTACAAGAGCGAGGCATGCCGCGCGTCAAGGGCACCGCCGTGTTTATGACCGGCAATCCCGAAGGTGCGCCTGTCGTGCTGCTCCATCACATCAAGCACAACAAAGCGCTGCACGAGCAGGTTGTGCTGCTGTCGGTGCTGACCGATCGCGTGCCAGAGGTTCCTCCGTCGCGTCGCGTCAGCGTCAAAGAGCTGGGCCAAGGCTTCTTCCAGGTGATTGCTCACTACGGCTTTATGCAGAGCCCGAATGTGCCCGACGTGATCCGTCGCTGCAAAGACGCGGGCCTGAAGACCGCCGAAGGGGACATCAGCTACTTCCTCGGTCGAGAGACGCTGCTCACGACGGGAAAGAGCGGGCTCGCGCGCTGGCGCAAGACGCTGTTTGGCTATCTGTCGCGCAATGCACGGACCGCGACGTCGTTCTTCGGGATTCCGCCGAACCGCGTGGTGGAAATGGGCGCGCAGATCGAGCTGTAAAAAAGGACGCGCTTCACGCAGTAGCGCTTGATTCGGCTGTTACAGACGGGGAATTCCCAGCGAGAGCGGTGCCGCGCTGTGCGTCTTGCCCAGCAGTCCGCGCAGCATCAGCGTCAGCAGCGTGAGAACGTACGGGACGGACTGCAAGATCCAGTTGGGAATCAGCAGTCCGCGTGCTTGGAGAAAGATTCCGGAGGCTTCTGCCGTCGCAAACAGCAGCGCAGCAGCGGCTCCCCACAGCGGTCGCCAGCCTCCGAAGATCATCGCGGCCAAGGCCAGAAAGCCACGTCCGCCCGACATCAGGGCCACAAACTGTCGCTGCTCGAAGACCAAGTACACGCCACCGATGGCCGTCAGCAGTCCAGATAGCGCAACGGCCCACATTCGCACGCTGAGCACCGACACCGACAGCGCTTGCGCTGCCGCTGGCTTGTCACCGACCGCGCGCAGCCGCAGTCCCAGCACCGAGTGATAGATCAATCCGTGTAGCAGAATCACCGACGAAAACGTCACGGCCAGAAGCCACAGCGGACCGCTTCCTACCAGCGCATCCAGCCGAGGCGAGTTCGATGTCGAGCCAAACTGTACCTTCAGCAGCACGCGCGAAAGCCCATCGGCCAGCATGAAGATCGCGACGCCACAGACGATCTGATCGCCGCGAAAGACGACGACCAGCAAGCCGTAGAGCAGCGCTGTGATGACACCGGCTGCCAGCCCACACACAAGCGCCAGCGCTGCGCCATGCGGTGCGCCCAGTGCCGTTCCGAGCGCCGCAATCAGCAAGATGCCTTCCAGCGCGATGTTGATGACGCCTGCGCGCTCACAGACCGTGCCTCCCAGCGCCGCCATCACATAGGGCACCGAGATGCGCAGGATCGCCCACAGAAGCCCCACAAGAGCCAATGAGTCCACGTTCTACCTCGCTGCCCACGGAGAGACAGAGTCCACGGTTTCCGGCACTTGCATCGGCGGCGGCTCGTGGCTGTGCGCATCGTCAGATTCTCGACTGGTCTGCTTTGGTGGACGCACGTCCTTGTTTCCATCGTCCGTCTTCGCCTGCTGAAAGCGGGGCAGCAAGCGGCGCACTTCCGCCGAAGCGGTTGCGACGGCCAGGATCACCACCGCGCTGAGCACGTCGATGAGCTCTCGGGGAACCATCGCGTTTACGGCCAGCCCGCCTTGCGCCAGCGTTCCGAAGAACAGCGCCGACAAGATGACCCACAGCGGCTGGTTATGCGCCAGCACCGCGACGGCAATGCCCAGATAGCCGACACCCGCCGAAAAGCCGTCCTCGTAGTAGTACTTGTAGCCCAGGACGAAGTTGGCCCCGCCGAGTCCCGCCAGCCCACCCGACAGCGTCAGTGCCAGCGTCTGAATCCAGCCGATGCGCAGACCCGTTGCCGCTGCCGCGTCGGGATTTTGACCCACCACGCGCAGCGCAAAGCCCAGTCGGGTCCGACGAAGCAGAAGCTCGATGGCCACAGCCAGCAGCAGGGCCAGCACAAGCGCTGCATTGACCGCTGAGCCATGAAGCTGGGGAAGGATCGTCGCCAGCCGAGGCAGCTTGGCCGAATCAATGACCGGCGCGGTATGTACCGATTCTTTTAGGAACAGATACCCACCGACGCCGATCATGACCGCTCGGACGATGAAGTTTAGCAAGATGGTGACGATGACCTCGTGGGCTCGACACAGCCACTTGCACAGCCCGACGAACGCACCGACCAGACCGCCCGCGCAGAACGCCGCAAGCAGGCACAGCGGAACCGCTACCACAGATGGAACAGCGACGGGAAGATAGGCACCACACAGGGCCGCTGCGAGCGCTCCGACGATGAGCTGACCTTCCGCTCCGACGTTGAACAGCCCAGCCCGCAGCGCGACCGCCACCGCCAGCCCGGTACAGATGAGCGGTGTGGTCTTAAACAGAACCTGTCCGATGCCGTAGACACTGCCCCACGTCCCAGCGAGCAGCAGCCGATACATGGCGAGCGGGCTCTGACCATACAGCCTAGCCAGCAGCGACGCCATGGCCATGGCCAGGAGCGCCGCCCAGACAAACGGCAGCGCCCGTAGCCACAGCGGACCCCGAGAAAGCTCGTGTGAGCCCGCCATGTGCGTCTACAGCGTCCCCGCCTTGCGTCGGCGCATCACCAGCAGCAGCAGCGTCAGCACCGACAGCTGCGCAAGCGGTCCGCCGGTCGAGCTGTGGCCCATCGTGCAGCCACTCGCTTCTTCCATCGGCATCGGACGATTGATGCCGTCGCCTTCTGCGCTGACCTGCGCCAGGCTGACCGCCGTGCCCTTCATGCGGATGTCGATCAGCTCGGACTTGCTGCCCGTCGCTTTCGGTGCGAACACCACCGGAACCTTGGTCGCTTCACTTGGACCGAGCGACAGCTTGACCTGCGACAGATCCACCAGCCACTCGTCGCCCGGCGGCACAATCACGTCCAGCTCCAGCGGCGTCGTTCCATCGTTGGCAATCGTGATCGACAGCGGGTTTGACTGATCGCCGACGAAGACCGGACGGAAGCGCAGCGTCGTCGGAGAAACCGTCAGCAGCGCTGACATCGACGAGCCCTTGATCTGCACCGTCATCGGAACCTGCACGCCGTCTGCTTCCACCACCGCAACCGCCTTGATTTCCGCCTTGGCGACGCGCGGATCGAAGGTGATGCCGATCTCACTGCTCTCGCCGGGAAGGATCTTGGTCTTGTATCCCGTCACGACGGTGAAGTCCGCAGCGCCCTCGCCCGACAGCTTGACCGACAGGTTGTCGATGACCACCGAGCCGACGTTGGTCACCTTCACGACCTTCATCTCGCTCTTTTGTCCGACGTAAATCGGCGTGTTGAACTCCAGCACGACCGGATCGACGGTGACGTTGGGCACCACGCCGTTTACCGACAGCGGCAGCGAGAACTTGGTTCCTCCCGCGACCGCTGGATCGTCGGTGGTGATGTCCAGCTTTGCCGTCGCGACACCGACCATCGCTGGAATGCAGTTCACCGTGAAGGTTGCGCTGCCGCCTGCTGCAATCTTGGTTCCGTCTGCTGGCGCATTCACCGAAAACACGCTCACCATCGGAGAGATCGCGCTCTTGAGGATCGTCAGCTCCTTGTTTCCGTTGTTGGTCAGCTTCACCACCTTCGACACCGTCTGCTTGACCTTGGCATCACCGAAGTCCACCTTGGCTACATCGAGCTGACCGACGGCACCATTGGCTTCAGCCTTGAGCGCTACCGTCGCAGAGCCCGACGTTAGCAGATCCGTTACGATGCGCAGCGTCGCAGCCAGTGCTCCCGCCGACTTCGGTGACACCAGCACCTGCGCGTTGACCTTCGTTCCGGCGCGCAGCACAAACGGCGTAGCTTCCAGCGTCGAGACCACGAACGAGTCCGCGCCCATTCCCGAAGCAATCGCCACTTCTTTGACCAGCAAGTCCCCGTCGCCATCGTTGCTTAGCTCGACCTGCTTTGGGGCGGACATCGATCCGATGTTGACCGAGCCAAAGTCGAGCGAGGTGACGTTCACCTTGAACTTCGGCTCCGTCGCGGTTCCTGCCAGATCGATGGTCTTGTCCGAGCCCGGCGGTCCCGGCGGCTCGTTGCTCGACAGCGTCAGCTTGCCCGTGCGCAGCCCGTTGACCGTCGGAGAAAACACAATCTGGAACGTCTTGGTCTGCTGCGCTTGTACCACGAGCGGGCTCATCGCCGTCGGCGCGTTCGGTACCGAAAAGTCGGTGCTGTCCGTCACAATCGACGGCACGCTCAGGTCTGAATAGCCTTCGTTGGTCAGGTTGATGGTGATCGGAATGCCCTTGCTTCCCGTCGGAACATCCGGCATCAGCACCGAGGTATACGGCAGCTTGGCTTTCGGCGGACCGGCCAGCGCGCGCACCGGAATCTGAAGCGGACTGCTCGCATCCGTCGAAAGCACCGTAATGCTCGTCGAGAGATCTCCGGTATCCATGCCCGGCGTGAACTTGACCTCGAAGCTGTACGTCGCCCCCGCGAACATCGTGATCTTGGCGTCGGGACGCGAGGTCTTCAGCTCGTAGTGCGTCGTATCTCCGATGGTCGGCTTTTCCAGCTCAATCGGCGACGTGCCTGCGTTTTTCAGTCGCACCGTCACCGGACCCGCCGTCGAGCCTGATGGATTGCCACCAAAATCGATCGGCGACAGCGAGATCCACAGGTTGCCTTTGCTGGTTCCTTCCAGCACCGATTCGACGCGAGGCAGACCGCTCAGCGTCATAAACAGCGTCGCGCGATGTGCGCCTTGGACTTGCGGCTTGAACGCCACTTGCACCGACAGCGACGAGCCAATTGGGAGCGTGACAGGTGCCGCCGAGCTGGGCTCGTAGTCGCTGCGATAGACAAACTGGGCCTTGCCCGAGCCGTCGATGCCGATACTGGTCACATCGATCGGTGCGTCGGAGATGTTGCGGAACGTGATCGTCGTCCAGGCGCTCGCTCCGCCGAGGCCGGTGCTCGGGAAGACAGGCTTGCGCGGGCTCTGGAGCATTGGTGCCGACAGATACAGGATGGCGTTGGTGATCAGCTCTCCGCCGGTGCCGCCCCACGAGCCGGTGATCGCGCCTTCATCGCCCGGAAGCATGTTCAAGTCCACGCGCTTTTTGCCGCGCACCGCCAGCAGCGTTCCGTCCGCCCAGTATGCGACGGCAGTGGCTCCGGCTCGCAGCGTGGTTCCAGTGACGCGCTGACAGTTGGAACCGCAGGAAAACTCCGTCACTCCTTCGACGAGCGGATCGCCACTGAGCACCGTGCCACGCTTGGTTGCTGACGTAGCGTTGGTCGCGCTCTGCGACGTAAGTGCATAGTTTGCGAGGAATCGACCCGCAACGGCTGGCGCACCAAACAAGCCGGTCTGCCAGGTGTTCGGCTGGAACATCAGCACCGACGCGCCCGGCACCATCGACATATAGTCCCCGAGCACGTTGCCTACGCCGTCGCCGCTCGACAGGCCGTAGTCGCTCGACAGCACCACCACCAGCTTGTAGTTTTGAAGCTGGGTCAGCGTCGGGTCACTAAACGCCGAGTCGATCTGATCGACCGACGTGTACAGCCCGGTCGCCATGATCTTTTGCTTTACATACTGCCACCAGGCGCTCTCGCTGGAGCGGGTGGCCGTGACGATGGCAGCCTTCTGCGCGCTTGCCGACTGGACGAAGCCACATATCGTCCACAGCGCCAGCAAAAGGCCGCACACACGCGCAAGTCGAGATCGAGACATCGTTTGGACTCCTTGCATGGGTTCGCGGTCAACAAAGTGGGTAGGGAAGTCGGACACACCTACGCCTAGGTGGGGGTTTAGCACAGCTTGTACGGGGTCCGCCGCTAGAACGATAGCCGCGTCTGGATTCCGGTCTGAATCACGGTTCCTGCGACGGAAAAATCACCAACAGAAGAGCGTGGATCTGACTTGCGGAAGGTTCTCGTCGGCAGATAGGTCAGTCCGACATAGCCATCGAAGGCAATCGGACGTGGCAGCACCTTGGTCAGTCCCGCCAGCTCTGCGCCGAGCCCGATGCTGAAGATGTGCTTGTCGCTGTCGCCCAGGCTCGACTCGCCGTCTTGTTCGGGAATCGGTGATCCTTCGTAGCGATAGCCCGCGCGAGCATCGAGAGACAGCGGTCCGCATCCGTCGAGCGCGCGCCACTCAAGACCGACCGCAGGAATCAGCAGATCGCGAAATCCGACGGGCGGATAGTCTTTGGACTTGGGCAGCTTGACGAGATCGGTCAGCTGTCCAATGTCGAGATCGAGCGTAAACACAGCGGCGGGCGGAGGCTGCTCTCGCCAGCGCGCGTAGGTCAAGTCGAAGCTGACCAGCAATCGCGAAAAGCGTGCCGCCGCTGCTGCGACGAGCTGCCACGGCTGAAACAGATCGACCGAGCGCGCCAGCTCTTTGAGACTGCCTTTTTCGACGACGGGACGCTGTCCAGGGTCGGCCACCTGCGCATCGATTTGAAAGCCTTGTTCCAGATCGAGCGCAAAGCGATGTCGATACGTCAGCCCGAGCGTCAGGTTCGGCGTCGCTGCAAACAGCAGACCGACCTGCGGATAGCGAATCGCGAACAGATCTTGGCTGATCGAAGCGGTCAGCTCACTGCGCTCGGGGTCCGAGATGCCGATTCGTCCGCGCAGATAGACCGTTCCCGACGAGCGCGACATAAACGCGAGGCCGCCGCCCAGGTACAGACCGCGATAGATGTGAAACGCCAAGTTGGCCGCCAGATACAGACGCTGGGTTCGGTTGTCGTACATGTGCAGCCTCGGTTGATCGAAGCTGAGCACGCGAATCCTCGTCACATGCTGGTCGGGCAAAAACAGCGAGACTCCGAAGGCAAAGCGCGCCGGACCGATCGATCCAGGCAGCACCACTCCGGCGGTGAGCCCGCGCGTATCGAGGAGCCACTGACGCTGACCCGATACCTCGACGAGCGGACGCGCAAACTGATAGCCGACATCGATGCGCAGACCACTTGCCCGTGCGAGCCCGGCGGGGTTGTAGTAGTTGGCTGCACTGTCATCAGCGACGGCAGAATAGGCAGAGCCCATGGCTGCCGCGCGCGCACCGTATCCAAAGGCGTCGATGGGATTGGCGTGAGCCTGACCGCGAAGTGCCGCAGCGACGACAAGTGCCAAGATGACACGCTTCATAGTCGCACTCCCAGCGCTGCACCACCGACGAAAAGCTGACCATCCAAGCGACCACCGGGCGACAGCAAATGCGCCTGTCCAAACAGATCCAGATCGAGCGGAACTTTGCTGCGCAGGCTCAAGCCCAGACCGACGCTCAGGACATGACGGCTCTGGTCGAGCAGGCTCTTTCCATCGTCTGTTTGCTGCGTGCTTGGCGTCGGTGTCCAGTCGAAGAAATAGCCACCGCGCAGCTTGATCTGAACCAAGTCCGGCGTCGGCACTTGATATTCCAGCGAGACACGCGGCACCACGGTGTCGTGAAAGCCCGGCTCAGGCAGCTTCGGGGAATCCGCCGTCGCTGGTTCAATCGGATAGCGATAGTCGCTCCAGTTCTTCCAGGCAAGCTGCGCGACAAGCTGTAGCGACGAAGAAATCCGGATCGCAGCCTCGGCCCCGAGCTGAAGCGGATCGTACTGCGCGATGCCTGCGAACGAAATCAGCGGCAGCCCGAGCGGAATGGCGTCGCCCAATTCGGTATGAAGCCGCAGCAGATACGACGAGCGCGACGCGCCTCGGAAGGTCAGCCCAAGCTGAATGCGCTCACTCGGTGGCGACCAGCGAATGCCCAAGATCGGGGCGTAATCGACCGTAAGCTGCTCTTCGGAGATGGTGGTAATGCGTCCCGTGCCGTCGGGTCGAATGAAGATGTCTCCGACGAGAGCCGCGAGCGCCAAGACGCCGCCACCGATGCGCAGTCCGAGAGGCAACCGAATGCCCATGCCGACGAGAACCGAGACAACTTCAGTGCGTGAGTCGAGGAGAACCGCGCGGGGAACCTCGGGATAGGGCACGCTCACGCGGTTGACGACCCCGGCGGGCAGGTATAGGCCAAGTCCGATGCCGATGCGGTCGCGCAGGATTCCACCGAGGGGAAGTGGGACGCTGGCACCGATCTGAACGCCGGCGGGGTTGCTCAGCGGATGGGGCTGGTCGTCGATACGAAGCCGAAAGCCGCCATAGATGAAGCCGAGCGAGAGCTTTTTTTGCGACGACGACAGGCCCGCTGGATTTTGATAGGTCGCTTCCCAGTCGTCGGCCATCGCAATGCCAGTACCCGCCATCGCTGCGGAGCGCGGACCGAGAGAGAGCAGATCCGGCAGCGATGCCAGCGCAGCACTCGGAACGAGCGTCGTCAGTCCCAGCAGCAGTCGGGCGGCGCGCGTCATGAGGCACTCGTCGGTGGGCTGGCGGTGTCAAACCAGATGGTGACGGGACCGTCGTTGCAGATGTCCACATCCATCATGGCACCAAAGCGACCTGTCTCGACGACAAAGCCCGCGTTTTTGCAGCCTGCGATGAAGCGCTCATACAGGGCGGTGGCGTCGCTGGGCTGCATTGCGCGAAGGAACGACGGACGACGGCCTTTGCTGGTATCGGCGTAGAGCGTGAACTGGCTGACGACGAGCAGCGAGCCGCCAACCTCGCGCAGGGATCGGTTGATGTTGCCGGGCTTGCGACCCTCGGGAACGCTGCCGGGTGGATCGGGAAACAGGCGCATGCCGGTGATGCGATCGACGAGGAAATCGACCTCTTTGCTGCTGTCGCCTTGGCCAATGCCGAGGAGGACACACAGTCCGACGCCAATCTTTCCGAGCACTTCACCTGAGTCTTGGTCGCGCACCTCGGCGCGGCTGACACGTTGGACCACGGCACGCATGGGCTGGCCGTAACACGTCGGCAGCGCGGGTGTAAAGCGGCTGCAAGCATTGCCAGTTTTGGGCCGCTGGCTACGATGACTGGTGATGCAGCGCGCGCGCGTTGGGCAACAGTTTCCATCCTTGGTTCGGGGCCGCTTGGTCCTGGCGAAGCTCGTCGCTGTGCTGCTCATCGGGCTGATTGGGCTCCTGGCGCGCACTGGATATGCCGACGTGTGGAGCTACGAGCACGACGGAGTGGTCTATTTCAGCAACATTCCTCCGTCGGGACGCGATGGTCACAGGTGGTCGGTGGTCTCGCGCAGTGGGCCGGGCAAAGCGCAGACGGTATCGGGCGTAAGCGGCTGTGAGCGCTCGCGAGCCGACGTGGTTCCGTCGCAGGATCAGAGCCCGGATCGCTTTCATCGCTACGATCGTCACATTGCCGAAGCCTCGACGGTGTTTGGGCTTCCTGAAGCGCTGATTCGGGCGGTCATCAAGGTCGAATCGGACTACGATCCGCGCGTCGTAAGCTGTGCCGGGGCCAAAGGGCTGATGCAACTGATGCCCGACGTGGCGACCGAGCAGAAGGTGAGCGATGTGTTCGAGCCGCGCAAAAACATCCTCGGTGGCTCGCGCCTGCTGCGCCTGCTGGCCAATCGCTTTCGTGGCGATTTGGTCTTGACAATTGCTGGCTATCATGCAGGGGCGGGCGCTGTGCTGAAATATGATGGCGTGCCTCCGTATGAAACGACGCAGCAGTATGTGCGAATGGTGCTGACGGAATATCAGCGAGAGCGGGCGCGGCTCGGGGACAAAAAGTGAGCGGCTGGCTGCGCCGCTTTTCGACGACGTATCGGATGGCAGTGGCTGCCGAGGCGGCGGGCGATTACCTGGAAGCAGCCAGAGCGTATGCACTGTGCGAGGAGCGACACAAAGTCGCAGAGATGCACATCCTCGAAGCCGCAAAGCGGGCCGTTCCTGGCAGCGCAGCGGCGGAGCTGCTCATCGCGGCCAACTTTTTACACGACGACAGCGACGCGCCTGTACCCCTTTTGCGACGGCTTGGGGAAGCGCTGCTGCGGCTTGTGCGCAGCCGGGATCTCGTCGATAGCGATCGCGAGCTGGCAACGGTGGCTGCGCGGGTGCTTACTCGGGCCGGAGAGCCACTGCTGGCGGCGGAAGCGTATCAGCGCATCGGAGACATCGATCGTGCCGTCGAGCTGCTGTCGCTGGCTGGCGAGGTCGAGCGCGTCGATCAGCTCTTGTCCGTGCATCAGACCGAGTGTGAGCAAGCCAATCGGGAGCGCGATCTGACGGCCCGCTACGAGTCAGCGCTTCAGCTGGGCCGACGGGACGAGTCGCTGGCGCTGCTTCGCCAGCTGGTCGTGACGGCCAAAGACAAGCGAGAGCCTCAACGGTTGTGCGACGAGCTTCAACGTAAGCTTTTGCACCATGGTCGGATCGAGCTGCGAACCCTGGCTTCTCCCGATTCCGCGACGGGCGAGCGTGTGCTGTATGCGCAGCCGCCGCTGTTGTGGGGACGCGGTGAAGAGTGTGGCATCGTGCTCGGTGATCCGGGTGTGTCGCGTCAGCATGTCCGCCTGGTCTTCGACGAGAAGCTGGGCTTTTCGCTGATTGACTTGGACAGCAAGAACGGGACGTTTCTCGACGGAATGCAGGTCGGGCAGGGCGCACGGCTGCCGCTGCGACAAGCCGGTGAGCTGGGCTTGGGCCTTCATGTTCGTGCGCAGTTTTCCGTCGAACAGCGAGAGCTGTCTCTCGAATCGCGTGTGCTGTCGCTGACCATCCGAACCGGCATGCGACGAGGGCTGCGGATTCGCCTGTCGCGCCAGGAACTGTCCGTGAGTGATTCGCTGAGGCTGCGCTTTATCGGCGGAAGACCGATCCTGACTTGTGACCACGATGGGCTGCGTCTGAACGGACAGCGGGTGGCATCTGGGGTTCAGCTTGTCATCGGTGATGTCATCGAAGCAGGCGCGTTCCGGGGCGAGGTCGTGTAGCGATGTCGTTTTGGCACAGGCTGCGATCGCTGCTTACCGGCTCGCCGGATGTGGTGTCGCCGGTCGTCGGTCATCCGTCTCTGCCTGCGGCACCGGAAGATCCTCCACTGGAGCTGCTGCTGCGTTACAGTCGTCAGATCGGGCACTTGACGGCGCGGCCTTCGTCGGTGGATCCAGCGGTGCTGAAGGCGCTTCAGACGCTGATCTCGCTGCAACGGCAGGACACGGCGATTCGGATGGCCCAGAGCCTGTCGCGCGCGATTCCGACGGATCGGGCACTGGCGCTGCTCTTGGCGGAGTCGCTGCTTTCGTGTCGTCGCTATGCCGAGTCGCTGGAGCCGCTGGTGCGTACGCTGACGCTGACGCTGAACGACCCGTCGCAAGCGCTGCCAGTGCGCATGATGCTGGCGACGGCACATCGTGAGCTGGGACAGCTTCGCGAGGCGCGTGAGCAGCTGGCCGAGGTGGTCGCGGTCGATGTGAACTTTCCCGCAGCCCAAGCACAGCTGCGGGCGCTGGCTCCGTCGGTTTCTGCGTCGCTCAGCGATGGTTCTGTGGGCAGCGCACTGGGAATCGTACAGCGTGCGATCTTGCCGACGGTGGCGCTACAAACGGGCGGTCGCTATGCGCTCCTCGAAGAGCTGGGTGCGGGACGGACGGGAACGGTCTATCGGGCGCTCGACAAAGAGCTGGGCTGCGAGCTGGCGATCAAGGTCTTTCATCCGCACCTCCGACAGCGAAACGAAGACGATGCGCTGCTGCGGGCGCTGCATGAAGCGCGGCTTTTGTCGGCGGCGCGACATCCGGGCATTGTGGCGCTGTACGCTGTCGAGGGAGACGATCCGGAACAGCCCAAGCAGCTTCCTCTGTTGGCGATGGAGCTGTGTCGAGGCGGCTCGCTGCGGATGCGGCTGCGAAGTGGTCCGCTGTCCGTCGAAGCGGCGCTGGGTCGCGCTTGTGAGCTGTGCGAGACGCTGACGGAGCTGCACGCGGGCGCTGTGTCGCACGGTGATCTGAAGCCAGAAAACCTGCTGTTTCGAGGCGATGGACGTGGCCGCTTTGTGCTTCCAGCGTCGGAAGTTTCGCTTGGGGACTTGGTGATCGCAGACTTTGGGCTGTCGCGGCTGCGCGCAGAGCATGGCTCCGTCGGTGTTGGGACGCCGGGATATCTCTCGCCAGAGCGCTTTGCGGGCTCGCCTCCGTCGCCTGCTGCCGATGTCTTTGCGGTCGGCGTGGTGCTGGCAGAGCTGTTCTGCGGGGAATCGGCTGCGGTGCTGGCTCCATCTCGAACCTACGCACTGTCGGCGATCGAGCTGCTCTCTTCCGTCGAGCCGGGGCTTGGCAAGCTGGGGGATCGCGCTGCGTCGCTGCGTCAGCTTCTTTGCGACATGCTGGCGGCTGATCCTACGGTGCGTCCGTCGGCAGCACAGGTCCGTCAGCGCTTGGCTGTAGCTCTTTGAGCGGGCTCGGTGAAGTCGGACTTCCCGTCTGTGAGCAGCCAGGCACCTGCGTCCGAGTCGCGCTCAGCAGCTCTTCGGCCCGCCGCAGATACGTTTGCGGAGTCGTCGCTGGCGCTGCCTGAAGATAGCTCACCAGATAGGACTCTCGCTCGCAGCTTGGCGCACGCAGCAGCGCTTGGTAATAGTCGCGATCGGCCTTCGGAACAAAGTCGCTCATCTGGAGAAAGCGCAGGCCGAAATCGGCCCGTCGCAGCTGCATCATCAGCCGAAGCGGTCTTTGCCGCCGGGTTCGATCGAGCGCTGCCATCAGACCCGCACAGCTTCGCGCGACGTTGACCAGTGGCTGTAGCGACGGCAAGTCCAGACACGCTTGGCTGTAGTGCGCGATCGCTTCTTCGAGCCGACCTTGCGCCATCAGCGCGTCGCCCAGCCGATACAGCACGCGATGACTGGGCCCGTCCGTGAGCAGCATTCGACGATACTGCGCAATCGCGAGGTCCGGCTCTCCGCGTCGGGTCTGACACAGCGCGATGCCGAGCCGAAGCGCTTGCTTGTCACGAAAGCGATGCTCGATCGGGCTCTCTGCGTCGCTGCTCAGCATCCGCTGCATCAGTGCCAAGCCTGCGTCGCACGCACCTTGTTCGGCCCACGAAATCGCCAGCAGCAGCCACGCTTCGGGTCGCTCTGGATACGTCCGTGTCGCGTCGATTAGCTCTTCGTTCAGCTTGTATACATCGGCTCCCGGTGCGATCTGTCCGAACGCGAGCTGACTGCGCGCGCTGTGCAGGATCTGGTCGTACTGCTGCGAATCGCTGGTGCCAGGCCGCATCGGACAGCCCCACAGCGACAGCGCACAGTCGCGCACCACCTTGCGCGGCGTCTGTTCGGTCCCAGCGGGCTTGTCCGGCTTCGGCGCGTCTTCGGCCCATGCCGACGGACATCCCAGCAGCCACAGGCTCAGCGTCAGACCGATTTGTCGCTTCATCGCGCCTCAAAGTGAATCGGCAGAGCCAGCTCATCGTTGTCATCGTTGCCAGCCACGGCAGGCGGAAAGCGAAAGCGCTGGAGCGCGTTTTGGACGCAGCGCAGAAGCTCTGCCGGCGGTGGCATCGCGGTCGTCTGCGCACCCACTGGCTTCCACGAGCCGCGATCCGACAGCGAGTTATCAAGCGGCTGAACCAGCAGCACCGCGCCACTTGGATCGACGATCAGCGCCACCAGCATGTCGCCGCCAAGCTTCGCTGCGCGTCGCAGACCTTGCGCGTAACACTGACGCAGATCGAGCATCCTGTCGCGGACGCCTTTGTGGATGTCTTCTTCGCTGCGATGCTTGTCGTTTCCACCGCTGCTGTCTTCGGGCGCAAAGTGCGGCGATCCGACGACGACGTTGGCGCGGAACAGCTCTGCGATGGGAATGCCCGGCAGCTTCTGCAAGTCTTCAATGTGCTCTTTGGCGCGCGGTGCGTAGCGACTCTTGGGCAGATCCGAGGCGAACTGACGGAATGCGCGCAGCGCGTCGTCGCGGTTGCCCAGCGCTTCGGCCAGAAGTCCGTCGTAATAGAAGCGATCTCCGTCGGGAACAAAGAAGACTTCATCGCCTTGATAGAGCCGTAGGCCCGGATCAGCAGCCAGCGATCGACCGAGCGCTTCGCGACTCTTTTGCACTTGTCCGTCCCGATCGTAAGCCACCGCTAGACCCAGCGCATGCAGCGCGCTCTGATCACCGGTATCAAGCTGCTCGGCTTGGCTGTAGCGACGGATCGCTTGATCCAGCTTGCCCATCGCCATCAATGCTTCCGCCGAGTTTGACAGCAGCGTGGCCTGCTGATGACGGCTGGGAAACAGCAGCGAGTCCGGCTCTCCCGGGAGCAGCCGCAGCGCGTGATCGTATTCCGCCACCGCTTCCTCGAAGCGTCCCAGGTGAGACAGCACGATGCCAAGCTGCGTCGCGATCTCGAAGTCCCAGCTTCCGGTTTCGTCCGACTTGCGCGCCATCAGCAGCTCTTTGATGGCTTGCGTCATCGCTGCGCCGCCAAGCTCAGGACGCGACATCCACTCACCCAGCCATACCCGCGCTTCGACATCGCTTGGTTCCAGCAGCAGCGCCTTTTGCAGCAGCGCAATCGCTTGCTGGGTCATGCTGATCCGCTCGGGATGATCGCGACGACGGTGTTTGAGCGCCGAGTAATAGAGCACCTTGGCGTTTTCTTTGAGCCGTGCAAGCTGCTGGGCTTTGTTTTTTCCCGTCGGACCAGGCAGTACGTCGGCACTGTGTCCAGGCGGACAAAACAAGAGCGCCCAAAGCGCAAACGTCACTGCAAGCAGTCGCATACCGGCAGTATAGCGGGGCTTGTTCGTGCTCACCCGTCGGACTTTCGCGAGTGTCTGCGGCCCCTGTTGTTGATCAGCGCGAGCGATTCATCGCAATCGCTACAGATGTCGTCATGCCCGCGAACGGATAGCCGAGCAGCACATCGGGCTTGTGATCTCTGTCCATGTCCGCAACCCGATACAGCACAGAGTTTGCGCCCATTCCCACCGCTTCGTACTGAAGCACCGATGGAAGCAGATAGCCGCCTCTGCGATCGGACAGCTTCACCAGCGTGGCTTTCTGCGTCTGATCGCCGAACACAAGGTCCGGCCAGCCGTCTCCGTTTAGGTCTTCTGCCATCACATGAGTAGACAGCGCGCTTCCCGATTCCAGCATCGCTCCCGTGAGCATTCCGCCTGCTTGACCGTAGATCGGAAGGAGTCCGTTTTGACAAGCCAGCAGCAGATCCATGCGACCGTCTTGGTTCAGATCTCGACAGGTCAGTCCAAGCGCGACACAGCCCGATAGAGGAACCACACCGACTGAATAGTCCGTACGTCCGTTTGCCTTTGCAACGTGAAGACCGTCCACGCGATCGACAAAGTACAGCTCATCGATTCCGTCGCCGCTTGTATCGCACGCTGCGACCTCTGACATCTGCACCCCGGTCGATATGGTCTGGCGGTTTGAATACGTTCCATCGCTGTGAATCGTGAGCAGTGACAGCGTCTTGTCCACCGAGTCGCTCACCAACAGGGTCCGCTCTGGACCGACCGACAGCTTGGTCCAAACCAGCTGCTCCGGCAGACTTCCCGTCGGAATCGAGGGACCGACCGTGAAGCCTCCTTTGCCGTTGCCAAAGTAGGTCCGTACCGTTCCCGATCCAGAGACAATCAGATCCAGATTCCCATTGCCATCTACATCCAGGGTCAGCAGATCGCGCGCGCCTCCGCTTGCGACAAACGTAGGACTTCGGATCGTTCCGTCTCCGTTGCCCAGACAGATTGCAATCTCTGTGCTTGAGTTTGCGATCACCGCAAGATCCATTTTCCCGTCGCTGTTAAAGTCTCCTGATGCGATGTTTCGTGCGCTCCGTGGCTCGTTGTACTGATTCAGCGAAAAGCGCACCTCATCCGAATAGTAGGAAAACAAGTCCGAGCGCGTCACTGCTTGTCCGGTGGGATTGGTCAGCGTAATCGGCGTGTACCAGTCACCTGCTTGCGCGGCAGGAAGTGTAAACGACAGCTCAATCGGTGACACGTACTGTACGTCGGCAACTGGCTGTCCTTGCCAGCCTACTTTGACATTCGGAAGGAAGCGCTCTCCCAAGATGCGAACAGAGCCACCACCCACCGTCAGTGACAAGCTGGGACTGACTGCATACATCGCGAGCGCTGGATGACAGATCTGATCTTGCGGATCACAGACTTCATCCGCGAGACACTGCGATGGACTGGAGACACAGTTTTCGGGATTCGGAATGCTCAAGCTGCCCCATACAGACTGACATCCAAATAGAAATGCAGAGACGAAACAGAGTTGGTTCTTCATGGTGTTTCCTGCTTGCTACAGACAGCGCAGTGGGCTTACGGAATCAGCGCCCAGGGTCCAGCAGAGTCACTCTGTTTCTGCGGAATCACTGGGCGATTCATCGTGCGCAGTCCGGGCCATGCCAAAAGGAGTGCTCCCGATACAGTCAGTGCAGAGCCGATTCCAACCAGCGCAGCGCCAGCCGTCGTCGTTTGATACAGTCGCGCACAGACCGCCATCGGAGGCTCAGCAGGCTCGACACACTGACCGGAAACAGAGATCGCCGATGCGCCCAGTCCCAGCAGTCCCAAGCCGACTCCGATCCCGGCGATTCCTACCGCAGCGCGCCACTTCGGACGAGGACCTCGCTCTGGATGCAGTCGCACAATGATCGGCGTGCTCTCTTCAGCGGTGAGCCGAACAGACACCTGCGCGAGCTGTCCTGCCAAGACTTCCTTTCGGACGGTCTGGGACTGAAATCCGGGCCGAGAGAGTCCTAGCGCAACGTCACCTGCAAACAGCGGAACTGTGAGCGGCGTGATTCCTAGCTTGCGATTCCCAAGTCGGACCATGGCTCCTGCGGGCTCTGTCTGAAGCTGAAGCGTTCCGCGACCGCGCATCACGGACTCTTTCACAAGGGCCGAGAACTGCGGAGCCAGCGACTCTGTGACTGCTGCTTCGGTACACGGACTGCATGACAGACTGCGCTGCGCTGCGACTTCTCCGATGACCGCATCAAGCAGCGTCACCTGAACAGTTCCCGTCAGCGCGGGATCAGACACAATTCCAGATACGGTCAGCAGATAGTCTGCATACGACTGATCCGCCAGCTTGACAATGCAGCGAGCGTCTCCCTTACAGTCCTCCTGACCGTGCGCGGGCGCAGACAGCACAAACAAACCGGATCCTTCCAGCTGAGAAACCAGCGCTGCATGCGTGTCTTTGGGTGTACCGACACCGCGAACATAGAGCTCTTGATCCACCTGAAGCAGCGCAGTAGGAAGTCGAGATACCGTCGGAAGTCCCGGCGGATTCGTAGCACTGTCCGGCTTGATCTGATAGGCGCGATGGCTTCCCACTTCTACGGAAACAGAGTGGCTGCTGTCTCCTTTCTGAAGCAGGACAGTATGGCTTCCGGTCGCCACCAGAATCGGCAGCGGCAGCGGCAGGATTCCAACCAGTCTGCCATCGATCTGGACCAGGGTTTCGCTCTCTCCCTGAATCAGGATCTCACCGCTCTGTCCGTGTCCTTGCGAGACAATGCGCTCTGCTTCCGCCCGCTGCTGTGCGCTAGGACCATCTTGTGCTGCACTGGCCAGATAGCGCCGTAGCAGATCTTGCGAAAGGACGGTCTGTCCTTCGGTATACGCGACGATTCCCAGCTGATACAGCGTGTCGGGTCGATGATCGATCACATAGGCTTCCGACAGCGATGCATAGGCCTTCGCAAAGTCTCGCGAAACCAGAGCCATCACACCCTGTGCAACCAGCTGCGCGCTACGTGAAGACGCCGTCTCTACTGCCTGCTGCGGACGTGGCGCCTGCTGCGGACGTGGCAAGCGGGCTCCTTTGGCAAAGCCTGGCGTCGTCGCAGTCAAGATCGCAGACACCACCAGCCAGCGACAACCATCCATGCTGCGGACGCGATGTGAATTACGGTGTGACATTTTGAAACAGAGAGAGCTTTCCAGTGCGCTGCGCGATCACCACATCCGGTTTGCCATCGGAATTGAAATCTCCAACGTAGACTGTGCGTGCCAAGGCGAGCGGCTCAATGGGATAGGAGTCACTGCGCACAAACACTTCACCTCCGTCGCCCGCGTGGACCTCGAAGCGCTCTGCTTCGTTTACACTATCCACGCTGATGATATCGATCGTTCCATCGCCGTTTATATCGGCGGTTGTCACAGTCTCTCGTCCGGAAAAGCTGGGAATCCGCGCTCCGGCTCGCAGGCTGCCGTTTCCTTCTCCCCAAAAGAGCTGTAGCTCTTGCGTGTTGACCACTGATGCGATCGCATCCAGCTTGCCATCCTGATTCAAGTCGGCCACCAGCGGGGAATACACGGACTTGACAGAGATGCCGTACATCGGACTGGCCAGGACTCCGTTTCCTTGGTTTAGAAACACCGTAAGCCGAGAGTCCTTTCCGCTGCTCAGAACGATGTCTGACAGGCCATCTCCGTTCATGTCACCGACTGCAAACTCAGACGATACATCCAGCAGCTGAAGCTCGTGCGGCGTGCTCTTTGCGGGTCCAAAGCTGCCATCTCCCAAGCCGGGATAGACAGAGACCTCTTTGCCACTGCCCATCACGAGGTCTACTTTGTTGTCTCCGTTTGCATCGAGCAGGGCCAGCGCACCCACCGTGGTCGGAGCTGGCAGCGGACTCCCAAGCGTGAACGTAGCGTCTCCCTTTCCGAGCGCAAACTCGATCGAAGGCTGTGCGGCTGACTTCGAGATGGCAATGTCTGTCTTCCCATCGCCGTTCACGTCCCTGTCCAGAACTTTTTCATCTCAGACGGAAAAGTCCTTAACCAGTGCTAGGAAATGGGGAAATTTGCCTTAAAAAGTCCGCATGTAGGCGCACGTTTTGTCGGGCTCTGTCCGATCGGGTGGGATGCGGTGATCGTATGCGCTGCGGAGGGTTTGCGCGGAGGGTTTGCGCGGAGGGTTAGGAATCGATCCGTAGAAGCGGAAACAGAGTCCTTGGGAGTGGGTTCTGTCGCGTAGGAGTCGGCGACTCTGTTCGTTAGGAATCGCCGTCTCTGTTCGCTTGGAATCGGCGTCTCCGTTCGTTAGGAATCGGCGTCTCTGTTGGTTGGGAGTCGGCGACTCTGTTCAGTAGACAGGGTGTGAGGAGTGGCCAATCATAACCAGAACGGTGGCTTGCGGGGCTCTCTGTTCCTCGATGCAGACATGTCCGAGCGCGATTCCTTTGTCCGCGAGTTTTCGGTGGGAGTAGGTCCGTACTTTTTTGCTGAATTGACAGCTTTTCCGTCGCTTCAAGCCATTGTCGATTCAAGCCGCTTGCGTCGGAGGGCTCGGCTGATTGTCTGCTCCTGATGGTTCATGGATAATCGACGGATGGCGCGGACCCCCGAAGAGCAGAGAGCGAACGCTCGGAAGTACGGACGCCGTCGTGCGCTCCTAGAGGCTGCGGGCAACGCAGAGCAGCAGACTGCGCTTGCCTACCGTCTCCTCAAGGAGCTGAAGACGGCCGGTGCTGCGGACGCAACGCTGCGGGAACTGGAGAGCGCGCTCCGCACATCAACCGATATCACCCGACGGCGAGCGGCGATCTGGGCCATCTGTGATGCGCTCGAGGCCAAGGAGAGCGAGAGGCCGCGTTAGACTCAAGTCCCCGCATCGCGCTCGGCCATGTTTCCTGAACGTGCTGATCGTGGAAAATCGGGCTCGACGGCAGAGCCGGTGGTGGCACTTCCTCTCGCATCGGTCCCCGCTGTCTCGTCGTGCTGCCGTTTTTGGAGGTGTCGAAAAAAGGTCACAAGCCCCGCGACCTCCTCGGCAGAGCCTGGTTTGCCGAGTGCTATCGACTGCATGGGCTCGGTGCGGATGGCTGCAAAGACACTCGCGCTCACATCGCTGTCAGCAAACAGGTCCGTCGCGGCTGCGCTGAGGACGGCTTGCGCGCATGATGGCGCGCTACCTGCCGTACCAGTCCACGGCTCGTCGTGTTCCATGCCGCTGTCCGTCGGCTGCTGATTCCACCATGGCTGCTTCGACCGCGTGGCGCGCAGTGCAACGTCCGGCTGCGCGAGCTGCGATGCTGCAACGCTCGGCGCTGCACAGTCCGTCTGCCGTTGCGTAACCTCTCTCGGCTCACTGATGGGCGCGACGTTCCACACCGCGATAGGCTCGATGCCATCGCCTTTGTGACGCACGGTGCCGGTCTTGGCGTCGCAACAGTCAGCGTCGGTATCGTCGTCGCTATCATCGTCGGTATCGTCGTCGGCCAGCTCAGCAGCCTGCGCGTCATCGAGCGTCACCGCACTCGCGGCTTGCTGCGCGGGTCCGTTCGTCACGCACGGGATCTGTCGATCAGACGTCTGCGTTATGTGTATATTATGATCCTGGTGATTCGTCTTGAAAACATCCAATGAACCCGGCGGAAGACTCGTAATCGTCTGATGAACAGGAACTGGCATTGTCAGCGCTGACTGTCCCGCTGCTTGTCTCCTTTTTAGCTCGCCAAGCTCATGCTGTGCATATCGCAGGCGTGCTTTGGCTTCCCGCAGTCGCTTCCCAACCCGAGCGTCCATCGTCCAGTATATCGCATCAATCATTCGAGGATCATTCAGACCTGCAAATTGGATGCTCATTTCTCGCAGTCTGATTTGATGTCGCTTGACGCGATCCGTCTGCTCCATCACTTCCCAGTTCAGCTCTTCTTCCCGTCTAAA
>JAEUKB010000063.1 GCA_016794365.1 Myxococcales bacterium
AGCAGAGCTGCGCGCTGCGGTCTTGGGAAGGACGATGAGGTGGGCGTAGGAATGCGCAGCGAGATCGTCGATGTCGAGGCAGGGAACAAGTGCGCTTGTGCAGAGCGGACTCGCGCTGGGAAGGAGGGCTGGCTGCGAAAGGACGGTCGGCTCGGCCTTGGCAGAACCGATGCGAAGCAGCAAGCCCAGCAAAACGAGGACAAGGAGGAGACGCCGCCGCATCGGGTCGAACCATAGGAAGACCGTCTGACAATGACAAGCCCTGTGTCTGGGTCGCTGCGTCCCTTCCTTGCGACGGCGATGGAAAGAGCCATTGGGGGAACAGAAGCAAGCTGCTGTCCGACGGGGATTGAGTTCACCGCGATCTCAAACCCAGTAACGTCTTTTTGCGTGACAGCGGGCAGCCTGTGCTCGTCGATTTTGGCTTGGTGGTTGCGTACACCGGCATCGATGGTCGCGAGGTCCTGCAAGTCGATTCGACCCTGGGCGGAACCATCGCGTATATGGCCCCCGAGCAGCTACACGGCGAGCCGGTCGATGCCCGAGCCGATCTGTTTGCACTCGGCTGCATCTTGTATGAAGCCCTGACTGGACGACTTCCGTTTTCATCCAGCATCCAGACCCGGCTTGCCGAAGACTTCGCACCGCCACCTCGTCCCTCGCTCCTCTCTGCTGCGGTGGAGCCCTGGCTGGATCGGCTGGTCCTTCAGCTCATCGCGGCGGATCGTCGCGATCGCATTGGACACGCCTCGGATGTCATGTTGGCGCTGTCTCAGCAGTCGAAAAAGGTGCGCGCGCGTCCAGACTCGCAGTCCGGTTCGGCGAAAAGCTATCTGTATCGTCCGCGCTTTACCGGTCGCGACGAGCTGCTGACCACTCTCACCGATCGCGCTCGACAGCTGGCCAAGGAACCAGGCGAAGTGCTCCTGCTCAGCGGAGAGAGCGGCAGCGGCAAGACCCGACTGCTCAGCGAGCTGGTGCGCAGAGCGACGCTGGCCAAGATCGCTGTCGTTGCGAGTGACTGCCCACCGCTGGATGTGACCACCGATCCCAAGCGCGTGGTCCACCAAGGTCCGCTGTTTCCGCTGCGTCCCTGTCTGCTTCAGATCTCGGACTTGTGTCGAACCCATGGCGTCGGATCCATTGCTGGGCTCAGCCCTCGGCACCTTGCGGTCCTTTCGACGATTGAGCCCGCGCTGGCAGAGCTACCCGAAGTCGCGGCGCTGCCCGATGCCAAGCCGCTCGCTGTCGAGGCCGTCAAGCATCAGGTCTTGTCCGCTGCGGTCGAAGCGATTGTGGCGCTGGCAAACCGGGCACCGCTGCTGCTCTTGTTTGACGATCTTCAGTGGGCCGACGAGCTGACCATGGAGCTGCTCGTGTACTTGGCCAAAGAAGTGGTCGGAACGTCGTCGCTGCTCATCATCGGTGGCTTTCGCACGGAAGAGACAACCCCCGCGCTGCGCACACTGCTGCAAACGGACCAGGTTCGACACACGCCGCTCTCTCGGCTGGATCTGGATGCCGTTGGGACGCTGATCGCGGACATGCTGGCGGTTCCTGTGCCACCGATGGATCTGGTTCAGTTTGTCGCCGAGCAGTCCGCCGGAAATCCCTTCTTTGTGTCCGCATACCTTCACACCATCGTTGATGAAGGGCTCCTGCGACGCAATCGCTACGGAGAGTGGGCGCTTGGCGATGCAACCGACACAAGCCAAGTGGCAGAACCTTGGACGGCCCGGCTCCAGCGGCTGGAGCTGCCACGGACCCTGCGCGCGGTGGTGGCGCGGCGTCTGCACGGGCTCGGTACTGAACAAGCTGAGCTGGTCACCATCGCTGCGCTGCTCGGACGAGAGTTTCAACCGGAGCTGCTCGGTGAGCTGTGCGCCAAGAGCCAGTCCGCCCTGGCCGATGCCCTCAACGATGCGCTCCGTCGCCAGATCTTCGAGACAGCGGACGCTGGACGCTATCGCTTTTCACACGACAAGCTGCGCGAAGCGGCATACGACTCGCTGTCCACGGAACGCAAGCAGACGCTTCATCGCGCCGCCGCGCTGGCGATGGAACGACGCGGGGTCAAGACCACCGAGCTGGCCGAGCTGGCCAATCACTTTTCCAAGGCCGACCTTGCGGACAAAGCGATCGAGTATCTCCGCCGGGCCGCCGAGCAAGCGCTGGCAGCAGGAGCCCACAAGCAAGCGGCCCCGCTGCTAGAGCGAGCGTTTGAGCATGCCAAGCATCCCCAGGCCCACCTGACGATCGCGGCCCGAGCCAAGCTGCATCGACTGTATGCGGACGCGCTGTTTGGAACCGGCGAAAGTGACGGCAGCGCAATCCATGCGGAAGCGGCGCTGCATGACCTGGGCGTCGTGCTCCCCTCGTCCACGCTCGGCTGGATCGTGCTCTTCATTGCGCAGTGCATCGAGCAGCTTGTGCGGATCAACAAAGCCAAGTCAGCGGCTGTCGTTCCTTCCGACGAAGCACGCAGCCTGGAGCTGGCACAAGCCGCCGGGCGACTGTCTTCTGCGTACTTTTCCGCGCATCAGCCGCAGCTCCAGCTGATGACCGCGACCTTTTTGGCGGCCAACCTGGCGGATCGCGCGGGTCCGCACGGAGCCCGGGCCCTCCCTTATTCGATCCTCGGCTGCACCACCGGCTTTTTGCGGATGAATCGGCTGTCCAAGCTGTACTTTCAGCGCGCGCGCCAAGATGCCCAGGATCGAGCAGATGTCGCAGCAAACGTGATCATCGCGATCCAAGAAACGGCGCTTTGTCAGGGAATGGCACGCTGGACGGAGCTTGTCGCGATCCATGCACCGGCGTCTCAGATTGCGCAGCAAGTCGATGATCAGCTGGCGTTTGGAGCGCTCCAGCTCATTCGCAGCGGTGCAGAGCTGCTCACCGGGGATCTGCCAGCCGCCGAGCAGCGCCTACGCGAGATTGTCCATGGTGCAGAGCGGAGCGGCGCACGTCTGAATCACGGCTGGGCAGTCGCCCTGCTGGGCATTGCAGCCCTGTGGAAAAAGCGCAGTCGCGAAGCGCAAGAGCTGGCCAAGGCGGCCCGCAAAGACTTTTCCAATGATCGCAGCAGTGCCGTAGCCAATGCGCTTGCGGTGGAAGCCATGGCGCACCTGCTCCTGGGTGATCGCGAGCAAGCCTTTGCCCAAGCGGAAGCGGCGCAGCAAGCGCTCGCACGCAGTCCCGTGCTGTTCCAGATGTGGCCCGCTTGTGAGCTGCTCTGTACGACACTCCTTTCGCTGTGGGAACACGCGCTCGTCCAGCGTTCCCCACAAGAGCCACGGCTGCGCGCGGCTGCACTGTCCGCTTGTCGCTCAGCGCGTGCGCTCGCCAGTCTCTGTCCGATTGGTCAGCCCATGTCGCTGCGTGCCTGGGGAACGGTTGCGCGAATCCTGGGTCAGACAAAGCGTGCGCGCACGCGGCTGGACGCATCGGTGTTCCATGCAGAGCGACTCGGCATGCCGATAGAGCTTGCGCAGTCCTGCATCGAGCTGGGACGCGCGCTGCCCGATGACCCAGGACGCAAAGAGCAAGTGCTACAGCGCGCTCGCAACCTCTCGACTGAGCTAGGATGCAGCCTGTTTGCCGAGCAGGCCGCCGCGCTGCTCACCGAAACATCGTAGCCAAAGAGAGAGCCATGAACCCCGACGCGCAGAGCGAGCTTGATCGAGCCATTTCGCGGGCCCAGCAAGGAATCTTTGCCAAGCAGTCTCCCGATGGAGCATGGCGCAGCGCCGACGTAGCGGGGCCACCCACCACAGGCTGGGCACTTGTGGCGCTTGGTTATCTCGGGGTCGCCGAGCAGTTCGATGTCGCTGGAGCCGTGCGCTTCCTGCTGTTTCGCCAGCTTCCCGATGGCTCGTTTCCTGACTATCCCGGCGATGAAACCGGATCCCTGGCCGCGACCGCCGCTTGTTATGCCGGTCTGTACGCAGTGGGAACCGATCCCAACCTCCCTGCGATGCAGCGCGCCTGGGCCGTTATCAATCGCAAGGGCGGCTTTTCCGCAACCGATCCGGTCACCCAGACGTTTGTCGCGGCAGCGGGCCTTATCTCTCCGATGGCGCTCCTAGATGTGCCGATGGGCTGGATGCTGATTCCAGGGATTCGGCTGCTGATTGGACAGCGCATCAACACCGCGTTTCAGCTCATCCTGAGCGCGCTGCCAGGCCTGATTCGCGGCCTGCGCGAGCGTCGCGCCGTGCCCGTTCCCGCCGACAACCTGTGCGCGTGGATGGAGCGCGAAAACCTCATCCGTTATCTCAAGAGCGTCCAAGATCCATCGGGCAACTGGCTCGGAACCCTGTTTCACACCACGCTGTGCGCGATGACGCTGTATGCGCTGGGGCTGCCACGCAACGATCCAGCCATCACCCGCGCGCTCGCCTATGTTCCCAAGTGGCGCTACGACCTGCCAGCGCTGCCCGGTCAAGAACGGATGTGGAGCTTTGTGCCCTACAACTCCGAGACCTGGGACACCGCGCTGTGTGTCTCGGCCCTGGTTCACAGCGGCATGGCCCCAGACGATGTCCGCATCGGTCGCGGCGTGGCGTATATGCTCTCGACGCAGGGCAAGCTGCCCGAGCCGCGAGAGTGGCAGAATCCCCCCTGCGGCGCACCACGCTCAGGCGGCTGGGCCTTTGAGGAATCGAACACCTACAACCTCGACTGCGACTCAACCTCGCAGGTGCTGCGCGCGCTGGCCTATACCAGCACGCTGTCGTCGGTCCCAGAAGCGACCCAGGAAGGCCTGGCGTGGCTCGCAGGCATGCAGAACCCAGACGGTGGCTGGCCTTCCTTTACCTACGGACAAGCCAGCAAGCCCGCCGGACCGTTTCCGCTCGGAACCTTTGTGCCCAAAGACGCGCTGCTCGACATCCTGAGCATGGTCGGAAGCGCGTTTCTCACGTTTGGAGATCCCGCCACTGAAGATCTGACGGGTCGGGTTCTGCAAGCGCTGGGAAAGCTGGGCCATCGCCTGCCCGATCCGAGGATCGAAAAAGGTGTCGCTTTTGTCCGGTCCCAGATCTTCGATAACGGTGTCTGGTGGGGCCGCTGGGAATGCAACTTCATCCCAAGCTCTGCCTACATCCTGCTTGGGCTCGCAGCCGTGGGCGAAGACGTATCCGCCCCGTATATCCGCCGCGCGGTGGCCTGGATCGAAGCCCATCAAAACGAAGACGGCGGCTTTGGCGAATCCATCGACTCTTACGGGAACCTGGCCTACGCCGGAATCGGACAGAGCAACCCGTATGTCACCGGCCTGGTGGTATCCGCCCTCCTAGCGGTCGGAGGCACAGCCACGATCATCGACAACGCCGTACGGTTTCTCCTGACCACGCAGCGCGCAGACGGACTGTGGCCCGGGATGGGCTATACGCTCGTCATGAATGCGCCGGTGCCGTTTTACAAGATTCCGACCGATGTCTGGACGGCACCGCTGGAAGCACTCGCGGACTATCGAACCCGAGGCGGCGGCGTATAAGAAGTAAATCCCCAGCAGCCAAGCGACGGCAGCCCGCAGCGATACAGCACCGCATCCAGCGCGCGCAGCGGCAGCGAAAAAAGCGGCTGCTCGGTCCGATACACCTGGCAGCGCTTCGCCGTGGACCCGGCAGCATCCAGGATCGCGTTGGCGGCTTCCCGCGCGACCTGATTGGTGCCTTCTGCCGAAGCAAAGTCCATGCAGTGTCGCATCCACTCGGACGCCATAAACAGGTTCGGAATCTCGGTCTTCGCCATCGGTCGCGAGCTCCAAGCGCCGCACGTCGTAATAAACAGGCTCTCTCGGTTTTCATCCTGACCCTCGTCTCCGCGCGGAAACACGATGTCTGGATCGATGAACCAAGACTCCACATCGCTGGGCTGGATGCCTTCGCCGTGTTTGGCCAGGCTCAGGTTGAGCTGCGCCAGCACCTCTTCATAGATCTCTTGCGGGCTGCACTGCTTGGCGGGCTTGTGATGCACCACACCCGGTGTATCCCAGTCGGAAATGATCACCGAAAACGCCTCGCGAGAGCGTCCGTTGCCATACGCCGACCAGTCAAAGTCCGGCCAAAACTGCGCCTGCGACACCGAGGTCAGCGCCCACGCCGAGTCCGCATACCCAACGTGACCGCACACAAGCGGAAGCTGCCGGTTCAAAAAGAGCTGCACGCCGTTCATCCAGCCGCTCGCCAGCTCGCCAATTCGCGCCAACGACGGAGCCGCCCGCCGAATGTCTGCCGTCAGCTTGTGAACCGCGACATGCAGCGGCAGCGCACAGACGTAATAGTCCGCCACCACCTTGTGAACCGTGCCCGCTTCTTCCACCAGCGCCGAGGTGATCTTTCGTCCGTCGCACTGAAACGCCACAAGCTGCGCGGGCATGCGCAGATCTCCGCCCAGCTTCTGAAGCTGCGTCACCCACGGCTCGACCCAGTACGCTTGCTCGGGACCGTCTAACAAGCGGTCGATCGTGCGGCCCGGAAAAAATCCGTAGCTGAACATCTGGATCATCGCGTCGCCCAGCGTGCGCGTGCTGGCCTCTTCGGGACGCACCGCCACCAGCGCCAGCGCAGGCAGCCGCCCGATGAGCGCTTGGTACTCCGGCGACATCCGCTCCGCTTCGACAAAGTCCCACCAGCTCACTTCGTCAAACTCGGTGATCCGTCGCTCGCGACAGGTGCCCAAAAACGCCAGCGCCCGCCCGATGAAGAACGCCATCTCTTGCGGCGGAATCTTGTACATCAGCACGCGAAAGGCATGCAGCGCTTCCAGCAGCCACTTCAGCGAAAAGTGAAACGCCGCCGGAATCTTCGTCGAGGGATCCTCTTGCCGCGCCAGCAGCTCTGCGTCCCCTGCCACCACATGCTCAAACACGCTCTTTCCATCGAGCGAAGGGATCCGCTTCATCGTGTCCGGCAGGTTTTTGTAAAAGCCCGGAAAGAAGTGAAAACCGTGCTGTCCCGGCAGATCGTCCCGTCCTTGCGTGCCGCTGTCCGGAACCGGCATGCCGCGAACCTTTCCGCCCCAGTGGCACTTTTCGTACACCGTGACGGAAAATCCGCGCGCTAGTAGCTCTTGCGCTACCGAGAGTCCACCGACTCCACCGCCAAAGATCGCGACACGAGGAGTTCCCGAAGATCCGGATGTGGGCTGCGACATCGCTTCATCATGGACCACCGCACACCCCGGATTCAACACAGCATGAAGCCGTGTCACTGCGTCTCGAAGTCCGCCAGGTTGATGTGGCGCGTACGACGGCGATACTCGCGCGCGGGGCCCGGCCAGTTGTTGGTCTGCACGCCCGTACCGCTCTGATACCAGCTTGCGCAGCCCGCCGCCCACACGCTCGCCGCCAGCCGCGTATCCAGCTCCGCTTGGAAGCGCTGCGTCGGGGCGGACTGTACATCCAGGACGCGGACTGCACCTGTGCGCAGCACCTCAATCGCCGAAAGGACGTACTGCGCCTGCGCTTCCAGCATGTACAGCACCGAGTTGTGCCCCAGGTTGGTGTTCGGACCGTACAGCATAAAAAAGTTCGGAAAGCGCGGCACGCAGATCCCAAGGTACGTACCGCTGCCCGCGCGCAACCACGCCCGCAGCTCGGTTCCTTGTCGCCCGACAATGTGCATCGGAGCCAGCAGCTCACTCGCGGCAAAGCCCGTTCCATAGATGATCACGTCCACTTCGTGAAGCTGACCATCTTGGGTCCGCAGACCGGCTGCACAGGCCGACGCAATCCGCGAAGTCACCACCGACACATGCGGCTTTTGCACCGCCGGATAGTAGTCATTCGAGATCAAGATCCGCTTACAGCCCGCTGGATAGTCCGGCAAAAGCAGCTTGCGCAGGCGCTCATCGGAAACGCTCTGTCTCAGGTTTCGCTCGCACAGCCACTGCGCCACCCGATTCATCACGCTGCCACGTCGCAGTCCGCTATGCCCTAGCTCGAAGTAGGCAAACAGACAGTGCCGCCGAATCGCCTGCACAAACGGAAACCACTTGTAGACACGCTGCTCGATGCGACCAAGCTGCCGATCCGGCTTGGGCATGATCCACGGCGGCGAGCGCTGAAAAATCGACAGCGTCTTGGCCTGTGCAGCAACCGGCGGCACAAACTGAATCGCGCTGGCTCCCGTGCCAATCACCGCCACCCGCCGCTGCGTCAGCGAGACATCGTGCCGCCAGCGCGCCGAGTGAAACGTCGGTCCCGCAAAGTCCGCCAGGCCCGCGATGGCTGGATACGCTGGACGGCTGAGCTGCCCACAGGCCGAAATCAGGATCTGCGCCTCGATCCGCTCGCCCGCTTGGCTCTGAAGCTGCCAGCTTGCGCGCGAGGCATCAAACTCCGCAGCCGTGATCTCCACCCCGCAGCGAACGTGCGCTGACAGGCCGTACTTGGCTGCGCAGTGCTCGATGTAGTGCAAGATCTCTGGCTGCTCTGCAAACGTCCGAGACCAGTCCGGCTTGGGCTCAAACGAATACGAATACAGGTGCGCCGGAACATCGCAGGCCGCGCCGGGATAGACGTTGTCTCGCCACGTTCCGCCGATGCGATCCGCTTTTTCATAGATCGTAAAGGACGCGATCCCCGCAGCCTTCAGCCGAATCGCGATGAGCAGCCCCGCAAACCCAGACCCAATGATGGCGATGTGGAACGGCACGATCTGTACGCTAGCACGCCCCCGCAACAATCCCGTCGAACCGCGCGGGCGGACTGTGTTACATCGCCCCGCTGCCATGCCTTCTTTGCATCACCTGCTGGAACAAAACGAGCGCTGGGCCAGCGAGATGGTCGCCCGCGATCCCGAGTGTTTTTTCCGCCTGTCCCATCAGCAAGCCCCGCAGTATCTGTGGATTGGCTGCGCCGACAGCCGCGTCCCCGCCAACCAGATCACCGGCCTGGCCCCCGGTGAGGTCTTCGTCCACCGCAACGTCGCCAACTTGGTCATTCACACCGACCTCAACATGCTGTCGGTGCTTCAGTACGCCGTCGATGCGCTGGGCATCCGCGACATCATCGTCTGTGGTCACTACGGCTGCGGAGGCGTCCGCGCCGCCCTCGAAGGCAAGCCGCTCGGGCTCATCGACAACTGGCTGCGTCACATCCAAGACCTCGCCCGCCAGAGCCGCGCCGAGCTGTCCGCCCTGCCCAGCCCAGACGCCCGCATCGCCCGGCTGTGCGAGCTAAACGTCATCGAGCAAGTGCTCCACGTTGCCGAAACCACCGTCGTCACGTCCGCCTGGGCCCGCCACCAGCCCATCACCGTTCACGGCTGGATCTACGACGTAGGCGACGGCAGAATCCGCGATCTCGGCGTCGAGCTATCCAGCCTAGACGACCTAGAGCGCCACCGCCGACCGCCTGTCTAAGCACCCCGCAGCGCTTGCCCCGCGCCGTTTACCGCCCGCAGCAGCGCTTCCACTTGCTGCCGCTGCCGCATGGACAGGGATCGTTGCGTCCCACGCCTGCCCCGCTGCGCGCAGCCGCTTCGCCCGGCTGTGGCACCGCTGCCACCTGCCCATCGACGTACAGCCAGCGACCGGCTTCTCTGCGAAAGCGACTCCGTTCCCGCTGCGCGCCTGCGCCAGCCGGGCTGCGGTATCTCGCGATGAACTCGACCTCACCGACCGCGTCGTCCGGCCCGCCCGCCACCACCGCCACGATCTGGAGCCCCAGCCACTCGGTCCGATCCCGCGACAGATCAAGCGCGCTCGGCCTTTTTTCCGGGGCCCACGTCGCAAGCAGGTAGTCGGAACGCCTGCCCACAAACGCCGTATAGCGCGATCGCATCAGGGCTTCCGCCGTCACCGCCGCCCCGCCGTCTAGCAATTGGCCACAGCAGTCCGCCAGCGTCGCGCCCGAACCGCACGGACAGGCCGCCATCACCGCGCTCCGTCTGCCGATGCGCCCCGCTCGCCCAGCTCGCTCACCAGCAGCGCCACAAGCCCCGGCACAAGCTGCCCCACGAGCGGCCCCGGATCCCCGAGCGACCACGCCCCAAACACCCCCGCCACCATCACGCAGCCGAGCCCATAGCGCCGCAAGAGCAGCGACTTGTTCCACAGCCCCAGCAGCAGCGCCACCGCCACAAAGCCGTTATACAGCCCCTGGTTCTGCGCCAGCGTCGCGCAGGCGTTCGCCGTCTGCTGCGACAGGTGGAACGTCTCAAGCCCCGTGGGCCGCGTAAACAGGAACATCTCCAGCACCAGGAACCACAGGTGAAACAGCGCCACCAAGCCCACCAAGATCGATCCAGCCAGCCGCATCCCCCATAGCTACCACAAACCCGCCCGAGCGCCTCGCCGACCTGACTGTGTCCGTTTTTTGGCAGCCGGGCACAGTGGAGCGTGAAAAACTGGCAACAATTGCCGGACTGGCAGCGCGCACCGGCAAGTTTGGCCACAAACGCCGCGCGACGGCAGCGCGGATGCGCTAGGCTCTGACGAACCGAGCCGCACCACACGGCGGCACGTCGATTGCTCAAGCAGCCAGACCAGAACATCGACGCTCTACGCCTGAGGAGGTTTTTTCATGTTCCCCCTACGCTTACTGACCGTGTCTACCGCCGCTTCGATCGCGCTGTGGTCCACCGTGGCCAGCGCCCAAGCCCCCCAAGCCCTGGCCAGTCCCCCGCCGCTGCCCCCCGGTCCAAATGCGCCGGTCGCCCCGGTCAGCCCGCCCCCGCCCGCTCCGGCTGGCCCGTCCGATCTGGAGCTACGCGCCATCGGTCAAAGCCCGGTCAGCCTCCAAATGGCAGACGGCGCGCAGCTGTCCGGCCAGATCATGGCGAGCGATCCCACCATGCTGGTCTTCCGGCTGAGCAGCACCGGCCAGGTCATCAGCCTGCCGCGCGCGCAGATCGTCCTTCTGACGGTGCAGCAGCCGTACGCAGCCGCTCTCCCGCAGCCCGAGCAGACGCTCACGCCACTGTTCCCCCCAAAGCAGCGCCACTTCGGCATCTCGCTCAGCATCGTGCCGGGTCTTGCGCTTGACCTCGATGTCGGCATGTTCCGCGCCTTTGCAAACCTGGGCATCGTCCTGCCGCTTGCCACCTCCGGCGAGTTTCTTCCCATCTCGTTTGGCGCAGGCGTTGGCATTCCCCTGTCGAAGAGCCGCCCCAGCCTCAAGCTCGATGTCATGGGCTATATGACGATCTTGGTCGATGCCAAGGACCACAGCTACAGCTACGGCGGCAGCACCTACAAGCTCGATCCCGTCGTCAACAACGTCAGCGCTGGTGTCGGCCTGGGCCTGCACTACACCTGGCAAAACGGACTCACCCTCGGCGGCATGGTCCCCATCCTTGGCTACGCCGCGTACCTCAACGACTTCGTCGGCTCCGACTCCACCGCCAGCATCGGCGAGCGCAGCGCCCTGTTCTACCTGGCCAGCGCCACCGCCCTGCCCCTGTTCTACCTCGGCTACCGCTTCTAGCCGCCCCGCCCCTGTGTTCCCTCGGCTCCCGCTGCTCGCGGCCTTGCGTCATCCATCAGATGTGTTCACTTTCTCCACGTCGGAGAGCTGAGTGCGGTCACATTGGGTTGCTTCGTCGCTTCGCTGGAGAGCGCGGACAGGGTGGCGGATGGAGTAGGCCCAGGTGGCTTTTTCAGCGACTCGCGCTAAAGTTCCGCCCAGAATGGGCAAGGTTCTCACGGTAGTAGACCTCTTCTGCGGTGCCGGTGGCCTCTCACTGGGACTCCATGCCGCAGGCTTTCGCCATCTAAAATCCATCGACCACAATTCTTCGGCCGTCGAGACATACGCGCGCAACCTCGGGGCTCACGTCGAAGCAGCAGAGATCACCGAGGACATGGATCTCCCCTCAGCGACACTGATCGCTGGTGGGCCGCCGTGCCAAGGCTTTTCGTCGGCGGGAATGAGACGGACTGGGGACGACCGAAACACGCTAGTGTCGGTGTTCGCAAAGATAGTCGCCCGACAGAAACCCCTCGCCTTCCTGTTCGAGAACGTCGAAGGATTCCTCACAGGGGAAGACGGCTCGCGGGTCATCGACTTGCTCGGGCCGCTCATCAATGCCGGCTACCACATCCACCTCCGCAAGGTAAACGTTGCCAACTTTGGCGTTCCCCAGAACCGGAAGCGTGTGATCGCGATTGGCGGCCTACACTGGGCACCCACTTTTCCTCCTCCGACGCACGCTGCGTTCGGCTCCCCTGGTGCCACGCTCGTGACAGGAGACCTTCCCGCTACGCCGACTGTTTCAGAAGCCTTCCGAGGACTACCGCGTGCCGCAGAATCTGCTCCCGGGACGCCGCAAGGGCACTTCGCGCCTGCGATCACTGGCGACGATCTGAAGCGCGTACACGGGTTGAAGCAGGGTCAGACCATGCGCGACCTCCCGCCAGAGTTGTGGCATGAGAGCTTTGGACGACGCGCATACCGCCGTGTCAAAGACGGAACGCCAACGGAGCGACGCGGTGGTGCCCCCCACGGGATTCGGCGACTCTACGCGGACCAACCATCGAAGGCGATCACGAGCTTTGCCCGCAACGAGTTCATACACCCGACAGAGGATCGCTTCTTGACGCTGCGAGAGTGTGCCCGCATCCAGACGTTCCCTGATGACTTCGTCTTCTCCGGCAAACTTGCCGACCAAGCCCTCCTGATCGGCAACGCTGTACCACCTTTGTTTGCCGAACAGGTCGCAAAGCACTTAGCGGCCGAGCTGCGAGCAGGCGTAGAGCAAAGCGCAGGGCCGGGGCGACTGCTGAGCTTCGTTCCGACGATGTCTACGGGAATGAGTCCGGCCTTACAGCGGATCACCACGATCGTGAGGAGCGCGTTCCTCGCCTCTAACGACGGGAAGCCAAAGGAAGGGCAACTCCAACTATGGGGCTGACACAGGCGCAGAAGACGCTGCTAGAAAAGGCACGCTCCACCGGTTACTCAGACTTTGCCGTGCCGCTCAGCGATGAGATGTGCTGTTATCTGTTTGCTATCATCGTAAGTGATCTGCAACTGAGCGCGAAGTTCCCAGAGCTGCCGATAGCCCCCAAGCCGCTGTTTGGCAAAGAACGAATGGAGACACTCGCTCTACCTGGTCTTGACTTTTGGAATCTGGCCGAACGGTTACTTGAAGCAGACCCCAACGCGGACACGTACTTTTCATGTCTGGCCATGCTGCACAAGTTTCGCCTCAAGTACGAACGCATTCTGGAACGGCAAGCCATTCCGACGATGGATCAGGTTGGGCCCCGGGGCCTACTCCAGTACGGCACCATGGCCCCACGAGCACTGACGGGTTTTCTTCTCTGGCGAAAGTGGATGTTCGACATCGACAACCGAGCAGGTCAGGAAACGGGCTATCTTTTTGAACCGATCGTTGCGCATTCGATCGGAGGCACACCCTTCAGCGCGGCAAAAAGCCCTATCCGTCGTCAACACGATAGTACGAAAGGCCGCCAAGTAGACTGCATTCGCGATAAGCGAGCCTATGAGATAAAGCTGCGGGTAACTATCGCGGCGTCAGGACAAGGACGATGGAAAGAAGAACTCGACTTTCCAGCGGATGCACGTACGAGCGGCTATACGCCTATCCTCATCATCTTCGACCCGACACCTAACGATAAGCAGGATGCGCTGAAGGCGGCATTCCTTGCGCAGCAGGGAGAAGTGTTCATTGGCCAGAAGGCTTGGGAACACCTTGAATCAGTCGCTGGCGCAACCATGTCGAAATTTATCGAGCAGTACGTGCGCGCTCCGATACAGGCACTACTCGCCGAGGTTCCATCCGACGGGCTACCAGACCTGACACTGAAGATGGACCGCACCGAGCTGATCATCAACGTGGGTGGTGAAGAGTCAAAAATTCGTCGGGCACCGCCCTCGCTGCAAGACATCGGATCAGAAGAACCAGAGATTCCCGACGACGTAGAAGATCCATGAAGGACCTTCGCTCGCGTGTACCTACCGCCAGTTCTCCGACTGTCAGACGAGGCTACCGCTTCTAGCCGCCCCGCCCCTGTGTTCCATCGGCTCCCGCTGCTCGCGGCCTTGTCCGCACGCACGCAAATGGATGAAGCGAGCCGGTCCAAGCTGCCAGACCCCGGCTGATCTGTACAAAACCGGTGTGGCAGCGCTCCCCGCACGGTTTTGCACAGATTTTCGGGTCGCGTTCCCGCTGCCATGCACGGTTTGACGCAGATCCAAGGTCCGATCCGCGCTGCCATGCACAGTTTTGCGCAGCTCCAGGGGTCCGATCCGAGCTGCCATGCACGGTTTTGCGCAGATCCAAGGTCCGATCCGAGCTGCCATGCACGGTTTTGCGCAGATCCAAGGTCCGGTCCGAGCTGCCATGCACAAACTTGCGCGACAAAACCTGACTGGCAGCGCTGCCATGCACGGATCTGCGCGACAAAACCTGACTGGCAGCGCTGCCACGCACGGATTTGCGCGACAAAACCTGACTGGCAGCGCTGCCACACCCAAACATGCGCGTTTTCCAGATCCGGGAAGCCAAACCGCAGCAAATGGTGCCTGGCAGGACGGGGCCGGGAGGGTTCACTCCAGCCAACTAGCGCAGATCCAGCTCCGTAGCGGCTTGCCGTAGCTTTTCCACAAAGCAACGGAGGCTAGGGGAATTCTCAACCGCTTTCCCCACATTCCAATGCTGAATGCAGTCTGAATAATCCCAGTTTCTTGGGGCACAAACGTGTCTTAGCAAGAGGCACTTGGGATGATGAGAGCTTTGATCCCGCTCGTCCCCCCAAAACTCTTCTGTGCATTTGCCCGCTGGCAAGGACTGTTTATGGGCTACCAACTCAGGATCCGAGAGTAGCCATGACTCAATCATCTCTACAGCTACACCGTCGATCACGATGGGTCGATGCGGTGGTGAGTCATCATGTAATGCAGCAGCAATGCCCGCTGCAAGCTGATCTTGTCGGGAAGGCGTGTCAGAAAATCGATCGTTGTCCGCTAAAAATATCAGAATGGAATATCGTCCCGTAACACGCGCGAGCCGGATCCACCGATTCACCTTGTCTGCGTATCCGAACAGACGGGGCGGCTGTCGATGGGAAGACAGCGGTATCGGTGTTCGCCAGTGACGCACGCATACATAGCTACCAACCTGATCGCCGTATGCAGTGAAGACAAAAGAAAGAATCCGCATGAGCGCGCCTTCACACGGACGCTCTTGATATGAAGAAGTTGAGTTGGACTCACTGGGTCCATCAACCATAGCGAAAATGAAATGATTGTCTGCACTCATAACAGGTCTCTTGACTATCCACCTTGCAGCAGTGCTTCAGGTCCAAATGCGTAAAAAAGCTCACTCGCATAGACGCCTTCTTTCGCGAGTGAATCTCGTACGCGGTTTGGATCTGTTTCTTTGATATGTGCACCACGCTCGTCACGAGTACAGACGCGAATGCTCTCTATCGGAACGATGTCCAACCAAGTCCCGTTGTGCGTGGTAAGCACGAGCTGCTGTTTGCGGCTCTTCGTAATTTCGCAGAGTAGTTTGACAACCGAAACCATGATCTGGTGATTGAGGCCATTCTCCGGCTCCTCAATCAGCAACAGAGAGCCCTCGTCGGTTACAGTAGCCAAGGCGAGGTGCGCCAGTGCGAGCAAAAGGCCAGAGCTGACATTCTTGGCAGGTACCCACTCTTTGACTTTCCGCAACGCAGGTTCATCATCAGATATTGATCCAATTCCAATGAGCACAGCGCGCGATGAGCTGTCTTGGGCAATCTTTTCGACCAACTCAATCGAGCGGTGTCGGAGCTCTTGTTTGGGCATGGAATCTTCGGAGCCGATGACACTTCCCCCAAGTACGCTCTTGGTCCGTGCGACTTCAACTTTCTCTTCCTGCACACGGACGCTGACAAACGAAGGAAACAGCGAACGCAGCTTCTCTTCTAACTTTTCCATGCTGCTATCTCGGCGATTGATCAAGTTCTGCAACCAGACCGCCCAGCCATATCCGCTATTGTCTGGTTCACTGCTGAGAGCCGAAGGCGAAGCCAGCGCCGCCCATTGAAATAGGAACGGTGTTGGAACGCGAAATTTGGAAAGAATCCGCAGGGGTTCATAGACTGAAGACGGAACATCTGTATCTGTGGCCCACTCTTTGTCATCAATCTGGGCGAGTGAGCTGTAACGACGCAGCTCAGGAGCTTTGTAGTCGCCAGAAAAACTTGTCTGAAGTTCCCGCTCACGGGGATACCAGGTCCAAGATTTGTTGTCGTTAACGAGTGTCAGCTGTTCTTGTGGTTTCTTTGGATCCAGCTCCAGTCGATGCTTCCAATGCTCACCATTGATGAACCACTCCGCTTCCAACACTGTAATGCCTGACTTCGGTTCGACGTGATTGTCGTCGTTTAGAATGGCTCTGAATCCTCGCGACAATGAAATCTGCGCGTACAGCTCAAGCGCGGACAAGACCGTTGATTTCCCAGTGTCATTGCGACCAATCAATACGGTCACTTCGGGATGAAGCCTAAATTGTTCGTCTAGAAACAGACGATAGTTTCTAATGCGCAGAGAGTTGAGCTGGGCCGGAGCGAACTGAGTAGGGTCTGTAGAACTCATGAGATATTCCCGGCGGCATTATAGGCAGGAGTCTCCCTCGGGCAACTCATAGTTGTTTTTAGGAAGGTCGCTATGGCCACGATCGACGGAACCACGCAGCAGCCGGACGTGGAAGGCCGGGAGGTTAGCGGGTGGCGGTGGGGACGGTGGGGGTGAGGCTGCGGTCGCGGCCACTGTCGGCGCTGTGGCAGCCTTCGCAGGTGGGGTTGGCCACGCCGAAGTACTGAACGTCGGGCAGGCCGGTGGTTTCGTACCAGGTCCAGGTGTCGGCGCCGCTGCCGGTGCGGGTCTTGACGCCTGCGGCATAGCCGGACACCGAGCCGCCGCTGTACAGCTCTTTGACCGACATCGCGCCCACGGCCATGGGGTAGGTGCCGGTGCGGCGGGCGAACAGATACTTGCCATTGAAGTAGGTGCGCACGCTGCCGCCATGGGAGCGGACCGAGTCGTGGACGGCGGCCTCGCCTTCCCACTTGAGGTACTTGCCGGACTGGATGTAGGCGGTCAGCCCGGCCTTGTCGGCCACGATGGTGGTGCCATCGTCATCGACCGGGACGGCCACAGCCTGGGGATCGGCACCGGTATCGCTGCCGCAGTGAAGCGACAGCACGGTGGTCAGCAAGGCAGCGGCACGCAGGACGCGAGGGGACTGGGTCATGGCGGCTCCTTTGGGACAGGATAGCGCGCGCGGGGCAGGCGAAGAAAGCAGGGCACTGGCGGCGGACGGCGGGCGGGCGGCGCTACGGCAGGGCGCTCGGCTTGGTCAGCACGTAGTCGAGTCCGGGGGCGTGGCAGCTCGCGCAGAAGTTGGCGGTGCCGCGAAAGTAGTAGGGGGAGCTATAGCCGGGGGCAAAGCCTTCGTAAAAGACCCACTCGCCGCTTTGGTCGTCTTTGATGTCTACGGCGTGGCCGGTCAGGCTGGAGGTGCCGCTGCCGTACAGCTCTTTGACGACGATGCTGCCCTTGGGATGGCTGGTGTTTCCGGCCTTGAGCGAGGCGTAGAGCACATCATTTACATAGGTGCGGACGTTGCCGCCGTGCGGGCCGGTGGAGGCGTGGATCGCGGGCTCGGCCTTCCAGGTCTTGTAGGAGCCCGCTTTGACAAAGTCGGTCAGGGCCGAAGCGGTGGTGCTGGGGCTGGTCGCGCCGCCATCGGTGCCCGGTGCAGTCACCAGATCCGCTGCCGCAGACGCCAGATCCGCCGCACCGGACGATGGCCCAGGATCGCTGCCGCTACAGGCTGCGGTCAGGGCCCAAAGCAGCGCCGAAGCAAGTGGCACCCGACGGGCAGCGGCTGTCAGGACGGCCATGGGATCACTCCTTGACCTTGCGCAGGGCGAGCGCGTTGATGCAGTAGCGCAGGCCGCTTGGTGGGGGACCGTCTGGAAAGACGTGGCCGAGGTGGGCATCGCAGACGGCGCAGGTGGTCTCGATGCGAACCATGCCGTAGCTGTCATCGCCGTGATAGGCCACCACATCGGGGGACGCGGGGGATGAAAAGGACGGCCAGCCGGTGCCCGAGTCGAACTTGTTCTGGGCGTCGAAGAGCAAGGTGTCGCAGCAGGCGCAGTGATAGCGGCCTGGGGTAAAGACGCCGCACATCTCGCTGGAAAACGGGCGCTCGGTGGCGCTGCGGCGGGTGATGCGAAAGACATCGGGGGGCAGAAGGGCTTGCCACTCGGCTTCGCTGCGAACGACTCGGCGCGGAGGGGGCGGGTTGCCACGGCGGATGCGCAGGTTGATGTCGGCTAAGGTCAGCATGTTGGGCCTCGCTGGGTTCGTGCATTCATCTTAGGGTCGCAAGGCCGCAGCGGGGCGAGGCTTTTTGTTACGATGGGAACCTGCCGTGCGCTCTGACGAAAGCCCCATTCCGCACTTTGAAGAGCCTCGCTACGACCCGTTTCGCTTCATGAAGTGGGGCGGGCTGCTGCTGATCGTGCTGACGGTGGTTTCAACGGGGGTGTACTGGCTGCTCGGCAAGCACTACGGGCGACCGGACTGGACGCCGATGAACTGCCTGTTCATGGTGGTGATCACGCTGACGACGATCGGCTACGGCGACTGGCTGGAGCTGCGCAACCTGCACCTGGCCGAGCTGTTTACGATGTTCCTGGCGCTGGTGGGCATCGCGGTCCCGGCCTTTTTGGTGTCGAACGTAACGGCGCTGGTGGTGGAAGGACTGTTCACCGATGTCTTTCGGAGACGACGGATGCAAAAGAAGCTGGGCACAATCAAGGACCACATCATCGTCTGCGGGGTCGGCACAACCGGGGTTCACTGCGTCCATGAGCTGCTGTCCACGGGCCGCCAGATCGTCGCGATCGATCACAACGAGTCGAAGCTGCGCCACCTGTGCGAAGAGCTGGGCGACTTCCCTTATATCGTGGGGTCCGCCGAGTCCGATGAAGTGCTGCTGCAAGCGGGGATCGAGCGCGCGGCGGGGCTTATCGCCTGCCTGACGGAAGACAAAGACAACGTGTTTGTGACGCTGACGGCGCGGCAGATGAACCGCAACCTGCGCATCATCAGCAAGGTCTTGGAAGACAGCAGCCGTCGCAAGCTGGCCATCGCAGGGGCCAATGCCACGGTGAACCCGACGCACATCGGTGGGCTGCGGCTGGTAAGCGAGCTGGTCAGGCCGACGGTGGTGACGTTTCTGGACAACATGATGCGGGATCGGCGCTCGACGCATCGCTTTGAGCAGCTTCAGGTGACGGAGCGGTCGCCGGTGGCGGGCAAGAAGCTGGCGGATGCGAGCCTGCGCGGCAAGACGAGCGCGCTGGTGGTGGCGGTGAAGTCGCCCGATTCCGATCAGTTTGTGTACAACCCGACAGCGGATGTGGTGCTGACGCCGGGGACGCAGATTGTGCTGCTGGCGAGCACGCTCGACATGGACGCGATCCGCAGCCTGGTGAGCGGTCCAGGCAGTGGGTAAGAAGCTGGCGACGCAAGATGAACAGGCACAGACGATGAAGCGCTGGGTGATGCTGCTGGGACCACTACTGGGCTGTACGGGCGCGCTGGCCGAGGTCAGGCCGGTGGATCTGTCGCTGGTACACATCCGGTCGGTGGCTCCGCAGGTGGTGGTGGATCTGCGCTACGCGACGGCGCAAAACTTCACGGGCAAGGTGCTGTATCCGTCCGTCGCAGACTGCTATCTGCGGGCGGATGTGGCGCGGGCGCTCGGCGAAGTGGACAAGGCGCTGCGGACGCAGGGACTTGGGATCAAGGTGTTTGACTGCTATCGACCGCTGCGGGTGCAGTTCCTGCTGTGGGAAATCGTTCACGATGAGCGCTACGTGGCGGACCCGAAGAAAGGCTCGCGGCACAATCGCGGGGCAGCGGTGGACCTGACGCTCATCGATGCGGCGGGGCAAGAGCTGGCGATGCCGACGGCGTTTGATGACTTCAGCGAAAAGGCGCACCGCAGCTATGAAGCGCTCCCGCAGGATGTGAAGCGCAACCGCAGCGTGCTTGAGCAGGCGATGACCAAAGCGGGGTTTGTCGGGCTGGCGACCGAGTGGTGGCACTTCGACTTTCAAGGCTGGCAGCGCTATCCGCACAGTGACACGCCGTTTGAAGCGCTCGCGGCAGTGCGTCCGGGGCCGTAAGTGCAGGTGAAGTCGTGAGCGGCAGTGCGTCCGGGGCCGTAAGTGCAGGTGAAGTCGTGAGCGGCAGGCTGGATCTTGCGCAAAGAGATCGAGCGGGTCAGTGTGGAAGGCACGATGTCCCGCGCGCAGAAGGTGCCGTACCCACCGCCAAGCTGTCCCGAGCTGACCGGACGCGATCTGCTGCTGTTTGATGGAGAGTGCCGCTTTTGCCGGGCGCAGTCGGACCGGCTCCAGCGCTGGGCGGGCAACCGGCTGACCACGCGACCGCTTCAGCAAGAAGGGCTGCTGCAAGAGCTGGGCATTCCCTACGACGAAGCGATGGCGGCGATGCAGCTTGTGACGGCACAAGGCAGTCGGCACCAAGGACTCGATGCGGTGGTGGTGGCGCTGCGGCATAGGCCCGTGCTCGGGCTGCTGTGCAAGGTGTATTACCTGCCGGGGCTGCGGCAGCTTGGCGATCTGGGCTATCGGCTGGTGGCGCGCTATCGCTACGCCATCTGGGGCCGAGCGGTGGCGCGGGGGGAATGCGACGGTGGCACTTGTCACCTGCACCTGCGGCCCCCCACCTAAGAACGCCGACCGAAACCTACTGCGGACCCCGCTGGCTGTATCGTCGGTCCTCACGTACTTGCGTACGCTGCGGTCCTCCTCTTGGCCATCGGGGTTCCTCATGACGGTTTCGTTCGGCGTTCAACGCCGCTGTGGAACCTTGCGGGCCGGGGCATCGTCTCAGGGCTGTCCAACCAAGCAAGGAGCGCTCCCCATGAAAAAGTTTGCTGCTTTCGGTGTTGCCCCGGTGTCGCTGTGCCTAGGTCTTACGCTGGCTGCCTGTGGCGGCATTGCGATCGATGACGATGGAACGGATGCGAATGCCTCGGTGGCACAGGCGGGTCAGGTGGAATATCTGCTGACGGCACCTGTGGAATCGAGCGATCCGGCAGCGGCGGCGACGGCTGTAGCGGCGTCTCCGAAGTTTCCGGCAGGCTGTGCCACGGGCGTAAAAGATCCGACGCAGCCGATGGCCACGATCACGCTGACGAACTGCACGGGCCCGTTTGGGCTGCTGCGCTGGAGCGGCACGCTATCGGCCACGTACAGCAAGAACGCGGACGGAACGCTCAACGTCAAGGCGACCAGCACCAACATGACGGTGAACGGCAAGCCCGCGCAGTTTTCGATGGATCGCACGATCACGGTGGACTCGGCGACCCAGCGAACGGTGAAGGGCATGTCCACCTGGGCGCGCCAAAATGCGGACGGCGAGACGGTGACGCACAGCAACGCTTGGACGGCGGTGGTGGACACGACGACGCGCTGCCGCACGGTCAATGGCGCGGGCACCACCACGGTGGGCACCAAGTCGTATGCAACCTCGTCGAAGGACTACAAGATCTGCCGCAGCGCGGACAGCGATAGCTGCCCGAGCGGAACGCTGACGCACACGGTGACGCCAGGCCAGGCGATGGTGTCGGTGACGTTTAACGGAACGAACACGGCGGTGCTGTCGGGTCCAAACGGAACCCGCAGCGTGGTGATCTTCTGTCAGTAGGAAGGAAGGTCGCGGCGGAGGGTGCCGAGACTACGGGGACAGGATCTTGCGCAGCTCGACATCGAAGACCAGCATGCCCGCCGGAGCACCGGGTCGGGTGGGCGTGTCGCCGTACGCGAGCTTGCCGGGAATCCAGAAGCGGGTCTTTTCGCCTTCGACCATGAGCTGCACGCCTTCGGTCCAGCCGGGGATGACGCCGTTGAGCGGGAAGGAAGTCGGCTCGCCTCGGGCCACGGACGAGTCAAACATCTTGCCATCGGTGGTCCAGCCGCTGTAGTGGACTTCGACCGTGCTGGTGGCCGCCGGGTGCTTCTGGCCGGTGCCCTTGGTGAGCACTTTGTAGGCGAGGCCGCTCGCGGTCTTTTTGGCATCCTTGGGCGGAGCCGCCACGTCGGTGGGCACCTTGGGCGCTTGGTTGATTTTGATCAGCTCGACATCGAAGACGAGCATGCCGTGCGGGCCACCGGGGCGACGGGGCGTGTCGCCGTAGGCCAGGTTGGCGGGAATCCAGAAGCGGCGCTTTTCCCCGACGGTCATGAGCTGCACGCCTTCGGTCCAGCCGGGGATGACGCGGTTGAGCGGGAAGGTGGCGGTCTGGCCACGCACCACCGAGGAGTCGAACATCTCGCCGGTGGTCATCCAGCCGGTGTAGTGAACCTCGACGGTGTCCACGGCGACTGGGTGTTCGGTGCCAGTGCCTTTCTTGAGCACCTTGCTGGCAAGTCCGCTCGCGGTCTTCTGGGCGTCGGCGGGCGCGGCCTTGACATCCTCGGGGGCGGGCAGCGGCTTCGGGCCTTTTTTGACCTCGAGCAGCTCGACATCGAAGACCAGGGTGCCGTAGGGACGGCTTGGATTGGGCGTGTCACCGTAGGCGAGCTTGCCAGGAATCCAGAAGCGGCGCGTCTCACCCACAACCATGAGCTGCACGCCTTCGGTCCAGCCGGGAATGACGCCTTTGAGCGGAAACTCGGTGGGCTGGCCGCGCTTTACCGACGAATCGAACATCTTTCCGTTGGTCATCCAGCCGGTGTAGTGAACCTTGACGGTGTCTTGGGCTTCCGGGTGCTCGGTGCCGGTGCCCTTCTTGATGACCTTGCTGGCCAGGCCGCTCGGCGTCTTTTCGGCGTCGGCTGGAGCCGCACCCACATCGGACGGAGCAGGAAGATCGCCGGGCTCAGGTTTGGAAGATTGGTTCACGTCGCTAGATCCTTTCGCTGCGGCTGGGTCAGATTGGGACGCTGCCGTGGTGGCTGCGGCTTTGGGCTTTTCCGACGGACAACCCGTAAGAACAAGCGCCGAGGCAATGGGAAGCAAAGCTTGCAGTGATCGCATAGCAGAGCACTTTATCCTTCCGAAAAGCCGTCGTAAACTGCCGCCTCGTTGCGGGCAGTCCCGGCTGTCCAAACGCTTCCTTATCAATGCCCGAGAGCGTGCTCTTCGGGAACTTGGCTTTCTTTCGTGAAGGATCTGGCAGTGCAGCACGACCTCCCCGCAGTGATTCCTTTGTCCAAGCGGCGCATGCGACCGTTGCCCGCTGACTTCACCCATCGCACAAGTCGCGGCGTGTTTCATGGACCGCTCCCCGGTGCAGTGCAAGGCACCGACGCAGGCGCAGTGTCCGCAGCGCACAGCGAAGCGCCCGACGAGCCCGCCGCGCTGGTCAGTCGCCAGAGCCTGCTGCAAGTGCTGTGGGTGCTTTTGCGGACCGAGTTTCGCGCGCGCTATCGAGCCCAGGCGCTCGGGATTGTGTGGTCGCTGCTCAACCCGCTGGTGATGATGGGCATCATCAGCGTGATCTTTACGCAGCTGTTTCGCTCGACAGAGCGCTACTTCCCGATCTTTTTGCTGATCGGGCTTCTGACGTGGCAGTGGTTTTCGACCAGCCTCAACAGCGCGACGGCGATCTTTGTGAGCAACGCCGACATCATCAAGCGCACGGTGTTTGCCCGACCGCTGCTGCCCATCTCGAGCGTGCTGAGCTACGGGATCAACTTCCTCATCGAGAGCGTGGTGCTGCTGGCGTTCATTCCGATCTTTCCGGGCGCGTTTCGGCTGTCTCCAGCGCTGGTGATGGTGCCGCTGCTGCTGGTGATCACGGTGGCGCTGATCTCGGGAATTACGCTGGCGACGTCGGTGCTAAACGTGGTCTATCGTGACGTGGCCTACCTGGTGAGCACGAGCCTGCTGCTTCTGTACTGGGCGACGCCGGTCTTTTATCCGATCGACGTGATTCCGTTTCCGTTCCGCACGATCTTGCAGGCGAACCCGCTGGCGGGAATCATGACGGCGCTGCGACTGGCGATCATGCGCGGAGAGTTCCCGACGCCGCTCGGCTGGGCTGGGATCTTGATCCCGACGGTGCTGGCGCTGGTGATCGGCTGGCGCGTGTTTCGTCACTATGAAGCGATGGTGCTCGACTACGTATGAGCGAGCAGCAAGACACGAACCTGGCGATCGAGCCGTCGCTGCGGCTGTGCTCGGTGGCGGTGATGTCGCCCGCGCCGGGTCCGTATCTGTATCGCGTGCCGGATGAGCTGACGACGCTGCCGAAAGAAGGTCAGCGCGTGCTGGTTCCGCTCGGTGGCCAGCCGCAGGTCGAAGGCATTGTGCTGTCCGCGATGGAAGGGGCGCTGGCGCAGCAAGTCCTTGTCACGAGTGGCTTTGCCAAAAGCGCGCTGCGCCGCGTGTCGATGCTGCTGTCGGGTCCGATGCTGCCGACGGATCTGATTGGGGTGGCGCGGTTTATTGCCGACTACTATTTGGCTCCGCTCGGGGAAGCGCTGCGACTTTTGCTGCCACCGAGTGAACAAGCCCAGCTGGTCGAGCGCGTTCGGCTCAGTGAAGCGGGTCTTGTGCTGGCCAAGAAGCTGTCAGCGGTGCTGCTGCCACCGGATGTGGCGGACCTGGACCCGGTGACGATTGATCTGCTGCGGGTGCTCGGGGCGCGCAAAAGTCCGCTGCGGTTTGTGACGGTGGATCATCTGCTGACGGCTGCGGCGCTGTCGTCGCGACCGAAGGCGGACTGGCGCGCGTGCCTGCCAGCGCTACACAAAGCGCACCTGATCGAGCTACACAGCGACGTGAAGATGGGCCATGCCGAGGGCGAAGATCAGCCGACCAAGCGCCGATCCAAGTCCAGTGCGGACCGTCTGCCGGGAGCCCCGATCGATCTGGTGCTGACCGCTGAACAAGATGTCGCGCTCCACACGCTGCTGGCGGCACTAGAGCGGGCCGCGCACAGCAAGCCGCGACGCAGTGGCTATCAAGGGTTTTTGCTGCACGGCGTCACGGGCTCGGGCAAGACCGAGATCTATCTGCGGCTGATTGCCGACGCGCTGGCCAAAGGTCAGACGGCGCTGGTGCTGGTGCCCGAGATTGCACTGACGCCGCAGCTCTCGGCGCGGTTTGCGTCGCGCTTTCCGGGTCAGGTGGCGGTGCTGCACTCGGCGCTGTCCCCGCGTGAGCGAGCGGGAGCCTGGCGCAAGATCCTACGCGGCGAGGTGTCGATTGCGCTCGGGCCGCGCTCGGCAGTGTTTGCGCCGCTACAGCACCTGGGCGTGATCATCGTCGATGAAGAGCACGACAGCTCGTTTAAGCAGCACGAAGGCGTTCACTATCACGGACGCGACGTGGCGCTGTGGCGAGCGGCGCAAGCGGGCGCAGTGGCGGTGCTGGGATCGGCCACGCCGTCGCTCGAAGCGCTGGAGCTGTGCAAAAAAGGTAAGCTGACGCGGCTGCTTATGCAGCATCGTGCGACGGGAATTGAGCTGCCGCGAGTCGAGATCATTGATCTAAAACAGCATGTCAAAGCGGCGGAGTCGTCGCTGCTGACCGCGCCACTGCTCGAAGCGCTGCGCACCACCTTCGAGTCGGGCGAGCAAGCGATCCTGCTGCTCAACCGTCGCGGCTATGCGGCGTTTTTGCTGTGTCAAAGCTGCGGGCATCGCATCGAGTGCCCGAACTGCTCGGTGACGCTGACGCTGCACAAGAGCCGTCGCAGCTTGATGTGTCACTACTGCGATCATCGCGAGCCCATTCCGTCAGACTGTCCGTTGTGTCAGCAAAAGTCGGTGCTCCCCATCGGGCTGGGAACGGAAAAGCTGCTGGAACAGCTCATGCTGCGCTTTCCCGAGGTGCGGATGGATCGGCTGGATCGCGACACGTCGTCGAACCTGCATCAGGTGCTGGCGGCGATGCACAACCACGAGCTGGATCTGCTGATTGGGACGCAGATGCTGGCCAAAGGTCACGACTTCCCCGGTGTGACGCTGGTCGGTGTGGTGCTGGCCGATACCGGAATGGGCCTGCCGGACTTTCGCGCGGCGGAGCGGACGTTTCAGCTCTTGTCGCAGGTGGCCGGACGGGCGGGACGGGCGAAAAAGCCGGGTCGGGTGCTGATTCAGACCTACAACCCGGAACATCCGGCGGTTCACTGCGCGGCAGAGCACGACTACACCTCGTTTGCCGAAGCAGAGCTGGAAGCGCGGCAGGCGCTCGACTATCCACCGAGCGTGCGGCTTGGGCTGCTGCGCATCGACGGCGAAGATCCCTACAAGGTCGAGCAGGTCGCCAAAGAGCTGTCGGACATCGTGCGCAGTGAGCTGTCGCTGTGCGGGGAAAGTCTGCCGCCGCTCGGTCCGGCGGAAGCACCGCTGTCGCGGCTCAAAGGTCGGAGTCGCTGGCAGATGATGGTGCGCGCCAAGACGGTCAAAGCGCTTCATCGCGTGCTGCGCGCCGCGCTGGCTTACAAAGTACCGAGCGGCCTGCGTGTGCATGCCGATGTCGATCCTGGATCGACGCTGTAAGAGGAGCGCGCACAGGTGCAGGCCGGGTCATCGCACGATAGTTTGGCTATACTAATGGTTGGTCTTTTCACCATCGAAAACAGGAGCGGCACATGGGTCGCGCACTACTGGGCCTGATCAAGGGAGTCATCGTCGGCGGAGGTATCGGCTTCGCGCTGCTGAAGCTCAACAATCCGCAAGGCATCCTGGCGTTTGTGTTTTCCGCGCTGCTCGGTGCGGTGGTCGGGCTGGTCTGTGGCCAAGCACCCTGGCGCGCGGCGACGCTGTGGACGCCGATCCTGAAGATGGTGTTCGGCGCGGCGATTGGCACGGGACTGTACGCGCTCGGTCATCGCTTCATGCCGTCGATGAGCATCAGCATTGACGGGGTTGGCAGCGGTCTGTCGCTCCGCTCGGCAGCGGTGCTGGCCCCGATCATCGGCGCGCTCTATGGTCTGTTTGTCGAGTTTGATGATGGCGGTGCAGACAGCCCGAGCGCTCCCGCCAAGAAGTCGCTTCCCGCCAAAGACTTGGATCTGTAAGCAGCGCGGTCCGTCCGGGTGGGAGGCACGCTGTCTGCCTCCGCTTCCGCTGCCCAATATGAAGCCTTTTGTCTGCTTCATATCCGCCTGCCCAATATGAAGCCTTTTGTCTGCTTCATATTCGCCTGCCCAATATGAAGCCTTTTGTCTGCTTCATATTGCAGCGGCCTTACGCGTCGCTAGCCAATCACAATCGGATCGATGCAGACCCCGACCTCTAGGATCAGGTAGAGCAGCGCGAGCGCTTGCGGCTCCAGGGCTCCGCTCGTCTGACTGGTCGGCTGGGTGTGATAGGTGGTGTACATCACGCGACCGCAGCCGTGCTGAACGCTGGTGGTGACGGGCGCATTGGCTTCGACCCAGACCTTGGGCGTGATCTTGACGGTCTTGCCATCGGCATCCGGTCCCATCTTGTCCTGCACCGATCGAATCGAAGTCCAGGCATCTTTGACCGACGACAGGTTCTGTCCTTGCGCGCGCAGCCAGGCATCTAGGCCCATGTCACTACGCGACACCGACTGATCGCCGCCACCGCCGCCGCAGGCACTGCCGATGGTCGAGTTTTCGCCGCTCCAGGTGATGTAGCCGGGGAAGAGCTGGCGCACGTACTCATACGACCAGTCCGATACGTACAGCCGTCCGCCCTTGGCGACAAAGTCGGTGATGGTGCTTTTGACGCGCGGATCCGAGTTGTAAATGCTGGAACACTTGGGCCCCGTGTCGCCGCTGTTGGTGCCGCCCGAGCAGGGCAAAAACACGATGTGATACTTGCTGATCTCTGCCGGGTCGGTGATGAGCTTGACCGGGTTGGGATACGGCGAAGTCTCAAACAGTCCGTGGACACCGTAGATCGCAAACGACGGCGCATCCTTGCCGAGCACCTGCGCCTTGCCGAGCAGATCCTTGGTGATGGTCGCTTTCATTCCCATCCGCGCGAGCACGACCTCAATCGGATCCCACGCGCCGAGCATGACCGCCATCTTGGGCACATCGTCCCCGTTCGGCTTGTCCATGATCGAAGGCAGCGTGGTCTTGTCGATCGGAACCTGCTGCTTGCCTTCTTGGATGCTGACCTGACGAACGCGCCGGAAGGCTCCCTTTTGAACCACCAAGTAGTAGTTGCCGGTGTTGGCATCCAGCTCGAAGGTTCCGTCGGCATTGGTTTCGATGTGCGGCGTACCATCGGGCAAGTGAACGCACTTGTCACAGTACACACCATCGGGAATTGCAGCGGGCGGATAGGCGGTCACATAGACCAGCGCTCCCGAGATGGGAATCGTTCCTTCAGGAGCCACCACCTTGCCGGTCAGCCGACCCAGCTTTGGGTTGGGATTTGGATTTGGGTTGGGATTCGGGTTGGGATTCGGCATCCCCGGCGACATGGTCCCGTCATCGAGGATCTCTCGATCCGCGTTACAGGCCGACAGCGTCAGCGAAGAGACCAGAACAACCCACGATGTCAGTTTGAGAAGCCGCATGTGCGGACTATATCCAAGATCCGCGCGGTGAGTAGCCCGGAACCTTCGTGCTCACAGCGGGGAGCTTGGTACGTGCGGCACAGACGGGGAAGAGTCACGAAGGAACGCGGGCAGGCGGGACAATCAAGCGCGCTGGGTTAACCGACCGGCTGCTGGCAGATGTTGGCGCTGCAGGTCAGACCGGCGCAGCAGCCTCCACCACCGCAGGTCTGTCCGGCCCCGATGCAGGTGGACGGACTGACGCACACACCGTTGACCGCGACGCCCGAGCAGCACTGCGTGCTGACATCCGCTGCCGCACCGTCTTGACGGCAGGCAACCGGCGCCCAGTACGCAGAGATGTTCTTGGCCGCCACGTCCTGACCCGGCAGCCAGTACGGAACAAAGCTCGGATCTTCACCGGGAGTGGGCGAGTTCTTGATCGCAGCCACCCACAGCTGCTGACGGCTGGTGCCCGCAGTGCCGACCTTGTTATTGCCGTAGTCTCTCTCGCTGATGAAGCTGAGCCAGAAGTAGCCACCGACGTTAAACGGAGAGAAGTTCGGGAAGAACACCTTCGCTGTCGTCGTGCTGCCCATCGCGTTGGCCAGCTTGATCAGCCCCGTTCCGTCCGGCTTGATCATAAACAGCGATCCAGGCCTCTGGTTGTCGCTGCGCGGGCTGGTTCCGTTCTGGAACGAGATCCACTTCGAGTCAGGCGACCACGTCGGATAGCTGTTCTGGGTAGCGCCCGCAACGGTGGCTGCCTTGTGAATCTGAACCACTGGACCGACGGTGTCTGGACCCGTAACCGGCAGGATCGACAGGTTCGCGACGCTCAGATCGGTGCCGTCTCCGTTCGCTTCGCTGGCATACGCAATCATCTTGCCGTCAGGGGACCAGTTCGGATAGGTGCCTCCCGTCGGAAGTGGGCTGCTGCCCACGCCGAGCGCCACCGGCTTCCCGTTGGCGGTATCGATGAAGTACATGAGGTTGCCGCCGCTCGGGTTGACGACGACCATTCGCTTCGCATCGGGATTGAACGACGAAAAGTAGAACGGCTGGGTCGCCGTCGTCACCGGATACGTCGTCGGAGCCGGGTTTCCGCTCAGGTTGGTGGTCAGGTCGAAGATGCCACCGTAGTTGATGCCACCGCCGAGCCGACCGACCATGTAGCGACCATCGCGCGAGACGGTGTGGCAGCCAACGCAGCTCTCTCCGCTCGAAGGAGACTTCGGCGGATTGGGCAGCAGGTCCGTCGCCGTCGCCGTTCCGTCCTGGATCTTGCGGATCTTACCGACGTTGATGTCCCAGTAATAGATCGTGCCGAGGAGCGATCCCTTGGCAAAGTGCATCTTGACCGCGTTGCCGCTCCACACCTTGCCGGTCGCTTTTTCATAGCGATCCACCGTCAGCACAGCATCGGCATCGAGGTTGCTCTGCGCGATTCCGGCCCAGCCCTTGGCATCCACCAGATAGTTCGACGTAAAGGCGGCGGTGTTGTGACCAACGTACGCCGTAAACTTCATGTTCGGCTTGACGATGCTCACACGGAAGATGTCGCCGACCGCGCCCATCGTCCACTGGATGTTGGCCGGATAGACGTTCTGCGGCATCAGCACGTTGTCGAGCGGATAGACGATGCCCGCCGCCTTGGCCAAATCCTGCGTCGGTGCCGTCGCCGCAAAGATCGCAGGCGCATTGGCATCCGTGTTGGGAGTCGTCTGCACCGACTCTACATTCACCGTGATCTGAACGGTCGTCGTCACCGGAACCCCGTTGCTGATGTAGGTCGCCGTCACCTCCACCACGCCACCGATCGTTCCGTTCGCGGTAAACACACCCGCAGAGTCCACCGTTCCAATCGCGTTATACGGAGTGCTCCAGCTCACACCCACCAACTGATTGCTGGTCGATCCGTCCGCGCGCGTTCCCGTCACACCAAGTGACTGCGAAACCGGCGATCCCTTTGCAGAGATCACCACCGGACTGGGCGTGATGTTGAGCGAAACAAACTCCGGTGCAGTCGGATTGCCACAGCCGTTTGGATCCGTGCAGTTTGCGTTGCAAGTTGCTGGATCTGCGTTCGGATCCGTACAGACATCACCACCGCCCAGCGTGGTGTTGTTGCAGCCCACCACAACCGCTGTGGTCAGGGCCGAGAGAATGCCAAGAAGCTTCCAAGTTTTCATCGTGAATACTCCAACCTAGACAAAAGTCGCGGTCACAACACAGGACAAGACAGCGCGATTTTACCGTCGGAATCGTGCGCAGGCCAAGCAGGTGATAGACCCACATTCCTAAGTCGTGAAATCGAAACGAGAGTTCAGCAGAGAGACTCCCAACAGGCTCCCACTGCGCGCAAGCTGGCACTCCCAAGCAACCGCTTCAAACAGCTCAGGGATTCACCTGAGAGCCCTTCCTGATTCGCGGAGACAAGCGTGCTTGATCTCGGTGTGGGTTACGGTGAAGCTATGCGGTTATGACTGTTAGCAAACGATCGATCTACGTACGGTTTCAGGGTCAAAGACAGAAGGTCAGCTTCTACGAAGGAACCAGCGAGCTTTCGCTAGAGCGCGCCATTCGGGCCGCGCTGGGAATCGAAGAAGGGACGCTGCTGCGCTTTCGCGATGCCGATGGGGATGTGGTTGCGCTCAGCGACAAGCTCCCACACGAGCTAGAGCTGACCGTGGAAGCAACCAGCATATCCGACGGTGCAGCCACTCCCCAAAGCGCCGATTCGGAATCGACCAGCACAAAGGAATCAACCGTAGGTTCTGCTTCAGCGTCTCTGCACGCACCGGAAGACGCGATCCCACTTCAGGAAGCACCGGGACCGCGACCATGGCCGCTGATTGGCAACGTAGACAGGCTGCGCGCGGGTGAAAACCTGCAAGACTCGCTGGCCAAAGTCGCTGCGGAATACGGTCGCTTTGCGCGGCTTCAGCTTCCCAATCGCGCGACGTTTTACATCAACACCGATGCCGACGTGGTCGAAGAGCTACACAACCGACCCGAGGACTTCCGCAAGACCACTCCGCCCGCTGCGACCCCGCTTGGGAGACTGCGCGCCGGAGCCGCTGGATCAGGTCTTTTTACGACGGGAGATGAAGAAGAGATCTGGCAGATTGCGCATCGCATTCTGCTTCCTGCGTTCGGACTGGGAGCCATCAAGCAGTACTTCGGACGCATCGTAGAAGTGTCTGATGATCTCATCGAACACCTCGCCAGTCGCAAGCCGGACGAGTCGTTCTTGGTGACAGAGCTGATGACCAAGATGACGTTTGAAGCGATTGGTTACGCAGGCTTTCACGCACGCTTTCACTGCATCAGCGCGCAAGAGACTCCGCCATTTGTACAAGCGATGGTCGATGTCCTGGAAGTCGCGATGGAACAGACCAAGAACCTGCTTCCTGATCGATTCCATCCCATCCAGCGTCACAAAAAGGAAGCGGCATCGAAGGTTCTGACCGACACCGTGGATCAGATCATCCGCGATCGCAAAGCGATGCTTGCGCGCAACGAAGCCGTGCCCAACGACATGCTTCAGATCATGCTCACCGCGCGGGATCGCCAGACCGGAAAGCGCCTTCCTGATGACAACATTCGCGCGCAGCTCATCACGTTCCTCATCGCGGGACACGAGACGACCAGCGGCATGCTGTCCTACGCGCTATATTACATCTCGAAGAGTCCTCTTATTGAACAGAAGCTGATCGAAGAAGTGGATCGCGTGCTCGGACGCGACTACAGCTATCGGCCAAGCTTTGCGGATCTGGATGCGCTGGAATACACCGGACGGATCTTGAAGGAAGCGCTGCGGCTCAATCCCACTGCGCCCGGCTTTTCCAAAGTGGTACAGCGCGACACCGTCCTTGGTGGCAAGTATCCGGTCAAAAAAGACAGCCTGATCCTGACGCTGCTGGGCAGCCTGCATCGCGATCCACGGCACTTTGGTGAAGACGCCGAAGCGTTCAATCCCGATCACTTCCTTCCTGATGCAGTCGCACGTCGCCATCCGCATGCCTATCATCCGTTCGGAATGGGAATCCGCAGCTGCATCGGCTTTCAGTTTGCGCTGGTAGAAGCCAAGCTGGTGCTGGCGCGGATGTATCAGCGATTCCGTCTCCGACTGAGCGATCCCAGCTATCAGCTCCGGCATGTTCAAACCCTGACGATGAAGCCTCGTGATCTGATGATGCGCATCGAGCAGCGGCCAGAAGAAAGAGGCCAGCGACCGGACCTTCACAGACCGCAGCCGGACGCCGCAGAGTCACAGACAGAGAAAACCCACAGTGACAGCTCGCTGCTGATTCTGTTTGGATCGAACATGGGAACCGCGCAAGAGCTGGCGCAGACCCTGCTACAGCAGGCCGCAAGCCGCAAGGTGTCAGCGACGGTTGCAGAGCTGGATTCCTATGTGGGAAGGCTGCCCAAACAGACTCCCGTGGTGCTGATCTGTTCGACCTACAACGGACAGCCACCGGACAACGCGGTGAAGTTCTGTAGCTGGCTTGGCATAGCGCAGCCGAGCGATACGCTGCGCGATGTGGAGTTTGCGGTGCTGGGCTGCGGCAACAAGCAGTGGCAGGCGACCTTTCAGAAAGTTCCGCAGCTTCTGTTTGAACGACTGAGCGCGCTCGGAGCCAAGCCGCTGACTCCGCTGGTTGGCTGCGATGCCGACGGTGACTTCGATGCCTCCGCTGAGTCCTTTTTCCACAGCCTGTGGTCGGTGCTCGATGCGCGCACGCCCAGCCCCAAAGGACAAGTCCATGCAGCCAGCGATGGCGAACAGGCACTGACCTATGCGGTAGAGATCGTAAACTACGCGGGCTCGGATGGCTCTGCACTTCAGCCGAGTCGGGCACCCCTCCAAGCAGAGGCCAGGTCATGCAAAATCCTCGACAGCCGCGAGCTGCAAGCCCCAGAAGCAGAGCGCTCGACCCGGCACCTAGAGATCGCACTTCCCGACGGTGTTTCCTATTCAGCAGGAGACCACTTGGGAGTCCTTCCGGAAAACCCTGACTCGCTCTGTCAAGCGTATGCCCAGCGCTGCGGAGTCCACATCACCGATGTCGTGGTGATTCGCGAATTGGGTGCCAAAACTGGCCAGCTTCCGTGCGGCATTCCGATCGCTGTCAGCGAGCTGCTCGGTCAGCATCTTGATCTCAGTGGGCCGCTCACCCGTCGAGAGCTGCGATTCCTGGCTGCGCGCTGTCCCTGTCCGCCCGAAAAAAATGAGCTGCTGCGGCTGGCTTCCGAGCAAGCCTTCCCAAGCGAAGTCCTGGCGCAGCGGCTGACCCTGCTTGATGTCCTTGTGCGCTTTGCATCGATTCCCTGTGATCTCGCAACCGTGCTGTCGCTGCGTCCGGTGCTGCGTCCGCGCTACTACTCGATCTCTTCGTCCCCGCGAATGCTCCCCCAAAGCTGTACCATCACCGTCGGTGTTCATGACTTCAGTGGACCCAGCGGAGCGCTCCGTTCCGGACTCTGTAGTCACTATCTGGCGGCACGCTCTGCGGGACAGTCGCTGCGCGTGCTCATCAAAGACACCGGGAGTTCCTTCCGCCTACCACAGAGTCCCAAGACGCCTGTGATCTTGATTGGACCGGGCACCGGACTTGCGCCGCTGCGTGGCTTTGTTCAAGAGCGCGCATCACAGCGCAGCCAAGGCATCGAGGTCGGAGAGACGCTGCTGTTCTTTGGCTGCCGTCGCCCCGATCAAGACTATCTGTATCGCGAGGAGCTAGAAGGCTACGCACAAGACGGAACGCTGTGCGGACTGCATGTTGCGTTTTCTCGACAGCCCGATCAGCCCAAGACCTACGTCCAGGATCTGCTGTTGCGGAATGCGCAGCAGGTCTGGTCCCTGCTGCAAGAGGGGGCCGCTGTCTTCGTCTGCGGCGATGCCAAAAATATGGCTCCCGCTGTCCAGCAGACGTTCGCAGCGATCCTGATGACGCACGGCGGACTGTCTGCGCAGCAAGCGGAAGAGACCCTGCGAACCTGGCGCAGCCAAGGTCGCTACTGCGAAGATGTCTGGGCCTCGACCTAACCCACCACCGCGCGTGTCCTGTCACTTCCGATGAATCCGCCAGATATGACGCATCCAAGAGGACTCATATCTGGCGCTTTATATGAAGCATTCAAGATGACTCATATCTGGCGCTTTATATGAAGCATCCAAGAGGACTCATATCTGATGTTCGATATGAAGCAGATGAAGTGCTTCATATTGACTATTCAGCGTCGACTGGCTCTTCGTAAAAGCGTACGTACAGGTTCAGATCACTGCCGCCCAGTCGCAGCTCGTTGAGCGGACACGGCGACAGCAGGCGACAGCGCTCATGCAGCGCTTGCAGGCGCTTGCGGTCATGCGCGTAGATGCAAAAGTCGCCGCGCTTGGGGTCCACAATGTCGAGCAGCCAGTCGGTGCGCGGTCCCGGATCGTTCAGCGCACTGCCCTGCCCTTCCAGCTCGACCTGACCGCTGACCATGTAGGTCAGATCCGTTTCCGACAGCACACCTTGGTGCAGCTCGTCGCCGGGATGGGTGTGATAGGTGCCAATCAGCTGCTCGCCCGGTTGAAGCGGACCCAGATCCGCCGCCAGAAAGTCCAGCGAGTCCCCCGAAAAGCGAAACGGCGGAACCAGCACGCGCGTCACATCCACGTCGCTGCCCAGCCGCTTGCCGAGCAAAAACGCTGCGACCTCGGCCACCTCATCACGACCGAGACCTTCCTGACGAATCGACACGTCCTTCAGCCGCTTGAGCTGACAGACCTGCCGTCCCGAAAAGCGCACCCGCGACAGCTTTCCGTCGAGCTGTACCGCCACAATCCGCGCTTTTGCTTGGCACGGCGCATCCGGCGACAGGCTCGGGTGCGGAACCTCTTCGAGGATCGCATTCAAGATCGCCGCGTTGGCAAACGCATCCTGCGGATCCAGTCGCGGCACCGTATCGTCGATGAGCCCACGCTCACGCGCGCGTTCCAGCGCATGCACCGACGGAATCGGCGGCCTTCGCTTGTGTGACAGCGCCAGGATCGCCGAGCCCACACCAATGGCGTACAGCGCACAGACCAGTAGCGCGCGTCCCCACTGCGAAGCTCGTCCCCCGAATCGAACCCGTCTCATCGCGTGACCACCGACGACAGTCGTCCAAGCGGTCAGCTATAAGTATCGCGAACCTGGGCCGTTTCATGTACGAAAATTTTGTATTCTGCAAAACCTACAAATACTTAGCAGCGCAGCGCGGACTGCACCGCTACAGACGAGCAGGCAGCGGTGGCACAGCGAGCGCTGGACCCCGTGACGACGCCGGATCGGACGGCTCGGACGGATCGAACTCTGCGTCGGGATCGGGCCGAAGTGTGACCAGCACCGAGGACTCGACCCCCGCGCGCACATCGACATCGCGATAGGCAGATAGGTGCCCGAGCGCACGCACTTCCAAGCGATGCGGACCGACGGGAACCCGCAGCCGCACTGGTCCGCCCGTCGTCGAGCGCGCAAGCAGCGGCTGATCATCCAGCAGCACCGATGAGGTCTGCGGTGACACCCGCAGTAGCAGCGTCGAAGTCGGCGTCGGTGGCACCTGTGGATGACAACCTGCAAGACCGCTCAGCATCGGGATACACACAGTCAGCGTCCGCAGCATCGCTCGCAGCGTCATGGTGCAAGGCTCTCCGTTGTGCTTGATGGGCTGTCCGGGCTTGCCGATGGCAGCTCCTGCGCCGGAACACAGTCCAGTCGCAGCGTCGCGGGCCCGAGCGGCACCACCTGCACCCGCAGCCCGGCCATCGGCGTCCGATACAGCGCCGTTCCCAGCGTCTCGGTCGTCGCTGTAGTCGTCAGCTGAAAGTGAACCTGCTCGTCCCCGCTGTCGGACTGCAAAATCCGTCGCAGCTCGACGCGCGTCACGCCCGGCAGCGCGGCCAGGGCTTTCCACAGCTTGTTCATCACCTGTGGCGTACGCAGTCCCGTCGTCACCAGCAGCACGCCGCCCCCGACGCGCCCGAGCAGCCCGCTTCGCTCGGCCAGCTTGCCCAAAAGCGGTCGTCCGAGCGGAGCCACAGCCAGCCCCAGCGCCGCCTCTGCCGTCTCCGCAAAGCCACTGCCTTCGCCTGCTTCGCTCTGCACCTGCGCCGTCCCGTCCACGGCCAGCTGCCAGCGCCCTTTGAGCTGCGCCGACCACAGCCGGGGACTTGTGCCACGCACCTGACCCGCCGGAGCAGCGACGTTGCCCTCAAAGCTCAGCCGAGGCCCCGACCACGCCGATCCAGCCCGACACTGCTCCGCCGTCCCCAGCTCGACAAGCTGCCCGCGCTGCATCAGCAGCTCTTTGGCATCGGTCAACAGGGCATCAGCCAGCCCGTCGGCACCGATCAGCTGCACGCAGACCAGCACCTTCGCTCGTCCGTCGCTGCGCTTCGACTTCGGCAGACCCGCCTGTAGCTCTTTGATCACCTGCGTGACATCGACCTGCGCCACGATCTTGAGCACCAGCCGTCCGTCTTGCTCGCTCTCCTCGACGATGCGATAGGACGGAACAAAGTCGCGCGCGCGCGCCCCGAGCAGATACGTTCGACCGCGCACCTCGGGAGCCGCCTGCTCGACGGCCAGATCCACCGCTTGACGCATCGCTTCGCTCAGGGCCTGGCTGCGCGCCTTGGCCGCATCCTCTTGCACCGCTACCTGCGCCGAAGACTCGATCTGCATGTCCTGCGCAGCAGCGGGAGAGGCCAGCCCAAGCAGCAGCGCCAGCGATATTCCTTGACAAAATCTAGAAACTGCGGGGTGAAGGTTCACGAGCGACCTCGCTATGGTTCCTCGCCAGAGCCAGTGCCCGCGTCGGGAACCGCAGACTCTTGCGTCGCGCCTTCTTTACCACGATCTGCTTTGGTCGCAAGCGGCAGCGCCAGCCACAGCACCACACCGGACGTGGCACCATACTCGATACGCTCGACGACGGCGGTGCTGACATCCAGCTTGGCGACCCGCTCGGCCCCACCAAAGCGCGCCAGCTTGGCTTTGTGATCACGCGCCACGACGGTCAGCGCTTTGCGTAGCTTGTCTTCCGCCCGGCTCCGCGCCACCCGCTCGGCCTTCAAGCGAGCGACATCTGCCGACGGTGGATACAGATCCGCCGCACAGCTTGCCACTGCGATCAGCTTGCCCGCCGCAAAGTCAGCCGTCACGCCCGCAGACACCGACTCGGCTTTGTCCGCAGCGACGGCAAAGGCAGGCAGTCCAGCCAGGAGCAGACCTAGAACAGCACGGTTCATCGTCGCTGACCTCCAACCGAAGGAAAGCGCCCCGGCGTCGCCACCCAATCGGCAATCGAATCCCAGCGCGCGCGCAGCTTGCTACTTGTCACCACCTGCATGTGGTTCGGATCTATCGCATCGCCGAAGCGCCGTCCAAGCTGCCAGTGCTCGAGCGGACCTTGGGTGCTGGCCCACAGCCGAAGCTGAACATGCGGCGTCGAGAGCAGCCGATCCCCCGCCCCGGCCACGCTCAGGATCGGCACGCGCACCATGGAAAGCCCCGGCAGATACGAGCAGCCCCGGCGATCGGTCCACTGACTGTGCGCAACCCAGCTTCCCATCTGACGCAGATAGGGCAGCGGCTCATCGGCACTGCCGACCCCGAGCTTCACCGACGGAAAATATCCAGCAGGCAGCGACGCAAAGAGCAGCGCCTGAAATGACAGCCGCTTGAGCAGACGACGCACCCGCGACGGCTCTAGCTCATCAAGCCAGATGCTGCTGGCCAGCGCCACCGCTCCGTCGAAGGCCGACAGCCCTGGCTCTCGGGCAGCCAGCGACAGCCACGCGAGCGATAGGTGTCCAAACAAGCTGTGTCCCATCGCGATCTGCGGCAGGTTTGGCTCGATGGTGGCGACGTAGGCACTGATGCAGCCGGTGTCGTGAACCAGCGTGTCGTAGTCCCAGCTTGCGCCTTGTTTCACCGACGGAACGCTCTGACCGTGACCGCGCTGATCAAACCACAACACCTTCAGATCTCGGCTTAGCAGCGACGAAAGAAGCCCGCCACCTGACGGAATATCCAGGGTCCGGCGATCGGCCATCATCGCGTGGGACAAGATCACCACGGCCTGCGGCTTGGCGCTCTTGCACAGCCACTCTCCCCGCAAGATGGCTCCGTCGGACATTTGGACGGCCACTGGCTCGCCTCCGCGCAGGGCAGGATGCGTCGCTGGCACCACGGAAAAGTCGCTCGGTAGGATACGCTGCTTCGTCGGCAAGGAAGCTTGGGACACGGTTCCTCGTTTTGGTAAGCCATGGTAGCCTGAATCGCTGGGGAATGATTGGCGATGGCCAGGCTGTTCTATAAAGATGTGTCAGGGACGACGGGGACGGTTGAGCTACAGACCGCGCCGGTGCTGATTGGCCGCGCGACGGACTGTCAGATTCAAACGCAGGATGCGCAGGTCTCTCGTCGTCATGCACGAGTGATCTTCGACGGTTCTTCGTACTGGATCGAAGACACCGGCAGCGCCAACGGCGTCTTCATCGGAAGCGAGCGTGTCCCGCGCTATCAGCTTCGGCCAGGAACCATCTTTCGCTGCGGATACTTGGAAGTGCGCTTCGAGCTGGACGCACCCGCTGGATCGTCCGGGGCTGCACCGCATGCGGTTCCGGTTGTGCCGCCCGCTGCGCCGGTGATCGCCGTGCCAGTAGCGGCTCCGGTGGCGTCGCCCGTCGCACCAGTCATTGCTGCACCGTCCGCTGCGCCGTCCGCTGGCGTCAGTGAAATGCAGAGCCTGCGCAGTGAGCTAGAGAGCGAGCGACGCAAGCGCACCGACCTGGAGTTTGAGCTGTCGGAACAGAAGCGCAAGGTCGAGGAGCTGCAAGGGAGGCCCGCCCCAGCCACGAGCGATGCCGACGCCGAGCGGCTACGTCGTCGCGTCGAGCAGCTGGAGTCCGAGTTAAAGCGCAAGGGTCCAGCAGGCGGTGGTGGTGGTGCCTCGCCCGAAGCGCTCCGAGCGGCAGAAGCAGAGCGCGATCGACTGAAAGCGCGCGTCACTGAGCTAGAGAGCAAAGCCAAAGAGCCGAGCAAAAACGACGAGCAAGAGATGGAAGTCATCCGGCTGCGTCGTCGCGTCGAGCAGCTTGAGGCCGATCTGCGACGGATTCGTGGCGGAAAGCCCGCAGAGCCAGCGCCCGCTCCATCCGGGGATGCCCTGGTGTCCGAGCTGGAAGACAAAGTCCGACGCCTGATTGAAGAGCGCGACGAAGCGCTGCGCAAAGCCAGCACGCCGGTCTTGGTGGCTCCGGCAGCGGCGGCTCCGACCGATCCGAAGGTCGCCGAGGAGCTGGAGCGGGCCAAGCGTCGCATCGATCAGCTAGAGTCAGAGCTTCGGCGCAAGCCCGTCGGACAAGTGGCAGATACCCAGCGCGCAGCCGAGCAGCGGGTCGAGCTAGAGGCCGCGCTTCGTCAGCTCCGCGACGTGGAAAAGGAACGAGACAGCCTGCGCGAGCTGGTGGCTCAGTCCACCGGAAGTGCCCGTCCGCCCAAGGCAGCGCTCGACGGACTGCTCGCGGTGAGCGATGGCTTGGCTGACATTCGTGCCGCCCTTCGTGCCGCTGGTGATGATGTGGCGCTGGAGCAGCTCGAACAGCTCCGTGCGACGCTGCGTCAGGCCTGTGCCAGCCTCGGTCTGACCACCTAAGTAGCCGATCGTTCTCAGCGACAGCGCTACTTGAAGACGATAACGCCGGGCAACTGCGTGGTGTCGGGCGGTGGGACATCGGTGCCCAGCTTGACAGCCACAGCGGTTGCAGCGACGGCGCCAACACCTGCAATGATGCCAGTCCAGACATACCAGCGACGGTACCAAGGCGTCTGTTTTAGCTCACTCACCAGCGTCGCCGAGACTTCGACGGTGGTATCGGGCATCACGCTGATCGCCGCTTGAAACGGCAAGTGCTTGGTCTTTTCGACGAGGATTCGATAGTTGCCCGGTGCCAGCACCCGCAGCGGCTCGGGAAGTGGCGTGCTACCGCTTGCTTTCGAGTTTACGTAGACCTGCGCGCCGCTGATGTTGGCCGAGATCTGAATCTGTCCGTAGCGCTTGAAGCTGTCGGGCGGATACAGCTGCTGAAGCCAGCTTAGGATGCGCGCCTCGTCGATGGCTTGCCCGCCCACCAGCGAATCGGCATAGCGCCCGATGACTTTCTGTTCCGCGACCGAAATCCGCTGCACCGCCAAGACAACATCGCCCAGCTGACTGACGGCCAAAAGCAGCACTTCGCGAACCCCGAGCTTTTGTCCGACGGCAGACAGACAGCGCGTTTCCCCGTCACAGCGCGCCACGTCCGCATCGATTCCGGGGCCCAGACGACGGCGGGCTTCGGTCAGGTTCACGACGCGCAGCGACGTATTTTGGATCAGCGCTTGCACCAGTCGCTCGGGCAAGTCGGACAAGGCTTTGACATCGTTGCGATACTCGAACACCACTACATCGTCGGAAGCGACCTTTTCGGTCGGCTTGTCGCTCGAAAGCACAGCCTTGGACGAAGCGGTATCGGAAGCCTGCCCGGCGGCAGCCACAGTCAGCGACGACTTAGAACCCTTGCTTCGAGCCTGCGAAGGCGAAAACGACAGCAGCGTCAGCAGCGAACATGCAGCGATAAGAGACGGTTTCATCGGCGGGCTCCTATCGTCCAAACAGCACGCTGGCTGCGCTCGGCACGTAGCCTTCTTGGAAGCCACGCAGATAAGGTCGGGCATCCGTCGGGTCACAGGCAGGCAGACAGGTTCCCACCAGGTTGTTGGCCGAGTCATAGACCCGCGAGGTGCAGTCCTGGTTCTGAAACCCAACGATGTAGTCTTGCTCGCGTGCGCCCGACTGAAGGTTCAGCAGCGCAACGTGATACGAGTACCCGGACCAGTCCACGTAGCAGCGATACTGGTTGCTCGATCCCAAGTAGGTCAAAAACAGCCCGCGAACCTTGTGCTGGACCCGCATGAGCGACAGCGCGCGGGCTCGGTCGGGCGTCACAGCCAGGCTGTAGCCACTTACATCCGTCGGCGCAAAGAAGATATCTATCGAGCTGACATACGGCTTTCCATCGCTCGACAAGGTAATCCGATAGGGAACTTGCCACGACGGAAGATCAAAGGCTGACGACGCCCACTTGTCTGCGCCCGCTTCCAAGATGAAGATCTTGGCTTGTGCAGCCAGCGTCGGGACATCCGCATTGTCGTCTCGGCCCACACCGATGATCGACGAGCGAATCGCGCTGACCGCCAGCACCCCAGGTGCCGACAGGATCTTTTCGCCACTCGATCGAGCGACCACGACGCGACCCAGGCGCGTGGCACTGCTCACCGCCGTACACGGCTGCACCAAGACCTGCTCACCGCTGGCGGTATAGGCAATGCTCGTCGTGTACGGCAGGCTGCGCTGGCTCACCTGCTCGCCGGTCTTGGGGTTGTAGCGACGAAGCACCGATGGCTCCCCCGAGCTGAGCGTCGAGCAGTCTGGCTCGCCCGGCTGAAGCGGCGGCTTGCCAAAGACAATGTCCACCAGGCCATCCGGCGTGTAGGCGGCGGCAATCGGCTGACCGATCGGTGCTTGCAGCGTCGAGTCAATGCTGGTGATAAACAAGTCGCCGTCTTTGCTGACCCGCGAGCGCAGCCCCGGCAGGTTGCGAATGAAGCCCACCAAGCCCGCCCGTCCCACCGCCGGAGCCAAGCGCGGATACTGCAAGATCACCGCCGTCTGATCGACCGGATCGACGACGATGCCTTGAATCGGATTGCTCATCGCATCGGACAGCTCGAAGCTGACCTGATCTTCCAGACGAAGCGTATCGACGACATGCAGCTTGCCGGACAGGTTTCCGACGAGCAGCGACTGACCATCATAGGTTCCAGCGGCTGCACTCACCGGCGGAGCGCTCGTCACACCGGGACTCAGCTGATACGGATCGAGCCAGCGATCGTAGATCGACAAGAGCGGCTGCACCGAGTTCGGATCGACCACGCGCAGCTTCGACTCATCACGCAGCGGCTCATACAGACGACGCGACGGCGCAAAGATCGGGTCCATCGGCGTGACCGGCGCAACCAGCTTCGGACTGCCACCAAAGAAAAACAGCGGTCGTCGCAGCTCCAGATAGACATCTTTGCTGTCGCCAAACGACCACGACACGTCCCGCGTCAGCGCCATACCAAGTAGCTGCTGTCCAGCGGCTCCGAGCGCCAGCATCTTGAGATTGCGCGGCTCTGACACCCGAATCAGGCCCAAGTCGAGCGACGGCAGCGTAGCCGCAGACACATCCGACGACGGCTCAAAGCGACTGCGGGACAAAAGGTCGTCCGTGCGTCCATCGCGCAGCTCCAGCGCTGTCACCCGCAGATCTCGCAAGGGCGACAGCACCGTATCGTCGGGAGCAGGCGTGGTTCGCACCAAGAAGCGCACCGAGCCAGGGTCAGGCCGGTCTTGGCTACAGCCGACCCAGCCGAGCGCGACGCTGCACAGTCCAAACGCCAGCAGGAATCGACCCACGCGGCTTGATGCACTGCTCCGAAATCGACGACCGACGGCCTGCGTCATGGATCGGACTCTAACAGAACCGAGGCTCAGGCAGCCTAGCTTTCTCTCGTGAGCCAGGCTCGCGCTGGTGTACGCTGATGCAGATCATGGCAAAAGCAAGCATCTTCCGTCGGACAGCCGCACTCGCTGGCGTGGTCATTGGATCGCTCGCTGCGGTGGTGACGGTACGAGCAGTGACCCTTACGTCGCGACAGCCGAGCGCTGTAGCACCGACCATCCCAGCGCTCACCAGCGATGGGGAGCTACGCGCGCAGCGACTCGGGCAAGCGATTCGCTTTCAGACCGTTTCACGCGACGGACAGCCCCCCGCGACCGCAGAGTTTGAGAAGCTGCACGAGTTTCTGCGCCAGAGCTATCCCAAGGTTGCGGCGTCGCTGCCCAGAGAGACAGTGGGCGGGCTCAGCCTGCTCTACAAATGGCAAGGCGCTGACCCGCAAGCAAGGCCGATTCTGCTGCTGGCGCACCAAGACGTGGTCCCCGTCGATCCAGCCACGGAGTCACGCTGGCACAAGCCGCCGTTTGGTGGCGAGCTGGCCGATGGGTTTGTGTGGGGACGCGGCAGCCTCGACGACAAGTGCTCGATGATGGCCATCTTCGAGGCCATCGAGCTGCTGCTTGCGCGGGGCCATCAGCCACAGCGCACGGTCTATCTGGCGTTTGGCCACGACGAAGAAGCGGTGGCATCTGGCGGAGCGTCGCAGATTGCCGAGCTGCTGCGCACACGCGGCGTCCAGCTGGAGCTGACGCTCGACGAAGGACTTACGGTGCTCAAGGGCATGATGCCGGGAGTCAAGCGCCCGGTCGCGCTCATCGGTGTGTCGGAAAAAGGCTTCATCAACGTCGAGCTCGAAGCAGCAGGCGAAGGCGGGCACTCGTCGATGCCCCCAAGACAGACGCTGATTGGACGGCTGGGACGAGCGCTCGTGCGTCTCGAAGCGCAGCAGATGGCAGCGGAGCTGCGACCACCGACGAGTGACATGTTTGACTTCCTCGCACCGGAGATGTCGTGGCCGCTTAAGCCAATCATCGCGAATCGCTGGCTGTTTGGGCCGATCCTGCGCTGGCAGCTTCAGCAAGCAAACTCGACGCGAGCGCTGCTCCAGACCACCCAGGCTCCGACGATGCTGTCGGGAAGTCCCAAGTCCAACGTGCTGCCACAAGCGGCGCGGGCGACGATCAACTTCCGCATCCGCCCCGGCGATACCACCGAGCAAGTGGTGCGGCACGTCCGCGCAGCCGTAAGCGACGCCGAGATCAAAGTCACCGCGCAGCCAGGATCTGGCACGGAGCCCTCACCCGTTTCCGATGTTCACTCTGCGCTGTTTGCGACGTTTTCCAAGACCGTGGTGTCGCTGTTTCCCGATGCACTCGTCGCGCCGGGCTTGATGATTGGAGCTTCAGACGGACGGCACTTTGTGCCTGTGTCGGACAGCGTCTATCGCTTCGTTCCGATGGTGCTGGAACCCGAGGATCTGCCGCGACTGCACGGGACCAACGAGCGCATCCGCATCAGCGACTATCTCCAGATGATTCGCTTCTATGCGCAGCTTGTGCAAAACCTCGACGGGCAGCGCTAGTCCCCACGCTACTTAGGAAGCTTCCACCATGACTGCGCTGCGCGTCTTGTTTCGCTGTTTCGAGGGCTGTCCCGGCGAGTGGCCGCTGTCCCTCATCGATACTCGCTGTCCGCGCTGTGGCGGGCTCTTGGACGTGGTTCACGATGAAGAAGCCTTGGCCACCCGGTCCGGCGCAGCCTGGCGCGCGCTGTTTGATGCGCGACGACTGTCGGCGCAGTGGCCCATGCCAAGCGGCGTCTGGAGCAAGCGCGAGTGGGTAAACCCCGAGCTAGACGACGAGGACATCATCTCGCTTGGCGAAGGCTTTACGCCGATTGTACCGATGCCGACGCTCGGTCGAGCGCTCGGTGTGGCGAACCTGTGGATCAAGCAGTGCGGACACAATCCCACCGGCTCGTTCAAGGATCTGGGCATGACTGGGCTTGTGTCGCAGGTGGTGCGGCTGCGCAGACAGGGAGCCCACATCGCGGCGGTGGCGTGTGCCTCAACGGGAGACACCTCGGCGGCGCTGTCGGCGTACTGTGCGCGGGCGCAGGTTCCCTCGATTGTATTTTTGCCCGCAGGCAAGCTCTCTGACGAGCAGCTGACCCAGCCGATCTGTAGCTATTCCCAGACGGTGGCTCTTGATACGGACTTTGACGGCTGCATGGCGCTGGTGGCTGCGTTTTGCAGTCGCCACGGCGTCTACCTGGCCAACTCGATGAACCCGCTGCGCATCGAAGGACAAAAGACCCTGTCCATCGAGATCGCGCAGCAGCTGGGCTGGCAGGTGCCCGACTGGGTGGTGGTTCCCGGTGGAAACCTCGGTCATGTGACGGCCCTGGCTCGTGGCTTTGCGCTGCAAAAGAAGCTGGGTCTGACCGACAAAGAGCCCAAGCTGCTCGTCGCGCAGGCTGCCCAGGCCGCGCCGCTGTATCGCGCCTACCGGCACAGCTGGCAGTTTCAGCAGACCGTGGCAGGACCGACGCAAGCGACCGCGATGGCGATAGGCAATCCGGTGAATGTACGCAAAGCGATTGCGGCCCTCCAGCGCGTCGATGGCGTGGTGGAAGCCGCCACGGAAGACGAAATTACGCGCGCCTGGACCGCTGGGGACCGCCACGGACTGGCGACCGATCCACATACCGGCGTGGCGCTGGCTGCCCTGCGTAAGCAGGTCGAAGCGGGACGCATCTTGCCCCATGAGCAGGTGGTGGTGATCAGCACCGCGCACGGGCTCAAGTTCGGAACGCTCAAGCGCGCGTTTCACCTGATGACCGATCCGCCACTTGCGTCAGCGACCACGCAAGCTGACCCAGCCGCGCAAGCCGCCAACCCGACCACGCTGCGCAACCCACCGCTGCGGCTGCCTGCTCACCTGCCTGCGATTGAAGATGCGCTGCTTCCCAAGCTGACGTAGCGATTCGAGTATCATCCGCAGCCATGCGACAAATCTGGATCACCAAAGCCGGAACGCCCGAAGTCTTGCAGGTCAAGGAAGCCCCTGATCCTGAGTCTCAACCCGGACAGGTCCGCATCCGCGTCAGAGCCGCAGGCATCAACTTCGCGGATCTGATGGCACGTACCGGCATGTATCCCGATGCGCCGCCGATTCCTTGCGTCGTTGGCTACGAAGTGTCCGGTGTGATTGATCAGGTCGGCCCCGGTGTAAGCGGTCTATCAATCGGAGATCGCGTGCTCGCCATGCCGCACTTTGGTGGCTACAGCGATACGATCGTAATCCCTGCGTCGCAGGTCTTCCGCATGCCGGACAAGATGTCCTTTGAAGAAGGCGCTGCGCTGCCGGTGGTCTATCTCACCGCGCATCACATGATGCTGTTCGTTGGAAATCTCCGCAAAGACATGCGCGTGCTGATTCACTCCGCAGCCGGAGGCGTAGGTCTCGCAGCCATTGATCTGGCGCGCGCGCACGGCTGTGAGATCTTCGGAACCGCGTCCCCGGCCAAGCACGGATTTTTGCGAGAGCGCGGCTGTCAGCATCCACTCGATTCGGGACAAGATCTGACCGCACAAGTACGCGCCCTCATCGGCCCCCAAAGCGGCGTCGATCTGGTGCTTGATCCGGTCGGTGGAAAGTCCTTTGCGGAATCCTATCGGCTCCTGCGGGAAGCCGGTCGGCTCGTCTGTTTCGGCGTCTCTTCCATCAGCCAAGGAAAGAGCCGCAGCGTTGCCAGCGCCATCAACATGTTTCTGCGGACCCCGCGCTATAGCCCGCTCAACCTGATGGATGACAACAAGTCGGTGCAGGGCGTGAACATGGGACATCTGTTTTCGCGCCTGGATCTGCTGCGTCCCCAGTTTGAAGCGCTCATCGCGATGTACGAGCGTGGAGAGATCCGTCCGTTTGTAGATCGCTCGTTTTCGTTTGCGGAAGCCGCCGCTGCCCATCACTACCTGCACGATCGCAAGGCCAAAGGAAAGCTGGTGCTGATTCCCTAGCGCTGTACCGGAATCCCAGCCAGTCCCCCTACGTAGGAATCTTGCTTAGGAATCCCCAGTAGGATTCAATTTCTCGACGGGAGAACTGCTTATGCGTGAACCACCTCGCCATCCATACTTTGATGATCGCTCCGCAGTCTCTTGGCAGCGCAGCTTGGACGATGCAGCCGCAGCAGCCCAAAAGAGCAGCCAGCGGATCCTCATTGTGGTGACCCATCCAGACTGCGGTGGATCACGCGCACTGCTCGAGCGTGTGTTTCCCAAAGAAGAGATCACCGAAGAGCTACGCAGAGGCTTTGTCTGTGTCGCAGCGGACAGCCGCTCGCTACCCGCAGAGATTGCAGCGCTTCTGGCTGTGGCCCCCAAGAAGGAACCGACTCCGGTGTGTCTGTACGCAGCTGCCGATCCCAGCGGTGTCCGGCTCCTGTTTTCCACCGCCGGAGGCCGCCCACCCGCCGTCTTTATCCGCGACCTGACCGACGCCCACGCTCGCCACTGAGCGCGCTGTGCTGCACCTCATAGCCTTGGGCGTGCAGCGCCCTGCGCAGACCATCGGCCAGCGTTGCGTAGCATGGCGGAAGCGTCGCCTCCTCACTGTGCTGTGACAGCTCAATCGCCAGCGCAGGGGACAGCCCCACCAGCATCACCGAAGCGCCAATCAAGGCAATCGCTCGCGCCGTCTTGAGCAGAGACTCCGCAGCCAGCTGATCCAGCTGCGGCAGTCCGGTCAGATCCAAGATCGCAACCTTGGCGCGGCTGTCCACAATCGCAGACAGCAGACGAGGAATCAGCTCTTGGGCCCGCTCTGCGGACAGCTCTCCGATGAGCGGCATCACCAGCACACCTTGAAACACGCTGATGACCGGCAGCGACACCTCTTGCAAGAGCAGTCGCTGTTTTTGGATGACCGCCATCGTTTCCTGAAACTCGCGCTCCCGCTCGGCTGCGACTCGCTCCAGGTCCGCTTCTAGCTGCGCGCGGCGCTCTGTGATGGTGCGGTTGAGCTTATCGACATACTCATCACCCATCTGAAAAATCGCGGTGAGATACGCATCATCCACCACACGCAGACAGTCAAACGCGAGCTGCGGCTCAACCGCTGGCGGGGACAGCATGTCTGCCATCGCGGCACGGAACGAACAGAAGCCGCGCAGCAGCGTTGAGATATGAAACTCACTCGAGGCCCGATAGGCTGTGACAAAGCCGATAAACTCGGCCAAAGGCACTGCGTCGGCCCGCAAGATCAGCGCTTCATTCCAGCGCAGGACGCCTTCTACCAAGCTGCGCGTCTCTGCGCGTGGCCGATGTCCTTGTAAGTCATGCGCCTGCCTTATTACCCAGTCGGTCGCTCGCTCGATCACTACATCGCGGTGCTCGCGCAGAAAGACAGCCAGGAACTGTACGACAGACTCGCTCATGGACGATCCATGCGCTCGTTGCGCTACTTCGTTAGGACTTCGCGGCCATCAGGACGGTCCGAGCCCGGCCAGAAAGGCTTGCAGCAGCGCCGCCGTTTCCCGAGGCCGCTCGACTTGCACATAGTGTCCCGGTCCCGGCAACACCGAAAGGCGCGCACCGCGAATCGGATCGACCACCGCTTGCCGCAAAAACGCAGGCGGAAGAAACGGATCATCGGTTCCCACCACCAGCGTAGGGGCAGAGATCGCGGCGAGCTTGTCGGCAAAGCCCCCTGTCGTCCAGGCATCGAACGCCTGCTCGATACACTGCGGCGCGACATCCCCCGCAATGTCCAGCAGACGCTCACGCGAGGTCTCGCCAAGCTGCTTACAGGCCAAGCCCAAGATGGTCTGCTGCATGCTGCGGTTCTGCGCCGAGCCGCGAAACAGCGCCGACGCGTCAGCGGGCAGCGGCACACCGGAGGCCGGGACCGGACACAGCAGAATCTGCGCTGTCACCCGATCTACTGCCGTGCTGGCAATCCACTGCGCCGTCTGTCCCCCCATGCTGTGCCCGACCAGGACAAAGGATCGGCTGCCCACCGCATCTGCCACCGCCAAGACATCTGCGGCGTATTCCGCAATCGTGTAGCCGCTTTGTGGTCGATCGGATGCGCCCGCTCCGCGCTGATCGATCACAACCAAGCGCAGCCCTTGCAGATCCAGCGCAGCGATCATGTCGTCATACACTGCGCCCGACATCATCCAGCCGTGAATCAGCAAGACATCACGCGCGCCGGAGCCCATCACGCGATATGAGATCCGAACACCATCACGAATCACAGAATCACTTCTCATGGGAGCTTCATCTTACCCTCCCGCTTCCGCGCTCAGATAGTGATTTCTGGATGTCTCCCACCCTCTTCCGCAAGTCCCTTGTCAGACTGTCCAAAAGTGTCCGTAACGGAAGGTCTCGCAGCGCAGTAGGATGCGGCCATGCAATCGAACTTGGCCGAAGGACTACGCAGACATGATGACGGAGTGGTTCGCTGCTTTTGGGCAAGCGACGATCCGCTGTATCGCCGTTATCACGATGAAGAGTGGGGAATGCCCGTACGCAGCGATACCCGCCTGTTTGAAAAGCTCTGTCTGGAAGGGTTTCAATCGGGCTTAAGCTGGCTGACGATCTTGCGCAAGCGCGAGTCTTTCCGTGCAGCCTTTCATGGCTTTGACATCGATCGCGTCGCCGCGTTTGGCCCGTCCGATGTCGAGCGGCTCCTCGCGGATGCAGGCATCGTTCGGCATCGCGGCAAGATTGAAGCAGCGATTGCCAATGCGCGCGCGATTCAGCAGCTCATCCGTCAAGAAGGCTCGCTGTCCGGCTACGTCTGGCGGTTCGTTCCGCCCGCAGCGGAGCGTCCGAGAACGCTCGACTATGCGTCTTTGCGCGTGCTCGGACAGACAGAGACATCCCAGCGCCTGTCGCGCGATCTCAAGAAGCGAGGTCTGCGCTTTGTCGGCCCCACCACTGCATATGCCTTCATGCAAGCGATGGGACTCGTCAACGATCACATCGATGGCTGCCCGGCGCGCACCACGGTAGAGACAGCACAGCGCACAAGCCGCGAAACGCCACCGGCTAGAACACCCTCGGCCAGAACACCACTCAGCGCCAATACACCAACAAGGGCTACGCGCTAGGACGATGGAGCCGAGTCGGAACCAGCGGTTGCGGCTTGCTCAGCGGCGCGCTGCGCTTTGCGAGCGGCCTTGGCGGCGGCTCTGGCTTCTTCTTCCGCGATGGCGTCACGGGTTGCCCGACCGCCAAACACAAAGCCCAGGACAAAGCCCAGGCACAGCATGGCCGGGATATAGATGATGTGAGCCGCCGTCGGCATCAGCTCTTGCTCAGCGACTTGCTTAGCTTGCCCTCAAGCTCGGCCAGCTCGCCTTCCACCCGCCGAATGCCGCGTCCCAGGTGAACGATGTAGCCGAGCACCGCGATCCACACAAAGCCGTACGCAGTGGCCACCAGCGGCCCAGCAGGGATGGACTCATCCACCGTTGGTCCGTTCATCGGGCGGCTCTCTGGCACAAAGCCGTCTTTGTCAGGCTGTGGTGCCGGGCTCGCGGCTGGTGCCGGACTCGCGGCTGGTGCGGTCCGACGCGCGTCAGGCAGCGGTGCCAGATCCGCCCAGGCTGGAGCGCTCAGTCCACACACAAGCGCCAGACAAACGCCCACGCTGCACAGGTGTTGGACGGTTTGGGTTCGCACACTCCGTAGGTTACTCATCGAAAAGCCCCGCATCTTCCGCTCGCATGGTCAGGTGTGCCAGCCGGTCTCTTTGCCGCTGTAGCCGAATCCGCAGCGACATCAGCACCGCAAACAGCAGCGTAAACGTCAGCACCGATGTCCACAGCGCCAGCCGCATCGATGGATCCAGCGTCGGCACCACGCTGGTCTTGGGATGAATCGTCCGCCACAGCGACACCGAGATGTAAATCATCGGCACATCCGCTGCTCCAAACACCATCAGGCCCGCAGACAGCCGAGGCCCGCCCGGTCCGCCATAGCGCTCCGCAAACAGCGCCGCCACAAAGATGATCCACAGCAGCGCACTCGTCGTCAGTCGCACATCCCACTGCCACCACACCCCCCAGGCTTTGCGCGCCCACAGCGGCCCGGTAAACAGCACGCACAGGCCGAACACCACCGCAAGCTCTGCCGCCGCAATCGCCACCTGCCGGGCCTTTTCGGAGCCTCGGAACAGATACACCGCGCTCGCGCCCCCCGCGATGAACGCACCGATCATCGTCTGCCAGGCGCACGGAACGTGGAAGTAGAAGATCCGCTGCACCAGGCCCATCGTCGGCTCGTTCGGAGCCTTCACGATCAGCTGCGGCGCGACCGCAAACCCGACACAGATAAGCGCCAGGAGCAGAAGCTGCGTCGTCGAAAAAGCCTTGGGCGAAGGAGTAGGTTCCGTCATGCACCAACGTCCTAATGAATCGAGGTAAACAGTCGTCGCAGTCGCACCGATGAGCCCTTGCCCGCCGACCACCAGATGAACCAGGCCTTGCCTTTGATCATCTCGTACGGAACAAACGACACCTTATCGGACGGCCCGCACTGCATCGAGCCATCGAGTCCGCGCTGCTCACACCAAAACCGGCTGTCGTGGCTGTGGTCGCGGTTGTCACCCATCACGAACACATGCTCAGGCGGGACCACCCACTTTTGGCAAGGATGAAGATTGGGCGATACGTCCTGCACGACGCGATACGTCTCTGCGCCGTTCTTTTCGCGGAAGCCTCGGCAGATTTGATGCGTCCAGCGCGCCCCAGGACGCTCTTCATCAAAGTCATCGTATTCACACAGGCTGGGAGCGGGCTCGCGCGGAATCGGCTGTCCGTTGATGCTGATCTGCTCGTTGCAGACTTCGATCGTATCGCCCGGAATCGCTGCGATCCGCTTGATGAAGTCCTTCTGCGTGTCGTGCGGATAGACAAACACGATCACCTCACCGCGCCGAGGCTCTCGCAGGTGATGACCGAACTTGATGTTCGTAAACGGAATCCGCAGTCCAAACAGCAGCTTGTTCACGAAGATGTGATCACCCACTTGCAGCGTGGGAATCATCGATCCAGACGGAATCTTGAACGCTTCGACAGTAAAGGCGCGCAACAGCAGCGCAATCACAATCGCTCCGCCAATCGATTCGCCGTATTCCTGAAGCGGGCTCTTACGCGCAAACGACAGGTGCTTGTTCACCGCTTGGTCGAGCGCATGCAGCGACCGAATCAGCTCGTCGTTGTCTTCCGCTTGCAGCGCCTCCTCAACAGCACGGAGCGAATCAGACACCGCCGTGCGCGCTTCCGGCTTCAGCCTCGACTCGTGCTTGCGAAAGCGCCGCTGCGCATCCTTGAGCGTCAGCACCGCATCGCGATGCAGCATCAGATCATCGCGTGTTTCATCGATGATCTTGCGAAACAACAGATACGGAATCCCAAAGATCACCGACAGACCGATGAGCGCGATCACCAGCTGCACCACGCGCGGATGCGGCGGCACTTCGGTCAGATCCATGTCGTTGGTAAGATGAACGACCAACAGAAACAGCGCGAGCAGGAGCGGTACGCCAACCACCCACAGGTGATCAAGCATCAGACGCAGCCAGACCGGAGGACGACGGCCCGAAGGCAGCGAGATCGGCTCTGCCTTGTCTTTCCCTGAGTCGCTCATCATTCATCCACCTTGAGCACCGCCAAGAAGGCCTCTTGCGGAATCTCCACCGAGCCAATCTGCTTCATCCGCTTTTTGCCCTCTTTCTGGCGCTCAAGCAGCTTGCGCTTGCGGCTGATGTCTCCACCATAACACTTTGCGGTCACGTTCTTACGCAGCGCCTTCACCGTCGTCCGAGCAATCACGCGGTTGCCAATCGCAGCCTGAATCGCGACCTCGAACTGCTGCGTAGGCACCAGCTCTTTCATCTTTACGCACAGATCGCGGCCCCGGAAGTACGCGCGGTCCCGGTGCGAGATGATCGACAGCGCATCGACGCGATCTCCGTTCACCAGCAGATCGAGCCGGATCAGATCCGCCCGTCGATACTCCAGCAGTTCCCAGTCAAGCGATGCGTAGCCACGCGACACCGACTTGAGCTTGTCGTAAAAGCCAAACACCACCTCGGCCAGCGGCAGCTCGTACTTGAGCACGACCCGATCTTCGCCGTTGTAGGTCATGCCCACTTGGATGCCACGACGGTCCTGACACAGCGTGATGAGCGATCCGAGGTACTCCGACGGCGTATAGATGCTCGCCAGGATGATGGGCTCCTCAATGTAGTCGAGCTTGCCCTCATCCGGCAGCGCCGCCGGGTTGTCCACGATGACCGTCTCGCCACTGGCCGAAGTGGCCCGATATTCCACCGTGGGTGCCGTCGTAATCAGGTCCAGATCGTACTCGCGCTCCAGGCGCTCTTGCACGATCTCCATGTGCAACAGTCCCAAGAAGCCGCAGCGGAAGCCAAAGCCCAGCGCGAGCGAGGTCTCTGGCTCATAGGTAAAGCTGGCGTCGTTTAGGTGCAGCTTTTCCAGTGCATCGCGCAGGTCGGTATAGCGCGCGTTGTCCGTCGGGAAGATACCGGCGAAGACCATCGGCTTGACCACCTTGAAGCCGTCGAGCGGCTCGCCGCATGGGCGCTCTTGGTGGGTGATGGTGTCGCCGATCTGGGTGTCCGCGACGCTCTTGATGTTGGCGATGACGAAGCCGACCTCGCCGCAGCGCAGCTCTTTGATCTCGACTGGAAACGGCGAAAACACCCCAAGGCCCAGCACTTCAAACGACTTGCCCGTCGCCATCAGCCGGATCTTGTCGCCAATCTTGATGCTGCCGCTTTTTACACGGACCTGGGTCACCACGCCGCGATAGTTGTCGTACCACGAGTCAAAGATCAGCGCTTGCAGCGGTGCCGTCGGATCTCCCTTCGGAGGCGGCACAAGCTGCACCACCGCTTCCAGGATCTCCGCGATGCCGCGACCGTCTTTGGCACTCGCGGGAATCGCCATCGAGGCATCAATGCCAATCACGTCCTCGATCTGCTTGCGAATCCGCTCGGGCTCCGCAGACGGCAGGTCGATCTTGTTTAGGACCGGCACGATCTCCAGGTTGCTTTCGAGCGCGACATACACGTTCGCCAGCGTCTGCGCCTGCACACCTTGCGAGGCATCGACGACGAGCAGCGCGCCTTCACAAGCCGCCAAGCTGCGACTCACTTCGTAGTGAAAGTCAACGTGGCCCGGCGTATCGATCAAGTTGAGCTGATACTCAACGCCATCTTTGGCCCGATAGCGCAGTCGCACCGTCTGGGCCTTGATGGTGATACCGCGCTCTCGCTCCAGATCCATCTTGTCGAGGAACTGGTCTTGCTTTTCGCGATCGCTCAGCGCCCCACAGGCTTCGAGCAGCCGGTCGGCCAGCGTCGATTTGCCGTGGTCGATGTGCGCGATGATCGAAAAGTTACGGATGTTGGTTAGATAGACTGCCCCACCTGATGGGGTCAGTGCCGACGGAGATGCTGGTGAGTGAGCGTCTTGAGACATGGCAGAGCTTACGGTGAAGCGGGCAAATCAAGTCACTAAACAGAGGGAAGCGCAAGTCTGTTCCCGCTCCCGCTGCTTTTCGTTGGGCTCGACGGTTGGTTGATGACGCAGCGACTACCCGTGACGGGCCGCAAAGTCGCGCATGAAGCTGGCCAGCGCCTGCGCACCGGCCATCGGGAACGCATTGTAGACCGAAGCACGAATGCCCCCGACCGAGCGATGGCCCTTCAGTCCATCCATGCCCGCTGCTTTGGCTTCTTTGGCAAACTGCTCTTCCAGCGCTTCCGACGGCAGCCGGAACGTGATGTTCATCAGCGAGCGGCTGTCCGGCGCTGCGTGACCGCGATAAAAGCCCGTCATCGAATCAATCGCATCGTAGACAAGCTGCGCCTTGGCTTGGTTGTGCGCCGCCATCTGCGCAAGACCGCCAAACCGCTTCAGCCAGCGCAGCACCAAGTGAACGATGTAGATCGGGAACACCGGCGGCGTGTTGTAGAGCGACTTGTGATCCACGTAGGTGCGATAGTTCATCATGATAGGCAGCTTGGCCTGCGCCGCCTTGTCGAGCCGCAGCATGTCGTCCCGCAAGATGACAACGGTCACACCCGCCGGGCCGGCATTTTTCTGCGCCCCAGCGTAGATGAGTCCGTAGCGGGCCACATCCACGGGGCGAGACAGAAAGTCGCTCGACATGTCGCAGACGATCGGCAAGCCACCGGCCTCGGGCTCGTGCTGCCACTCGGTGCCCCAGATCGTGTTGTTGCTGGTGGTATGAACGTAGGCCGCACGATCGCAGCAGCGCAGCTCGTCGTTGGTGGGAATCCGCCGGAACTGCTCGGACTCGGTGCTGGCTGCGACGTGGGTCTCGCCGACACGCTGCGCCTCGACCTGCGCCTTCTTCGACCACTCGCCGGTCAGCACGTAGTTCCCCACGGTTCCCGGCGCAAGCAGGTTCATCGGCACCATCGAAAACTGCGTCGTCGCACCGCCTGACAGAAACAGCACCCGATAGCCGCTCGGGATGGCCAGCAGCTCACGCAGGTTTGCTTCGGCTTCCCCGATGATCGCCTCGAACTCTTTGCTGCGGTGGCTGCACTCCAAGATGCCGATGCCACTCGATCCAAGCGACAGCAGGTTGTCTCGCGCTTCGACGAGCACTTCTTCAGGAAGGACGGCAGGACCGGCAGAGAAGTTGAAGATGCGATGGGTCGTCATGACGAGCCAAGGTACTCCTTCTTTGCGGTGCAACCAAGCGAAGCTGCTAAGGTGGGGACCGATGCGCGCTCGCTGGTTCACTCTGCTTGTCCCTGCGCTGATGGGCTGTCCGAAGCCCGTCGCGCTTCGGCCCTACCCTGCGCCACTGCCGACCGAGCTGCTCTCCCAAGCCCGTCAGAGTCAGCAGCGTGTGCAGTCAATCAAGCGCTACGGCAAGGCCGATGTTCCCGACGACAAAGGCGGACGGGTCAAGCTGGACATCGCGGTGGCGGTGCAGCGTCCGGCCAAGCTGCGACTCTCGGCAGAGAGCATGCTGGCAGGACCGCTTCTCACGCTGGCCACCGATGGGCAGAGCTATCAGCTCTTGGATCCGCAGAACAATCGCTACCTGAGCAGCGTCGTGACCCCCTGCGCCATGGCCAGGCTCTTGCGGGTGGCGCTCCCGCCGACTGTGCTGGCAGATGTCCTGACCGGCGGATCGCCCATCCTCGCGGGAAGTGACCTGACCCTCGATACAGCCTGGGACAGCCAAGACGGAGGCCGCGAAGTCCTCAAGCTGGCGGACGGGCAAGGTCGCCGTCAGGTGCTGTACCTACAAGCAGTGCCCGGCCCGCAGGCTCTTCCCGGTGCAGCCCCGCCGAAAGCCTTCGATCTGGTCCAGACCGAGCTGCTTGGATCGGACGGACAGCCCTTTCTGCGCATCCGGCACCAGCGCTTTGCGAACCAGGAAGCCGAGCCCACGCTGCGCCTGCCCAAGCAGTCCCAGATCGAAGATCTCGTCGGAAAAAGCGAAGTGAAGCTGCGCTGGAAAGAAAGCGAAGTAAACCCAGCCCTGCCTGCCGAGTTATTCTCGTTGCCACAGCCCGCAGGCATCCCAAGCGATCCCGATCCCTGCGTAGGCCCACAGTCACCGACACCGACTCTTTCGCCATGAGCCAGCCCACTTCCCCCTTTGACCCCGCCGCCCTGGCCCACAAGCTGCGCGCTCGTCCACGACAGCGCTGGCAGCAGGATGGCTTTCGTGAGTCGGCGGTCCTGGTTCCGCTGGTGCTGCCTGCCGAAGGACACAGCCCCGATGTCCTGTACATTGTGCGTACTGCGTCGCTGCCGACGCATGCAGGACAGGTGGCGTTTCCCGGTGGCAAGCGCGAGCCGCACGATCACACGCTCGATGTCACCGCCCTGCGAGAGACGCACGAAGAGCTGGGGATCGCCGCCGAACACGTCGAGCTGCTCGGCCAGCTAGATGACATGCCGACGCCCATGGGCTTTAACATCACGCCGGTTGTCGGACTGCTCAAAGGGCCGCTTCAGCTCTCCCCCAACCAAGGCGAAGTCGCCGACACCTTCACCGTGCCACTCTATGAGCTGCCCGGTCGCTACCGCGAGGCAGGCAAGGCCGAGTGGAAGGGCCACCTGTACACGATGCACGAGTTTGCCCACCCGACCTATCGCATCTGGGGCGCGACGGCGGCGATGACCTTGCAGCTGCTGCATCTGCTGGGGCTGATGCCGTTTTCGGGCCGCGCACCATCGGCCATGCGCTAGCTCCGTCCGGTCTGTCCTCACCCGCTGCTGCTTTGTCCGGTTCGGACAACTCTTTGGCCATCTTGGCAAAGCAGCCAATCGCTGCTCCGCGCTATCTCTGTCTTCAACACAGCCGATGAGCCGCAGCGAGCCGCGCTCGCTCAGTCACGCTCACCGGCCCACCTTGGAGACACCTGTCATGACCCTTCGCACCCACTTGCTCGGCGCTCTGTGTGGCGCTCTGTGCTCGCTGTTTTTCGTCGCAGGCTGCGGCTCGCCCGTCCAGCTCTCCGTAAGCAACTACCAGAGCGACGCAACCTTCGCGGTCAACTCCTATCTCATCAGCGGTGAGAACGACGCGATCTTGGTAGACGGACAGTTCACACGCGGCGACGCAGAAAAGGTCGTCACCATGATCAATGCCTCTGGCAAGACGCTGCGATCGATCTTTTTGACCCACGCACATCCCGATCACTACCTCGGCCTCGATGTGATTGCCGCTGCGTTTCCGGGGGTGCCGATTGTCGCCACGGCCGAAGTCGTGGCCGAGTTCAAAGCCAAGGGGCCCGATGCCCTGGCCAGCGCCAAGACCAACTTCGGAGCCGCCAACATTGCCGACAAGCTCGCGACCGTGACCGTACTAAGCGACGACAAGCTGATCCTCGAAGGAGAGGAGCTACAGGTCGTCAAGCTCTCGGACGGAGAGAGTCCTTCCGCCGCCGCGCTCTATGGCAGCCGTCAGAAGCTGCTCATCTCCGGCGACCTGCTCTATCACCGCGCGTACCTGTGGCTGGCAGAGTGCAAGAGCGACGCCTGGGTGAGTAACCTACGCAGCCTGAGCAGACTGGGACCGATCGAGCAGGTCTACCCCGGCCATGGCGCAGCCCCGGCTACGGCCTCTGTCATCGATGAAAACATCGAGTACCTAGGCACCGTCGTGCCGATCCTACAGAGCGCCAACAGCGTGAGCGACGCGATCGCCAAGGTCAAGCAGCGCTACAACTACACGGGCGGCGGACTGCTCGACTACAGCACCCAGATCTACTTTTCCGCCTGCAAAAAGCCGTAATCGAGTCCGGCCTCAAAAGCGCGCCGCTACGAACTCACCCCGCACAGCTTCTCGCTCAGGCTCCACAGTCCTTCGGCCACCGTCATGTCTTGGGCCAGCTTGGTGCTCTTGTGCGGCTTGCAGTCGAAGCAGTATTCGCCGCTGAGCTTGGCGGCATCGGAGCTCGTCGCCAGCCAGATCAGCGTCTCAGCGCCCTTTTCCGGTGTACGAGCGAACAGCTTGGCTGTCACGCGAATCAGCGACGACATCAGGCCTTCGTTGTTCTGCCCAAAGCCGGTCTGCACAAAGCCCGGATGGAAGCAGTTGATCGCGATGCCCTTTTCCCGCTGCGCGAGCGTACGCGTAAACAGGATGTTGCACAGCTTCGAGTCCCCGTACGCAGAAAAGCCAGCGCTCTTGCCGTCTCGCTTGGCGATCGTTTGCAGATCCATCTTGCCGGTTTGATGCGCTGCGCTAGAAGTGCTGACCACCCGCGCGCCGCTCGTCTTGCGCAGAAGCGGCAGCAGTTCATGGGTCAGCAGAAAGTAGCCAAGGTGATTGAGCGCAAAGGTCTGCTCGTAGCCATCCGGCGACAGCTTGTAGTCGGCAAAGTACGCGCCCGCATTGTTTACCAGCACATCCAGTCGATCGTACTTCTTGGAAAACGCCGCAGCGACGGCCCGGACATCGGCCAGCTTTGACATGTCACCCAGCAGCAGATCGATTTTGTCGTTTTGGCTCTGGCTCTTGAGGTCCGCGACAACTCGCTCGCTCTTTTCTTTGTTGCGACCGACGAGCACCAGCGTTGCGCCACGCTTTGCAAACTCCAGTGCCGCCGCCTTACCAATGCCTTCTGTCGCGCCTGTGACCAAAAACACCTTGCCGTTTAGCTCGTTTGCCATCTACTTCGCGCCTCCCAGCGCCCAGCCGACATCTTAACGGCACACCGGCACTCCGTGTAGCGTACCGTCGGACACAGCCAGTCTGGTTCGGTGTTCTTAGCCAGGAGTCGGCAGCCGCGCCCGCACGTACTGCTCATCGATCACGATCCGCTGTCCACGTCGCTCTGGGGCTTCAAACAGCAGATCATGGCAGACCTGCTCGCACAGCCCACGCAGCGATCGCGCCCCCAGGCCTTGACGCAGTGCGGCCCGCGCCATTTCCCGCAGAGCTCCGTCGGAGAAGTCGGCCTGCACCTGATCCAAGGCCAGCAGCGTCTGATACTCCGCCAAGAGCGCATCGCTCGGTCCAGCCAAGATCTGGCACAGATCATCTTCGGACAGCGGCGCAAGCTGCACCCGCACCGGCAGTCGTCCGAGCAGCTCGCTCAGCATGCCGTAGCCCAGCAGATCCTCGGTCGATAGCTCTCGGCTGGCACCGACCTGTTCCTTGTCCCCAAAGCCGATCCGTGAAGACGGACGCTCACGCTCAAACAGATCGGCGAACGTCCCCGCTGCGACGAACAAAATGTCCGAGGTATCGACCTGCACCACGTCTTGGCGACCAGGCTGCGGCGACAGGCTTGCCGGGACCAGCAGCTCGCGTCCTTCCAGCACCTTCAGCAGGCTCTGCTGGACGCCTTCGCCGCCAATGTCGCGCGTACCACCGCCGGTCTTGTAGCTCTGGGTGCGACGGGCCAGCTTGTCGATTTCATCCAAAAAGATGATCCCGCGCTGCGCTTCTGCGACGGAGTGATTGGCGCGATACAGCAGCTCGGCCACCATCTGCTCGACGTCTTTGCCGTAATAGCCAGCCTCGGTGTACTCGGTCGCATCGGCGATGCTCAAAGGAACGTCCAGCACCTGCGACAGCATCCGCAAAAGGTGCGTCTTGCCGGACCCAGTTGGGCCGATCAGCAGGATGTTCGACTTCCGAATCTGTCCTTTGCGCTCTGGCGGCAGCGCACATCGCCGGATGTGACCGTACGCAGCGACTGCCAGCACCCGCTTGGCTCGCTCCTGGCCGACGACGTGCGCATCCAAGAACGCAAAAATTGAGCGTGGAGTCAGGAGTGTTCGCTTCTGCGGGCGGGCTCGGGGCATCAAAATGGCTTGTAGCGATTTAGCGGCTGCGCACGATATCATCCACGCTAGGAAATTTTGTAGACGAACTTTCCCGAGGGAGGACCGATGACTCAGAGTCACGATACCGGAGTCGATAGCAGCGGCGTACCGGGCGATACGATCGCCGAGATGTACGCAAACCGAGCGCTGGCGACGCCGAATGCTCCAGCGTATATGACCCGTCGCAATGGGGACTGGCAGACGCTTACCTGGCAGCAGGCCTACGAAAAGTCGTCCGACATCGCGCACGGACTGGTCGCCATTGGTGCAAAGGTCGGGGACAAGATTGCGCTGATGGGCGGCACCCGCGAGGAGTGGACGCTCTGCGACCTGGGCCTGGTGCTCGCTGGCGGCATCACGGTGCCGATCTATCCATCAAGCCTCAAAGAGACGGTCGCCTACATCCTCAAAGACAGCGAATCGTCCTTCGTCTTTATCGAAGACAAAAAGCAGCTTGACAAGCTCTTGTCGATCCGAGCCGAGATCCCGCACATCAAGCAGGTCATCTTGTGGGACGGTCACGCGGAAAGCGATCCCAAGGTTGATGAGTGGGTGATTCCGCTGCGCGAGCTGTGTGATCGCGGCCGCGCGCACCGTCTGACCCAGCCGCAAGCGCTGCCCGACATACGCAAGCAGATGACGCCCGCCACCATCGCGACGATCATCTATACGTCGGGAACCACGGGCAATCCCAAAGGCGTGGTCCAGTCGCACGCGTCGTTCTGCATGGGCTCTCGCTATGGCGTTACCGCGCTGCCGGTTCGTCGCACCGATCGGCAGCTTCTGTTTTTGCCGCTCGCGCACTCGTTTGCCAAGACGCTGTCGATGGTCGCCGTCCACGTCGGCTTCTGCACCGCCTATTCCGGCATCGACACGATCTTGGAATACGTCGGTCAGGTAAAGCCCAGCTTCATGGCCGGTGTGCCCCGCATCTACGAAAAGGTCTACGCCGGGTTCCTGAGCAAAGCCAAGCAAGGCGGCGCGGTGAAGTGGGCGCTGGTGCAGTGGGCCATTGAAGTCGGCGTCAAGGCGAGCCGAGAGATCCAGGCCGGTCGTCAGCCGGGCGGACTGCTCGCCATTCAGTGGAAGCTCGCCGACAAGCTGGTGTTTTCCAAGCTGCGCGAGCGCTTTGGCGGCAAGCTCAAGTGGTTTGTGTCTGGGAGTGCCCCGCTCTCGCGCGAGTTGGCCGAGTTCTTCCACGCGGCAGGCATGCTGATTCTGGAAGGCTATGGCCTGACCGAGACCAACAGCTTCACCAGCGTCAACCGGATCGACTCGTACAAGTTCGGTACCGTTGGTAAGCCGCTGCATCCAGAGCTAAAGGTCAAGATCGCTGCAGACGGTGAAATCCTGACCAAAGGCGTCACCAACCTGACCGGGTACTACAAGCTGCCCGACGCGACGGCGGAAGCCATCGATGCCGAAGGCTGGTTCCACACCGGAGACATCGGAGAGATCGACAGCGACGGCTTTATCAAGATCACGGACCGCAAAAAGGATCTCATCAAGACCTCGGGCGGCAAGTACGTTGCGCCGCAGATGATCGAAAACCAGCTCAAGCTCGATCCGATCATCAGCCAGGCCGTGGTCATCGGTGACAACCGCAAGTACATCACGGCGCTGGTGGCTCTCAACCAAGATGTCGCCAAACAGACCATCACCGATGGCGGTCAGACACCGCCGAGCGATGCCAAGGCAATCGGCAGCCACCCGCTTGTTGAAGCCCGCCTGGAAGCCAAGAAAAAAGAGGTCAACAGCAAGCTGGGCTCCTGGGAGCAGGTCAAGTACATCAAGGTCCTGCCTCGCGAGCTGACCGAGCAAGACGGCGAGCTGACCCCAAGCATGAAGGTCAAGCGCAAGGTCGTCATCGAGCGCTACCGCGACCTCATCGAGTCGATGTACCAAGGCAAAGAAAAAGCCGACAAAGACTAAAAACGCCTAACGAAACCTACTGCGGACCCCGCTTGCTGCATCGTCGGTCCTCACGTACTTGCGTACGCTCCGGTCCTCCTCTTTGCAATCGCGGTTCCTCATAACGGTTTCGTTAGGCGTTTTAAGAACCCCCTCGCTCCTGCACCGCGCCCCCCCACTTGCAAAAGCAGCGCTCCATCCGTTCGGTGCGCTGCTCCTTTCCGTTCATAGTAACGCTCCTACTTTTCAGAGCTGCGCTGCTTCCAGCCCATAGCGAAGCTCCTACTTTTCATAGCGAAGCTGCTTCCAACTCAGAGCGAAGCTCCTGATTTTCATAGCGAAGCTGCTTCCAACTCAGAGCGAAGCTCCTGATTTTCATAGCGAAGCTCCTACTTTTCATAGCGAAGCTGCTTCCAACTCAGAGCGAAGCTCCTGATTTTCATAGCGAAGCTGCTTCTAAGTAAGAGCTGCGCTCCTGATTTTCATAGCGAAGCTGCTTCCAGCTCATAGCAACGCTGCTGATTTTCGGAGCGAATCACCCCAGCAAAGCCGGTTGCGTGTCCAGCGCTCAGCGCCTGCACGCAGCCAGGTGCGCCTTGAGATACTTCGACGGCAGCTCTCGCCCGATGATCGTGCCCACCTGTCGCGAGCAGTCCACCAGCGCATCCAAGTTCACCCCCGTCTGCACGCCCATTCCATCCAGCATGTAGATCAGGTCTTCGGTCGCCAGGTTGCCACTGGCACCAGGTGCATACGGACAGCCGCCCAGACCGCCCAGCGCACTGTCCACCGTTGTAATCCCAAGCTGAAGTCCGACCAGTACGTTCGCCAGTGCCGTACCGCGCGTATCGTGAAAGTGCAGCGCGAGCTGATCGAGCGAGCAGAGCGCGCCAAGCCGCCGCAGCACATCTTCCACCTGCCGGGGCGTCGCGACCCCGATGGTATCGCCAAGCGAGATCTGATAGACGCCGAGTCGGAGCAGCTTTTCGACCAGCCGAACGGTAGCCTCTGGATCGACCTTGCCTTCATACGGGCAGCCATACACCGTCGAGACATACGCCCGCACCCGCGCACCCGCTTGCTGGGCAGGTACCACGACTTCTTCAAAGGCCACGAGCGTCTCGGCAATCGTCTTGTTGATGTTCTTCTTGTTGTGCGTTTCCGAGGCCGACATAAAGACTGCGACCTCTTTCATGCCCGCATCCAGCGCAGAGTCGAGCCCGCGACGGTTCGGAACCAAGCACGAATAGCCGACGCCCGCCCGCCGGGTAATCCCACGAGCAACCTCACTGGCATCGGCAAGCTGCGGAATCCACTTCGGGTTGACGAAGCTGGTGATCTCGATCTGCGGCAGCCCTGTCTGCGATAGAGCATTGATCAGCGCAATCTTGTCTGCCGTCGGCACCATCCGCTGCTCGTTCTGAAGCCCATCGCGAGGACCGACTTCATACACGGTGACGCGCGAGGGAAGACCCGAAAACAGCGGCGACGATTGCGATTGCGCGCTCATACGCTCAGTGTATCCCCAAAGAAGCAATCCGGTCAGGCAGCAGCGTAAGGGCCGCTTGGGCCGCTTGGTGCTCGGCCTCTCGCTTGCTGCGCCCGCGTCCGCGTCCCAGCTCTTCACTATCGAGCCAGACCGCGACCTCAAACACCCGCTCGTGGTCCGGTCCTTCGGTGGAAATCACCTCATAGCGAGGCCGCGAGCGCTTCTGCGCCTGAAGCAGCTCTTGCAGCGCAGACTTGTAATCGAGCGAGCGATGCAGCATCACCCGCTGCACTTCCTCTGCCAGCAGTCGCTTGGCCACCCGCAAGACCGCCGCAAAGCCCGCGTCGCGATACAGCGCCGCAAACACCGCTTCATAGGCATCAGCCAGCAGCGACGGCTTGTGACGACCACCGCTGAGCTCTTCGCCGCGTCCCAGCATCAGAAATCGGCCCAGCTCGATCTGCTGGGCCAGCTTCGACAGCATCGCTTCACTGACGATCTGCGAGCGCAGCAGCGACAGCGTTCCCTCCGACAGGTCCACCCCGCTTTCCATCAGTAGATGCGTCACGGCCAGCTGAAGCACCGCATCGCCCAAAAACTCCAGCCGCTCGTTGTCGGGGAGATGTGGAGCCCGCTCATTGACGTAGCTGCGATGTCGAATCGCATTGCTGAGCAGCGCTCGATCCGAAAACGTGTGACCCAGATAGCCTTCCAGGACCGGCAGATCCTCATGTTCCGAAGACGCAGACACCCGGCGCTTATACCACCTGACGCCACAAATGCGGAAGGTAGCTTCCCCAACATGGCTCGCTCCTGCTAGCGTGTCGCCACGCTGGTCGCGACGGAAGCCGTCCACAGAAGGTCTGCGTGCGCTCGCTGTCTGCTTGCTTGGCTTTAGGCTTGCTGGTTGTCTGGTTCGTGCTGCCCTCCTCGGCCCAGGGCGAGGAATCCGTGCGTCCTGCGGAAGCCCAGCCAAGCCCGCGCGAGACCGCCGCCGCCGAGTTTGAGTCCGCGCACCGCGCCTTCGAGATTGGAGACTACGAGCGCGCCCAGAAGCACTACAGCCGAGCCTATCAGCTCTTGCCGCATCCGAGCACGCTGTACAACCTGGCGCTCACGCAAGAGCGCCTGCTCGACTACGAAGGTGCCGCTCAATCCTTTGAGCAGTTTTTGGCGATGCCGCTCAGCGACGATCCCGAATCGGCGCGACTTCAGCAGACCCGGCAGCGGCTCGCCGAGCGTTCCATCAAGCGCCTGCGCAACCTGCCAGCTCGGATCTCCGCCTCGGCAGTCCCTGATCCTGCGACCGTATCCATCCATCCTCTTTCAGCCGACGGTCAGCCCAGTGCGGCAATGGCGCAGGGTCAGACGCCTGGCATCTTCACCCTGCCCGCCGGTCGCTATCGGCTGCGCTATCAGCGCGATGGCTACTTCCCCGATGAGGTCGATTTCGATGCCCACATCGGTCAAGCGCTGCTGTTTTCGCGACAGCTCAAGGCCCGTCCGCGCTCGCTGCTTGTGGAAACGACGCCGCCCGCCAAGCTGTTTCTCGACGACCGACCGCTCGGCATGACGCCGTTTTCCGGTGCAGTCGAGCTGGGCAGTCACCGCCTGCGCTTTGAAAAGCCATTTCATCTGACACAGCAGCGACCTCTCACGCTGGAGGCAGGAGCCGGCACGCTGCGCTTTCATCTGACGCTGGAGCCAAGCGGTCGCACCGACATGATCGTAGGCGGAGCACTGGCAGGTGCCGGTCTGGGCCTGATGGTGCTGCGGCTGTTTCAGGGCGAGATCGAAAACTTCGAGAACATGCCGCTGCGCGAGATCTACAAGCCGCTGGTTGCCGCCGCGCTCCCAGCGGTGGTCGGAGCCACGGTTGCGGGTCTGGCCGGATGGGAAATGCCGGTCGGTGAGTCCCAGCTCCTGATTGGCTCTGGCGCATGGGGAACGCTGCTCGGCTTTGGCGTGGGACTCGGTGCCCAGCCGCAGTGGCTGCTACCGCACGTCTTGGCCGTAGGGGGCGGGCTGGTGGGTGGCACGGTCGGCGTCGCCATCTGGCGACTTGGCAAGCCACGCAGCGGGCCGGTGGCGGTATGGAACAGCACGGTGCTGTGGGCCGCGCACATCGGCGCGCTGTCTTGGGCCTATGTCATCACCCACAAGCCGGAAGCGACGTTTTTGGGCAGGCCGCCGGAAGGCCGTACGGGCGAAGGCGGCTTTGCGATGCTCGGCAGCACGGCGCTGGGCATTGGGCTTGGCATTGGGCTGGCGCACATTCCGCAGCTCGGCACGCTGAGTCGTCGGCAGGTCGCCTACGTAGATCTGGGCGGTCTGGCGGGCGGGCTTGGGTTTGGGCTGGTCGGGCTCGGCGCGGGCTATCTGTACAGCGGAGACTGGAACGACGCCGCGCGGGTGGCAATTCCATCGGCGATGGCTGGGATTGGAGTCGGGCTGCTCGGCTCGGCGCTCCTGGTGAGGCGGCTGCTGCCCAACCTGCCGGTCCAGAGCGACCAAGGGACGCTGATCGAACTCAAGTCACCGTCGGTAAGCATCTTTCCAACCGGGGCAGGCGGCCTACACCTATCTGCGACGCTGCTTGACGGGACGTTTTAGCTCGCAGCCAAGCGCTCGGTCTGTGGGTTCCTGTCGCACGCAGCGGCAGGCGGATTGACAGCACGCAGCGGGTAAGCCAAGGTCGCCACGTATGCTGCACTATCCGCATGAGTACGACGTAATTGTGGTAGGCGGAGGTCATGCGGGCTGCGAGGCAGCGCTGGCTTCAGCCCGACTGGGTATGCGCACGCTGCTGCTCAGCGGCAACCTCGACACGATTGGCCATATGTCGTGTAACCCAGCGGTCGGGGGCGTCGGCAAAGGCCACTTGGTCAAGGAAATCGAAGCGCTCGGGGGTGTGATGGGACGGGCCGCCGATGCCACCGGGATTCAGTTCCGTCGGCTGAACCTGAGCAAAGGGGCGGCGGTGCGCTCGACGCGCGTCCAGAGCGACAAGGTGCTGTATCGGTCCTTTGTGCGCTCTGCGGTCGAACATCAAGAAAACCTCGAGATCCAGCAAGGCGACGGCCAAAAGCTCCTGTATGAGCAGACCAGCGGAGAGACGCCGTTTCGCATCATCGGTGTGCTGACCTCGATGGGGATTGCCTATCGTGGCCGCGCGGTGATTTTGACGACGGGGACGTTTCTGCAAGGGCGGCTGCACGTTGGAGAGCAGCAGCTCGATGGCGGACGGATGGGCGAGCCGCCTGCGAGGGGCATCTCACAGAGCCTGGTCGAACTGGGCTTTCGGATTGGACGGCTCAAGACCGGCACGCCCTGTCGTCTCGATGGCAAAACAATTGACTGGGCCAGCTTGGAAAAGCAGCCGGGCGACGATCCGCTGCCGCGCTTTTGCGAAGATGGACCTGTCCCCCCGCTTCAGCAGCTGCCCTGTTACATCACGCACACGACGGCGCAGACGCACGAGCTGATCTTGTCGAACCTGCATCGCTCGCCGCTGTTTGCGGGACGAATCACCGGCGTGGGACCGCGCTACTGTCCGTCGATTGAAGACAAGGTGGTGCGCTTTTCGGACAAGCCGCGTCACCAGATCTTTTTGGAGCCCGAGGGCCTTTCGACCTGTGAGGTGTACCCAAACGGTATCTCGACCTCGCTGCCCGCAGACATTCAGCTTCAGGTGATTGCGAGCATTCCGGGTCTTGAGCGAGCGCGCATCCTGCGCTTTGGCTACGCGGTCGAGTACGACTTTGCCGACCCGACGCAGCTTCAGCCGACGCTCGAAGCCAAGCAGGTGCAAGGACTGTATCTAGCCGGGCAGATCAACGGCACGAGCGGTTACGAGGAAGCAGCGGCGCAAGGGCTGTGGGCGGGTGCCAATGCTGCACTCAAGCTACGCGATGATGGAACAGATCTTCTGCTTGGTCGCGATGAAGCCTACATGGGCGTGCTGGTCGATGACCTGACAATGCGCGGGGTCGATGAGCCGTATCGCATGATGACGGCGCGGGCGGAATACCGGCTGCTGCTCCGAGAGGACAATGCCGATGAGCGACTGCTGCCCATCGCCTACAAGCTGGGACTGCTTCCCGATGAGCGCTGGCAGGCATTTACGCACCGGCGGACGCTGCTTGAAGCAGAGCTACAGCTTCTGCGCGAAAAGACGGTCTATCCCGACGCAGCGACGAACGAGCGCCTGACCGCACTTGGGACCGCGCCGCTTAGTCGTCCGAGCAAGCTGGCGGAAGTGCTGCGTCGTCCCGAGGTCAGCTACGCGGGCCTTGCGCAGGTGTTTGGCCTGAGCCCGCTGCCGCCTCAGCTCGGTGAGCGCGTCGAGACCACCGTGAAGTACGAAGGCTACCTGGACCGGCAGTCGGAAGAAGCACGCCGCTTTCGCGCGATGGAAGAGACCCCGCTGCCACCGCAGCTTGACTACCAGGCCATTCCGGGGCTGTCCAAAGAGATCACCGAAAAGCTCAGCAAGGCCAGACCGCAGTCGCTGGGTCAGGCGAGCCGCATTCCCGGCGTGACGCCCGCTGCGGTGTCGATTCTGATGGTCATGGCACGGACGCAGCGAGCTGTTTGATCCGCAGCTCGGCTTGCTCGACATCGACGCGGTGCGGAGGGGATAGCGTGAGAAACGTCCGATAGCTCGCGAGAGCTTGCTGGCGATGCGCGGGGTTGTGGCTCTGGGTCGCGCGGGTCCACAAAAGGTCCGCCAAGACCAGCTGGGCATCCGCAGACAGCGGTCCAAGCGCCACCGCCCGCTGCGCCTCTTCAATCGCAAGCGCTAGCTGATCGCGCTTTTTGGCCACCTCGGCAGCGTGCAGCGACATGCTCATCATCCGGTGGTTGCGATACTCGACGCTGTGCAGCACGGGATCTTCTGCCAGAGGCGCTGGATCAACGCGGCTTTTGTCACCCAGCGCTTTGCGCAGGTCGAAGCCGACATACTCGCCGAGCGCATGCGGACCTTTGCCGACCCAGATCACCCGCTCGGTCGCATCGACCACCACCGAGTGGGTGGCAATGATGGCATCGATCGCATTGCGGTTGCCAAGTCCCAGCTCTTTGTCACCGACGCCGCGCTTGTCGCGCAGGATCTGCAAGACCCCGTTTGCATCGATGCTGCCGCGATAGCGAGCCAAAAGCTCATCGGCCCGCGCCTGACGAGCCCCCGAGGTAAGGTATGTGCGCAGCCGCTCGTTGGCTTTGTCCGCTGCAAACGGTGCGCTGCGGGCGTGATTGGCAACGGCAATGACATCATGACTGCGGGTCACCTCAAACCGCGTCGGCGAGCGCTCGATCACCGCCGCTTCACCTGTCTTTCCGTCCGCAAACAGATACAGGTCCGGCACCAGCACCGCGTGCTCTTTGGCAATGGCAATCGCTTCGTCGATCGAGTGCGCCCGCTCTAGGACATCTCGCAGCAGCAGCTCGACGGGCAAGCCGTGGTCGCTCTTGTCGTCCGTCCGCAGCGCATTGACCGAGACATACACCCCGGCTTCGTTTAGTCCCGTCACCACGCCCGCCATTCCCGTCCAAGCCACCGACGCAAAAGCCAGCTTGTCTTGGGGACGGAAAAACAAGATGGCCTTTTCACTGTCAAACATCGGCGGGCCTTCAAAGTCGAAGTTGCGTCCGATGTAGAGGTGCCCATCCGTGGTTGCAGTTCCCGAGGCCGCAAAGGCGGTACAGCCAAGTAGCGGTGAGTGCTCGATGGTCTGGGTGATGTCGTGAAGCGCGTGATAGAACACGACGCGCTGAAAGGGAGGCAAAAAGTCGCCCTGCCCGTCCGGCTGCGCCTCGGCAAGGCCTGCCAACTCAAGACGTAGCGGTTTGGGCACCGCATCGAGCAAGTGGCGCTGCTTGAACATCACGCCGGTCTTGATGGCACCCAGTGCCAGCGACGAAGGCACATAGCGATGCATCTCGCCAAACAGGTAGTCTTCGATCTGCACAAGATACGGTGTGCCAAGTCGCCCGTGGCTGTAGCCAAGGGTGAACGGATCGCCGGACAGATGCAGTTCCAAGAGACCCCGCTCGCGGCTCATCCAGCTTTCGCCGACATAAATCCGACCCTCGCGAACCTCTGACTGCGGACGCAGAAGACCCTGGCCCGCTTCCATTGGCGGCTTGATGACGGTCAGCCAGAAAAACAGACGAGGCAACCCCACAAAGAGCAATACAAGGCCGATGAGCATCCCAAGCCAGCGTCGGCGAGTGAAGCGAGAAAAGGCCGCAATCAGACGAGATTTCATGCGTGGACCTATCTAAAGAACGCCTAACGAAACCGTCATGAGGAACCCTGATGGCAAAGAGGAGGACCGGAACGTACGCAAGTACGTGAGGACCGACGATGCAGAAGGCGGGGTCCGCAGTAGGTTTCGTTAGGCGTTCTAACACAGCCCCGCCCCGAAGAGCATGTAGGTTGAGGGGTCTTGTCGGTCTGACACCCCGGCTGACGCACGCAAGCGGCGATGTGGGTTGACAGCGCGTGGTGGCTCTGCTGACAGTAGCGCGGTGAAGCAGCCCGACGTACTTCAGCAAGAGTCTCCCATCGGCCAGAGCCCGCCTCGCAAAGAAGGCGCGGCCAAGGTCACCGGAAAAGCCGTCTACGTAGACGATCTGCCTGTCGCTGGTGCCATTTACGGGGCCACCGTTCGCAGCAAGGTCGCCCGAGGTCGTCTGGTCGGCATTACCTATCACCCCGGCGTACCGTGGGAAGACATTTCAGTCGTCACCGCAGCCGACATTCCGGGCAAAAACACGATCGCGCTCATTGAGCACGATCAGCCGTGTCTGGCTGACCAGCGCATCAACCATCCCGAAGAAGCGGTGGTGCTGCTGGCGCATCCCGATCGCGAGGTGGTCGAAAAAGCGCGGCGACTCGTCGAACTGCATATCGATCCGCTGCCTCCGGTGTTCGATCTGGATGAGTCGCTTGATGGCGATGTGCGCGTCTGGGGCAAAGACAACGTCATCAAGGCGTTTTCCATCGATAAAGGCGACGTGGCCCAAGCGTTTGCAAGCGCCGAAGTCATCGTCGAAGGGGACTACGCCACCGGCGCGCAAGAGCAGCTCTACATTGAGCCGCAAGGCATGGTCGCGCTGGCATCGCCCAAGCACGGAATCACGGTCTGGGGCTCGCTCCAGTGTCCGTACTACATTCACGACGCGCTCGCGACGCTGTTTGGGGTGGCCAAAGAGCGCGTACGCATCATCCAGTGCGAAACCGGCGGCGGCTTCGGCGGCAAAGAAGAGTATCCATCGATGATCGCGGCGCACGCGGCGCTTTTGGCCTGGAAGTCGCGACGGCCCGTCAAGCTGATCTACGACCGTCACGAAGACATGCTGGCGACGACCAAGCGTCATCCATCGCGAACCAGGATTCGCTCGGCACACGATCGCGACGGCAAGCTGCTGGCGCTGGATGTGGACTTTCGGCTCGATGGTGGCGCGTACATGACGCTATCGCCGGTCGTGCTGTCGCGCGGCGGGCTGCACGCCTCAGGTCCATATCACTGCGAAAACATTCGGGTGCAAGCCAGAGCGGCAGCGACGAACCATCCGCCACATGGTGCGTTCCGAGGCTTCGGTGCGCCGCAGAGCGTGTTTGCGATGGAGCGACACCTCGACAAAGTGGCCGAGCAGCTAGGCATCGAACCCGTCGAGCTGCGTCGCCGCAACTTCCTACAGCCAGGGCAGAAGATGGCGACGGGACAGGTGCTGCGCGACAGCATCGATCTGCCGCAGCTTCTCGACCGCGCGCTGACGATGTCGGACTATCTGCGTCGCCGCGAAGAGTTTTCACGTCACAACGAGGAAGCCGCTGCAAGCGGCTCGTCCCTGCGCAAGGGCATCGGGCTCGCCAGCTTCATGCACGGCGCGGGCTTTACCGGATCGGGCGAGCGCTATCTGGCGTCCATTGTGGCCGTCGATGCCACCCCGCAAGGGATGGTTCGCATCCGCGCCTCTTCGACGGAGATTGGCCAAGGAAAAGACACGGTCTTTACCCAGATTGCGCAAGATGTCCTGGGGCTACCAAGCAGCATGATCGAGGTCATTCGACCGGACACCGCCGAAGTGCCCAACAGTGGTCCGACGGTGGCGTCTCGCACTGTGATGGTGGTCGGCAAGCTGGTGCAGCGCGCCTGTCAGGAGCTGCGTCGCAAGCTAAGCGAAGGCGGGCTGCTTGGTGAGTCGTACACTCCGACCGAGTTTGCAACTGCCTGCGGCATCTTCCACCAGATGGGCGGCAGCCTCCGCGTCGAGAGCCAGTATCAGCAGCCTTCAGGCATCGAGTGGGACGACAAAAAGTATCGCGGCGATGCCTACGCCACCTACGCCTGGGCCGTCTACGTTGCCGAGGTCACGGTCGATCTGGTCACCTACGAGACGCGCGTGGATCGCTTCTGGGCGCTGCAAGATGCAGGACGCATCATTCACCCGGTGCTGGCCGCCGGACAGATCGAAGGCGGCGTTGCGCAAGGCGTGGGCTTTGCGCTGTACGAAAAAGTGGTGTGGCAAAGCGGGCGCATGCAAAACGCGCAGATGACCAACTACATCATGCCGACGTCGCTCGATGTGCCGGACATCTTCGTCGAGTTCGATGATCGTGCGACAAGAACCGGAGCGGACGCTCCGCACGGTCCACGCGGTGCCAAGGGCATTGGAGAGCTGCCGCTCGATGGCTCAGCCCCGGCTGTCATTTCCGCCGTCCACCACGCGACAGGACTGATGATTTCTGCGATTCCGATGACCCCAGAAGACCTGCTACAAGCGCTGGAGACCGCCCGATGAAGCTCACCCTAACCGTCAACGGCGCTGAAAGAACCTGCGACGTTCATCCTTTGGCGCGCCTTCTGGATGTGCTGCGTCGGGATCTTCAGCTCTGCGGAACCAAAGAAGGCTGCGGCGAAGGCGAATGCGGCGCGTGCAGCGTCTTTGTGGATGGAAAGCTCGTCAACAGCTGCTTGGTGCCTGCGCTACAGGTCGCGGGCCGTGAGGTCCAGACCATCGAAAGCGTCGCGCCATCGGCAGAGCTCTTGGATCGCGTCCAAGAAGCCTTCCTTCATCACGGCGGCGCGCAGTGCGGCATCTGTACGCCCGGCATGATCCTGGCGGCCAAAGCGCTGCTGGCGCAGCATCGAAGCCCGACGGAAGCGCAGGTGCGGGAAGGGCTCGCGGGAAACCTGTGCCGCTGCACCGGCTATACCAAGATCTTTGCGTCGGTGATGGCTGCAGTTGCGGCGGAACAAGCGACCAGCAGTGAGGGCCAGCCATGAGCCACAACCTGTCAGAGTTTGTGGCGTGCTCTGCCCTGACGCTGCCAGAAGCGCTCGCGCGACTGGCTGAGTCAAGCGATCCCGAGCGAGGTCCGTGGCGTCCCCTGGCGGGCGGCACCGATGTCATGGTGACGATGGCAGCGGGCACACTGCCGGTCGGTCGCTATGTCGATATCTGGCCGCTTGCGGAGCTGCGAGGAATCACGGTCACCGATGACAGCGTTGAGATTGGCGCGCTGACGACCTACACCGAGCTACGCGCACACCCAGTCATCACAGCGGAGTTTCCGCTACTGAGCCTGGCTGCGCGTGAAACGGGTGCGATTGCCATTCAGAACCGAGGCACGATCGGTGGAAACATTGCGAACGCATCGCCAGCCGCAGACACGCCTCCGGGACTGCTCGCCTACGACGCAGAGCTAGAGCTTGCGTCGCTGTCCGGCACGCGGGTGGTGCCGTATGCGCGCTTTCACTCGAAGTACAAGCAGATGGATCGTCGCCCCGACGAGCTGATCACCAAGGTGCGGCTGCGGCGCGAGCCCAGTCCGTCGCCTGGCCAGCCGATTCACTACTACCGCAAGGTGGGGACGCGCGCGGCGCAGGCGATCTCGAAGGTGTGCTTTGCGGGGTTTGCGCGCATTGATGGGCAGAAGCTGCTGACGGTGCGGATTGGCCTGGGCAGTGTGGCACCGATTCCGCTGCGCTGTGTCCGAACCGAAGCGGCGCTGCTCTCGGGACCGCTCGATGAAGCGCTGATTCGCCGCGCCGAAGCCACGCTGTCGTACGAGATCATGCCGATCGACGATGTGCGATCAAACCTGCGCTACCGCCGCACGGTCACGCTCAACCTGCTGCGCGAGTTTCTGACGCGCTGCCAGGGACGATAGCGTCGCTCACAGCAGAAACAGGTCTTTTTCCAGCAAGTCGGTGATGCAGGCGCGCAGATCGTGCCGACCACCGACCCAGCGATAGAGCGCGTGGACGATCGGCAGGGTCAGGCGCAGTCGCTGTGCATGCATCTGACCTTCCCGAATCATGTTGAGCGCGTCGCAGGCGCGATCGATCTGACGGGCCGCATCGCCAAGCGAAGCGCCCTTGCCGATCAGCTTGCCGAGCTGAAAGTCTGGGGCGCCGCGTCGCTCGGTCGCAACGATCAGCTCGCCCAGTCCAGCCGGGCCAAAGAAGGTGCGCTCTTGTCCACCGAGCGCCACCGACAGGCGCGCCATCTCGGCCACGCCGCGCGCAATCAGCAGCGAGCGCACCGCCGGTCCCAGCTCCATCGCGTCGGCGACCCCAATCGCAAAGCCGTAGACCCCGACCAGCGCACGCGCCACTTCCACGCCGATCAGGTCCGACGAGTTGTAGACGCGCACATGTTGTCCGTGGAAACCCTGATGCACCATCGGAGCCACGTCGGGACTGAGGCTGCCACAGACGACCGACACCGGAATGTCTTCTTCCAGATCTTCGGCCAGCGCCGGACCGGCAATCGCGCCGATCTGGGTAATCGGGGTCTCGCGACGGATCAGCTCGGACACCGGCAGCATGCTCTGACGACCAGCACCTTCGACAGGCGCAAAGCTACCGATCGCGTGAACCATGGCCTGCTCGGGACGCAGAACGCCAACGATCGAGCGCAGCAGCGGCTTCACCTTCGACGCTGGCACCGCCAAGATCATCAGGTCCGCATCGCGCAGCTCTGAGATGTCGATCGACTCGGCGTAGACCTCTCCAGCGGCAAACATCAGCGCATCTGCGGTCATCTGGAGCGTCTCATCGCCACCACCGCCACCGCCGCCGCCTGCACGCTTGGGCTGTGACGAGCTGGGAACCCGAATCGCCAGCTCGGATGGCTCTGCGAAGGTGGACAGACGCGGCAGATCCGGTGGCGGCTGATACAGCATGGCGCGACGCAGCCGAGCCCGCCACTGACGCTGGTTGTGCTTGAGCCGCACCGACAGAGCACGCGCCCACCGACCGTTGCCGATTACCGCGATCGAGACCGCTTTCATCCTGCTTGTTCCCCCAGGAGGCCAGCGCGATGCACCAACCGCCCGCCCCATTATAAGAAATGGCGATGTGGGTTCCCAGCGCTCGACTTAGCCAGCCAGTGGTCCGTCGCTGACAACAGGCGCTCAAACCGCCGCTGGCGATACCACCAAGAGGCCCGACCAAGGCGCTTGCAGCGCAGCCGGACTCGCACGCAAGATGCGCAGCGCGCTGCCCCAAAGCCAGCCGATCTTCGCTGCCGCAGGCACGCGATCGTACGTCCCTTTTTCGATGGAGAACCGCCATGCGTCGTACGCTCAATCAACGACTGACCGTCACCTTGCTGCTTGCCCCGCTGTGGATGGGCTGCGGAGACGGAGCAGCCCCCGACCAGCCAGCCACCGATGAGCTTCCACCTGACCCGCCGATCTGCACGATGATGCCCGCTGTCGTCACCGAGTCAGGAACCTGCAAAGGTCCATCGGGCGACCCGCTTCCCTGTGACGAAGCGCATCGCTTCTGCAAAGAAAAGTACTCGATTGCCCACGAAGCAGGCATGACGCGCGTCGAGCTACGAGGCAACCACCGACCGCTCGGCTGGGATGTGGGCTATCCGCTTACGCGCAGTGCCGACGGCAAGACCTGGGAAGGCGAGCTGTACCTGCCACACGGGCGTGAGTCGGAAGTAAAGTTTGTCGTCAACGGCAACGACTGGCGCGACGATCCCAGCCCGAGCCATCCGGGCAGCAAGTTCACCGCGCGCTGCACAGCGGCTCCGATTGCGACATGCGACCGTCAGCCGCTCGGGGACGCCAACGTCTGCACGGAAGCGCTGCCCCCGTCCGGTGACTTCGACTGGCGCGACATGGTGATGTACTTCACCTTCGTAGACCGCTTCTATAACGGCAGAACCGACAACGACAAGCCGCTCGTGCAGAGCAAAACGGAGCGTCCGGGCGACTACCTCGGCGGCGACTACGCGGGCATCATCCGCAAGATCGACGACGGATACTTCTCCAGCCTTGGGGTGAATGCGCTGTGGGTGACGGTGCCATTTGACAACCCCGACTACCTCAGCCCGGTCGATCCCAAGGCCGACAAGCGCCAGGTCGGCGGCCACGCCTATTCCGGCTATCACGGCTACTGGCCGATCGATCAGTGGCCACAGCAAGGGCAGCGCGTCGAAGAGCACTTCGGAACCGAGGCAGAGCTAACCGATCTGGTCGTGCGCGCGCATCGCAAAGGCATCAAGGTGCTGTTTGACTACGCAATGGTTCACGTCCACGAGCAGAGCCCGCTCTATAAGCGCCATGCGGCGGCGCTTGATGAAAAGGGTCTGCCGATTCTGTCGGCGGATCGCAAGACGCTGCTCGACGCAAGTGGCAAGCCAGCCTGGTTTTGGCCAAACGTCGCGCTGCACGACGACCTGACACCGATTCTAAAAAACGGTCAGCCGCAGGAATGCATCTGCTCGAGCGATGCGCAAAATCCGTGTCAGTGGGACGGCACCAAGCAAGATCCGCTCATCGGAACGCGCTGCGGGTTCCAAGGCTATCTACCGCACTGGAACTACGACGTGGACGATGCGCTCCGCTACTCGCTGGATGCGGCGGTTCGGCTGCTGCGCGACACCGGTGCCGATGGCTACCGGGCCGACGCGGTCAAGCACATCAGCGAGAAGTGGTACAAGGGCCTGCGGACCCGGCTGCTGGCCGAGTTTCCAACCAAGCGAGTCTTTGTCACCGGCGAGACATACGACTTCGGCAGCCGCGACAACCTGAAGCGATTTGTCGATTCGCAGACGATGCTCGATGGCCAGTTTGACTTCCCGCTGCGCGCCAACCTGGCATCGGCGGTGCTTTCGCGCGGCAACACCGGCAAGCGCCTGCCAATGTGGGAGCTGGCCGAGTTTGTACGCACCAACGACACCTACTACGGCTGCGGCAGCGCGGGCGGGCTGCCCCCGGTGATGAGTCCCTGGATCGGCAATCACGACGTGGTGCGCCCCATTCACATCGCCGAAAACGAGCCCCTGTTTGATGAGTGGTCGGCTGGCAAAGACAGCGATCCGGCCAAAGAGCGAACGTGGGCCAACCTGCCGCCGCAGCCACAAGGCCCGGAAGCCTATGAGCGACTGGCCAACGCCTTTGCGTTTCTGCTGACCAGCCCTGGCGCGCCGCTCATCTACTACGGCGATGAATACGGCCTGGCAGGCGGAGGAGATCCCGACAACCGGCGCACGCTGTTCTATTCGGATGGAACGCTGCGCGGCGCGGTCCGCTCGTGCCATCAAGTGGCGCTGTTTGAGCGCGTCAAAAAGCTGGGTCAGATCCGACAGAAGCACCCCGCGCTGCGCCGAGGAACTCGCAAGACCTTGGAAGTATCCGATGAGCTGTGGGTGTATCAGATGGAAACCAAGCAGGCCGCGCCGGACCAGCCGCCCGAGACGGTCTACGTCGCCATCAACCGCAGCGATGTGTCGCAGACCGCGTGCTCGCTACCGAGTAAGCCGCTCAAAGAGCTGATCGGAGACGGCACGATTGCTGGGCCTGCGATTGTGATTCCGCCGCGTCAGGCGCGCATTTTCGCCGCGCAGTAGCGCCCCGACTGGTCTTTGGCCTATAGCTCCTGCGTGGCCAAGAGCTGATACGGTCCGACGTATCCCGTCGGGCTGGCCACCACCGCGCAGTAGCTCTGTCCCGCTGACACCGCCGCTTCTTGCTGGACGGGCCGCAGCGGCACCACCGGAGACAGCGGAGCGGCGCAGTCCGGCCCCACAATCGCCACCGCCAGCGTCGCCGGGCTGAGTCCTTGTCCGGGCGTCACCACCTGCACATACAGCCGCCCACTCTTTGCGACCTTGAAGCGCAGGTAGTCCACATCCACCGCCGAGTCCAGGGCACCGCGCTGCCCCAGCTTGGCACCGTCCAGCATCACATCGACCAGCGGCATCGCAGCCGAGTCAGGTGTTGCCGGTTCTTGCAGGTTCAGCGTCGTCACATCGGCGAGCTTGGCCGTCACATTGTAAGTCCCGCCGCCGCTCAGGCTCGTCGTCAGCACCGCCGCGTAGGCATCGCCTTTTTGGGGCAGATACGACAGCACCGTCTGGCTGAGCAGGTTCGTGGACGCATAAAAGAGCTGACCGTCACCAAAGCGCCCCGTCGCCGGAGCAGTAGCCCCGAGCAGAACGCTCGACAGCAGCCCGCCTTCTACCGCAAACGACAGCATCAGAAGCTGGGCATCTGCCGTCGTGGTCAGCTTGTACAGGTTGCTCTGCTTTCCGGTAAGCAGCTTTTCCCCGCTCTGCACTTTCCCTGGCGTCAGCACCACGGGGGAGCGCGCGGTCACCTGCGGCACCGCCGGACTGCTGGGGTCCAGCACATAGCCGAGCGAGGACGACGGCGTATCATGCACCAGCCGCAGCGACAGCGGACCGACCTTCATCAGCGCATCAACGAGGCCGTAGCCGACGACGCGACCGCCCAGGGACGACCAGACAAGGCCACGCACCCCACCGCCACTACGCACCGAGCTGCCGAGCGGGCTGTCCCGATCGATGCTGCGGACGTTCCAATCGACGACACCGCCTTGCTCGACCGTCTTGCTGTTGCCGCTTGGCTCGGCCACGAGCGTTCCGGTCACGACGAGCGCGCGCGGGAGCGACACCGTCTCTTTGCCGGTCGTCGGCTGGCCGCTCGGATCGACCGCTGCACTTTCGACGATGAGATCATGCGCCCCCAAGGAGACGCCCGCCTGCGCCTGAATCGTCGCGGTCAAGTAGGTCGGGCTGTGAACACGAAGGTCAGAGACTGCGATCCCAGGATCGTCAAAGCGCAGCGCTGTGCCCGCCGCAAAGTGCGTCAGCAGGCCGCTCACCTGAATCCGAGTTGCCCGCTCGGCCAGGACGCTGCTTGGCAAGACACCGACGAGCTGTGCGGGCAGCGTTCCCACCGGCCCGGGCTCTCCTTTGGGGCCCGCTTCCCCTTGCGGTCCGGTCGGGCCGACCACCGGATCGGCACAGCTTAGCAAGGATACAAACGGTACGACTGAGACGACAAAACGACCATACATGAGCGCTCCCGATTACCAAGTGACAGCGGCCAGTGCATCGACGCGACCAGCCCCGAAAGAGTTGTTGGGCACAAAATCACTCGATACCCCGCCGCACAGCTCTGGAAAACCAAGCGTCACAGCGGGCACCGCCGAAGCCGTCAGCAGCGCTTTGGTTTCGGCAATCTGACGCGACAGCTCCGGCCTGGCGGACCACAAAAGCGCGATCACACCCACGACATGCGGTCCCGCCATCGAGGTTCCGCTGAGGCTTCCGTAGCGATTTCCCGGTAGACACGAGCGCACGCGAACCCCGGGCGCGACCAGCTCTGGCTTGATGCGACCCGAGCCATCGACGACCACCGGACCCCGGCTGGAAAAGCCCGCCAGCTTGCCGTTCTGATCGATGGCCCCCACGGAAAAGGCAGACGCAAACAGCGCGGGACCATCATCGACGGTGCTACAGGCCGGGCCCGCGTTTCCAGCCGACGCTTCCACGAAGATGCCAGCGGCTTGGGTGTTTTCGACGATCAGCTTCAAGGTGTTGACCGCGCAGCCTTCTTCCGTTGGACAGCCCCAGCTGTTGTTGACGACATGTGGCCGCTGGTCGGGGTCAGGGTTTTTGCCAGCCAGGTCGGTGGGCGCGATGAAAAACTGAAAGCACTCGATGTAGCGAGCCGGTGTGCCGTTGCCGCGCTCCATGTTGCGACAGCCCATCCAGCGCGCCGCAGGAGCGACTCCAATTTGGTTGCCGAGCCCATCGTCGCCCACCACAGTTCCCATCGTGTGGGTGCCGTGTCCCTGATCATCGCAGGGTGCAGTGGCGTCGCTCCCGCACGGATTGCCGGTCACTGGGCCGTGAATCGAGTCGTGCCAGCTATAGTCATGACTGACGGTTCCTGTGACGGAATAGCCTCGGTACTGACTGCGGATGGCGGGATGATTCCACTGCATGCCGGTGTCGGCGTTGGCGACGACAATGCCTTGGCCGCGTGCGCCCAGCATCCACACCGCAGGTGCATTGACGGACTTGACGCCCCACTCAGTGACAGCCGTCAGAAAGTTCGGTGTCAGCGTCCTGTCTGCGATGGACTCGGGCTCGATCCAGCGCTGGCTGACGTTGGCTTCGACGTGACGCACATCGGGACGAGCCGCGACCGCCAAGAGCGCCTCCTTGTCGAGCTGCGCCACCACGACGTTAGCGGCCCAAAAGCGCTGAAAGGCAATCCCGCGCTGGGTCAGCCAGTCACACAGCGGACCTTGGCTGCGATCGGCGGTATCACGCAGCGTCTGATACACAAACCAGCCGCGCGCGCTCTCATCTGCAATGGCCGATGCCTGACGAACATCGGCTTGGTCAGAAAGGACGATGACCACCGAGGCGTGCCCGGTCTGATCCACGTCACGGAGCGCTCGCGCATCGACTTTGCCAGCGGGACTGGCAGAAGCGGCGGTCAGCGATGGGCAACACAGACAAAGCAACCACAGCGCGGAACAAGCGAACCACTGTGCGACAGAAACAGCAAAGCGCATGGCGCTGCATAACACAGCGACCCTGGGCCCAGAGCGCGGGAAGTTGGCAGCGAACGCGAAAAGCCCTGTACAGTGGCCGCACGCGAGGAACCCATGCACATTGCCCGTTCCGTCCCGTCTGTCGTTTTGGCTTCGGCCCTTCTGCTTGGCTGTAGCGGTGGCAAAAAGCCGCCGAGCCTACCGCAGAGCAAGCCCGCACCGCTGGCGATTCCCACGCTGGGGGCTCCTGCATCCAAGGACTTGTGGGGTTACGCCAAGCTCAAAGACCCGGCGGCACTGGCCGGTCGGCTGTTTGGTCCTTTGACCCAGCCGCTGCTGCTGTCACTCGGCCTACACCCTGCGGACCTACAGCCTGGTGGGGTTGCCTCGCTCTACCTGTGGGATCCAGAGGACAAGCCTGCGCTGGCTGCGCCGTCCGCGATGATTTTGCCGATTGCCGCAACAAGCGATCGCGCCCAAGAGCTAAGCCGTGCGTTCCCGGAGTCGCAGCGGTCAGAGGTGCCCGGCGGGACGCTGTTTGCGCTCAATGTCGCGACGCAGGCCAAGCTGACAACGCAGAAAGAGTCGCTGCTCAAGCTGGCGGGTGCGCCGACCCCGTTCGATGTGGTGGTGTATGCGTACCTGGATCCGATCATGCAAAAGCATGGTCAGACATTGCGCACGCTGCTTACCAAAGCCAGCGAAGCGGGACAGCAGCCGCAGCTACCCGGTACGCAAGAGAGCGTGAGCAAGCTGTTTGGCCAGATGGTCGATGCGATGACCGAGCTGAAGTCTGCGGCCATCGGTGCCAACCTGACGGACAAAGCGCTCGAGCTGTCGGTGGTCACGGAGCAAAAAGCCCTGGCAGCGGCCAACCAGCCGTATGCGGTGCCGGATCTGGTTCAGTTTTTGCCGCCCGCGCACGTCCGGCTGCAGTGGAACACGCGTGACATGCAGAAGTTCATGGACTTCTACATGCGAACCTACGCGCCGATGTTCGAGTCGCAGCCACCGCTCAAGGACGCGATGCAGACGGTGGTGCGTGAGTGGCAAAAGGCGGGCAGCAAGATGTCGATGGCGGCGTCTGTCTCCATCGGTGGTGAGAGCTTCTTGCAGATGACCTCGATCATGAAGGTCGATGACGGCAAGGCCGCGATGCAGGCGATGAAGAACGGATTCAAGCTGCTGCAAGGCCCAGAGGCAAAGAAGTCATGGGAAAAGCTCGGCATCGAGATGCAGAGCAGCAGCGCGCCCGGCGTTCGCAAGCTGCACGGCTGGCCAGTGGACCGCTATGAGTACAGCTACAAGATCGTAAAGCCCGAGCTACAGCAGGCGCAGGCGATGTTCGACAAGCTGTCCAACATGAAGATGGAGGTCGTCCAAGTCGGCAACTATCTGCTGTTTGCGATGGGCGGCAGCGTCGATGGTGCAGTCAATGCGCTGATGTCCGGCAAGGGAGAGTTTCCCACCGAAGCGGCCAAGCGGTTCCCAGCCGGTGGCAGCACGTACATCGACGTGGATCTCAAGCGAATCTTGGACACGACGGAAAAGCAGCTGGGCCGACCGCTCGGGGTGCCGCTTCCACAAGGCGCAGAGGTCTTGTCTGCGGCGGCGTTCGACGGTGGACCGAGCAGCCAGTATCAGCTCTACGTGCCCAAGCCGCTTGTGGACCTGGCGCTCGGCGTGCTGATCAGCAACGTGCAGAGCCGCAGCCGCGCAAACGATGACTTTGGCAACGATCCCGGTCCGCTGGGCCCCCCAGCAGGAGCCCCGCCTCCGTAAGCACTACGAATCGCTGGGCACCCAGGTTCCGTGGAACCCAAACGGCACCCGCTGCCGGGTCCGCAGCACCGCCACCGGATCTTCTTCCACCTGCTGCGCATCCCAGATCACCAAGTCCGACTGTCCTTCGTCCGCGCGGAACACCGTCCCGATCAGATAGCCATCGCCTTCGGCTGCGCTGGGGCTGCGCGGCACGAACAGCACCTCGCTCGTGAAGCAAGAGCGCCCAAGCTCGCGGAACCGAACCTTTCCTGTCTGCAAATCGGCGTAGCCCAGCGCGTTAAAGGGTCCACGACCGCAGGTTTCCCCGACGCGAGCCGCCAGCCAGCCATAGCGATACGGTTGCATCGCGTAGCGCGGATCGCAGACCGGAAACTCACACGGGGTTTCATCGATCAGCGTCTCGGTCAGCTCCCCCGTCCGCAGATGAAGGCGCAGGCGCACAAGCCGACCTGTGACCGACTCATCTTGCGGTGCCAAATCGAGCTGCTCTAGCGGATCAAACAGCGGCAGCCGCGCGTACTTCACCACGTCGAGCACTACCGCGTCTCCGTCATCAAACGCATTGAGCGGATGGAAGATGTAGCACGGCGGGATCGGGAAAAATCGCAGGGGCGCGCTCGGGCTGTCGCGATCCACCACGCCGATGCGGCTGCCTCGGAACGGCTCCCAGCGAATCGTGTTGGGATCGGTCACGTCGTCTAGATGGAGCACCGCCGGAAGGTGATAGAACACGGCGCGCGTCTTGGTGACGCTAAAGTCGTGCATCATCGCCGGATAAGGCGCTTCAAACTCTCGCTTTACGCGCAGCGTGCCGTCGCGACCAAATACGTAGTAGCAGAAGCCACCTTGGTCGCCGAAGTAGCCCATCGTGTAGATGCTGCCCGTCTGCGGATCGACCTTGGGATGCGCCAGCATTCCGCCTTTGGTCAGGTCAATTGCGCCGCCAAAGTCAAAGCGTCCGAGCGTCTCCAGCGTACGCGGATCGACCTCGTGGGCCCCGGAGCCTTCAACGAGCGTAAGCAGCCGTCCCGCCAGCTTCTGAATGCTGGTGTTGCTGCGATCCATCGCGCGCACAATCCGCGCAACCACATCAGGCGATGGCTTCCGTCCGAGCATCCCGAGCGCTTTGAGCTTGAGCAGCTCCGTCGCGGAAAAGCCAAGCCCAAGCAGTCCTTCGATCGCCGTCGAGGTCGCCAGATCACGCAGTCCCCCAAACAGCGCGCGCCCTGCCCGCTCCTCGATGAGCAGCTTTTCGGTGCGAACCCAGCGGTTTTTGTGATGAACGCGACCCTCTTCAAAGAAGAACGCATCGATCATCCCGTCGCCGTCGAACCAGTGATATAGGCCTCGGTTGGGTGGCGAAAAGCGCGGCGCAGGACTCATGCGATACAGCGCACCGCGCAGTGAGGAAGGAATCGCTCCCGCTGTCAGCTCCAGCGACGGTGTATCGGCTTCATAGCCAACCGGCGCAAAGTTGCCCTCCAGAAACGGATTCTGACTCGCGGCACCCGGCGCTTTGGGCCGCTTCCGATCGAGCGTCACCAGCAACTGTTCCAGCATCGACATCGCAGTCCTCCCGTAATACGCGTTCGGTCGTAGGAACCGCGAGCTTACTTACATCCGGGCGTCTTGGTCAGCGGATGTAACAGCGAACAGCCAACCGTCATGAAGTCTTCGTCGCTGATTTGGTACAGTCGCGCTTCCCCTTCGCTCTGCAACACCACAAGCTGCTTGCCATCGGCAGAAAGCTCCGCCGAAAGGGGCACCTTGGACAGCCCAAACAGTCCGTACACCAAGTTGCCATCGCGACGCGACCACACCCGCACCGAGCGATCTGCGCTGGCCGTCACGATGTAGTTTCCATCGATCGAAAACTCTGCCGACACCACCGCCGCCGTGTGACCTTGTAGTGCGTGCAGCAGCTCTCCGCTGGCGGTGCTGACCAGCGCCACAGAGCCATCATCCGCCGCTGACACCGCGACTGCATCGGCACTGGCATGAGACAGCGCAACCGCCTGCACCTTGCCCGGATGCTCGTGCAGAGAGCGCAGCCGCTCACCACTGACCGCCTGCCACAGCAGCACCCGTCGCCCTGCCCCCGACAGCACCCACTGACCGCTCTGCGACAGATCCAGCGCCGTCACATCATCGACGTGCCCAAGACGCGCCCCGAGCTTGTGGACCCCTTGTCGCATATACAAAAGCTCGGCGTGATGACCCACGCCCAGGACCACTGGAAAGCCCTGCGGCGGATCGTCATCGGGCGACACAAGCGCGGTCATCGCTTGAACCGGCTGCGTGGTGCGCACCTGGGTCATCAACTGCCCTTGGTCATTGAAGCTGAGCACGCGACCGTCCACGGACGCCAGGATCTGGCTACAGCGATACTTGGCCGCCAGGGCGCGGATCTTGCCGCCTTCGGGAATCGCAAACTCCGTAGGGAGCGGCTGTCCTTCCCCATCCCACAGCGACAGACCACTATTTGCCGCCGCCAGCAAGAACGGCTTTCCGACCAAGCTGCGCGAAAACGGACACAGACGCAAAAGCGAAAGTCCCGGCTCGGGAATCCGACGAAACTGTAGCCGCAGCCCGGTCTTGGACATCGCCATCACCGCCCGCCGCAGCTGAATCGACTGCTCCGGCGACAGCGAGTCCGGCTTCCCCTCCACGCTCGCGATCACGTCATACAGCGCCTGCGCATCCTTGGGCAGTGGCGCAAGCGGCGCGGGCTCCGGCTCTAGCTCTCGTAGTCGCTCATCCAGGTTGCGACGGACCTGCTCGCTGTACTCACGCTCACGGACGATCGCCTGTTTTTCGATATTGCGCCGATCCAGTCGGCCCTGGACTTCCTGCTTTTTTCGCTGAAGTGCCGTCAGCTGCTGGTTGGAATCGGCCTTGGCTTGCAGAAGCCGCGTAATCTCTCGCTCTTTCGACCGCAGCTGCTGGTTGGCGGAGCGAAGCTCTGCGTACAGATCGTTGACTTCGTCTTCCAGCGACAGAATCCGCTCGCTGAGCTTCTCGATCTGCTTTTCCGCGTAGGACCGATACTCGAGCAGCAGCTTGACCTGCGACTCTCGCACCGCCGCTTTGCTGTCTGCGTCCTTTTTGTCGAGGATGCGCCGATAGGTCTGATAAATCGCAAACGGCAGGATCGACAGCAGGCTCACCACGGCCAGGACAAAGATGGTCCGCTGCCGTCGCTCTTGCTTGTCGCGAACGTGCTGGCTGCGACCGATAAACTCCGCCAGGTCAGGAGGCAGCGACTGACCGCTCTTCGGAATCGAGTCGAGCGCTCGCTCAATCTCAATCCGCGACAGTGCAAACGCCGTGCTGCGCTGATTGTCCCAGTACGCAAACAGCTTGTCGGTCAGCCAGTCCGGGGTTGAGCGATCGCGCTCTTGAATCCACTTGGCCCCGAAGACCTCGCGGAAGATGCGGTTTCTGGCCACCAGGCGTCGCTCGTCCCCGACCTGACGCAGCTTGACCATTCCCGACAAAAGCAGCAGCGACTGGAGCCGATCTTGCGGCTCATACAGCACGCGATCGCCGATGTAAATCCGTCGATACAGCGTCACCACCGCGTGCCGCTCATGCTGACCGCTGATGTGCTGAAACTGTGCCTCAGCAAAGCTCAGGTTGGGATCTTTGTGTCCCGATAGAAACAGCGTCGTCACCGCTGCTCGTGTCACCTCGCCCGGTAGCTCATGAATGGGCCGAGGATGATCGACCAGGTACTGACACAGCCGCTGCGTCATGTACGGATGTCCGTCTGTCCACGACATCACCATCGCCAGCCAGTCTTCGGCACTGCCTGGCAGCACCGACAGCCCCGGCAGCAGCACCTCTGCTTGGCGCGCCGTAAAGTCATCCAGCAACAGCCGCGAGTTATCCAGGTTAAACGGCGAGCGCACCGGATCCTTGATCAGCTCTTCCGGCGTCGCGACCCCAATCAGACAGAACGTCAACCGAGGCCGATTGCTAAAAGACCCGCGAACCTCTTCATACAAGCTCCGCAGCGACGCAAAGAACGCATCGGTCGAAAAGCGAAAGTCCGGGCTTAGCACCGTGTCGATCTCGTCGAAAAAGATCACCACTGGCGCGTCGATGTGGGGAAGCACCACCTCATGAAAGAAGCTGGTCCACAGGTGAACCGGACCGCTGTGCGCGTGACGGCTGAAGAACTCTGACGACGAAAACGGCAGCTCTAGCTCTTTGGCGGCGCGCTGAATCAGACCGCGATACCACTCCGCTTCCGGCGGAAAACCAAACCCTTGCAGGTTCAGGCTCGCGGCCTTTGCACCCTGCCGACGCAGCTCAGAGATGGCCCGGACCCGCAGGCTGGACTTGCCGATCTGCCGAGTCCCCAGAATGTAGCAGAGCCTGCCTTGCAGAAGCTCACTGACGAGACGCTGATCGGCATCGCGCTCGATGTAGAACGCTTGCCCAAGCGGCACCACGCCACCGGCATGAAAGCGCCGCGTCGGCAGAGGAGCCATCTTCGCCATGTTTTCAGACGATGCCATGTGCGCCTACCGCTGCTCGCGTAGATAGTCTTCGTAGAGCGCATAGCGCAGACGAAGCCCCGACGCGGTGTTTCGTAACAGCCCGCTGCTTTGCAGACGCTGCCGCTCTGTGGTCGATAGCACCCCACCGCGCAGCAGTCGCTGCACCGCTTCGTCTAGCTCTGGCGTGCGCCGAATCCACTGCCGGACCGACTCCAGGTGATGCTGACAAATGCGCGCCAGATACTCGCGATCCAGGTTCAGCACCCCGGCGCGACTGGCGTCATCCAAGATCCGTCGCAGCAGATTCGGCTGTCCCCCCACCACCTGCATCAGCGCGTCGGTGGCAATCTCTGCACCCGGCATTCGCTCATAGCTGCGAATCAGGCGAGTCACTTCGTCGCGGCCAAAGTCATCGACATCTATGCGCTCTGCGTGGTTGAGAAACTGCGAGCCGTGGACCACCTCTTGCGGCGATTCCAGCGTCGAGATCACCGTCACCAGCCGCAGCGCGAGCCAGCTTGGCGGCCCTTCCGATGACAAGTGCAGCGACTGCTGGGTGCAGTCGGCCCAGTGACGCAGCATGCCAAACAGCTCGGCCCCAAGTGGACTGGCGAGCAGCAGGTTGGCCGACAACAGCAAGAGCGTCAGCCCCGCTTGGAGGCGCGGAAAGATGTCTTCTTCCAGCAGCCAGTTCAGTCGCTCGATGTGATCGTGCTGCTCAAAGCGCGTCTTGACCCACTGCGCGTAGTCTTTTTCGCCCGTTCGCTGCGCCACCGCGCGCGCAATCCGCAGCCCCAGCCCGCGCAGCACCCCGTCGAGATGCTCGCGGTGTTCCAGCCGAAAGTTCGCAAAGTCCAGCATCACTTCCAGCGGCTTGCGGCCCCGCTTGGCTTCTTCGCCGCGCACGTCGGACAGCACCCGCCGCAGCAGCGTTTTTTTGCCGCAGAACGCCGGGCCCCACAGCACCACGGGATTGTGCGTCTCTCCGAGCAGATACCGCTTGAGCGGTCGCTCCAAGCGCTCGCGGCCCACGTAGTGTTCCAGCGACACCGACTGAAGCCCGACATCGGAAGACTCCTTGCTGAGCAGCGGGTCCGACGATGACCCACGAGAGCCCGAGTCCGCCACCGGCGCTTGCGCAGGAACCGATACCACCACCTGTGGCGCACGCAGACGCCGCACCGCGATCGGCTTTTGGAGCTGCCCATCTGCGTGTAGGTAGTAGCGACGGATGTCCGGCTCAAAGCGCCACTCGCCATCAGCCTTTTCGACGTATTCACGCGGCCACAGCCGCAGCAGCCCGTCATCGACATCCAGCTGTCCCAGGCTGTAGCCGTGTAGCCGCGTCTCGTGACTGTCTTTGCCAAAGCGATCCCGGCTCCACAGTGACGCCGCCTGAATGCGAAACCGCTCGGCACCGCCCCCCTCGCTGTGCTGAGACACCTGCGGCTCATGCATGTGACCGTACAGGTGCGCCGCAAACCGCTCACGCTGGGTCAAAAGCGACTTGTAGCCTTGCAGGCTGCGTTCGCTCAGCCAGTCCGGCGGGTGATGCGACAGCAGCAGCGCAGCGTCGTGTAGCTCTTCCCAGCGCGGCCCCGCCACCTGACTGAGCTGGTTTGGGTGCAGCTCCAGCCGCCCTTTGTAGTAGCCGTCCCCTAGCTGCAAAAACGCAGAGTTTAGTCCGGCCACCATCAGCTTCGCGCCGTTCTTGTCGATCGTCGCCGCGAAGTCCCCCGGCAACAGCCCCGTCGATCGCACTTCCACCCAGGGCGGCAGCGGATGCTTCTTGAGCCACGCCTTGGCAAACGCCCGATAGTTGGCAAACACCGTCGAGATTGGCTTGTGATACTGCGCGTGGTTCTTGGCTTCTTTGTCCCAGAACGCATCGCGCACCTTCGGGGTTTTGTCCCACGCATCGAACACCACCGCCGCCCAGTCCGAGCCATCGGGCCGCGTCAGGTCGTGATTGCCCGGCACCGCCAACAGCACCGGGTCCGATCCAAGCTCGCGCAGCCGCGCAAGGAGCTGGTCCAAAAACGACCCCAGCGCCTCGAACTGCTTGGCCTCGCCGCTCTGCGTCAAGTCGCCGGTGAACAGCACCAGATCGATCTCGCCTGCGCGATGCAGGATCTCGATATCGGCCTGAAGTCGCCGCAGCAGCTCGGGAACCTCTGTCTTTTGGTCGAGACGATTGACGCCCTGATGAAAGTCGGACAGGTGCAGCCAGCGGATCCGTCGGTCTTTCCCCATCTTGGCCCCCGAGCCACGCGATCACAGCCGAACTGAGCCTTCTAACGCGCAACCCTGCTAATGAATCTACGACAACTGGAAAGCCACGAAAAATTTGGGCCACCCAAGCTGCGATTCTCCCTCGAAAGAGCGCCAGCCAGGGTGAACCCGCTGGTCGCAGCAGAAGCTAGGGCCTGCGCAGCCGCAGCGCTTGGCATTCTTCCAGCGCCGAGCCGTCGGGACGACGCGGACAGACCCGCAGCATGGTTGGCAGCACTTCCAGGCGCAGATAGTGATGCTCATTGGCGAAATACAGCGGCTGGTTCTTGCAGCGCCGCCGCCGGGGATCGCACTTGAGAGGCCGCAGCTCGGCCCCACCGCCACCCGTCACGATGTAGTCGAGTCCCTGGCGCTGCCCACGCTCGTAGTCGTGATCGTGTCCCGAGATGAGCAGCGTCGTCCCGTGTTTTTGCAGGATCGGCACCAGGTGCTTGATCGCCGTTGGATAATCCCCGTGCCAGCCCGACGAAAACGGCCCTTCGTGCATCCAGGCGATGATCGCGCGCGGCTTTGGCACCTGCTGGTCGGCGCGGGTCAGATCGGCTTCCAGCCAGCGGTGCTGATCCACTTTTCCCGCCTGGTTTGAGTCAATGCTGACCAAGTGAACGCCAGAGACATCGACGCTGTAGTAGCCGCGTGCCGCCTCGCTGAGGTTGCCAAGCGGAGTGGGCGAAACCACCGTCTCGGCCAGCACTCGACTGGGCGGCAGCCCATCGCCCTGCGGCTGCGGCACCTGGGGCGGAAACATCGTCTGAAACAGCGAATACAGCCGCAGTGCCCCTTGCTTGCGCAGCGCGTAGTCGTGGTTTCCCGGAGAGATATAGACCACCGTCCGCGCCAGCAGCGGTGCCGTCAGCGAAAAGAAGCGATCCCAGTCGCCTTCCTCGGTACCGCGCTCCACCAGATCGCCGGTATGCAGCACCAGATCGGGGTCTTCGGCCAAGATCGACGAGATCACCTGGGCATGAACCGGGTGCCCCGAGCGGCTGTCTCCATACGCCACGATCTTGAGCGGCATCGCAGCCGATGGCGGCGTATGAAACGTCTGAAGCGGCAGATCGCTTCGCTTCTGGCCATCGCCCAGCAGCGCCACCTGATAGTGATGCAGCGTCCCTGGCTTGAGCGGACCCAGGTGTACCCGATGCACCGTCTGCGGAGCCCCCGCGCTTTCCACTTCCCGGTCGCGATACTGCGCTTTGTCCCCTTTGCCATAGCGGATCAGCACGCGCGACGGCAGCTCGGTTTCCACCGTCACATCCAGCGTCGTCTCCGTCAGCCGCTCAATGTACGGACCGCGCAGGAGCCGAGGCCCAGTGAGCGCCAGCAGCTCGGCTTCCACTTGCGGACAGCGCAGCGGTGACTTCGGATGCGCCTCAATGGCCAAGACGTTGCCGCGACCGCGCAGCGGCAGCGACGAAACGGGTAGGTAATAACGCTCGGGATCAGAGGGACCGCGATCGCTTGCCAGCAGGGGCAGATCGCCCGGTGGTGGTTCTGGTAGACGACTGCGCAGCACCTCTGTGCCGTTGATGTGTGCAACCAGCCCGTCGGTATAGCGCACGCGAAGCAGCAGCGTCCCGGCGCTGCCACTGCCCCCCGGAATGCCCGAATAGTCAAACTTGCGTCGGATGTACAAGCTGCCACCGCAGTCGGGCAGCAGCGGCTCGGACAGCTCACGCGCGGAACGCCCCGAGCGCTTGGCCAAGACCGGCGACGCCAGCAGCAACGATCCCGGCAGCGTCGATGCCAAGCCCGCACGCACCGCAGCCCCCGCTAGCTCTACCGATGCCACGGGCGGAGACGCCAAAAGACCCACATCACCGCCCACGTCGCGCTGCGGAACCTCTGGCTCACTGACGGACGCCGCTGGATCTTCCGGCAGAAGCGCGGAAGCCACGCCCGACCCGGCTTGCTCCGGCGGTGGCGTCCCCGGTGCAGCCGGATCCGACGCAGACTCGCTCTTTGTCCACAGGGAAGGAATCATCACCACCGCGCCGGACGGATCTTTTGCCACGGGCGGACTCGCACTCACCACGTAGCGCTGCCACTGCGCATCATCGAACTCGGGCCGCGTCCAGTCGAGCGGAGGCTGCCGGAAGCTACGCAGCATGGTCGCCCGCTCGGTGGTCGTCACGCCGTGTGACAGAAGCAGCGACTGCGCTTGGGGCCGATCCGTCGGCAGCAGCGCCACAAGGCTCAGAAAGCACAGACCCAAGCCTCTGGCGAGCTTGTCTGCGATCCGAGCTGCGTGGCGGTCACTGCGCATCGTGCTCATTTTGGCAAAATCTGCGGCGCGCTGTCGGAAAAGACGGCTCGCTTGTCAGATCGCCTTGCTATGTGTGAAATGTGTAAGCGTCGAGAACCAAGCACTGGACCGCACCATCCGTACGGTAAGCGGGTCAAAGGTTCCCTGGGGTCGGGCAGTGGGCGTGTAAACCTTTTCGCAGTGCGCGAGATTGTGCGCGGCCTCCCGCGCAGGCTGATACGCAAAATTCACACGATGGTTGAACCTTCGGTCACCTAACAAGCGTAGCCGTTCCGACGACAAACCTTGGGCAGAAGAGGAAGCAACATGGCAGACAAGCCTGGCGCGCCCCATGCAGTAGAGGGCGAGCAACAACCACCCGCAGAAAAGGCCAAGGAGCAGCCTCAGATGATCCAGGCATCTTTGGGAGAACGAGATCGCGCAATCAAGATCCTGGCGAAGTCCATCTTCCGCGAGCTGAAGATGAACGGGTACGAGACTCGCCAGATCGTCGCCCTGTCGTCCGAGTTACTCGGGCTTGTCACCACCAACATGAAGCCAGACGGCATCGATGGCGGCGGCTAACCGCTGCAAGTTCTGACAAGCTAGCCGCTGTGCCCTTCCCACCTGTTCCAACTGCTGCTCGATTCGGTCTGTTCTGTGCGGTGCTCGGCCTTGCTGCGGATTCATCTTCAGCGCCGCCAGAGCGTGACCCGGTAGAGTGGCCCTTTGCTTCGACCTCGCCTTGGAATACGCCGCTGGGAAGTGGCGCCGTCATTGATCCTGCGGACAGTCCTTGTTCGCGAACGCTGACGGATGAAAAGCTCGCTGCCGACATCAACGCCGCGCAGTGGAGCCACCCAATCTTTGTAGCCGCACCGGCGGACCCAGAGGTCAAAGTCATCGTCTCCGGTGAAGTGGTGGCCCGGCTGCGCGTACCGAAACATGCAGCCCCCGCCTTGCCCAAGAGCGAAGACAGCGACGCACACCTGCACATCATCGACCCCGAGCACCGCTACGTTCACGAGCTGTGGCACGCCAGCCGCAAAAAGCCCGATGTCATCGTCGCGGAGGGTTACTCCAAAAACGACCTACACGGTAGCGGCGTGGGCGAAGGCGGCGAGCGCGCTTACGGAGGCAGTGCGATCGGAGGGCTCATCCGCCGCCGTGAGCTGAGCATGGGCATTCGACACGCGCTGGCGCTGGCACTGCCACGATCGCACCTCAAGCTGGGTCCGGTCTGGCCTGCGACCAAGCAGGACGATGGTGCCGAGACGACGTATCGCGGTGCGGTGCCGATGGGGCAGCTTGTGACGCTCGCCCCCAAGACCAACCTGTCACAGCTGGGGCTGAGCCCCGAAGGCCGCGCCGTGGCCGCAGCGCTGCGCGACTATGGAGCCTACGTGGTGGATGCCTCTTCGGACCTGACGCTGTATGCCGAGCCAAGTGCGGAGCCCGATCTGGTGATGCTGCGCCAAGATCTCCCAAAGCTGCGTGCGCTGCTGCGCTGCGTCCAAAATGCCAGCAAAGAAGCCATCGGTGGACCGGGGACTCGCCTGGCTCCGCTGGCCCCCGCGCTGCGCCCACCACTGTCCCCAGCCGCCGCCCTGGCCCCGGTCGGCAAGTCCGAACAGGCTGCCAAGCCGACCAAGGCCGCTACAGCCCCGAAGGGAACAGCTCCGCGATCAGCACCCGCAGATCCTGCTCGCGGTCCGGCGGCACGGTGAAGAGCGCCCGCTGGTATAGAGGCCGCAGCGAGCCGTCTCGCAGCGCCAAGAGCCCGCGCCGCGCCTCTCGCCGCAGTGGATCGGGCTGACTGAGAAACACTTGTAGCAGCCGCTCGACCGCACGCGGATCTGCCACCTTGGACAGTGCCGACAGAAGCGCCAGCTGGACCGGCAGCTCCTGTGACTCCGCAAACAGCTGCCCAAGCGCAGACAGGTGCTCTGTCGTTCCCAGCCGAGACAGCGCACTGCGCGCTTGGCTGCGCACAAGGTCTGACGGATCAGACAGCGCGGACACCACCAGCGCCAGCGAGCGAGCAAAGGGCAGCTTCGGCATCGCATCCATGATCTGACCGCGCAGCGTTGCCTCTTCCAGGCTGGCAGAAAGCGTCAGCGACTCACGATACAGTCGCGCAAGCGGTGCCACCGCGTCATAGGCGCGCAAGCTGCCCAGGCTCTTGGCCAGTCGCTGCCGCAGTTCCACAGAGAGCGCCAAGGTGTGTTCGTCTTCTACATACAGTAGCGCCAGCAGCGCATGCCGACGGGTCAGCTCTGGCCGACTGGGATCCAGCAGCAGGCGCAGACACACCGCCGAAGGCGAAGCCGCAGATTCCCACGCCAGCAAGTCCCACGACCAGACCGGCTGTATCCCCACATCTCCGCCCGGTCCGCGCTGCGAGCCAGCCTGCTTTGGCTCGCCCGTCACACGACTTGGCACCACCACGGCTTCAGCCAGCCGCTGATAGCGCGCGCTGTGCGTTGGATCCGCCACCAATGTGGACAGCTGACGCAGCACCTCACGCAGAAGTGCGGGGGCGGTCCCCGCTGACAGAAGCTCTGCCGCCGCTAGCAGTGCGTGCTCCGCCAGTCGGACAGCCCCCGCTTGCAGTCGCCCGCTGGCCACCAGAATCAAAGCCTGCGCTGCTCGCTCTTCGTAGGCCGCAGCCCGCTTTCGCAGTCCGCAGCGTGCCAGAAACTGGGCCGCCTCTTTGCACTGCTCGGCACACAGCTCATGCTCACCCATTCGCTCGGCGTGGGCCAACAGCTCGTCATAACAGCCCATCGCTGCTTCGACCATCCGCTCGCCCCGATAGATCCGCAGCATGCCCAGGTAGCCTTCGGCCAGGTTTTCTGCCGATCCACGCTGCTGCCCAAGCTGCGCCAGCACGCGATAACAGTCGAGCGCCTGAGCCCGTCGGCCCGCCGTCTCGTGCTCATCAGCGACTTCTTCCAGCAGCTGACCACCCAGCGCGGCGTGACGCTGACCTTCTGCCCACAGCGTCTGCTCTTGCGGCGGACTGCCTGCCTCGCCACCGACCACGGGTCCACCGAGCAGCGCAAGCTGGGTATGCACAAGCGCCCGCTCGTACGGTGGCAGCTGGCCACCCAGAAGGCGATTCCAGGCCTCTTTGGCCGCCAAGAGCTTCCCAGCCTGCTGCCACAGCAGCGCCGCTGATACAAACAGCTCCGCAGACTGACACAAGGCAGCCGCTTGGGCGAGCAGCGCCTGAGATTCAGCAGTCCCTTCGGCTTGCGTCTGGGCTTTGTACGCCAGCAGATACGCGCGCTCTTTGGGATACGCATCACTTGGTAGCAGCCGCAGCGCCGCATCTGCTCCGCTTGCCAGTGCCTGCGTGAGCGCCGCCCGCCTCGGCTGCTGCCGCCGGACAAAGCACTCACTCGCCAAGAGCAGAAACTCTTTGTAGTCACTCGAGCGGCAGTCCACCTCGGACAAAAGCTCTGAAACCACAAAGGGCACCATCGCACCCGGCAACGGTCCGCCAAGGAGCGCCTTGCGTACCAGCTGGACCTTTCGCTGTAGCTCTGCGGGCTCGCTCACCCCGTAAGTGTCGCACAGCTTTTCCCGGCCCTAGCTTGCGGTAACATAAGTGGATTGCGCGTGGGGTGCGGCGCACAGGGGGGAACCATGGCTGCGATTGATCTGCTCTTTGACCAGCGAGACCACAGCGAGCGAGTCCATCAGGTGGCCTTGTCGGGGCTGCTGCTTCACAGCCGACTACTCGGCGCGATCTTGCAGCGGCCCGGGCTCCGGGTCACGGAAGTGGACTGGGAGCCCGAGCGAGGCCGCTTCGATCTGGCCTGTACCGTCAGCGTTCCCGATGGCTCGCTCACCCGCGTCTATGTTGAGCTGAAGGTCGATGGTGCCTTGGACAAAGAGCAGTTCGATCGCCAGATCAGCCACGTCCACAGCATAGGGCCGACGGCACACCTGCTGTATCTGGTGCTTGGTCTGTCGCAGTTCAGCGTCACCGAGGATCGGATTCAAAAGTGGGCCCAGACCGAGGACCGCCGCGCGCTGGTCCACCGCTGCGATGCCCAGCAGATGGAAACGCTGCTGGCATCCCCGCAGATTCAGCCGCCGCAGAGCGATCCGCAACAGCGGGATGTCCGCGATCTGGCCAGCGCGTACCGGGACGTGCTGCTGCGCCTGTTGGCCCGCACCGAGCGCTATGCCGAGCAAATCCCCAGAGCCTGGCAGCCCGCCGACTTCTACGGCTTCTTTGCCGAGTGCCGTCGCAAGCCCGTCGGTCGCATGGCGAAAGCAGGCATCAGCTACGAAGCCAATCCCAAGGGCGGCTTCATCGCAACCCACTGGCAGTGGACTCCGATTCACCCCAACGAGCCGCTGCGCCTGTACTTGCAGCTAGAAGACCAGAAGCTGTGTCTCAAGCTGAAGGTTCCAGATGAGCACAAAGCCCAGCGCAAAAAGCTGTGGGACAAGGCCCAAGAAGCGCTGCGGGCCACCCAAGAAGCGCGGCGAGCAGCCAGCTCCGTAGACCTTGCACTGACCCCGAGCAACTACCACAGCGGCGTCCACACCACGTTTGCCTATGTGGCGGATGTCTTTGGCGAAGGTCCGCTTGACCGCGAGCGCTTTGCGAAGACCATCGAACAAGCAGAAGAGATCCTCGCGAGCGTCGCCAGCAAGCTTTTGCCCAGCCCGTAGCGCCACACGCAACGCGCAAGTCCGCCCGCCCGCCACTGCACCTTATCGAGCCGCTTCGACGGACTGATCACCGGCGCGCAAGGACTTGAGGGCATCGACATACGGATGGGTCCGGCGCTCGGCCACACCGTCTACCGTCAGTCCAATCCCGGCTCCGACGATCAGCGCGATGCCCAGACCCGTCGCCCATTCACGCCGGATGCCGTAGATGAGCAGCAGACCGACCGCCGCCAGCGCTCCGAAGGCATAGAAGGTCGATCGAAAGTTCTGCGTCACCTTTTCCATGCGCAACAGCTCGGCGTTGGCCAGCTCGACCGGCGATCGCTGATACACCGCTTCGAGGGCTTGCACCTGACTGGGCGTACGCGCGCCAACGGTGACCCCAATCACGGACAAGCTCAGCCCAAACAGCAGGCTCGGGATCGACAGTCCGAAGTCAAACGGCGTCCGGTTTTGCCACAGCAGCGCTCCGCCCACCGCCAAGAGCAGCAGCCCGGCAGGGACGATGAAGAACCAGGCCTCGGTGGCCTCGCCACGAAAGTACGCATGCAGGATGTCGGAAAAGCGCATGAAGAACTCCTTTTGAACCAGGCGACTTGAACCAGGCGACTTGAACCAGGCGACTTGAACCAGGCGACCATTATCCCATGTCCTGCGTAAGCGGCCCTTCCACGGACTCATACAGCGCACGGAGCGCGGGTCGCAGCGCACGCATGGCCGCCGGGATGGTGGGATACGCAGCGTCCCGACAGACCTGCGCCCACGGCAGCCGCAGCAGCACGCGCGCGGTCAGCAAGCGCTGCTCCCGCACGGAACGCTGCGCAAGCTGGGCCTGATGACTCGATACGTAGTCGGTCAGCACCTGCGCCAGCGCGTCAAAGGGCTGCGGTCCAAGCAGATAGTGCCGAATCAGGCGATGGCGCTGTTCCGCAGAAAGCGAGCGTAGAGCGGGCAAGTGTACGCTCACAGCCTCCCGCAGGGAATCGTCTAGACAGACCTCGCCATCGGCTTCAAGCAGCGCAAGCTGGAGCGGCAGGTTCAGGGCCAGATCCTGTCGCAGCGCCGCAAACAGCGCCTTCGCTCGCGGTGACACAGGACGAAGCATCACCGCCGCAGGCTCGCCGGTCCGACTGCCGCGTGAGGCCCCAATGCGCACCAGTTCATAGCCGAGCTGCCGCCGAAAGCACACAAGCTCTGCCGTCGCGCCAAACACCGTTCCAAACAGCTCTGCCTGGGGATAGAAGCGATGGATCTGTTCTACCAGCAGCGCCGCCAAGCGCCGACGCCGCAGCGCGGGATGGACCGCAATCCGCACACTGCGCACCACCTGTAGCTGCCCCGCTTCCACATACCCGGCATGCGAGATCAGCGTGTCCGGTAGCGCGTGGCCTCGAATCCTGCCCTGCCCTTTGTGAAGCTGCGCGCACAGTGCCGCCGAGAGCCCGCCTTCCCGGGCCACCACCGATGCAGCGACCACACGTCCGCGCAGCAGCAGCGCGTGCAGATCCAAGTTGGGCGCATCCAGCATGCGGTGCAGGTCGCTCGGTGTGGTTCGGTAGTGCGCGTGGACCAGCAGGCCAAAGAAGTCGCGCAAAAGCTGCTCGTCGTTGGCCAGCGCATCGCGGTCGAGCAGCCGATGAACAGGTGGCTCGGCAAGCGCGGTCACCTCACCAGCCGAAGAGGACGCCGGAAGCAGTTCATCGAATGGAGCGGGCTCGGCATCAAGGGCCAGTGCGTGATCCACAAAGCGCTCCAGGGGATCGTGAGGAGCCCAGCGAACGGGTCGCGCAAGAGAGAGCAGCACAAGCGGTCTGCCTTCCCGCGCGGCCCAGGCCAAAAAGCGCAGGACAAAGCCCCGGCCTGTGCCTTCGTAACCGCGCCCGGTGCTAGCAAACGCAAGCCGAGCCAAGGGATGGCGCTGGGTAATGGAAACCAGCAGCGGGACAGGAAGCTGTGCGGCTTCATCGATGACGATCACGTCAAAAGCATCGTGGACAGCGGTGAGCTGACGCGGCTCGACAAAGCGCAGCGGTCCTTCGGTCGGTGGCTGCGGGTCACCTGTCGCAAAGCGAAAGATCTCTTGGGCAGCGGCTGGGCTTTCCGCAGACACCGCGATGCGCCAGGGGCGGACAGCCAAAACCTGGCGAAGTGCCAGGCCCAGCGCGCTCGACTTGCCTCGTCCACGATCTGCGATCAGCGTCCACAGCGAAGGACTGGCTGCGGACAGCCCGGCGACCAGCTGATCCACCACGCGGGCTTGCTCCGCGTCTGGGGTCACACAGCGATCGGGGGCAGCGAAAGAGGACGCAGGCAGGCAGGCATCGGTCTTGGCCAGGCAGCGGACAAAGCGAGCCCAGAAGCGCTGGCCGACCTCGTGAGGCAAAAAGGGATAGACTGCCAGCTCGGCCTGCTTCGTCAGCGGAGCGGCGTCAGTCGGGGGCAAGCGCAGCAGCAGCCGTCCGCCCCCAAAGACCAGGCCCGCACACTGGCCCAGGACGTCGGCAGACAGCCCATCGTGAAGGTCCAGCACCACCGCAGAAAACGCCTGACCGAGCAGCCTCCGAACGCCCCCCGGTGCAACCTGCGTCAGGCCAGGCGGCGCATCACCGATCCACAAGACTTCATCTGGAGGAAGCTGCGCCAGCACCGACATCGCCTGGGCCTGGGTCTGGCCAGGCGTGCCACGCAGGACGATGCAGAAGCGATGGCGAGAAAGGGTCACGGGAGCAGGAGCGACGCCAATGAAACGGAATCAGCCGGGGATGCCCGAGCACGTCGCAGCGGGCTGATGCGCGAGGTCGTTTTTGTCTTTGCACTGACCGCCCTGACGGGTGCCCTTGCCGTTGTCTCCGACCCGCAGATACAGGTCCACCGCGCGGCCTGGTGGACTGTTCCAGTCGCAGGTCACAGGCGCGCAGCTACCGGGAGCAATGGTTCCAGCGGTCTGCCCCGTACAGATCAGCTTGCCGCCCATGTCGGGATGGCCTTCATAGAAGCTGGCAAAGATCGGCATGGTCATCGGGCTGGCACCACGGTTACAGACCTCGCCGCGCAGTCGCCACAGCTTGCTGCAATCGGTGGAGTCAAGTCCCGGTACCGTGCGCCCAGTCGGATCAGGCAGAGATCCCGCACTGCCGCCGCCGCCCTGGACGTTTTGGCGATAGTTGTTGTAGGTGAGCCAGTTGTCGGACTCCGTCGTGGGAACCGACAGGTCGTCGTTGATGTTGGTGATGTGGTAGCTGTGCTGGTTCCACAGGGGGCGCGATGGCATCCAGCGGTTCATCGGATCGCGCAGCACAAACAGTCCTTGGGTCAGTCCAGTCCATGGAGTGCGCGTTTCGGCTTCCGGTTGGGCAGAGCTGCTGCACGATCCATAGGAGTCGCTGGGAACGATGATGTCGGCGTGACCGTCGTTATCGACATCGGCGATGACCGGCAGTTCTAGGCAGGTGTTGCTGGTGATGTTGGCAGCAAAGAGGGTCTTGCCATCTTTGCCGTTGTACACGCGCAGCCAGCACTCGTCGCGATAGACGACCTCGGCAGTTCCGTCACCGTTGAAGTCAAACACGCTGGAGCCTGTGCCTCCCGATGAGGCGTCGCGGGTCTGCTTGGACCACAAGACGCCGGGATCGCTGCCAGTACAGTCGGCAGGCTTGGGACTGCTTGCGCACTTGAGCGCGTAGGTATAGTAGCGGGTGGCGGAGGCAAGACCGAAGTCGGGAACCTTGTCTCCGTCAAAGTCAGCGATGACAGACGGTCCGCCCCAGCCACCTTCGGCGACGCGATACGGACCAAAGATGGTCTTTTTGTTGGCGTAGTCGTAGATGCTGACCATCTGGCTGCCGGACTGGGACATCACGAGCAGCAGATCGGGCTTGCCATCAAGGTTGAAGTCCGCGACGGCAGGATAGAAGGGCTTGCTCGACAGCGCAGGTGGGGTTTTGTCCGCGCCGGTGACGCCGTCGTAGACCTTGTCGTTCGAGATGATCTCGGGACGGCCATCGCCGTCGAGGTCGGCAGCAATTGGCAGAGAGCCGAGTGACTCGGCGCGGTTGGGCTTGGTCCACAAAACCTCGATGCGTGACGGGGTGCCCCGGACAAAGCGAGAGACTTGGGCACCGGCGACAATCTCTGGCGGAGCTGTGCCGTCCACATCGACGATGGCGGGTGCGCTCCAGAGCTGACCGTTGCTGTTTGACTCTTGGGTTGGCGTCGGCGAGGTCGCGAGCAGGTTGCCTTTGTAATCCAGCACGATGACGCGATTTGCCGAGTCCACCGCCACGATCTCACCAAAGCCATCGCCGTCCAGGTCAGCGACCGCCAGGTTTCCTTGGTTGCTCGCCTGAAGATTGAGGCTCTTTCGCCACACCTCGCGGCAGTCTTGGCCGCTCATCACGACGATGCCGACGCCGTGTGCAACCGTCAGGACTTCTGGCTTTCCGTCTCGATCCAGGTCCGCGACCACCGGCACCGACAGCGTTTGAAAGCCGGTCAGCTTGCAGGCAATGACCGGGGCCTTGAACTCTTCGGGCGTGAACGCGACGCCTTTGCACTCGGGATCGAAGCTGCCGAGCTTTTTGCAAAGATCCCACGGCAAGCACGACCCTTTGTAGCAGCGCGAGTCATCTTGGCAGGTGCTGTCGTCTTGGCACGGATCGCCCGCTTGGACACAGACGCCTTCCAAGCAGCGCTGTCCGGTCCCGCACGGAGCCGCCGCAGAGCACGAGCGACCCCGACACCCGAGGTTGTTTTCGCTGACCACAGGATCGCTCGGCGGCTGGGTTGGATCGACGACCTCTTCGTCATCGTCCAGCTCACGGACGGCAGCGCAACCGGCAAGACCCGCGCTGGCGATCGCGCCCCACAGAAGCCACCGAGACCACCGCAGCGGGCGGCCCACAATTCGAGAGACTCTCACACGACCATCACGAAGCTGGTTCATGAAGCACCTCCGGCTAAAGGAGGGCACCATAGCACCGCTCCAAGCGGAGATTTTGGGCAATCGCGGTCTCATTGCGGCAGCCAGCGCTGGGCCCTGGGCCGGTCGCGGGCCGGTCGCGGGCCGGTCGCAGGCCGCGCAGGGTCCATCCGCGCCACCAGAGCAGCGGAGCACTCCTCGGTTGGCTCGACCATTTTGCCAATCATGCCGATGGACTGCGCCGCCTGGAATCCCGATAGCTATCGCTGATGTATAATGTGCCGCTTGGGGGACGGTTTCGTGGTTGCTGCAAGGCTCGGGACTTCACTTACCAAGCGCTGCGCACGCTGCGGCTTGCAGTTTGCGGTGACCGAGGCGCACCACTGTAGTTCGCCATCGGCTCCGCAGATTCGCCAAGAAGATCTCGATCGTACGGCCCCAAGCTATCCGCCGCTGGAAGAACAAGAAGACGCCGACCCGGTGGTGGGCGCGGTGCTGGCAGAGCGCTACCTGATCGAGTCGCGGCTGTCGCAAGGTGGCATGGGCGTGGTCTATCGGGCCAAGCACGTTCACTTGGACACGCCGGTGGCGGTCAAAATCCTGCTGCAACCGCAAGATCCGATCGCGCAGCGACGGTTCCTAGAAGAAGCCAAGATGGCTTCGCTTGTGCATCATCCGAACACGGTCTACATCGCCGACTTCGGGCTGCTGTCAGATGGACGCTCGTATCTGGTAATGGAGCTTTTGGTCGGGCCGACGCTGTCCAAAGCGATTGAAGCAGGCCCGATCGAGCCGCTGCGCGCCTGTCGCATCGCACAGCAGATTGCCACCGGCTTACAAGCCGTCCACGACCACGGAATCGTTCACCGTGATCTGCTGTAGCGCGCCAAGTGCTGGGTGACGAAAGGCTCCTGGGTGCTGGCCGAGGAAGCACTTGAGGAACAGCTGCGTGCCCGTTGTGGCTGACGGCGCAAAACACACGGACAGCAAGGTCCGCGCAGGCACCGGCCCCCAGCCTGACTGCGGCGAACATGCGTGAGTACGCCGCTGCGCGAGCCATTTCTGCGGTGAACATGGGTCAGTCAACCGCTGCGCGAGCCATTTCTGCGGTGAACATGGGCCAGTCCGCCGCTGCGCGAGCCATTTCTGCGGTGAACATGGGTCAGTCCGCCGCTGCGCGAGCCATTTCTGCGGTGAACATGGGTCAGGCAACCGCTGCGCGAGCCATTTCTGCGGTGAACATGCGTGAGTCAGCCGCTGACGCACCCCTGTTTTGGGCCGCGAGGCGGGTCTGACGGCTGAAGGGACAGCCCGCGCGTCCTACTCCAGCGTTTCCTACGCCACCGACCCAGCGCCCATCGCGAGGAACAAAGACAAGCGCCTACCCGACGGGAAGACTGTTCACCGTGATCTCAAGCCTGAGTATATTGGCTAACAAATTATCGTCGAGAACCTCTATTTTTTATGCGTCCTAGGAAGTGCGCGGGAAGCGTAGCTTGGCGGCACGTATCGTCGCGGTTCATTCTCTGTGGTGTCTTGGCTGGACAGGTGTGAGAGCCGCATCAAGATGGTGCGGACCCAATGGAACCTCCCCGTCGGAGTTGTCCCCCCGACTTCACTTCCTGGTCGGCACCCGAGCCAGGTGCTGCTGCCCGCTGTGACCTTCATCCGCGAGAAGCTGCTGCCCCTATCTCAGTTCCGCCGGTGGTGGGAGGAACCATCCACAAGCCCGCTGGATGGTAACGAATCGCTCGCTAGACTTTGTGCGGCCCAATCGACGCCTCGCGCTGTGTACAGGGACAGCCGGGAATCGTTCCCATGTTGATTCAGTTCATCCGTGCACGGTCGCCGAACATGTTGTGATTGATGGCAACAGCCCGATGACATTCAGTGCTCTCGGCAGCCCTTCGCAATCGAAAGCCAAGGTTGTCAATTGGGCGCTGGCTGTTCAAGATGGCCGGACATCACTATGGAACTTCGTGCAGCAGAGTTTTTTGCCGGGATCGGCCTCATGAGAATGGGGCTGGATCGCGAAGGATGGTCCACAGTCTGGGCCAACGACATCGACGAAAAGAAGCGGGAGATGTATCGGGCAAATTTCAATGATGACGCGTGTGAGTTCGTACTCGGCGATGTTCATGGTATTGACGGAAAGGACATCCCAGATATCGAACTAGCAACAGCATCATTTCCCTGCAATGACTTATCATTGGCTGGTGCGCGGCATGGTCTTGCAGGGATGCAATCATCGGCTTTCTGGGGCTTTATCGATGCAATCAAGAGCATGGACCACCGTCGGCCTCCGTTGGTTTTGTTGGAGAACGTGGCTGGATTCCTCACTTCAAATAATGGCAATGACTTCCGTGATGCGCTTCTGGCGCTCAACAGGCTCGGTTATGCAGTGGATACCTTCTTGATAGATGCTGCTCGCTTCGTGCCTCAAAGTCGCCAGAGACTCTTTGTGGTGGGCATGAAAGCCAAAGACAATCGTCTTCAAGAGGAGACCATCACTCTATTGCAGAGTGATTTGCGTCCTCCTGCCCTTGCAGATTTCATCATTATGCATCCGGAAATCAGGTGGGCCGTTCGCAAACTTCCCTTTCTCCCTTCTCTAACGCTCACGCTCTACGATATCATTGAGGACATTCCACGGAGCTCTGAGCTTTGGTGGTCCCAGGATCGTTGTGAGTATCTATTCAATCAAATGAGTGAGAAGCATCGTGCAGAAGCCGAAAGGATGATGGCGGGTTCAACGTGGAGTTACGGCACTGTGTTCCGTCGTGTGCGTAACGGACGGTCCATGGGGGAACTCCGCACAGATGGTATTGCAGGGTGCTTGCGAACCCCACGAGGCGGCAGCGGACGGCAGATTCTGTTCTGCGCTGGTAAAGGAAGATATCGAGTGCGCCTTCTGACACCTCGCGAATGTGCCCGCTTGATGGGAGCCGATGACTACAAGATTAATGTGCCACTCAACCAAGCGCTTTTTGGTTTTGGCGATGCAGTCTGCGTCCCGGTGATTCAGTGGATAGCAAAAAACTATCTCAATCCAGCGCTTGAGGAAATTCGTGACTTACCCTTGGCCCTGGCACAAACCTGCACCAAAGTGACCTACAAGGTTGTATGGAACCAAGAGGCCCAAAATCATGACTGATGACCTCAAATTCCTCGAAACGCTGGCCTCTACGCAGAGAAAGTTTCTGCAAAAAGGCGGTTTGTGTGTCGGGTTGGTGGTTACAAGGACGGCTGAGCAGTATGGCCTGCCATTGAATCCTGGAAAACTACGAACCGATGAAGGTGGTCAGGTTAAAGGACTTGGTAAGGCTGCTGTGCAGTCAATTCTGGCTGAGTTTGGCATTACCAAAGTTCTCGCCGAAGAAGGTGGCAGGACAAGTCGCGGCAGCCTTGGCCTGATGGAAAGCTACGTCAATGCGTTGAACGAAGCGCACACGAAACAGAGCAAGCTTGACCTTGCGCTGGTTTTGGCCTGGTGGGTGGAGAAAGTGAGACTTTACTTTGCCAGCGAAGGCCCGAAGTTTAACTTCGACAGTGGCAAATCGATCGCGGCCAACCTCACTGACATCTTTTCCCAAGCCGCTGAAATCCAGAAGAATGCGGGTGGGACAAGTTACGTTGGAGCCATGCTGCAGCATCTTGTCGGCGCAAAACTCGACATCGTGCTCGGTGTTGGCCATGTGCAGCATCATGGGTCTTCGGTCACAGATCAATCGACAGAGCGAAGTGCGGATTTCCAAGTGAACGAAGTCGCGATACATGTCACTACTTACCCGAATGAGGCCCTGATTCGCAAGGCAGCAGCCAATCTCCAGGCCGGACTGAAGCCAGTCATTGTGACTCTGTCAGATGGAGTCAACGGGGCTGCCTATCTTCTCAAAGGCACCGAATGGCGTGATCGCATAGATGTGATCGATGCCGCGCAGTTTCTGACAGCCAATGTTTATGAGCGGAGCCTATTCAAGGCTAGTGATTGCCGGGCGACGATTTCGGAGATACTCGCTCGCTACAATCAGATTGTGGAGAGCTGCGAGACCGATCCAGTTCTTCGTATTCGGTGCTAAGAACGCTGACCAAATCTCTTATTGGTGTAGCAGCTACCAATGTTCTCACAATAACGGGTCACCGCGAGCGCGGCCTATTCCAACGCGCTTGCCGTGCCACGGTCGGTAATGTTTCTCACCAACGGTTGGCTATGTGCGCATCAGCTTGGGCGCTGTGGGGCTGGCGGAAAGAGCTGGGTCGGCAACTTCCCTGGCGTCTCAGACGGCAATGGGGAAATTTCAGCGGATTTCTCGACGGGTTTGGATGTGAAGCCTGAAAACATTTTTCTGGTCGAGCAGACTGGGCAGAAGGACTTTGTAAAGATTGTCGATTTTGGCATTGCGCTGCGGGCGAATCAGGCGCTTCGCCAAGATCAAATCGAGCAGCTGGCAGCGGCTCAGGATGGCGAGCGCAGCGACAACAGCTTCAGCGGACGGCTGACGGAAGTCGGGTCGGTGCTGGGCACCCCGCTGTATATGTCGCCCGAGCAAGCCTGCGCAGCCCACGTCGATTCACGAGCGGATCAGTATGCGCTTGGCTGCATCTTGTTCGAGATGCTGACGGGGAAGCTGCCGTTTGAAGGTGCGACTCCGACGAGCTTGATGTTTAAGCACGTCTCGATGCCCACGCCGACGCTACACAGCAAGCATCCGAAGCTGAAGATCACCAAGGCACTCGAAGCGCTGGTGATGAAGCTGATGGCGAAGTCGCCGGACCAGCGCTATCCGTCGATGAAGGAAGTCATCGCGGAGCTAGGCAAAGAGATCGAGCTGCTGCTGATTCAGCGCGGCGAGAGCGTGGTGCTTGGCAAAGATGCAGCGCGGCTGGTTCAGAGCGGCTTCCGTGGGCTGTCGAAGGAAGCCAAGCAGCGCGTGTTTCTTAGCTCGGTGATCGCGGCCACGTCGGTGCTGGTGCTGGCAAGCGGCGGGCTGTACCTGGGCAGTCGCTATCTGTCAAACCAGCGCAAGCCGACCCAGATTCAGCTTCACCCCAGTGAAATGGGCGAAGCGCGCGCGCAAGCCACCGCCTTCTTGGTGGGCGAGCTAAAGGATCCTGACCCGGAGCTGCGAGCCTCGGTGCTGAGCGAGCTGGGCTGGACGCACGATCTCAGCCTGCTGCCCAAGCTGTTGCCGCTTCTGTCGGACACAAGCAGCGAGATTGCCGCGCAGGCAGCGGCAGCGATCGGCGAGCTGGGTGCTCGGCAAGCCATCCCGCCACTTCAGAAGCTGCTCAGCCAAAAGACAGCCCCAAACGTACAGGTGGCGGCGGCGGCGGCGCTGTCTCAGCTTGGCGATCCACACGGACAGAAGCTGCTTCTTGAAGCACTCGATGGCAGCGACGTGATGACGCGACAGAAAGCGGCGTACTGGCTCAGCGAGCAAGGGCACCCAAAAGCGATCGAAATCCTGCTCGGTGTTGCGACAATGCCCAGCACACCGGAAGAGCAAGCGCTGCGACTGCTGGGCCGACTGGCTCGTGGTGGTGATGAACAGGCAAAGTCCCTGCTGCGGCAGCGTCTCAGTCGTCCGGGTCGGCGAGAGCACAAGCTGCTGGCAGCAGGCAGGCTGGCGGCGGTTCACGACGAAGTGGGACGGCGCTTTTTGGCGGATCTGGCGGCGCAGCCGGGGGCAGAGCAGCTCTTTGCGGCGCGACTGCTGACGACACCGGAAAACCCGGTCGGACTGGAGATGTTTCGCAAAGTGGCCGAAGCGAAAAACGCGACGCTGGCGTCTCGACAGATTGCGATGGAAGGACTGGCTCTGTCTGGCGTGGCGACGGATGTTCGGCTGCTGGCAGCGATCCTAAACGGCGATCCGTCCAAGGCGCTGCGACACCAAGCGGCCATCGCGATTGTGGACATTGCAGCGCGTGAGCCCACATCGCTGTCGGATCAGAGCCTGACGTGGGCGCGGCTGGCGAGTGACGACGATGACTTCGCGCTGCGTGAGGATGCAGCGGGAGTGCTGAGCGAGGACCGATCGGCGCAGGCAGAGACGCTGCTGCTGCGGCTGGCGGCTGACAAGGTCGCGAGCGTTCGTCGCAGTGCCATGCGGGCGCTGGGACAGAGAACGGACGCGGCATCGCTGCAAGCGCTCCACCAAGGGCTGTCGGATGAAGCCCTGGAAGTACGCAGCGAGGCCCTGCGAGCGCTGGTACGGGTGACGTCGCTGCTGTCTCGGCTTAAGCAAGTCGAGCTAATCCAGCAGGTACGAAGCTGGCTGACCGAAGTGCTCTCACACGGTGAGCAGACCGCTCAGACCGATCAAATCCTGGCGCGCATTGGGCTGGAGCGACTGGGGGATTCCTCACAGCGGCAGCACCTGACAGCGCTGTACAGCAAAGCCGACACGGAGCAGCGGCGACAGATCATCGATCGCGAAGACGGCGACCGCGCGCTGTGGAATCGTGCCCTGTCGGAAGAGAGCTGGACGCTACGCTTTACGGCAGCCCGACGCCTGGCCGAAGTGGGCGACGAGCGCGCCGTTCCAGTCTTGCGGGAAGCACTTGGCAAAGGCGGCAGCGCAGCGGGCACAGCCTACGGTCTTTTGTTGAAGCTGGGCGTACACGTCGATCCGCCCAACCTGCTGGCACAGCTTTCCACCACGGTTCCTGTCGAGCAGCGCATCGCGGTGCTGGAAGGGCTGTCGCTTTCGCCACTGACGGTGAGCTTGCCGCTGCTACAGAAAGCGGCGCGCGATCCATCGGCACAGGTTCGCAGTCAAGCCGCAGAGGTGGCAGCAAGCCTGCCGCTGGTCGATGGCAAGCCAGCGGGTCTGGGGATCTTGCGACTGCTATCCGATGATGGAAATGCGGTGGTGCGGACGCGCGCGGCAGCCCTTTTGCTGCGACTGCTGAATGTTCCGTCGAGTGGCTCGGCGCTGGCTGTTCCGGTGCAGCCGCAGCCCAAGCTGACGACGATCCAGCCAAACGACCGGCCCACAAGTCCGCAGGTCGCGTCCGCGCAGGGGACGGAAGGTACGCAGACCGGATCTACGCCGCAGACCACGCCGAGCGGAGCCGAGAAGCTGCCGCAGGTGGCCGAGCTGGCACGCAGGGGCCGACAGGCGCTCGATACCAAGGACTTTGCCGCCGCAGAGCAGCTCCTTGGGAAGGCGCGGAAGCTGTGCAATCGGTCGGAAAAGACACCGGGCTGCGCGGAGCTGTCGTTCGATCTGTCCGTGTTGCTCGGTCGCGCGCATGAAGCGCAAGGTCACACCGCCGAAGCGATGACGGAGTTTGAGCGGGCCATGAAGCTCAGTCCGAAAGTAACAGGCAAAGCGGAAGAGAAGTCCGTGACGCAAGCGGCCATCCTGCGCCTGGTTCCGCAGCTTGGTGTGGTGATGGTGCCCAAGGTTTCCAAGCAGGCATGCTCGCTGATTCCTTTGTGGATGCCTCCGGGCAGTCACCAGATCACAATCGATGGCAAGCCGCAGACGGTGGAGGTGAAAGCCACGCAGACCGTGAAGGCGGGAAGCTGTCCATGAGCCTGCGGATGACCAGAGTGCAAAGCGTGGGGCACGGGCTGCTCTGCGCGCTGCTGCTTGGGCCGCTGTGTCCACTTTCCGGAGCGCAGGCGCAGACCCTGTCCGCAGCCACCCTCACCGATAGTCAGCCAAGCGGAGAAGTCGAGGTCTTTGCGGAGCGCGGAACCCAGATCACAGTGGATGGAGAAGCGGCGCACACGCTGCCTCTGTCTGCACCGCTGCTCCTGCGGGCGGGACGACATGTCATCACCGCAGCGCAAGGACGAAGCACGCTCACGGCGCAGGTCGATGTTCGTGCCGGTCGCGCACAAGAGGTTCGCTTTAACTTCAGCGTGCAAGCGGTGTCGATCACGGTGCCTCCGCACGCGCTGCTGCTGGAACAGTACGAAGGGATTCCCAAGGGAGCCGAGCCAGCGCTGGCCATTGCGACGGTGCGCGCGCTGTCCATGCAGCGACTGACGATGCTTCAGCTTCCGCGTGATGCGGTCTTGCCAGCAGACTGTCTGCATCAGGTTTCCTGTCTGGTCGATCAAGCGGCCAAACAGGAAGCCGACTATGCGGTGGTGCTCTCGGTAACAGCCACAGCGAGCCCAGCGGATGCACCGGACCGTCGCAGCTATCAGCTTCACGCGCAGATCGTGGATCGCAGCGTTGGACAGCAGGCCAGCGTGATCAGCGAATCCTGTAGCGGCTGTAGTACCGAGCTGCTGAAAGCGAAGCTGTCTTCGGTGCTGGCTCCGCTTGCGAGTGCGGCGCTGTCTCGCAAAAAGGGGACGCTACGCATCACAACGCAGCCTCCGCAAGCGGAAGTCTTTGTGAGCGGAGCGCGCATCGGAATGGCTCCGCTTGTGCGTACCGTGTGGGCTGGAACCACAGAACTGCGCGTCAGTCTGCCCGGCTATCGATCCATCGAACAGAGAGTCGATGTGACAGACAATGCAGAGTCCTCTGTATCGCTGAAGCTGGAACCAGCGGAGCAAGAGTGGACCGATCAGGAGTCCGTTCCGCGCCCGCGCCCGATCATCGTGCTGGATGGCAGCAAGCCAAGTGTGTTGCGAGAGCCGCGTCCGCGCTGGAGACTGATTGCCGGAGCCGCAGCCGTGGGAGCAGGAGGCATCCTGTTGGGATTCGGAGGCGGTGCGCTCTCTATCGATGGTCAGTGCATCACACAAGCGGAAGGCTCGGCGCGTCACTGCGATGCGCTGTATGCCACCAAGTCGCTTGGAGCGGGCCTGATGGCGACTGGATCTGCGCTGGTTTTGGGGGGAATCCTCACGATGGCATGGCCGGGCAGAGAGAGTTCTCCGCATCCGAACAGCGCGCAAGGAGCAAGCAAGTGAGACACCGCGCAGACATCGCACGCACGCTACTTTGTTTGGGAATCGTACTGACCAGCGCAAGCTGTGAAGCCCTGTTTGGCGGACTGTCTCAGGCGAACCCAGAGAGCTGCGTGGCAAACCCCGAACTGTGCCAGGCCAGCGAATCGGTCTGTAACGAACTGACACGGGAGTGTGAGCCTGCGCTGCGGCTCGAATCGATCTCGCCTCGTGCTGCGCTGTACGACAAAGAAGTGATGGTGACGATCCAAGGACGGAACTTTGTTCCGGGTATGACGCTCACCATTGGGGGAAGATCTGCGACGCAGGTTCAGGTCGTCTCTGCGACGCAGCTTACCGCGATGGCGCCTGTCTTTCGCGGCAGCAAAGAGCGGATGGAGGTGATCCTGACCGCTCCGTCTGGACAGAAGCTGTCCGCTGGAAAGCTGTTTCACTACTTTCCGTTTCCGCAGTTTGCGCCGGTTATCCAAATCAGTAGCCCAACGACCAGCACCATGTTTCGCGCGGCGGACTTCAATCAGGACGGACGAATCGATCTCGCGATGTCATCGGATGCGGTGTCTTCTGTCGCGATGTTTTTGGGACAACAGAGCGGAACGCTACAGCCAGCAGCCCCGGTTCCGTTTCTGACTCGTCCCTTTGCGATGGCGCTGGGGGACGCATAATCTAATTATCAATTGGCTCCTAACGCGCACAGTTGGCGACGGAAGGAGCTGTCATGAGGAGTGCGAACAGAGTCCACTTGGGAGTCCCGAGCAGAGACTCCAAGCGACCTTACGGAGTGGAAGGAACGCAGCGTAGAGCGGTTGGTTACATCCGCGTGTCCACGGACATGCAGGCGGCGGATGGACTGTCTCTGGATGCGCAACAGCGTGTTGAGGATGAAGCGGAACAGAGCGTCATCGCGCAGCTTTGGCAGTGGGCGCTCGATGGTGTGAAAGTGACAGAGATGGCGCGGCGACTGAACGCGAAGTGCATGGACTCCTCCGATCGAGTGACGCCGCGAAGATTCTGAGTCCCAGACAGTATTTGCAGATGATGCTGACGAAGATGGAACGCGCGCACGCGACGGAAAATCCGAAGGAACCTGCTCTCAAAAGACGTTACCCGGTGGGGGCGGTGGAGTGTTTCGATGGCAGCGGACCCGGACTCACCCGCTGCGCGAGCCACAAAGCGAGTGGTGGAAGCAGCGTAAGCTGAAGCAGCAGGCCGGGCCACGGTGCGAAGAACAAGCCATGCAAGGCGCGCAGTAGCGGCTTGCCAAACACCAGCGCAGGGACAAGATACGCGAGTCGCCCCACAAGCTGCGCACCGATGAGACAGAGAAATAGGCTTCCCAGACCCCGGCCGTAGCGCGACAGCCAGCCTGCAGCGGCTCCATAGGCAAAGACCTCGCAGGCCAGCGGAAGCAGTCGTTCAAACGGTAGGTGGCTGCCCAACAGTTCACTGATTGCGACTGCAATGCCAACGCCGAGACCTGCTGCCTGACCGAGCGCGAGACCTGCGAGCAGTGGTGCAATGTGAACCGGCAGATAGATCCAGCACTGTGCTTGTAGGGCGTGCGCAGCGTGAGGGACCAGAGCACCGAGCACAAGGAGGGTCCAAAACATGGCAGAACGAATGGGGCTAGCTCGCATGGGATGCGTCACGCTACTCGAATCGGAGCGCGATGCTTCACCAGTTCTTCATGAAACAGCTGCGACCTGACCGCGCGTCCATTTCGGACGGCGGTTTCAACGGACCGCTGCGGGTCTCTGTGTGGCAGTGCGTTGGACGGTGGCGTTCGTACGGCTGCTGTGGCGTCGGCTCCTGAGCGAAAAGTCGGCTGTGATCTGTCGGTAGAATGCGTCTACTTCGGTGGCGGCGGCTCCCCAGACAAACGACTGTGGGCCCGCTTCGCAAAGGATCCGGTGCTCGACGAGCGCGCGGTATGCATCTTCGAGGTGCGGCAGATGAGCGACCGGATAGGCTTGCACGAGTGCGTGCGGGCTGGGAAATGGCAGCAGTCCGCCCGGTGCTCCGAGATGTCTCGTCGCTAGCTCGTAATCAAGTACAATCGGTGCCATCAGTGCCTCGACGACACGGCGTAGGCAAGGATCTTCCGTATCGTCCGGCGCGGTTCGCTCCACGAAGCTACGTCGTTCGACGTGGTGCCGAATGGCGTAATTGTTCGGAAACAGTCGCAGCGCGTCTCCAAAGAACCAGTGCATCCATTGGTTACGTAGCGACTGTTGCAACGCCGACCGTACGCCGCATGGTGGCGGAAGTTCGCTATCGAGGACGCGACCACCACGCCTCTGGATTGCATCCGCGAGCCAGTCCTCGCTGACCGACGTTACATGGGCGTGGGCAAGAAAGGCGCGCAGATGGAAGCGACTTACTGCGGTATGGCGCTGCTGTTCTGCAACGACGTGCTTCGCCAGCGAAGCGATATCCGTGTCGGATTGAAGCCGGGCCGTGGTTCCACAGGTGATGTGGATTCGTCCCAAGTGAACCTGTTTGCGAGCGACCTCGTTCAACCAACAGAGCAGTGCGCGTAGCGACATGCGCGGTCGCGCTCCCCCGCGCAGTTCATCGGCAAACGCAGACTCTTCGGGCAAGCGCTCGTAGGCAAAGGCGATGGGGAGCACGACGAAGGAGTGCCCAGTCGCTTGCAAGCCGCGCAGGAGGCCTCGCTTGGGGGCCAGCACATGCCGCGAACGGCTGCGCTGTCCTTCGATGAAAAACATCAGGGAACCACCCTGCGCTGCGAGTCGGTGAAGCTCTGCATTCAGCGCTGGTGCCTGCGTACCAGCCCCGCGTCGGACGTAGAATGCCTGTGCCTTCTTGAGCACGCGCCCGACGATTGGAATGCGTGCAAAGTCGTCTGCTGCGGCAATGTGTGGGATCGGAATTCCGAGTTCCGGGTACTGAAAGCACAGATAGCTCATGAGCAGGAAGTCGAAGTAGCTACGGTGCGAGGGAGCCAGTACGAAGAGGGAATCCGACGGCGCTTCCGCCACGGCACGCTCGAATGAAGCGAGATCGAACGTAACGCGAGCGGTACAGCAGCGTAGTACCTTACGAAAGGAGTACCCGAGCAGACGAATGATCGCCGATCCGTGTGGCTGTGCGAGTGCCCACGCGAAGTCCCAGCGACCATCATGATGTACAGCCCCGGCGAGTAGTTCCTCGGTGCTGTCCATCGTCAGGTTCCCTCGCGTTCGAGCTGCACCTGTCCCAACACGCCGTGATTTGATGCACCAAAGAGATTGTCCGGATCGATGGCCTGCTTCACCTGTTTCACAACGGACAGCGCGCCTTCGGAATAGATGTCTTGTAGGAAGTCCTGACGGATCTTGCCGACACCATGGTGATGCGAAAGAGAGCCACCAGAAGCGAGGATCTCTTCGCGTACAGCGTGTTCGAGTTCGGTGTAGCTCTTCACCGGATCCGCGACGCCCTTGGCGTAGAAGCCGAGGTAAAAGTAGATGCACACGCCAGAGGAATAGACCTGCGTGATGCGGCCTGTGAAGAAGGGATTGCCTGGGAGCCGACGCGCTTCGTGTTCGCGATGAACGCGATCACGGACTCGCTCGTACAGTTCCAGTGCGCGGCTCCAGGGCACGCTGGTCTCGAAGCTCTCGGCAATTGCCCAGTGCTCGAACGTCAGATCGCGGATGTAAGCGATGCCAAAGGTGAGCTGGTATCCACGCTCGCCGTTGGTCGCACCAGCCTTCATGCCACCGTGCTTTTTGGCGATGCGATAGAGAGTCTGTTCCTGGAAACGGACTTCCTCTTCGCTGCCCTCGAACACGATGGTGGCGACGGTGAGCTTGAAGGGATCATAGCCTTTGATGCGCGTGACGATGAGCTTCTCCGCAGCGCTTTTGGCGCGCGCTGCAAAGCCGGTTGTCTTGGGCTTTAACGCCTGGCCGAAGTGGAACTGCGTGTTGTCCATGACGCGCACGCTGGCAGGCACCGCACCGGATTGCTGAAGCTCATAGAGAAACGACAGACCGCTTGCCAGATCGGGAAACAGTACGCTGCCGTAGCGCTGTACCGCAGGCACGGGGAACAGCTTCACGATGGCGCTCGTGATGATTCCGAAGTTGCCCTCACTGCCGAATAGGAAGTTCTTGGGGTTTACGCCGATGCTCTCACGCGGGCCGACCTGCGGACGTTCAATGACGCCATGCGCGACGACGACCTGCATGTCTAGGACCAGATCCTCAATGTTGCCGTAGCGGTTTTTTTTCATGCCGCTCGCGTTGGTCGCGATCCAGCCGCCAAGTGTCGAAAACTCGAGGCTGTCGGGCTCGTGGCCCATGGTGAATCCGTGCTTCGCAAGCTCGTGAACGATGTGGCGGCCAGTGGCTCCCGCTTCGATGCGGGCAGTACGGTTCACCGAATCGATCCACAGAATCCTGTCCATTCGCCGCATGGAGACTGCGATGACGAAGCGCTCTTCTCCAATCGGGAGACGTAGCGCATCGGTCACATTGGTTCCGCCACCAAAGGGGACGAGGCAAGCGCCGTGCTCCTTTGCTGTGGCTGTAATCTGCACGACCTCATCGTGTGAGTTCGGGAACACCACGAGATCCGGCACACGATCGATCTGCCCGTAGCGGATGGCCCAGATTTCAGCGCCGGTGTGCCCGTGTCCGTGTCGCAGACGGACAAGCGCATCCTGCGAGAGCTGATCTGGTTGGAGGAAGCGCTGGAGCGCAGCCAGTAGCTCCGGTGCTGTACCTGCTGGCGGGACGTTGGGCGGATAGTGCGGCTCGTTGCGGTTGTCGTAGCCTAACGGCGCTCCGAGCTTCTCTGCCATCCAGGGCATCAGTGTGGGCAACTCGACGTTGCTGATGTTGTAGCGGTTGCCAGTGAGGACTACGCTGCCGTTCTTCTGCACAACGAAGCGCGTGTCCTTGAATCCCCAACCGTCGGCCGCTTCTTCTTCCTGCGAAGAGACAGAACGCGACGGTACAATGCGCGTGTTGCCCTGCTGTATCGCAGGTGCGCTCTGTTGGTTCTTGTGTTCTAGAATGGTACGTCCGGTTTTGTTTTGCTCACGAAGCGACATGATCAGTCCTCCAACTACGAGCGCGCAGCGAGCCCGCGTCGCAGTACCCAGCGATCGAATGGGAAGTCCGTTCCGCACCTGTGAAAAGCGACGAACGGAGCGGTACTTGCGCCGAATGCGACACACGATCTGCACGCATCTAGGTACAGATCGATGGCGCGTTACGCACGGCGCGCGTTATCCAAAGAGCGTGTTGTACCGACGCGATGCGCGCAGCTTCCATGCGCCTTCGTGGAACGCGTGCGAAGCGAGAAGCGGCAGCGTCATCGTGAGTTCGCCGAAGACCATCTGCTCGAACGTTGTATCAACCTTGCCCCAGGAACATGCCTCACGCAGCGTCGAACCGGACAGCGCGCCATCACGTTCATCTGCCACCGTGAGCTGCACCGCGTACTTGTGCATCTGTACCGACTTTCCGAGCAGCTCGGCAGCAACCACTGTGTCCTGCGCGAAGTTTTTCGGAACTCCGCCCCCCAGCATGAGCAGTCCGGTCTCCTTTGCTGCGAGCTTTACGCGCGTAAGCTCGAGGAAGTCCCGCACGCTATCGATCGACAGGTGCGGCTGCCCTTGCCGTTCCCACTGATAGTGAACCAGACCAAAGCCAGCAGAGCAGTCGCTGAAAGCCGGGCAGAAGATCGGCACACCGCACTCCCAAGCTGCAAGCACGACGCTGTCGGTTCCCTTTCTGTTTGCAGCCAGGTAGCGACCCATCTCACCGATGAACTCACGCGAGGAATAAGGACGAGGTGCTAGCGTCGCTGCGAGCTTGGCAATGGTCATGTCGCAGACACGCAGTTCATCTTCGTCGATGAATGTATCGTAGATGCGATCGATGCCAAGCGCGCGCAGCGCCTGATCATCCACAAGGGAGCTACCGATGTAGTGTTGGAATCCGAGCCCCTCGAAGAAGTCCTGATCGACGATGTTGGCTCCCGTAGAGACAATGGCATCGACCATATTGTGACGGATGAGATCCACCAAGATCTGCTTAAGTCCCGCCGACACCAGCGAGCCTGCAAGACAGAGGATCACGGCACCGCCCTCCTCGCGCAGCATGGCATCGTAGATCGATGCAGCCCGGTGGAGGTTGCGTGCTTGGAACGCCATCGCTCCCATTGCTTTCACAATCGGTCGCGCATCCATCGCCGTGTCTTTGATGTCGATGTGGCGGATCGGGCTGCGAAGGAGGTCTTGTTTCGTCTGAACCATCGTAATGAACCCATGCGACCTTGGATTCACCCCGACGGCATCGGTCGAACACAGCCATCGAGGAGCGGTCTACGGTGGGACAATCCCAGCCGCCATCGAACCGCTTCGTGGCTACATCCATAGCTATCGCGCACGCCTTTTACCTGTCAAGTCAAGCAGTGCGTGCGAACGGCAAAGATGCCAGCTCAGCGCGCACGGATCCACGCATAGGTCTGCCTCAGTCCCTCTTCGAGCGGAGTTGTCGCTCGCCAGCCAAGCAGCGCGTGCGCTTTCTCTACGTTGCCCAACCGTGAGCTGCCAGCGGTCCAGTCTGCCGGTCCGTGCTCGATGGCCACATCGCGACCGCTCACCTTACGCATCATCTCAAGCAGATCGATCACCCGCACGCCAACTCCGCTGCCAACATTGAATACCTCTGATGAGACACCACAAGTCAGCGCGCGCAGGGTTGCCTCAACCGCATCGTCCACGAACACGTAGTCCAGGATCTGTCCACCGTCTCCGTACGCGATGGCTGCTTCTCCACGCAGGAGCCGCTCAAAATTGCGCAAGATGACGGACTTGTATCCCTGACCGGCGTACTGGTACGGACCGTATACGAACAAGAACCGCACGACGTTCCAGCTCAGTCCATTCCGATCGGCTGCATAGCGCAGCAAGTGCTCTCCCGCGAGCTTCGAGATGCCGTAGACCGTCTTCGGAGCCGGGATCTCATCCTCGCGAAACGGAGGGCCATTCATTCGTCCATACGCATAGAGCGATGAGGAATAGACCACGCGCCGGATGCCAGCTTGCCCCGCTGCCTCGTACAAGTGCTGCGTTCCTTCGATGTTGGCGCGCAGAACCCACGATGGCTCGTCCTTGGACTGATTGTGCTTCTCAGCTGCCAAATGGAACAGATAATCGACGCCCGTGAGGTGCTGTCTCAGCCGCTCTGGATCGTCTGTCCCGAGCGTGAACGGAATCAGTGTGACCTGCGCACCGCAAGCTGTCAGGTTCGCTGGGTCTCCGTAGCGAAGGCTGTCGAGCACCACGATGCGTGCGACCCGCTCAGCAAGCAGCCTACGTACCAAGTGTGAGCCGATGAAGCCCGCACCACCAGTCACTGCGACCGTCGCTCCAGACAGAGAGAGTGTATCCATTCGTGCATGCCTCCTTCGGAGAGGAGTCTTTATCATCATTCCGAACAGGAATTCGAGAACAGCCAGACAGACCGCAATGTGGAGATGGGCCGACGGGCACCGACTCGCACGACGATCATGCATCTACAGGACGGACCCCGTTTCCGAACAGACTGAGCCTTGGCCAGTCGTTACAGCGACTCCTGTGACGCGTTGCTTGGCTCGTCGCAGACCGGACACAGCTTCTTTTCCGTCGTGTCACAGTACTGCGACAGTTGTGTAGGTGTGTCGTCGGTGTGCCACTCTCGACGGTCAATCAGCGAATCGAGATCATTGCTTGGTTGCCGAGGACTGCCAGGCTGCTCGGATCATCGCGCTCATACCGGCGGCTTTTATGCGCTCGGACGTCGCGAGTGCATCGCGAAAGTGCGGCGCAGCTCCTTCGCTTACCAGGGGACGGCCCGCAGGAGTTTGGGCGAAGCATCCCAGCCAGTACTGCGCGAGCGCCTTTTCTCGCGTCATCCCGAGCCGATTGGCCAGCGCGATGCACTGCCTGAAAGAGTGGATGGCCTGGCGCGGCCTATCGAAGCGCCAAAAGTAGAGGGCATGAAACATGGCATCATCGGGCGCCGCAGACGGAAATCGGCGCGCAAGCTGCTGCAACTTGGCGAGCGCGGTCTCGATCTGTTTTTTGTGCCGCACCGGTTCGGGCGAAGCCAGGAGGACATCGAGGAGGCAAACCAATGGATGGCGTAGCGGCTCCAGACTCCAACGTGCCCGCAGCACCGCGTCTAGCGCATGGCTGGCGAACTCTATAGCGCGCTCGAACAGGTTCAGGTGTCGGCAGGCAGAGGCCAAAAGCCCGAGGATGACCGACTCTGGGACCGGGCCGAGCTCTTGCGGCAGACAGGCGTGCGCCTTCTTCAAAATCGCGGCAGATGCTTCATACTCGCCCAGGCTGAGCTGAGCCGCTCCCTGGCCGACGTAGGCGAGCGCCAGATAGCGCGCGTTCTCGGCGCGCACGGCGAGCGGCTCCATTTCTCGGCTCACTGCCAACATCTGTGGATAATCGTCGAGTCCGGCCGCTGCGAGCTGGAGCTGCAGCAAGCTATGTAAAAGGGCCAGATCATCTTTGTAGGCGCGGGACAGCGCCACCGCCTTGGCCGCATGCTCGACGGCGCGATGAAGCTGGCCGTCGTTGAGCTCGACCATCGCTCGGACGCGCAGAAAGTCGATCTCGGCGTGGGTGCCAGACAGGATGTCCGCATCACGGCGCTCGATGTGTTCCATATAGCGGAGGCACAAGCCGCGCAGCGGAGTATGAGACAGAATGAAGAACAGCGCCGTGCGATGATAGTTGCGTCGCGGCGCCATTCCCAGCCGGTCTTCGAGGCTCATCCCAAGGAGCGTGCACAAAAGACCGAGCTCCGGCTGATCGGTCCAGACAAAGACCTCCTCAACTCCGAGCCCGGCAAGTAGCTCGGCCTCCATGGCTCGCTGCGCGGGATCCGTAGAAGCTTTGCGCGGCCACAGTCCCACGCGGCGTCCCAGAAGTTCAGCCGCCAGACGCCCCATCATGGAATAAAGGGGCAGCGGCTCGGTTGGAAGCGGCGTACCCGCCAGCGCGCAGAGCTGTCGCAGCGCCGCCTCGGACTCTCGCAGCCGTCCAATCCCAAAACGCGCCTCGGTGATACCGCGCCACAGCTGCACCTTGGCAAGCCGTGGCATCTGGATCTGCGCGTGAAGACTTCTTGCCTGTTCGAGCAGCGCCGCCGCTTCCTTCGGTGCTCCATGCCGCAGCGCCGCGTCACCGGCCAGCGCATAGAAGCGGGCCGCCTTCGCTGGCTCCTGCGCCTCACGGTAATGGAGCGCGATCTGAGAGGCACGGCCTGGATCGTCTGGATACAGCTGCTGCAGACCCAAGGCGATGCTGGCGTGTAGCTGCTGGCGCTCCGCTGCGCTCAGCGAATCGCGCACTCGCTCGCGGAGCTTGTCATGGCCAAAGCGCCAGCGCTGATCGTAGAGCTCCAAGATCCCGACGTCCGCCAGCTCATGAACATGGACCTCGGCCTGTGGCAAAAGACGAGACAGAAGGGCCAGATCGAGCTCCCTTCCGGCCACAGCCGACAGGCAAAGGAGAGGCCGAGCCGAGACAGGTGCACGAGCAAGGTGCCGCATCAGCACCTGCTCGATACCACCCGTCAGCAGGCGCTGCGGAAGTCCACCGCGTCCGATGGAAGCCAGCGAGCCGGTCTCTGCAGCCAGGGCTCGTATGCCCTCGACAATGAAGTACGCATTCCCTTCGGTTTCAGCTTCCACAAGATCCAGGAGCGCGCGGTCCCGTCCGGCTTGGCCCAGCATCGATTCACAGAGCGCTGCAATCTCGAAGCGATTGAGGCGCGGCAGTCGCAGCTTGCGCAGCGCTGGGAGTGCATTCGAGAGGCCGTGGGCTTCTTCTTCGCGGTAGGTTGCGACAATTAGTAGCGCGCGTGCCGAGATTCCGCTTGCGAGCTGCGAAAGCAGCGCCAGGCTCTCGGCGTCCGCCCACTGGAGATCTTCCAACAGCACGAGCGCGGTCTCAGGAAGCTGCGCCAGCAGTTCTTCCACGATGTGAAAGAGTCGCAAGCGGGCGCTCGATGGATCGAGCCCCTGGGGTGCGCCAACCTCCCGTTCGAGCAGCGTCGGCAAGTCGGGCAAGATGGCGCCAAGTGTGCTGGCTTGCAGCTCGCTGAGCGGGACTTGCAGCGCCAAGAGCTTCAGCACGTCTTGCCATACGTGGTACACGGCGCCTCCAGGCATCGCCTGTCCGCGTAGGGTCAAGACACCCGAGGCAAGCGCTCCCCTGCGCAGCTCTTCCAGCAAGCGCGACTTCCCGACGCCGCTCTCCCCACTGACGATCCAAGCAGATCCATCGCCATGCCGCGCGGCATCAAGCGCCATCTGGATCTGGCGAAGCTCGGCGTGGCGACCCACGAAGCGCGCAGCCAACAGGTAGCTGTCGCGGGTAGCAACCGGTTCGTTCTTCAGGGGAAGCGCTGCGGCTGCCAACAGCTCGCGGAGCAGCGCTGCGGCATCCGCCTGCCGGTGTGTGGGGACCTTGTGGAGCACCCGTCCGAGCACCGGCCTTAGCACCGGTGAGAGCGGAGACAGATCGGGCGTTGCGACGAGGATGTCGTTGAGCAGCTTTGCGGCCCCGCGTTCGACAGGAAATGGATAGGAACCGGTGAGCATTTGATAGGCCATCACTCCGACTGCGTACAGATCCGAGCGCTCACTCGCTGGTTCCCCCCGGAAGAGCTCAGGAGCCATGTAAGGGAGCGTCCCGGCCACCGAGGCTCCATTCCCATGAGCGACATCTTGTGCGAGCCCGAAATCGACGAGCTTGACGACCGCTCCTTCATCGCGCATCACCACGAGCACATTTCCGGGCGTCAGATCCCGATGAACCACTCCGTGCCGATGCAGGTAAGCGACGGCGTGGAGGAGCTGCACGACCAGCTCCAGCTGCGCTTCGGCGGGCTGACCTTGTGCGAATGAGAGAAGCGGCCGCGCATCATGCAGGAGCTCCATGGTGTAAAAGGGCTGGCCTTGGGAATCGAAGCCGTAATCGAAGACACGGACGATGTTGGGATGATGCAAGGTGCAAAGCGTGCGGAACTCCTCCGCCAGCGTTCCCAGATGCAGGTCCTGTGGAGACAGGAACACGAGCTGCTTGAGCGCCACCTCGATTCCCAGCAAGCGATCGAATGCCCGATAGACCCGCCCCATGCCCCCTTCTCCGACCAAGCCAAGGATGCGATAGCGCCGGCTCACCGATGCGGCGTTTTCACCGAGCAAAAGCCGCTCCTGTGTTGGCGAGTCTGTCCGCGGACTGCGCGGTCGGGACGAAACAGACAGGCCGCGCGCCAGGTTCACGAGCAGCTCTCGGCACTCGGCGCACTCATCCACATGTGTATCAATGTCAGCGGCCAGCTCGGTAGAGGCGGAGCCGTTCAGCAGGTCCATGAGCTGCGACCCAGCAAGACAGTCCATGCGGCTCTATCTTATTTGACTCCTTCACGCTCTGAGTAGCCATCTCTGGTGCGGAGATGGTTGGTAGGAACCTAGGCGGACCTACAGGAATGGAATCTGGCTTGTCATTGTGGAGCGCATGGAAAGTGGCCGCTTTCGCTTGCATACGCGATCGTCCGATTCGGTCGCTTCCGATCACGACTGCGAGGGTGTTACAGTCAAAGTCTTGCTGGCGGGCGGACGATGAGACTGGCGAAGCTCTTTTCAGAGCACTCGGCGCGCGCAGGGGATTCTGTCGCGACGTCGCTGGAGCGGCTTGATGGCGCACTGTGGCAGATGGTGGAGTCCGGACGCCGGGAGTGGCCACAAATCGAGATCGCACCGGAGGAATTTGTGCGGTTTCTTGCCAAGCAGCTACCGCCCGAAGCGCATGGCGAAGCAGAGCTGCCGTCTCTCCGCGCGGGCGATCTGTACTTGGTGTGTGCCCTTGGCGTAGGACACCCTGCGGCCACTCTCGCTTTTGAGAATGAGTATATGCCGGCGGTCCACCGCGCTCTCCAGCGGATCCAGACGCCAGATTCACTCATCGCGGACATTATCCAGGGGCTCTATGGCTATCTGCTCGAAAGACAGAATGCTCCGCAAGGAGGACCCGTTTCTCGACGGGGATACGCGGGGCGCGGGGCGCTCAAGGGATGGCTCTGCACCTGTGCCGTGCATCAGGCCGGGCGGCTGCACCAGCGCAAGCGGCGAGAAGTCGAGCTGAATCAGGCACCATCTGAGGTCTTGCCAGAACTGGGTAAGAGTCCTGAGCTCTTGCTGTTGACCGGAGAGATGAAGTCACTCTTCGAGAGGGCGTTCCGCGAGGCGGTTGCTGCCCTATCGAGCCGCGAACGCAACCTGCTGCGCTATCATTTTTTGTCAGCGCTCAGCATCGACCAAATCGGCATCATTTATCGTGTTCACCGCGCCACCGCTGCCCGCTGGGTCAACGAGGCGCGCGCGCGGCTCGCCACCCTGGCCCGCAAGAAGTTCCTGCTGGCCGCCCCGATGCATGCCAAAAGTTACGCAGAGATCCTAGCGCTCGTGCGCAGCCAGCTCGCCGTGAACCTGGCCAGCCTGCTCAAGCAGGTGACGGTGAACGAGCTTCCGCTTGATGCGGGGGCGGCGAGTGAGGAATGAGGCTCTGGGGGCGGCCGTAAAAAAGCAGCTGGGCTATTTGCACTGCCGGATCAGGGCCGAGACATTGTTGTCGCCGTCGTTGGCCGTGGCCAGGTCGAGCTGCCCGTTGCCATCGAAATCGCCCAGGACCCCGGAGTGTGGACCGTTGCCGGCAGCGAAGTTGGCGGCCGTGCCGAAGCTCCCGGCGCCGTTGCCGAGCAGCAGGCTCACGTTGTTGGCCCCATTGTTGGCAGTGGCCAGATCGAGCTTGCCGTCTCCATCGAAGTCGGCGGCGAGCACGGTGGCGGGATTGTTTCCGACAGTGAACGGGGTGGCGGCGGCGAAGCTCCCGGCACCGTTGCCGAGCAGCACGCTCACCGTATTGGTCCCGTTGTTGGCCACGGCCAGGTCCAGCTTGCCATCGCCGTTGAAGTCTCCCGCAGCCGCCGAGTGGGGTCCTGCGCCGACGGCGAAGTTGACGGCGGCGGCGAAGCTCCCGGCACCGTTGCCGAGCAGCAGGCTCACGTTGTTGCTCCCTTGATTGGGTACCGCCAGATCGAGCTTGCCGTCTCCATTGAAATCGCCGACCGCCATGCGCCTGGGCAAGTTGCCGACGCTGAAGTTGGTGGCGGTGCCAAAGCCCCCGGTGCCGTTGCCGAGCAGCAGACTCACATTGCCACCGTTGAAGTTGGCGACGACGATGTCACGCTTGTTGTCGCCGTTGAAGTCTCCCGTGATGATCGACGAGGGCGTCGCGCCGACGCCGAAGTTGGTGGCGGTGCCGAAGGTGCCGTTCCCATTGCCCAGGAACACACTCACGTTGTTGGGAGTGGCGTTAGCGACCGCGAGGTCGGCCTTCATGTCGCCATTGAAATCCGCCACCGCCACCGCCTGCGGGCCGCTGCCGGCGCCGATGCTGATGCTGATGGCGGTGCCAAAGCCGCCGGTGCCGTTGCCGAGCAGCAGGCTCACGTTGTCGCTGTTGGCGTTGGGCACCACGATGTCGAGCTTCTGATCGCCGTTGAAATCACCGACCGCCGCCATCCGCGGGCCGGTGCCGGCCGCGTAGTTGACGGCGTTGGCAAAGCCCACCGTGGTGCTGCGCAGGGTCAGGCCCATGGCTGCGGCCAGGGTTCCGGACTTCTGCTCATCGGGATGGGTCACGGTGATGCTCTGGCCGCCGCAGGTCGCGGCCTTGCCCGGATAGGTGCAGGTGATCTGTGTCGGCGAGACCACGACCACTTGATTGCAGGTGACTCCACCAACCGTGACGGTGGCGCCGGTGCGGAAGTTGGTGCCCGCGATCGTGAGCGTGGATGCGACATTGTTGACGTTCGAGGCGGGGCTAACGCTCGTGACGGTGGGTGCCGGAACCGGCGGCATCGCCATGTCCGGTAGATCCGGCATCTTCCAACTCGCGGTCACGGACTTCGCAACATCCATGGTCAGGGTACACGTCGGCTGCGTGCCGCTGCAATCGCCGCCCCAGCCCGTAAAAACGGCCAGTCCCACCGGAGCGGCAGTGAGCGTCACGGTCGTGTTGGGATCAACGGTCACCGAGCAGACGGTACCGCAGTCGATCCCTCCGACATCCGAGGTGACCCGTCCCAGGCCGTTGTCCGAATTTACCTGCAGCGGTAGCTGATTCCCCGCGTCGGGCGACATAAACAACGCCGGATCGCTGCAGTGTACACCCAAAGCGGTGAGCAGCAGCGCACCGCCAATACCCAGAATCTTTTTCATAGTCATCATTGATAGGTCTCCTTGATCATGCGTTGAGCGCCGCCAACGAACATCGGAAGCGCATAAGGAATCGGGCCCCGACCCCCACGCAAGTCGCACGAAAAATGCACGGAAGTCTGCGGTGCCACGGCCAGGCTAAGTGGGGAAGATCCTGCTGATGTCGGGCATGGCATGACGCTGCAGCAGCGCCGAAAGATCCATGGTGAAGGCGACCCCGACGTGCAAAAGGACGCCGCCCCAGATTGTTCGCGAAGCCAGTGCCAGCGTTCCCAGAACGATCCCAGCGATGATGGAGGCCAACGCCTCGGCGGGGGGCTTCCCAGCGTGGAACATACAGTACGGGAGCACCGCGACAAAGATGGCCTGGCTGCCAAAAGCGCGACGCAACCCGAAGAGTAGGTAGCCACGAAAGAAGAACTCGAGGGCACAGAACGTGGAGAGGTATTCAAGTTCCCACGTCACGAAGTCGAACAGGCTGCGGCTGGCTTGACGATAAAATGGATATGCCCGCTGAAACGAGGAGCTGAAGCTCATCGCAACGACGAGCGGCAGCATCACCAGAAGAAGAGCCAGGTACGTGCGCAGCGAAACCCGGGGCGGCGATTCCGCGACACCGGCGGACGCGCTGGCAGCGAACGAGAAGCCCTTGCCCAGCCCATAGTCCGACAGGTGTTCTCCCAAGAGTCGGATATGTACAATGGGGACGAGCGCCAGCAGCAACGTCCGAGTCATGCACCAGTAACTGAGACTGCAGAGCTGACTGTAGCGGCCAAAGTGCGGGCTCCGCGATAGAGCAGCCCCAAACAGCGATAGAAAAGTGTGTGGCTGGCAAAAACACAACACCAGCGTCAGGACCACCGATGCGACAAGCAGGATCTGCGTGGCCCGGCGATCATCGCCTGGATGCAGAGAGCGTTCGTTCGCCGCTTCGGAATCGATGGTCGCAGAGAGCGCCTTGATGAAGTCAACAAGCCGTCGCATGTGGTCTTTCACTCTTCACAGCGAATACGAGCCCCGACCGCAACCAAAGTCGCACGAAAAATGCAGTGGGATTGGCGGTGGTGCGGTCAGACCAGGACGCACCAGGGCGCAGGATTCGGCAAGCGTACGGGCGGATCCTGCACGTGGCCTCACAAAGCTTGCAGTCGTGGGCGACGTCGCAAAGTGTACGCCCAGAGAGTCTGTTGGCGAGTGCGCAGCACTACATGTTGGGACTATCTGGGCCTTGCGGTCGGTTCAGCGACTGCTCAGCTCGGACTGGGAAGATGGCACCACCCATCTCGCTTCACCAGCAACATCGCCACCGGCGCGCGTTCCGAATCCCCTATTGGAAAGTCGCTTCGGTTTGGGGGGCTTGCTTGGCTGCGGGGGCGCCTGCTGAATCAGCCCAAGAATCGTCGGATGTGATACCATCGACGGAATGACAGCGTACGTGCGCGTAGGGGCTGCAATCCTTCTGTGTTGCATGAGCCCAGGGTGCGGCGACTTGTGGTCTCCGTTTCTTACGGAGCGGGATGAAGCAGAGGCCGTCATCCGCATAGACTCTGACGGTTCGATGATGAATCTCGATGGGTCTGCTCCGTCGGAATTCCGGCCTGGTCTGGTGCTCATTCCCAAAGGAAGCTTCACGATGGGAAGTCCGGCTGGTGAGCCGAACAGAGAGGTCGATGAAGCGCAGCATCCAGTGACGCTGACAACGGCATTCTGGATGGCAGAGAGTGAAGTCACTCAGCGTCAGTATCGGAACCTGATGGGAAGCAGTCCGTCTCAGTTTCAGGGAGACGAGCTACCGGTCGAAAACGTGAGCTGGTTTGAAGCGGTGACGTACTGCAACGCACTGTCAGTAAAAGAAGGCCGTCCTACCTGCTATCAAGTAAACGGAACAACAGTGGGATGGGCGGACGGAGTGAAGTGTGCTGGATATCGTCTGCCGACGGAAGCAGAGTGGGAATACGCGGCCAATCCAGCGAGTCCCCCACGAACAGTGTATGCAGGCTCAGACAATCCAGACACAGTGGCGTGGTACGTGGCCAACGCTGGAGGAACGACGCACGCGGTGAAGATGAAAGCAGCGAACGGAAGGGGTCTGTACGATCTCAGCGGCAACGTGTGGGAGTGGGTGTGGGACTGGTATCAGGCCAACTACGAAGCGCTTCCAGCGACGGACCCGACGGGTGCAGTCTCTGGGATGGGTCGGGTGATGCGAGGTGGATCGTGTGGCAGCGATACGAAGTGGACGCGTCTTGCCATCCGCGACTGGGCAGCGCCCGGAAACCGCATCCAATACCGAGGGTTTCGCCTCGTGAGGTCTGCGCCGTAACAGCGTTGTCTTCGTATCGCCAGCAAGACAGGAACGCATGTCCTTTGGCCCGCTGCCGAAGCCTGGCTCACTCTGTTTGAAACAATGTTTCCTGTGCAGACGGAAACAGCGTCGCCGATTCCTAACGAACAGAGACGCCGATTCCCAACAGACAGAAACCACTCCCAAGGACTCTGTTTCCGCTTCTACGGATCGATTCCTAACCCTCCGCACAAACCCTCCGCGCAAACCCTCCGCAGCGTACACGATCACAGCGGCCCACCCGATCGGACAGAGCCCGACAAAACGTGCGCCTACATGCGGACTTTTTAAGGCAAATTTCCCAATTTTCCAGCGCTGGTTAAGAATATTTCCGTCTGAGATGAAAAAGTTCTGGACAGGGACGGATCAAGCATTTTTTTCGTGCCGTCGAGCACCCTTAATCCAGTGGGTCATAAAAATGGCATTTTTTAGGTCTGGGGGCATACCGGATCGGCTGGGATGGCGGTCGGTTGGGCAGTGGTCCGGTCACTGGCCTGTTTTGTCGTGGCTGGCCCGTCGGGCGTGGACTACCTTGACGGCATGGGCTTACCTCCGCGAGTTCGGTTCGTGATTGGTACTGCTCGCTATGTCGATAACCACGCCTTGCCGCTGTGCGGATTGGCGCGGATCGGTCGCGGAGTTTTGTTGATATCCGATGGTGATGGAAGAGCCACCACGGAGCACGAAGGACAGCGGGCGGGAACGGCGCGAAGGACGAGTTATTGCGGGCGGACGGAGCTGGCTTGCCCCCGAACTTGTGGACGAGTTCGCCCTCAGCGCCGCAGGGTTTAGTTCCTTACCCTCCGAAGTTTGATCGTCGTACATTCTGTTGTCGGCCCTTCGATTTCCTCAAGAATCACTTGCGTCTGTTTGCCCTCATGCACGAAGGTCCGTGCGGCGGCGGAGCTGACGAGGAGCAGCTGGATCTGTTTACCGCAGAGAGCCGCCCAGGTCTCCGCGTCAAGGGCGTCCCTATGGTGGACACGCACCGTGATCCGATCGTCACCATCTCCATCAACAGTGATCTGGCCGGTAATCTCCACGCTGCCGATCCGCACCTGCTGTTCGGACGGTCGCTCCAGCTCGATGACGTTAACCATGCGCTCGCCCTTCATCTTCTTCTCGATG
>JAEUKB010000067.1 GCA_016794365.1 Myxococcales bacterium
CGACGGAGAGTCGCTCAAGTCTCGACTCTCTGCACGCGGCAAGCTCGACAGCCGCGACGCGCTCCGCATCGTCCGACAGCTCGCCGCCGCACTCGCCGTCGCCCACGAAAAAGGAGTGATCCACCGCGATCTTAAGCCCGAGTCTCTCGCTGCCGTCGGAAGTGCGCGCAGAGCTTCCCTGGACCGAGACGGAGCCGGAAGGGAAATCCCCGGCGCTTAGCGCAGCCGATCGATCAGGCGACGCAGGGCATCGAGCTGAGCCTGTCCCAGACGACGCGCGCGACTCGGGGTCCAGCCGTCGCGGTGGGGATGATTGGCAGTGTCTTTGAACGGCTGCTCAAACGTCATCGACAGACAGTCAAAGCGCTCGCCGACCCAGTTCGAGGCCATCGTCAGGTTGGCTTGTCCCGGCGGATCGATGGGATAGCCAAATTCCTTCTGAAAGTCCGGTGTGGCGCGGATCAGCTCGTCGATGTAGCTGGCTTGCAACTCGCCAAGGCGCGGGCTCCAGCGCGGAATCCCGTCGGAACCCGAGATGAAGTTATACGGCAGCGCTTCGTCCCCGTGGACATCGAGAAAGAAATCGACGCCGGTCTGTTCCATCCGCTGACGCAAAAAGAACACTTCCGGGCTGCGCTCCAGCGTCGGCTCGGCCCACGCGCGGTTTAGGTTCTGTCCGGCTGCGTTGTTGCGCAGATGACCTCGGATGGATCCGTCGGGATTCATGTTCGGCACGACGTAAAACACCGCTTTTTGAAGCAGCGCTTGCGACACCGGATCGTCGGCATCGACCAGACGATGAAGGAGCCCTTCGACCAAGAACTCGGCCATGGTTTCGCCGGGATGCTGACGCGCGATGATCCAGCAGACCCGTCGGTCGCTCGTCGGCTGCCCGATGCGCAGAAGATCCAGATCACGACCATCCACCGACGCACCAAGACGCTGATACTGAACCTGCGCGCGACTGGCGATGTCTGCAATCAGGTCGGCGTGACGATCCAGGGAATACGGCGCAAAGTACGCGTAATAGACGCTGTCGTGTTGCGGCGTATCGTGAATGGTCAGTACCTTGCCGTCGAACGAGGTCGCAGCGCGGCCCCAGTGCTGACGATCGTGTGAGACACACGCCTTGTAGCCGTGGAAGCCTTCGGGATAGCTGCTCTCTCCCGCGTTTTCGATGCGGAGCGACAGTTCCTGACCGCGTGCTCCCGTGACGCGAAAGTAGAACCACTGGAAGTGATCTTCGCCGGCGTCTTTGCGAATCCGCAGTCGCACCGCCGAGGCATCCTGCGCGTCGATGACTTCAATGTTTCCAGAGTCGAAGCTGCTGCTGATGTGCATGAGGAACGGCACGTTACCACCTTGACAAGCTGACGGACAGTCCGTCGCTGCGGAAACACGCACAGAGAAACCAAGCACGACAGACAGGTGATACGGACCCGCGCGCAAGACATGACGGCTTCCCGCGCACTTCCGGCGTGGGCTCGATCGGGAGATGTATCGACGGAAAACGAAGCCTGAATCCTAAGCCCGACAACATCTATTTGGTGCCGGACTCGGAAGCACAGACCGGAGAGCGAACCAAGATCCTCGACTTTGGGATCGCCAATCGCAAAAGCCCGCTCACCGTCGGATGAAACAGCGTCCGGCGCATCGCTGGGAATGGCTGGGGAAGCGTACGATCACTGCGAAAGGGACTCTGGTTCGGTCCGCTTGCGATAGCCTTTTTTGGCGCGTCCGCCGCGCTGACCGATGGCGGCCATGTAATCGCGATCGGCACCGACGACGGCTCCGCCCTTTTTGCCCGCGCGTGAGGCTTCTTCGGCATTGAAGCGATGCGCGCGACCGTTGGCATGTGCGGTTCGTCCACCTTGGGCGCAGATGGCTCGCAGCGTTTCGCGATCCATCACCGCAAAGCCGCGACGCTGCTTGGGACGATCCGCGCTCTCGCGTTCACTTTCATCCAGGGACACTGCTTGGGCATGCGACTCGTTCATGATGGCTCCTTGACACATTTCGGCTGGCGTCATGCTTGCGCCTTGAAACCAGGGCAAGTGAGAGCCTTTTCCAGCAGTTCGGCTGGGCTTTCTACCGGGTGTGAACCGAACCAGTGACCGAACCAAACCGAACAATGGATGCGCGCTCGGACCGACCTACGAATTCATGCGAAGTACGCGCCCAACATCGGGTCCGATTTCCCCGTCTGTGTTCGTCGAACGTGGGGAATGACTTGCTGAGAACTCGACGGACTCGTGGTTTGGATCGCTAAGGTAGTGGATCCAGACGCGGGGGAAGTGGCCAAGACCACAACTGGCGCGATCGTCGGTACACCGATCTACATGTCGCCAGAGCAGTGTCGTGGCGGCATCACGATGACGGATCGCACCGACGTGTATTCGC
>JAEUKB010000033.1 GCA_016794365.1 Myxococcales bacterium
TGCGTGGTATTGATGAGCAAGTGGGGAAGCTGGAAGCGGTGAGTGTGTATGATCCGCTGACGGGCTTGCGCTCGGGTCGATTGTTTGAATCGGAGTGCGCGATCTTGTGTCGTAGTCCTTCTCCGATTGCGGTTCTTCTGATTGATTTGGATGACTTCCGCCGATTTAATGATAGAGGCTATCGTGAAGAAGGGGATCGCGTGCTGAAGCGGGCGGCGCAGGTGTTGTCCGAGAAGCTGCGACGACGGGCGGATCGGCTGTACCGTCTGCATACCGCTGGCGACGAGTTTGTCCTGTTCCTCGCCGTCGAGACTGTGAGGCAGGCGCATCAGCAGGCCGAGCGGCTGCGGGCGGCGCTGTCGTCGGTCAAGACGCCGTGCAGCATCGGGCTTGCGTACGCGGACGACCAGACCTCGCGCGATCCGGCGCAGCTTCTGCGACTGGCGACGACGAACAAGAACGCGGCGAAGAAGCGTGGCGGCAACTGTGTGTTTCCGCCATCCGACGAGCCACCGCCGCCGCCGGTTCCCGTCTCAGCCGAGCGGTCCCGGCCGTATCTTCCGACGATGCACGCGCTAAGCGGGGGGCGGCCATGACGAGTCAGCAAGCGTGCGCACCGTCTGGCGCTGCGACGAAGCGATACCGGCAGATTTTGGAGCGGATGTCGATCTTTGACGTGATCCGTACGCGCATTCCGCTCGTCGCTACTCAGAGAGACAACCAGCGCAGAGGCGTGTGCCCATTTTGCGGATCGAGGCAGTTCTACGTGCGCCCGTCGCAAGGCTTTTTTTACTGCTACAAGTGTCGCTCGAATGGAGACGCGCTGCGCTTTGTCACGGCCTTTGAAAAGCGCCCGCTGTCCGACGTGATCGCGGACTTTGCGAAACAGCTTGGCGTCGAGTTGAAGGACGGCGACGTGGTGGACCCCGAGGCCATCGACTGTCCGTTCCGTCGCGGGCTGCCGCGATGTGACAGGTGTTGCCGGATTCGTCCCGACGGCACGAAGCCGACGCAAGCGACCGCAGACGAAAAAGAGAGCCTGTCAGCGACGACAGAGGAAGCCGACGCTGTGAAACCGCGCGTGAAGCAGCGACGGGGCTTTGCGGTGATGGACAAGGAAGAACATCGCGAGCTGGCGCGCTCGGGCGGAGTGGCGGCGCACGCGGCGGGACTGGCTCATAAGTTTTCGTCGGAAAAAGCGCGCGAGGCTGGCAAAAAGGGCGGACGAACGACTTCCGCCAATCGCGATCACATGGCCGAAATTGGGCGACGGGGCGGCATTGGGAGGCGCGGCCATCGGAAGGGACAAAGCCCGAAGCCACGTCAACCGAAGAACACCGACGGGACGCAGCGGTAAGCGGTTGGACAAGCCCATGTCACAATCCTTGCGTCGCTGCGTGCGCTGCGGAGCCAGGTCCGTGAAGCCTCGCACCGGGCCTGGAAGGACCACTCAGTATCGCAACATGCCCGCGATGGCGATTCCCGACGATGTGGCGATTCCGACGTGTGGCCGCTGCAAGAGCGAATTTATCGACGAGCACACGAGCGAAGCCATAGCGCCGAGGCTTCAGCAAGCGTATTTAGAGTCGCTGCGCACACGGGCGAGGATTGCGATTGATCTGTTGTCGAAGCACATCTCACAGCGACGGCTTGAACAGCTCTTGGGGCTGTCACAAGGCTACTTGTCGCGAACGCGCGCGGGCACCGGCAACCCAAGCCCCGAGCTGGTCAGTCACCTCGGCACACTGTGCCAAGACCCAGCGACGCGGCTCGCGGATCTGGAGCGCTTCTGGTCACTGCCCGATACAGAGTGGGCGCCGCTCCACCAATCAGCGCCGATGCGCCGACAGAGGCCAGCCGTTCCGGTATCAAACGCGCTCGCCGACAACTTACTGACGCAGCTTCCGTCATTCAGCACGCCCGAGCCGCCGTGATTGATGAACAGAAGCCAGGTAGCACTTCTGCGATGCATCGTAGTGAAGCGATGGCACACAGCCTGCATATCTTCATCTTCGTCGAAGAAGGGGGATGTATGCGAAAAGGCGGGTCTGTAGCGCATTCAGCAATGGCTGCGCAGCTGCTTCCTGCGTCAGAGATCGCAGCGTTTATCGATTCGCAAACCATCGACGACATCCTGGCCCCGTGGCTGCCAGATGTTGGCGAGCGCGCGATGATCGTCCGCTGTTTGCTGGATGTCGGTCCAGCGCATCACCGAGGCTCGAACTATGTGCTGCTTCGCTTGCTCGGTCTTCTGCTCAAGCAGCACGGGATGGGGCCAAATTCGCAGCAACTTCGGGAGATGGCACCGATTCGGCTGCGCGTCCCGCCAACGGTAGACACGACAAGTGAGCCAGCAGCGTATCCGCTGGGTATCCCAACGGCAGTGATTGAACGCCTGGCCCCGCATGGATCGCGCGCATGGTTGGCAATGATCGACTGCCTAAGCGATGGTCCTCCACAGCACTCGCTGGCGAACGCAGCGATGCTGCTTGTACTCGATGCCTTGCTGCGCACAAACGAGCGTACGACATGACAAAGCTGTCATCGGCTCTTACGCAGTCTTTCTCTGTCGCAGCGATGGAGCTCGGTTTCTGTTCAGCGGCGTGGTTGTTTGCTGAGCAGGTGGCGGCATACGGAGGAGACGCGCAGGTGCATGCCATGCGCGACGCACTCGGGCGTACGTATCCGGTCTTGGATGCAGTCTGTGCCGCTTGGCTCGACGGTGAGCGCCAGCCTGTGATCGACACCAAAGCAGTTGTAGCCGCCCTGCAAGGTGCCAAAAAGGCTGTGATTGTTGGTTTCGAGTCGAGCTTCTTGGATGCGCTGCTCCCACAGCTTCACGATATCGAGGTGCATCTGCTTTCAAACGGCACCGTCGATGAACAGACCTGGCACCGCATGCTCAGCAACTTTGACAAGCGAGTGTGTAGCGTCGATTTGGTGTCGTTTCAGCGACTGGTCGGTAGCCACACTGCGATCTTGTGCATGGTCTATGGCGCGACGGAGCACGCGGTCCATGTACCTCCGACCTGGCTTCGTCTATTCGGAGACGATGTACGAGCGCAGTTCCGCTCGTTTGTCGGTTGGAACGTCCTGCGACGCTCTATGTACGTCTATCCACGGTGGCTGGTCGAAGTTCCACGTCAAGACTTCACGAGGATCGTATGAGCGCAGCGCAGGCGTACCTCGCGACGTTGCTCGTCTTGACGTTGATCGCGCAAGCAGCGGTTCCCAGCTTGCGAGTGGTGATTGTTGTCAGTGGAGCGGCACTTTCGTGTCTGCTCGTCACCCTGCTGGGAATCGGATCGACGCATCAGCTGATGGCCGAGCTGCCGTGGGACGTGCTGATCTTGCTGGTCGGACTGGGGCTTCTGTCTGAGATTTTCGCCTCGTCGCGGCTGTTTGGTCTGGTGGCCGTCCGCATTGCTCGGCTCAGCCAGGCGCAGCCTCGTCGCTTGCTGATCTACTTTTCCATCGGAATGTACCTGGTCAGCGGTCTGGTGAACAACCTCACGGCACTGCTGCTTGTCCTGCCGATCCTGCACATCTTGCTCAAGCTGATGAGCTTTCCGCAGCGCTACGTGTCATGGCTCCTGGGCGTGCTGCTGGTGGCCTGCAATCTGGGAGGCGCCGCCACGCCCATCGGCGACTTCCCTGCGATCCTGCTGCTCAGCAGCGGACGCATGACGTTTGTTGATTACCTGCAACGCGCAGCGCCCCCAACCGTCTTGGCACTGATCGGGTTGCTTGCACTGGTCATTGGACTGGTGCGACCGCAGCGTAGTGTCGATCGAGAAGCACTGACCTCGCGACTCTCCGTGGAAATCATGGGACGCATGTATCGTGGGGTTCATCTGGATCGTCGGCGATTTGTCCCTGCTGCGCTGCTGCTCCTTATCATGCTGCTGTGCTGGACCCTGCTTCCTGCTGAGAGCGGGATCAGTGCAGAGCTTGTCTGTTGGCTGGGGGTCGCGGCGGCGCTGCTTATCAATCGTCGGTATGGTGAAGACCTGCTGCGGACGCGCGTAGACATCGAAGCGGTGCTGTTCCTTCTCTCTTTGTTCGTCATGGTGGCAGCGGTGCGGCATAGCGGTCTGTTTTCAACGCTGTCTCAGAGCCTGGCTCGCTTACCCTTGTCACCGCCGGGACAGCTTGCGGTCTTCCTGCTCGTCGCGGGCGTGTTGACTGGGCTGTTTTCGGCTGGACCGAGCATGGCGGGACTTTTGGAGGTAGCTCACGCGCTGGCTCGCCACTTGCCGCCACATGTCGTTTACGTTGGGCTGGCTCTGTCGGTTTGTGCTGGCAGTTCTCTGTTTTTGACCGCAGCGACTTCTGGTCCGATGGCGCAGGCGCTGACCGAGCGCGCCAAGCTCTGCGACAGCCAAGGCCGTCCGCTGCACTTCGGCTTCATGGAGTTTCTGCCTATCGGTGTGCTCAGCTTCACGGTTATCCAGAGCATTGCGCTTCTGTACGGCTGGTGGTTTTCGCGATAGCCGTGCTCAGCCAGACCCTCGCCACTTCCTTGGATGAACTGACCGCCCGTGGCACTTTGTCAAAGTGTGATCAATTGCCACGCTTCCGTCGGACATTGCCCAGCTACAGCACCGTGCATTGCTGACGACGCAGGCTGGTCGGCGCACCGTTCAAGGGCGGCAGCGCAGGTGGCACCGTTGCTGCAAGAATGTATCCATTGTCCTCATTGGACAGATAGCTACACAACCGCAAGGAGTCACGAAATGAAGAAGTTCCTGTTTGCGTTGGCCGCTGTATTCGCATTTTCTTCAGCCGTTCCCGCTGTTTCCGCTGCGGAAGACCAGGCTGAATCGAAAAAAGAGGAAAAGAAGCCTGCCAAAAAGGGTGGCAAAAAAGGCTCAAAGAAAGCGGCTGCGAAGAAAGCTGAGTAGTCCTCGCGCCAGGCTGGCTGTGATCATTTGCCAATTCGTAGCAAAATGTCACAGTCAGCTGGGGAGTCCGAATTTTTCCAGCTTTCGATACAGTGTACGCCGATCGAATCCAAGGATTTGCGCAGCCAGCGACTTGTTTCCGCTGACGATATCGAGAACGCGCAGGATGTAGCGTCGCTCGATCTCTTCCATTGAAACCAGCTCGCTCGGATGATCACTGATTAGCAAGGCTTGCGTGGGTCGATGGTCGCGGATTCGCTCGGGCAAATCATCTATGCCGATTTGATCGTAGCTACTTAGCGCGACTGCCCGTTCGATGCAGTTATGAAGCTCTCTGACATTGCCGGGCCAGTTGTAGGCGAGCAGCCGCTCTGCAGCCTTGGGATTCAGACGCTCAACGCGCTTGCCCAGTCGAGCAGCCGTCTGATCCAGGAAGTGCTGGGCGAGCAGCAAGACATCGTTTCCTCGGGTGCGCAGTGGCGGAAGGTGAAGCTGAACCACATTGAGTCGGTAATAGAGATCTCCTCGAAAGGTCTTTTCTTCGACGGCTTGTTCAAGCTTTTGGTGCGTTGCTGCGAGGATTCGTACGTCGATGTCTACCTCGGCATCGCTGCCAACGGGACGAACCTTGCGTTCCTGAAGCACGCGAAGCAGCCGAGGCTGAAGTGAGAGCGGTAAATCGCCAATCTCATCCAGGAACAAAGTGCCGCCGTCCGCATGCTGGAACAGTCCTCTGCGGGCATTGCGAGCGTCTGTAAATGCGCCGCGCGTGTGTCCAAACAGCTCGCTTTCCAGCAAGTGCTCGGGAAGCGCCGAGCAGTTGACAGGGACGAAGGGTCCATTTTTCCTGGGGCTTTGATTGTGAATCGAGCGCGCGACCAGTTCCTTTCCCGTTCCGCTTTCTCCCGTAATCAGCACGGAGACATCGGTCTGCGCAGCGCGGTGTACCAAGTCAAAGACCTTTCGCATCTCGTCGCCGTCGCCAATCATCCCGCCAAACGAGTGCGTCGCAGCAACGGCCTTGCGGAGCAGCTTGACCTCCTCTCGCAGTGCGCGATGTTGTACGGCACGGTTGAGCACCAGCGCGAGCGCATCGACCTCGAGCGGCTTGGTCACAAAGTCATACGCTCCGGCGCGCATGGCTTCGACAGCGGATTCCATGCTGCCAAAGGCAGTGATGACGACCACCGGAAGATCTGGACGATTTCCAACAAGCTGCTTGGTCAGCTCAATGCCGCTCAGCCCCGGCATGTGCAGGTCTGTCACCACTGCTTCTACGGCATCTTGCATGAGCCGCGTGAGGACGCTTCGAGGATCCGTGGTCCATCGAACATCGAAGTTGCGTCGCCCAAGACCAATCTCTAGGAGCTCGCACATCCCCCGGTCATCTTCCACCACCAAGATCGGTGTCTTCATGGTCTGGCTCCGGCTGGAATCAGTCGCGCTGCACTCAGTGGAAGCGTGATGCGGAACGTGGTTCCTCGTCCTGGCTCGCTTTCCACTGCTATGCATCCGTCGTGGTCGCGCACAATTCCCTCTGTAATCGACAGACCCAGACCTGTGCCATCGCCAGCAGCTTGGGTCGTAAAGAAGGGCTCAAAGATCCGCTGGAGGTTCTCTTTTGCAATTCCTATGCCTGTATCTGCGACGGAGATCTCGATCGTCCCAGCGTGCGGACGGAGCACGCGCACCACGACCTGACCACCTGAAGGCATCGCCTGAACGGCGTTTATCACCAAGTTGCTGACGGCTTGTTGGATCTGGTTATAGTCCACCGATGCTGTGCAGTTGTCGTCGGAAGACTCAAGCCGCAGCACGACATTTCGCTTGCGCGCCAGCGGCTCCAGCAATTCCAACGAGTGACGACACAGGCTGCGAAGATCAACCGGACCCAGCTCTGGTCCTCTTCGTCGCGCAAAGTCCAAGAGCTGTCGAATCAGCCGCGTCATTCTCTCTGTCTGTTCGACGATGCTGCGACTGTGTGCGGGCAAGTCTGTTGGGGCCAGACTCGGCTCAAGCAGTAGCTTGGCTCGTCCGGCAATCACGCTCAGCGGTGTTCCCAGCTCGTGCGCCAAACCGGAAGCAATCTGTCCAACCAGCGCCAGTCGATCGCGATGCCGGAGCTGATCAACGGTCTCAACATGCGCCGAGATCCGCTCGCTGAGAAGCTGATCCAAGCGATCTCTGTCATGTCGAATCCAAGCGACCAAGTGTCCGAGCGCACCAAGCGCAAGCACGCGCGTAAACAGGTTCCATAGCGTAATCAGAGAGATGTCCTGACCAGCCCACGAAAAGTCTGCGGTGAACTGCGCCATGCAAACAGCTGCTGTGATCAGCCAGGCACCGCGCAAACCGAGCATCCAGCCAGCCAGCGACACAGGGGCCAGATAGAACAGTCCAAACGACAACCCTGGGCCCGTGATGTAGTCCAGCCATCCTAGGGCGGTGGTTGCACAAAGCAGCGCGACCAGCAACCAACGGGAGCGATTCATAACCCTGCGATTATCTACTCAAAGTTGCGACGGCTGGCGAGAACTCGTTGGGTCAGACGAACGCGACGTTCCCTTCGCGCCGCAATGGAGCGAGCCATGGAACAAAATTTGCACAGACTTCCTGGCTGCAATGACAACCGACTCCGCTCGCCTCAAAGAGTATTGCGATGCATGTTGAAACGGCTTTTGTCACCCTGTTCTCCGTTGCGACAGCGGTTGCGCTTGTTGCTCGGTGGATCAAAGTTCCGTACACCGTCGCGCTGGTGGTCGCAGGACTGGTACTCGGATCTGCTCATGCGATAGAGCCCCCGCACCTTACAAAAGAGCTTCTCTATGCGCTGTTTTTGCCTGGACTTTTGTTTGAGGCAGCGTTTCACCTGGATGCGCAAAAGTTCTGGCAGAACAAGCTAGCCATTCATTCATTGGCAGTTCCAGGTGTGGCGGCGGCCATTGGCCTGACAGCAGTGCTCCTACTACCTGTCGCAAATGCACTTCACTTTGTCGATGGCTTCGAGTTGAAGCATGCCTTGGTATTTTCCGCCTTGATTGCAGCGACTGATCCAATTGCCGTAGTCGCTTTGTTTAAATCGCTAGGTGTTCCAAAACGTCTCGCCATCTTGGTCGAAGGAGAAAGTCTTCTCAACGATGGTACGGCGGTTGTATTTTTTACATTGATTCTTGGTGCAGTAAATGAAGGAAGTCATTCTTTTTCAGTTGGAACAGCAATGCTTGATTTTGTCCGAGTGGTTGGATTGGGAACGCTAGTTGGTGTCACGATTGGCTACTTGGCTTCCAAACTAACACAGCGCGTTGATGATCCAATGATTGAGATCACACTCACGACCATCGCAGCATATGGCAGCTTCTTGTTTGCTGAGCATTTCCATCTCTCTGGAGTGATTGCAACGGTTTCTGCTGGAATGCTCTGTGGAAACTATGGCGCACGAACAGGAATGAGTCCTTCGACACGGATCGCGGTGGAGTCTTTCTGGGAATATGTTGCATTTGCGCTGAACTCGATTGTGTTTTTGCTGATTGGATTTGAAGTCCATTTGGATGCGCTGAGTCGTTCTTGGAAAGCCATCTTGGTCGCGTATCTGGCTGTGACGGTTGGACGTGCTGCGCTGCTCTATGTCGTTACGTTTTTCCTTCGTCGTACCAAAGAAACGCTGCCCTGGTCATGGAGCGCAGTGATGACCTGGGGTGGACTGCGCGGCGGCTTGTCGATGGTCCTTGTTTTGGCCCTTCCGCAAAACTTTCCGCATCGAGAGCTGCTGGTCACCATGACCTTTGGCGTTGTGATTCTATCGATCCTGTTTCAGGGGCTCAGCATGGCACCGTTGCTGCGATGGTTGGGTCTGACCGGCGTGAGTTTGGACCGAATCGACTACGAGCGAGAGCGCGGGATCTTGCGGGCCAAATCAGCAGCTCTGGCTGCACTGCAGCGAATGCAAAACGAGGGTGCAGTGCATTCTGCGGCAGCAGAGCAGTTCCGTGCCGAATATGCAGGAGCGATGGCCGATGCAGAACAGCGATTGAAAGACCTTCACCTGCAAGCTGAAGATTTGCGTCAGGAAGAAGAACTGGCGACGCGCAGACAGCTTTTGCTCTGCGAAAAGGATGCGCTGCGAGACGCTCTCCGCAACGGATATCTCAGCCAAGAGATATGCGATGAGTTGCTAGAAGACGTAGATGCAAGACTGATGCACATCGAGTCCGCATCTTGAAAATTGATCGCGACAGCACTGATAGAAAGCGCACAGATGTGTTTTTAATAAAGCAAATCAATCACAGAGAGGAAATTTCTGCATGTCTTTGTTATTAACAACGAAAGACCAAGAAGAACAGAGTTTCTATTTTCAAAGTGCGCGTTTGGCGAACGGGCTGATGTCGATCCTTGCGGGTTGCTCAATGATTATATTGCCAATTCGCTTCGCGGAATTTTTCAAATGTTCTGATTTTGTTATTTGGTATTTATTTATTCATGGATATTTGCTTGTGTTTTGTGGCGCTTTCTTGGTTAATCGTCATTTTGTCGATCGAATATCGAGACATCCTCAGCGATGGCTTTTTCATTTTGTTATTGCAGCTGGTTCACTGTTCGGATTCATTATCAACATTGGAGACGCGCTGGCATTCGCGGACTGCACTTGGACTCCATTGTTGTTCCTGATCATGAGCTGTTTTGTCTGGCTTCACGGTTTGGTTCGATGGCAACTGAGCCACCGCTGAGCCGTGGATCAACTCGTCGATGATTCGCGCTGCGACCGCGCTTGATGAATGGCCCGCAGGCTGGTCACCTGGGCCTGCGCTTCGCGTAGACGCTGCTCCAGCATGTCGAGCGCTTGCTGACTCTCCGGCACTTGAATCGGCGCAGCCAGCGAGCGCCTGACCTCTTCTTGCGCCTGCTGAATCGTGGTGACAATCACACCGACGAACAGGTTCATGATGACCATGGTTCCGATGATGATGAAGGAGACGAAGAAAAGGGGCGACAGCACGGGCTCTCCATGGCTGACTGCGCCGGGGAGAACCAGGTGCGGCGGATAGGCTGCCGAGCCGAGCATCTGCGTATACATCACGTCCGTCCAGTCTTCGAGCGTCAGCACCCGAAACAACGTCAAGAGCGCACGCAGAACCGTGCCGAAATGCCCCGGATCGTTGCGTCCCCACAGCCCAACGCCAACGACTGCGTAGACGTAAAAGTGCAAAAAGAGCAGCAGTCCGACATGTCCCACCAGTGGAATACTGCGAAGCAATGCAGTGACGACGACTCGAAGCTCGGGCAGCACGGAGATCACCCGTAGCGCACGCAGCACACGAGCCAGCCGAAGCACCAAGGTGGTGGTCCCGATCCCCGGCAAGAGCGACACAGACACGACAATCACATCAAACAGATTCCAGCCACTGCGCAGAAACTGGAGCGGGCGCGGAAACTCTGCGCCAATGCGAAGGAGGATCTCAACAACGAACAGAGCTGTAATGATCTTGCGCAGAACCACAAAGGTCGGACTGGCGTCTGGAAGGACAGGATCTGTCTCCAGTCCGATCAAGACCGCGCTTAGCAAAATCAAACAAAGGACGATGTTCTGAAACATCCGCGACGAAACCAAGCGACGACATACTTCAGTCATTGTGCGGCTCCCTGTTTCCATCCCAAAGACAAGCGCGGCCTGGGATTCATCCCCCCTTCATCCATACGCAGGCAGTCATACAGACGTTCTGATTTCCCAGCCGAGCCTGCCTCATCGTAACATGAGACACGATCTCCTCCTGCACTGTTTGAGCCGCGTCGTTGCGGCTCTGTGCTGCATTCACTTCCTATCTGCAACAGGATGTTCAGCGTACGTCGAGCCCTGACAGAAGTTCCGCAATTTGATCCCGCGCGGTTCGGAAGCGAGACAGGAGTTCATCGTGAGATAGCGATGGATCATTGCTGGCCGGATCGGCGATCGGCCAATGCAGCCGCGTGACGTGGCCCAGGAAGACCGGACAGACCTCCTCTGCGCAGAGCGTGATCACGGTTCCTACCGTTTCGGCTTCAATGCTGGCTACGGACTTGGAGTGGTGAGAGCTTAGGTCTATGCCCACTTCTCGCATCACTTCGATGGCACAGGGATTCACCCGAGTGGGAGTGCTTCCTGCGCTCTGTACGCGAACGCGATCGCCAAAGCGCTGGCGCGCCAGTCCCTCGGCCATCTGACTGCGGGCGGAGTTTGCGACACATAGAAACAGAATGCTCTTTGAGCGGTCCATGATCTCTTCCTACGCGGGTCCGCTGGATGGGGAGGATGGAGAAGGAGGCGCTGTGTTGCCAAAGAAGCGGCGCTGCGCCCACAGCGCCACGTTCACCAGCGCAATGAGCACTGGCACTTCGACGAGTGGACCAATCACGGCAGCAAGCGCTGCTCCGCTGTGGATACCGAACGTGGCAACAGCGACGGCAATCGCCAGCTCAAAGTTGTTGGATGCAGCGGTAAACGACAAGGTCACCGATTGCTGGTAGTTGGCACCGACCCGCTTGCTCATCCCAAAGGACACCGCGAACATCACCAGAAAGTAGAGGAGCAGCGGAGCCGCGATTCGCAGGACATCAAGCGGTAGCTGCACAATGGTCTCTCCCTTCAGAGAGAACATCGCCACGGTGGTAAACAGCAGAGCGATCAGCGTCAGCGGTCCGATGCGCGGCACAAACTGGGACTGATACCAATCGATTCCTTTGATACGCGAAAGCACGCGCCGGGTGAGAAATCCCGCCAGAAACGGAATGCCCAGATAGATGGCGACGCTCTGGGCAATCTGTCCGATCGATATCTGTACGACCGTGCTGTGCAGGCCCAGCCAGCTCGGTAGTAGCGTGGCAAAAAAGTAGGCGTAGACCGAGAAGAACAGCACCTGAAAGATCGAGTTGAGCGCAACGAGGCCCGCACAGTACTCCGTATCACCCTTCGCGAGGTCGTTCCAAACGATGACCATGGCGATACAGCGCGCAAGGCCGATGAGGATCAAACCCAGCATGTACTCGGGTCGATCACGCAAGAACAGCACGGCCAAACCGAACATCAGCAGCGGCCCCACCACCCAGTTCTGGACCAGCGAAAGCACGAGCACGCGGCGATTGCGAAAGACCGTCCCCAGCTCTTCATAACGAACCTTGGCGAGCGGTGGATACATCATCAGGATCAGGCCCACCGCGATCGGAATCGAGGTCGTGCCAACGCTCATGCGGTTGAGCGCAACCGTAAAGCCCGGTGCCAGGAATCCCAGCGCCACGCCGACGGCCATCGCCAAGAAAATCCACAGCGTCAGATATCGGTCGAGGAACGAGAGTTTATGCGCAATTCCTGTTTGATGTGTCTGCATGTTGTGTCAGTCCTTGGGCGTGCTGAGCCGGATATCTTGGGCGGGTTTACGGGGAGGAGGGCGCGGCGGCTGATGCATGGGACCGCTCAGCGTCGGTCGTGGAGGCCAGCTCTAAGCGACTACTCTGGGTGTCTGTCCAGGGAATCAACGCGACTCGGGAGGCCAGTGTGCGGACCTCATCGTGAAAGCGACCTTCCCGCGCGCGGCGCTGCACCAGCATCGGATCGGTCACAGCGAGCGACAGCAAGCTCTGGTTGATGATCCAGGCAAACGGATGAATGTCCGCACGCACCAGATCTCTCTGTAGCTGCGCTGCTTCATGCACCGGAGTCGCTTCGGGCAGCGTCACGAGTAGGATCTTGGTAAACGTCGCATCGCGCAGCCGTGGCAGAAGCCTGCGCACCTCATCCGGGGCCTGACCTGCTGTTCGCAGAACTTCGCGGTGGTACGTCTCTGCTGCATCGAGCAAGAGCAGGGTGTGGCCAGTCGGAGCCGTATCAATCACCACAAAGCCTTGCTCCCCCTGATCCACAGTGCGCGCGAAGGCACGGAACACGGCAATCTCTTCGGTGCAAGGCGAGCGGAGATCCTCTTCGAGCAGAGCCCGACCCGCAGCATCAAGTCCAGCGCCTGCCGTCTTCATCACCTCATCGGCGTAGAAGCGTGTCTCGGCCAGCGGGTCAATGCGATTCACCGTCAATCCCGAAACTGCATCGCCCAGCGCTTCTACAACATGCGCAGCCGGATCGGTCGTGGTGAGGTGAACTCGATGGCCACGACGCACCAGTTCGACTGCGATGCTCACGGCAACGCTGGTCTTGCCGACTCCTCCCTTTCCCATGGTCATGATGACGCCATGCCCGCCTGCTTCTAACGCTGGCAGCAAGGCCGCAAGCGAAGGAGTACGAACGGATCCCTCCGCATCAAGTGGTGCATAAGCGATCGATTCCTGCGTACCCGTTAACAACGTCCGCAGCGCAGGAATCCCAACCAAGCCAAAGGATAGCAGCGGTAAATCAGTGCGCGGAAGCGAGCGGAGTCCATCAGGTAGTTCGCAGAGCGCAGTCACTCCGCGTCGTTCCATCGCCACAGCCACCGCATCACTGGAGTCCGACGCAACAAAGAGTCCGTTTACGACCAGCTCTATTCGCAGCACGCCGAGCCCAGACAGCTCGTGGCGTGTCCGTTCCGCTTCACGCAGCGCCGAGCGCTCGGGTCGCGAAACCAGCACCACCACGGTTCGCCCAGCATCCACCAGCGCGTGTCGTGACGCCGCGTACAGCGACTGCTGCTGCTTCAGTCCCGCCAACGGCCCCAGGCATGAAGTTCCGCCTACGTTGCTTTCAAGAAATCCCGTCCACGCAGCAGGCAGTTCCAGGAGTCGAAGGGTGTGGCCTGTTGGTGCGGTATCAAAGAGGATGTGATCAAAGTCTTGAGTCGCAGCGTCCGCGCCAAGCAGCTTGGAGAACTCATCAAACGCTGCGATTTCGACGGTGCAAGCGCCAGAGAGCTGTTCTTCGATGCTGCGAATCGCTGCATCGGGAAGCACTCCACGATAGGGAGCCACCATGCGTTCGCGATACGCCAGCGCAGCAGCCTCGGGATCGATGTTCAGCGCAGAAAGTCGAGGCACCGTGCGGATTGCCGTTGGTGTCGAACCCAGCTCAGTCTCCAGCACCTCATCGAGATTTGACGCGGGATCGGTGCTGACGAGAAGGACTCGGCGCCCTCGGTCTGCAAGTGCAATCGCCGTGGCGCAAGCGACGCTGGTCTTGCCGACGCCCCCTTTGCCAGTGAAGAACAGATGGCGTGGCGCTCGCTCCAAGAAGTCCATGACTCACTCCTTAGCAACAGCCGCTCTTTGGACGGACAGACGATTCTGCCTGTGTCTTTTCGCCCGATGGTGGACAGCAAGCACTTGCCGTTGGGGCTTGCGGCAACTTGCGCACCACGAGTCCCACCAGCGCAGCCAGTGTCTCCCGCGAGGGGTAGGTTCCTTCGACCACGATACGATCATCGACCATGATGATCGGCAGGACTTCCGTTCCACGACCCAGCGCCTCTTTCACCGCAGGAGTTGCGGCAAACGCGGCAGGCTGCGACGATAGATTGAAACGCTCTACATGGACTCCCTGCTTCCCAAGCCAGTCCACATCCGCAGCGAAGCGAGCCAAGTCTGGATCGACACTCGGTCCACAGACGCCGGTCGAACAGCACATGGCAGGATCAAAGACGCGCAGGGTGACAGACATTGGGGTTCCTTTCGTTAATTGCCGATTTACGATGAACGGGACCAAGCATTACAGCCCGCCGATAAGGGCTTTGAGGCGACGCAGCGTTCGTGGTTCGATGCAGTAGCAGACGCGGGGACCATCGATCTCGCCACGAATCAGCCCAGCGGTCTTGAGCACCTTGAGGTGCTGCGACACTGTGGACTGAGCCAGCGGCAGCTCATCGACAATATCGCCGCACATGCAGGCGTCTTTGCGAACGAGCAGCCGCAGAATCTGAACGCGGGCAGGATGACCGAGAGCCTTCGCCAGCGTTGCCAGCTCCTCATCTGCCAGTTCACCTTCGATGGGCCGAAGGTCCGCCTCTTCGTTCGCGGGCGGGCAGCAGGCGCTCTTGGTTCGCACACTGGGCTTTGCCAACTTCATCGTTTATCTACGATATAAGTGGGTCGGCGCGCTGTCAACTCCGCATGGAGAGCAACAACTATGAGCGACTCGCATAGTCCGTTCCTGTCAGGTCTGTGAACACATGACGAGAACACAGACTGGCATCTTCTACGGCCAAGTCTCACCGTGCTCGGTGCCCGACTTTGACGCTCGAATCGAGACCACAAACCGATGATGTGCTGGCGACGATTGGAGTGAAGCGCGACGAGCTGGCCGACAAGCTCCGTCAGCCGCTCGGTTAGCTTTTGGCTGACAACAAGATCCACTCCGTTGGTGAGAAGCGGCTGATGCGGTATCACGCCGGGCCGACGAAGTAGGGCGCGAAGACGTGACGATTCCTACTTCGGTCCGTGCAGAGAGTCTGCAACCCTCCGCGCCTTCCCAACCTCGATCGAATCCGCCTTTGCGTAGTGCTTTGCAGTGATCGCAAAACTGGAATGTCCTAGCGATCGTGCAACATCATTTGACGTGGCCCCCGCTTCCAGCGCCAGCGACGAGTGAAGACCGCGAAGGGAGTGCGGACAGACTCTCCCAATCTGCGCTTCATCGCAATAGGAATGCAGTCGTTTGTACATCCAGCCGGGCGTGGGCTGCTTCTCTCTGTCTCGTGCGAAAATCCGCTCTGTGAGGGGTCGCTTTTCACAGTGCGTCGCGAGGAGTTCCGCAACCGGCGCGAACAATTCCAGCCGACGCTTCGCGTTCTTGTTCTTCGTACCGTTCACAAAGACGTTGATTCCGTCCACCGCTCCCACCGTTAGCCCGAGCACCTCCGACGGACGGAGCCCCAAGTAGAGCTGCACCAGAATCGCCAGCGCTCCTTCCTCTCCCTGATTCGCTTTGTCGAATAGGAGTCGCTCCAGCGTCTTCGCCTCACGCGGCCCGAGCTGCTGCTTCCCTGCGTTCGCCTTCCCGATCGGCTTCACCTTCGCAAACGCATCGTTTTCAATGTGCCCACCGTCGAGCAGCCAGCGCCAAAGCTCCTTGGCCAACTTCAGGTAGCCGTGATGCGTCGCCGCTTTGAGCGGCCCGAACTTCCCTTCCGATTTCGTCACCGCGAGGTACAGCGCAGACGCCCGCGCCGCATCGATCTCATCGACAGGCACATCAGGAATCCACACTTTGATGCGATTCTCGACGTTGCGCGCGACCCTCTCCGCGTTGCGCCACACCACTCGCTTGTGCTCGATCCACTGATCCAGCGCCTCGTGAACAGTCGGAACGGGCTTCGTCTCCGTCTCCTTCCGAAGCAGCTCGGCCAGACTTGCTGCCGTGCGCGTTGTCTCCGCACTGACACTTCTTCGCCCGCCCGTGCTCGGATCGTAGACAATGACCCGCCACTTCGTCCGGCCCTCCGACGGAGGATACGGTCCATACACGTACACAATCTTGTGCTGGCATTCCGCTACGATGCCTTCGATTCGCTTTGTAAGCTGCCTGCTTCTGTATTCTGTCCGTCGAGCGTTCACCTCATTCCTTCCTCTCCGGTCTTCCTCCTTTTCCACCGACCCCGACGAAGGGGAAATTTCGCCGATTACATCTCGACGGGAAGTTGATCCACCTGGATATCATGAGTACGCGGAGCCTGAGGGCTGTCCGCATGGGTGACGTGACCAAGATGCCGAACAGTAGGAGGAAGCTTCCAACAAAGAAGACCATCATTCCCTGAATAATGAGGGTCATCACTGTCTCGCGGACTGATTTGGTAAAGGCCAAGCGAGCTACGATGCCACCGCAACTTGTCCTTGCGAATGCAATGTTGATCCACCCACAGCGCCCCCTTAAAACTTCAATCGATCAAGCTCGCCCTCCAGAAAGTCTGGGGCGAGGTGCGCATAGACCAGCGTCATCTCGATCGAGGCATGCCCTAATATTTTTTGGAGCGCCAAGATGTTGCCGCCAGCCATCACATAGTGACTGGCAAAGGAATGGCGCAAGATGTGAAAGGGGTGCGCGACCTCGCGCAGTCCGGCCGCCCGCCAGACCTTGGGAAGCCCGAGCATTGCTTGTCCGCTCATCGCGCCACCTTGCTTACCGGCAGGAAGCAAAACCCCATCCGAAGATCGAGGACACTCCTTCTTCCACTCGTGAAGAAGCGGAATCAGAAGCGCCGGTAGACGAAGATGTCGCGGCTTGTTCCCTTTGGGCGCTCTCTTGTAGCTGCGCGCGACGGTCAGACGCCTGGTTTCTAGGTCCAGATCAATCCAGCGCAGACCGAGCAACTCGCCCTTTCGCATGCCGGTGTAGAGCGCAAACTGCACCGCCACTCGCAGCATCCGGCCAGCCCCATCCAGCGCGGCCGCCGCATCCACCGCATCGAGAAGTCGCCGGATTTCCTCCTTACTAAGGAAGTCCAGACTGCCCTCGGCCTGCGGACGCTCCACACCTACACACGGACTCTTTTCAAGAAGCTTTTCCTTTACCGCCCACGAAAAGACCGTGGCCAAGTAGTTCAGGCTCAGCCGAGCGGTGGCAGGTGCGCAACCTCGGCGCAGAACCTCCCGCGCTTTGGCTACATCGCCCGAAGTCACTTGATCCGCCCTGCCCTTGAGCAGCGGAACCACGCGATTGAGAGACATCCGCGCTCCGTAGCGGTAACGATCAATGTCTTTGATCCGGGGCCGACTGTATTCGGCAAGGAACCGCTCCGCAAGCTCGGCAACCGTCAGTGGCTCCGCTTTGCGCTCGACGATTCCCGCTTCACCGCGAGCCACCCGTGCTTCAATCTCTAGCAGCATCCGCCGCGCGTCGGCGTAGGAAGTCTGATGACTGGCCAACGTCCGCCGCTTGCCACCTTCATAAAAGCGAAGTGTGTAGCCCCCATGTCGCTTGATGATGTCGCCCATCAGATCCCCGCCCCGCGATCGTACCACGCGCAGCCGATCCCATGGCGATCCCAAGACAGAGCCAACATGCTCGTCTGGACACAATGGAACCCGCCATGTGTGATGCACACACACCGACGGAAATGCTGGAAATTGTTCCGCTTTTCAGAAGCGAGCTGACGACTACCACTACATG
>JAEUKB010000034.1 GCA_016794365.1 Myxococcales bacterium
TTCGTTGAAGAAGCGGGTGGTGACATCGGCGCGGCTTGTGACGTCTGGACGGAGGATCTTGATCGCAGCGCGACCTTGGACGCCTTCGTGAATGGCTTCAAACACCATTCCCATACCACCGCGACCGAGCACCCGAACCAGGCGATGGTTGCCGACACGTTGTCCGATCCATGTCTCTGGCTCTGCGGATTCGGCTTGCATGATGGGTCGCTGCCTCTGTCGGCGCTGCGGCAGAGTGACTCAGCTTCTATGTTACAAGCTGATCGCTTCGGCAGAGCGCAAAAATCCCGGTGCCCGAGCATCCTTGGACACAAGCGAGCTGGAGGCTTTGCGAAACAGCCAGTCTGCGCCATGTGTGCGCAACACCTGACAGAGCGCTTCCGGTGTGATCGACACAGACCCTTGCGTACGTGCCGGTTCGCTCTGTTGTGCTTAGGGAGTGTGCTTAGGGAGTGTGCTCAGGGAGTGTGCTTAGAGAGTGTGCTTAGGGGCTAAGCAGGCTCTGGGAAGCGTGCGGTGGCAATGCCTGAGGAACCGGAACCTGTGGCATGGAAAACGACGGATAGTGCTGCCAGGCCGGAGGATTGAGCCGGACATTTTCTTCCATCCCGCGCTGCGGATGAAGGCGCTCTTTCCCTTGAAAATGACGATCGATCAGGCGCTTCATCGCGAGCAAGCGATAGGTGGCTTCTGCGACTCCTTTGAGATCTCCGCACAGGGTCCGAACATAGTCAAACAGCGACGGTTCCTTATCAAACACCGCAGGCTGATAGCCGTAGCGATCCATCGCTTCGCGATTCACTCGCTCAATGATGCGCGTCCAGGCTGGATCTAGCTCTTCACGGACTCCGCTTTCTCGCTGGTTGGGAGTCCGCTTGGTTGCACCGACAAACCACGGCATCGGCGGCACATCGTCCGCTTGGGAGCGCTGCACATGATCGAGGACCGCGTCATCCCAAGGCTCACCGACAAAGTGCAGGATTGACTGCATGGTCTGTCGCGGATCGCGGGTGAGGTCTTCCAAGCGCACTTCCAAGATGCGATCGAGAAACGGTCGAATGTGCGCAAACTGAATGCGACAAAGCTGCGCGTTGAGCAGCGTACTGGTGGTCCCAAACGGCATCCGGTTGAAGGAAAACACCGTCGGACGCGGATCTCTCATGATCGAGATGACGCGCGCATCAGGAAAGTCCGAAAAGATCTGTCCCAGGTTCTGGGTATCGAGCGGATTCTTTTCACCAAAGCGTACCTTTCCTTGCTGTTCCGCTTTGGCTTTCATGATGGCTAGGAATACCTCGCGCAGCTCGTTCATCGACAGGTTCTTGGGAATCGCACGACGAATGATCGCGGGATCAAGTCGCATCCAGGCAAAGGAAAAGGTGTCTGCGTAGCGACTGAACCACTCGTCGGCAGAGAGGTCTTTGGGAGCATGCCACGCATAGCTGTAAAACGCCGCTTCATGGGTGATGTGAATGCGCGGATGTGCATTGAGCATCTGACGAAGCAGCGTGGTTCCAGAGCGACCTGTCCCAATCACAAAAATCGGTGAGAGCTCGGGACGTTCGATGGGACGGAGTGTGTGCTGTAGCGCAAGCATGGCGACACTGTACGGCGGGCACATAGCTTACGACAAGTCCGTCGCTGCGTCCTAACATCCGATCACCAGTCCAGCGCATGAGCTGTCGTCGCAGACAGGCAACTCTGCATCACTTTAGACGATAACCGTGCTGCAAACAGAGGAAGCATCACCGATGGCAACGTATGAGGATCCCGCTCACAAGATCGCAACAAAGCTCGCCCTGGAAAAGCCCGCTGCCCAGGTTGAAAAACCCGCCGCTGCGGTTACAACTCCCAGTGTTGCGGCAGCGACTACAGGACCGGCGACGGTTCCCCCAAGCGGAGCGGTTGAGTCTGCGCTGTCTCATTACAGCGACACCGCAGTCACTCCGCACAAGGTCAAGTCGCAGGTGATTCGATCCAATCCCGATGCGATGTACGAAGACCTGGTGAAGGCTTCTGGTCTGACCAAGGCAGAGTATCCAGCAGCCCGTCGCACCGCCAAAGATCTGCTGGCTGAAAATGCAGAGCACGGCGTAAACAACATCAACCAGTATGCGTATGAGCTGGCGACCACCAAGCGCGAGACGCACATGGGCAACTGGATGAATGAGTTTGGGAAGAGCTCCTACTTTGAAAAGAAGTACGGAATGAACTCCAGCCATCGCGATGATCTCCAGAACACGCAGCCGGGAGACGGAGCCAAGTTCCACGGTCGCGGTCTGGTTCAGATCACGGGCCGTCGCAACTACACCGACTGGACTGAGCGAATGGAAAAGGAAAACTACCAGCACAACGGACAAGCCGTCGATCTGGTGAATCATCCAGAGCTGGCCGCAGATCCAGGAATCGCTGCGCACATCGCGGTCAAAGGAATGCGGGACGGAACGTTTACGGGTCGCAAGATGGGCGACTACATCAACGACAGCAAGACCGACTTTTACAACGCGCGCCGCGTGATAAACGGAACCGATCACGCGCAAGAGATCGCGGATCAAGCGACCGCGTTTCAGAGTGTGCTCAAGAATCACGCAGGCGACTACACGGATGCGATGCTGAAGGCCAAGCTGGCCGGACTCCCGATGTCGGAAGCGACCGAGCTGTCTGGCAATCCCACCGCCGTGACGGGAGAGTTGCTGAGCCAAAAGCCGCTCGGTGGTTCGCTTACCAAGTTCCAGTCGCCAGACAAGCTGCTACACAATGGCATTGGTCGGTTCGATGGCTCCGCTGCGCTGGGTACGTACACGACGGTCAAGACGCGGCCCGCAGACACCCTGCCCGATGTCTCGCTACAACCCCACAAAGCCGAGCAAGAGCCAGAGCAGCCCCAGTAACTTCTGCGCGCGTTGACTTCAGCGCGTTGACTTCAGCGCGTTGACTTCAGCGCGCTGGCTTCAGTGGATTTCGTGCGAGATCGGATCGCGGCTGCGAACCAGCAGCTTGAACAGAATGGGAAAGAGCACCGAGATCAAGATACCGACCAGCACAAAGCAGGCCTGGGTCTGACCGTTGATCATCTGTAGGTTGCGTCCAATCGCAGCAATCGCAACCACCAACGTCAGCGGAGCACAGAGCAGAAAGCCTGCGGCCAGGCGCTCGCGCAGCGAGGTTCCTTTGCGAGCGAACACCAGGCTGGGAAGGATCTTGGCAAGGCCCGTCACTCCGGCGATGACGAGCGCACTCTGGACGGACTGAAGATCCAGCGCGCGTGCATCAAAGCGAACGCCCACCACGATAAAAAAGATCGGGATAAAGAGTCCGTTTCCCAGCGCTCCGATCTTGGACTCTAGGGTGTGTTTGTCACGCAGCACAAAGCCAAGCAGAGCCCCCCCAATGAACGCGCCCAAGATGGGCTCCACACCGGCCAAAGCCGACAGAAAGACAAACAGCAGCATCACGGCCAAACCGACGCGGACCCCCAGCTCTGCCACATCGTGACGACCAATCAAGCGGCGCAGCAGCTCGGGATGCCACCACACCAGCGCGCGCACCCAGCGCAAGATCAGCACGAACAGAACAAACAGTGCAGAGATCTTCAGGATGTGAATCAGGGTGTGAAAGCCCATGGGCCCCGACGAGGTAAGCTCCAGCGCGGTGATTCCCAAGATGCAGAAAAACTCACCGAGCGATCCGGTGAGCATGACGTGACGACCAAGCGGTGCGCGATCTTGTCCAGTCTCTTTGAGCACCGCAAGCGGCATTCCCACTGCCATGGCCGCGACCACCAAGATGCCGATTCCGTTGAGTCCCAGCAGCTTTGCACCGATGGTCGCGCAAGAAAAGATGCCAGCCACCACCAGCAGCGGAACCCACAGCGCCTTGCGTCCGGCTGCGCGGATCGCATCGAAGTCGATCTCCATACCGGCCATAAACAGCAGGACCAGGAAGCCAAACTCCGACAAAAAAGAGATGTTCGGACTGTCCTGCAAGATCCCGATTCCCGCCGGTCCCAGAGCCATTCCGATCAGCATCAGGACCACAGCGGTCGGCAGACGCAGCCGCACCGCGAGCAGAGGACCAACGATGCTTGCGGACAGCAGCAGGATCAGCGGAATCCATCTGCTTTCCTGCGCCATCATGAGCGCACACTCGTCTGCACCAGCGTCGAGCAGCGAGCTGCACTGGCCACACGCAGCGCAATGTCAGGAGAGGTAAAGCTATCGCGGCTGCTTGGATGTCTACCGATGAGGAGCAGATCGGATTCCTTGACCGCAGCGAGGATCTCGCGAATCGGATTCCCTTCCGCGCGCAGGGTTTCGATTCCGACTCCGTACAGCCGCGCGCGCCGGGTGATCTCTGCGGCCACTTGATCTGTCGCTTCGTCCTTGGCTTCCATGTATTCGGGCAGAGACACCCGCAGCAGATGAAGCGGCAGGTTGAGCATCCGCACCAGATCGATCGCAGAGTCGGTCAGCATCGGGTCTGCCAAGCCCTGAAGCAGGACATAGATGATGCGTCCGTATTCCTTGGCTCCGTTTGAAAACAGAACCGGACAGCGCAGCGCATTGCACAGCGTCCCAGCGGCACCATTTCGTCCAGTCAGACGCTCCCAGACAGAGCGCGAAGGACAGCCGAGCATCAGCAGACCCGGACGCAGCGTCCGTAGCTGAGCCACATGCGAAACCAGCGTCTCGCCATCGAGCGACATGTCTTCAAAGATCTTGCGCTGATGTCGCGGGCTGCGGGACGAGTGCGTCTGGAGCGCGTGCTCTACGATCTCTTTTCTCTCTTCCGCCCGTGGATACAGACGCAGCAGCGTGGTCGCGCGCGTCTTGAGCGTAAGCTGTTCGGCCTGCTGCTCCAGCGCAGGACTGCGGCCCCCAGGCAGATAGACCACGATGCGGCTGCCGTGGCGAAGCGGAAACTGCGGAACCCCCATGCGTAGCTGCTCGGCCACACCGGGAAGGATCTCTGGATTGCCAATCACCAGGACGCGATCATCTGCGGCGATGACGGTATCGCCCGTCGGAATGACCAGCTCTGCACCGCGATAAATCGCTGCGATTCGCCAGCCTTCTGCTTGCAGTTGTGACAGCGGAATCCCAATCGCAGGAGAGCTGGGAAGGACACAGAACTCGATGATCTCACCGCGACCAAGTCCCACGGAAGAAGCCATCACCAGCCCGTCATACCTGAGCGCTTGTTCGACGACATGACCCAAGATGTGAGCCCGAATGATCGCGCGCGCGCCCAGCGCTTCGTACTCTGCCGTGGTGGCCGGATCGATGACCAAGCCGACGACTGGCTGAAAGCCAAGCTCACGCGCCAAGCGACAGATCTCGATGTTGCGGCGATCATTGCCAGTGGCTGCGACGATGGCAACGGCGTGATTGGCATCCTGTCGTGACTCTTCCAGCACAAAGCGAGAAGTGGCATCCCCAAGGCGTCTCACAAACGCATGCGCAGGCCGACCGTCGGGCGATACGCTTGCACCCTCTTCACCGATGCGAAGCTCATCCAGAGCGGACTGTGAGGTATCCAGCACCAGCACCGGAGCCAGATGAATCAATCGATCCAGGATCGACTCCATCGTACGACCGGCACCCGCAATGACGATACGATCCAACATAGTCATTCACTCTAGCTGCAATCGGGCACCGACGCTGGCTGAAAAAGAGCAAAATTTCTACGTCTCGGGAAGCGGACAGCGAGCGACGAGACAGCGGCTATAAGCGCAGCTCTCCCAAAAACGGTCGCAGCAGATCGATAAGGGCTTTGATGCGCGGAATTTCCGACAGAACCGCAGGCACCACCACGCGGATTCCGACTTCCTTGCCAATCACTTTGGGAAGCACTGCGACCAGATCTCCGTCCGATACGCCAGGGTCGGGAAGCATCGCATCAGGAACCAGCGCAATGCCCAGGTGAGCCAGCGCAAACTGACGCAGTAGGTGTATGTGTCTGGCAATCAGCACCGGCGAGACAGGGACCGTTCCACCGCCCAGCAGAGGCCACAGCTTTCCGTCATCGCCCGGACACTCCCAGCTCATCAAGTCATGACGGCGCAGATCTTCAAGGGAATGCGGAACCCCTCGCTGCGCCAGATAGGTCTTGCTGGCCACGGCCCAGATGCGAACCTTGGTGATCTCGCGTGAGACCCAGGGACCGATGGGACTGCGCTCTCCAAAGTGGATGGCGACATCGACGTTTTCAATGATTCCACCAACGGGATCATCGCTAAAGTGAAGGCGAAAGGACAGGCGCGGATAGCGCTCGCGCACAAACGCCAGCATCGGTGTCATCAGGTGCGGAGGGAGTCCCACCGGAAGCAGCACTCGCAAGACCCCGGACGGCTCTGCACCGACCTCACGAACCGAGTCAATGAGCGCGCTGGCTTCCTGAACCATCAGACGTCCACGCGCCGCCAGCATGGTTCCGGCTTCGGTCAGGAACACGCCAGCCCTGGTGCGATCGACCAGCAGCACTCCGGCGCGCGCTTCGAGCTGATCAATGCGTCTTCGCAGCGTAGCGCGAGACAGCCGCAGCGTCTTGGCAGCCGTCAAAAAGGAACCGCTGTCTGCGACTGCCAAAAACGCTCTCAGCTCTTCCAAGTCCATGACTGCACCTTTGCGATGGCCGGTTCTTGAACACAGCATGGCCAGCTATGACCATGCCTTTTCCGTCTGAAATAAGGTATCATCGTTTGCCAAACGCGCTCAATTACTATGTCGCAGGGCGTCTGCGCAGCGCTGGGGCAGGATTCGCTGATCAGGTGTTTTCCCTAGCGGCTGGTGCGTACGAAGGATGTAACGCGTTGCAAGCAGCGTGATGAGCAGCGATGGGGGGAGGATCTGGCCGTGCAGGAGCTGGTGTTAGAGTTTGCGCGAGCAGAACAAGCGGGCGATCCGTTTGCATTCCGTTTTGAACCACAGAGCTACCTGCTGCGCCGCAGTGGGGGAGCCTTTCGGAGTGCCGAGTTTCCGTGGGACAGATCGCTGCTGAACGATCTAACTGCGTTACAGACACCGGGCTGTGATCGCGTGGTGGTGCAGCGCATCGGAGAGCTGCTGCGTCGCTTTGTGCTGCCGCTCGGGCTGACAGAGACGCTCTCCCAGATTGCAGAATCCGCGACTACGGATCAGAGAAATCAAAACGACCAGAGAAATCAGAACAATCAGAGAAATCAAAACGATCCGAACGATCAGCAGAATCCGAAAGATCAGTCGGTGATGATCACGATTCGATCCGCTGCCGCAGAGCTGTACGCCCTGCCCTGGGAGCTACTCACCACGGAGCGAAGCGGTCAGCATCTGGGCGCCCTTCCGCACGTTCTGTTTCGCTATGAGTGGCCCGATACCCACAGCACCACAGAGTCATTCCGTCCGCGCCTGGATACAGGCCGGATTCTGTTTACATGGTCCGCAGCAGCAGGCGCAGTTCCGACGAGCGAGCAGCTCTCTGCGATTCGCAGCGCATGCAAGAAAAGTCACCTGTCGTTTGATGATCAGCGCGATGTCCTGCCGAGCGTATCTTGCGCCAAGCTGGCTTCCGTTCTGGAAGCTGCGCGTAGCAACAAGCAGCCGATCTCGATCCTGCATCTGCTGTGTCATGGCGGACAAGCGGGTACTACGTTCGGTCTGGTGATGAACGGAGAAGAGCCCGGAGAGACAGAAGTCATCGACGCTGGCACCCTGCGTCAGGTCTTGGCTCCGTTTGCGGACATGGTGCGGATCATCGTGCTATCAGCCTGCGATTCAGGAAACAGCGGACCGCTTGGGAATCAGCTTGGGAGTGTCGCCCAGACCCTTCATCGTGCTGGCTTTGCGTGTGTGATTGCCTCGCGCAATCCGCTCGCGGTCAGTGCATCAATCAAGCTGACAGAGACACTGTATCAGCAGCTCTTGTGTGAAACGCAGTCGGTAGAGCAGTCTCTGTTGGCGGTTCGGAATCGACTTGTGCGCAGCGGCACCAGCCTGGACTGGGTCAGTCTTCAGCTCTATGCGCGAAGCGAAGATGGCACCGATGGTCGTCCGATTGTGTTTCGTCCCTATCGCGGACTGCTGGCGTTTCAGCCACAGCATCATCGCTATTTCTTTGGCAGAGAGCGTGAGGTGGCGCAGATCCAAGAGGCACTCCGTTCGCTGCGGAGTGTACACAAGCCAGTGTTTCTGGTCGTCGCGGGAACCTCTGGAACGGGCAAGTCTTCGGTGGTCTTGGCAGGGGTCGTTCCGCAGCTTACGTCTGCTGCGCATGGCAGCCATCGCGCCCTTGTCTTAAAGCCCGGAAGTGATCCGCTGCGTGCGCTGGATGCCGCGCTGTCTGGGGTGGATCTTGCGTCTGGATCTTCTGTCCTGATCGTCGATCAGCTTGAAGAGATCTTTACGCACGTCAGTGATCTGCAAGTCCGTACGCAGTTTGTGCAGCGACTGTGGAAGCTGGCTAAGATAGACAACGTGTCGGTGATTGCGACCTTGCGCGTAGACTTTTTGGGAGACTGCGGAGACATCGTTCTGGAAGCCCAGGGGCCGTACCAAAAACTAGACCAAATGGTCTATAGCGAAGCACATCGCGTGTTTGTGGCGCAGCTCGGCAGCGACCAACTTCACACGATCATTGACGGACCAGCCGCGCGAGTCGGTCTGACCCTGGAAGCTGGACTGACCAGTCGAATGGTAGAAGCGCTGGACAGTGAGCCGGGTGCCCTGCCCCTTTTGCAGCACACGCTCGATCTGCTCTGGCTGCATCGCGAAGGAAGCGTCCTAACCCAGAAGAGCTATGACGCGCTGGGACAGCTGGCTGGCGCACTGTCTCAGCATGCGGATGCGCTGATGATCAAGCTCGATGAAACAGATCAGAAGACGGCGCGCAAGCTGCTGGTGCGACTGGTGAAGCTGGAAGATGGCGTCTTGCGAGCGACCCGACAGCGCGTGACACTGGAGCGGCTGCGTCCGCGCGAAGCGGCATCCCAAGCGCGCTTTGACCGCGTCTTGGGTGAGCTGGTCCAGGCCCGGCTGCTGACGCAGAGCGAAGAAAACGGACAACAGACGATTGAGATCGCGCATGAAGCCCTCATCAGAAAGTGGCCGCGCTTTGTGCAGTGGCTCCAGCTTGACCGAGAGATGCTCGCGATGATGATGAAGCTAGATGCAATGATGCTGCAACACCGCCAGCATCAGGTCTTGTGGAGTGGCGAGCAGCTTCGCTTTGCAGAGCGCTGTGTCAGTGATTATCCCGATGACACTCCGGAAGAAGCCAAGGAGCTGCTGCGCAAGAGCCAGCGACAGCAGCGCAACGACAAGCTGATGAAGCGCGGGGTCTTGGCTGTGATGATCGCGGGGGCTCTGTTCTATATTGGGGAGTCTGTGTTTGAGTGGCTGACCAATGATCGGATTGAGAACGCACGCAAAAGACTTGCATCTTTGATTCAGCAGACCAGCAAAAATCCCAGTCCGGCAGAGCTGTTGGGAACGCTGGCACGAATGCGGCTGGAGCTAGAGCTGAGTGCAAGCTTGGCGCTGGAGTTAAACCAGCGGGCGCACGCGCTGGAGCCTCAGAATCCGCGACTGCTGGCCGATCAAGCGGAGTATCTGCTGGCGAGTGGTCGCTTCGAGGAAGTGGCCAATGTCTCTGCGCAACTGATGAAAGGAGAGAAGCCAGCACCGCTGGCGCGACTGCATGGCGCGGTGTCGGCATGGACCGCTGCGCGCTTTTTGCTGCAAGCGGAAGAGCAGAAGAAGTGGGGGGAACACATCCTTACGCAGTACCAAGCGCTGCCCGCAGGAACAGAGCTAGAAGGAATGGTGGGCACGTCGCAGATCCTTGTTCGCGAGCAGCTTCAGCTGCGTCCGACCTTGCCGCTCACCGATGCACTAGAGCTGTATGCCATCCTGCGCGGCGCGAAGTCGGAACACAAAACAGAACGCCTACGCAAGCGTCTGGAACGCAGCTTGGCGTGGACCAAGCGCTAAGAACGACTCACTGCACCTACTGCGGACCCCGCTGGCTGCATCGTCGGAACGCGCGGACTCTGCTGCGACTTTGACAGATCGTACGGCTTGATAAACCATCGCAGAATGTCGTCCGAAGATTCTCTGTTTCTTTCGCACGCAGAGCGCGTGATCCGCATCTTTCCTGATCTGTTTTGGATTCATTCCTTACGCGATGATGATCTGCGGATCTGCTGGGAATTTCGACGGGGATTTATGGCGCTGAAGCCGCATGTGCAGCCCGAAGAAGACTTTCAAAAGTATCTGCGCTGGGTACACAGTGCGGACTTTGTCTGGCTGCCTCGCGATGCCCAAGGAAGGCTGACTGCGACGGCATTTTACAAAGTAGAGCGGCGCGTCCATGAAGGAATCGCGTGCATCCTCATTTGGCCGGAATACATGTACTCGCGGTCCGATCGACGAAAGGGGATCGCCATTGCGCAAGGCTTTGTGGTCGCGCTGGCGCTCGGTATGATCAAAGCCCCCTTCGGCCCGCAGTATGTGGTGGGAACGGGCTATGTTCCCAGCTATTTGGCACTGTGTCAGGTCACGGATCCGGTGTTTGTCGCGGAGAGTCCAACGATGACTTCATGGCAAAAAACACTGTATCAAGCTCTGGTCGCAGCGACGCCAGGCTACGATCCAGCAAGTGGCGTTGTGAACATGGGAACGATTCCGCTCGCGCCGCGCATCCAGCCACCCAGCGATCCTACGCTGCATGCGGCCTGGCAAGCGTATGTGACGCAGAATCCGCGCTGGACAGAGGGCTATACCTGCATGGTGTTTGGACAGATCAAGCCCGGTGCGATCGGTGCTGTGCTGCGACGCTTGATCGAGCGATTGCAGAGACGGTCACAGGCGCGCACTTTGTGATTCCTTCGGTCGCTGATGTTGCTATCGTGAAGACAACATGCTGCGCATCGGCCTAACACTGGGTGATCCTTGCGGAATCGGTCCTGAGCTGTGGATCAAGACACTGCTGCGCGTGCGAAGGGAACAGCCGCAGGCACTGGCGCAGCTCACGCTGTACGGAGATGCGCAGGTGCTAGCGCGCACCGCTGAAGCGCTGGGTGTAGACAGACAGTGGCTGTCGATCTGTACGGACTTCGAGCTGATTCCCATCACAGCGCTGACGGCCAGCGAGTGTCAGCCCGGTCAGCCGAGCGCGAAAAGTGGCATGGCTCAGGTTTCATATTTGGATGCAGCAGTGACAGCAGCGAAGGCGGGTCACGTTCAGGGTCTGTGTACTGGACCGATTCACAAAGCCTCTGCCAAAGCTGCGGGACTTCGCTTTCCTGGTCACACAGAGCTGCTGGCCGATGCGCTGCTTTCGCCAGGACAGAGCGTGGTCATGATGCTAGCGGGTCCGTCGCTGAAAGTGGCGCTGTGTAGCATTCACATTGCGCTGTGTCAGGTTCCCAGTGCGCTGACTGTTTCAGGCATTCATCAGACGCTGGTGACCACGGCGCTGGCGCTCGCGCAGGACTTCGCCGATCCGGCTCCGCAGCTTGGGGTGCTGGGACTGAATCCGCACGCAGGGGAAGCGGGCCACTTCGGAGATGAAGAGTCACGGATCATCATCCCTGCCATCGAAGCGGCGCGCCGTGATGATCGACTACAAGCAATCAGCGGAGTTCAGATCTTCGGGCCCCTGGTTCCTGATGTGGCATTCCGACAAGCGCTGTATCCAATCACAGAAGCGTCGCGGCCATCGGCCCTTGTCGCGATGTATCACGACCAAGGACTGATTCCGATCAAGCTGCTCGACTTCGATCAGACCGTCAATGTCACGCTCGGGCTGCGCGTGGTGCGAACCTCTCCTGATCATGGAACTGCTCATGATATCGCGGGGAAAGGAATCGCGCGCGAAGACAGCCTACATGCAGCCTTGATGATGTGCCTTGCGCACACACTCCGTCGCGACAGTTTCCGCAGCCAGATCGAAAGCGCTCGGGCTACCATGTTGTAGGTACGCCGAGATCGTCCATGCCTCGCGTTCGTCTGCGAGACCGATCGCGCGACCACAGCGGAGTGTTTTCATGTTCAACGAACAACTGCTTGTCCAAGCGGCGGAGTCTGCGACCGGCAGCCCTCTGTTAGAAAAGCTGGAAGCGCGTCGTCAGAATCCCGGCGAGATCATCTCGCAGCGAGGACTACTGGGAGCGACCCGCGATGCGCTGGTGTTTGTGGCGGATGAGCTGCTGCGCGCGGGAACGGTAACGGTGTGGAAGCGACGTGATCTCTCTCGGCATACGCTGACGCAGGATCTGCTGTCTGTCACCTTGACGATTCATCAGGGGGACACCGCGATCCAGTTCCGTGATCTTCCGCGAGACAGAGTTCGCGCGCTGTTGGGTGCCTGTGGACTTACCGCTGCGGAGTCTACGGATGCTGATCCACCGGCTCCTAAACATGCAGAGTCTCCGTCGCTGTTTGCGGCTCCCTCTGCGCTGATTGGGATTCCCAGCAGTCTAGCTACTGACATCAGCCTGTCCTCACTGGGAATGGCTCCTTCGGTGTCTGCGGCGAAAGACAGCGCAGCGGATCTTGCGAAGCCAGGCACAACGCAGAGTGGCCCACGAATCGACTCCGCAACGAAGCATGAAGACGCAGACACAGAAGATGAAGATGAAGATGAGGATGAGGATGAAGACGACACCGACAGCAACGTAGAACAGAATGACAACTCCGCAGCGACCAGCACGAGCGACGAAAAAGACAAGAAGCAGAATCGTCCATCCATCGATGAGCCAGAGCTGGTCAGTCCGTGGGTGGGGGTGTTTGCGCTGCTGCTGATGATTGCTGCGATTGCGATTCCTACGATGATAAACGGAGAGCTACGTACCGCGATCCTGGACATCAGACCCTCAGCGGTACTGGCAGCGCTGCGCGGCAACGGAGGTCTGCTGATCCTGTCGTTTTACGCAGCAGCGATTGTGACCGTGGTGGGCGCGCCGGGCGTCACCTCTGGACACCGTCCGACGGTGTTTTGGACCACGCTGCCGATGTTCTTTGGCATCTTGACGATCGTCCACGGAATCCAAGAGGCGTATCCCAACCCGAAGCAGCTTGTGGAAAGTACAAGTACGCTTCAGGAACAGCTCCAGAGACTCCGTCGTGTGTACGATGTGATTCCATTGATCGCGATGATCGCTGGGTATACGTATGGATTGCCGCTTGTCGGACTGTGGCTGCGCGCCCTGCTGACCCATCTGGGCCATCGCAAAGGCTTTCGCCAGACGCTGCCGATTCGGGAAGGGGATTCGCAGCAGCCGCTGCTGATGATTGGAGCGGCGCTGATCATTCCGTTTGTGTCTTGCTTGTATGTGGAGCGCAGCAGCCACGCGCTGTGGGCGATCCTGATCGCGCTGGTATTTGTGACCCCCTCTGCGCTGCTCTGTTTTCATGCTTCACGGCTGAGTCCCAAAGCGCGCTGGTCGCTCGGAGGATCACCGGCTGCATTCATGGTGCAAGGCTTGTTTGTGTATCTGCTGTACTGGCTGCTTCAGCATCACAAAGTGGTCACGGTGGAGCTGGATGCACTCCTTCTGAGTTCGCCACGTACGCTGCTCCAGTCTACGACCCAGGACAGCTTGCAAAGACTCCTGACCGAGCTGGATTTCCCGCTGCTGCGCGGACTCCTTTTGTCACAGCTTGGCATTGTGATTGCGGCCATTGTGGGTCAGCGCATCCTGGTGCGAGTCGATGCCAATCAGAAGGTGAGCGGGCTGGGCTGGACACTGACTGTGATCATGCTGTGTGTGCTGGCAATCGTCGCCTACGATGCAGCCGGAGCGATTCCTGAGCGCGTCTCTGCACTGCTCCATCCATCACGAGGCGGTTGACCTACGCAGCGCAATCGACCAAGGATTCCTGATCATCATGACTTGCTTACACGCGCTTGTTCGATGCGCTCTGTTGTGTGGATTCCTATCGCTGCTGCTGCGGAGTCCGCAGGTCTTGGCGGCACCACAGATCGGCAGTGAAGCCCCCGCTTTGGATCTGCCCGCGCTCTACTTCAAGCAGTCTGTTGCAACGCTGGGACCGACGCTGACGCTTCCCAAAGAGCCCGGTCATGTGGTGGTTGTGGACTTCTTTGCAACGTGGTGCATTCCGTGTCAGAAGGCATCGCTCGCGCTGTCCGAAGTGCTGCCGCAGCTGGGCGATCGCGTGACGCTCATCGTGGTTGATGTCAAAGAGTCGCCCGAAGTGGTCGCGCAGCACCTTGCCAAAATGCCGCTGCCGAAAGGAGCCAAGCTGGTCTTCGATCGCGATGGAGAAGCAGCCAAGCGCTGGGGTCAAGATCGCTTTCCCACCACCTTCCTTGTCGATGAACGTGGCATCATTTCCCACATCAATCGCGGCTATGGTCCGGGCTACAAAGCGCGCATCGATCGCTGGCTGCGCTTGATGCTGGGACTGCCAATGCCGGGGCCATCTCCGCGCGAATAGACGCCGCCGGGGCAGCCAAGGCATGATGGGACTGTGCGTACTTCTCTGTCTGTTCGACCGCTGTCCGTTCCGGTGCTGTGTGTAGTGCTGCTTTTGTGCGCGGGATCGCTGCTGCAGACAGGCTGCCGATCGTGTCTGCCGCGCTCCGATGCAGAGCGAGCCAAAGAGGAGAGGCAGCAGGTTCATGATCAGCTCAACTCCTCACTGCTGGTGCTGCCGTATCGCGGGATGAAGACAGTGACGCGGGCGAGCGCGCTGAGTCCTCCCCCCGCGCAGATTGCGGAAGTGATCCGGCTCCAAAATGAAGTATCCAAAGAGCTTCATATTGAACAGACAGACTGGCTGGGACAGAGCCAACAGATCGTGACGCTGGTGTCGGCGATGTATCGCAGCGGAGCGATTCTGTTTCGCGAAGAGGAAGATCGCTATCCGCTGCTGTGGCAGGCTGCGCATGCAGGTCCACATCCAGCGGCTTGGTACGATGCCCAAAGCGAGCATCTGTTTATCGGGCTCGTCGATCTGTGCCTCTATGTTGCGGGCAGAAAGAAGCCGCTCATCGACTGGGTGTACTACGAGCTAGAGCGTGCAAGTCCGCAGCCGAACTGGCCGCAAGGACTGCGACTGCTCGCCCAGCAGGTCCGAGGGCTGATGTACATCGCGGGCGAAAAACACTACGCAGCGGAAGAGGAGCTGAGCGGCTATCTGCAGACGCTGGACAGCCTGTCGCGCGCGGACATTGCGCAGCTTGAAGTGAGCCAAGACGGAAAGGTCACGCTGAGCGGAGCCGACTATCACAAAGGACTGCGCGCGGCGGGACACCTGACTCGTAGCTTCAATCGCTTTGCGCTCAAGCGGGATGCGCGCGGCTATGAAGACCTGGACGCGGCGCTGTCGCTGCTTACGCAGCTTGGCGTTCACAACGAGCTAACGGACTGGGCGGCGCTGTCGCTGGCGCTGCACAAAAAAGACTACACGCAGGCGGCGCGACACCTGGAAAGCCTGGCCCAAAGTCCGTATCTCAGCGCCGAAGAACAAGCGGAAGTGCGGGCCTGTGCAGAGTCTGTGTCGAAGCTCGATCAGGGCTTTGTGCTGTTTGGAAGGCAGCGAGCCCTTCTGACGGTGTCGCGCGCGGCGTTTGCGCGGCTCGGCGGAATCAAGACGGTGCTGGCGACGCTGACGATCCTGATTGGACCGGAGCGCTCGCTGCAAGTCGGCAAGACCGTGATCCTCCTCTGGAGCGTCGGGAGCGTGCTGGCCCAAGACGCGGAAGCCAAGAGCCAAGAAGCGCTCAACCAGGGCAAGCAGCTGGGTCACAAAGGCATGGAGCTGCTGCAAAAGCAGGTGGACAAGCTTCGTCAGTAACCGCTGCGACGCCGATACCCGCGACGCGACGGATCGTCCACAATATGAAGCACATGGACTCGCTACGCTGGCTTCATCTGTCGGACCTTCACTGCGGACAGCGCGGTGAAAAGAGCCGCTGGCCGACGGCGCGTGAGCCGTTTCTCCGCGACCTGACAGAGCTGGCGAGCCGCTTTGGTCCGCCCGATGTGATCGTGGTGACGGGAGATCTGGCGTTTTCGGGTCAGCGTCGAGAGTACGAGCAGTTCAAGGCTCGGATGGATGCGATCTCGGCGCTGTATCCGCAGCCGCCGCTGTGGGTGACGGTGCCGGGCAATCACGATCTGCGACGACCAATGTCGGGCGATGCGACGGCGCGCGGGCTGCGCAGCTATCACGAAGATGGGGATCTGCGCCGAGCGGTTCATCATTCCTCGAGTGAGACAGCGCGACAGCTACGCAAGCTGTTTGCCGAGTACGAGCGCTTCTTCAAAGAGCACATCCTGTCGGTCTGGAAGTCGCAAGGCCTCGCGCATCGGATCGGCAACCTGCCGGGTGACTTTGCGCTGACGGTGCAGAAGTCGGGGCTGCGAATCGGGCTCGTCGGCTGTAACTCGGCGTATCTACAGCTTGGGGATGAAGACTATGAGCGACGGCTCAGCGTCGAACCGGAGCAAATTCCCGTCGATCTGCCGCAGTTTGTCGATTCAAGCGATGCCGCGCTGCTGCTGCTGCATCATCCACCGTCGTGGCTGTCGTCGCGTAGCCTGAAGCTGTTCGAGCAAGACATCTATCCGCCGGGACGGTTTTTGGCCTGTCTGTTTGGTCACATGCACGGACACCGCGCGACGACCGAGCTGGGCGCGTCGCAGCTTCCGCGTCGCTATCTCCAAGGCTCGTCGCTGTTTGGGCTGGAACACTATGGTCAAAACAGCGAAGAGCGCGTGATTGGCTACAGCTTCTATCAGCTTCAGCGCGTATCCGCGACGGAAGGAACCCTGACGAGAGTGACACGCACAGCGGTGTTTCTCGACGATGGAGCGCTTGCGTTTGTGGACGATCCCCGCAGCGGCAGCGTCGGTCAGCGCACGAATGTCGCACTGCGTCAAATACAGCTTGTGCGATCGATTGCGGTGACTCCCACACCATCGGTCGCTGCGTCCGCGCTGAGCAATCCGTTTGTGACGAGCGGTCGCCTGACCGATCCGAGCCAGTTTGTCGGTCGGAAAGAGCTGCTGCGTCAGATCTTTGAAGCACTCGGTCGCGGAGGAAATCGAGCGCTCGTCGGTCCGGCACAGATTGGAAAGTCGTCGCTGCTGTCGATGGTGTGCGCGCTGGGACCGAAGCAGCTTGGGCTTGTGCCCGAGTCGTTTGTCTATCTGAACCTCCAGCTTATCGACGATGACGGTGATTTCTTCGACGCACTGTGTCATAAGCTCGGGATTCCGTCCTGTCGTGGCTACAAGCTCGAGCGGCAGCTCAGTCAGCGCAAGGTGGTGCTGTGCCTCGATGAAATCGAGAAGCTGCGCAGCGATCGCTTTCCGATCGATGTGCGCGAGCAGCTTCGTGGGCTGGCCGATGGAGCAGACTCACCGCTGACGCTGCTTGTGGCCAGTCGAATGCCGCTGGATCGGCTGTTTCCCGACGCGCCCGAGCGAACCTCGCCGCTGTACAACGTCGTCGCGCAGCTCAGTGTGCCTCCGTTTGGCGACGAAGAATGCCGAGAGCTTCTCTCGCGCAGGCTCAGCCACAGCGGTGTGACGTTTTCCGAAGCAGAGATCGCGATGCTTGTGGCCCGCAGCCTTGGACACCCGGCGACGCTCGTCGCAGAAGCCGCTGCACTGTTCGAGCAGCGTCGAGGCAAAGCATGAACGCGCCACGCTGGCTGAATCGGATCCTCGGCTATTTTCGTCCGGGCAGAGCTGACTCAGCGACGGACACAACCTACAGTCCGCTCGCCAAGCTACAGCTCGATCTGTTTCAGCGCAGGCTCAATCACCTGATCTCGTCGCCGAATCGCTTCAAAAAGGGACCGCGCGATCGCTTGGCGCAGCTTACAGCGTTGTCGGAGACGCTGCTGACCTACGATCAGGCTGGACTGAACGATGAAGAAAAACAGGTGCTGTCGGACGCGCGACGGTTTGCCGACTGTCTGCAGCGCGCCGCGCAGGTGTCGTCGCTGTATCAGATTGCGCAGCATCGCTGGATCGATCTGCCCGCACAGCATGACATCTTGTTTCCGTCGCAGCTCCTCGAAGCGATTGGTTCTCTTCGACAGATCAGCGACACCGTCGATCGCGCGATGGAAACGACGGCGCAGCTCAGCAAGACAACGACGCTGTGGGAAGTCAGTGAGCAGGTGGTCCACCTGACGCGGGCTCAGTACGCACTCAAAGAGCTGGGCGACGGCTTTGGGCCGCTCTTGGCGCTGGTCATCGGGCACTTTGCCGACGTGCTGACTCAAGAAGGAGAGCGCGTTCGCAAAGAACAGAGCCACGAGCCCGTCGCCAATCCCTATGTCATCGGCAACCCGGTGCAGGGCTCGCTGTTCGTCGGACGCGAAGATGTGCTGCGTCGGCTGGAAGAGCTGTGGAGCGGGAGCGGTCAGTGTCCGTCGGTGCTGCTCTACGGACACCGGCGCATGGGCAAGTCGTCGGTGCTACAGAACCTGCGTCAGCTCAAGCTGCCTCACTTGACGGTGCTGGTGGACTTCAACTTGCAGCGAATTGGCCGGGTTCGCTCGACGGCAGAACTGCTGCACGGGCTGTCGCTGAAGCTATTTGACGCAGCGCAGCAATCGGGACTGGGACAGAGCACGCTCGTCGAGCCAGCCGAGACAGACTTCCTGGGTGAACACAAAAATCCGTATCTGGCGCTCGATCGCTTTCTCGATCGGCTGGGGAAGGTGCGCGACGGGCATCGCTTCTTGGTCACCGTCGATGAGTTCGAGCTAATTGAAGAGCAAATCGATGCGGGACGACTGGATCCGCACCTGCTGGCAGCGTTCCGCGCGACGTTTCAGACTTATCCGTGGCTGATCATGGCATTGGCGGGACTTCACCGTCTGGAAGAGCTGCGCCACGACTACTGGCATCCGCTGTTTGGATCGGTCGCCGCGCTTGAGGTCAGCTTCCTGAGCGACGGGGCAGCCCGGACCCTGATCACGCTGCCGACGCCGAGCTTTCCGCTCGACTACGACGCGGAATCGCTTGCTCGCATCTTGGAGCTGACCCACGGACAGCCGTATCTGATTCAGCTCATCTGTCACAGCCTGGTTGCGCGCTACAACCGTCAGCTGCGCGAAGATCCGGTTCCGCCGCTGCGTCGCTTCGAGCGATCCGATGTCGATGCGGTGGTGGAAGAACCAGAGCTGTTCACCGACGGAATCCGTTACTTTCAAGGCGTCTGGGATCATGCGGTGCGCAGCGTTCCGACGGGACAAGCGCAGATCTTGGCTACGCTGGCGACGCAGCCAGGCGGACTGACGCAGCAAGAGCTGGTTACGCGAAGCGGGCTCCCAAGTGATGCAGCCAGTTCGGCGCTTCGGGCGCTGCTTCGTCATGCCGTGCTTCAAACAGACGGCGTCCGTTATCGTTTTACGGTCGAGCTGCTGCGGCGCTGGATTGTGGCGCAGTCCGATCCATCAGCACTTGTCACGGCGGCATCAGAACCACCAAGATAGCCGGTAACGTCTGTTACAATTGTCCGCTGTCTGCTATAGCAGATGGCATCTTCGGGCGAAGGAAAAGGAAACTTCTATGTCGAGCACTCACTGGTTTGAAGACAACGCGCTCTCGATTGGCCGCACGCCCCTGGTCCGACTAAACCGCGTCATCGATGGAGCACCTGCGACGGTCCTTGCCAAGATCGAAGGGCGAAATCCAGCCTATTCCGTCAAGTGTCGCCTCGGTGCGGCGCTGGTGTGGGACGCGGAAAAGCGTGGGCTGCTCGGTCCCGGCAAAGAGATCGTCGAGCCCACCAGTGGCAACACCGGAATCGCGCTGGCCTTTGTGGCCGCTTCGCGCGGCTATTCGCTGACGCTGACCATGCCCGAGACGATGAGCATCGAGCGACGCAAGCTGCTCACCGCGTACGGAGCCAAGCTGGTGCTGACCGAAGGAGCGCGTGGGATGAGCGGCGCGATCGCCAAAGCTGAAGAGATCGCAGCGTCGGACCCGAGCCGTTATGTGCTGCTTCAACAGTTCAAAAATCCCGCCAATCCAGCGATTCACGAGACCACCACGGGACCGGAAATCTGGAATGACACCGACGGTCGCATCGACATTTTGGTGTCCGGCGTCGGAACCGGCGGAACCATCACGGGTGTCTCGCGCTACATCAAGCAGCAGAAGGGCAAAGCGATCACGTCGGTGGCCGTCGAGCCAACACACAGTCCGGTGCTGACCCAAAAACGCGCCGGAGAGCCGCTCAAGCCCGGACCGCACAAGATCCAAGGCATCGGCGCAGGCTTTGTGCCCGATGTGCTCGATCTGTCGCTGGTGGACGCGATCGAGCAGGTGACAAACGACGAAGCGGTGACCTATGCGCGACGGCTGGCTCGGGAAGAAGGAATCCTGGCGGGCATCTCGTGCGGTGCAGCGGTCGCGGTTGCGGCACGGCTTTCGCATCGTCCCGAAAACGCCGGAAAGACGCTGGTCGTGATCCTGCCCGACTCGGGAGAGCGCTATCTCAGCTCGATCTTGTTTGAAGGCATGTTCGACGAACGGGGTCTGCCCAAGCAGTAAGCGCTCGTCACGCACTCAAAACAGGGTGCGCAGCGACGACACGGCTTAGCCAGCGGTTAGCGCTCGTCGTTCTTCTTTTGCAGACGATACGCGTCTAGCTCGGCCTTCGAGCGCACGCCCATGTCGTCGAGCTTTTTGCGCCACACCTTTTTGTACGGACGCAGCGTCTCGACGATCGTCTCGGCAATCGCGAGGTTTCGGAACCACTTGTGATTCGCGGGAACGATGTGCCACGGCGCACGCTGGGTCGCGGTCTTGCGCAGCGCATCTTCGTAAGCGTCTTGGTAGTCCTTCCACTTTTCGCGCGTCAGCCAGTCCCCGACGTTGAGCTTCCACGCCGTTCGCTCGTCTTGCTCTCTCTCGATGAGCCGCTTTTTCTGTTCGTCTTTGCTGATGTGCAAAAAGAACTTGAGGACGATCGTGTTGTGCTCGGACAAAAGCTCTTCAAAGTCGCGGATGTGACCGAAGCGCTCGCGCCAGATCGACTCGGGACACAGGTTTTCCACCCGCACCACCAGCACGTCTTCGTAGTGCGAGCGATTGAACAGCGTCCACTCTCCCCGTCGCGGCGTGTGCTTGTGAACGCGCCACAGAAAGTCGTGCTCTAGCTCTTCTTTGGTCGGCACGCCGAACGACACCACGCTGATGCCACGCGGGTTCAGAAACCCAGCGACGTTCTTGATCGCGCCGTCCTTGCCCGACGTATCCAGCCCTTGAAGCACAATCAGCACCGCATGGGTTCGAGCGCCCCACAGCAGGTCTTGCAGCTCGAATAGCTCTTCTCCGTACGCGCGAAGCTTGACCTCTGCCTCGTCTCGGCTCAGGTGCTTTGGAGCGTCCGTTGAGATATCCGCCAGATCGATCTTGCTGTCGGTCTTGTCAAACGTCGTTACGTACATCAGCAGCGCATCCTGATCAGGGTCCCCCACCGGCGCGAAGCACCGATCCCTGAGAGCAAGTCTGCGAGAACATGCGGAAGGAAAGCAGCGGTGGGGAAACTACTTGCCCTTCTTGCTGTCGCCGGAAGGAATAAGTCCATCGGGAACCGGAATATCAACCGCGCCGGAAGCGCCCGAGGTCTTCACCGATGGCGAAGGAGCAGAGCCACCGCCCGCAGGCTTGCCGCCACCGCCCTTGTCGCCACCGCCCTTGGCCTCGCTGCCCGGCGCCGGACCCGAGATCGGAATGCCAGGACCATCGACGCTCGGAATGACCGCCGACGCGCCCGAGGGTAGACCGCTCAGGTTGATGTCCACGCGAATCGCCGGTCCTTCTTTCTTCTTTTCCGGCGGCTTGCTTTCCCAGTTCAGTCCCAGTCCGGCAATGACCGTGTGGCTTGGGCTACCAGCCGTCAGACCGATTCCGTACGCGACCGAAAAGTACGTTCCGTTCGACTTCGAGCGACGCAGACCAACATCCCAAAACAGGGGCGCGCGCGTCGCCTCGGTGCTACCGAGTGCAAACGAACCGATCAGCTCGGTGGTCAGATACAGGCCGTTGTCCGTCGAAACAGCCATCGAAGCGCCGACACCGTACAGTAGGTGGTTGCCCAGTCCGAGCGCCAGCTTGGTACACGGAGTCGTCGTGTCCATCGTCGTGCCGGTACCAGGCGTATCCAGCGTTCCCAGCGGGTTCACCAGCGCTGCTGGCTGGTTTGCCGTTCCGCCGCCTTCGCAAGGAATGTTGGAACCGGCGATGACCGCTCCGACGTTGGCCGCGATGTGTAGACGCTTCGACAACAGCGACGGCGCATCGATGATGAGACGCGGATAACCGCTGACCTGACCGGCGCCCAGACCAGAGTCATTCTGCGCGGTCTGGAAACCAACTCCGACGGACAGAGCCATCTGAATCGGCGACTTGTCAGGCAGGTGCAGGTTGATCTTACCTAGCAGCCGAAGGTCACCGACGGCGCTGCGGCTTAGGTTAAAGCCCGATGAGTCCTGATACAGGACAAACGGCATCGCCAGACCCAGCTCGACCCAGCTTGCGATCGACACCATGGCTGCAAGATGCAGCGTGAAGCGGTTTTCGATCTTCGCGTACTTGGTCATTTCTTCGTCGGTAATACCGAGAGGATTGCGACCGTAGACGCCAGTGGTACGAATCTGGAAGCCGAAGTCGCTGACCGGGCTGTGCTCGATGTAAAAGCCGTCTCGCCAGCTATTGCCAGGAAACAGCGGCATCGCGCGACGGGCATCGAATGTTGGGGTGGTGGTGGTGTCTGCGGCCTGCGCCGTAGCCGGACCAAGAAGTGCCAGCGCACATGCAGCACTCGCAATCAGATCAAATCGTACTCGGGTACTCGACGATGCCATGGAGCATCTGCCTCCGCTTCTTATAGAAAGTAAAGGCTTTTACGTAGATCGGTCAATAACTACAAAAGCTGGGATCCAGTTTCCGGCTCGACCTATGCGCAGTTAGCGCAGCCCGCAAAACAAAACACAGCGCACGGGTCGATGCATTTTTCAGCGCCGATTGAGCCAGTCGGTCAGGTCTGTCAGAACCGTCGCGCGATCAACCTCGTTCATGATCTCATGATAGAGGCCGGGATAGACCTTGATTTGTTTGTCCTGACAGCCGAGCAGCTCGAACACTTCTTGCGCCGTTCGCGAGTCTACCAAGTGATCGTCTCCGGCTTGCAGCATCAGCGTCGGAACCGAGAGCTGTACCGCACGCTGTCGCACATCCGCGTGGGTGGCCAGCACTTCCGTAAACCAGCGCGCCGTCGCAGTATGGAAAATCAGCGGATCCTGCGCGTAGGCCTTACACGATGCTTCGTCGTGCGACAGGATCGAGCTATCGATCTGGTTGGGGAGCTGTAGCCTTGGCTTCAGCAGCGACGCGCCCATCGCCAGCGTTCGCTTCCAGCCCGGCACCTTGATCTTGATGCCAAAAAACGGCGAGGTAATCGCCAGCGCGCGCGCTGCTTTGGGATGGGACAGCACGTACTCGAGGCAGACCAGACCGCCCATGCTGTGTCCGAGCAGCACCGGAGCGCGATCGCTTGCCGCCGGAAATGCTCGCTGCGCTTCTTGGATAAACGCCGTCACATCATCGACGTAATCGCCAAAACGATCGATGTAGCCGCGATCGCCGCCCGATTCTCCGTGACCGCGCAGATCCCCGGCCAGGACGTGATAACCCTGCTGGTTCAGATGCGCTGCAACATGACCATAGCGACGACGGTGTTCCGCAAAGCCATGGATCAAAACCACCACGCCACGAATCTCGGCGTGTTCTGACGGATAGCCATCGACGCGAAGAGGCGTACCGTCCGCTGACTGCAAGCTACGGGTAAACATGTGTTGGGTATGACTACCGCAAAACCAGGTCTGCTTGTTGACAAAACCTGTAAGCCCGTGCCACACACCGCAGACCGTTGACGTAGGGGCAATGGTTTCGAGGTGATCTGTGCGAGGTCAGGGAGGCAAAGAGCGACGCAAAGCGGCGGCAGCGGAACAGTCCGATGAAGCCGTTCATGAGCTACCAGCAACGGGACGTGCGGGCAATTCTGAGCGCTCTGACGCGCGATCCGACGCAAACGAGCGCTCTGACGCGCAAGCCGACGCAAACGAGCGCTCTGACGCGCAAGAAGCTCCCAGCAAAGACAAAGATCGCGCCCGTCGTGGACACAGCACCGTCGAGCAAGCTCCGCGCGGAGGAAAAGCTCACGTCGCCGCGCCAGAAGCGGTGGAGCAACAGCCCGCTCGCTTTGGTGCCACTTTGACGAAAGCGCGTGAGCGCAAAGGCATGAGCATTCACGATGTGGCGGCGCTGACTCGGATCTCGGCGCGCTGGATCGCAGCACTGGAGCAAGAGCGCTTTGAACAGCTTCCAGCCGCAGTCTTCGTTGTGGGCTACGTACGAAACCTGGCTCGTGCGCTCGGGATGGACTCTGACGATCTGCTGAGTCGCTATCGAGCGCAGCGCCAGACCCAAGATGCAGCCTTGGCAACGGCAGGCAGCGGAGCCGATCGCTTCGAGACAGCAATGAGACAGCGGAAGTCCCTGATTTTTACGCTCTTTGCGGTCGCGGTCGGACTGCTGGCGCTGCTTGGGCTGTTCCTACAGCGACGACCGACGTAATCACAGCGACGGCAGCGCGCTGGCTGGGTTTGACCGTAGGCGCGCAGCGGGCTGATACTTTTGGATACGACTTGGTTGAGCGTGATGATGAACCCTTCCTCTCTTTCCAGTTCCGACGGAAGCTTGCTCGCCATGGCAGGCAATGCAGTGTCGCTTCTTGGTGCAGCCGGGCTGTCGTCCGAGCGACTTGGCTTGATGGTCATCCGCGTGCTGGCACTGGTGGCTTGCGTCACGGTGCATGAGTTCGGACACGCGTTTGTGGCTGACCGACTGGGCGATCCCCTGCCCCGTCAGCAAGGTCGCGTCACGCTGAACCCACTGGCGCACATCGACTGGCTCGGCACGGTGCTGTTTCCGGCGCTGATGGCGCTCGGAGCCAGACTGCCGCTCGCTTGGGGCAAGCCCGTCGAGTGGACCGGAAATCCGCGCTACCTGACGAAGCGCTTTTCGATGCGAACGATTCGGCTGATGGTGTCCACCGCTGGCCCCGCCATGAACCTGGCGCTGGCGCTCCTTACCTCAGTCTTGTACATCGTCGGATGCAGACTTCACATCGATATGCTGGCCAAGCTGGGCGGACTGCTCGTGCCAATGAACCTGTCGCTGATGTGCTTCAACCTGCTGCCGATTCCGCCGCTGGATGGACGGTCGTTTCTGGAGTTTCTGCCCGAAGCGCTGGCCCCCGTTCGTGACTTCCTGCTGCGCTACGGAGGCTTTGTCTTTCTGGCGCTGGTGCTGCTCGGGACGGGCAGTGGCGTAAGTCCGCTCAGCTGGCTGATGTCGCCGTTTTGGTGGCTGATCGACAAGTATCTCGGGCTGCTCGCGCTGATCGCGCACTAAGCAACGCCGTGCAAGCAGCGACCCAAGCGATCGACCGAATGCACTGACCGAACGTACCGACAATACACCCACGACCACATACACTCAGCGACGGAAAATTGGGTTGCCAAGTCACGTAAAGGCGTGCGATCCTTAACGGCTAAGATCTGCCTTGTGACGCGCACCATGCCTGAGCCCCCCAATCATTCGATTACGCCGCAGTGGAGCCCGCCAAAGTCTTTTGAGGAGTTCCGTCTGCTCTGGCCGCTCAGCCGAGGAGGCATGGGCGAAGTCTATCTAGGGCACGATACGCTTCTCGACAGGCCGGTGGCGGTCAAGTTCATCTCAACGCCGGTAAACAGCCCCGCGCTTCGTGAGCAGTTCATGAACGAAGCCCGTGCGGCGGCGCGGCTCCAGCATCCGAACGTCGTCACAATCTATCGCGTCGGTGAAGTCGATGAACATCCGGTCATCATCTCGGAGTTTGTGCGCGGTCAAAACCTAGACGCGCTGCCGAAGCCAGTGCCGTGGACGCGCGCGGTGGAAATCGGGCTGGGGCTGGCGCGTGGCCTGGCCGCTGCGCACCGTCGCGGCGTGCTCCATCGTGACATCAAGCCGGGCA
>JAEUKB010000019.1 GCA_016794365.1 Myxococcales bacterium
TGTGGCCGTGGTGCTGGCGACGGACGGCGTGAAGATAGGCAGCGGTGATCACCGTCTGCACATCGAGCGCACGAAGTAGGCACGCACCCACGATGCCGCCAAGCGCCGCCGAAGGCAACTCAGCGACGGGAGCAGCGAAAAACCAAGCAGCCGCGCACAGCTACGCCCGCGCATGTTCCCGACTTGACAGACCCCCGCCCGTCGTGTCGGCACGAGCGGACCCGCGCGCAGCCTGCCCGAACCTGGCGATCGCAGTGTACACGTAGGCTGCATGCGACGAGCCCGATCGGTCCGTCTTCGCTCGACGGGAGCGTAGGACGACCGGAAAAGCTACGAGTGCATCATCGTCAAGCCAGCGTCGGAAGCGCTTCACTTGGCGATCTCGATGCTGTATCGACGACCGAGCGCCTTCTTTTTCGCGATCTGGCTCTCCACTTGCGACGGCTAATCGAGTTACCAAACAGCGCAGTCAGCCAACCGATCCACGCACTCGCAGCGCATCCAGACCGAGCGCCAGCCCACTCGGCGAACCATGCGGAGCAAGGCCAGAGCGGCTGTACCGACGACCGATCGCCTTCTGTGAGCGATCCGGCTCACCACTTGCGACGGCTAATTGAGTTACCAAACAGAGCAGTCAAGCAACCGATCTCACGCACTCGCAGCGCATCCAGACCGAGCGCCAGCCAGTGAAGTCAGCTCGGCCAACCATGCGGCGCAAGGCGATCGGTCGCGCGATCGCGGAATCACCGCCAAACAGCACAGAACGCGGCCAGTGCTGCGAAGCAAGATAGGCGAAGCATCGAGCCTCGGACCGAGCAACCGATCTGCTTGGCCGATCGGCGTCCAGTTGCGATGGCTAATCTGTTACCAAGCGGAACAAGGGACGGGCTGGCGCTCGGGAGTGTCCAGAGTGCAGCCGAGGGCTTGGATCGCGATCGAGTAGAAGCCGCCGAGGGCAGGCCGACGAATGACCGGCGGCGGATCGGATCGACTGCGAAGCCATCCCGATCGGCCAGCGCAGGCTGGGGATCGCTCGCCAGAACGATCGCGATCGGCCCATGGCCAGCGCAGTCACATAACGATCAACCGTTGCGGCTGCTCGCTTGGTTGCGCGTGCGCCTGCGCAAGTTACCAGCGCTTGCGACAGGCGAACCGCCACCACTTGACCTACACCGCCCGCTGCAGTACGCAGGGCGCACGCACAGCACCTTTGGGTGTTGTACGAGTCGGAACCGATCGGATAGATACAATGTTATCAACCAATTCCGTGGAGGGAGCCTCGTGTTCAAAACTTCTCAGCTGAGCATTACAATCTATCTTATTAGTATAATGCCATTTTTTAGCTGTACATGGGGCCAGCAGTTATCAGAACTCTCTACTAAATACCAGTCAATGCAAGAGCAGATCAATAATATACATTCCAATCAAGAAAAGTTAATCATTGAACAGCGATGTAAGAATCCTAAAGTACTCAGGCTTATCACTGAGTGCGAACAACTCGGAGGAGGGGGCAATATATGTGAATCAAAAAAACAAAATACAGAAGATCTGATTCGGTTTATGTCTACGGAAAGGCATGTATTAGTGCGACTATTTCCTTCTGCTGGATTTGAACGGATTGCCGAACAGCGCGTGGTTCAACTGGCCAGATTGCTAGATCCAGAGGATATGCTATCGGTAAGCAAGGTTTTAATTATTGTTCAACCAGATTCCGATGAACAAAGTCGTTTAGATGGCGCACTGAGCGCAGCAAGAGAAATGAGAAAATATATAATAAATAAGCTACAAATAAAGGAACGAGTAGTTTATGGCCCACTGACCATCCCTTGCAACGCAGATAAGAACATGCTAGATATCTATTCAAGAGAAGTCCATGATGATAGACCAGTGAATGGAGAGCCCCCATCTAAGACTCCAAGTGTTGCTATATGGATATTTCGGCTTGACTGCCCACAGCGCTAGTTCTGGAAATTCATTCTTTTATTTGGCGCAACGAAAACCGAGACTGCTGCTATATTCCGTTGGAGCATGTCTATTCCGAGCGGAAAAGCGCAATAGGTTAGGCACAGGGAAGCTCCAAGCACCTCCTCTAACGGCTTTTTCGTATTGGTTCACGGAACATATTTTACCATAGCACAGTCTATAATTATCCTGCACCCATTCATAAACATTCGCAGCCATGTCATAGACACCTAGTGGGCTGATGTCAGATGAGGATTTACCCGCTGAACACGTTCCTTGCTTTTCGTTCCTTTTCCAGCAGACGTTGCCATTTTGAAGATCGGGGTTGTTTTTTGCATTAGCTCCACGTGCGGCATATTCCCACTCAATCTCAGTCGGCAGTCTGAGTCCTAGCCAATTGCAAAATTGCTTAGCCTGATACCAATCAATGCAATTTACTGGATGATTTTGCCGTGCAGGAATTTTCCAATTGCATCCTCTGTCGGTTTTTGGCTCTGAACATTTTTTTGCATTTACGCATGAAGCATAATCACTCACCGTTACTTCTGTCTTATCTAGCCAGTAAGAAGCAACTTGCTCTTGATGTAATGGCGATTCATTCTCCCTTTCGCTGTCTGAGCCCATCTGAAATCTGTTACCAGCGATCCTTATCATTTCCGGGTTAGGCTTTCTTTCTATATTCGATTCCGTCTTGCTAATATGTTCTTGCTTAGTTGGCAAGGCATAGGATACATCATCTTGCGTAGTAATTGGATTGAGCCATATTCTCATATCCGCAGAATTGCGAATGGCTTTGGTTTCTTCGCTAGAAGACTGGATGCTCTTAAAATGTAGACACATTGGGACACTAAATAGTATTACGACAAATGCAAAAAAGCCAAAAGTAATCCAAAGCAGTGGGCCATACGCGTTTTGATTGGCTTGATTGGTATCGACTGATTTCTTTCGATGCTCCCACCAATCGACCGTAGGCGTACGCAGCAGGATTTGATAGGATGCAAGTGGGCTCTGTCCGGGGGTCTGCTGCCACCTGTGATCCGCAATCCAGCCTCCGGCGACTTTCTCACGTTTGCGGGTATGTACGGTCAGGATGTCTCCGCGAAACTCCAGTACCTGATACTGAAACGGGTAGCCACTTACCAGCTCATGGGTCGGAGCACCGAAAGTTCCTGCGGTCAGAATCTCTAGTCCGCCGACATTGCTCTGCTGGTAGTAGCGAAACAGCGCGTTGTCGGCCCGATGGATGTGTCCGTGCAGAATCAATCGAAACCCAGCCTGCGCGAGCTGCTCAAGGACCGCACCGTCAAGGCCAGCCTCAGTGGTAAGCTCAGCAGGCGGATGGTGCCAAACGGCGAGCTTATTACACTTCTGATATTCCTTATTATTAACCAGTGGCTTGATCGCCTTTCCAAATGCCCCAGCATGTAGACCTGCGCGACTTGGATGTGCCCGATCGATCTTCCACGCAGTGTTCAATCCGAGCACAAGCAACTTCAGATCCGCCAAATTATGCAGCGTAGTCTGGGCGGCTACCGACGCTGGATAAGCAGCACCAGTGAGCTGCTGATAGAACATCGCGAACGGAGAGAATCCATCCTGTCCATGATCCGTTAGCGTCCAGTTCACATCGTGGTTTCCCGGAACAATGATCAGCCGCTGCTTCTCGATGTGAAAGGACTCGCAAAGCTGCCGCAAAAAGTTATGTGCAAAGCCAAACTGCTCGATGGTAGCGTGGTGGGTAATGTCACCTGAAATGATGACAGCCGAAAGCTCACGGATTTGCATTTGGTTGCGCAGATCTAGGAGCAGTTGGGCGTGCCACTGATCGGCCTGGGTTTCGTCTGAAAAGTGCAGATCCGACAGATGCAGGACGTACTTTGGAGGAGGCATTGATGCCAACGAGGCTGGCAGAGAGACAGGATCTATCGACGCTGGACTTGGCTTTTCGACCGGCGGTGACGTTACGCCTGGCGCTGCTGGTGCGGACGCATCGGCAATGTGCAGTCGTGCCGCGAGGGCTGGCTTCCACTTGATCAGTGCCCTCAGGATGTCGTCTCCATCAACGCTTTCCAGAAGCAAGTTCAGCTTGCTGGTCCGATCCATTCCGCCGGTGAAGTTCCGATGTACGTCAGGAAAGTAATCGAGCACAAAGGCGTTGAAATCTCCGTCGGTACGGAGCGTGTCATTCAGCAGCGCGCGAAGCTGCGGCCGGTCAAGCGAAGTCACCATCGCCAGAAAGCTATGCCGTCGGCAATTGGAAGGCAAGCACGTCTGATGAACGCTATCCGAAGTGCCCGCCGGATACGAGCCAGCAACTTCGGAATACTAAAGTGTACAAACTCGTAATGGTGAGTCTTTTGAATAGAGTTCATCCACTGGGAGATCTGGGTGTTGGGGACTGAGTCGGTCGCGGTAGAGACGGCCCTTAGCTCAATGGGGTCGGGCCGCCCCCCGCACAGATCCCAGCGGGCGCTACTAACGCACTGGGCTCTTACCTCGGGTTCTGGCGAAGAAGCGCGCTTCGGGCCAGGGATGCGTGATGC
>JAEUKB010000020.1 GCA_016794365.1 Myxococcales bacterium
GCATCACGCATCCCTGGCCCGAAGCGCGCTTCTTCGCCAGAACCCGAGGTAAGAGCCCAGTGCGTTAGTAGCGCCCGCTGGGATCTGTGCGGGGGGCGGCCCGACCCCATTGAGCTAAGGGCCGTCTCTACCGCGACCGACATTACGACGGACCCGCTGATCAAGCTGATGCAGCACTCGATCCTCGTCGAAAGCCGTCGCGAACAGTGGCAAGAGGCAACCGGAAAGGTCCGTCGCGCACGAGCCTGGGATTCGTCGCAGACCCTCGTCGAACAAGCCTACGCAGCCGCTATCGCAAAGCGATGGAACCACATCAACAAGCCGGACAAGGCGTTCAAACCGAAGCCCTACTGGCTAGCGACGGGAATTTTGCTTGACTCCGAGAGTGAGCGCTATCTGCTGGATGTGACCGACAAACGGATCGCTTGGATGCAAAACACCATGCCCGAAACGGAAGGGTGACCTGCATTCCAAAACGGTCAGTTACGGGTCCACCAGCGCTTCCGCAACCTGTCCGGCCCCATACCCACCACGCAGGCAGTCCTAGCCCGGTTGGGATTCCCATTCCCAATGTTGACCCCACAGCAAGGGATTTTCTTTCAGCATAAGCAGCTTGCAGATATGGCCATAAAATCAGTCCGCGCACCTTCCCCCTGAGCCCCTCCTACCCGCCCCCTAAGGTGCTCCGATCGGAGTCTTAGGAGGACTCCTAAATGGGGGTCAGACTCCCCTACCGAACGGTACAGAATCCCAACACCTCCCACCCCAAAAACAGCCCTCCGACAACGGTATCAGCGACGGAAGATACATTTTGTTGTTGATCGGAACCGATTGTACGCGCGCTGCTCCAGTCTCTGTCCAAGACGCTGCGGTTTCCGCTGTCGGTGGTGATTCACGGTCACGATCGCGATGACAGCGGCTACTTTTACGAAGGGAATCATCAGCTCTGTCCCTGTCTGTTCGGTGCGCCGCGACAGAACAAGCGCTACGTCTTGCTCGATCTGTCTGTCCGCTATCAGTCCGCTCAGCAGATTCGCGTCGATCAAGAACTCCGGCTGCTCTATCCCACTGCGCGGACTTGATGTCTCTGCGCTCCGTACTGCGTACGTCCCGCTCCGCTTCCCACCCACTTCCTGCACCCGCACTGAGCACGCTGATTCCGACGCAGCGCGTGTGCGTTACACGTAGCAATCCCAAAGTCTAGGATCTTGACCCGCTCACCTCCTTTTACATCCGGGTCCGGCACCAGCATGACGTTATCGGGTTCTGTATCTGGTCTGTGCTCAGCCTCGAAAGAGAGTGTCCCACCATCCCCACTGGGAAGTCCCCGGGAAACGCCGCGCAGCAGAAACCGAACCCCGTCCCGCAAAGCGCTTGCTGTCCAGCCGTCGGTTGCGATTATGCTGCCCGAATCATGAACCCAGTAAGCATTCCTTCGCGCGCTCGCGTCGTCGTCATCGGCGGCGGAATCATTGGCACCTCGGTAGCGTATCACCTGGCCCACATGGGAGAGACAGATGTCGTCTTGCTAGAGCGAGATCGACTGACCTCTGGAACGACGTGGCACGCCGCCGGACTGATCGTCACGTTTGGCTCTACTTCGGAAACGTCTACAGAGATGCGAAAGTACACCCGCGATCTGTACCTGAAGCTAGAAGCAGAGACGGGTCTTTCGACGGGATTTAAGCCGGTTGGGTTCATCGAAGTGGCAGCCGACAGAGATCGATTAGAAGAATACCGACGTGTCTCTGCCTTCAATCGCCACTGCGGGGTCGATGTGCATGAGATCTCTGCCCGGGAAGTTGGGGAGCTGTTTCCGCTGGCACGCACCGACGACATCTTGGCTGGCTTTTACGTCAAAGAAGATGGCCGCGCAAACCCAGTGGACATCACGATGTCGCTCGCCAAGGGGGCCCGTCAAAAAGGGGTTCGTATCTTGGAAGGAGTGCCCGCTGAAGGACTGCTCTTCAAGCGCAACGTCGTCACCGGAGTGAAGACTCCCTACGGAAACATCGAAGCAGAGTTTGTCGTAAACTGCACCGGAATGTGGGCGCGGCAGCTTGGCGAACAAGCCAAGATCAACATTCCGCTGCAAGCTGCAGAGCACTACTACCTGATCACAGAGCGCATTCCGCAGATGCTGGCATCGCTGCCGGTGCTCGAAGATCCGGGCTCCTATGGCTACTATCGGGAAGAAGGGGGCGGACTGCTGGTCGGTCTGTTTGAGCCCGTGTGCGCGCCTTGGAAGATTGACGGAGTCCCCAGCGACTTTTCCTTCGGTGAGATCAGCCCGGACTGGGATCGCATGGGACCGTATCTGCAAAAGGCGATGGAGCGCGTTCCGATCTCGCTGGAAGCGGGCGTAAAGAAGTTCTTCTGTGGTCCAGAGAGCTTCACCGCCGATCTCCGTCCCGTCGTGGGAGAAGCCCCAGAGCTCAAGAACTACTTTGTGGCCGCTGGGCTCAACTCCATTGGCATCCTGACCGGAGGAGGACTTGGCAGAGTGCTCGCGCACTGGATCTTGACGGGTCGCCCCGACTGCGATGTGACCGCGATGAACATCGATCGCTTTCACTCCTATCAGTCCAATCCAGAGTATCGCCGGATTCGCACGGTCGAGTCCTTGGGAATGGTCTATCAGTGCCACTATCCGACGCGATCGATGCAGACCGCGCGCGGCTGTAAGCAGTCCGCGATCCACGATCGACTGGCGGCCCAAGGTGCCTACTTCAAAGATGTCAGCGGCTGGGAAGGACCGGACTGGTATGCCCCGCCTGGCGTCGAGCCAAAGGTCGAAAAGCTCTCGTGGGGAAGACAGAACTGGTTCCCTTACTGGCAAGCAGAACATCAAGCGACCCGCGAAGGCGTCATCTTGATGGACATGTCGTTCATGGCGAAGTTCTTGGTGCAAGGCCGCGACGCGGGAGCCTTCCTAAACCACCTGTCCGCCAATCAAGTCGATGGACCGGAAGGACAGATCACCTACACCCAGTGGCTCAATGAAGGGGGAACGCTGGAAGCAGATCTGACCGTGACCAAGCTTGATGAGGAGCGCTTCTGGGTGGTTGCATCCGATACCGCGCACCGCCATGCAGAGACCTGGATGCGACGACACATTCCGTCGAGCGCACACGTCTTTGTGACCGATGTGACCTCTGGGTACGCGCAGATCAACATCCAAGGACCGCGCTCACGCGAGCTGCTCCAGCGCATCACCACCACCGATCTGTCTCACGCTGCGTTTCCGTTCCGCTGCGCCAAAGAAATCGACATCGGCTTTGCTCGCGTCCTGTGTATCCGCATCACCTATCTGGGAGAGCTGGGCTACGAGCTGTACATTCCCACCGAGCAAGCGGTTCACGTCTACGATCGCATCGTCGCTGCGGGCAAGTCCTGCGATCTCAAGCATGCCGGGCTCAAAGCGCTGGCCAGCTTGCGCATGGAAAAGGGCTATCGCGACTACGGACACGACATCGACAACACGGACTCTGTGTGGGAAGCCGGACTTGGCTTTGCGGTGGATCTGAAAAAACCGGGTGGCTTTCTGGGCAAAGAGGCCGTGCTCGCCAAAAAGGCCCAAGGTCCGCTTCAGCGACGACTGCTGCAAATCCTCATCAAAGATCCAGAGCCGCTATTGTTCCACGCCGAGATCGTGTACCGAAACGGCAAGCAGGTGGGCTACATCCGCGCGGCTTCCTATGGCTTTACCTTGGGTGGAGCCGTCGGACTTGCGATGGTGGACGCCGGACAGCCGCTCGATCAAGCGTACATTGATGCAGGCGTCTGGGAGGTCGATATCGCCGGAACGCGCCATCCCGCCGTGGCCGCTCTGCGACCGCTGTATGATCCAGACATGAAGCGGATCAAGTGCTAAACGCCTCACGCCCCGCACTTCCCCTGTCCCGCACTTCCCCTGTCCCGCACTTCCTCTGTCCCGCACTTCCCCTGTCCCGCTTCTCTCGGTGGGGAAGTGATTCCCAGCGCTGCGACGAACGCTGACTACTCGGGTTTGAGATCACGGTGAACAGGCTCTCCGTCTGATGACGGCTTGGGTTTGTTCCTCGCGACCTGCGCTGTCTCGGTTGCGTAGGAAATGCAGGCCATGCAGGAAATGGATGTATGCACTGCCGCGCTGCGCTCTGTTTAGGCTGCGCACGGCTTCGTTATCTGTCTCTTTTCGCTTGGGAGTCCGCTGTCCTGCGCGCTGTCTCTTTGGCCTGCTGCTGCGCCCGCACCATCAGCGTGACGAGCGCAGGCAGTGCGAGCGCGACAAAGCCAAGCTGAACGACCCCGAACGCACCGGCAGCGCAGCCGAGGGCAAAGCCTCCCAGGACGAAGGCACCGGAGCGCTGCTTGCCTGCTTGCGGCGATGACGGTGCGCCCAGCACGTCCACCAGGAAGCCTGTGACATTGCCGGTCATCACGGTCGTCATCGGTCCCAGCCTTGGATAGAGACGATGCATGGCGTTCTGAACGCCCATGGCCAAGACGAGCAGCGCGACGATCGCCGTCTTGGGAAGTCCCGCGACCTGATTCGTGACCGCACCGACCGCCGCCGCGACCCCAAGCAGGGCACCGCTCGTCAGCATCAGGGCACGCGCTGAACCCGCTCTGCGTCCGATCTGAGTCGCACCAAGGACTGCGAATACGAAGAGTGGAAACGTCGCCAGCTTCAGCCACTCATCGGTCCGCGCACCAAGCGCTGCGTCCGCTGCCAAGACAACGAAGTTGCCCGTCACATGTGCGCAGAAGATTCCATCTGCACCGACAAAGCTCGCCGCATCAGCGAATCCAGCGACGAATGACAGCCCTCCCGTGACCCATGGCGATGTGCCAGGAGGCGTGGCTTCCGCTTTCGCAGCCGCCGGTGCGGTCTTTTGTGCGTCCGGTTGGTCCATGTCGTCCGTGTTCCTGCGCAGTCGGGGGCACGTCAGAACGCCCAGCACGAGCAGCCGAGCGCGCCCCAAAACGATCGCTCATCGCCCGCTGGCGTGTCGTAGTGGCAGGCGTGTGGTCCGCCGCTGTGTAACAGGCACGAGCTGCTCGCGCTGGAAGACACACTGCCTGCCCGGTTTGGTTTCGCATAGCCACCGAACTGGCGCACCGGCGACCAGTCGGGCATGGCGGGCGGAAGAGGCGGCGCAAGGTGCGCAAGCTCGCAGTCTGCATGGACGATCTTGCCCCCGACGATCGTGAGCACGCTCGTGATGTCCCGAATCTCCTCGCTGCGAATCGACAGAAAATCGGACGAAAGGACCGCGATGTCGGCGAGCTGTCCCACAGAGAGGGTGCCTTTTTTGCCGGTTTCGCTCGAAAACCACGCGTTCTTTTCCGTCCACAGCCGCAGGGCCGTCTCGCGATCGAGCAGCTCTTCGTCCGTGTACAGAGCAAGCCCGCCCACCGTGCGCCCCGTCACCAGCCAGGACAGCGACACCCACGGATTGTACGACGCGACGCGCGTGGCGTCGGTACCTGCGCCGACTTGGACACCAGCCGCAAGCATCCGCTGAAACGGCGGCTTGCCCCGCGTCGATTCCTTGCCATAGCGCTCCGCGAAGTATTCCCCCTGATAGGCCATGCGATGCTGAATCGCGATGCCGCCCCCGAGCCGCGCGATGCGGTCGATGTTGCGATCCGACACCGTCTCGGCATGGTCGAAGAACCAGTGAAGCGAATCGATCGGGCTGTCGCGGTGGACCTTCTCGAACACATCGAGCGCGCGAGAAATCGACTCGTCGTAGGTCGCGTGCAGTCGAAACGGCCAGCGATTCTCGGCGAGGATGCGCACCACGCCTTCCAGCTCAGACTCCATTTCCTGCGGCAAATCGGGCCGAGGCTCGCGGAAGTCCTCAAAGTCAGCCGCCGAAAATACCAGCATCTCGCCCGCGCCGTTGTGACGGAAGCTGTCGCTGCCCTGTCCCGGTGACACCATGCCCACCCAGCGACGGAAGTCGTCGGCCTCTCGGCCCTTGTTTTGCGTAAACAGGTTGTAGGCGATGCGCACCGTCAGCTCGTCTGCATCGGCAAGCTGCTGGATGACTTGGTAGTCTTCCGGGTAGCTCTGGAAGCCGCCGCCTGCGTCGATGACGCTCGTCACTCCCAGGCGGTTTAGCTCGCGCATAAAGTGGCGTGTCGAGTTGGCTTGGTACTCCAGTGGAAGCTTCGGTCCCTTCGCGAGCGTTGCGTACAGGATCAGCGCGTTGGGTTTCGCCAAAAGCAGCCCCGTGGGCTCACCGCTGCCGTCGTGCTCGATCAGGCAGCCGGGCGGTGCCACCGTGTCCTTCGTATATCCCACGGCCCGTAGCGCCGCGCGGTTGAGCAGCGCGCGATCGTACAGATGCAGGATGAAGACGGGCGTCTCGGGCGCAATCCGGTTTAGCTCGTCCAGCGTCGGCAGCCGCTTTTCCCGAAACTGATGCTCGGTGAAGCCACCGACCACGCGAACCCACTGGGGCGCGGGGGTCACAGCGACCTGTTTTTTCAGCATGTCGAGCGCATCGGCGAGCGAAAAGACGCCGTCCCAGCGCAGCTCAAGGTTGTAGTTGAGCCCGCCCCGGATGACGTGGGTGTGGCTATCGATGAGTCCGGGAATGACGCGCCGTCCGCGTAGATCGACAATGCGGGCTGCGGGTCCGGCCTGCGCGAGCACGTCGGACTCGGACCCAATGGCGGAGATCTTCCCGCCCGTGATCGCAAGCGCTTCCACCGCTGCATCGTTCGTCGCAAGCGTGGTAAAGCGACCGTTTTTCAGGATGAGGTCGGTCATGGCAGGTCTTCCTTCGCGTTGGGCGCTGCGACAGAGCGAACCTGTGTTCACTCCATCACAAGCCGTAAGTATGCCGAGACTGGGGCAACCGAAGCGCTGTTTCGGAGCCCCTGCGGGACGAAGCAAGTCTCGCAGGGGAACGGGGCCCCAGCTGCACGGTGCCAGTTTGACGGTGCCAGTTTGACGGTGCCGGTTTGACAGTGCGGCCTGGGTCGTTGACCGGGCTTAGTGACCGCCTTCGCCGCCGCCGAACATCGACTTGGCATACACGAGGCCCAGTCCGTACGCGCCGCCGCTCGTCTGGGCGAGTCGGACCACGGGATCATACGTCTCGCCGCGTGCCCAGTCGCGCTGTAGCTCGAGCAGGTACTGGAGTGAGGTCAGCGGACGGACGCCAGCTTGCACCATGCGCGCCATCGCGCGGTCGTGCGCTTCCGTCGAGATGTCACCGCATGCATCGGCGATGACATACGTCTCAAAGCCCTGCTCCACCGAAGAAAGCGCCGGACCCACGATGCACACGCTGGTCCACAGTCCTGCGAACACAACGCGGCCTTTGCCGATGGCGTTGACGCGATTCGCGATCCGAGGGTCTTCCCAGGTATTCATGGTCGTCCGATCGATGATCTCGTGATCGGGAAAGACACTCTTGATCTCGGGGAAGATCGGGCCAGAAAACGACTTTTCCGCCACCGTCGTGAGGATGGTTGACACGTTGAAGATCTTGGCTGCGCCAGCCACCAGCGCAGTGTTGGTGCGCAGCGACGTGGCATCGATCGACTTCGTCGCAAAAGCCATCTGCGGCTGATGATCGATGAGAATGAGCGTGTGATCCGTCGGGGAAAGAAGCGTTTTACCGGGTGCTGCCGTTGCAATTGCCATGTGAGCGTTCCTCCTGTCAGCACTCATCCTGCGATCAGGAATCCATCTTGTGAATCGATAAAAAACAGATGGATTTCATCACGAAACTTGATGGCTTGGCCGGTCTGATTGAACAGACTCTCCGCCTGATGACGGCTTGGGTTGGTTCCTCGCGACCTGCGCTGTCTCGGTTGCGCAGGACATGCGGGAAATGGACTCATGCATTGCCGCGCTGCGCTCTGTTAGGCTGCGCGCCATGTCAGGGTCTTGGCAAACAGCACAGCGGCTCCTTTTCTGTCTTGGACTGTGTACGACCGTTGCATGTCAGCGCAGCGCAAGTCCACCGGAGCCCGAGCGCAAAATCCCCGTGGTGAAGCGAAGCGGAGAGCGGATCGAAGTCCCGGCAGAGTCTCCGTTGCGGACCCGGCTGCGCACGGCTGCGATCGAGCCACGCAGCATCCGCAGATCGCTCGATGCGCCAGCGGAAGTAGAGGCCGATCCGGCACGGCTCGCGCGGGTCACAGCCCCACTGCCAGGTCGTGTCGTTCAGCTCTTTGTGCGCTTTGGCGACACCGTCAAGAGCGGTCAGCCGCTGCTGGAACTGGACTCCCCTGATCTGGTGGCGGCCCAGACAGACTATCTGCGCGCCAAGAGTGCGCTGGCCCAGACCGAACGTACGCTGCTGCGACAGCAAGACCTGCGACAAGCGGGCATCGGTGCGCAGCGCGAAGTCGAGCAAGCCCAGACCGATCGTGACTTGGCCAAGAGCGAGCTAGAGCGTGCGATGCTGCGGCTCAAGCTGCTGGGAATCGATCCCGGTGCGCTCGGAAGACCGCTGGTGGTGCGGGCCCCGGTGTCGGGACGGATTGTCGAATACAAAGTCGCCCCCGGAGAGCATCGCAGCGACCTGGCCGCCCCCCTGATGACGATCGCCGATCTGTCCGTTGTGTGGGTGACTGCGAACGTTCAGGAAAAGGACATTCGGCGCGTGCAGCCAGCCGAAGAAGCGATGGTGACGCTGGCCGCCTATCCGGGAGAGACCTGGATGGGAAAGGTGCTCTTCGTCGGCGATCTGCTCCATCCAGAGACACGTACGATTCCGGTTCGCATTGCGATTGAAAACGAAGAACGCAGGCTCCGTCCGGGCATGTTTGGCAGCGTTCTGTTTCGCGAAAAACCCGCTGCCGAGCTGGCGGTACCTCCGGCTGCCATTGTGCTGCTTGGGGATGCCAGCTTTCTGTTTGTAGAGGTGTCCCCCTGGCTGTTTGAGCGACGACGGGTCACGCCAGGTGCGCAGATTGACGGACTGTCTCTGCTTAGCGAAGGACTCCGCCAAGGGGAACGGGTGGTCGTCGAAAATGCGGTGCTGCTCCAGTAAGCGGACAACAGAGAACATCCCATGATTGACCTGTTTGTAAAGACCGCACTCCATCGTCGCTGGCTTGTCCTGGGTGTCTTTGTCCTACTGGGTGTCTTTGGCTATCTGTCTTGGCAAGAGCTGGCGATCGAAGCGTATCCCGACATCGCAGACACCACCGCGCAAGTGGTCACGCAGTATCCCGGACATGCAGCGGAAGAAGTCGAAGAGCAAGTCACGGCACCGATTGAGCGTGAGCTAAACGGAACGCCCGGACTGATGGTGATGCGCTCGCGCAGTACGTTCGGACTGTCGCTCATCACGTTGGTGTTTCAAGACGGAATCGATGACTACTTTGCCCGGCAAAGAATTCGCGAACGGCTCGAAGAGGTAGAGCTACCGCCGGGGGCGGACACCTCGCTCGATCCGCTGACTTCTCCGATTGGTGAGATCTATCGCTACACGCTAGAGAGTCCTTCGCGCAGTCAGCGCGAGCTGCGCGAGCTTCAGCGCTGGCAGGTGGTTCCGACGCTCAAGCAGGTTCCTGGTGTTGCTGATGTCACCAACTTTGGCGGAGAGACCACCCAGTTTCAGGTGATCCTCGATCCCGCGCGACTTGTGCAGTACGGACTGTCGCTCAAGAACGTCACAGAGGCGATTCGCAACAACAACAGCAACGCAGGCGGCAGCGTGCTGGTGCGTGGAGATCAAGGCTTTGTCGTACGCGGTATCGGACTGATTCGCGATCTGGATGATCTTGGAAACATCGTGGTGAGCGAACAGAACGGAACGCCGGTCTTTCTGCGCTCGCTGGGAACGCTTCAGCTTGGTGCTCTTCAGCGCAACGGAGTCCTTGGCAAAGATCGCAATCCCGATGGAGTCAGCGGCATTGTGCTGCTGCTGCGCGGACAGAATCCGTCCGTGGTGCTGGATGGCATTCACCAGCGCGTGCAAGCGCTCAATGAAGGACTACTGCCTGCCGATGTGAAGGTCGTTCCGTACTTGGATCGCACAGAGCTGGTCAACACCACGCTGTCCACGGTGTCACGCACGATGATCGAAGGAATCGGGCTCGTCATCATCGTGCTGATTCTGTTTCTTGGAAACCTCCGCAGCGCGCTGATTGTGGCGACCGTGATTCCGCTGTCTCTGCTGCTTGCGTTCATCTTGATGCGGCTCACCAACATTCCCGCCAACCTGCTGTCCCTTGGCGCAATTGACTTCGGAATCATCGTCGATGGAGCGATCGTCGTGATGGAATCGATCCTGCGTCGTCGCGAAGCAGCACCGGATTCCGAAATGACAGAGTCCGATGCCATCAGCTCGACCACCGCTGTCGCTCGTCCGATCTTCTTTGCCAAGATCATCGTCATCACCGCGTACCTGCCGCTGTTTGCGTTTCAGCGCGTGGAAAAGAAGCTGTTTTCACCGATGGCGTACACGATTGGCTATGCGCTGGCCGCCGCGCTGCTCGTCGGGCTTTCACTGATTCCTGGCCTGTCTTTGGCTGCGCTGCGCAAGCCGCAGAAGCCGTGGCACAACCCGGTCTTGGTCTGGGGAGAGTCCGCCTATGAGCGCATCCTGCGACGCATTTTGCATCGTCCCGTGATCGCGCTGTGGTCAGGAATTGTCGCCGCTGTGCTCGCGATCGTTTTGGGAACCATCGTTGGAAAAGGATTCCTTCCAGAGCTGGATGAAGGATCTCTGTGGCTTCAGGTTCAGCTTCCGCCCGGACTGTCTTTGGACAAAGCCAATCAGATGGCAACCGAAGTACGCGCCGTCGCGCTGGAGTTTCCGCAGGTCAGCTACATCGTGACGCAGCTTGGTCGCAATGATGATGGAACAGACTCATGGACTCCCTCGCACATTGAAAGCTCGGTGGGACTGATTCCCTATGCGCGCTGGCCCAAAGGAATGACCAAAGCCGATCTGGTGGCCAAGCTGTCGGCGCGCTTTGATTCCTTGCCTGGAGTCGTCGTCGGGTTCAGTCAGCCGATGATCGATGGCGTCAACGACAAGATTGCCGGTGCGCACAGTGATCTGGTGGTGAAGATCTTTTCGTCCAACCTGACCGAAGCGCGACAACACGCCGAAAAGATGGTCGAGATCCTGCGCAGCGTGCCCGGTAGCAGCGATGTCGCAATCGATCAGGAACCACCGCTGCCGCAGCTTCAAGTGAAGGTCGATCGCGCCGCCGCCGCTCGCTATGGAGTAAACGTCGCCGATATCGCGGACCTCATCGAAGTGGCCATCGGGGGTCGCGCCATTGCAGAGGTCTTTCAAGGAGAGCGTCGCTACGACGTAGCCGTACGCTTTACGCCGCGCGTACGCAGCTCACGCGAGTCGATCGCGGATCTGACCGTGCTGGCCCCCGGCGGTGCGCGCATTCCGCTGTCGCAGGTGGCGCAGCTAGAGCTACGTTCCGGCGAGAGCACCATTACGCGAGAGACCAATCGTCGTCACCTGACCGTGCGGCTCAACCTGCGCGGGCGCGACCTGTCGAGCTTTCTGTCGGAAGCACGCGCCCGAATCGCGAAAGAAGCCCCGGCCCCCGCAGGCTATGAAGTGCGCTGGGGTGGTCAGTTTGAAAACCAGCAGCGAGCGGCGGCACGGCTTGCGCTCATCGTTCCGCTTGTGCTCGCGCTCATCTTCATCTTGCTGTACGGAGCCTTTGGCGTGGTCCGTCATGCCGCGCTGATCTTGGCCAACGTACCGCTCGCGCTGCTCGGTGGCATGGTGGCGCTGCTGTGGCGAGACATGACGCTCAATGTGTCTTCCGCCGTGGGCTTTATCACGCTGTTTGGGGTGGCGGTGCAAAACGGAGTGATCTTGGTATCGGGGCTCAACGAGCTGCGTCGCGCTGGGGTTCCGCTGTTTGAAGCCGTCCTGCAAGGCGCTGCGCAGCGACTGCGTGCGGTGCTGCTTACCGCGACGGTGGCTGCACTTGGAATGCTGCCCGCAGCACTGGCGCGCGGGATCGGCTCCGATGTGCAAAGACCGCTGGCCACCGTGGTGGTGGGAGGTCTGGTCAGCGCCACGCTCCTGACCCTGTTTGTGCTGCCTGCGCTGTACTTGGTGATCGAACGTCGCGCCGAAACAGCCAGCCCAGATGATCCGCCAGACCGCGAAGCAGACAGCCTTTCAGACAGCCAAGCAGACAGCCAAGCAGACAGCCTTTCAGTACACGCAGAAGGAGCTTCCCGATGAACAGGATGACGCCGACTGCTGTGCTGCTGTGGATCTGTCTGCTGGGCTCTGTCGCCGCAGCGCAAGGACGCAACACTGAAGCGCTGTCGTTTCGCACCTACTTGCAGCAGGTCGCCCAGCACAACCTGTCGCTGCTGGCCGCGCAGCATCAGGTTCCGATTGCCAAAGCCCAGGTGGCGCAAGCGCGCGTGTTTCCAGATCCCGTGCTAAGCGGAGGCCTTTCACAAGTGGATGTCTCGGGACAGGCTGCACCGCTCATGAGCGCGCTCGGCGTGACAATTCCGCTGGAGCTGGGAGGCAAGCGAAGCGCGCGCGTCACCGCCGCAGAGCACGAGGTATCGGTCGCGGAAGCAGCGCTGGAAGATGCACTGCGGAAGCTACGCGCAGAGGCCGCGATCGCGTTTGTGCAAGCGCTGTCTGCGCGCCGCATTCTGCTTCGCAAGCAGCAAACACTCTCCAGTCTGGAACGCTTGGTCGATGTCAATACCCAGCGCGTCAAGAGCGGAGACATCGGCGAGGTCGCACTGATTCAGTCTCGGGTGGAAAGTCAGCGCTATCGCGGAGAGGTGCTGGCAGCGGAAGCAGAACTACGGACCAGCGAGCAAGCGCTGCGACTCTACCTGGGTCAAGCCGCGCTCGATCGCAGCGCAGTGTGGACCGTAACGGGAGAGCTGCTCGCTTCGCCGCGCGCCTTTGATCTCGATACCCTACTCAAGCAAGCCGCGACGCGCGCCGATGTACGGGCACAGCGTCTGTCTGTGGAAGCTGCGCAGGCACGCACCAGCCTGGCCGCGTCCAATCGCTGGGTCGATGTATCACTGAACGTGAGCTGGCAGCGCAGCCTGCTGAGCGAGCCGTTTGCTTCTCCGCAGTACGATGCACTGAGCGCGCTGTTGTCGGTTCCAATTCCTTTTTCACGGATCTATCGGGGCGAGCTACAGGCCGCGCAGCACACCGAGTCGCAGAGTCGCTGGCTCCAGCAAGCGGCGCAGCTTCGTGCGGAAGTGGAAGTCGAGCAAGCCCTGACCCGCTACCAAGCAAGCGTCCGGCAGCTCGCGCTCTACAAAGAAGGACTGATGGTGGATGCAGAGCAGGTGCTGGCCGCGACGCTGTACAGCTATCAGCGCGGCAGTGCGACCCTGCTGGAAGTCTTACACGCGCAGCGCACCGTCGATGACGTGCATCTGGGCTACACAGCGGCGCTCACCGATCATGCGCTCCAGCTCATTGCAGTCGAGCAAGCCGCAGGCATGTGGGATCTCGACTTTTGACGCAGCGGGCGAAGCTGTAATGTCCGACGGCGGCAGCAGTGTGTTTTCGATGAGCAGCAGCACGCCCATCAACCGGCACGCGCTGTTCTCCACGCGCATCACAGCGTCTCTTGTGTACTGTCAACGCCGCTTCGCTGCGTAGGAATGCGTCCTTCCACCGCGTACGCACTCCTGTTCGGCACAGACCTTGCGTTGACCTTCCCGCGCAATTCCTCAGTGCGCCGCAACACCGGTCTTTTTCATCACTTGCCGCATCGTAGTAGATCACGGTGAACGATTCCCACGCGATGCGCAGCCGTCAGTGCCGAGGCAATCTGCCGCGCAATCCGCAGCGCGATCTTCACAGGGAGCTGATGTTCCCGCCCCAGCCGCGCACGCAGCGACTCCCCTTCCAAAAACTCCATCGACAGATAGGCCACCCCTGAATCGGTGACCCCACAGTCAAAGATGCGAACGATCCCAGGATGCTGCACCGCATTGGCCGCCCGCGCTTCGTTGAAGAAGCGGG
>JAEUKB010000025.1 GCA_016794365.1 Myxococcales bacterium
CTAAACCCCGTCCATTCCCAAACCCGCATGTTTCGCGAGGGGCCCCGCTACCCTGCGAGACTTTTTTCCGTTCCGCAGGCGGCCCGAAAAAAAGCTCTCCGGTCGCCCCCACGCTCTTTGCTCAAACTGTTGGTTTCGTAGTGGTCGCAGGTTAGCCGCCGCCTTGGCCGAGCCACTCGGCACCGTCTGGGGAAAACTCTTTCTTCCAGATCGGGACTTCGACCTTCAGGGCTTCGATGGCGGCGCGGCAGGCGGAAAACGCTTCGGCCCGGTGCGGAGCCGAGGCAGCCAGCACCACCGCCAGGTCGCCAATGTGCAGCGATCCAATGCGGTGAACCATCGCCAGGCGGACGCCGGGCTGGGCCGACTCGATGCGGGTCACGATCTCGGCCATCTTGCGCACGGCCATCTGGTCGTAGGCTTCGTAGTCGAGCCGCACCACCTGCTTGCCCTCGTTGTGATCGCGCACCATCCCGGCGAACAGCACCAGTCCGCCTTGGCCGGGACCGCTGACGGCTGCGATCACCTCGTCGTACGACAGCGGATCGTGGCTCAGGCGAACGTGCGGCGAGCCCCCGGCGACCGGCGGAATCAAGGCCACTTCGTCTCCGTCTTTCAGCGGGGTGGACTGCGGCGCAAACTCTTCGTTCACCGCGACTTGCAGGCTGCGGCGACTGCGCGCGATGAGCGGCTCGGCTTCGCCCAGGTGCAGAAGCAGGTCGCCGACTGTGGCTGGTTCGGCTAGCTCGATCGTTTCGGTGTGTTTGTGCAGGCGCTCACGCAGGTGAGCAAAGTAGCGGACCGAGATCTTCATGCGCGCAGTCTTACAACCGAACGACGGGACAGGACTTGTCTTTTTCGACGCGCCGGGTGGCGTTGCGGGTGTCGAGGACGAGCTTGGCCTTTTGGCACAGCGCGGCGTAGTCGATCGACGTGTGGTCGGTCAGGATCAGCACCGCGTCGTAGTCCGAAAGCCGGTTGAGCGGCACCGACTGAAGCTGGTGATGACCGATGCGGACGGCTGGGACGTAGGGATCGTGATACTCGACGGTCGCGCCTTTGCCCCATAGCAGCTCGATGACATCCAGGGCCGGGGACTCGCGCACGTCGTCGATGTCGCGCTTGTAGGCAACGCCCATGACGAGCAGCTTGGACCCGCGTACGGCCTGGCTGCGGTCGTTGAGCGCGTCTTGGAGCCGCGAGACGACGACTTCGGGCATGCCGGTGTTGATCTGATCGGCCAGGTCGATAAAGCGCGCTTCGTACTTGAGCGTGCGCAGCTTCCACGACAGGTAGAGCGGATCGACGGGGATGCAGTGTCCGCCGAGTCCGGGGCCGGGATAAAACGGCATAAAGCCAAAGGGCTTGGTGGCCGCCGCGTCGATGACTTCCCAGGTATCGAGCCCGAGCTTTTCGCACATGATGGCGACCTCGTTGACGAGCCCGATGTTGACCGCGCGGAAGGTGTTTTCGAGCAGCTTCACCATCTCGGCGGCGTCGGTGGAAGAGACGGGGACCAGGCGGTCCATGACCTCGCTGTAGAGCGCGCGGATCATGGTCAGACAGGCTGGGGTGGTGCCGCCGACGACCTTGGGGGTGTTCTTGGTCTGAAAGCGCTCGTTGCCGGGATCGACACGCTCGGGGGAAAACGACAGGAAGAAGTCTTGACCGACCTTGAGCCCCGATTCCGACAGGCGGGGCAGCAGCACCTCGCGGGTGAAGCCGGGAAAGGTCGTCGATTCCAGCACGATCAGCATGCCGGGATGCATGTGCGGCAGGAGCGCTTCGGCTGCGGCCACGATGTAGCTGTTGTCGGGTGAGCGCGACTTGTTGAGCGGAGTCGGCACGCAGATGATCACGACATCGGCAGAAGCGAGGCACTGGGGATCGGTCGTGGCATCGACTCGGCCTTGGGCGACCAGCTCCGAGAGCGCAGCATCGGGCACATCTTTGATGTAGCTTCTGCCAGCGCGGACGGCGGCGGCGCGCTCCTCGATCAGATCGTAGCCGGTGACGTGAAAGCCTGCGCGGGCGACCTCTACGAGGAGAGGCAGGCCGACATAGCCGAGCCCAATCACGGTCACTTGTGCGGTGTGTTGCGACAGCTTGGCGAGGAGCGATGGGTGATGCATGGACTTTTCAGGCTTCTATCGTACGCCACCTGCGAACACAAGGCTTACCGCTGCTTGCGCCAGGAGAACAGCCACGGCAAAAGCGCGGGCTCGGCAAAGGCGGCGGTCCAGGCATCGTGACCGACTTGGGGATACTCGGTGTAGCGACAGGGAGCGTTTTGGGCGCGCAGGGCGGCGATCATGTGGCGGGATCGCTCGACGGACACCACCGGATCGAGCGCGCCATGGAAGGCCCAGATGGGAACGTGCGCAAAACGGGAGGCTTGCTGCGCATCGCCGCCGCCGCAGATGGTGATGGCAGCGGCAAAGTCGTCGGGATGGCGGCTGAGCAGATCCCAGACCCCGAAACAGCCCATGGACAGGCCGATCAGGTAGATGCGGCTGCGATCAATGCGCGGCGCGGCAGGATCGGCGGCGGGATCTTGCAAGAGAAGCTGGGTCAGGAGTTCATAAAGTGCAGCGAGGGGTGCAGACGGCGTGGCGGGCAAGGTGTGGGCAGGTGCGGACCAGTCCACTTCGACCCAGCGCCGGTCGTTTGGACACTGGGGCAGCAGCGCGTAGCAGGGAAAGCGGGCGCGGGCATCGTCGGAAGCGAGCAGCTCGGCGGCTCCGTTGCGAAGCTGGGCGCGGTTGTCATCGCCACGCTCTCCGGCTCCATGCAAAAACACGACAAGGGGCAGCGGCGAAGACTCGGCCTGCGGGCGGAGGAAGCGATAGGGCAAGCGCAGTCCGCTGCGTGAGAGGGCGTGCTCGGCGGAAAAGCGGTCGATCAGGTCGATGTCGGGCTGGGTCGGCATGCGAAAAGTGTAGCTCTTTGGCTGCCTCGGTATACTGCGCGCCATGTGGACCTGGCTGGGCCTGGCGGTGGCTTGCGCCCTTGTGCTGATGTTGTTGATGGTGCTTGCGCGCAAGTCGCGTGGGGAAGCTGCGGCTGCGACGGAAGCTGCGGAGACGACGGAAGCTGGGGAGGCGACCGCTGCGGAGGTTGCTGCGACCGGACCGCGCGCTGTGGCGAAACAGGCTGCGGACGAAGAAGAAGAAGCGTCAGCGGACGACGAAGCGGACGACGACGAAGCGGACGAAGACGCAGAAGTGAGCGAGGACGAAGCGCCCAAGAAGCGTCCGATCCTGCACAGCCGTCACTGGGCGATCTTGGTGGGGGAAAGCGAGCCGCATCGCTTCCTTTTGTCGGCGTTTGAGAAGCTGTTACAGCCGGGAAGTGGCTCGCGGGCTACCGGGGAAGGGCGCTACTGGCACTTGGTGGACAACAGCGGGCGGCTCCAGCTGTCGGCGCTGGTACGCAAAGGGGACGTGCTGGAAGTGCTGGCGTTTTATCCGTACGCAGAGACGAGCAATAGCTGGCCGGTGCAGCTGGAGCGAGTCGAGGAGAGCCCGGACGGACTGCAAGCGCGGCTGTACGGGCAGGCGGGCGGGGCGCACGTTGCGGTGTTCGATACGCTGTACTTTAAGAACCACCCGCACTACGCGGTGGGCGAAACGTACGAGCTGCAAGTGAGCGCGATCGCGTATCAACTGGAGTTTGACGAGCCAGCGGAGGCGTCGGACGGACAGAGCGGCTTTGGGACGCTGCCGGTGCTGACATCAGACCGGGATGCGGCGGACGATGAAGTGGTGTTTCACTCGACGGTGGAAGATGTGTTCGACTGCGAGTTTTGGGGCATCGAGCTTCAGGTCTATCAGCTCACGCTGCTGCACACCAAAGAGGGTCCGCTGCGGGTCGATCTGTATACGCATCCGTCCCTGACGATGCGACGCTTTGCGGTCGGTGATCGCGTGCGCGGGGTGGCGTGGCTGTTTGGGCTGTGGCCGGATCCGCGTGCGACGGCGCTGGCAGAAGCCCTGAAGGCGGCGCGGCTACCGAACTAGCTTTTGCGTCGCGGCAAACTGCTCACGAGCACGCAGCGGCGGTGTTTGGAAAGTCGGTAAACAGGCCGTCGATGCCGAGGCGATAAAACTGTAGGTACTCGGCTTCGGGGTTGCCGCCGTAGCTCTGGGCCAGTCGGCGCGGCTCGCTGCGGAAGGTAAACGGATGCACAAACAGTCCCAGCTTGTGGGCGTCTTGTAAGAGCGCGGTGGGACGCTGGGTCTGGGCATCGCTCAGCGAGATCTTGCCGTCTCCAGTGAGGTCGGTCGGGTTGCCCGCGCCATCGAGCTGCGCCTGGACGGGAATCAGGTACGGCTTCCAGGGTCCGATGCCGTCCGCGTAGGTCTTGATCTCGGCGAGTCCTTCGCGGCTTACCATGCTGTCAAAGCGCTTGGTGATTCCGGCGCGGGTCCAGTCGTAGGGACGATCAAACGGCGGGGCGTAGGTGATCGTGCCGGTGCGAAAGTCGTAGTCATCGCCATCGATGAGCTGAACCAGCTTGGTGGATAGTCCCAGCTGGCGCAGGAGTCGCAGGCTGCTCGGCTCAAAGCTCTGCACAAAGACCGGAGCGCTCGGGGCATCGAGTCGGGCGGCGCGCAGCTCACGCAGTAGCTCTGCTTCGAGCGGCAGGCCCAGCTCGCGGTGATAGGTCGGATTCTTCGTCTCGGGATACAGGATCAGGGGGCGTCCGAGCTTGGCGGACTGCGACGCTGCCAGCGCGAGGATCTCTGCAAACGTCGCGATGCGGAACTTGCCGTTGTGCTGCTGCGGGCGCTCGGCATCGGTGGCAATGGCTCCGAGCGACTTGATCTCTTCCAGCGTGAAGTCGTGCGCAAAAAAGCCGGTCTGCTTTTCGCCATCGACCAGCCAGTCCACGCGCTTACGCGAGGCAAACTCTGGATGTTGCGCGACATCGGTGCTGTAGGACAGGTTCGGATCGTGACGCGCAATCAGCTTGCCGTCTTTGGTCGCGATGAGATCCATTTCCAGGGCATCTGCACCTTGATCCACCGCGAGCTGATAGGCTTCCAGCGTCTGTTCCGGCAGATAGCCCGACGCGCCCCGGTGCGCGATCACCAGCGGCGCACTGCCATCGAGTGTCGGAAACGAAAACGGTGTGGGCGTCGCACAGCCAGCCAGCAGCAGCCAGCCAAGCAGGGTCTTTGTTCGCAGGTCATTGCGTATCGCGTTCGTCGTATTCATCTGCGTCCTTTGGCTCGTGCGTGATGCGTGCGTGCAGCGCCGGTTTTGTTAGGTCGCGCTGATGCTGAGTCGTCCGCTCAGCAGATCGCCGACGAGCTCACACAGGCCGAAGCCTTCGCTGTGGGTGGTGATGTGCTTGGGAACGGAATCGCCCAGCTCGGGGAGATAGCGCTCGATGTTGCGAACGCCGACGGACAGCGCAAAGCATCCGGGCGCAAACAAGCTGGCATCGTTGGCAGAGTCACCGACTGAAACGGCAGCGCGTGCAAGCTCTGCGTGGGCATCGGCGACGCCGCGTCGGGACAGCAGGGCTGCGGCGCCTTCCGCTTTGCTGCGTCGCGTGTCGCCATCGAGCATGAAGTGAATGTGAATCGAGCTGGCGAGGATGTGACCTTGGTGATCGCTCTCTTCGGCCACCAGCTGGGACAGCTCGTGCAGGAGCTGCGCGCCTTCGGTGCCGCCCGGAAGATCGCGCACCACGGTGTAGTCACTGACGCGAAAAGCGTTGTCGGCAGTGGTCTGAAAGGTCCGTCCCAGGCGGCGCGCGACGCGCTTTTGCAAGGCAGCCAGGCGGGTGCGCAGGTCGGGGGCGAGGGGTCGAAAGTAGTGCAGGCCGTGCTCGTGGCTGGATGTGGCGACCGGGCTTCCACCGGGACTGTGGGCCGATGGTGCTGGCGTACGTCGATCGAGCCACGCACCGCCGTTTTCGACGATCACGGCGCTGATGGACGGCAGATAGGAAAGCAGGGCTGCGCCATAGCCTGCGGGGCGTCCGGTGTTGAGGATGACTTCCATTCCAGCGCGCTCGGCGCGGGCGACGGCATCGAGCACATCGGCATGAATCCCGCCGCGAACCGTGAACGTGTCGTCAACGTCTGCGAACAGATAGCGAGGAAGCATGGCTGCGCACTGTAGCGCAGCGCGGATGGGTCTACGTGGGGTTTGTGGAAGGGCTAGCGGGGCTTACAGACCAGCGCCAGGCGCGCCAACGCGGTACGTCGGGCCTCCACCACCTGGGTGGGGCGGGGCGCTGGGGGCCGGAGCGGCGGGCGGCGGACGATAACCACCGGGAGCCGGAGCCGGAGCGGCAGGCGGCGGACGATAACCACCGGGAGCCGGAGCTGGAGCGGCAGGCGGCGGACGATAGCCTCCACCGGGCGGTGTGTACACAGGCGGAGCACCGACCGCGCCACCACCGTAGACGGGAGCGGGACGATAGACCGGAGCCGGAGCCACGGGAGGCGGCGGAGCGACAACCGTGCCACCACCATAGACGGGAGCGGGACGATAGACCGGAGCCGGAGCCACGGGAGGCGGCGGAGCGACAACCGTGCCGCCACCGTAGACGGGAGCGGGACGATAGACCGGAGCCGGAGCCACGGGAGGCGGAGGAGCGACGACCGTGCCGCCACCGTAGACGGGAGCGGGACGATAGACCGGGGCCGGAGGAGCGACGACCGTGCCGCCACCGTAGACGGGAGCGGGACGATAGACCGGGCTCGATGGATACGCTGGGGCACCATATCCCGACGGAGCCCAGTGCGCGCGATAGTAAGAGCCGCCGACAAAGCGCGGTCCCACGTAGATGTAGCCCGGACGAACCGGCGAACAGTAGCCACGCGCCCAGAACCAGCGACCGGCCCAGTCCCAGCGGCCCGGCACGAAGATGGTTCCGTATCCGCAGGTCAGCACCGGCTCATAGCGCGGCGCGGGCGGAGCCATCGACACCGCAATCGGGGCCGGTGGGTTGTCTGGAATGTATTCCATCGTGGTCCCGTACTGCGGAGCGGGGGTCTCTACGTACGTGGTGCCGTAGCAGCCGCTCGCTCCAGCCAGCGCACAGAGCGCCGCAAGAACTCGCTTCATGTGAGGTCTCCTGTATGTCTGCGACATTTTACTTTCTCCGACGGGATCATCGCCAGAATTCTTCATGCCGTCGCTGAAGGAGCCCTTGGCTGTGTGCCCGCGCCTTCCACCGTTTGGCGCATCGGCTTGGCGCATCGGCTTGGCGCATCGGCTTGGCGCATCGGCTGCACCGGCACAAAACGAGCTGGCTCGTCTGGACGATTGTTTGACATCGACGCTAACCGCACTGTATGCATGTTCTGCGCCATGGACTCAAAGCAAGCTGTTTCGTCTCCCTCACCCGACGCTGGAACTGCAAAGACCGAAGGCCCAAAGGCCCCGCACCGTGAAGTGGTGTTCTCGGGGATGCAGCCGTCTGGTGGTTTTCACATTGGCAACTACTTGGGAGCGGTGCGCGACTGGGTCACGCTGCAAGACCAGCATCGCTGCTTTTACTGCGTCGTCGATCTCCACGCGATCACCCAGCCCTACGATCCGTTGGCGATGCGTGCGCGGGTGATGGACATGGCGGTGGAACTGCTCGCGTGTGGCATCGATCCGAACCGCGCGACGCTGTTTGTGCAGTCGCAGGTGCCCGAGCATGCAGAGCTGGCCTGGGTGCTGAGCACGTTGGCTCCCTACGGTGAGCTGTCGCGGATGACGCAGTTTAAGGAAAAAGGCGAGCGGGCCGAGTACATCAACTGCGGTCTGTTTACCTATCCGGTGCTGATGGCGGCGGACATCCTGCTTTACAAAGCGACGCGCGTTCCCGTCGGAGAAGATCAGATTCAGCACCTGGAGCTGACGCGCGAGATCGTGCGCCGCTTCAACGGTCGCTTCGGAGAGCCTGCGGTGTTTTCCGAGCCGCTGCCGATGCATCGCTCACCGCTGCGGATCATGGGGCTCGACGGCAAGCAGAAGATGTCGAAGTCGCTTGGCAACTATGTGGCGATTTCTGACGAGCCGGATGTGATTCGCAAGAAGATCAGCGGCGCATTTACCGACGAGCTTCGCCTGCGCAAAAAAGATCCCGGCCATCCCGAGAGCTGCTACGTCTGCGGTCTGGAGCCGTTCTTTATGTCCGCCGACAAGGTCGCGGAGTTTCACGAAGGCTGCCGGTCGGCCAAGATTGGCTGCATCGACAGCAAGCGCGCTCTCGCCGAAGCGATCATCAGCCATCTTCAGCCGATCCAGGAACGCAAGCGCGAGCTGCTCGCGAAGCCGGGCTTTGTCGAAGAGATCCTGCGAGACGGAGCCGCCCAGGCGCGCAAGGTCGCGGCGCAGACGATGGTGGAAGTTCGCGATCGACTGGGCTTTTTGCCGCTACCGGGGTAGCGTCGCGCAGCTCGTCGGTCAGTGCCTGTTTTTTGAGTGCGAACAGTTTGGACGCTGGGCGCGCGTGGGGCTCGGTATACTGCCGACATGCACGGTGTCCCCAAGCTGCCCGGCTCTTCGGATTGGCCTCGTCACAGCGGTCTGCTCTGTCACATCTCGTCGCTGCCTGGTCTTGGCGGTACCGGAGATCTCGGTCCCGCCGCGTATCAGTTTTTGACGCAGCTTTCGCGCGCAGGTCAGAGGGCCTGGCAAGTGCTGCCGATCGGTCCGACGGGATTTGGCGATTCGCCGTATCAGACCGCGTCGGTGCTTGGTGGCAATCCGCTGTTTATCAGCATCGAGCGACTGATCGAAGACGGACTGCTTCCCGCTGACATCACCAGCATGGCTCCCGTCGAGAGCAGTGAAGCGGACTTTGCGGCTGCGCAGGCGTACAAGTGGCCGCTGTTTGAGCGTGCGTTTCGCAAGCTCGTGACCGATGCACAGCAGGCGTCGCAGCGCGCCGAGTTTTTGGCGTTTTCCGAGCGAGAGCGCGACTGGCTGGATGACTACGCGCTGTTTATGGCGATCAAAGAAGAGCAGGGCCTGCGTCCGTGGATCGAGTGGCCGCTGCCGCTGCGCGATCGTCAGCCCAGTGCGCTGTCCGCAGCCTCGCAGCGACTGTCTGTACGCATCGACCTGCATCGCTTTGTCCAGTGGCAGTTCGAGCGTCAGTGGCTCGCGCTGCGCAAAGCCGCGACGGACCTGGGCATCGAGCTGATCGGTGACGTTCCGATCTTCGTGGCGCACGACAGCGTCGAAGTGTGGAGCAATCCGAGTCAGTTTTTGCTGCATCCCGACGGTCAGCTCCAGGTTCAGGCCGGGGTTCCGCCGGACTACTTTTCCAAGACCGGCCAGCTCTGGGGCAACCCGCTGTACAACTGGGAACGGATGCAAGCCGATGGGTTTGCGTTCTGGCGAAAGCGGATTCAGCGCGCCGCGTCGCTGTTTGATCGGGTACGCATCGATCACTTCCGAGGCTTTGCCGCGCACTGGGAAATTCCCGCCGCTGATCGCACCGCCGAGTTTGGTCGCTGGGTGACGGCTCCTGGGCACGCGCTGTTTGAGGTGCTGACGACGCATCCCGAGACGCGGAGCGTGCGCTTTATTGCCGAAGATCTGGGCGTCATCACGCCTGATGTGGAAGCGCTGCGCGACCGCTTTGGCTTTCCCGGCATCCGTGTCCTTCAGTTCGGCTTCGGGGACGATGACTTTTACGACGGTCGTCCGTGGGCTTTTCGCAAGAACTTGGTCGCGTATTCCTCGACGCACGACAACGCCACCATCGTCGGCTGGTATCGCGGTGAGCCCGAAGGCACACGCAGCGATGAACAAGCGCGTCGCGAGCGCGACAAAGTCCACGACTACATCGGTCACGTTCCCAGCCCCGGCTACGCGCACTTTTCGCTGATCCGCTTGGTCATGAGCACAGCCGCCGAGACCGTCATCATTCCCGTGCAAGACGTGCTAGGACTCGGCAACGTGGCGAGAATGAACACCCCCGGACTGCCGCAAGGCAACTGGCGCTTCCGTCTGCGCAGCGGTCAGCTCGACGATGGCAGCCTCGATCATCTGCGCCACATCACCAAGCTGTACGCGCGCACCCAGCGCTAGCGCTTCTTTCGTAGCGAGTCCCGCATGTCCGACGCCATCAAACAAAACGAACAGATCTACGATCGACTGTGGGCTCGTCTGCCGATTCCGTCGCACAGTGAGTGGCCGATCTGGCCCGAGCTGGAAAAGGAAATCCACGGCAGTGCGCGGCTGCTGGAAATGGGCGCGGGTGTGCTGCCTCGGATTCCCATCGACGGAGGCTTCTTTGTCGATCTGTCGCAGTCGGCGCTGCGCAAGCTGGATCTAAACGGTGGTCATGGCGTTCGTGCCGCCGGTCCGCTGCCGTTTTGCGACGACGCCTTCGATGTCGTCTGTGCCTTTGAAGTCTTGGAACACATTCCCGACGACCAAACAGTGCTGACCGAGCTGGCGCGCGTGCTGCGTCCTGGCGGTGCGCTGTTTTTTTCGGTTCCCGTCAATCCGGCGCTCTGGACCGGCTTCGACGATGCCTGTGGACATGTCCGTCGCTACATCGCATCGGACCTGGCGGACAGACTGGCCAGCGTCGGTCTTGACATCGAGCGCTGGACCACCCAGCCGAACAAGTTCAAAAAGCCGATCGGCGATCTCACCGGCTCGTTTTTGCGCGTCTTGGCGCACTTTCCTCGTCTGACCATTTGGCTCAAGCAAAAAGCGCTAGAGACCGAGATGAGCCGCCACTTCACCTGGCAGACCGGCGACATCGATCAAAGCCACGAGATCGGCGGACTCATCGCCATCGCGCGCAAGGTTATCCGCAGCTAAGCCCGCCGATTCGTCAGCCCTGCTTCGTTGTCACGCATGTTTCGGTCCGCAATGTGACACGCCGCTTGCTCGCGCCGGTGCTCCAGTCGGTCCGTGTCGGTGCGCTGTCGCCATTGCTGAAACTTGGAAGATGTCCCCGACGACGACATCGTCCGCTTTCGCCGTTGCGCCACCGGCAGACAGGCTCGCTGGGGCAGCAAAGGTGCCGTTGCCGTTGCCAGCGACGAAGCTGACCGTTCCTTGCGCACCATGAGAGATCGCCAGATCCAGCTTCCCATCGCCGTTGAGATCCGCTGCTGCGATTCCCGTCGAGCCAACCGGGATCGTCAGCGAGCTTGGCGCTTTGAACGTTCCGTCGCCATTGCCGAGCGCGATCGTCAGCGAGCCCATGCCGGTGCCGCCGCCCGGATTGGCCACAACCATGTCCAGCTTGGTGTCTCCGTCGAAGTCACGCAGCACCACCGCGTTCGGAGAGTTGCCCGTCGCAACCGTCGGCTTCGCAGTAAACGTGCCCGTGCCCGTTCCAATCAGCACGCTCGCCGTGTTGCTTCCCGAGTTCGTCACCACCGCATCCAGCTTGGTGTCTCCGTCGAGGTTGGCAAACGCGATCGCGCGCGGCTGCTGGCCCACATTCGTGGTCATCGCCGTCCCAAACGTGGAGCCGCCATTTCCCGGCAGCAGGCTCACCATGCCTGGCGTCAAAAGCGACACCAGCACATCGGGCTTGCCGTCGCCCGTAAAGTCAGCGACCACCAAGTTGCGCGGACCGTTGAGCGAGTTCGTCGCCGTGCTTGCGACGGGCATAAAGCCGAAGGTGTTGCTGCGATAGCGCAGGATGTTGCTCGCGCTGCCCGACTTGCCGTCGGGATTGGTCACCACAACTTGCGTCGCTCCGCAGGTTCCCGCTTTGCCTGGAACCGTCAGCGTGATCGTCGTCGGAGAAGTCACCATCACATTGGTTGCAGCAGTGCCACCGATCGTCACCGTCGCGCCCTGGACGAAGTTCTGTCCGGTCAGCGTGATCGTCGTGCCGCCCGTGTTGCCGATCGCCTCAGGCGAAGCCTGCGTGACCACCGGCGCTGCAACCGTCGTCATATCGACATCGCCGCCAGTCATCGTCATATCCGCAGTCGTTCCGCCTGCATCGGTACCCGACGTGGTTTCGTTGTTACAGCTGGCAACGTAGGAAAGCGCGAGCACAGTTCCCAGTCCCAGACCCAGCAGCGAGCGAGTAAAGCGAAGCGTCTTAACTTTCATATCTGTGAACCTCCAGTAATCGGATCCAAGCCAAGAATTCCCCTCCTCGCCATGTTGGTTGCGTATGCGCTGAACCGCAAGACGAGAGGCCGTCTATTGGCCAATTCATAGCGCAGCCACTGTCTGCTTGCGATCTTCAATCAGTCAAAGCCGCGCAAGACCATGCCAAAAAGAAGGGGAATGCAGGTTGATTAGTTACACTGGCTGAGCAGGACGCTGACGTTGCTTGTCCCACCGTTGGAGCTGATCAGATCCGGCTGTAGATCTCCGTTCAGATCGCTCGTTGCGACAAAGAATGGACCCGTTCCGACGGTGTAGACTGTGCCGTTGCCGAACTTTCCGCCGGTTGCGCCGAGCATCACGCTTACGTTGGCACCGAGCTGGTTCGCCGTCACCAGATCGAGGAATCCGTCGCTGTTGAGATCCACGCTGATCAGGCTGTTCGGGCCCATGCCGCCGGTCGGCGTCGTCTGCGGCGGCGTCGAGAACGTGCCGTTACCCTGGTTAAAGATCACGCTGACGTTGTTCGTACCAGAGTTCGCTACCGCCAAATCAGGCTTCTGGTCCCCGTTAAAGTCCACAATCCATGTTCTCGAAGTTCCGTCTGAAGATGATGAATTCTCTGCAATTGGCTCAGGTTTAAATCAGCACATGAATGACATGCTTGTGTATGTCTTCATCATGAAGATGAGTACAGTGGACTGGAGCAATCAGTCCGCAAAAGGACAGATACGTGATAACGATCGAAAATAAGCGTATAGATAGCGCTGTGTTGAAGATATGAAGCACGCCATATTCATCGCGGAAAGCGTCATGTGTGTCAGCGTACGCTGCGTGATTTCAGCAAACGATAGACTTAGAACACCTCACAAAACCGTCATGAGGAACCCCGAGTGCAAAGAGGAGGACCGGAGCGTACGCAAGTACGTGAGGACCGACGATGCAGCAAACGGGGTCCGCAATAGGTTTTGTGAGGTGTTCTTACTGTGAGGGAACAAAGAAGAAAGGCCGACGAAGACATCGGCCTTTGGAAACAAGCGCGGACAAGCGGTGCTACTGCGGGAGACGGTTGCCTCGGCAGACGCCCTTGAGGCAGACCGAGCCACCCTGACACTGCTTGCTGTCGGTGCAGGTCGAAAGGCAGTACGCATTGATGCAGCGGAATCCGCCAGAGCCACAGTCCACATCAAAGACGCACTGCTTGGTCGTCGGTGCTGGATCCTCGATGCACGAGCCAGAGACGCAGATTTGACCGAGTGCGCACTTGGATCCCGTGACGGCACACGAGGAAGCACAGGCTCGGTTTACGCACTGGCTACCCGAAGCACACTGCGAGTCGGTGGTACACAGCGCGCCCGCGACGCCGCAGATGGCCGAATCCGACGGGCGACAGCGACCTGACATGCAGTTTTCACCGCTTTTGCAGGAAGAGCTGTCTTTGCAAGCATCCACGCACTTGGCGAGGTTGCAGACGCGATTTGCTCCGCAGACGGCATCACTGTCACAGCTGGTGACGGTGCCAGAGGGCGGCGGATCCGCAGGCTTGGTCGGGTCGCCAGGGACCGGATAGCAGTTTTCGCCAAGACAGGCGTAACAGCCGCTCTGATCACAGTAGCGGCGCTCAGCCTGTTCAGGATCTTTTTCACAGCCCGGCAGCGCCGACAGAAGCGCTAAAGCAAAGGGCACGACAACGGTTGAAAGGCGACTGGTTCCAGCTCGGGAGATCGCAGTGCGGAGCATGTTTTTCCTCCAGCGACAGAGCTTTTCAAGCTTTTACAGTTCCATCCTACAAGCCCCGTGCCGCATTGCTAGCGCGTTTTCTGTGCTGACGCGCATTCGGGAAATCGGGGGCTCGGGCGGTTGATTGTGAACAATCGTTAACGAACCGATAGTGAACCATGCTTCGCGTCGCAGGGTGCGCTACCATGCCTGCGATATGCGAACGTCTGCTCTGAAACCTGGCGCAGTCACGGTGCTTGTGTGGTCTACGGTCGCAGCGTTGTGCAGTGCTGGCTGCGTGGGGCCTGCGGTGACAAGTCCATCTGCGACGCTGAAACGCTATGCAGAGGCGCTTGCCAAAGACGACTCTCATACGGCGTATCTGCTGCTGTCTCCGTCTTTGCGAAGCACGCTGCGCGAAGAAGACTTTGACAAGCAGTGGCGAGACAGTCGCACAGAAAGAGACGAGCAGAGACAGCAAGTTCTGACGCTGCTTTCGATGGGAACTCGCGCGATGTCAGAGCGGGCCGAGCTGCGACTTGCGTACGGCTCTGTGGTCCATCTGTCTGCGGTTTCGAGCACGCTGGGGAAGAGCTGGCTGCTGTCTGATGCGAGCTTGCGGGCTGTGTCGGCGAGTACTCCAGCGGATGCGCTGCGACTGCTGCTGCTGGCGGCGGAGCAGCGTAACTTTCCAGCGCTGCTGCGGCTTTTGTCTTCGGAACAGCGTCGTGCGTTGGAAGCGCAGCTGAGCGAGCGAATCGAGCGTCTGCGGGCGGCGCTTTTGCGACCAAACTTCGAGGTGAGCGGCGATCACGCTCGCATTGAGTACGATCCGCGCTTTTTCATTGAGCTGACACGCGAAGGCGACGGCTGGCGGATCACGGACTTGAACTGATTGCTGTGCGCAGCGCTCCGTCACTATGGACGATGTAGCAAAGAAAACAGCAGCAGCAGGCTGACCAAAAAGAATCCGACGGCAGCACTCGCGAGCAGCGGTAGCCAAACACCACCTTGCGACGGCTGCGGTTCGGGCGCTTCCGGCTTGGCGACGGGCTGCGGTTCCAGGTTCAGCGGTGGATCGCTTCGATCGAGAGAGCGCAGCATCGCTTCGAGTCGCTGCTCGACCATAGCCATCGTCGGTCGCTCGCTCGCGGTCTTGATCAGCATGTCTTCGATCAGCTTGATCAGTTCTTTGGGCGTCTCGGGTACTTTGTCCCCGAGCGGCGGCGGCGGTGTGTACAGATGCAGCGAGCGCAGTCGTGAGCCTTCACTCGACGGAAACGGCGGTCCTCCTGCGACGGTTTCGTACAGCACCACACCGAGTGAATAGACATCGGCCTTGCCGTCTACTTTGCTCGCTCCGAGCCACTGCTCCGGTGCCATGTATTCCGGCGTGCCCAGCGCCACACCGTCGCGTGTCTTGACCGCTTCGGCGCCTTCTTGCTGATGTTCCGCCGCCAGCTTGGCCAGTCCAAAGTCGAGGATCTTGACGCGCTGACCGCCCGGCACCGTGTCGTCGCGCATCACCATCACGTTGTCGGGCTTGAGATCTCGATGGACGATCTTTTTGGCATGCGCCGCGCGCAGTCCCGACGCAACCTGCCACGCGAGCCGCACCACTTGCAGCGGCGACAGCGTTCCGCGATAGCGACGCAAGGACTGACCTTCCAAAAACTCCATGATGAGAAACGGCATTCCGTCGGGAAACTTGCCGTGATCATGGATTTCGACCATCGCTGGATGACGAATCAGGTTCGTCGCCAGTGCCTCGTTGAAGAAGCGCTTCACCAAGTCTGGATTTTTGCACCAGTCGGGATGCAGCACTTTGATGGCAACTCGTCGCTGAAGCGAGACGTGCGCGGCTTCATAGACTTCGCCCATACCGCCATGTCCGATCCGCCGACCGATGCGGTGGTTGCGGACAATCTGGCCTTCGGTAAGAAGCGGCGGCATGTCTACAGAGTACAATAAGCGCCGGAGCAAATTCAGTAGCCGATGCTGGCTCTTGCCAATCTGCTCGTCGGTCGCTAGGGTGCGCTCGTGCCGTGGATAGCGCGGCGTCTTCGCGACGCCAAGGTCTTTGCAGCGTGTCTGCCGAGTGGAGAGCTAGCAGCCGGTCCCGATCAGCGGGTCGATGTCCTGTATCGCTCGGGGGGAAAGCTGTATCGAGCGTCGGCCAAGAACCTGGCGGAAGACGAAGACACGCGCGTTTATAGCGACGAAGAAGTCCATCCCGCAGACGAATCGGCAGAGCCTGCGGCCAGCGCTCCGAGTGCAAAGACACCGAGTGCGGCCAAGTCGTCGTCGAGTGCATCAGGTGCTTCGGCTGCCAAAGAGCCACATCTTCGTCAGGCTGCTGCGGGGGACGCCGTTCATATCTACACCGACGGAGCGTGTACCGGAAATCCCGGTCCGATGGGACTTGGCGTCGTGCTTCTTGATCCAAGTGGCGAAAATGGCAAGCCAATCCGTCGAGAACTGAGCGAATACCTGGGCACTGGAACCAACAACATCGCCGAGCTGACCGCGATTTTGCGTGCGCTACAGATCGCCGATTCCCGTCGTCCGGTGGTGATTTACACCGACTCTAGCTACTCGATTGGCATCCTGTCACAAGGCTGGAAAGCCAAAGCCAACCAAGAGCTTGTCGCCGAGCTGCGCGCGCTGCTCAAGACGTTTGTGCGGGTACGCTTCGTCAAGGTCGCGGGTCATGCCGGTGTCCCAGAAAACGAGCGCTGCGACGAGCTGGCTCGTCAAGCGGTGGCACGGCGAGCCTGACATGATGACAAAGTTTGCGACCCGGCGGCTGACATGATGACGCAGCGAGCGTGCAGTCTCGACGGTGACAGTCTGGCACCTGGCTTGCACTTTTTCGCGGCTGGCGAACCACTTCCCGTAACATGTGCTGGCTTTGCCAAGGAAGACAGCGATGAACCAGTTGATTTCGGACTCTGTGAAACTAGCTTTCCGTCGGACTGCGCGTAGCCGCTGGCTTGGGTTACTGTCGCTGTGTCTGTGGTTTGTGTCAGGTTGTGCGACGGCTCCGACCATTCCGGGCACCAAGATTGCTGACACGCCGCTGCATCGGGTACTGCTTCAGCGCGTCGAGGAATATCGGCTGGCGATGGAGCAGCGCGAAGCGGGCAAGCTGCTGACGCTGGCGCATCCGAACTACTACGAAGACTCGGGAACACCGACGGCGCAAGATGACTATGCGTTCGCTGGGCTCAAGCGCGTGCTGGAATCGCGGCTGTCGTCGGTGCGCTGGATGCGCTATCTCATCCGCTATCGCGATGTGAAGGTCAGCGGCGATCATGCCAGCGTCGATATTCGCTACGACCTGAGCTTTCAGCTGATGACCGAGCTGGGCGAAAAGTGGGAGCGTCGTCAGAACGACAAGCGGCTGGAGCTCATCAAGGATGGCGACCGCTGGCTGTTCATTTCCGGGTTTTAGCCGCCTTCACTGCCGTCGCAAGCTGGGTCAAAAGGGCTCGATCTTCAGGAAGCTGCGACGCGCGCAGACAGTCCACCGCGAGCAGCCGGACCGCAATCGGCAGCGTTCCCGCCGCAATCGCGCGTACTCGTGATAACACCACCGTCGGAACCACAGACTGCGCCGTCACACCCGGCTTGCTCGGCTTAGCGAGCGTCAGCGGCCAGCACAGCTCTTGCGACGCAGCCACCGCGAGCGCATCGTCGGGCTGGCTTACCAGCGTCAGAAGCTCTGCGCGAGACGCCTGCTGATGAAGCACCGACAGCGCTGCCAGCACCGTCGTACGGAGCGGAGCTGGTTCTCGCTGCGCCAGCGCCATCAGCCTGGGGGCCTGCGCTTGCCAGCCTGAAACCGGCAGCGAGAGCAGCGCCGACACCGCCACACTGCGCGTCAGGATGGGCAGGCTGCTCTTTTCCGCCATCGTCAGCAGGCGTAGTGGCAGCACCGTCACATCGGCACCACAGCCCGAGTCGTCGGCTTCCTCACAGCGCAGCGAGCGTCCGAGCACCGGGCTTAGGCGCAGCAGCGCGTCCGACGCTGCCTGACGAATTCGCTCGTCGCTGGTTTGTTCGAGCAGCTCGCTCAGCGGAAGCACCGACTGCGCCGCCAGCTCGGGATTGTGCTCACCCGAGAGCGCCAGCGCCTTGAGCGCCAGCAGCGCCGTGCGTCCTTTGTCCGCCGTCGGTCGCGTCGCCAGCTTCAGCAGCCGCGTCGGGCCCAGCCGGGTCGCCAGTCGCTCTAGCTCGACCACATCGCTTGCGACGCTCGGCAGATCCGTCGGTCGAGGCATCACCACTTCAGGAAGCAGCAGCAGCACCAGGGTTTGCAGCGTCAGCATGATCGAAAGCGCGCCGGGCGGCGTCTTGTCCATCTTCGCACAAGCGAGCGCCACGTAAAGACAGCGATCCAGGCTTGATCTGCGTAGGTTCGGAAGCGGACTCGTGATCTCCACAATTGACGAGACCGGCATGGGAAAGTAGCCTCACATTCGTTCAGTCTTTTGTGAGGTCCGCATGCCCCGCGTCAAAAACTCGTCCCACAGCGCTGCCGGAGGTGCCGCTCCGACTGCGGAGACCCGACGCCCGCTCACGTCTCGTCAAAAAGAAGTGCTGTCGCTGATCAGTGAGTCGATCGATCGACGTGGCTATCCACCGACGCTGCGCGAGATTGGCGAGCGGCTCGGGATTCGATCCACCAACGGCGTCAACGATCACTTGGTTGCGCTGACCAAAAAAGGGTACTTGCAGCGTCAGGATCTGAAGTCGCGCGCGCTGCGGGTGATGACCGACGAGCACAGTGAGCCACCGCCGGAGCGCTCGGGCGATGTCGTCGAGGTTCCACTGCTCGGGCGCGTCGCAGCGGGTCAGCCGATCCTGGCGCAAGAGCAGCACGAAGACAGGCTGCGCGTCGATCGCTTGCTCATCGGCAACCACCGCGAAATCTTTGCGCTGCGCATCCAGGGCGACTCGATGATCGAAGCCGGAATCAACGACGGAGACTTCGTGTTCGTCCGCAAGCAAGCGACCGCCAATCCAGGCGACATCGTGGTCGCGATGATCAGCGACGAAGCAACCGTGAAGTACTTCTATCCCGAGCCCGATCGCATCGTCCTAAAGCCCGCCAACAGTCGCCTGGCTCCGATCTATGTCCGGCGCGATGAGTTCCGTCCGGTGAACCTGCTCGGAACCGTGGTCGGCCTGTATCGACGCTTTCAAAACAGCAACTAAGCGATCCAATTTCCGCTGACGAATAAGAGGCATATCAAAAGACTCTTATTTGTGAAGCGGAAGGAAGACGAATAAGAGGCATAAAAAACGCTTCTTATTGGTAGGCTGGAAGAACGACGAATAAGAGGCGTATCAAATGACTCTTATTGCGGTGCGCTGGGTGTTACGGTGATCACCACGGACTTGGAGGTCGGCGTGCGGCTCTTGTCTGCGTGGCTGTGGAGCGGAACCAGGACGTTGGTTTCGGGAAAGTAGGTCGCGGTGCAGCCAATCGGAATTGGATAAGAGACTGCGACAAAGCGTCGCGCGGTTCGCAGCTCGTTTGCAAAGTGACTGTGTATGTCCACAAGCTGTTTGTCGCGGATGCTGCGCTGCTGCATGTCGGCTTCGTTCATCAGGATGACTCGCCTGCCGCCGAAGATTCCGCGATAGCGATCGTGCAGTCCATAGATCGTGGTGTTGAACTGATCGTGGGTGCGAATCGTCATCATCAGGAGCTGATCGGGCAACAGCTCGTGCTTGGGAAGCGGCGCGACGAGGAAGTTGGCGCGCTCGGTGTCGGTGACAAAGCTGCGCTCGCGGGCGGTGTTGGGCAGGATGAAGCCGTCGGTGCGGCGGACGCGCTCGTTGAAGTGGGCAAAGCCGGGAATCGTGGCTTCAATGTGGTCGCGGATGCGATCGTAGTTGTCGCGCAAGGACAGCCAGTCGATGGGGCTGCGCGAACCGAAGACGACGTTGGCCAGCTCGCAGATGATCGCGACTTCACTGCGTAGCTGCGACGATGCGGGCTGCAAGTGTCCTTGGGATCGATGCACCACGCTCATCGAGTTTTCGACCGTGACAAACTGCGCGCCGCTGGCTTGGCGATCGATCTCGGTGCGTCCCAGACACGGCAAGATCAGCGAGCCACTGCGACTGACCAAGTGTCCGCGATGCAGCTTCGTCGAGACATGAACCTGAAGGCGGCTTCGTCGCAGCGCGGCGGCGGTCAGCTCGGTATCTGGCGTCGCGGACAGGAAGTTTCCACCCAGGGAAAACAGCAGCGACACGCTTCCGTCGCGCAAGGCTGAGATCGTCGCTACAGTATCGAGTCCCGGCTGTCGCGATGCGACAAAGCCAAAGTGCTGCTCCAGACGGGTAAGCTGCGCTTCGTCCACCTTCGGCGTGATGCCCATCGTGCGGTCGCCTTGGACGTTCGAGTGACCACGCACCGGACACAGACCCGCGCCCGGTCGTCCGATGTGCCCTCCGAGCAGCAGCAGGTTGACGACCTGCTGAATTGTCGCCACCGCTGCTTTGTGCTGCGTCAGACCCATCGCCCAGCAGGCAATGATCCGTCGAGAGCGCTTCCAGACCTCTGCGGCTTGACGAATCTGCTGCTGCGAAAGTCCCGAGTCCGTCGTCACTTCATCCCACGACACCGCGTCGAGATCCGCGATCAGCGCTCCGACGCCAGTGGTGTGCTCGTGGATAAAGTTCCAGTCGAAGATCTGTCCGGGATGCTGGCGCTCCGCTTCGAGCAGCGCCTTCATCATGCCTTTGCACAGCGCCGCGTCTCCGTCGATCTTGACTGGCAAAAACAGGCTGGTGATCTCCGTTCCGCCGAGCACTAGCTCCGTCGGATTCTGCGGATGCGCAAAGCGTTCTAGCGCAGCTTCCGGCAGCGGATTGACTGCGACGATGTGACAGCCTCGCTGCGCCGCTTTTTGCAGCACCGACATCATGCGCGGATGGTTCGTGCCGGGATTTTGTCCAAAGACAAAGATCGCGTCCGCTTGCGCAAAGTCTTCGAGCTGAACCGTGCCTTTGCTGACGCCGACCGACTCTTTGAGCGCGACGCCGCTTGATTCGTGACACAGGTTTGCGCAGTCCGGCAGGTTGTTCGTCCCGAGCATGCGCACAAACAGCTGATACAAAAAAGCCGCTTCGTTGCTGGTTCGTCCCGACGTGTAGAACGCTGCTTCATGCGGAGAAGCCAGCTTGGCCAGCTCGTCGGCGATCAGTCGGTAGGCTGCATCCCAGCCAATCGGCTGATAGTGCGTTCCGTCGGGCGGCAGATACACGGGCTCGGTCAGGCGACCATGCTGTCCGAGCGCATAGTCGCTTTCTTGCAAAAGCGCAGCGACGCTGTGACGGGCCCAAAACGCAGCATCGATTCGTCGTCGCGTGGTTTCCCAGGTGATCGCTTTGGCGCCGTTTTCGCAGAACTCGATCTCGCCGCGCTCCTCGGGGGACTCGGGCCAGGCGCAGCCGGGACAGTCCACACCTTCGGGCTGGTTTAGCTTGAGCAGCGTCAGGGCACCGCGCACGATCCCGGTGTCGTTGCGACGGATCTCGCGCAGCGTAGACAAGATCGCTGCGGGACCGCCAGCCTCGGTGGCGCGGCTGCGTACCGTTACTTGGCTGGAATCGTCGGGAGTCTGCGCCCCACAGGAGCGATCGCTGGAGTTTGGCATTGGAGCTCGTTCTTCACTTCGTCTACATCGTCGCCGAGATACAGCGGTCGGTGCTGGGTTTGGAGACGATCAAATCCACAGTAGACGTTCATGCGCTCCTCACGCAAAAAACCAATCAGGGTCATGGCTGCCGAGCGCGCGACCTGAAGGGCCAAGCTCGACGGAGCACCAATCGCCACGAACACCGGAATCGCCGCCATGCGGGCTTTTTGGACAAGCTCGAAGCTGGCTCGTCCCGAGACAAGCAAAAGGTGTCCGTGCAGCGGCAGCTTTCCTTGGCGCAAAAGCGATCCGATCAGCTTATCGACGGCATTGTGACGACCAACATCTTCGCGGAGCGCCAACAGCGACAGGGTTTCATCAAACAGCGCCGCCGCGTGCAGTCCGCCGGTCTTGGCAAAGGTTGCTTGCGCTTGTCGGAGCTGCGACGGAAGCGTGCGGATCGCTTCCACTTGCACAATCGGCAAGCCGGGCCGCAGCGGCTCACGCGGGGTGGCGGAAAGTCCTTCGACGGTGCTCTTGCCGCAGACTCCACAGGCGCTGGTCGAAAAGAAGCTGCGCGACAGGCGCTCCGGCGCAAGCGGAACATCTTCTGACAGCGTTACCACCACAGAGTTTCCGTCGGACAGCGGGCCATCGATCTGCAACACCTGCGACGGAGAGTGAATCAGTCCTTCGCTGTACAGAAAGCCCAGCGCCAGATCCGCGTCTTCTTCGTCGCGCTGATGCTGAAGCTCTGACGGAGTTCGCATCGTAATGGTCAGCGGCTGCGCTTCGCCGTGTGCTCCGTGCTTCACCCAGATCTGTAACGGAGACTCGACGCACAGCGATTCGACGCGCTGGGACGGCATGTCTCCGTCGAGGTGAAACACCGGAACGCTCTCTATTCGCCGTGGCATGCGTCCCACAATAGCGGCCCAGGTACACAGCTTGCGGCAAAATCTCGTCTGCGGCACACAGCGAAGCGCACTCGGAATCGATCAGACGAGAACTTTTGATGCGTGCAGCTAGCCTTCGGGCAGATCGGACAGTCGCGGCAGGTTCTTGGTCTTGTCGTCAGACTTCTTGGCGCGCGGCTTGTCGCTCTTTGGCTTGGCCGGAGCCGCTTTTGCGTCAGCAGGCTTCGCGTCGGCAGATTTTGCGTCAGCGGATTTAGCGTCAGCAGGCTTGGCATCAGCAGATTTAGCGTCGGCAGGCTTGGCATCAGCAGCTTTTGAATCCGTCGATTTTGCGTCAGCGGACTTTGCGTCAGCAGGCTTGGCTTCCGCTGGCGGCGGAGCGGGAGTCGGTGGCGCAGCAGCAGCGGCAGCTTCAGCGGCGCGCTGTTTGGCAGCGGCTTCGTCTTTGGCGACCGCACGCAGGTGCAGCACATAAAACACCAGCGCAGTGACGGCAATCAGTCCGATCAGGATCGGCATCACCGGCAGACCGGCTTGCTTGCCTCGGCGATGACGGCGCTCTTCCGCATCTAGATCGATGTGATCGTGGCGCAGCTGTCCGCTCGGCTCTGTGGGCGCTGCTGGTTTCGCTTCAGCCGTCGCTGGTTTTTCTGGCGGCGCGTCTCCCGTGCTGTCTGGGGATGGTTCCGCCGAAGAGGTCTGTGGTTTGGGCTCGTCGCTTGACATCGTGCTCGGCCAGCATACCAGCGGCGGACCGATTCCAGCAAACCTCCAGACTGGGCCGGGAGTACCGCGTGACGCACTGCACGGCTCGGACCGCTGGTACGGAAAAGTCCCGAGCAAACCGCAGCCTGGCCAAGTCGCTCGGTTGGCGCTGTACTCACGACGGAAAGACGCGCTAACATAGCAAGGAAGTAGCTTGGGGGAGCCTATGACCGCTTACCTACTCACCGGCAACGATTTAGTGAAGACACCGTGCCATGAGTGCTTTGGTCCTGCGTGGCTGCGCCGATTGTTCAGACGAAAGACTTCGCTGGGCGGCTTGCTGCTGCTGCTGCTGTCGTTCTTTTCGGCCTGTAGCAGCGAAGATGCGATCGTCCTGCAGATTCGACCTCCGTCGGGCGTATCGATCAATGAATACGCTGTCACGGTCCAGGATCGCAGCAAGCGTGTGATCTTGTATCAGTCAGGCATTCAGCCGGTGGCGGCGGTCAGCAAAGGACGCGATCTGTTCGCGCAGCCGCTGCGACTGGGCCTGAAGCTGTCGCAGAAAGCGGAGTATCTGGTTCACGTTCGCGCTGCCGAAGACAAGCTGGTTCCCGACGGTGTGATTCCGAACTCGCGCAAGGCTGAATACTTCTTTGCGGAGATCGTGAACGTCTCGGGCACCCAGCAAGTGGACGCAGATTTGCTCGAAGTCGATCCGATGCTGGATCTTGACTTTGACCACTTTCCCGACGCGGTGAAGTGGACCGACGAGCTCAAAGAAGCCAAGGTCAAGTATCAGGCGAAGCTCAATGTGCTCGACTGCGTGGATCGCGATCCGGGTCCGACGGAGATGAAGCTTCCGACGGGACTGTACGCGGTCGATATCAATCCGCTGGCCAAGCCGCGCTGTGGTCTGCCGTTTGATGTGTCGTGTGGTGACAGCGTTCCGCCGTGTCAGGATCGGGACGGCGACGGCGATCCCGAGAGCACGGACTGCGACGACAACGATCCGGCGCGCTTTCACGGAAATCCGCGTCCGCGCAACTGCTGTGAGTGTACCGACAAAGCAAGCTGCACGCAGAACCACAACAAGCTCAAGGACATGTCGGCGTGTATGCCTGCGCGCTGCGATTCAGCGACGGACTTCGACTGCTCTGGCAAGATCGTTCCGTGCTTTGTCGATGACGACTGCGACGGCTATTCGCCCAACGATCCGGTGGTGAGCCAGCGCGACTGCGACGACACCAACCCGAACATTTATCCGGGTGCCAAGAAAAACTGTGCCGACACGAGCAAAGACTGGGCGTGCGACGGAAATCCGTCGGGCGGCTGCGTGGACTGCGATCTCGATGGTGACGGTTATCAGCGTGACGACAAAGCGCAGGGCGGAATCTGTCCAACCGCGCAGTACACAGCGTCGGGAAAAAAGATTGACTGCGACGACAACGATCGCGGTGTGTTCCCCAGTTCGACATCGTATAACGGTGCCAGCCAGATCATGGGCCTGATGGATCTGAAGGGCGTCGAGGGTGGCGGCTCGAAGCTGGCAGCGATGCGACAGCTCTGTGCGAACACCCAAGTGGACGGAGCGACGGCGCAGGACTCGGACTGTGACGGATCGGCGCGCAATGGCTGTCCGGCGAACCCGACGACGTGCGATCGCGACATGGACGGCTTCCCGAATCCGACGGCGGGCTGCAACACGCTCGGGCTGCCGATCGACAACAACGACACCGACTATCAGAGCTTCCCTGGTGCGCCGGATCGCTGCGGCGACGGCAAAGCGCAAAACGGTGTCGCGGACATGCCTTGTAATAACGATGCCGACGGAGACAAGTACAACGCGGATGCCGACTGTGACGACAACGATCCGAACACGCATCCGTGGGCTACGGAATTGTGCGATGGAAAAGACAACGACTGCGACGGAATCATCGACGAGCTGAACCCGGACGACAAGGGCGCTCGGATGGTGGAAAAGAGCCCGGTCACCAACAAGAACGTGATCTTGTCGTGTACGGACTTCGCGCTCGGAGAGTGCAATCGCACGGTGGCAGCGACGGGACTGAAGACGGGACGCTGCGTCTGTAGTGGGCTCAAGCCCGGTGCGCACGACAAGACTGGCATCAAGGCTTGTCCGGGCACGCGCGACGACGCCATGACGGCTCCGAAGTGCTTTGGCGCGCAGCAGAAGGAAAAGCAGACGTGCGAGTCGGTTGTTGCGAACAGAAAAGATCAAGACTGCGACGGACGACTGGATGCGCCGGACGGCATGAACCTGCTTGAGTACGGTCAGGTCTGCGGCGTCAGCACCGGAACGTGCGTGGCGGGAACGGTGAACGGCTGTGACTACACCACGACCAATCCGTTTTCGATCTCGTCGGGATTTGCGGTTTCGCCCGCGTTTGATGAGACACGGAAGTATCTGACCTGCGCGGCTGCGACCGGACCGAAAAAGCAGCTCTGCGACGGAAAAGATGAAAACTGTAACGGCGTAAACGATGACTGCTCGGACTACGGGGCGGCGAACTCAAGCTGCTGCAAGAACGTCGCAATGTGCGTAAACATCGGGACGGACTTTACGCACTGCGGAAACTGCTCGACGGCCTGCGATGCGATGACAGCCAACGCGTGCGTCAACAAGCAGTGCATGTGCGGCACCAATCCGGCGTGTAACGGCGCGCGCGACATGTGCAAAAACGGTACAAGCTGCGTCGAGTGTCTGGCCAATGGCGACTGTAACGATCCAGCCAAGCCGGTCTGCAAAGGTCAGGACTCGTGCGTCGAGTGCGTGGCCAACGGAGACTGCCAAGATGCGGCCAAGCCTGCGTGCAACAGCGGAACCGATAGCTGCGTTCCTTGCACGACTGGCTTTGGCTGCAACGGCGCGACGCCTGTTTGTAAGGTGAACGCGAACGCTGCGCTCAACCAGTGCGTGCAGTGTCTGGCCAATGCGGACTGCGCGGGCGTAGCCGGAAAGCCTGCGTGCGATACCACGACGAATCAGTGCGTGCCATGTCTGGCGGGCTTTGGCTGCACGGCTCCGAACGCGCAGTGCAAGGTGAACGCAGACTCTTCGCTGAATCAGTGCGTGCAGTGCCTTGGGGATGCCAACTGTCTGACGACTCCGGCGACTCCGGCATGTGACTTGGGAATCAACAAGTGCGTGGCATGTACGGCGCTGAATACGATGGCGTGCGTGGCTCCGCTTTCGAAGTGTCTGACCAACTTGGATGCGACGAAGAACAAGTGTGTGGAGTGTACGGCGAGTGCGCAGTGCGGAACCTCGAAGCCGCTGTGTGACACCGTGACCAGCAATCGCTGCACCGCGTGCTTGGTCAACATGGACTGCACGAGCATGGCGACTCCCAAGTGCAAGGTGGACAACACCGATGTCACCAAGAACGCTTGCGTGGGCTGCTTGATGAATGCGGACTGCGCAAACCCAACGCCGATCTGCGAAATGACCACCACCAACAAGTGCGTGGCGTGTCTTGTGGACATGGACTGCGGTGCTGGGAAGTTCTGCATCACCAACGCAAATCCGCTGGCCAACAAGTGTGTCGAGTGTCGCAACGATACCGACTGCGGAACTGGCACTCCGGCGTGTGACACCACGACCAAGACCTGCGTTCCGTGCCGAGCGAGCGGTGCGGTTCCTCATGTGGGCTGCATGGATCCAACTCACGCTTGCTTGGTCAACGCAAACCCTGCGATGAACATGTGTGTGGAGTGTACGCAGAGCTCACACTGTAGCGGTGGGAAGACCTGCCAGGTAGACAACACCTGCGCCTAAGCGGGACTCTGTCTTCGATTCGTTCGGAGGTGCGGATGCTGCATCCTCCGAGTCCCCCGAGTCCTTCCTGATCGATTCTGCGCTACGCTGATCTGCGCATGATTCACAAGACGCTGCTTCATAAAGGCTGTCGGCTCAGCTACTACGTAGATGGAGAAGGGCCTTCTGTGGTGCTGATTCACGGAACCTCTGTCTCGGGAAACGCGTGGCGTCCGCAGATTGATGCGCTCCGTCCGCACTTTCGCTGCCTGTGGTTTGACAATCGCGGCTACGGGGAAAGCCTGCCGATTCCTTCGTCATTGACCGTCGAACAGATGGGTGAAGATGTGCTGGCGCTGATGGATGCAGAGTCCTTTGATCGCGCACACCTTGTCGGTCATTCCTTGGGCGGAGCCATCGCGCTCTGTGCCGCATCGCAAGCGCCAAGTCGGGTGCTCAGCTTGTCTCTGCTCAATACATTTGTGTCGGGTCGAGCGCCGCTGCGACTTCATCCACAGCTCCTTTGGAAGAACCTTCGATCGATGATCGGAACGGCTGCGATGCGTCGGCGCGCGCTCCTAGAGCTGATGATGCCTGCGGACTATCTGGCGCAGCACAACCTAGACAAGCTGGCTGCACAGGTGAGCGCGCTGTTTGGTCGTCCGCTGGAAACGATGCCGCCGATTGCGATGAAGCAGATTGTTGCGATGTCTCGCTTTGATGGATCGAGTCTGCTTGCGGCGCTACAAGGAACGCCTACGCTGGTGATGAGCGCGCGCCATGATCTGCTGACTCCACCATCGGAAGGAAAGCGTCTTGCAGAGGGCCTGCGGGGTCGCTACGTAGAGCTTCCGAGCGCTTCCCATGCGGCTCCGATTCAGTGTCCTTCGGAAGTCAACGCGCTGCTGCTTTCGCACCTGCGTCAATAGGAATCACCGTCGCTACTTCATTCCCATCGCAACTTGATAGTCAATCGCAGGCATGCGCAGCGTCTGTCCGATCGCAGGAAGCGGAAACGGAACGAAGCCGCGATCTTTCCAGATCACCCACAGATAAGAGGAGTCTTCTAGGACTCTTTGAAAGCGGAACGCAACGCGGGTAGGAATGCCGGTTGGACTGACTTCCAAGATGGTCGCCGTCATGTTGGACAGCGTGATCTGCTCTGCGACGTGGAACGGAAGGGACGGACTCCGAAACACGCTGCTTAGTGGATCCTGAAGAAAGCCTTCGCTGGGCGCAAGGATGAGCGTGTGCTCGTCGGTCCGTGTGATCTCTAGCTCTCCGCGCTGCACGATCGAAAGAAGACGAATGGCATCGCCCATCTTCTGGGCTTCTAGGAAGCGATAGCTGACGGAATAGACCGCAACCAGCGGATCGGGCGCGTTGACCATCACCAAGGTGCGACTCGGAAACAGCTCACTCGGCGGTAGCGTCGCTGCGGCACGCGGCACGGTGGTTCCCAGCGTCTTGGCCAAAAAGGAAATCCGCAGGGGCAGAAGCACGCTCGCCAGCACGATATGAATGAACACGATTCCGATGATCGTGAGCGTCCGTAGCCCGCGAGTCAGTCCGCTGTGCTGCGCGCGCGTAGTCCACAGCACGGACAGGAGCTGACTGAGCAGTCCAAAGGCACCAAGACCGCTGCACAGCAGCAGTCGATCGCTCGGCCATACCGCACAGACCGGAAGCAGAGACAGCGTCATTCCTGTTGCAAAAAACGCGGCAGTCTTGGCGGTCTGTGACTGAGCAGACAGGATGCGAAAGGACAGAAAGGAACAGACTCCCACGATCAGCGTAGCAAGCAGCGCAGCGATAGGAAGCACAGTGGTCGGAGTCTGCATCCAGACATCCGCAGGAGGCAGTCCAAGCTGGGCCAGCAGCAGCAGCGGAAGACGGATCAACATCGTCGAAACGTAGTGCAGCGGCTCGCTCACCGGATCGATGTACATACCGCTTCCCGCACTGCCATAGCCAAGCAGCTTGTAGGTCGCCGCCCACAGGATTCCGATCAGCACATACGGAATCAGACTGGCCAGTCGGGACAGCAGCGGACCTTGTTCCATCCACAGCACGTAGGCGAAAAGATACGCAGCCGTTCCGACGGCAGTTTCCCCGGATAGGAGTCCGAGTAGGAGACACAGCGGACCCAGAAATCTGCCGCTTGGAAAGGTTCCGTTTCGGTAGCGAATGAAGCACAGCAGCGCCAAAAATCCAAACAGGACGGCCCACAGCGCGTTGCGATTGGCGATCCACATCACCACCATGGAGTGTGCATCATCGACGGCAAACATCAGGACTGCGAGCCCCGCTGCCAGCGTGAACCCGAGCAGCGTTTGATACAGCGTTCCCAGCACGACAACGATCGCCAAAAACAGCAGCATGCTTTCCAAGTGCATCAGCCACGCCGCTTCGGGCCACAGTCGATAGTCCAGCGCATGATGCAGCGAGCTAATGGGACGAAAGAACGCAAGCCGCAGGTTGGGAGTCGTCCACCACGGCCACAGTCCTTGATTCAGATGATGCTGAAAGTAGCTGCGATCGGGGCCCTGAAAACGGAACAGATCCCAGTCTCCGAGCGGACCTCCAGGAATGCGAAACTGCGGCCAGAATGTCAGTCGGTGCGGATAGTCATCCAGCATAAATCCGGCGCTCAGCGCTGGCAGCATCAGCACAAGCGACAGAAGACCGATCCAAAGCAGCAGTCGCTTTGATGTAACCAGCGCATCCAGCCACGCAGACAGAGTCGTACAGAACCGCTTCATGGAGTCTTTCCTGCGGACACTTTAGCGGAAGGTGTGCGCGCTGTGGGAAACAGAATCTGGCCACCCTGCGCGCAATGCACTTACGGCGCATTCGCGGCGCATTCGCAGTGCATTTGATGACGCACCACGGGCGCGAAAAACTGTGCGATGATGCGAAGATATGCACAGGTCTGGGGAGGGAGTCTGATGCAAGGACGTATGACGCAAGGCCGCTGGCTTTGGTCGCTGGGAATCGCGCTACTTGGCATTCCACCGTCGGGATGTATGACACGTAGCATCAGCTCGACAGATGACTCTGCGCTGCCTCGGGAAGGTCGCGATGCGCCGCAGCCGGTTCCGCTGAAGAACTTTCTGCAAGACAAGGAAGTGCGGACTACGCCGGGTCTGTTTGTCTCGTATTCCTACCGCAACAAGACCTACATGCTGGTGCAGGGCAAGCAGCTTGGGAAGCCGTTTATGCTGACCGCTGCGGTCAATCAGGGAACCGGACGACGTGGTCCTGAGGATGTGCTGGGAACGCTGACCGGAACGCTGCTGCAAGATCGCGTGGTGATGTTTGTCCGTCATGGCAATCGCTTGTATCTGATGGAGCAGCCGCATGCGTACTTGGATCAAAAAGACGCATGGACGGCGGTTCAGCGGACGTTTTCTCCGACGGTGATTGCTTCGATTCCGATCTTGGCTGAAGACCGTTCCGAAGCGTCAAAGGAGTCCGGTAAGGAGTCCGGTAAGGAGTCCGGTAAGGAGTCCGGTAAGGAGCCCGGTAAGGAGCCCGGTAAGGAGTCCGGTAAGGAGCCCGGTAAGGAGTCAGCAAAAGACTCGGGTAAGCGTGCTCCCAAGAGCAGAGAGTCCACCCGCAGTGGCGATGTACTGGTTGGACTGGATGAACTACTTTTGGAAGATCTGTTCGCAAGTGCAACGATTGGACGCGATCATCAGAAAGCAGCGCGCAAGCTAAGCTTTGTGGAAGGAGTCAGCGGAACCACGCAGAGCACGTCGCTGCGCGTGCGTCTTGGCTATCAAGTTGCGACCGTGACAGAGTTGGGACACGCGGTCAACTCGATTGGGATTACCTATTCCTTTTTGCAGCTTCCCGCCATGACGATGCAGCGCCGGGCTGCGGATGATCGCATCGGGACGTTTGTGACGCACTTTCGTGACTTTCGTAGCAAAGATCCCAAGCAGCAGTCGCATGCAGTGACACGCTGGCGACTAGAGCCACATCATCGCGAAGGGAGCTTGCTGGTTCCGGTGCGACCGATTGTGTTCTATCTGGATCCGGCGACTCCCAAAGCGTATCAGCCGTACATTCTCGACGGAATTCGTCAGTGGAATCGCGCATTTGAGGCCGCAGGCTGGAAGGATGCAGTGCGCGCGGCGCTTCTGCCCAGCAAGACCGCGCTGGATGATCCGCGCCTCGCGGTGATTCACTGGGATGTGGGGGAACACTCGCTTGGGGGACGAGGATCTCCGATCGTGGATCCGCGCTCGGGAGAGATCTTGAGCGCAACCCTCATCCTGTCCCACAGTCCGGTGCGCGAAGGTCTGCGTCAGCGTCGGACGTTTTGGGGAACCAGCGACATCGAGTCACCGAGCACTGCGCTCGATCAAGATGACGATGAGCTATCGGCGGTGCTGGGTCAGCAAGGAGACGTTCTGCGCGCGCTGCTTCTAAGCCAGAAAGTCATCCTTCCCAGCGACTCTCTGCCGGATCCGCTGATTGGACAGAAGCTGCGCTACATCGCGATGCATGAAGTCGGTCACGCACTGGGTCTACGTCACAACTTTCGCGCCAGTACACTGTGTCCTTCCGACAAGCTCGGCGATCCCAAGTGGCTGAAACAGAGTCCTTCGATCGCGTCGGTGATGGACTATCCCGCGATGAACCTTCCCAGTACACCAAGCGATGCCGCTTCATCGGACTTTCCGTATTATCCGCTCAGCATTGGTCCTTCTGATCTGCTGAGCATTGCGTATGCATACTCTCCTGATCCGCTGTATGTTGCGGGTCTTGCAAGCCAAGCTGCGCAGTGGGGATATGTCTTTGGCAGCGACGAAGAAGCCAGCTTGGGAGCCGATCCTTCCGTGCAGCGCTGGGATCTGGGAAGTGAGCCCCTTTTGTGGGCCAAAGAGCGTACGCAGAAGATCAAAGAGCTGTGGCTTGCGCTGTCCCAAGGAACGCTTCGTCCCGGTGATCGTCCGACGGATGTGACCCAAATTGCGCGATCGTTGCTGCATGACTATCGCGGCGCGGTGCAGGCCGTTCCTTCCTACATTGGGGGTCGCTACGGATCGCGTGATCACATCGGAGACGCAGCGTTTCGTCCGGCGATGCGTCCGGTGGAAAAGAGCAAACAGAGTGCCGCGCTTTCCTTTCTGCTCAGCGATGTCTTTGCGGAAAGTACGCTGCCGATCACTGCGCTGCTGGCGCAGCAGCTTGGCGAAGACTATCTGACTTCATCGAGGCTGACGGGACAGCGCCAAGCGGTGGTTCCGCTGTGGCGACAAGTGCTGGAGCTGCGGATTCAGGTTCTGAGCACGCTGCTTTCGCCGCTGCGCTTGCGCCGGATGGTCGATGGAGAGCAGGCCTTTGGACGCGATGCAGTGCTCTCTGTGGGAGAGCTGCTGACCCAGCTTACGCAGTCGCTGTGTTCCGAAGTGCTGAGTGCTTCGTCTGTGCCGATCTCCCCGCTGCGGCGAGAGCTTCAGCTTCGCTACATCGAGCGACTGAGCCAGCTGGTCCTGCACGCAGAGCCGGAAAGTCAGCACGCGCGTGCGCAAGCGCGATATCAGCTTCAGCTCTTGGATGGGAAGCTGGACGAGCTAAAGTTCAAGCGGAGCCAGCTTGATGTCGATACCCGCGCACACCTAAGCGAGCTGGCAGATGCGATTTCATCGACGTTGAGTGGCTCACGCGTGATTCATCCGCTGCGCGAATCGCGGATGCAGGGTGGGGAATCGGACCCGATGTAGCAAGCCGCACAGTGAGCGGTCTGCTTCGGATGATGGAGAGTGGGGGAAAACTCCCATCCCCTGATGAGCGTTTTCCCACTTCCGCGACGGAAAGAGCCCGGTCATAACTCTGTACAGATGGTGGTCGCAGCGCGGCCAGAGCGAAATCCTTCGCTGATTCCCTCACCCTTTGTAGACAGAGGACTTCCCATGACTCGTACTTGTACGCTTCGGTTTCTGTCCCATGTGGCGCTCTTTTCGTGCTCGGCGGCGATGTTTGCTTCCGGTTGCGCGCAGACTCAGCCTGATGCTGCTGCCACGGAAGAAGAGCTGCTTGCCGCTGCGGTGACAGAGAAGGGATCGTCTCTGCGCACGCTCGGCTTTGAGGAAGCATCTCTCGACGCTGTCAGCAAGCAGCCGGTGCTTCTGTCCGGTCGGGTGGCGGCCTCTGTTCGCAACCAACAGGAAGCGCGCGACTTTGTCATGAACACGCTGTCGCGCTCTCTGCGGCTTGCTCCGGAGTCGGACTTTGCGTTTGTGCGTGAGTCGCGCGACACCGACGGTTATCGCTACGTACGGCTGCGTCAGATGCACAGCGGACTTCCGGTGTGGGGCCAAGAGCTGACCCTGCAAGTTGCGGAAGATGGCGCGGTTCATGCGGTCCTGGGACGCACACTGCCGGACCTGCGAATCGGAACTCGTCCGTCGCTGACGGGAGCCTCTGCGCTGGCTTCGGCGCTGGCGCAGCTTGTGAAAGGGGGCTCTGTGCTCACCCACAAGACGCCCGCGCTGATCATCTTTGGCGATGCAGAGTCCGGCAGCCTGGCGCTCGCGTATCACGCGGTGGTCGAATACGAAGGAGCAGAAGGTCACGCGCTGGAAGATCTGTTTGTCGATGCGCACAGCGGACGCGTGCTTTCGCAGGTGTCGCGCATTCACACCGGACTTAACCGATCGATCTATGACGGAAAGTCGGCGTGCCTCTCGACCGGCAGTGAGCTGCCCGGCACGCTCCTTTACAACGAGGGCGGAACCAGCAGCGACGCTGTCGCCAACGCCGCGTACACCAACACTGGAGCGACCTACTGGTTCTATAAGAACTTCCTCGGACGCGACTCCTACGATGGTGCGGGCGCGCTGCTCAAGTCGTCGGTTCACTTCACGTTTTCAACGGGATTTTCATGCTCGGGAGCCAACGCAGCCTGGCTGAGCGATCCCTACAACCAGATGGTCTACGGCGACGGCGATGCTTCGACGTTTAAGCCGCTGTCCCAAGCCATTGATGTCACCGCGCACGAGCTGACCCACGCTGTGACCGACAAGACCTCGGGACTGATTTACTCCAACGAGTCGGGCGCGCTCAACGAAGCGATGTCGGACATCTTCGGTGCCGCAGCCGAAGCGTGGGTTGCATCCGGTGGAACCGCAGCAGGAAATCCGGCCAGCATCAGCGCGACCGCCAACACCTGGAAGATCGGTGAAGAGGTTGCCAAAGCCGGACTTCCCGGTGGTGCGCTGCGCTTTATGAACAACCCAACCGCCGATGCGTACAGCAAGGACTACTATCCTGAGCGGCTCACTGGCTCGTCCGACAACGGCGGAGTCCACGGCAACAGCGGCATCGCGAACCTGGCATTTTACCTTCTGTCGCAGGGCGGCACACACCCGCGCGCCAAGACCACCGTATCCGTCACCGGAATCGGCATCGAGAAAGCAGCCAAGATCTTCTACCAGGCCAACACCACCGCGATGCTGTTGCCCAGCGCGGCCAAGTTCCAAGATGCGCGCAATGCCACCGCGCAGGTTGCCAAGAATCTGTACGGCGCATGCTCGGCAGAGTGGGTCAGCACCCAAAAAGCGTGGGATGCCGTCGGAGTTCCGGGAACTTGGACGCCCTGCGGAACGGGTGACACGGTGGCTCCGACGGTGAGCGTGACCGCGCCAACCGCTGGATCGACGCTGACAGGAACGGTTGCGGTATCGGCCAATGCCAGCGACAACATTGGTGTTGCGAGCGTCGATTTCTACGCAGGCACCGCGCTGATTGGCAGCGACACGACGGCACCGTACTCGGTGAACTGGAACACCACGGCGGTCGCAAACGGAACCTACAGCATCACGGCCAAGGCCAAAGACGGAGCAGGCAACGTCGGAACCTCGACGAGCGTTTCAGTGACAGTCTCGAACAGCGGCACCGGCACCACGCAGAACGAAGCCGAGTCCAACGGATCGTTTAACCAAGCCAACACGGTGCCGATCTCGGGAACCACAGTCACGGGCTTTATCTCTTCGACCACCGACAATGATTACTTCAAGGTCACACTCGGTGCGGGCAAGACGCTCCAGGCTGTGCTGACGCCACCTTCGGCTTCGGACTTCGACCTGTACATCTACGATCAGAACAAGGCGCTCGTCGCCAAGAGCGAAAAAGACGTTGGCTTGGTGGAATCGATAAGCGCCGTCAACAAAGCGGCCAGCGCCGGAACCTTCTGGATTCACGTCAAGTACTACTCGGGCGCATCGAAGGTGAACCCGTACACGCTGAAGCTGACGTTCTAGTGTCAGTGCTCCGTCGGGATCTGTTCAGCCCGGCGGAGCGCTGCGCGTAGCTTGTCTCGTTTTGGCCTGCGTATCCCTTTTCGCTTCGCGCTACCGTGCGACCCATGGCTCAGAGCAACGCCACAACCGTTTCCGCGTATCTGGCAGAACTTCCCGACGATCGTCGCGCGATGATCTCAGCCCTCCGTGAGGTGATCTTGCGTCACCTTCCGCCCGGCTTTTCCGAGGTCATGGCCTACGGAATGATCGGCTACGTGATTCCGCTGTCGGATTATCCGAACACCTACAACGGACAGCCGCTCATGCTGGCGGCACTCGCGTCGCAGAAAGGCTATGTGTCGCTGTACCTTCTGTCGATCTACGCCGATCCGCAGCTGTGCGCGTGGTTTGTCGATGCGCAGCGACAGCAGGGCAGGGTGCTCGATATGGGCAAGTCGTGTCTGCGCCTGCGGAAGCTCGACGACATTTCGCTACCGATCGTCGGTGAAGCGATCGCCAAGGTCAGCGCCGAGCAGTTTGTCGCAGCGTATGAAGCCTCGCGGTCCCAGACCCGCAAAGCCAAGTCCAGCCAATCCAAGACCAGCGCAGCCAAGTCCAGCGCAGCCAAGTCCAGCGCAGCCAAGTCCAGCGCAGCCAAGTCCAGTCGGGCGGCTCAGCCGTAAGGGCACCAAATCATGACGGTTTTTCGTCGTCAGAGTTGACAGATTGACCTGTCGCAGATCACATTGAGCGTCCCCATGCACTTTTTGTTTCGCAGGCTCTCGGTCCCTCTGACGCTGCTGCGATGTTCGCTGGTTGTAGCTGTGCTGTATCTGGCTGGCTGTGCGGCCTTCGTCGAAAACTTTCGTCCGGTGATCTACGGCAAGACCGCCAAAGAGAACTACGAAAAAGGCATTCGCTCGATGAAGGGCGAAAGCAGTCTCGACGCAGCCAAGTATTTCAACTACGTGCGGCAGAACTGGCCGACCTCGCGCTGGGTGCCGTGGGCTGAGCTGGGCCTGGCTGATTCAGCCTTTTCGCGCGAGGCCTACATCGAGGCCATCGACGGATACAAGACCTTTATCGCCAGTCACCCGCGTCATCCCAAGACGGTGGACGGCTACTGCGCGTTCAAGATCGGTGAGTCGTACTTTAAGCAGATTCCATCGGACTTTTTTGTGCTGCCGCCGTCGTACGAAAAGGATCAAGGGCCGGTCATCGACGCACAGCGCGAGCTGACGAGCTTCCTCGATCGCTACGGACAGAGCGCGTATGCCGACTCGGGGCGCAAGCTGCTCGCCGACGTGATTCAGCGACTTGCCGATCACGAGCTGTACGTCGCGCGCTACTACCTGGAGCGAGGCCGAACCAAGGCTGCCATCGGTCGGCTCGAGTACGTGGTGCGAGAGTATCCTCGGGCGCGTCGCGATGCCGAAGTGCTGATGATGCTCGGTCAGGTCTATCTCAAGCAGGGAGAGCCGAAGGATGCGCGCGATGCGTTCCGTCGCTTGGTGATCGAGCATCCCGACGACTATCGCATCGAGCAAGCGAAGATCTTCCTCGACTACATTGCCAATGCGTTCGGGGACTTGCCGCCGCCTGCGCCGCTTCCGCCTCGGAAGAGCCCAGGTGCCAGTCGATCTTCGGTTCCCGACGACAGCGAGCTGCTTCCGCCCGAGTAGCGCGTCACGGGCGACGCTTGACGTCTTCCGTGGGCAGAAACTACACTAGGACGCTTACTAACCTCTGAACAGCGGTTTGCTTTCGTGGCCAATTCGGGAAACAAAGAAAAGCTCATCGAAGCAGCGCAGCAACTGGCTGAAAAAGGCCAGTTTGACAAAGCGCTTCGTGAATATCTCAAGGTCGCCGCCGAGGATGAAAACGATGTCCTGGTCTGGGTGCGGATCGGCGACTTGTACGTCAAGCTCGGTCAAAAGAGCGAAGCCATCGCCAATTATCAGCGTGTTGCTCAGCTCTATATCGCGAGCGGTCAACCCGATAATGCCATCTCGGTGTATCAGCAAATCCTTCAGCTAGATCCGAAGTCCGCTGATACCTATATGTCACTCGGCGGATTATATCGTGATATAGGCAAAGCACCGCTGGCTATGCAGCAGTTCGAGCTGGCCGCGCAGCTCTATGCTCGGGCTGGCAAGAGCGCTCAGTCGCTGCGGGCCGAGCAGGCGGTTGTGGATCTGGCTCCAGAGAGCTTGCCGCGACGGATTCGCTTGGCGGAGCTGTACTCAAAGGAAAGTCTTCCGACGGAAGCAGCCCGAGAGTTTCGGCAGGCCAGCGCGCTCTTGAAGAGCCAGAATCGCATGGACGACTGGGCCAAGGTTGTGGAACGTCTGCTGTTCCACGCGCCGTCGGATGTTGCGATTTCCAATGAGCTAGCGCGTCACTATTTGTCCGTGAACGATAGCCTGCGCGCACTGTCTCGGCTTCAGGCCAGCTTCAAAGAAAATCGCGCAGACAAAGAACAGCTTGAGCTACTCGCACAAGCATTTGTGAAGCTACAAAAGCCCGACAAAGCGATTGCTGTGCTGAAAGAGCTGGCACGGCTTCATAACGATCGCAAAGCGGCTGAATCGATTTATCGCAGAGTGCTGGCCATTGATCCCAACGACGCGGATGCTCAGAGCGCGCTGGGTGGTGGCTCGCTTCCATCTCCATCGGCAGTGCAGGCGCACTTTACGTCTGCGCTGATCCTCAATTCTCCCAGTCCTGGTCCGGTGCCGTCGTCGAAGTCGTCGCCGATTCCTGGTTCTGCGGTTTCGGCGGGGCGTCCGACGCCACTGGTGGTTCCAGCAATGCAAGCACGTACAAGCTCCGACATTACGCCGGTGGTGGGTGTGCGCCTGGATGGCACGTTGCCGCCGGTGAGTCGTCCCGTCGAGCCTCTGAGTGACGAAGAAGAGCAGGATCGCGTGCTCAGCGAGTCGGACTCGTTTGTGCGCTTCGGACTCAAAGGCAAAGCGCTGGAGTCCCTGCGTGCGACGCTGTCGCATCGGCCTCACCTGCACAAGGTGCGCGAAAAGCTGGCCAAGGTCTACGAAGTGCTGGGGCAGTTTCGTCCCGCCATTGCAGAGCTGCGTACGCTGGCCGATCGCGCGGTCAGCCACGAAGAGCAAGCGCGCTATCTGCGTGAGATCCTGCGCCTGGACAATCGCGATGGAGCCGCGTCAGAGCGTCTGCGCCGCATCAGTGGTGAGTTTAAGCCGGTCTCGTCGCCAGCGATTGATGAAGATGAGCCAGTGATCGAGATGTCGGCTTCGGATGACGATGGTCCAACGTCGCCCAATCCAGCGGTGGTGACCCGTAGCGAGCCGCTGCCGCTGCCGCCTGCTCCGTCGGGACCATCGAGTCGTCCGCCCGTTTCAGAGCGGCCACCGTCGCGTCAGTCGGCTCCGTCGCAGCGCAGTGGCACCTTGCGGGAAGAGCTGGCCGAGGTCGAGTTCTTCATGCAGCAGCGGATGTTTGAAGATGCCAAGCGGCTGCTGCGCTCGCTGTCGTCGCGCTATCCACACAGTCAGACGGTCCAAAACAAGCTGGCCGAGCTGAGCGGAAATAGCTCGTCGTCCGACGAGAACTTGATCGAGCTAGAGCCCGAAGAGCTGGTGCCCGACAGCACGCCGCCGATTAGCAGTCCGGCGCTGCCGCCCGCGAGCAAAAAAGCGCCACCGCTTGCTTCCGCGCGCAGCATTCCGGTTCCTCCGTCGGGAACTACGCCGCAGCAGGCCGGGCAAGAAAAGAGCGGTCCGACGGAACCTCGCGATCCGAGTGAGGCGTATCAGCGCGGCATCGCGCATCGCAACCGAGGTCAGCACGCGCTCGCGATTGGTGAGTTCAAGATCGCGATGCAAGAGCGCAAGCTGGCGGGTCGGGCGGCGCTGATGCTCGGACAGTGCTATCGCGATCTGTCGCAGCTTCGGGAAGCGGTCGAGGTCTTCAAAGAAGGTCTCTACATGCCGTCGGTGTCCGAGGCAGATCTGGCCGAGCTAAACTACCAGCTTGCGCAGTGCTACGAGCGTCAGCACAACAACAAAGAAGCGATTTACTTCTATCAGCAGGCGCAGCAGACGCAGCCGGGCTACAAAGACTCGGCGGTGAGAGTGAACGCGCTTCGTCGGTAAGCTTGGGGTTTTGCGTCGCGCTGACGGACGAGCGCTTCCAACCAGCGCGATCGCATCAGGCTACGACGCTGATTCGTGGGATTTGGGCTGGATTCCGCGCTCTTTGCGCAGCTTTTCTTCGTCGAAGCCTGGCTCGACGTAGATGCGACGAAGATGCGGAAACTTGGTGCGCAGCGCGGCTTCGAGATCGTTGATCTTGCTCTCGAGCGCATCCATCGTCAGGTCGCGCGCGAAGCGAATCTTGATCGCGGCCAGCACTTCCTGCGGCGCAATGTGCATGGTTCGCAGGTGAATGACCTCGAGCACACCCGACTGACGAGACGCTAGCTCGACGATCTGTTCGTGCTCTTCTTTCGGAACCGCTTCGCCAATCAGCAGGCTCATCGAGTCTCGTCCGAGGAAGATCGCCACCACCAGCAGCGCAATACCGACGACAATCGACGCGAGCGCATCCCACAGCGGATTGCCGGTCAGGTAGCTTCCGAGCACACCCGCGAGCGCCACCGCCAGTCCGAACAGCGCCGCCAGATCCTCAAACAGCACGGTCAGCACCGTTGGATCGCGCGCATCTTCGAGCGTCTTGCGCAGGCCTTTGCCCGCCGTCATGTGCAAAAACTCCTGCACGGCTGCGCGCAGCGACCAGCTTTCCAGCACCAGCGACACGCAGAGCACGATGATCGCCCACTTCACGTCGCCATGCGCGTGTGCTTGTCCGTGCGCGATGTGCCACAGCTTCTCGCTGCCTTCCCAGATGCTGACCGCCGCACCGATGAGGAAGATGCTGCCCGCGACGATGAATGCCCAAAAATACGTCTCGGTGCCGTAGCCAAACGGGTGCAGCGCATCCGGAGGTCGCGAGCTGCGACGCATTCCGATGAGCAAAAACGCCTGATTCGACGTATCCGCCAGCGAGTGAACCGCTTCAGCCAGCATCGCCGTCGATCCACTGATCGCTGCGGCTGCGAACTTGAACACTGCGATAAGCAGGTTGATAAAAAGCGCCACCATCACCACGCGGAGTCCTCCGCTGTGGCCGGTGGTCGGCTCTGCTGCGCTCATGACTTCCCCCTTGCTACACGCGATCTTCGAGCGATGCTCCTGACTCGGTTCCTCGGTCTTGCGCCGAAAGCAGCAGTCGCTGCCACAGCTCACCTATGCCTTCCCCTTGCTCGGCTGCACAGACGATGGCTTTGCCGCCTAGCACGCGCGACAGGATCTGCGCCGCTGGCTTGCGCTCGGACTTGGCCAGCTTGTCGGCCTTGGTCAGCACCGGAATCACCTTGCGACCGAGCCCGCGTAGGTACAGAGCCAGCTCACTTTCGTCGAACAGCAGCTCTTCCACCCGAGCATCGATCACCCGGCGCGCGTCGCACAGCATCGCTACGGCACGCAGGCTGTCCCGACCGCTCAGGTATTCTTCCATCATCTTTTGCCAGCTTGCGCGCTCGGTGCGGCTGACTTCGGCATAGCCGTAGCCCGGCAAGTCCGCGAGCATCACGTCGATGGGCTGCTCGGGACCGCTCACCGTCGTGCGGAAAAAGTTGATGAGTCGCGTTCGTCCCGGCGTCTTCGACACCCTGGCCAGACCCCGGCGACCGAGTAGCGCGTTGAGCAGCGTAGACTTGCCCACGTTGCTGCGACCACAGATGGCCACTTCCGCCATGGTGGGCGCGGGCCACTGCGCACGGGTCGGAGCGCTGGCGACAAACTCGCTGCGAAGGATATGCATAGGCGGGCTCATTGTACCTTGGGTTCGACTAGGCTTTGCTAAGGACCAAGCTGATGTTTGCGCCACCCTGCGAGAGCGTCGGAACCAGCGCATGACGAACCTGGGCCGCGCGCGACGTTCGGATGATTCCGGGCAGGCTGCGCAGCGGATCGGGTGTCTGACAGTGTACGGTTCCTGGCACCTTTTGTGCGCACAGGGACCACAGCGCGGCACCCAGGCGCACACCGGCAGAGGTCTGCCACTCGCCGCACTGACCAATCACAGAGGAAATGGCCACGCGCTCAGCGGCTTGACCGAGTGCGTCTCGCAGCGCGGCGGCTTCCAGTTCATCGAGCGAGCTACCGTTTCCTGCACCCGCGACGTAATCGATCTGATCAGCGGACAGACTGGCCATTGCCAGGCTCTGGGTGATCGCAGCGCTGGCTCCCGCAGCGGGACCGCTTTTGTGGGACCAACCGACGCGCGCGCGCTCGTCTCCGGCCCGACCCACGCCCGATAGATACGCCAGCGGAGGTGCGCTCAGCCCGCGATCGGCCCGCTCGAGCAGGACAACCACCGCGCCTTCGCCCGGCACCACGCCTTGACCGCGCGCTTCGTAGGGATGAATCGGTGCTGTCTCGGCGGTCGCGAGATCCGGCGACAACAGCGACATCTGCCACAGGCCATGGATCAGCCACGAGGACAGCTCGTCGCAGCCACCACACAGCACGGCATCGGCGCGGTCGGTCGCGATGAGCTCTGCGCCCGTCGCAATCGCTTCGGGCAAAGACAGCTCGCGGTGGTTCACGGTGATGTTGGGCCCAGTCAGACCCAGCTCAATCGCCAGGATTCCCGACGAGGCATTCATAACCGTATACGGAAAGACAGCGGGCGACGCAGCGGCCACACCGGAAGCGATGATGCTGCGAACGAACTCGATGGTGGAATCCAGTCCGCCCAGTCCAGTTCCCAGGACCACACCGATGCGCGCTGCACCATGTCTGCGCAGGGCTTCCGCTTCCGCCGGAGCAACCCCAGGCACAAGACCCAGGGCTTCACGCGCTGCGACGACGCACATCTGCGCAAGCCGTGGCATGCGACGACGTTTTCCCGCCTCAATGGCCGCTTGCGCACCGAAGTCTTCGACGCGACCGGTCCAAATGGGCTGACCACGCAGCTCCTCAGGAAGCTGAATCGATGGATCGACAGACCGGCTGAGCGCGGAACGACCTTCGGCCAGGCTTGCGAAAAACGCTTGCTGCGTTGCTCCGAGTGGTGTGACCAGCCCGAGTCCGGTGATGGCCACCTTCGGCAGAAGCGAGACGCTAGACATGGCGCTATTTGCTATCATGGCAGCCATGGCGAAAACGAAAAAAATGGCAAGCCTGCTTCGTGCGGCTGCTCCTGCGGTCGCCGGTGCAGTGCTCCTCGCTGCCCAGCCTGCCGATGCGAAGATCCTCGAAGGCTACGTCGATGTCTATGTCGGCGGCATGTACGGCACCCCGCCCAAGCTCAGCTCGATCGTCACCCAAAAGTCCGAGCAAGCGGGCACCACCAAAGGCGCTGACTTTTTCGACTACAACTCGGGCGGCTTGCTGGGTCTGCGCGGCGGTATCGAGATTCTGCACACCGATGCGTACATCCAGTTCGATCAGTTCGTGACGATGCAGGGTTTTTCGGGCTCGACGCTCCAAGGCATGATCGGCTGGGACTTCGAGCTGGGCTCGGGCGCGTGGCGTGGCGTTCTCGGCGGCTACGGCGGGCTTATCTTCGGGCTTCCCTATCGCACGGAGTATCCGATCGATCGCAAGCAGATTGCGTGGTTCGGACTCGGCGCGGAAGGCCAGGCGGGCGTTGAGTATTACCTGAACCGCTTTTTCGTTCTCAACTTCACCGGAACCTTTGGCTACCACTACATGCTCGCCGGTGCAGAGCAGGTCATCATCGACATGGCGGGCAACACCGAACAGACCCGCACCCACGGCTTCCATTTGCTCGGCAAGCTGGGTCTGCGCTTCCAACTCGGTATCTAAAACCAGTGCCGAGACGCCGGGTGGTTTTGCTATCGTCCCGACATGAGTGACCCAGGCAAGCCCGTTGTTATCACTTGTGCTCTCACCGGAGTCCTGACCGACCCAACCCAGCATCGCGTGCCGGTGACCGCTGCTGAGATGGCGCAAGCCGCAGCCGAAGCCAGAGACGCTGGTGCGACGGTTGTTCACTGTCACTATCGACAACAAACCCCTGGCATGGGTCGCTTTCCGACGTGGGAACCCGATGTCGTCGCAGAAATTGATTCAGCGATTCGTGCGCGCGTTCCCGACATCATCGTCAACATGTCCACGGGCGTCATCGGTCCCGATGTCAGTGCGCCGCTCGCTTGCCTTGCGCGGATTCGTCCCGAAATGGCTGCGCTCAATGCCGGATCGCTCAACTACTTGAGAGCACGCAGCGACGGACGCTGGGCATGGCCGCCGATGCTGTTCGACAATCCCGTCGATAAGGTTGAAAAGTTTCTGTCCGCGATGAACCAGATCGGCACCGTTCCCGAGTGTGAGTGCTTCGATACTGGCATCGTTCGCTCGATCGGGCTGTTCAAGCAAGTGGGTCTGCTCACGGGTCCGATCCATGTCTCGCTGGTGATGGGCGTCGCGTCCGGCATGCCGTGTAAGCCCGAGTGGCTGCCGTTGATCGTCGCAGAACTTCCCGAGGGTGCGCACTTTCAGACGATCGGCATCGGTCAAAAGGAAGTCTGGCCGGTTCATCGTCGCGCCGCCGAGCTGGGTGGTCACTTGCGTACCGGCATCGAGGACACCTTCTATCTTCCCGACGGAACCAAGACCGACTCCAACGGACGCCTGGTCGAAGCGCTGGTAAAGCTGGCGCGCGAAGTGGGCCGAGACATTGCGACAGCGACGCAAGCGCGCGAGATCCTCGGGGTGCTGCCGGTTCCGCACGGTCCCGTCGATCCGTGATGGAAGCGACGACATCCGCGCCCGAGCGCTGCCTTTCGCTGTGCTGTCTTGATGCGGGACGCGGACGTCATCTGGCCGAAGGGCTGCGCGAAAGTGGCTATTCCGTTCGCCTGGTTTCGTCGCTAAAAGCGCTCCTTGGTGGATCCGATGCGGCACCGATCGATCTGCTGGTGGTCGAGCTGCCTTCGCTCGATGAAGAGCTTGTGCGTGCGCTCTATCGACGCTGTCCGACGCTGATGGTTGCATTTGATCCATTGTCCGTCGGTGATGCATCGCGGTTGATTCGCGCTGGTGCCTACGATGTCTTGCCGTCGCCGCTTCGTCTGTCCGAGCTACGTCTTGCGCTCGAAAAATCGGCGGCGCGTGAAGCCAGCTTGGGTGACCGTCGCGCAGAGCGCTTTTTGCCGATTCAAGGTCGTGTACCAGCTTCCGATGCTGTGCAGCTGCCGAAGTTCGTCATTGCCGAGTCAAAAGTGATGCGCGGACTGCTGGCTCAAGTGGCGCGCGTCGCTGTGCATCCGACCTCGGTGCTGCTGCTGGGAGAGTCGGGAACCGGCAAGGAAGTGCTGGCGCGAACGCTTCATCAGCTCTCGCCGCGTCGAGACGGACCTTTTGTTGCCATCAACTGCGGTGCGCTGCCCGAAGCGCTGCTCGAGAGCCTGCTGTTTGGTCACGTTCAAGGTGCGTTTACCGACGCTGTGCGTGATCAGCAAGGTGTCTTTGCGCGTGCGAGCGGCGGAACCTTGTTTCTCGACGAGATTGGCGAGCTACCGCTGGCGCTTCAGGTCAAGCTGCTGCGCGCGCTGCAAGAGCAAAAAATCCTGCCGCTCGGGGCCAAAGAGGAGCTGAGCGTCGATGTGCGCGTGATCGCCGCGACGCTGCGCAACCTAAGCCGCGAGGTCGATGCCAAGCGCTTTCGAGTCGATCTCTATTACCGTCTGAGCGTCGTCGAGCTGTTGGTTCCACCACTGCGAGAGCGTCGCGACGACATCTTACCGCTGGCGTTTCACTTCTTACAGCGGGCGGCGCAGCGTCTGGCTCGTCCGATCGTCGGGATCACCGAGCCTGCGCAGCGTGCGCTTCAGCGCTTCGACTTTCCGGGCAACGTCCGAGAGCTGGAAAACCTGGTCGAGCGCGCGGTGGTGCTGTGCGATCACACGCAGCTCGACGTGGCCGATCTGCCGTTTGCTGTGATCTCATCGTCGCTGGGTACGGCTCGCTCGGCTACGCTGACGCACTCGGAACCCGACGAGCTGGATCCGGCCAATCTCTCGGTCAAGCAAGCGACTGCTCGTCTGGAACAGCGACTGATCGCGAAGGCCCTGCACAAGACGCGCGGCAACCGGACAGCGGCGGCCAAGCTGCTCGGGCTGTCGCATCGCGCGCTGCTCTACAAGCTGCGGGACTACGGCGGCGAAACCGATTCCTAGCTGTTGCGTGCGACCGCCAGTGCCAGTGCGCCAGCACGCTTGTCGTTGCTTGGCGCTTGGAACGATAACGATCGGCGAAGAATCCGTCGCTTGCTCACGCGGCAAGGACTGCGATTGACCAAAGGCCCCAAAAATATGTAAAAATGCATGTATGTTCCGAGATAGCTTGCGCACCCTCGTAGAGAAGTCTGATGGCGCGGTCGCTGGACTGCTGATGGGCTTTGATGGCATCGCTGTGGAAAGCTATGCCAAGGACGCTCAGAAGCTCGACATCCAGACCGTCGGCATGGAGTTTTCGTTCATCCTGGCTCAGGTCAAGAAGGCTGCCGATATCATCGACGGTGGTGGTGTTGAAGAAGTCAGCATTCGCACCGAGCGCCTGACCCTGCTGATTCGCGTCCTGTCGAAGGATTACTTCGTCGCGCTGGCTCTGCTGCCCAACGGCAACACCGGCAAAGGTCGCTATCTGCTTCGTGTGACGGCTCCGCAGATTCAAGCTGAGCTGTAATCGCGTCTCTTCGATACCGATATTGAGCTATGTACTGGATGTGCATGGCCAATATCTGTATATCGCTTCGAGAAAATTCTCCGTTATGATATATTTCTCTGTATGAGAAAATATCTAATCGAGAGTTTATCTTTCCTAAAGTCACGCTTCACTCGCTTGGTGTGCGCTGCTGCGCTGCTGGGCGCTTCTGTCGGTGGTTGTGGTTCCGTCACAGAGCAAGAGCTGACCCTCGCTGAGCAGACCCTTCACTACGATCTGACGCTGAACCTGAGCATCCCGCCTGCGTATCAAGGACTGAAGGTCACTTGTTCCAATGGTTTTATCCAGTGCTCGGCCTTGCCGGGCTTATTGGGATTGACCAGCAGCTATCAAGTGACTGGACTGTGCGATGAGCCAACCATGCTCTGCGCAGGCGATATCAAGCTGCTTGTACTGTTTGTGGTCGATTTCTCGCAAGATCCAGCGTTCACCACCGGCTTTGCGCAGTCCAATGCAGACAATATGCGAGATGTGCAGCTTTTCTATACAGCGCAAAATGGTGTCGATATCGATATCACCAAGATTGAAACCTACATTGGTCCCGATGGCATTCGCAGCACAACCGATCCGCGTGCTGTGTACTTAGGAACCGTCGGACCGCTGCCGCGCAAAGGTCAGATTGGCGACAATGGCAACCCGCTGCCCGTGCCCGACGGCTCGCCTGCGCACAGTGTCTTCGTGAGCGCCATGCGAGATCCGTCCAAGCCGCTAAACGTGCTGATGGCTGTGACGGCGCGCTATATCTCCGGCGATCCGGTTCCGTCGAAAGGCACGATTGATGTCAAGCTCAAGCCCGTCGTGAAGATGCTCAAGAAAGACTAGCGCACCGACGGGAATCTACAGCGACTCGGGCAAGCTGTGCGCTCGATCGTGCGACGCATCCCGAGAGAGCTTGTCGCGCTGGCTCGTCGTGATCGAAAACAGACCGACGCGCAGACCTCCGTTTCGTAGCCAGTATTCGTCGGAAATCACGCCAGCCGCCTGCGCAAGCTGTCGCTGCGTGGTCAGCACAGCCAGACGAAAGCCCGCTGATCGTCGCTGTAACATCCCAAGTGCTCGATACAGACCGACGAGCCGAGGCTCTTTCAGTCGCTTTCCATACGGCGGATTGCACAGGATCAAGCCCGATTCCACCGAGGGCAGCTTCAGCTTCTGGACCTCGACGCAGTGCAGCTCCAGATGTTGCAGCACGCCTGCTCGCTCGGCATTGCGACGGGCCAGCGCGATGACCTCGGGATCGCGATCGCTTGCGAAGATGGGTCGGGGCAGGGCGGTCTGTTCCTGCGACTTGGCCTCGTCGAGAAGCTTCTGCCACAGCGTCGCATCGTGTCCCGGCCAGTCAAAGAATGCAAAGCGACGGTACAGCCCCGGCGCGCGTCCCAGCAAGATGTGTGCAGCCTCGATCGCCAGCGTCGCTGAGCCACACATTGGATCGCACAGCGTCTGATTCGGCTGAAAACCCGAAAGACGCAACAGCGCTGGAGCCAGCGTCTCTCGCAGCGGTGCGCCACCGTCTTGCTGACGATACCCGCGTCGGTGAAGCAGCTCTCCCGACGAATCCACCGAGAGCGTGAAGCGATCCGATTCCCCACGAATCAGCACATGAAAAAGTGGTGCGCTTTCGTCGTGAGTGATGACGATTCCCGCGTCTTGCAGTGCGCCTTCGACACGCTCGGCGAGCGCGCCGGTATGAATCAGCCGACAGCGATGTGCCGTCGCTGAAACCTTCAGACGAACCGGCTGCTTTACAAAATACGACCAGCGCAGCGCAGCCGTCTTCCGTCGCAGCTCCTCGAAGTGAACAGCCACGATAGAACCGACGCGCAGCAGCACTCGCGTCGCCAGCCGGGTCCACAAGCTCACGCGGTACAGCGTGCAGAGATCTCCACGCAGCGTCACACCACCCGGAACCAGCGTCGGCGAAGCCGCCGGAACCAGCGTCGATAACTCTTGATGTAGACACTGCTCTAGCGACGGTGGAGCAATCGCGAACAGCTCAAACTGCGTCGAGGATCGCAAAGAAGCGCTCCACTTCGCTCGGCAGATTGAAGGCATGGGGAGCCAATCGAATCCCGCCCGCTCGCCGAGCAAACGCAACCTTGTGGGCACTGAGTCGCGCAGCCACCGACGCCAGATCCTGTCGCGGCACAAACGTCACGATCGGTGATCGCAACGCGCTTCCCACCGGCAGCAGCAGCTTTGCTCCTCGCGTCGCCAGCCCCGTGATCAGCCGATCCGAGATCGCCAGCGCGGCCTGATGAAGCTGATCGATGCCAAACGAAAGCAGCCAATCGATCGCAGCTCCCGTAGCGACGGCAGAAAGCAGCGGTGGTGAGCCCGGTTCAAACCTCTTTGCGTCGGGCCGTGGCGTTTTTCGTGGGTCCACGGCTTCTTCCGGCGTTCCGTACGTCATCGCACCGTGAAGCAGCGGCTGTAGCTCTGCGGCTCGTCCCGGCGCGAGCGCCAGCACACCTTGACCGAGCGGACCACACAGCCACTTGTGCGCTCCACCGCAGACCGCATCGACGCCCATCGTCAGCAGATCGAAGGGCAGCACGCCGAGTCCCTGGATCGCATCGACGACCAGCCATGCTCCGTAGCGACGACACGCCTGGCTGAGCGCCGCCAGATCGAGCACAGCACCCGTCTGAAACTGCACCCACGAAACAGCGACCACGCGCGTCTGCGGACCGATTGCAGCCAGTACACTTTCCGTCGGAAGACTCAAGTCGGGTTGTGACTGGACCACGCGCAAAAGTGCATTCGATCGCTGCGCAGCGACGTACCATGGATACGCGTTCGACGGATATTCTTGATCCGTGGTGACGATCTCGTCGCCGGGCCGAAGGTGAAGCCCGAGCGCCACTTGCGAGATCGCCGCTGCGCAGGTCTGCATCAGCGATACATCTTCGGTTCGCGCTCCGATCAGACGAGAAAACGATACGCGGGCTTGTTCATACTGACGGAAGGCATTGTCCAAATCGAACCAGCCGTGTCGCAGATGCTGGCTCATTCGCTGGATCGCAGCCTCGGCAGACAGACACATCGGAGCGACGCCTGCGTTATTGAACAACAACACTTCGCGCTCAATCGCAAAGCCGGAACGGAACTGCTCACCGACGGACTGTGCTGTGCTCATCTGGGGTTATCCTGCGGCCTGAATCAGGTAGGCTTTGATAAACTCGTCCAAGTCTCCGTCGAGCACCGCATCCACATTGCCCAGCTTTAGCTCGCTGCGGTGATCGGTCACCAGTCGATATGGTGCCAGCACGTACGAACGAATCTGGCTGCCCCACTCGATCGACTTTTTGTGGCTGTTCGCTTCGTCGAGCTTGGCTTCTTGCTCGCGTAGCTTTTGGGCATAGAGCATCGCGCGCAGCATCTTCATCGCCGTCGAGCGGTTCTTGTGCTGCGATCGCTCGGACTGACATTTTGCGACGAGCCCCGACGGCTTGTGAATGATCCGGACCGCGCTCTCGGTCTTGTTGACGTGCTGACCACCGGCACCGCCCGAGCGCATCGTCTGCACTTCCAGGTCATCGTCTTTGATATCGATCTCGATCGAGTCGTCGATTTCGGGATAGACATACACCGCCGCAAACGCTGTATGTCGTCGTGCATTCGAGTCAAACGGCGAGATCCGCACCAGTCGATGCACTCCGCTTTCCGCCTTCAGATACCCGAATGAGTTGAGCCCACGCACCGCGAAGCTTACCGACTTGATGCCCGCTTCTTCGCCATCTTGCAGATCCAGCTCTTCGATCGCGAAGCCACGTCGCTCGGCCCAGCGATAATACATCCGACGGAGCATATCGGCCCAGTCTTGCGCATCGACGCCACCGGCTCCGGCATTGATCGATACGAGCGCGTCGGTGTGATCCTGTTCGCCCGACAGCATCCGTCGCAGCTCCATCGCAGCTACGCCCTCTTCGATGCGCGAAGCGTTGGTCTGCGCTTCCGTCGCTGAGCCTTCATCCTGCGCTTCTTCCGCTAGCTCCAGCAGCACGGACGCATCTTGTAGCTCGCGCTGAAGACGATTCCATTCTCCGACGACTTGCTTGTGTCCGGCTTGCTCTCGCAGGACCGTCTGCGCTTTGTCCTGCTGATTCCAGAACGCCGGATCCGACGAGATCTGTTCGATTTCGAGCAGCCGCTCTTCCAGCTTCTCGATGTCAAAGATGCCCTCGAAGAGCAGTCAGTCGCTCCCCGAGGGACTCTAGAAGTTGATGGGTCTTTTGAGTCTCAATCGCCATGTGGAGGCAAGGAACTAGCACAAAAGGAAGCCTGCGCGGTGTGAATCGGACCGGCTGCGCAAACCCTCGAACTGAGCAGCTAAGATCGCAACTCGTAGCATGGTCGGACCAAAAAGCGGGCTGATTTTGAGGTGTTATCTACGGCTTTTGGCTCGGTCAGATGCTCGTCGCTGTGGAGCTTGACCCTTGCGCAAACGGCGCAGGTGGTGGTATAGGCGGAGATACATTTTGGTAGGAATCCACGGAAGGTGGGCCCGCCCGGACCCGCCTTTTTTTTTCGAAAGAAGCCATGCGACCCGTTGACCTCAAAGCCCTTACCAAGCTGATCGAGCCCGCCGTAGACGGCCAAGGCTACGAGCTTGTCGATCTGGAATGGACCAGCGCCCCAAGTGGCACGGTGCTGCGCGTGACCATCGATCGGCTGCCAGGACAAGGACACGTTTCGCATCAAGACTGCGTGGCGATCTCTCGCGAGGTATCGGCGCTGCTTGATGTGCATGATCCGCTGCCCGGTGCGTACAGCTTGGAAGTGAGCTCGCCTGGGGTCGATCGTCCGCTCAAGAAGTCGTCGGACTTTGCGCGCTTTGTTGGAAAAAAGGCCAAGGTTCGACTTCGTCCTGACGCGGAGCAGTCTTTCGCGCTGCAAGGCCCGCGAGCGACAGACTCGGTGCCGCGCCGTAATTTTTCGGGAACCATTGAGTCGGTCGAAAACGATCGGGTCAAGATCTCGGTCGAGGGTGCTGGCACGTTTGAACTTGTCGTCGGTGAAATCGAAAAAGCAAACGCGGTATTTGAGTTCGTCTGACAGCAGCTAGAAACGCACAGGCCAAGACGAATCGGCCAGGACGCACAGGCCAGGAAGCAAGGTAATACGCGATGCAACCCAACCTCTCGATGGTGCTTGAGCAAGTAGGCAAGGACAAAGGGATCGATAAAAAGGTCCTGGTCCAGACGCTCGAGCAGGCCATCATGACCGCCGCAAAAAAGGTCTTTGGTCTCGAGCGTGAGCTGGAAGCACAGTTCAACGAAGAGACCGGACAAGTAGACCTGTTTCAGGTCTGCATTGTTACCGAAACGGCGGGCATCAAGGGTCGTGACATTGCCAAGGTAGATGCCGACCGTCAGGGTCTGCGCGCCGAGGTAGGCGACGAGCTGCTGTTCCAGATCTTCTACACCGACGGTGATGCCGACAAAGCCTCGGAGCAAGAGCGCAAGTACGGCGACATCCTGGATCTGCACGACACCATCAAGCGCTTTGGTCGCATCGCGGCTCAGACGGCCAAGCAGGTGATCATCCAGCGCATTCGCGAGGCCGAGCGCGAAAACACCTTCAACGAATATCGCGATCGCAAAGGCGAGCTGATCAACGGCACCGTGCGTCGTTTTGAGCGCGGCAACATCATCGTCGAGCTGGGCAAGACCGAGGCCATTTTGCCCGCCCGTGAGCAAGTTCCGCGTGAAAACTATCGAATCGGCGATCGCATCATGGCCTACGTCGTCGATATCGAAAAAAATGCGCGCGGTCCGCAGATTGTGCTGTCGCGTGCCTCGAAGGGCCTGCTCGAAAAGCTGTTCGAGCAAGAGGTCAGCGAGATCTACGAAAAGATCGTGCGCATCGAGTCATCGGCTCGGGAGCCCGGCTCTCGCAGCAAGATCGCGGTCAGCAGTCGCGATCGCGATGTCGATCCGGTCGGTGCTTGCGTCGGTATCAAAGGCTCGCGCGTCCAAGCCGTTGTCCAAGAGCTGCGCGGCGAAAAGATCGACATTGTTCCGTACAGCGAAGATCCAGCGCGATTTGTTTGTAATGCGATTGCTCCGGCGGAAGTGTCTCGCGTCGTGATTGATGCCGAAAATCACACGATGGAGCTGATCGTTCCCGACGACAAGCTAAGCTTGGCCATCGGCAAAAAAGGTCAGAATGTCCGTCTTGCGTCGCAGCTGACTGGCTGGCGCATCGACATCCATGCCGAAAGCCGTGTGCGCGAGATGGAACAGGTCGAGCGTCAGGTTCTGGCTGGACTCGATGGCTCGTCGGAAGAGATGTCGAGCACGCTGTTCCGGCTGGGCTGGCGATCGGTGTCGGATCTGGCGGAAGCGCGAATTGATGATCTGCGCAACGTGCCCGGCGTCGGTGGTGAGGCTGGTGCGATTCGCCTAAAAGATGCCGCGCTTCAGTTTGTGAACGAAGAGCGTCGCAAGCGTGGTGAGCCGCCGCTTCAGCCGTCGGAGCGTCCTGCCCGTTCAGAGCTTGCTGCGAGTGGTCCAGCTCGTCATGAGCCGGCGCAGAGCCGAGGTTCGTCGCGGGGCGGATCGTCGAATCCACTGCCCGGCATCGATCCAGACATTGTCTCTCGACTGATGGATGCTGGATACACGACGCTGGAATCGATGGAAGAAGAGGATGAAGAGCGGCTGGCTCAGGCTGCCGATCTCACCCTCGATGAAGCACGAGATGTGAAGCGTCGTGTGACGCGACTTTTAACGCGGGGTAACCGCTAAACAGGGCGGAACGAGGAACACCAGTCGTGGAAGCCTTCACAGCAGCTCCAAGTGATGAGCAAACGGTCGCTCGGCATGTGCCGATGCGAACTTGCGCTGGGTGTCGAGAAGTCGATGCTCAGACGGAGCTGCTGCGTGCCGTGTCCGATGCGAATGGACGGCTTCAGTTTCGGCTGGGTCATCGACAGGCCGGTCGTGGTACATACGTGCATCGTCGCAAGCGATGCATAGAGGCAGCTTTAAAAGGCGGATTTGCGCGCTCGCTGCGGCGCACTGTCCAGAGCGGTGATGTCGCAGCGCTGTACCAACTTGCTGCCGTCGATGACGGTTCGCTGCCGGGCGCTCATCGCCCCATGGGCAGCTTGAAGAATCAGGACAACCATTCATGAACACCGAGAGCGTCGGCACGTCGGGCTCCAAGGTCGCGATTTACGAGTTGGCAAAAGAGCTTGGAATTGCCCACAAGGATTTGGTCGAAAAGGTCCGAGCACTAGGCATCGAGGCCAAGAACCACATGTCGCGTCTTGAACGCGACGAGGTAGACCGCGTCCGACGGGCTTTCGACAAAGAGCGCCACGAAAACACGGTGCAAGAGCGGCTATCAGAGACGGTGATTCGTCGAAGAGCCAAAGACGGCAGCCGACTGCATCCGGAAGCGCAAGCGCCTGTCGCTGCGCCGATTCCGACTCCACCGCCTGCTCCGCCGGTGATGGAGCCAATGCGCTCGACGGCAGATCCGCCTCGAAGAGTGGTTCGTGTCATCAGTCCTGCGGTCGAAACGCCCGCCCGGCCTGCTCCGGCCCCTGTGGCAGAAGTCAAGCCGTCTGTGGCGGAAAAGCCAGCTCCTGCCAAGGTTGAACCTCCCGTCGCGCGGTCCAAGCCGACGGAGTCTGCGGTGTCCGTGGCTCCGGTGGTGACTGCGCCTGTTGCGGATGTCGCTGCGGCCAAAGCGGCGGAAGCAACCAAAGCGGCGGAAGCAGCCAAAGCGGCGGAAGCAGCCAAAGTTGCAGAAGCAGCCAAAGCGGCAGAAGCAGCCAAAGCGGCAGAAGCAGCCAAAAAGACCGTGAAGGTCGCAAAGCCCGTCGTCGAAAAGCCAGCTGCCGAAGCCCCTGTGGCGGAAGCCAAGACGGCTGCGCCAGCGGCTGCACCTGTGGCCAAGAGCGAGCCTTTGCCCACGCCTGCTCCAGCTGTTGTGGATGCCAAGCCTGTGGTCGCTGCGGAGCCCAAGGCTGTCGCTGCCAAGCCCGCAGAGCCTGTGCAGGTTGCTCCAGCGATCAAGGACAAGGACACGCCCAAAGCTGCTGCGGAGCCCGCGAAGGCTGGCAAAGTCGAAAGAGCCGAAGCCAAGCCGGTGGTGGCCAAGCACGGGGCGGACGCGGCTCCCAAGTCTGCGGCTGCGCACGCTTCAAGCAAGCCAGCGACGCATGCTGCTGAAAAATCTGCTGCTCCAGCGGTCAGTGAAAAGTCAGTGACGGCCAAGCCCGTTGCGCCGATTGTACGTCAGGCAGCGTCCGGTCATACAGAGAGCGCGGCCAAGCCGACCTCGCAGCGTCCGGTCGAAGCGGCACCGACTCCACACACGGAGTCAGGTCGTGGCGCGGTGGCAAGTGCTCCGTCGAACGCCTCGCCAGCTCCGGCGGCTCCGGCCAAGGTGTTTGTGACGGCGCAGACACGCCGATCGATGGAAGGCCTAGGCCCGACGGGTCGTGTGATCGACTTGTCAGCGTTTAAGAGCGCTCCAGCGGCCAAGCCGACGGCACCGAGCAGCGAGAGCCCACGCGGCTTCCGTCCCGAGCGCAGCGGCGAGTCTCCCGATCCGATGAGTGGTCGTGGACCGCGTCAGGAAGTCTCGGGTGAGCGCCTTCGTGGTCAAGAGCAGCGACGAGGGCCAGTTGGTCCGGTTCCGCCCTCGCGTGGCAAGCTTCCGCCGGGTCGCAAGCCGGGCAAGACCCAGATCACGACGGCTGCCGAGCACAAGCGCGTCGTCAAGATGGGCGAGTCGATCGTCATCGCGGAACTGGCTCGTCAGATGGCTCAAAAGGCCACCGACGTGCTCAAGAAGATCTGGGAGCTTGGCATGCGCCAGGTCATGATCAACTCCTCGATCGACATCGACACCGCGCAGCTTGTGGCTGGTGAGTTTGACTGGCGTGTGGAATCGACGGCGTTCCAAGAGCAGAGCGTCGTGGCCGAAGTCACCGACAAGCCCGAAGATCTCAAGCCGCGCGCGCCGGTCATTACCATCATGGGTCACGTTGACCACGGTAAGACCTCGCTGCTGGATGCGATTCGCAATGCCAACGTCGCTGCGGGCGAAGCGGGCGGAATCACCCAGCACATCGGTGCGTACAAGGTGTCGTCGCAGGCCGGAGACGTCGTGTTCCTGGATACGCCAGGTCACGAAGCGTTTACCGAGATGCGAGCCCGTGGCGCGCAAGTGACCGATATCGTCGTCCTGGTGGTTGCTGCTGATGACGGTGTGATGCCTCAGACGATCGAGGCGCTCAACCACGCCAAGGATGCCAAGGTTCCGATCATCGTCGCGGTCAACAAGATCGACAAGCAAGGTGCGCAGCCGGATCGGATTCGGCAGCAGCTTGCCGCGCACGATCTGACGCCGGAAGAGTGGGGCGGAGCGACGATCTACTGCGATGTCTCGGCGCGAACCAAGGTCGGCGTCGAAAAGTTCCTGGAAATGCTGGCGCTTCAGTCGGACGTGCTCGAGCTGCGCGCGAACCCGAACAAGTCGGCCAAGGGCGCAGTCATCGAAGCGCGAATGGATGCCAAGCGTGGTCCGGTCGCGACGATGCTGATCCAAGAAGGAACGCTGCGCGTCGGCGATACCGTGGTGGTCGGCGAAGAGATGGGCAAGGTCCGTGCGATGAGCGACGACAAAGGTCGGACGCTGGCACAGGCTGGTCCTTCGACGCCGGTCGAGCTGCTCGGTCTGTCGGGCGTGCCGCGTGCGGGTGAAGTCCTCAATGCGGTGGTCGATGAGCGCGCGGCCAAGGATCTGGTCGAGCACCGTCGTCAGCGTCGCATCGAGCGCGATCGTGCCAAGGCCGGTCCGGTGTCGCTCGACAAGCTGATGGACGCAATGAAGGCTGGTCTGAAGGAACTGAAGATCATCCTCAAGGCGGACGTGCAGGGTTCTTCCGAAGCACTCGGCAGCGCGCTGGCCAAGCTGACGACCAAAGAGGTCAAGGTCTCGATCATCCAGTCGGGCGTCGGCGGCATCACCGAAAGCGATGTCAACCTGGCCAAGGCTGGCAACGCGATCATCATCGGCTTCCACGTTCGTCCGGCTGGCAAGGCGGCTTCGCTCGCCGAGCAAGAAGGCGTCGATATCAAGCTGTACGACATCATCTACCAGGCTCTCGACGACGTGAAGCTGGCGATGGCGGGACTGCTTGCGCCGATCAAGCGCGACAAGTACCTGGGCAAAGCCGAAGTGCGCGAGGTCTTCCACATCCCGAAGGTCGGCGCGGTTGCTGGCTGCGCGGTCATCGATGGTGTCATCAAGCGCTCGGCGCTGGCTCGGCTCATCCGTGACTCGGTGCTGGTTTACAGCGGCAAGCTGGGATCGCTGCGTCGCTTCAAAGACGACGTGCGCGAAGTCCAGCAGGGCTACGAGTGCGGTATGTCGATCGACGGCTACCTGGATGTGAAGGTTGGCGACGTGATCGAGTCGTACGAAGTGGAAGAGATCGCGCCGACGCTGGCGTAAGCAACCAGAGCATGACCGTCGGCCTTGCAAAACAAGGTCGCACGGTCTTTCCTTTTGTGCAGTTGTTTGGGCAAAGCAGATGATCGTTGGGGTCTGTCGCATCACCTTGCAGCTCGAGGACTGTCACTCCGAAAAGGACAAGCGCTCAGTCCTGCGTCGGATCAAGGATCGCGTCCATCAAAAGTGGAACTGCGCGATCGCGGAAGTCGGGGAAGGCGACTCGCTGGACTCGGCGCAGCTTGGCATCGTCGTGGTGTCTAATCAGCGCGGCTATACCCAGTCGCAGGTTCAGAAGATCTTGCAGTTCATCGACGACCTGGCGTTCGCGCGCCTGACTGATGATGAGCAAGACTTCATCGACTACGGTGACGGCTCGGTGGAAGACGTAGGGCGCGGCGAGTTTGAGCACTGGGAACCGAGCGAGCCCGCGCCGCACAAGACGCCACCCAAGCTGTCACCGCCGAAGCTGTCCGAGCCCGCTGACTATCCCTGGGACTCACCGGATCCGACGCCACAGCTTGCCGAGAACGCCTCGGAAGATCGGGAAGGACAGTAGTCGGTGCCGCGCGTCCTGCTTGGACTGTTGGCACTGCTCCTGTCGCAGCTTGGCTGTGCGTCGGTCAATCCTCACAGTGCGGTGCGGCTGTCGCAGCAGGCGATCGTCAGCACCCACAAGCTGTCCGTCGTGCTTGCCGAGGCGCGGGTCGGACTGCATGCCTACGTCGATGCGCAGACGCTCAGTGGCTCGCTGCTTCAGCAAGCGCCGCTGTCGAATGAGACGCTGTGCCAGCTTCAGTCGGTGTCAAACAGCCTGCGCCTGAGAGAAGCCCTGCTGCGACGACTTGGACATGCCTACGAGCACTATGTCTTGCTTGCGCAGGAAGGCCCCGAGCGCTGGTCCGGTGAGGTGTTCGACAACCTCCTGTTCGATCTAGACCCGGCTGAGCTGGCAATGGAGCCGCCGCTGCACGAAGGCTGTCCTTCAGATCCAGCGTCCCTGATTCCGTCTTCGCTGGTGCAGGCGGATCCACCGGCTCCGCTACGGCTTACGGGCTCGTCGGCGCAGCTCCTGCGGGCGAGTCAGCGCCTGCGTGGGCTGCTCGGCCAGGTCATTGCCATCCTGGATCACGAGCGCCCGGTCTTTGTGTCGATCCTGCGACAGCAGCTTCGCTCGCGGGCGAGCCTCGCCAAGGTGCTGTACCTGCGCTACGGCGTGCTGGCTCCCGCAGAGCTGCTCATTCCGACGCTCAGCGGCCTGGGTCTTTCCTATAGTGAGCTAGAGCTGCGACGGGGAACCAAGGACGCTGATCAGCAGGTGCTGCGACAAGCGGTGGCGCAGCTCCTGTCCGCGCGGGTGGAACGGCAGGTGGGCCTGCTGACCGCGCAGTACGATCAGCAGGTGGCGATTTTGCGAGCGCTTAGTCGTCAGCATGAACGCCTGGAAGCCGGTCAGCCGATGGATCTGCGGGTGCTGACCCAGTGGCTTGTGCCGACGCCGCCAGCAGCGGTCGTACCCGCCGGGAGCCTCGCTACGCCTACGCTCTTGCCGTAGCGGCTGCCCAGCGCTGTGGATCCTGTTCGCAAGGCGTGACCACCCTAACGCTTGTGGGCTGCATCGCGGGTCGTGCTAGGGTCGCGCGCTGTGGGCTGCCTGGCTGTGGGCAGCGTGCGTGGCGTTTGGCTGAAACCCTCCTCGGAGCGAGGCACTGATGAAGCGAGTCACTGGCATCGGCGGCGTGTTCTTCAAGTCCAAAGACCCCAAGGCGCTCTCCGCCTGGTATCACAAGCACCTGGGCATCCCGCTGGAGTCCTGGGGTGGAGCGGTGTTTCGCTGGCAGTCGCCCGACAATCCCTCTGGGGTTGGCTCTACGGTGTGGAGCCCGTTTGCCGAGACCACCTCGTACTTCGGCGGCGGCGACTCGCAGTTCATGCTCAACTTTCGGGTTCACGATCTGCGTGCCCTGCTCACCCAGCTGCGCGAAGAAGGCTGCTCGGTGGATGACAAGATCGATGAGTCCGAGCTGGGCTTGTTTGGCTGGATCACCGATCCCGAAGGCCGCCGCATCGAGCTGTGGCAGCCCCCCGAAGGCCGCTAGCAGGGTCCAGACCTGGTCCGAACTACACGAGCAGCAGTTGAGATAGGGTCCAGACCCAGTCCGAACTACACGAGCAGCAGTTGAGATAGGGTCCAGACCCAGTCCGAACTACACGATCAGCAGTTGCGGCATGGTCCCGACCCAGAGCGAACTACACGCTCAGCAGTTGCGATAGGGTCCAGACCCAGTCCAAGTGGCTTGCGATGCACTACGCGGAGGGCTTGGTCGGCTGTAGCTCTGGGTGCGCGTAGACGCCCCCGGCCAGCGAGCGAACATTGTAGCCGTGCTGGGCTAAGATGCGGGCGGCGAAGTAGCTGGTCTTGCCGTGTGCGCACAGGGTAACGACCGGCATGCCCTGCTCCAGGGTCGGCAAGGCGTCTCGCAGTGCGGCCAGCGGGATGTTGCGGGCTCCTTCCACCGGCAGCTCCTGAGCGGCTGCGGCTCCCCGTACATCGACAAGCTGGATCCCGGGCTCTGTCGGCAGCGCAGAAACAGGGCGGACCAGCTCATCGCGCTGGTTGGTTGCCGCAAAGCCCGCCACGTTCACCACATCCTTGGCGCTACCGAAGGGCGGAGCGTAGGACAGCTCCAGGTGAACCAGGTCGTCAATCGTCAGCCGACCGCGCAGCGCGGTGGCCAAGATGTCCAGCCGCTTATCGACGCCCGCACCGCCGTAGGCTTGCGCACCCAGCACATCGCCGCTCTGCGGATCCCACAAGAGCTTGAGCGTGACCGACTCTGCCCCGGGATAGTACGAAGCATGCGACGAGCCCGCCACCAGCGTCACGCGGTAGTCTCGCCCAAGGGCCCGCAGCCGCTTTTCAGACAAGCCCGTGACACCTGCCGTCAGCGCAAACACCCGGACAATCGCCGTCCCCAGCGAGCCCGGATACGGCAGCGCCTTTTCCCCCAGCACAATGTGGTCGGCGCAGGTGCGACCCTGACGGTTGGCCGGTCCGCCGAGCGGGACGTTGGTCTGCTCTCCGGTAAACAGGTCGGGCGTTGCACAGACATCGCCGAGCGCATAGATCAGCGGATCGCTCGTCTGCAAGTAAGCGTTGACCGCAATGTGACCACGCGGTGTCAGCGCCAGGCCCGCTTCTTTGCCCAGGCGCGACTCCGGCACCACTCCGATCGACAGGATCACGGCACCGACCACGATGCGCTCGCCATGGGATGTGATCGCGCAGACGGGTTCGTGGGGCCGCTCGCTGGCTTCAAAAGACACAATCGCGGTGCCCAGCCGCAGCGCAATACCCTGGCGAACCAGCTCTTGCGCCAGCGGGGCCGCCATGTCCGGGTCGAGCGCGGGCAGCACCTGCGGCTGAAGCTCCACCACATGGACGCGCTTGCCCAGGTGCGCAAGCTGCTCGGCCATCTCCAGTCCGATAAAGCCTGCGCCAATCACCAGCACCGACTCCACCTCTTCCACCGCGTGCTTGATCCGGTCCATGTCCTGCAAGCTGCGCAGGGTCAGGATCTCGGGCCGGTCGATGCCAGGCAGCGAGGGCCGAAGTGGAGCCGCACCCGGTGCCAAGATCAAATGATCATAGGGAAGCTGCGACTGCTGGCCGCTGCGCAGGTCCACCACCGTCACCGTACGGGTGCTGCGGTCGATGTGCGTGGCTTCGGTCTGGGCGCGCACGTCAATGTGCAGCAGGCTGCGCAGCGAAGCAGGCGTCTGAATCGTGAGCAGGGAGCGATCGGCAATCTCGCCCCCGATGTGATAGGGCAGCCCACAGTTGGCAAACGATACGTCGGGCCCGCGCTCCACCAGGGTGATCTGGGCAAACTCATCCAGGCGGCGAAGCCGTGCCGCCGCCGAGGCTCCTCCCGCAACGCCACCGATGATCACGACACGACGGCTGGGAGTTTTTGCATTCAACATGACCGGGCTCCTTTGGAGGACAGGAATCGGACCCATGCGGATCGCGACGTGCAGCTTGTGGCTGCTGCGCCGTCCGTACGTCGCATGGGGCCCGCTTCCTGTAGAAAGAGCAGGAACTGTACCAGGACGCGCTGCGCAGTCGCTTCGTCGCTGTCCGGTCAGACCGGGAAGACCCGGTGCCCGGTGGTGGCTCGCCTGTTTCAACTGCGTGTTTCATATCGAAACAGTGCAGCTGAAACAAAGGCGAGCGCCTCCTGACTACTTCTTGTCTCCAGCCGGGGCTGGGCCTTTGCCGTCCTGACCCTTGGGGGCCGAGTCGGTCTTTTTGTCATCCTTGGGTGCCGTCTTTTCATCCTTGGCCGGGGTCGGTTCGCTGGCGCGTGCTGCCGTCATCGAACCAAACGCAAACAGACCGACCAGTGTAGCGAGCGTCATCTTGTTCATGGCTGTCTCCTTGTGAGTAAGTGGGCACAGACTCGGTCTGGGACCGTGTCGAGCCCGGTGTCAGCCAAGTGCTAGAGCACTCGTTGTGCCAAGGTGTTTGTCGTCGCTGCGCAGGCCCACTTGGGTCCGCTGCATCGGGAATCGAGCCCGGCTGTACGGGAAAATTTCCTGATCCCCGTTGAAAATCATCCAGCGACCGCGCGGGAAAATTTGCAGCTCGCTTCTTTCGTACCTGGCTTCGCGCACCCGGCTGCGCGGCGACCTGGGGCTTTGGGGGCGACATCGGCCCCGCGAAACACCGAGTCACAGGCTACGGCTTCTCTTCCGACAGCCAGTTGTAGAGCGTCTTGACATCCACCCCCAGCTTTTCCGCCGCTTGACCACGATGGCCACCTACCTGCGAGAGCGCCCACGCTGCATAGCGCCGCTGGATCAGGCGAATCGGCAAGATGTCTCCCTCCAGCGAAAACGGCGTGCTGGTCCCCGATGGTCGCAGCGTGGACGGTAGATCACTTACACCCACTTCTTCGGATCGTCCCAGCACCACCAGTCGCTCCAGAACGTGAGACAGCTCGCGCACGTTGCCGGGCCACTCGTAGTCCAAGAGGCGCTGCATCACCTCGGGGCTGACCCGCTGCACCGGAGACTGCGGATGCCGGACCCTGTGCTCATGCAGAAAGTGGCCAATCAGGATCGGAATGTCTTCACGGCGATGCCGCAGCGCGGGCAGGTGAACCGAGATCACATCCAGCCGATAGTAGAGATCTTCGCGAAAGCGACCCGCTTTGACCGCTTCCCGCAGGTCGCAGTGCGTGGCCGCGATGATGCGCACGCTCACGCGCTGGGGACGATTGGATCCGACCGGACGAACCACGCCTTCTTCCAAGACGTGCAGCAGCTTGACCTGTAGCGCGGGCGGTAGATCGCCGATTTCATCGAGAAACAGGATGCCGCCGTGGGCCTCTGCCACCAGTCCTTTGCGGGCTTGGGTTGCGCCGGTAAAGGCTCCCTTTTCGTGACCGAACAGCTCACTTTCCAGCAGGTGCTCGGGCAGCGCACCGCAGTTGATCGCAACAAACGGACCGCCTGCCCGCAGCCCTTCGGCATGGACAACGCGCGCAAACAGGCTCTTGCCGGTTCCTGTTTCGCCCCCGATGAGCAGCGGAACGTCCGCGCCGGACACCCGATCGAGCAGCTCAAACAGCGCGAGCATCGCTGGACTTTGCCCAATCAGCCCGGTCCGTCCGTTCTTTTCCCGTAGTGTCACCCGCAGCGCACTGGCTTCCCGCCGCACCTTCGCTTCATCGAGCGCTCGCCGCAGAAAGATCACCAGCTCTTCGATCTTGAACGGCTTGGTCAGGTAGTGCGCAGCGCCTTGACGGATGGACTCGATCGCACTGTCGATGGCCCCGTGTGCGGTCATGATCAGCACCGGACGCTCGGGAGCCTGCCGCCGGGACTGGGTCAGCAGCGCCAGACCATCGACATCCGGCATGCGCAGGTCCGTCACCAGTGCGTCAAACGGCTCTCGACCGAGCAGCGCGGCGGCTTTCTTGCCCGATCCGAGTGGCACTGCATCAAAGCCATGGTCGGTCAGACCTTCGGACAGGACCTCGGCCATCGCCAGGTGATCATCAACGACTAGGACGCGGGGCCGGACTTCACTTGGCATGCTCTTCCTCTGGCAAAACGGGCAGTGCGATGTCGGCGCAGGTTCCACCTTCGGCCCGAGGCGCAATCGCCAGCGTGCCGCGATGACTTTTGACAATCTCGTGTGCAATCGCCAGCCCGAGCCCTGTGCCTTGACCCGCTGGCTTGGTGGTGAAAAACGGCTCCATGGCGCGCGCGGCGGCCTCCGGGGAGATGCCCGCCCCGCTGTCGATGACCTGAAAGATCACCTTTCCCTCTGCGATGCGTACGACCAGCTCGACGCAGGATGGACTTGTGGACTTCGCGGTGCAGGCATCGCAGGCATTGAGCAGCAGGTTCACCAGGGCATGCTCCAGCAGGCGCTGATCGCCACGCAGCAGCGCTGGCGTCGTCGGCTCATCAAGCAGCAGCGGCACCCCGGCTTCGGAAAAGCGATGCTCCACAAGCGACACCGCGCCATGGACCACCGCATGCGGCGTCAGCACTTGGGCCGCGACGTTCTGGCCGCGCACAAGCCCGAGCAAGCCGCAGATGATCTGACTCATGCGCTCGGCCTGTTCCAAGATGACGCGGACGATGCGGAGGTTGCGATCATCGCCTGCGACCTTGGACTGAAGCTGCTCGGCCCGGGCGGTGATGATGCCAAGCGGGGTCGATAGCTCATGCGTGATGCCCATTGCCAGGGTTCCCATCGTGGCGGCTCGACTGGCGCGCTCTAGCTCGGTATCCCGTCGGCGTCGTGCATCCTCTACCAGCAGCGAGTGCTGGGCCCGCAGCTCGCGCTTCTGCCCCCACAGCGCAGCTCCACCGAGCAGCAGCATCGCTCCGGCAGCCACCAGCACTGCCAGCACCATCCGCCAGCTTGCGGCATTTTCCCGATCCCGGGCGCGATATACCGTCGCCACTGCCGCGACCCAGAAGATCTGCTGGCCAGGTGTCTTTTGAGAAGCCAGACCGACCACCGCCGCGCGCCGTGGCAGCCGCAGCCGTCCCGCCTCCTCACGAGACATGCGCAGGGTTGTTTGGCCACCATGCACCGCTTGCAGCAGCGTCTCACTGGCGAAGGTCTGTCCATCGGGCGCATGAAACACCGTCTCACCGGGGGCCAGTACATAGATCGCGAGCGAGCCGGGCTGTTCAATCTGGGCCAGACCTTGCGCAAGCTGCGCGATCGGTAGCGTCTGGGGCCGCGCGACGGATTCCGGTCTTTGGGCAGACCACAGCGCGATGCGTGCAGACAGCTCACTGGCCAGGCTGCGAGCCAGCGTCTCTTGGGCGCGCGCATACTCGGACAGCGACTCTGCGTAGCGCCACTTGACATCCTGATACGTCAGCAGGGCCACCGTAGATATCGCAACGATCATCAGCACGATCAGCACGCCGGTGCGATGCCAGGGCCTAGACGGGGACAGCGGGAACTTGGTCACGAGCGACTCTCCAGCGCGCCAGCTTTTGCGCGATTCAAAGCAATGGACAGGCCAACAGCGTGGTCGTCTAGGGGACAGTAGATCGCAGCAGCTTGGGCAGCCGATTCGGGAAGTTTTGCCGATTTCGTTCGGCAATTTTTCCCGGTGCGCTGGCCGGTGCGGCGGCTGTTTGTGCGGTGTAGCGACGGTCTGAACGGGATGTACGCCCGCTGGATACCTGGCATGTCCTATGCACGACAGGGTCTTCTGTGGATGCCAACAGGATGAGACCTTCGCTTCCCTCTGTGGTCCTTGCGTGGGCTGCTTCGCTGCTGCTGGGTGAGCATGCTGCCGCACAGCGCGGACCCGATTCGGCTGCGTCTGTTTCTGTTCCAGCGCGCGCGCAGCAAGCGGCTGCGGCCACTCCTGCGGATGGAAAGACACAAGCTGCTGCAACGACGCCGGATGGACGGTCGCGAGCGATCCCGGTGCTGTCTCTGTCCGAGGCGCTGACCTATGCCGCCCGACATCAGCCATCGCTTCAAGCGGCGCGAGCGCGGATCGAAGTGGCGCGGCGCAGTGTCTCGGTGGCGTATGCAGAGTGGCTGCCGCAGCTGGGAGCCACCGCGCAGCTGTTTGGCGGCACGATGAACAACAGCACCGCGATGTTTTCTTCAGTGCGGACGATGGATCTGCCGCGCATCGGAGGAAGCAAGTCCCCGACCGAGGTGGATCTACAGGAAGCGTATCCATCGACGCTGGTGGGCATCGGTCTGCGACAGACGGTGTTTGACTTTGGCCGGATTGCTGCGCAGGTCGCGCTGGCGGATCACGAGGTCCGCATTGCGTCTCATCGCGTAGAGCTGGAGCAGCTAGAGCTGGGGCTCGCGGTGGAGAGTGCCTACTACGCAGTGCTCGCGGCCAAGGCGGTCGAGCGTGCGGCCCAAGAAGCCTACGCTCGCGCGGTGCTGCGGATGGAACTGGTGCAAGCGGGGGTGGCGCGGGGTCTGCGTCCGCCAATTGATCTGACGCGCGCAGAGGTGGATCGCACCCGCTTTGATGTGGGAAAGACCCGGGCGCGTGGAAACATCGAGCTGGCCCAAGCGCAGCTGGCCGCCGTGGTGGGATGGACGGAGCCGCTGCTTGATGCGCAGGACGTAGAGCCAGATGATGAACAGCCGCTGCCGCTGCTTGGGGAAGCGTTCCAGCGCGCGATCGATACCGAGCCGACGGTGCGCGTGGCCGTGGCGCGGCTTGTGCAGCAGCAGACCGTGACGCGCCAAGCGCTGATGCAGTGGATGCCCAGCTTGCAGCTTACCGCGAGTGTGAGTGGACGGGCGGGAGGAGCTCCCCTAAGCAGTGGGCCATCGGGCTTTTCTGGCTGGGTTCCTGAAGTGGCCAACTGGGATGTCGGGTTGGTGCTGTCGGTTCCGATCCTTGACGGAGTCCTGATCGCGAAACGGAATCAGAGCCACGCGCAGGAGGAGGTGCTTCGGCACGAAGTCGATGCAGCGAAGCGACAGGTCTTGACCAACGTAACCCGCGCGTTTACCGGCTTTCAGCTTGCACGGGAATCGCTGCGGGCCTTGCGAAGTGCTGCGAGTGCGGCGCGCCAAAACTACGATCAAGCGAGCGCACGGTTTCGCTCTGGTCTGGCCTCTAGCATCGAGCTGGCGGATGCCGAAGCACTGCGGACAGAGGCCGACATTCAGCTTGCGATTGGACGCTTTGAGATTGCACGCAGCCGGGCTCTGTTTCAGCGAGCGCTCGCTGCCGGTCTGTAAGTCGCGGCGCTGCCTTGTCCGATTCCTGGCCGAGTCCTTTGGGGTTCTGGCCGAGTCCTTTCCATCGAGGTTGTCATGTCTACACCCAGTCTGTCTGCTCCTTCCTCGCGACTGCGCGTGCCGCTGTTTTTGGGCCTTGTGGTCTGTCTGCTGATTGGTCTGCTTGCGCTGCTACAGGCGCGCGCGCGATCGAACACCAACCAAGTAGCGCTCGATTCCACTCCCAAAGGAGTCACAGTGACCAAGGCTGTTCGCGCTACGTATCGACCATCGCGTCGCTATGTCGGAACGGTTGCGCCGTGGCTGGAAGCGCGGATCGGACCGCAGATGACTTCTGCCTATGTGGACACTGTGCTGTTGCGACCCGGAGTGTACGTAAAGCGCGGTCAGGTGCTGGCTACGCTCGACTGTCGCAACGCATCCGAGCAGAGCAAAGCCTTGGCGATGCAAGCACGCGCGCTGCACGCCACCCAAGAAGCGCTGGCCAAGGAAACGGGGCGCGTCTCGGGTCTACTGGAAGGTGGCTATGTGTCTCCCAATGAAGTGGATCGGCGCGTCGCGGACAGTGCCAGCAAACAGGCCGAGCTGCTGGCGGCCAATGCTCGTCTGGCGCGCGCATCACTGGAAGTCGATGACTGTGTGCTGCGGGCTCCGTTTGATGGGGAAGTGGCGGAGCGATTCCTCGATCCCGGCGCGTTTGCGCGGCCCGGAGCGCCGATTCTGTCTGTGGTCGATCGCGAGCAAGTTCGCATCCTGATCGATGTTCCAGAGACAGACTTTGCGGTGGTGGAAGTGGGCGCAGAGGCCAAGGTTCGCTTTCTGGCACTGGGGACGGAGCTGGTTGGCAAGATTGCCCGGCGCGCACCCACTGCCGACAGCGTCACCCGCACCATTCATGCCGAGATCGACCTGCTGGATGCGCAGCGCAAGATTCCGGTCGGAACGACTGCGGAGCTTACGCTGCACGTTGGACAGCCAGTGCCTGCGAGTGAGCTGCCGATACGTGCCGCTGCCGTGCGTGGAGAGCAAGCCACCCTGTTTGTCGTGTCTGATGACATCGCGCGCAAGCGCAAAGTTCCGGTCTTGGGGGAAGTCACCGGGAGTCTGTTTCTGCCGCTTGATGCACTTCCGCCCGAGACGCTGGTGGTTGTGGAAGGTCGCGCGCTGCTCAGTGATGGGGATCGCGTACTTACCAAGCAGGAGTCACGGCCATGACGCGGCTTTCGCTCAAGAACCCGATTGCGATCCTGATGCTGAGCCTGGCGCTGATCGTGTTCGCTTCTGTGATCGTTCAGCGCCTGTCGATCGATACCTTTCCAGAGCTGACTCCGCCGGTTCTGGTGGTGGGAACGCTGGCACCGGGACTGGGTCCCAAGGACGTAGAAAAGACGATCACCTGGCGGATCGAAAAGTACGTGAGTGCGACCCCCGGAGTGGATCACGTCCAGAGCTTGTCTCGTAACGATCTGTCGGTGGTCTATGTCTGGCTCAAGTGGGGGACGGACCTAAACGCAGCGCAGACCTTGGTGCAGCAGCAGGTCGCGTTCGCGATGGCAGCGGTTCCCAAGTCGCTCGGGGTGCTGCCTCCGTTTGTGCTTCAGTACGATCCGTCGAACGCACCAGTGATTCAGATCGCAGTATCGGGAGACGGCTTTACCGGACCACAGATCTACGACTATGCCCAGAACGTCATCGAGCCTGTGATTGAAGGGATCGCGGGTGTTGCCAGCGCGTCACCCAATGGCGGTCGGCAGCGGCAGATCAACGTGGTGGTCGATCCGGTGCGCGCTCAGGCTCGCGGGCTGACTTCAACCGATGTGGCAGCGGCTGTGGCCCAGACGACCGCGCTGCTTCCTTCGGGCAAGTTCATCAACCCACGCTTCGACGCCAACGTCTACACCAACGCAGTCCCAGAGCACGTTCGTCAGATCGGCGAAGCGGTGGTGAAGCAGCGAGCGGGCAAGCCGGTTCTCCTGCGTGATGTGGCGCGCATCGAAGATGGCGGTGCGGTGGAGACCCAAGCGGTCGCGATCAACGGCAAAGAAGCGGTGTACCTGAACGTGCTGCGGGTGCCCGGAGGCAACACGCTGGCGATTGTCGATGCGGTCAAAGAAGCGGTGGCGGCGATGCAAAAGACCCTGCCGCCTGGCTTGACCGTGCGCGCGATTTTCGATCAGTCCACGTTTGTACGAACCAGCTACGAAGGACTGCGCAAAGAAGTGGTGCAGGCACTCGTGCTCATCGCGATCGTGATCCTGATCTTTTTGCAGAACCTGCGCGCGGTGCTGATCGCGGTGCTGTCGATTCCGATCGCGTTTGCGACGATTCTGCTGGTGCTCTACGCGACTGGACAGACGCTGAACGCGTTTACGCTGGGAGGTCTGACGCTGGCGATGGGACCGCTGGTGGACATCTCGGTGGTGGTGCTGGAGTCGATCCATCGTCATCGTCACGGCAGTCGTAGCGAAGAACAAGCGGCGCTGCATGGCACAAATGCGGTGGCGCTGCCTGCGCTGGCTGCGACGCTGACCACGATTGCAGTGCTGATTCCGGTGCTGCTGCTGGCGGGCCTGGCCAAGAAGCTGTTTGCTCCGCTGGCGCTGACCGTGGCGACCGGGATGATTGCGGGCTATGTGGTGAGCATGGCGGTGACTCCGGTGGCGTGTCGCTATCTGCTCGGTCACGGAGAGCCCGGACCGCTGGCTCGCTTTGTCGAAGTGCGCATCCAGCGCCTGGCCGACTGGTATGTGCGACTGCTGCGTGCCACGTTGGCCTTTCGCGCGGTCCTGATTGGCGGGGCGGTGGTCCTGATTGCGGCGAGCGGTTACTTTGCGTCGCAGCTCCCCAGCACGTTCTTTCCCGAGATCGACGAGGGCATGGAGCGCATCTATGTGCGGCTGGCTCCGGGTACGTCGCTGACCGAAGCCCGTCGTCAGATCCTTGCCATGGGCGAGCGACTACAGCGCGAGTTGCCCGCAGGCTCCGTCAGCTTGGTGCTGGCCAACATTGGATCGCCGCAGAACGCGCGCTCGGCCATGAACAGCCCCAACGCCGGTCCGCACATGGGCTTTCTTCGCCTGGAACTGAGCGACGCCGCGCATCGCAAGCACTCGCAGCGAGAGATCGCCGATCAGGCCCGGGCGATCCTGACCCGTCACTATCCTGGGGTCAGCTTCCTTCAGTGGCCCGGCGGCCTGGTCGCCAGCGTCTTTGCCAACGGCTACCTGGCCCCGCTGGTGGTCGAGCTGCGTGGTAGCTCACTCGACGAGCTGTACGAGCAGTCGCAGGCCATCGCCGAGGTCGCTCGCTCTGTCCCTGGCGTTCGCGACATCACCCCGCAGCTTCAGATCGACTACCCCGAGGTCCGCATCGAGCTAGACCGCGCCCAGGCGGGTATGGTCGGTGTGCCGCTGCGCAGTGCGGCCCAGACCACCTTGGAGGCCACGATTGGCAACATCAACTCGCCCGGCATCTGGGTCGATGGCTCAAATGGCCAGTCCTACTACGTCGTCACCACGTATGACCGCGAGTCCATCCGCGATCCCAGCCTGCTTTCGCAGGTTCCGGCCCGCTTGTCTGAGCGTGGCATCGCGGTGGCGCTGGGGACGTACGGCAAGGTGCGCCGCTCGCTGGGGCCGATCGCCATCGAGAGAAACCAGCTTGAGCGCACCGCCACGGTCTTTATGCAGACCGAAGGCCGGGACATCGGCAGTGCCGCAGCCGAGCTGGAAGCCAAGCTCAAGTCATCATCCAAGACCGCCGGGCTTCACTTCCGCTTTGTGGGCCAAGTCGAGCTGATGCGCACCACCTTTGGCGGCATCGGCATCGCCATCGGCTTGGCCGTGATGGTGGTCTTTATGATCATGGCGTCGCAGTTTCAGTCCTTGCGGCTGCCGCTCATCATGCTGCTGTCGATCCCGGGGGCGCTGGTCGGCATCGTGCTGGCGCTGCTGGCGGCGGGGCAGGGTTTTTCGATCACGGCGCTGATGGGCGTGCTGATGGTCGTCGGCATTGCTGTGTCAAACGGCATCCTGCTGGTCGATGCAGCCAGTCAGCGTGTCCAGGGGGGCGAGTCCTTGCTGGAAGCCGCCTTGTCCGCTGCGCGGGTGCGCTTTACGCCAATCGCGATGACCAGCTTGGCCACCATCATTGGCCTTCTGCCGACCGCGCTGGGACTTGAACATGGTGCCGAGTCGAACCGACCGCTCGCCCTGGCCGTGGTGGGAGGGCTTTCGACCGCAACGCTGCTCTCGCTGTTTCTGGTTCCCGCCCTGTTCACCCTCATCGGCAAGCCCGAGCAGCCTGCGCCGTAAAGGGTGAAGACCCCGCGTGAAGTGGGCGATGAGGGAATGAAGAAGGGTCGCGACCCCGTACAAAGTGGGCGATGAGGAAGTCAGGAAGGGTTGCGACCCCGTACAAAGTGGGCGATGAGGAAGTCAGGAAGGGTGAAGACCCTGTGCCAGGGGGTCGATGAGGAAGTCAGGAAGGGTGAAGACCCTGTGCCAAGGGGTCGATGAGGAAGTTAGGAAGGGTGAAGACCCTGCGTGAAGTGGTCTTGAGCGTACGTCTTACGGGGCGCTCAGTGCATGGGCGTGCCGGTGCGCTGGTGGTAGCTGCGCAGGACATCGGCGGCGGTCTCTTCGATGGCTTTGCCGGTGACATCAACGACCGTCCAGTCGGGATGGCTGCGGAGCAGGTCGCGGGCGAAGTAGATCTCGCGCAGGATGTAGTCGCGCTGGCCGTAGCTGGTGTCGGTGGTCATGTGGATGCGCAGCAGGCGCTCGCGGCGGATTTGCAGCAGCGCATCGGGCTGGATTTGCAGGGCATAGACGCGCTCGGGTGGCACTTGGTCTAGCTCTGGCGGCAGCGGCAGGTCGAGCACCAGCGGGACGTTGGCGACGCGGTAGCCTTTCTGCGCCAGGTAGATCGACAGCGGGGTCTTCGAGGTCCGGCTGATGCCGAGCAGCACCAAGTCGGCCTTGATCAGGTTTTCGGGACAGCGGCCATCGTCACTTTGAACGGTGAACTCGATGGCTTCCATGCGCCGGTAGTAACTGTCGGACACGGTGTGCAGAAGTCCCGGAACCTCGCGTGGCTCGACCGACAAAAAGCGCGCCATGGTGCCAAGCAGTGAGCCAATCAGATCGACATACGGGACGCCGCGCTGCTCGCACTTGGTCTGAAGGACTTTGCGTTCCTCGCCTCGCACCAGGGTGGACACCACCAGGCCCTGGGCGCGCTGGGCATTGCCGACGACTACATCCATGTCGAGCTCGTGCCGAAGGTGAGGCACGATGCGCAGGTCGGTGGCGTCTTCGCGCAGATCGAACTGGCGCAGGGCGGCCCGGACCATCTTTTCGGCAGTCTCGCCGGTCGAGTCAGAGACGATGAAGATCGTACGCAGGAGCCCGCAGTCAGCCATGCGGGCTACGCTAACACCTTTAACCGGCGGCGGGGCAGGGAAGCATCGTCGGAGGACGCGGAAGCGGCGCGGTAGTCGATGACGCGGGGACACTCGGGATCAGGGTCACTGCCGCTGCCGCTGGAATGGACGGAGACCACTCGGCAGCCGCCGCGACACAGCGATAGGTAGGAGCAGCTTCGGCAGGGCTCCTGGGCGTGCTGGTGATCGCGAAACGGGGCAAAGGCCTGCGGCTCGGCGAAGTAGCGACGCAAGTCGGTGACTGGGTGATGGGTTGGATGGGCAAACGAACAGGCCGACAGTCGTCCGTCTGCGCGCGTTGCCGCCAGCATGTCGCCCCCTGCGCAGCCGTAGATCGAAAGAAAGCGCAGCAGTCGATCGTCGAGCTGGTGATGCGCCACAAACGGCACCATAGAGCAGTCGAGACGGACGCGCAGGCGATGGCGCTTGCCAAGAGCCAGCACGGTGGGCAGCAAGGTGCGGTGCTGCTGGTCGGTACAGCGCAGGGACTGATAGGTGTCCGCGCGCGCGCCTCGGCCCGCAGGCTTGAGCCGTAGCAGCTCGACTTCGCGCAGGCCGGTGCGATGGGCGTAGGCAAACAGCTCGGGCAGGTGCGGCAAGCCGATACGGGTGACGACGGTGTTGATGCCGACATCGGGGAAGGCGCGGAGCAGCGAGCGGATGGCATGGTCGGCCTGGGCAAAGCCCGCGATGCCGCGCACCTGGGTGTATATGTCACCGATGCCATCGACGCTGACGTTGACTTGACCGAACAGACCCCGCCGGGCCAGGGCGCAGAGTCGATCGAGGGTGGCTTGGTCGTAGAGTCCGCTGGTGGTCAGGTTGGGAATGATGCCGCGCTGCCAGCAGTGGGTGAGCAGTTCTCCGAGCCAAGGAAGGTGCGCACTCTCGCCGCCACCGAGCGCAACGTGAAAGACGCCCGCCTCGGACAGCTCGTCGATGGCGCGGCACCACTGCGAAAGTCCCCACTCGCTGGGCGCACCCTGGGGAGACGCGCCGGTGTAACAGGTTGCGCAGCCAGCCTCGCAGCGATTGGTTAGCTGGAGATGGACTTCGAGCGGGGCCGACAGCGGCACGGCGGCTTCGAGCGCGGGGGCTGGGTCATCCCACAGGCCGGGCGGCGGCTGATCGTAGCCAAGCCCTCGGGCTCTATCGCGATCCACGAAGACCAGCGCCTGCGGCCAGCCGTAGCGACCGCCAAGCTGGGCGATCCCGCCGAAGCGCTCATAACGAAAAGCGCGCGGCGCCGGGAGGTTGCGACGACTTCGCCATCTGGTCCACGCGGCAAACACGGGCCGCATAGTAGCTGACTATTCCTTGGCTGCGACAGGTGCGCGTGCGGTCTGCCAGTCTTTGAATGCTTTGTAGTCTTCGCCGACTTGCTTGGCATAAAAAAAGGCAATCTGACGGACTCTGGCCAGGAAGGCTTGGCGCTGCTTGTCGGTTGCGACCTTGGCCAGCACTTCCTTTTCCAGCTCGTAGGGAATGAGCGGGCTGCTGTCTTGATCGGCTCTGGCGTGGGCGGTTGCGAGCACTGCGCCCCACTGCTGCACGAGTGGCAGCGCGCGCTGTGGATTGGCGATGTTGCTCAGCTCAAAGGCACTCCGCACCGGGGTCCGCTCGCGCACAAAGAAGCGCTCTCCCTGCAAGGACAGAGAGCCAAGGTGTTCGTCGCTGCGATAGCCCATGGCGCGATATCCGAGGACCACCCGTAGCGCATGATCTCCACCGATTTGATTGAGCAGCTGATCGCGGATCGTCGGGTCCATGTACTGCCAGCCAGCCGGCGCAGACTGCGCTTTGATGTCGAGGATGCGATCGTCATCCTGACTGGCTGATACTCCTTCGATGAGGACAAAGTAGCGAGTGACGCCGAGCGAGCCCATGCCACCTTTGGTCTTCTGCGCGACATCTTTGATACGAAAGTAGCCGGGAATCTGCCGCAGCCGCCCGGTGAGCGTCGCTTGATAGGCAGGCATCGCCGCCTGAATCGCTTGTAGAACCGAGGGAGCGACCTGTTGGACGCCCTGCTTGTCGTAGTCGAACATCCGCTTTCCCGAAGCGACCGTGGTCATCTTCTTGAGCACGCGGAGGTGTGTCTGTTCAGAGAGCTGCACCATCCAGTCCGACAGAAAGCTTGGCGTGTTTCCTACAGAGTAGGTGGTGATCAGCTCTCCGACGTTGTCACGATAGCTACGCAGTGTGTTGAGGTAGCTGCTGGCAAACGCGTCGATGAGCTGCTCTTGGGTCTTCTGTGGGAGTCCTCCGTTTTCGGAGATCGCAAGCAGAATGCTCACCGCCATGCGCCACAGATCGAGTTGGTAGTCGGCGATCAGCGTTTCATCGAAGTCATCCAGATCGAATACGACGGTGTTTTGGTTGGTCAGCAGCGCGCTCACATTGTCGCAGTGTGCGTCACCCTGTAGCCAGACTCGCGTGGTGGGACCGCCGAACGTAGCCAGCAGTGGAGAGCTTCCGTAGTCCGCCCAAAACAGATAGTTGGTGGCGCGGAAGAAGGCGAACATAGTCTCTGCCATGAGCGTGTACTTTTCCGCGCGGAAGGTCGCGGAAAGACTCGCATTCTTCTGGTTGATCTGGCTGATCACCCAGTCTGCGCGGGGCTCTGCGGACGCAGAAGAAACGATCGAACAGAGCAGCAATAGCGCTGCGATGGCGAGCTGTTTCGCCCGTTCTTTGCCGACGCTGCTGGCAAAGTTATGTGCTCTGCCCGCAGGATGCACCGGTACGCTCCCCCGCAAACCACTGCGCACAAAGAATCATCGTAGCGCAAAAGCCTGCGGTCAGCGCCATTTGTCTCGCGTTAGCGCAGCGCGAACTGCCATAGGAGGAGCGCAGACAAGGATACCATCACCAGTAGGAGTGGGAACAGCAGCCACCTCGTGCGAAGCGAGAGTGCGATGGTGCTGGTGCTCTGGGAGTCGCTACCACCCAGGACAGAGCTTGGGAGCACCGTGAGTCCTGATCGCTCCGGGATCAGCGCGCTGATGGCCTGGATTTCAGGAATCTCGCGGAAGCGATCGCGAACCACACCGGCACTGGCGGGTCGCTTGGCGGCTTCACGCTCTAAGAGCTGGCCAAGCAGTGTCTGGAGCGCCGTCGAGATCGGCTGCTCTAGCGCAAGCGGCGGAACCGTCTCTGTGAAGCGACGATGTAGCAGCGTGGTTCCGTCTTCGCGATCTTCGTAGCGCCTTGCAAACGGAAGCAGTCCGCACAGAAGTTCATGCAGCAGCAGGCCCAGTGCGTAGACATCCATGCGTGGATCTCCAGGGGCACCATCAAAGCGCTCTGGGGCCATGTACAGCGCTGTCCCTAGATCTGCGTGACTATCGGTGCGAAGGGAGTCCCCGAGCTTGCCGCTGTGTTCCAAGATCTTGGCGATCCCGAAGTCCACCACCTTGGCTTGCTCACCATTTTCATCATCTTCCACCAAAAGGACGTTCTCTGGCTTGTGATCAGAAGGAGAAATCTTCGTCGAGAAATGGTGTAGGAATCGCGCCCTTGGGAAGTCCCCGGGAATGTGCGATATCAGCAGTGAAACAGCAGCGAATCGGCGCAAAGGGAGTGAAACAGAGTCAGCCTACGACATACGAACAGACACCTGTCCGCTGGTTGCATAGCGTCGGTGCGCAGCAGTCTGCATTGGAAGTACACGCGCCACACGTTCCACCCTTGCAAGCCTGACCGCCGCAGTCCTGACACTTGCTACACATCGTTGGGGTTCCGCCACCACCACCGCTGCTGCCGCCACCGCACTCTTGCGATGCGTTGAGGATCGCAATGTCATGATGAATCGTTACGGCTGCGCTCGGGTTGAAGCTGTTTACAAAGATGGCTCCAAAGACTTCCAGCGGACCCGCTGTCACCAGCGCAGAGCTGGGCGCATAGATGTTGCCTCCGATCACGCTGTTGGCCGCCAGGTTGATGTTGCGCGATCCTCCCATGTACAGACGAACGCGCGCCGGGGTGTTCTTGTTGCCAAAGTTTAGTGGAGCCGAGCTGGTCAGTCCTCCATTGATAAACAGATCCAGCTCTCCGGTGGTGCCGACGTTGACAGAGAAGGCGTCGTTGATGTTGACATCACCACCAATGAACAGCGCAGTCCGTCCGGTGATGTTCAGCGTCACTTTGCCCTGACCACCGATTCGATTCAGATAGAAGCGACCGCAGGGCAGGTTGATGGTCTGGTCCCCGCTGTAGTTGGCCAAGCGATTGGAATCGAGCGCAATGGCTGAATTGTCGTTGCTCTGGCTGCGCGCGCTGACATATCCCGCGATATCGAAGATGCTGCTGGCTGCGCAGTCACAAGGAGGCGCAACCGTCACGGGCGCACGCACAATCGATCCAATCGACTGACTGGATGCAGACAGCGTCCGCGTGGCTGGATACGTGAGAGATCCCGCAATCTTCAGGGCTCCGTTGCACTTCACATCGCCAGCGATCTGCGCGTTCTTTCCAACCGTGACAGAGCTGTTGGCAGACAGCGTATCGTTCATCAGCAGATCGGTTCCGACCAGCAGATCGTTGACGACCACACCCGCAGCAACTTGCAGGCTCCCGCCCACCGAAAACTTGTTGCTGACGTTGATGTTGGAGTTCATTCCTGCCGATCCACCGTTTCCAAACGTCGTCGCTCCGGTGGCGCTGCTATCAAACGCATCGATCGTCATGGCAGAGCTGGCAGCGAGCCCATTACATACACACAGACCGTAACGGAATGCTGTGGCGGCCACTTGTCCGGTGCAGCGAGCCGCGCTTCCGCTGGCATCACTCACCACAATGGGAGGCCCCTTTCCGCTACAGTACGCGGCCTGGTCGCCGCCGTCTCCTGCACTACTTCCGCCATCGCTGCCGCCACCGCCGCTTCCTGCGTCATCGGTGAAGCCGCCTTGGGATGTGTCTCCACCATCTGTGTCCATTCCGCCAACACTGCTGCCATTGCAGCCATGTACGAACGCGCCGAGGAGGACGCCGCAAAGGAGTGTGTGGAGGACTGGGTTACGTGTCACGGTGTATCGCTTGTGTTTGGTGTATTCCATGCGATGGATCGTACAATGCACGGACTCCCTAGAAAAGCGCATCTCCGACGGTGAATTGATCCACAAAGAGCTACGCGAAGTTAGCGACAGTCCGTAGGAATCCAGTTCACATGCAGCACCTCTGATGTGACACAGCGCACAACCTGACCGCGATTCCCAAGCAACGACATGGCCCGATCTGCGCACCTATCGTGACATCTCGGACATGCGATGCATGTGCTTCTGTGCGACGGAACGCTGCCGGATCGTACGACCACCGCTTCCCTTTCCATTGTCGCGCTGGATATGATGAAGGTGCTGCTCTTGCGAAAGCTTTGTCTGCAAGAGAAAGGGTGCGGCCATGGATATTGATGCTCACCATGCGGGAACGTATGTGGTTGCGCGGCTTGCAGGAATCAGCCATCGCGACGCGGAAGTGATTGCTTATGCATCGCAGTACGTAGACGATGCCACGAACGAAGGAGTCATTCGCTTCGACAACGGTGCGATGTATCGACGCATCTGTTCTGCGCACAAGATGCTGGACTATCGCAACACTGAATCACTCGCCAGTGCCAGAGTCTGGGTTCCGTTTCACTTCCTTCCTGGCAACGGCGGACTCCCAGCCGGACAAGATCCACCGAGCAGCGGATCGCAGGGACTCATCGAAAAGATGATCTGTCGCGCTGACAGTCCAGTGGCGCAAGACATGGTTCGCGATGCGATCCTTGCGCATGACTCTCCGTATGCGCTGCATCGCTTGGGAATCACCGCGCACGTCTATGTGGACACCTGGGCACATCAAGGCTTTAGCGGCACAAACCATGAATGGAATCGCGCCAGCGATCTGATCGGAGCCGATGGCTCTCCCGATGTCTCGATGATGTCGCGGCTGAAGGGCTTCTTCATCAGCAGCTCGTGGCCGCTTGGACATGGGGCTGTGCTGGGACATCCTGACCGCCCCTATCTGATCTGGGGATACGTCAATGGACGTGGAGAAAAGGTGCTGCGTCACAATCCGCAGGACTACCTTGCCGCGTTCGATGCCATGTGTCGGATGTTCCGCCGCTTCCTGCTGCGCAGTCCTGATGCAGACGTACCCGGACTGCAAGATCCAGATCGTACGCTCATCGCCGCGCTGTTCCGAACCCTGACCGATCCGAGCGGAGAAGTTCGGCACAAGCAGTGGCTGGATGCGCTGTCACAAGGGCACTTCAGCTTCGGAAAAGTGAACCTAACCTATCAGGCCAAAGGGGAAGGTTCCTGGAAACATCACGCGCTCAAGACCGTCAAAGAAGTCGATGACGAAGACGATGTCTTTCCCTTTCATCCAGACTTCGTACGCAGCAACTGGAAGCGGTTTCACGACGCGCTCTTGCGTCATCAGTTTCACGTTGTTCATGAGATCCTGCCGCGCTACGGAATCTGCACTGCGTAATTCCCAAGGCCACCACTACGCTTCCTTTCGCGGTGTGCGATCTCTGTTTCGCGCGGCGTGGCCCTGGTGCTAGAGTATTCCGTCGCGGAAGCTCATCATGAACGCACACGATGACGGCGGGGACCGCAAGCCCGAAACGCTGAGCCTTGATCTACGACTTGCGGCGCTTGAGGACTCACCGATCCCGACGTGGGTGATCGATTCGCGAACGATTCGCATCTTGTGGGCCAATGAGCGTGCGCTCGCGCTGTGGAACGCTTCCAGCAAACAGGAGCTGCTTGCGCGAGTGATTGAGCCGATTCCTGATGCAGTACGGACTCGACTCGATGCCTCGTTTGATAAGCTCCGCAACGGACAGAGTCACGCAGAGGAATGGACGCTGTATCCAAGAAGCGTTCCGCATGTCGTGATGCTGCACTTTTCCGCGCTGTATCTGCCAGATGGACACTTGGTCGCTCTACAGCAAGCGATTCCGCAAGACTCCGTTGATCCACAGACACTGCGCGCAGCGGAAGCGCTGCACCATACTTCAGCAGTGGTTGCGTTTGTGCGCTTCGATGGAGAGCTGATGCAGCAAAACCCAGCAGCGCTCAAGACGTTTGGGCGCTCGGCGAAGCGCTGGACAGACTGGCTGCGTCATTCCGCAGAAGGAGTGTCTCTGTTAGAAGCTGTGGCGCGCGATGAAGCGGTGGAAGCAGAGCTGGCGTTTCAAACCCAGCACGGCATACGCTGGCACAAGGTCGAGATGCATCGTGTCCGGGATGCAGTGACTGGAGAGCTGGTGGCCCTGATTCACCAGACCGATGTGTCGGAGCGGCAGCAAGCAGAAGCAGAGCTCCTGAGCCAGTCCAAGCTGATGCATGAGCTAGAAGAAGCGCTGTCGCTTCTGGATGAACAGCGTCGTGACATCCTGTCTCTGTCGGCTCCGATTCTGGAAGTGGGAAGTGATACCTTGGCGCTGCCGCTCATTGGAACGCTCGATCAAGGTCGCTTCGGAGAGATTGCCTCGCGGCTCCTTCATCAGATCAGTCACAACAGAGCCGCGCGCGTGATTGTGGATCTGACGGGCGCTTCGATGATGGCAGCATCGAGCGCACTGCACCTCCGTCGCTTGATAAATGCAGTGCAGCTACTCGGCGCTCATGTGATCCTCACCGGGATCAGCGCGCAGCTGGCCCAGTCTTTACAGCAAGCGGACTGTGATCTGCGCGGCGTTTCCATCTATCGCACGCTGGCCGAAGCAATCCGTCAGCACAGCACGCAGCCACAGCCGCTACGGACGAAGTCCTAAGCAGGCAAACAGCCACAAGAGCAGGGTCAGGAGTCGCAGCCGGATGCCTTCCCACAGCGCAGTCTGGGTTGCGAGCGGCTGAGACTCGGGCAGACTCCACAGCCACGCAAAGTGCGAGGCAAACGCCGACACCACCTGCGTAGACTCTGTTTCAATGTCGGTTTCCAGATACGCACCACAGAACGAGTTCGGGGTGAAGTTGGCTTGGCCTCCGATAAGACGCGGCCTACGTCCCTGCTTCGCAATGGTCTTGAGATGCATCATCTGACCGTGCCGCGAGGAATGAATGCGTACCTGGAAGCGGTCGGCAAAGCGTAGCTGCAAGTCCTTTGCATCTACGAGCACAAGATGATTCACCAAGTGCTGGGTCAGCCAGGCCGGAATCGCTGGCAGTGGCAGCGCAGCAAGAGAGTCCCACAGCACCCGCACAGACACCCCGCGCAGCAAGGCTTGTTCGAGCTGCGCAAGCAGTCCGCGATCTGAAAAATACGCGGTCGCGATCAGCACTTCTTCCCCTGCTTCTGCATCATCGATCAGCGCGCAGATCCGATCGCGAATCTGCTTGGTATCAAGCAGCTGGCAGTGCGGATCCGGGGTCAGCGCAGTCAGTGCATGCGGTACGTCTTCCCAAGGAATCGGATAGTCAGCGATCGGAATTTTGCGCGGACAGAGTACTTCGTGATTGATTCCTACCGTCGCTGATACGTCTTCCTGTAGGAGCCGCTGGAGCTGCTCCCGGTCCCCTTCCTTCCAGGTGTATGGAAGCTCGATCGCGGCTTGCAGTGCTCGGATCGCGGTCTGCCATAGCTTGTGCGCGACATCACCCACCAGCCAGAACATGTTTTCATGCCAGTCGTACGCGGGATCAAAGAAGTTGTGGCTGGTGACAAGTCCAGCGCGACCGCCATCAATCACCAAGTTCTTGCGATGATCTTCGACATTGTGCAGTGACTGCCAGCGATTCTGCTGCGCAACGAAGTCCTGAGCAGACACTTTGTGATGATGCAGATGGAAGTTCATCGCAGGCAGCAGCCGACGATGTCGCGCAAACTCTACTTGAAACAGATTTGCATGTAGGACGATCACGCCAGCGTCTTCTAGCTGCTTGCGAACCAGCTCTCCCTTGCGTCGTGTTCGCTGCGGATTGTCTGGCGTGTTGGTGTCCAAGATCACCACGATGATGACCTGGGGATCGCGCCGCTTTTTGTCGCGCAGCCAGCGTGCCACCGTATGTGCGTACGGAAACGAGCCTTCGCGCGGCAGAAGCAGCGTCTGATCCCCGCTGGCAGCAAACAGATACATCTGCAAGATGATGCTGTGCTGCGCCGCAAAGATGAGCTGATAGACCGCTGACAAGAGCGCGTGTCGATCACCCAGATAGCCAAGCTGCGAAGTCATCGCGAGTGGTTCGCAATGCGCGTGGTTAGGAAGCGGAAGGAAGCTGCTGCCGCAAGAGCGTGGCCAGCAGAGATCCCAGCGCCACAGGAGACTTTTCTATCTTCGCAGCAAAGCTCTGGATTCCCAGCCGATCGGACTGACTGGGTCCGCGATGAAGCAGGCGATGTTTCTGCGCGGCGGTCAGCTCGCACTCTGTCTCGAAGAGCGCGACGACGTTCTGCCACGCGCTGCGTGCGCGCGCATCCACAAAGGCAAGTAGCGGCAGCATCAGCAGCGTCTCTGCCATGCTGGTGGTGCGCGGATGATCCTCCCTTCGCTGATGCAGCACGCGCGCATCGATGGCGACATGCGGCTGCTCCTCTTTGGCGTGTAGACGCATCACTTCAGAAATGATCGGTGCGCACTCCGCAGGCTTTACATCAAGCGCGACCGGAACAAACAGCGTGATCTCTTCAAACAGCCAGGCCAGCAAAAAAAACGAGCCAACCGGAGACAGCGCCACCGCCAGATCATCATGCAGTCCCCAGCGCAGAAAGCGCAGCCCGGTTGTCGTCGTGGTTTTCGACGAATACAGATCGGGACGCAGCATACACAGCAGGCGCAAGAACGCATCGGAGTGCGCTTTTTCCTCTGCCACAAAGCGATCCAAGCTGGCGGTAGAGATCGCCGTGATATTGCGCCGATTTCGTTCCAAATATTCGATCAGGTATCGCTCAAAGTGGATGAACAGCTCGCAGGTGAAGCAGGCAAACAAGCGATTGAGTCGCTGTCGTGCCGTCGGGGAAAGTCCCAGGCTTTCGACATCCATGTAGTGCGACTCTGTGATGATCAGCCGATCGGCAGGAATCGGAGTCTGCCAGTCGAGTCGTTCCCAGCGTCTACGTACAAAGTCAATCAAGCGACCATGGGTTTCACTGCGTTCAGAGAGCATGCTGATGTCCTAAAAATGAATGGGGAGGATCAGAGGGAGACGGGCTCGGCTGCCACACTGGCAGCTCGCACAGACCACCCCCTATAAACAGGTGATGCCAGAGCTGCGTCATGACCAGCGCGGTGAACGCGCCATCCAGTACATAGCGACGAGGCCATGAAGCAGGAAGCAGCGCTTGCAAGGCACGCTCACGGCGGACACTCTCTACAGAAAAGTAGCCCGTCTGGCGCAGCGAAGGAGGACTGAGTAGCTGCTCAACCCAGCGCGGCAGCGGACGTAGCTCACACAGCGCGTTGGCCTTAAACATCTGCTTGGGTGGGTTGGCAATCTGTTTGGGCAGCAGCTTGTTCGCAATCCGGCGCAGCAGCCACTTGTCCGCAAAGCCGCGCAGCTTGTAGGAAGGCGACAGCGTGCTCACCAAGTCGATGAAGTCTTCATCCAGAAACGGATAGCGCGTCTCGACGCCAGCGTGCATCGCAACGCGGTCCCCTTTTCCAAGCAGAAGGTGTCCCGGCAGCATCAGCTTGTATTCCAGATACAGCGCTTGATGCAGCGGATCCCAGTGCTTCATCGCATCGATGCGCAGATCCAGATCCGCAAACGGATTGTGATCGCGCAGCGCGTCCTGCATCGCATCGGAATACAGCAGCGTCCGCGCTTGTGTCAGCGGCTCATACAGATCGAGCTGGCTCGGTCGCAGACCTTGGAAGTGATGCGCCAGCGACAGCGGAGTCACACCCGGAGTCGCCAAATAGGAAGCACCTTGCCGTAGCCAGCGCGGCAGGTCGGGATGAAGCAGAGACAGCGCCCGCATGATCTTTGCGGACTTGTGCCAGACATAGCCGCCCATCGCTTCGTCCGCACCTTCTCCGGTCAGGACAACCTTGAAGCCGCGCGCGGACACTCTCTGTGCCAGCAACAGTAGGCAGGCATTCGCGGTGTCCATGATCGGTCCTTCTGCCGCAGTGACCGCAGCCGGAAGGGCCGACAAGATCTGCGCTGCGGAAGGAACCAGTGTCTCTAGCTGTAGCGATAGGAGTGCAGCGGAGCGACTCGCGGACGGACGCTCATCAACACCTGCACCATCAAAGCCAACCGTAAAGGCGCTGAGCGGCTGCGTGGGATGAAGGGAGCGACTGATGCCCGCAATCAGGGTGGAATCGAGTCCTCCTGACAGATAGGAGGCAACCGGACCGTCGGAAGCAAAGCGACGATCCACTGCGCGGCGCAGCGTCTCTGTGACTTCTTCCTGAATCTGCGCTTCCTCTTGTACGAGCCGCTCCGGTCTTGCGAGCCGCTCTTGTCCTTGCGCAGGAAACTGCAAGTCCCAGTAGCGATGGATCGAGATCTGTCCGTCCTTCACCCGCAGAAAGTGACCGGGACGTAGTGCAGAGACGTTGGCAAACGCTGTCCGCTGGGTTCCGGCGGCAAACAGCGTAAAGACCAGATCGATTCCTTTTCGATCGGGCGCGGCCTGCACAAGTCCTGAAGCCAGCAGACCTTTGATCTCGGACGACCACAGCAGAAATCCATCGGCCAACGTGTAATACAGAGGACAGATTCCGATCCGATCCCGACCGAGCAGCAGCGTCCGTTCCGATCGATCATACAGCGCGACGGCAAACTGTCCGCGCACGCTGGCAAAGCACGCGGTTCCTTTCGCTAGATACAGTGCAGGCCAGACTTCGGTATCGCAGCGGCTGCGGAAGCTCGCTCCGCTGGTCGCGAGATCCTGACTAAGCGCTTCTGCGTTGTAGATCTCTCCGTTCTGGGACACCCACACCCGTCCGCTTGGATCGGACAGAGGCTGTCGTCCGTGCGCTACGTCTTGAATCGCCAGTCGCTGCGCCGCCATGGCGATTCCCACATCGGACCAAGCAAAGGAGTCGTCTGGTCCGCGATGACGAACACTGTGCGCCATCTGCCATAGTCTGCGCAGCGGCAGCGTTCTGGACCCTTGCAGATCGATTCCTCCTACGATGCCGCACATGCTGGGTTTACGATGCCTCCGCAGCTTGGGAACGGATCAAGCGAGCGCGCAGCCAGCGATAGCCAAGCTTGGGACCGATCCGCAGCGCAATCGCGCGCAAGAGCGGCGCACTCGATTCGGAGTACGTTGCAAAGCCGCGCCAGACACGCTGCCAGCACTGCGCAGCCTGCGCTGCATCGGCATGCGTTGCGACATCATCCAGATACAGCGCAATCGCTTCCACAGACCAGGCGGTATGACCCGTTGCGCCGTTGTCGATCGTGTTGTGCAGCACAAAGAAGTAGGGATCGATCTGATGACTCCGCAGCAGCGCGCTCGCACGGCTGTACATGGTGCCGACTCCTGCCATCTCGATCGCCAGGTTCAGACCGAGCAGCTCTGGAAAGAAGTCGCGACTGTGTAGCGCATACGCGAGCCACAGCACCGGTGTGGAAAAGGACGCAGGCAGGAGCTGCGGAAGCGTAACAAAGGCCGCGCTGTCTGCTGTTGGCAGCGTGATTCCCTGCTCTGCCAAGACCTTGCGCATCAGGTTGCCGTGATGTTGATGACACAGACCGGAGCCCAGCTCATCCCGATAGATTCGCAGCAGCAGACTCGCAGCGCGCGAAGTCTGAACCGCTGGTCGCAGCGTCCCTTGTAGCCATGCGCCATCGATCAGCGCCGCCGGAGCGAGCTGAAGCAGCAGCCAGATCACTTCATCTCGGTTGAGGTACTGTTCAGGCAGTGTTGTGTCCGGCGGTTCGGCTGCGATCACTTGTTCTTGAAGGCGCGCATTCACCCAGTGCTGAAGTCGCTTGATCGACCACGGCCACAGACCCTTCTGGACCAAGTGCGGAACCTGTCCGGCTCGTTCTACTTCAGACAGTCGCGCTGTCAGATACGCTCGCGCAAGCGCCACCGATTCAGGCTGGGAATGCAGACAGAGCCAGCGATGATAAAGCTGCGGCAGCGCTGGCATCTTCTGAGACATAGGCACCGGGCTGGGACGTGATGAATCCACAGCCAAGGACGCTGCATTCCGCGCGCTCTGTGCGGGCGCGAGATCCAAGCGCGGCGCAGTCTGCGCAACATCAAGTGGCGACGTAGCTTGCTTATCTGTCAGCGATCCAATCCAGCGTGCGATCACGGATAGCTCGGCATCGTCAAACACGCCGAACATGGGTCCGCCAAACTGGGTTGTATGCGTGAGCAGAGGACTCTGTTCTGGCTGTCCTTTGACAATCCACGCGGACTCTGCCAGCGCCGACAGAAAGTCCGTCACTTGTGGCTTGCGCGGATCAAAGTACGCATCGATCGATCGATTTCCTAGCTTGACGTGACGATGAAATCCGTAGCCGTGCGCCAGCTTGCGCAAGACCAGATCCTGCATTTGCTGTTCGATGGAAGGCTCTGGCTGCACGATCAGAGACGACAGCCACTGCCGCTGCGCATCCAGCACCCACAGCGCTCCTGTCAGGATCCGCGCAAGCGCTGCTCCGTTTGTCTGGGCATACGCTGAAAGGATCTGGGCCAGCTGCGGCTCTGCTTTGTGCAGCGATGTCCCTTCATCCAGCGGCTGGTCATTACTTGTCTGTGGGAGACACTGCGCTGCGGCCTCTTGCACCGTTTGCGGCGGGCTCCACAGCGTCATCGCAGCATGCACTCCGATCACTTCTGGAAGATGCGCAGCCCCGAGTCTTCCTACCTGTAGCAGCAGCCGTCCGATGCCAAAGTCGGACTCTGCAAAGCGTGGATCAGCGACAAAGTGCGGACTTGCGAAATCGGGCACAGAAACCCCACACGCCGAGAGCACGCTGCGATACAGAACGCCTCTCTGCTTCGACCATTCCCCCTGTCCGTACAGCGCAAAGTAGGCTGATAATAGGAGCTGTCCCAGCTCGCTGCTTGTATGTTCCACGGTCACAAGACCAGACAGCCAGCAGCCCGCCAGCAGTCCGGTTGGCGCAAAGCGTAGCAGCCGATGCTGTGCAGTCATCGCGGGATCAGGAGTGGGCTGGTTTGCCTCTTCACGAAGCGCAGCCAGGTGAGACAGAAGCGTGAGCGGACTCCGCAGCCCGTCGCGCTGCATCACATCCTGCGCAAGGGACTGGGCATAGACGGACAGCGCAGGCAGCTCGCCGGTCGCTTCGTCAGTCGTCTGCCCGAGCAGCCGATGATAGTCCGCGCGTGTGCTTTGTAATGGAACCGATCCAGCCAAGCCTGCTTCCCCACACAGCCCCAAGGGACCGCAGCCAGCCACCCGATCGCGCGTGGCGCAGCGTAGTCCTTTGGGAGATTGTGTTAGGAAGTCCGACCACTGTCACGGAGTTTTTCTGTCCCTGCGCGATCTGGCTTGGATCGATGCACATTTCCGTCTGTGGCAAGACAGGCAGCGCTCGCGCTTACGGAAGAGCGACAGGCTTCAGACCGAGCGCCGCTCCGAGTGCCCGGGTGGCTTCCTTTTCAAACGGAGCCGCTCCCGGTGCTTTGGCGCGGGCCAGCATGCCGTCGTAAAAGGCGCGCAGCTCGGTCTTGTTCATCGGACGTTCCTTTCCTCCTCCGACCGCGATAAAAAACTTTCCGCGCGTGGGAGAGCCGTCCTTTTCGTCCTGACGAACAACCACCATCAGCGCGCCCGCCGTTCCTGTCAGGGTCCAGCTTCCGTTTCCGTGTACCGCTGTGGGGTAATAGGTCTTGAGGTCCGCTGCTTTGAACTTCGCCACCGCCGCCGGACTGGCCGGAGCCGGAGCCGCAGTCGCAGTAGGAGCCGGAGTAGGAGTCGCAACTGGAGTAGGAGCCGGAGTAGGAGCCGGAGTAGGAGCCGGAGTAGGAGCCGGAGTAGGAGTCGGAGTAGGAGCCGGAGTCGGAGTCGGAGTAGGAGTCGCAGCCGGCATGACCGGCGAGATCAGTGCGCAGTTTTTGACGTTCAGATCGACGGTGTCCATCTCTTCGACCGTCGCGCTCACCACTGCTTCGGTCGTAGACGGTAGGTTCTGAACAAATGACACGACCGGACCGGACAGACGACAGGAAACCGAGTTGAACTCGTTGCCACGGATCTTCAGCTTATCGCCCGATACCGAAGCAATCCGACCGCTGATGGTCAGCGCCTTTCCCTTGTACTTTAGCGTCGCCGCCACCGAGTTCTTCAGATAGTCCGTCAGCATGTCTTTGGCGGTTACAGAGTCTCCGCTCAGTGGCAGATTTACCGTCGCTGGGAGCACCGGATCAAGCAGCTTGATGATCTTGCAGTTTTGGAGCCGCAGTGAATACGTTCCGATCGCAGCGACTCCCGTGACCACCAGTGTCTGTCCCACCGCCAGCTTGGCCAGCTCTGGGGAATCGGACAGCGCGGACTCACACGCGATGTAGTCGAAGTACTTGGGCGAGCGCAGATCGATCGCCGGATTTTTGCGTCCAAGCGAGTCGTTGACTGCGAAGAAGCCGTTCACACGCAGATTGAACACCTCTAGCTGCTTGCCGTTGTAGCCAGCCGCCGCCGCGCCGCCTGTTTTTTGCGCAGCAATCAGATCGACGCCATCCACCCGCTGCGCCGTCTGCGCATGGGCCGTCATTTCAACCAGAGACAGAAGCGCAACGGCAACACCTTGCGCAACACAGATCAGGGAACCAGTGCGAGACATGAACACACTCCTATGCAAAGTCTACAGTAGCAAAGAGACGGCCTCATAGGTGCTTCCTTCAGCGTGCGCGCGCAGCGATTGGTACAGCGCAGTCTGTTCGTAGAAGCGCACTGTGAATGAATCGAACATCCAGAACCAGACACCCAGAACCAGACACCCGGTCGTCGATCGCCAGACAGAGTCAGACAGAGTCAGACAGAGTCAGACAGAGTCAGACACACATGGGACAGACGCTGGGTTTCCGTTTCTATCGCTGCCAGTTCCATTCGATTCCGAAGAACACCTGACGATATCCTGCGGGCTGAATTCCCGACGGAGCACGGCTGGCGATGTAGATCTGATTGCCAAGGTTTTTTCCAGCCACGTAACCAGTCAGGCCAAGGCGTCGGTAGGTGTAGGCGATGCGCGCATCGATCGTCAGATAGCCAGGAATCTCTCCGACCAGTCCGTCGCGTGACGAAAAGGTGGTATTTTCTTTGTCCGCAAACTGTTTGCCGACATAGCCAAGCTGGACCTGTGCTTCGATTCCGATGCGATGCGCCACGCGATACTGCGCGTTCAGCTGATGCATCGGAGCATACGGCAGTCGGAGTCCGTCATTGATGCCTCCGACAAACATCGCCATGGGGACAAACGTATATCCAAAGGAGATCGGAATCGACAGAGCGGACCAGCCAAGGGGGCCCGCAACATCGAACATTCCGGATGATTCCAGACCGATGTGACGACTCCTTCCGGCGTTAAAGGAACCCGCAGAGACAGCGCCTCCTGACTCACTGGGCGGAATGATCTGGTTTTCAAACTCCAGCCAAAAGCCGGTGGCTTCGAAGCTGAGCCAGCGTCCTACTTGCAGTCGCGTACCCAGCTCACTGTTCCATGACAGCTCTGGATCGAGCTGAAGATCTTGTCCAGAAGGAGACACCGCATCCTTGGATCGTGGTGGGGCGTAGCCGCGATGAACCCCTGCATACAGCGTCATGGGATCGATGACTTTGGCAGAGACTCCGATGCCAGGAATTGCTGCGAAGCTAAACGCTTCCCCCAACGAGTCGGTGTTGCGTGATGCCATGGTTCCATCAGGCTGCCGGACCTGCTGACGAAGGACGCGTCGATCAGAGAAGTAGTTTTCGATCCGGACACCGGGCGTGACAAACAGTCTGTCCCACAGCGCAAAGCGATTTTGAATCGCTGCGGCGACTGCGTAGCCATGGCGAAGCTCATCATCGCGAATGTCACCGGATAGATCGGTCGGTGTCTCGGTTCCCAGAATCTGTTCACGCGCGCGCTCATAGTGAAGACGAACCAGCGCTGTCAGCTCTCCTTTGAATGCGGAGGATGCCTTCCAGTTCCACAGCAGTCGCGGCTCGATTCCTGCGACTTCATATTGACGATTGCGAATCACTGAAGAGCTTCGGAAGTAGACTGATCCACCGTCAGATGTTGGCCTGATCTCAGGGCTTCCACGCAGACCACAGCGAGCCTGCTCATCACAGATCCGCTCATACGGAATTCCCTGATCTTGGCGATCGTATTCCTGTCGTCTCCATGCGCGCGCAGTGTGATAGCCATAGAGCACGGTCTGGAGCTGGAGAGACTCTCTTAGCCACTGCTGATGCGTTACAGAGGCCGCGTAGCGACGAACCAAGAATCGATCGTTGTGCGCAAGGTTTAGGTACGGATCGTGCGCAAACTGCGCGGTGGTTGGTCCCAGATACGTTGCAGCAGAGGACTCATCGTAGACGCTCAGCTTGACACGCAGCACCGATGTCTGGGAAAGCTGAAGCCGCAGCTTGGCTGTTGCATCCGTCAGCGCGAGATCGAGCTTTCTTGGACCGTCAAACCTTCGGTGCGAGACATCAACTTGCCAGCCTACTGATCCATGCGTGGCACCGATTCCTGCTTGCGCCAGGACATAACCAAAGGAGCCGTAACGTACATCGGCCCGAGCGGCCAGATCAGACGGTGGATCGCGCGACAGAAAGTTAATCACGCCACCGATGGTCTGCGGTCCATACAGAATCTGACCGCTTCCTTTGAGGACTTCGATTCGCTCCATTCGCTCGATCGGGGGCGTGTAGTACTGCTCTGGAACGCCATACGGATTGAGCGTGATGGGAACGCCATCTTCCAGGACCAGAACCTTGCGACTGCGATTCGGATCAAGTCCGCGAATGCCGATGTTGAGTCGCAGACCGATTCCTTCTTCAGACACCACATGAAGTCCGGGCACGCTGCGGAGTACGTCTGCACTGCTCTGTGCTGCTTGCCTGCGAATGTCTGACTGCGTGATCAGGGCGACGGTACCGGGAATCTTGTCAATCGGTCGGATGGCACGTACCAAGGTAGACAGAGACGGACTGGAAGACAGAGACGGACCGGAAGACGGAAGTGACTGCGCAGACTCTTGTGGCAACGAGGGGTCAGACACAATCGCATCCGGCGATGCGGCGGATTGATCCACACCCTGTGCTTGCGTGCGCTCTGCATGCAAAGACAGCAGCGCAGCCAAGAGGAGCTGAGCAGAGCGCGTACTGTAAGGACTCTGTACGATCATGGGATGCTGCTCTTAGTCGTGATCACCTTCCACGCGACGCGGCGGAGCGATCGATAGCGCAGCGGTGAAGTCTTGCTTGAGAGAGTCTGTGAGCAGCTTGATCGCGTCATAGATGCGCAGCACAGACATGCTGTCGGACTGAAGTTTTTGCGAAAGACTCTGATCCCCGAGCTGCGCGATCACAGCTTGGGCACCGTCGATGTCTCGCAAGATTCGGTTTGTCACATCATCCGCAGAGACAGAGCGCAGCAGATCATCAAAGCCAAGTGCGGCTGGGGATTCTCGGCCTCCCAAAAACAGTGTACGGAATCCTGTGAGGTTGTTTTGCAGATGCTCTCTGTCTGCATCGGCCCACTGCGACTCGAGTGCTTCAGGACACAGTGGCTTTGTGCAGTCGCGTAGACCGAGCGGCTGCGCCAACTTGCGATCTTTGACTGTGATCTCCAGATAAAACAGCGCTTCACTGACGGAGTTTAGCGCTGCTTGCTGGGTTGCGTAGACGACGCTGCCCTGGCCTGCGCTGGCAAGCTGAATCAGAAAGTTTCCTTTTTCCCAGGCTGAAAGGAGTGTCCGAACTTGGGTGAGGAGATCGGCCACAGCCGCTTTGGCATACGCTACCTTTCGCTTCTGTAGCTCTGTTATAGACAGTGCAGCCCAGGTTCCCATGGCATTGATCGGAGCATCTGCCGCACAGCCGTTGTCCGTTCCTTTGTAGAACAAAAGATACTCCAGCGCGCCGAGTCCTCTTCCTGATTCTGCCGTCGCTGGGAACAGCTCTCCTTCATAGATGCGACTGACCAGCTGCTGATCGATGACACAGCGACTTTGATCAGGAAATGCATAGATTTTGTTGCGCAGACCAAGCCCGCCAGCACTGGGCGCACTGGCCAGAGGACCGAACTGAAATAGCTCGACTTGTTGCCACGCTGCCATTGCGCGCTTCCATGCTCTCTGTGATGCAAGGCTCGGGGCTTCTTGGTCTTGCTCGATGGCTTGGGCGAGCAGGATCGCTTCCTGTTCAAAGCCTCGATAGGAAGTCAGTGCCGCTTCTCCCAAAGAAGTCAGCAGGGCTGCGCGATCGATGCGCTTGCTTGATGTGCAGCCGATAAGACAGAGCAGCACCGATAGACCGATTCCGGTCCGCAGAGCTGAGCGGTAGCGACGAAGGATTGTGTAAAGCATGATGGCTGTCTCCTGAAGAGGACGAAGTAGTGCAGCCATGACCGTCGGGTAGGGCTGCGATAAGGGGCCTTCCAGTCCGAAGCGGGGAGGAGTCTGGTTGTGCGCAGACAGATGCGTACCAAACAGTCGATCCCAGACTGCAAGAACAGTCCCAAAGTTGCGATCATGATGTGCGGACGCTGCGCTGTGATGAAGCTGATGCTGCGCAGGGCTGATCAGCCACTGCTCGATGCGCGCACCGTAGGAAAGAAAGACATGGGAATGGCGAAGATTTGCGCCACACAAGCTCCAGACAAAGCCGATCGCATCGACCCCAAGGAGCTCAAAGCAGTAGAGCTGGGAACCAAACAGATAGATCAAACATCCCGTCGCTGTTCCCATTGTCAAGGCACCACGTAAGCCACTGAGGATTCCTTCGAGCGGATGGGTGCGATACAAAGAAAATGGCGTCAGCACTTCCGCAGAGTGATGGACTTTGTGCAGCGTCCATAGGATCGGAATGCGATGCATCAGCAAGTGCAGCGCGAAGTGACTGAAGTCATCGATCAGAAACAAGATCAGCGTGCTTAGCAGTCCCAAAAGCAGCGGCGGCATGGTCAGCAGAGGCGGCGGTCCACACAGTGCGTGCAGTCCGCGATGAACCTGCTGCGTGATCGTGATCACAGACACAAACAGCGGTGCCAACAGCGTCGCTTTCAGGACTGCTTTGACCCACAGCAGCTTGTAGTCAAGCAGTGCGGAAGGATGCAGACAGACAGCGGGAGAAAGCAGCGCGGAGAGCTGCCGCCACGGCTTCTGTTTTGGTGCGCTGCGCACAAGTCCGATCAGCACCGCAACCAAAAGAAATGGTGCAAAGACACGCTTAGCTGGATCCAGGAGCATCGTCGCTGGAGCCGTCAGCGCATCCGTCAGCGGAGCAATCAGTGTGCGGAGCAGCTCGGCCATCAGTAGTTGATCTTGCTGTCTTCTACTTGCGCTGCGGTCAGTCCGTAGATCGTCGCGATCTTTTGGATGGTCAGCGTAAGCTTTGGTAGCTCATCCACAGAGCTGGTGATGAACTTGTACGCAGTGGACTCTGTACCCGGATCGGACAGAAGCAGCCGAAGCAGCTCATCCACTTGCGCATCTGTGATGATGCGACGATCTGAAGGAAGCTGACGCCAGCCATGCACAAAGCCGACGGCTTCCCCCAGCGCATGCAGCGCTGCGGACTGATCAGCCGCCGTTGGTGCTGCTGCGCTGAGCTTCTTGCTGGCATCGTTTAGGTAGTAAATCACCGTCTGAAACGTAGCTCGTTCCCACTCTGTTCGGAACACTTGCAGAGACGCGCTGACTTCACCTGTGCAGGCGCTTCCTTTTTGCAGCGCAGCTTGTGCGCGAATCATCGCTTGCTTGATCTTCAGGTACGGACCCGGATTGAGCGGATCGCGCTTGTCACGACGCTTGGCGTAGGCTGCGACAAACTCATCAGGATGTTGCATCGCAGCGGTGTCTGCTGGAAAGCTTGCATGCGCACCGAAGATCGCGATCAGTCGATCCAGTGTGGCCACAGAGACAGGCTGTGACAGAAGGGACAGCGCGTGGTTGTACAGGGCTGCGGCAAACATTCCTTTTTCGATCCCCTGCCGCAGATCAACCCCTTGTGCAGAGAAAATATAGGAACCGAACTTGCCTCCTGTTCCACTGGGAATTGCCGTCGGAGTCCAGTTGTTTCCAGCCGCTTTTTCAAAGGCCGCAAACAGCGTTTCAACTCTAGGTGCGTAGTAGCTGCTGGTGAGCGATCGCAGGCTGGGATTTCCAGCATTCCATAGCGCCATCAGCTCTGTCTGGGAAGGCTTCACAGACAGACTGGCTTCCGCATCTTTGAGCGGCTGAAGCATCGCTTTGAACCTGGTTCGGACCTCGCGCTCGACGACGGTGTTCTGATCGTAGGAGTCGCTCTGATAGCTGTCTGGAAGGGCAGACAGCTCGCAAGCGGGTGGCGGCTCTGTCATTTCATGCTGACCCTCATCGCAAGCCAGCAGAGAAACAGAGAACAGGAGAGCGCTGTAGGGGGTGGGTTTCACGGCGAGTTGCTCCACTTGTTGGACGATCTGCTTGATCGCGATCGTGTCCGTTGAATTTGAAAACGCTTTTCATTTTCTAACTGATTCAGGGTCTGTCAAGTACGAACTGCGCAAGCAGGGCTTGTCTGATCCCTGTTAATTAAGGCGAATTACCGTCGCTGATTGGTGCGGTGTGGACGAACTCTTTGCGCCAGAGCAGCCCAGATGAGATGTGGAATTTGTCGGACCAATTTCAAGGCGCTGTGCAAGTGAACCGGGATGTGCGGACCACATGCTGCCCAGGATCGCTGTCTTACCGCTGGGTCAGTGAGCGATTCCTATCCTGTGAGTCCTGTATCTCCACAGTACATTGTAGGAGAGCGAGCAGAGAGCGAGCAGAGAGCGAGCAGAGAGCGAGCAGAGAGCGAGCAGAGAGGCTTAGGGAAGGACTTTTAGGATGGCACCGATCATGGCTTGGGGACGATAGCGCAGTGCGCTGGGGGTCAGTCCCATGCGCACCACCACGAGCTGCTTGGAGGGAATCACCGCGACTGTCTGTCCATCGTGACCAGACAGCCAGTAGGTGTCGCTTGGCAGTCCGTGGTCCGCATCGGGATTCTTTCTGGCATCCGGATCTCGACCTGGACCCATGCGCCAGATCTGACCGCGTGCATACTGACCTTTGGACTGCTCCGTCGCTGTGGTGATGTGTGCTACGTAGCCCGCAGGAAGGATTCGCTGTCCGTTCCAGACTCCGTCTTGCAAAAGAAACTGACCAAAACGCGCCCAGTCTTGCGCAGTTGCGTACAGATAGCTGGATCCCACCAAGGTTCCGCGCGCGTCTGCTTCCAGGACGGCGCTGCTCATACCCAGCGGAGCAAACAGTCGCTGATAGGGAAACAGAAGCGCGTCTTTGGCGACGGTTTGCTGCCAGACATGGGACAGAAATACAGTGGTTCCGCTCGAGTAATTCCAGACCGATTTGGGCGGATGAATCAGCGGTCGCGCTTTCATAAACGCAGCCATGTCCGGTTCCAAATACAGCATCCGTGTCACATCAGAGACCGCGCCATACTCTTCGTTAAACTGTAGTCCATCTTGCATCGACAGCAGATCACCAAGAGAGATGGACTCCTTTCCGCCTGCCGGACTTTGCCAAAATCCGGTGCGATCCAGAAAGAGGTTTCCGTCGCTGATCAGGACTCCTATCAGGGCAGCCGTCACCGACTTGGTCATCGACCAGCCGAGCAGCAGAGTGGTAGAAGAAAAGCCTGAACCGTAATGCTGAGCGATCAGCTTTCCTTGATGAATCACCACCACAGCACGCGCACCTGGACCATGCAGCGCGGGCTGATCGACAAGCTGCTGGACGGTAGCGACTGGCTCTGCGGCACTCCCTTGCGGCCACGGCTGATCTGGTCTGGGACTGGGAATGTGTGGTCGCTCTGCGCTGACCTGACGTGCAGCATCCAGGTTTCCGTCGGGAACAGCTGCGCAGCCGGTTCCTTTGCGATAGACCGCAAGACCCTTTCCCAAAAATCCCAGAAACCCAGCACGGACTACTTTCTGTTTCGGATCGACGCGCACATGAATCAGCTTGAGCAGTGGATGTCCGGGCGCTTGTAGGTCATTGCGAACGATGTCATCCACTTCACGCTGCGCCAAAAAGACGTTGGAACAGACGATCTTGGCGGAATAGCTCGCACCGACCCGTAGCAGCTCTGGGGGATCTGCCGTGAGCCAGGTAATGCCTGCGGACACAATGGCCAAAGCGATGAGCGTCTTTTTGGGGGCCGCCATGTACAGCTAGTCCTCGTCGATAAAGAGATCTTGGGTTCGCGTGCGCGAACGTCACATGGTGACACGTTGGCGCGCGAATCGAAATGGTCCACTGTCCGATGTCGGCTGTCGCTTCGTCGCTTCGTCTATGACCAGGTAGGTAGACCCGCTCTGTTCTGGTTCGGTCTGCGGATGCCGACCAGATAAGAGGCAGAGCAAATGTATCTTATCTGGAACAACTTCTGAGACACTGCCAGAATCGGAGCTACGCCGCACTGACTTGTCGCGCCAGCACAGAGATGGTCAGATCTGATGCGTAGATCCCAGGGTTTTGGTCGCGTTCTGCTTGAAGTTGCTGGGGCAGGGTCCGTACATCGATCTGGCCTTCTGTGATGACCTGCTGCTTGCGCATGCGTGGAATCATCCACTCCACAATGCTGTGCAGTGGATGTTGTCCTTGTTCTAGGCCCACCACGGTTGCTGCCGCAGAGACCGTTACGACAAAGCCCAGCCGCGTAAGCAGACGTGGCAGCATCACACCGAGCTTGGGATCGGCTCCTTCTTTGCGAACAGTTTCCCAGATCCACGTCATGAGCTGATCGTGAAGCGGCCACTGTCCCAGGCGGTCGCTTATCAGGCTCTGCGTCTGTTCCTGAAAGGCGCAGATTCCACCTGTACGCAGACCACTGCAAAGTCGCTGTAGCACCGCAAAAGGATTCCGAACATACATCAGGACGCGACGACCGACGATCGCATCAAAGGAGTCTCTGTCTGGCTGGTAGATCTGTAGATCCGCTTGAACATACCGGATGTTTTGAAGGCCTGACTCTGTGGTCTGTGCGCGCGCCAGATCGAGGCTAGCTGCATCACTGTCAATTCCTACGACGGTGCCGGTGCTTCCCACCAGCTGTGCGATGCGGCGTGTAACGATTCCCATGCCACAGCCAATATCGAGCACGCGCATTCCTTCTGTGATGCCTGCATCTTCTAGGAGTCGCTGCGTCACCACATCAAACGTACTCATAGATGTCTCCTTCTGCATGCTCACTTCCGCGCGCTAAGCGGCCTGTGGCAGGCCTTACGGTCTATCTGTTACCGACGCTGTGCTGTCAGCTTGCGCTGCGATCCAGTTCTTCCAGGGCTTGCGCAAACCAGCGCTTCACAGACTGGTAATGCTGCTCTCCGTACAGGGATCGAAAGCTACGATTTTCTGCGCTGTTTTGCTCTGACAAGGTGGCGATTCGTGCGGTCACATAGGGCCTGGTGAGCTGGATTCCGCACTTGACGGTGATGCAATGTTTCCACTGCGCATAGGTCGTGGGAATGGACGAATGACTCATCATCCTGAGACTGTAGTGCAGTTTTTTGTAAACGCAACTAATTTGCATTTACACTCTTAAAATATTCTAATTTCATTCGATGTCCTTAGAATTTAAATGCAATTGATTTGCATTTGAATTGGGCTATGTGTTACCGATGAAGTGCGGCTGAAATGACAGCGCGTAGATCGACTTGAGACTGCTGGAGACTCCGATGACTGCTGACTCGCGTGTGCCGGTGACTGTACTGACAGGATTTCTGGGGGCCGGAAAGACGACACTCCTGAACCGCATCTTGAACGAGCAGCACGGCAAGCGGATCGCCGTGATTGAGAACGAGTTTGGCGAAGTCGGGGTTGATCAAGAGCTGGTGATCGGTGCAGAAGAAGAGATCTTCGAGATGAACAACGGCTGCATCTGCTGCACCGTGCGCGGCGATCTGATCCGCATCCTGGGAAGCTTGATGAAGCGACGTGAGAAGTTTGACTTCATCTTGGTGGAGACCACAGGACTGGCCGATCCGGGGCCCGTTGCACAGACATTCTTCGTCGATGATGAGCTACGCAGCAAGCTGCGACTGGATGGCATTGTCACGGTGGTGGATGCACATCACATCGCGCAGCACATTGATGACAGCGAAGAAGCGCGCGAACAGATTGCGTTTGCCGATGTGATCATCTTAAACAAGATTGATCTGGTGACGCAGCAGCAGGCGGATGCGCTGTGTGAACGACTGCATCGAATGAACGGACCCGCGAAGCTGCTTCGTGCGCAGAATGCAGACATTGCGATTGCGCAGATTCTACATGTTGGCGGCTTCAACCTTCAGCGGGCGATGGAAGTGGACCCGAAGTTCTTGGAACCAGAGTATCCCTTTGAGTGGGCCGGAGTCTTTGCGTTCGACGCTGAACGTTATCGCTTGTCGCTTCAACCAGGGCCGGATCCACTGATGGATGTTGCGATCTTGGCGGCTTACGGAAGTGTGCTGACTGGTTCTGCAAGCGAGCTGATTGGGCAGCAGACAGAGCCTGCGGTGCGACTGTTTGCAGAGCATCCGCAGCGGGTGTCAAAAGACTCTCAACTGTGGCCCAGTCGTGCGCCTTGGCAGATGGAGATTTCCGGTGGTGGCGACTTCATCCTTACGATAGGACAGAGTGGTCATTATGTTTTGTTTACCGAGCATCAACCCACAGAGTTTTCGCTGCGGATTCTGTCTTCTGTGGGGGAAGTGAAGCCACTTGCAGAGCGTCTGTTTAAGCCCGATCACGAGCATGATGACGAAGTCACTTCGGTCGGAATCGAGCTACCCGGCAGCGTCGATCCTGTGCGCGTGAACAAGTGGCTGGGAACCCTTCTTCAGCAGCGTGGACAAGACATTTTCCGATCGAAGGGAGTCCTAAGCGTCAAAGGAGAGTCGCGCCGACACATCTTCCAAGGTGTTCACATGCTGCTTGATGCACAACCGGATCGCCCGTGGGGACCGAGCGAGCCGCGTATCAACAAGCTGGTGTTCATTGGTCGCAACCTGGATCGCGCAGAGCTACAGCGTGGCTTTCGGAGCTGCTTGGTATAGCCAGATGAGGATGCGCACATGCTGTTTTTCTTTCATCCAGGCAGCGGCGTGATGATTGGCTCTGCGGCGCTTTTGGGCCTGACGCTGGGCGCAAGACACGCACTGGAGCCGGATCATCTGGCCGCTGTCTCTGCAATGACGATTGGGAGTCGCAGTCCTTGGCATGGTGCGGCTCTCGGTGTGCTGTGGGGCGTCGGACATTCGCTGGCGCTGCTCTGCTTGGGCGGACTGCTGCTCTGTTTGGGGAAGAAGACTCCACCGTATGTGGAGACTGCGATTGAGCTGGTCACTGCGATTGCGATGCTGTGGATTGGTCTTCTGAGCCTGCTGCGGCGACCCCTTGCGCGACCGCTTGATGCGATGGGACAGGGAGACGTGCGAGCGACTCTGCTGCAACCATTGCCGCGTCGCATGGGTCAGCGGACATTGCTTGTGGGGTTTGTTCACGGTCTGGGCGGAAGTGGGGCGCTGATGGCGTTTCTCGTCGTTGGATTGCGTGGCACGCTGGCGCGGCTCTTGTATCTGCTGCTCTTTTCTGTGGGTTCGATTGTGGCGATGGCGCTGCTTTCGGGACTGCTTGGCTGGCCTGCAACCAGACTCGCTGCGTATCCGCGTGTGGAGCGCGCCTTGTGCATCGCTGCGGGACTCCTCTCTGTTGTGATTGGGATGTCCTATCTGTCTCGCGTACTGTCTGTGGATTCCAGTCCGGTCTTTGTCCGTGCAGAGGGAAGCGTATGAGTCCGAAACGATCTCAAGGAAAGACTGCTGCAAGGGAACTGAATCCGAAGTGGCGTACGCAGCTCTCTGATCACGTCATCGGTCTGTGCTGGCATCCGAGCTGCAAGTCGATCGCTGTGGCAACCGTGGATGGACACGTTGCGCTGATCGATGCAGCAGATGGACGCACAATTTGGCAGCGACAGATCCATCGCGTAGGTGCAGCAGACTTGCATTTGTCAGTGCAGGGAGATCGCCTGGTCAGCGCAGGTCACGACGGAGTGGCCAAGCTCTTATCGGCGGATGGCGGGGATGTTATCGCAGAGCTGCCAGGTGGAACGAGCTGGGTCGAGCGTGTCTCTTTTAGCCCAAGCGGAGAGCTGATCTTGGTCGCAGCAGGTAAGCATGTCCGTCTGTTTGGAAGTAGCGGTGAGCTGCTGCTTTCGCTGCCGGATACACCGTTTACTGTGTCTGACATCGCGTGGTTCCATCACGATCCGTGCTTCGCGGTGCTGACGTACGGGGTGCTGCGGTTGTTCGTGCCAAGCGAGACAGATCCCGTGCAGAGCTATGAGTGGAAGGGCTCCATGCTGAAGCTGGCGGTGAGTCCCAACGGTCGCTATCTGGCCACTGGAAATCAGGACTGTAGCGTTCATCTGTTTTTGACTGGAACCACCAAAGATCTTGAGATGTCGGGATACCCAGCGAAGGTCCGCTTGCTAAGCTGGGATCATCAGAGTCGGTTTCTGGCGACGGGCGGCGGCGCAGCCTGCTGTGTCTGGGACTTTGCGGGTGGCGGTCCAGCAGGAAGCAAGCCCAAGACGCTGTCGGCTTCCCGCAGTCCCCTGTCAGCGCTGGCTTTTCAGCATCGGGGAGAGCTTCTTGCGTCGGGGAATGAAGACGGAACGCTGGCACTCTGGCTTCCCAAACAGGATGAAGTCGTGCGCGGTCAGGTATGCTTAGCGGCAGAGATCTCGCAGCTTGGGTGGGCTCCCGATGATCGCGGGCTTGCCGCAGGATGTGCAGATGGATCGGTCTGTTTCTTTGCGCTGTAGCGGCACGGATGCTTGAAGATCTTCGTCGCTGCGCTGAAGAATTTTGATTACAAATGCAATTCATTTGCATTTGATTTACCATCGTACGCAATGTGTATCTTGCGGCTGATCCCCTGGTTCTTGGTGGTCACTTGCTTGCTCGGGCAAAGCGCCTCTGCGCAGCATGAGGGCTCTGCTGCTGCGCCTGTTGCTGCTGTGACTCCGCCGGTTCGACGAGTCCAGCATGTGCTGGTCATCAGCGAGGACGGAATGCATCCGGCGCTGATCCAAAAACAGACGCTTCCCAATCACGAGCGCTTGTATCGTAACGGCGCATATTCTTTTGTGGCGCGAACCATCAGCACTGCTTCGACACTCCCATCTCATGCTGCGATGCTATCGGGGGTCGATGTCTATGAGCACGGTCTGCGCTGGAACAACTGGCGACCCACGCTGGGCTTTATCAAGACGCCCACGATTTTTTCACTCGCTACAGAGGAGGGACTGTCTACCTCTGCTGTCGTTGGGAAGTTCAAGCTGCGTCACATCCTGCCGCAAGGGACGGTCGATTCCTTTCTGCGTCCGGGCTACTTCTGTCGAAAGGTTAGTGAAGAAGCGGCGCAGCAGATTCGGAATGGACAGCCCGAGCTGATGTTCGTTCACTTTTCGGATCCTGATGAGCACGGTCACTCAAGTGGCTGGCTGTCGGCGGCGCAGTGGCAAGCTGCCAGAGAGTGCGATCGCTGCTTGGGAATCATTCTGTCTGCACTGGATGCGGCAGGCACGCTGGATGACACTCTGGTCATTGTGTCGGCGGATCACGGCGGACATGGCAGCGGTCACAGCGGCATTCGGCTAAGCGACATCCAGATTCCGTGGATTGCGCACGGACCCAACGTCCGGCGCGGTCATGTGCTGCACAGCAAGGTCTCAACCATGGATACGGCTGCGACGGTGCTGTATGCGCTGGGACTGGTTCCCAAAGCCCGTCTGCGTGGCAAACCCGTCCGTGAGATCTTCGCTCAGTAGCTCGATTCCTTCTGCGGGTCTGTTTCCGTTCATTCTGCTTTCGCTGCGATGTGGCGTCGATCCGTGGTGCCGATCTGGTGTAACATTTCGGAGAGGCATCCAAGTGACGCAACAGGAACAGTCAGCGCAGACGCTGCACGCGGAAGGACGCTGGGTCGGTGTGGGCTGCGTGGTCCTGACTGGATCTGTGCTGGCGGTGACTGTCCGACCGTCGCTGCCGCTGGGTCTGCTGCTCGGACTGCTGACGTTGTCGCAGGCGCTTTTTGCGTATCGAGTCGGCAGTACGGTTGGACCCCTGATCGCGCAGCGGACTTGGTGGTGGGCTCCACTTTTGGGCGCGCTGGCGGGACTGATTCTGCTTGGATCGACGGCGCTGGCTGCGATGGGAATTGGGCTGTGCTGGGGTCTTTTGGAAGGCATCCACGGAAGCGACTGGGCGTATAGCTATCTGGGGAAGCCTCCGCTGGCGGTGCTGGTGTATGGATCGCTGATTGCACTGCCGCTGGGCACGGTGGGAGGACTCCTGATTCGCTTGCTGACCTGGCTGCGGAGTCGTCTGTCTGCTGCGCAATAGGAAGCTACAATCGATAGCCCGCGCGGCTGCGTAACGGAAATTAGCCCCAGGTGGCTTTTTCGACGAACTGCGCGAAGCTCTTGGCGAGTGCTCTTCCGGCCCCCGTTTCGTGATCAAAGTCGAACACTTGACCTGCTTTCGGTCCGCTTAGCACGACGCAGGCATGGTTTCCCGCGCCATCATCTGTCAGCGGCAACCACTCGGGCGGAAACGGATGACGGAGCGACAGCGATAGCAGCGTGGCGCGCCGCGCGATTGCGGACTCCAGATCATACAGTCGGCAGCCTCGGAAACACTCGTCATTCCCTGCGCCATTGTGAAGCCGATAAAACGATCGAACGTCTTCGGGAAGTGGCGCTGGAAGCTTCGCAGAAAGAGCAGCCAGCGCGGCATCTGGGAGTCCGCTTGGGAGTCGAATTTCCTTTGCCCAGCTCTTTTCGCGCGCGGTCTGCCACGCTTTCTGATGCGCGGGCGGAAGTCCTGTCAGGTCGCTTTCCGCATACGGAATCGGTGGCGCTTTCTTGGCGATTCCTACTCGTTTGGCAAACGTCTTGGTGTAGTGACCAAACGCAATCGGATGCTGTTCTACCCAGTCGATCAACACCTGCTGCGCCGCTCCGCTCGGCTTGGGAAAGCGCTCGATGACATAGATCGCCATGGTGTGTGCTGACAGATAGCTCACCTCATCGGGATGGCCATCGAGATCTGTTCCCTTGCCACTCCGTACACCGAGCGGATCCTCAGGATGTTCGACGACCAAGCGTGCCAGCTCCATCCAGAATGCGTGCGCGGATACCGCTCCTTTGTCACAGCGATCGAGCGCTTGGTCCACTCGTTCCAAAAAGATCTTGCCCGAAACGGTCTGCGCAAAGCTACGCAGCGCCAGCTCTCCGAGCGACGGAGTAACCGCTGCTGACTTTCCCTTTTTGCCACCACTGCGCGCGTCATCCGCTTTCTTGGCCAGCGTAAGAAGTGGGACCAAAGAGACAGGCTCTTTGCTGGTTCCGTGACTCACTGCGATGCGAATGTGTTCTTCATCCACCAGCTTGATCAGCGCTCCGTCATCGTAGCGCAGCAGCGCTTCCCACGCTTCGACCCCGAGCGCCGGATGATGGTCCGTAATGAGCGTCTTCCAGCGCGCCATCACCGACGGAGAATCCCGCAGTCCCAAGATCGGAACCGCACTGGCCAGATCGGCAGGCTGGGCGTTCGATAGCCGGTCAGGATCGCTCACCAGCAGCGCGCGAAGGTAGTCGGGCGCAGTCTGCTTGGCCAAGGAAAGGAGTCTGTTTCGGCTGGGATGTGCAGCCAACATAGAAGCACCCAGGCCAGCTCGCGTCAGCACTTCTACAGCCACTTCTGGTGCAGCAGGGATCAGCGCTGGCACGACATACGGATACGTCAGCTCGGTCTGAAATACGCACGCGGATCCAGGCGGATCGGACAGAAGCTGTGCGACGATCTGCACCAGAGCGCGCAGGTTCATGCTGTCTTGCTGCGACAAGCTGGCAAAGGAGTCTGTCCCATACGGATCCAACATAGGAAGCGCAGGCAGAGCACTCGACAGCGCCGTGGTCACTTGTTCCTGATGATCGTGATAGGAAAGGACAATCGCCCACTTGGTTGCAACATCAGGCAGAGGAACCAGCGCAGCCACAAGCTGAGCCGCTGCTTCAATGTCCGCAAGCTGGGTCACAAGCGCCAAAACGGTCTTGTTTGCGGACTGGTTCTTGGATTCTTTGGGCACGATGGTCTTCCTCATGAGATGGCGTGGCACTCGCTTACAGCGGTGCTGATGAAGCAGTACTTCCTTCATCGGGATCGACGGGCTGCGATGTCTCTTTATGATATGCCAATCGCGCGCTGTTAGGCTTGGGCGCGACTGCGACGCCAGCGAACCCGAACCGGAACCGGACCAGCGGGTCGCAGCGTGATGCCTGCTTGGATGCGGACAGCGTCCGGGGCATCCATTGAAATGCGCGTGTGCTGGAGCAGCGTGGCCAGCATCACCGTGGCTTCCGTCAGCGCAAAGATGTTGCCGATGCAGATCCGGGGACCGAGCGAAAACGGAAGGTACGCATAGTGATGACGAGACTTCGCGCGATCGGGAGCAAAGCGATCCGGATCGAAACGCTCGGGATGGGGCCAGAACGCGGGATGACGCTGCACCAGATAGATCGCGGGCAGCACCAAGTCGCCAGCGCGGACATGAAAGCCGCCGATCACATCGTCTGCTACGGTGTCGCGGGCGATGCTCCACGCGGGGGGACGCAGGCGCAGCGCTTCATCAATGATCTGACGCAGATAGACCAGCTTGGGCACATCATCAGCAGTGGGCTCGCGATTCCCAAGCACTGCATCCACTTCCGCTTCCGCGCGCTCGACCACTTGGGGACTGCGTGACAGGAGCGTAAACAGCCAGGTCAAAAGCAGCGCTGTGGTTTCGTGTCCGGCGAGAAACAGCGTCATCAGCTCGTTGCGTAGCTCGCGATCGGTGAGTCCTTGTCCGGTGTCTTCATCGCGCGCTTGCAGCAGCATGTGAACCAGCGTAGGAACCGCGCGGGGCTCTGTTTCTTTGCGCGCAGCGTCGAGAATGCGATAAACCTCGGTATCCAGAGTCTGCAAGATGCGGCGGAAGCGCAGATTGCCGGGGGTCGGAATGTGAAGCGGAAGTCGTACGCCGGTGTTGCCGCGATCGGACAGCACCTTGAGCGCTTCCGCAAACGCGCGTCCCGAGGTATCACCCGCAGCTTCCCCCATGCGCTGGCCGAACAGCGTCTCTGCCACCACTTCCAGCGTCAGCAGCATCATCTCGTGATGAAGGTCCAGCGTGCCTCCGTTCGGAATCCGCCAGCGCCATGCGGCCAGCGCTTCTTGGGAAATGCCGCTAATCGAACGGACAAAGCGCCGGACGCTCTCTCGATGAAACGCTGGATTGGCCATTCTCCGCCGGGTGCGCCAGGTGTCACCTTCCAGCGTCAGCAGTCCGTCTCCGGTGAGCAGCCGCATCGAGTCGTACGACGTCTTCTTGATGTAGTTGTCGCGGTTTGTACCGAGCACGCGCTCGATTCCATCGGGATGCGCGATCACAAACATCTGGCGCGGACCGAGCGTCAGACGGAAGTAATCACCGCGCTCGCGCTGCTCTTTGGCCAGAAAGTCCCACATGCCATGGTGCGCAACATGTAGAAGATGCCCCACCCACGGCAGCGGCTTTCCTTGCGGAGCCTCGCGTGCCGTCATCGTCTCCATCGTCATGACCGTTTTCCTTTTGCCGCTTGTCTGCTTGCGGCAGCCTTTCGTCGGTTGGGACTCGCTGGTTCACCGACGGACTCAGCCGGTGTTCCATAGCGAGCCAGAAACGTTCGTACGCCCTCGCGGACCACTTGTTCGCGATACGCAGCAGAGACCTGTCCGTGCAGGTGCATGACGCCCGACCAAAACAGACCGCCAAAGACCAGCCCCCACAGCTGGGAGGCTGCCAGCTCTCTGCTTGCGATCAGGAGTCGTCCGTGCGCACTCTCTTCGTCCAGAATCGTTTCAATCCCAAGCAGCTGTTCATACGAAGAGTCTCGTCGCCAAGCCCGCGACAGCTCGGGCGCTCGCATCGACTCGGTCATCACCGCGCGGAAGATGCCGAGCACTTCCGGATCGAGAAGCACTTGGAGCCGCTCGCACGCAAACGCAACCAGGCGATCCTCGATTCCCTGCGGCGAAGGAAGCGGCGGCTGCGAGAGCGTCTGGAGCCGTGCCCAGTAGCCTTCGATCACTGCATCAAACAGCGCATCCTTCGACGGAAAGTGATTGTAGAGCGTTCGCTTGGACACCCCCGCGCGCTCGGCGATGCGATCGGTGCTGGTGGCCAAAAATCCTTCATGACGAAAGGACTCTGCTGCTGCGCGCAGGATCGCTGCACGCTTTCTCTCTGTCAGGGTCGGTGGCTTGTCCGGTTCCATTCGGGTGTCCGCTGTGCTGGCTGATCGCTCCGCTACGGTGCAGCGCGGAGTTCTAAGTCAATTGCCTGCAATGTTAGCAGCGGATCGGTCAAAACGTGGCAAAAAGTAAACTGTACGGTGTAGTGTTTCCGGCGCTGGGCTGGGGCGCTTGAGGGCTCGCACAGACTGCCAATCGGCTGGACCTGGCGTGAAATGATCACGCTGGCGCTGTTCTTGCTTTGTCCACGCAGCGAACTGGGGGTTTGTCTATGAGTCTGTGTGAGTCGCTTTCGTCCATTGCTGCTGTCAAGCCGACTGATGTTGTCATCTCTGCGCCTGCGCTAAATCGACGTGCGATACGGCAAATCATCAATCGCGCACTGGGCAGCCCGGCAGAGCTGGATGCGTTTCTGATCGATTACTTTCCAGAGATCTATCGGCTAACCAGCGATGCCATGAATCGCGATGTCAAGCTGAACCTACTTCTGTGGAATACGGAAGAAGAAGAGCTGCGCTCGCAGGTGGAGCAGTCGTTTCCGCAGCATGTCAAAGAGGTGCGTACGCTGCTGGCGGATCAGGCGACCTCGACCGAGCTGCCCGGCGACGACACGCGCAAGCGCTTTGTGGTGATCTTGTCCGCGACGATCGAAGAAGCGGACCGGCATCAGGTCGTGGCGCTGCTGCGGCACATGCGGCTGTACACCAGCGACGCAGAGCTGACGATCGAAGCGGTCCAAAGTGGCAGCGTCGTCTTGATCTGTTCGGCGACCGATGAAGCGTTTCACAAGCTGTTTGAAGAGTTTGTCGTCGGACACTTGCCGAAGCTGTTGCACTTTTCGATCCTCGACATCTATCCGGCGCACCTGCCGCAGTGGCGAAAGCGTCCGGCGGCGAGCAGTCCGGCGACGAGCGATCCGGCGATGAGCGATCCGGCCAAGCGTCGTGAGCAGGAGTGGGCCGTCGCGAGTCTTTCGCGACCCACGGATGTCGATCTCGATCGCAACGCCCAGACGCTGCGGATAGAGCGAGCATCCCCGTGGCTGCTGTATGCGGTGATTTCGTTCTTGGTGACGGTCGGCATTGGGCTGCTTTTGCTGTCGCTGGTCCTGCCGCGCGCGTTTTGGCAAGAGCCGGGCTGGACCAATTCTTCGAGGCTGGGCATCATCGATCTGGGCAGTCAGCAGGCAGCGCATCCCAGTCCGCCCGTCCGCATCGAGTCATCCGCTTCAGTCGCGTCAGCACCGCACGATCTGGCCGCTGCGAGCGACGATGAGCCGCTTCATGCCACCGAGCCGTCCGCGCTGTCCGTCCCGTCCCCCAGCCGAGCGCCTGCTGCGCGTTCTGCAAAGTCTTTTGCGTCAGCGCCCGAGCCTGAGCCCGAGCCCGAGCCCGCGCTTGAGCCTGAACCTGAGCCTGCACCGTCCCCGCTCAAGTCATCCAAGCGTCGTGTTGGTATCCAAACAACCAGCAAAGCGCATGAAAGCAAAGAAGTGTTTCAGATCTCTGCGTTTTGTGGACCGTCCATCGAATGTCAGAATAGTCAGATCTCTGTGTGGGTGAAAAAGTGCCTAACAGATGTCCAGCCTGACGACATCAAACTGCGCGCAGAAGAACCGACTATTTTGAAAAAAATAGGAGATCGCTATTTTCCATACAGCCACTATGCTGATGATGGAATGCGCGCTCGTATGCAGCAGATTTGTACGTGTGTGCAAGAACAGCTAGCGGACAATCAGCCCGATATGACGCGCTGGCCTGTTCATATCTGGATCTTGCCCGGTTCGTAAGCTGGCTACAAAGGTGAGGTTTGTAACTTCACCTGCACTTGCCAAACCAAGTCAGCGAACTGGCTCTGCTTTTCCCATAGACGGCGCGATCGGCTCGCGATACACCGATGCGGTGCGGGCGGCACAAAGCTTTTCTATCTTTTTCCCCATGTACAACGAGCGGGACAACATCGCGGCGACGCTACGGCAGACCCTCGCGGTGATTCCCAAGCTCGGGTTTTCTGACTACGAGATCCTGGTTGTCGATGACGGCAGCAAGGATGGCTCGGCGGAGGTGGTGCAGCGCTTTATGCTAGACAACCCCCACGTTCGGCTGGTTCAGCATCCGAAAAACCTCGGGTACGGAGCCGCCTTGCGAACGGGCTTTCAGTCGGCGCGCTGTGACTTGGTGTTCTATACCGACAGCGATCTGCCGGTGGATCTGCAAGTGCTGGTCGATGCGCTGCCGCAGGCGTTACAGACGGACCTGCTGATTGGCTATCGGCTCCAACGCTACGATACGCCGCGTCGAGCGCTGTATTCACGGGTGTACAACCTGCTGGTGCGGCTGCTGTTCGGGGTGAAGGTGCGCGACGTGAACTTTTCGTTCAAGTTTGTGCATCGGCGTGTGCTGGACGCGATCAAGCTTACCGCCAGCTCGGTGTTCATCGACGGACAGCTTCTCGCGGAAGCGAAGCGGCACGGCTTTCACATCAGCGAGCGACCGATTGAGTATCACCCTCGCGTGATCGGTGCGTCGAGCTTCAACTCGCTGCGCGCAGCGTGGGTGACCTTGGTGGAGATCTTCAAGCATCGCTTTTCGCCGGGGTCGCTCGTGGCGCAGGGTCCAAAAGCAATAGAGGTTCATACAGAGCCCGCGTTGCTTCCGACGCTGCCTTCCCCAGAGCTTTTGGCGGAGCTGGCCAAGCAGCACTCTGACCCGTCGCTGCCGCGTCTTGGTTGAAACAAACCCGGTAAGTCGCCGACAATCAAGGGATGGTCCCTGTCCGTCCCGATTTTCTGTACAAGACCCCAGGACGCGTTGCGTTGGTGCTGGCTGGTGGTGCCGCGCGTGGTGCGTACGAAGTAGGTGTCGTCCAGCACATCGTCGAAGAGGTGGCGCGCGATCTCGGTCGCGATGTACCGCTCGACATCATCTGTGGAACCTCTGTGGGGGCGATCAACGGCTGTGGACTGGCTGCGTTTGCGGATGCTCCGCGCAGTCGTGCGCGTCGTCTGGTGTCGCAGTGGCAAGCGCTCAAGATGAGTGATGTGGTGCGGATTCGTTCGTCTCATCTGTGGCGCTTTGCACGCAGCTTGATCGGTCGATCTCCGCTGGCTTCGGAGGTCAAAGAGGATCGCTACGGAGGACTGATCGAGCCGTCAGGAATGGAAGACATCATCAAGAACGCGATTCCGTTTGAGCGCATCACCGAGCATCTGCAGTCCGGACTTCTGCAAGCGGTGACGGCTTCCGCAACGCACATTGCGACGGGAAATACGGTGGTGTTCATCTCTCGATCCAGCCATGGTGTGCCGCGCTGGTCGCGCGATCCCAAAGTGGTTCCGCGCAAGGTGTCGCAGCTACGGATTCAGCATGCGCTGGCCTCTGCGGCGATTCCGCTCGTGTTTCCTTCGGTCCGTATTGATGGAGAGTTTTACTGTGATGGCGGTCTGCGGCAGAACGTCCCGCTGTCTCCGGCGCGGCACCTCGGGGCGAACGGAATGATCGTGGTCAGCCCGCGCTACATCGGTGAAATCCAGAAGATTCCAGAGCGTCCGAACCCGAGCGCGAAGATGCCAAGTCCGCTGTTCTTGGTGGGAAAGGCGCTCAACGCGCTGCTGCTCGATCGCGTGGAAAATGACATCGAGCGACTTCAGCGCATCAATCAGATCCTCACCGCAGGACAGAGTCAGTTTGGGGAAGAGTTCCTTCCCAAGCTCAACACCGCGATGGGATACCAGAACAAGACAGAAGGAATGAAGCCGCTGCCAGCGCTGCTGGTGCGTGCGTCCGACAACATTGGCAAGCTGGCGGTGGACTATGTCTGTTCTCCCACGTTTGCGAAGCGCACGCCCGGAACGCTGGGACGGATCGCCAAGATGATCTGTGAATCGGATGAAGAAGACGAAAGCGATCTGCTTTCCTATCTTCTGTTCGATGGCGAGTTCGCGATGCAGCTCATCGAGCTGGGCCGTCGCGATGCCAAGGCAGTTCACGGTGATCTACTGCGCTTTTTTACAGAGCTGCCCGGTGATCTCAATCCAGCGATCCATCCGCCCGCACCGGAAAACAAACACTGACAGCGTGCGGCGGGACGGACTCTGCTTCTGTGCGGTGTGCGCGCGCGCTGCTCGCACACAGGCTGCTCGCACGCAGTAGGAGTCCATTTTCCGACGGAAGACTGAAGAAACAGAGTCGCTTCTGCGCTGGCGCAAGACCTGCATAAAACAGGGTGTTCCGCAGCAAGGAGCCCTCATGCCTACACCGTTTGATCCAGCGGGTCTGCTCGATCTGTCCAAAGCCAAGCGAACCGATTTTGTCGAACTTCCCAAAGTGCTCGCGGCGTACAAACCGAAGCGGGAATCCGACAAGGAAAATGTGCTGTTTGATGCGCCGCCAGAGCATACAGATCTGGAATCCCTGAAAGCTGCGAAGCCGTTTGATCCGAGCCTCTTTTATAGCTTCAGCTCACTGCTTGGCGGACTCCCTTCCGGTCCGGCAGTGGTGATGGGACTGTTCCGCTGTCAGGGTCGCGAGCAGGTGGTGGTGCGACTGTTCGATCCGCAGCGACCGCAGGACGGAGTGCCGCTTTCGCCGATGTATTTTTTGCTACACAGAGGCCACGCGCAGCTGGCCAAAGACAAGCAGTGGGTGTCCCAAGATGCACCGCTGTGGCTGGCTCTGTACGCAGCGGCGTACTACAGCATGATCGAGGATCGAAAGGCGTTTTATCGGCGCGAAGATCTGGGTGGACCGGACAACGCGGCCTGGCTGGTTCTGTACGGAAAGGACAGCAGTCGCGCCAAGTATCCCAAGGAAGAAGCGCAAGGCGAAGGAGAGGAAGGGGGCGACGGAACCAGAGCACTCCTTCATCAAGTCTTGGGATGTCACAGCGAGCTACCGAACCTGGATCTTTATCAAGATGCGCTGTCGATCCTCGATCCGAAGGTTCAGAAAAAGTACAGCAAGGCGTGGCAGGCGTTCCTAGACAAGCGTCCCTATGTTCCGTCGTCGGGACTGCGCACCGGACTGCGCGCAACGTCGATGCAGCTCTGTAGCATGATGGATGCGTGGCTGCGCAGCAAGCCGGGTCTGTGTGAAGAACAGATCTCGCTGCTGTTGTGGTATCTGGAAGCAAACGGAGCGATCGCGGAAAAAGGAAAGCAGCGCTATCACAAAGGGGCGCGGAGCCTGTGGCAGGGTGTGCAGCAGACGCTGGTGAAGCGGACTCCGTGTGCGCTGACGGTTCGCAAAGACAGCCCGCTGCTGGCGGTGCTTCCGGATCGGAAGAGCAAAGAAGAAGAGGAAGAGGACGCTGGACGGACGTGGGAAGTCGTCTCTGTCGGAGCGCTGGATCTGCCGCCCAAGAAAGAAGAGTCGCGTCGGCTGCTGTTTGTGGGAATCGCGGATCGCAGTGGCACTGGCCGCAAGTTTGTGTGGGAAGAGACAGACAAAGAGTCCCAGCGATTCAAGCTACAGACCAAGCCCAGCAAAAAGGGAGAGTTCTGGATCGAGCTGGATCAGATCATGACGGAAGTGGATCGCATCCATGTGGGCGCAGCCGCGAAAGTAGCGCTGGCGAGTCAGGGAGACGGACAGACGTTTGTGCTGTCCGGAGAACGGAACCTGAAGCTCGATTGGAAGCAGCAGTGAAGCAGAAATTCCGTACAAAAGATGAAACAGACTTGCATCTGTAACGAAGCGGAAGCGGCGATTCTGTGAAGAAGAAGGCGCAGAGATGCTGCACAGAAGCTGAAACAGACTTGCATCTGTGTGGGATTCTGTTTGGAAGGGAATCGCGAAAGGAATGGGAAGGGAATCGCGAAAGGAATCGCGAAAGGAATCGCGAAAGGAATCGCGAAAGGAATCGCTTGCTACTGAAGTCGCTGCTGACGGAGACACTCGTACAACAGGACGGCTCCAGCGGCAGAGACATTGAGCGATGCACCGTGCAGACCGGACGGCATGGGAATCTCAGCCCGGAGATCACAGGTCTTGCGCACGAGCGGACGCAGACCACTCCCTTCCCCGCCAAGCACGACGCCAATCGGAACCGACAGATCCAGATCCCACAGCGGCTGTCCGCCTTGACCGGGAGCAACCGCAGCGACGAGCCACAGTCCTCCCTCTTTGAGCTGTTCCATCGCGCGTACCAGGTTGGCAACCTTGACGATCGGAAGCTGTGAGGTCGCTCCAGCGGCGGCTTTGATGGCTCCAGCGGTGACTTGCGCGGCGCGATCTTGCGGAATCACCACTGCATCGGCTCCCAGCACACAGGCCGAACGAATCAGCGCACCCAGGTTTTGGGGGTCGGTCACTCCGTCGAGGATCAGCACAACCGGAGTCTTCCCAGCTTCCTGCGCGCGCCGCACCGGAGCCAGTGGATCGCTCTCATACGCGAACTCTGCACACAGCGCGACCACTCCTTGATGGACGCCGTTTTGACTGATGCGATCCAGCTCACTGCGCGACTTGAGGACCGGACGAATGCGTGCTTTTTCAGCAGCCTGACGCACGAGCGACAGCGCATCGGGCTTTTCGTCGCGACCCGGCTTTGGGTCTGGCTTGCTTCCTTCGAGCAGATACAGCGACTGAACGTCTTGGGGACGCCGCTCGAGGACTTCACGAACAGCGTGGATTCCGTAGATCACTTGCGCGGACGGGCTTTGCTGTAGTTGCATGCCCGCCTTGTACCGGAAATTCCGGCGGAAGCCCACGAAGTCGAGCGCACAGGTGGTGATTTGCAGCGCATCGCCACAATGTGAGCGCTTCGGCTGGGGGTCACGGACGGACTGGCTGACCGATTGGCTGACCGAGCGGCTGACCGATTGGCTGACCGAGCGCCCGCAGCAGCTGAGCCCGCGCACTGGCGAGCGCATACTCCGCTTGCACAAGCTGCGCCGACGCTGTGGTGAAGGCAAGCTGCGCATCGCCCAGCTCGATCATGCTACCGACGCCGGTTCGATAGCGCGCTTCCGCAAGTCGCAGTCGTTCCCCGGCGCTCTGCTGGGCTTGCTGCACGGCAACACAGGTCGCTTTGCTGGCGCGCACTTGCAGCCGGGCCGACGAAAGCTCGACGCGGACTTGCTGACGGAGGCTCTGCAACTGGGCATCCAGCGCGGTCAGGTTGGCGCTCTGTTCTTTGACCTGCGACAGCGTGAGCAGACCTTGAAAGATCGGCCAGCTCAGGTTGACCGACGCGCTGAGGTTGAGCGCCAGCTGCGAGATGTTTGTGCCCGCATCGGTTAGGCTCATCGTGGCCCCGAGCGACGGTCCGTACCCACCTTTGGCTGCCGAAAGAAGCAGCTTCTGCGCCGCAAGCTGTCGGGACAAGACCAGAAACTCGGGCCGCTCGGCGAGCGCGGTCGGCAACAGCTCCTCGGTGGGCTGATCTTCGCCGGGCACGGGCGGAAGCTGTTCGTCTTGCACATCAAAATCGACGCTGTCTTCGACGCCCATTGCGGCGCGCAGCTGGGCCTTGGCGATCTCGTAGCTGTTTTCGCTGGCAATCACCTGGACGGATGCGTTGGCGCGATCGGTGCGAGCCTGCGCGAGGTCGATCTCGGGCCGTGTTCCGACGGAAACAAACGCAGTGACCTGAACCAAGTGACGATCCTGATTGGCCAGGTTGTCGCGTGCCACTTGCAGCAGCGCGCGCTGGGCCCGCGCCGCAAAGTAGGCATTTTGCACGGTGGTCGCGATCTGTAGCGCGGTGACCTGCTCACTTGCGTGCTGGGCGTCGGCGCTGGCGGAAGCGGCCTGCCACCTGCGCGTCGTCTGTCCGAAGTCCCAGATGTACTGCGAAAGCTGCATGCCGAAGCTAAAGAAGTTGAAGGTATCGAGCGAGATCGCCGTCGCGCTGCTGGCAAACTGCGACGGAACGGCTCCCGGTCGAGCGACAAAGTTGGCGGTGGTGCGCTGATACGACGCTGTGCCGGTAAGCTGCGGCAAGATCGGGGCGCGGGCTTGATCGGCGCGGGCGCGGGCTGCCATCGTCTGAGCCCTTGCCAAAAGGAGCTGCGGCTGATGCTCTTTGGCCGTCTGGAGCGCGTCCTGCAAGCTCAGCACCTTCAGCGCGCTCGGTGGGGCCATGGCGGGCTGCGCTTGGGTCGCTCGCTCCTCGGCAGCAAGCGACGTAAGGGAAACCGGGCCCAGCACAGCGGCTGTCACGAACACGTAAGCTCTCATGCCTTTTCGCTCTCTTCTGCGTCGGAACGGATGGTTAGGCCGTGCTCTTCCAGCTTGGCGTATAGGTTCGGTCTGCCGATGCCGAGCTGCCTTGCGGCTTCGGAGCGATTGCCTCCCGCTCGCTGGAGCGCGCGCAGCAGCATGTACTTTTCCAGCTGCTGGACCGCTTCTTTGAGCGTGCCGTCCTCGGGAATCTGCCAGCTTTCGGTGCGGCCCACATCCTTGGCAGTCACCGTCGAGGATGTTGTACAGAGTCCTATCGGCAGCGCGGGCACATCAATGACTTCTCCGCCACAGAGCACCGCCGAGCGCTTGATGACATGCATCAGCTCGCGCACGTTGCCTGGCCAGCGATAGTTCATCAGACAGCCCATCGCTTCTTCGGACACCGCGCGCGCCGGGGTTCCTTCCAGCGCATGTGCGACGAGCAGCGGAATGTCACTGCGACGCGCACGCAGCGGCGGAACCGAGATCTCGATGACCGCCAGTCGATAGTACAGATCTTCGCGCAGCACGCAGCCTGGCTCAGCGGGATGCACGGGCTTGTGGGTGGCGGTGATGACGCGCGCGCGGTTTTGCAGCGTCTCGCTGCCCCCGATTCGCTCGAAGCAGCCGTCGGCCAGCACGCGCAGCAGCTTGGTCTGAAGCGCTCCTTCCAGATCGCCAATCTCGTCGAGAAACAGCGTTCCTTGCGCCGCCAGCTCCAGCCGTCCAGCGCGCCGCACCGTGGCTCCGGTAAATGCTCCTTTTTCGTGTCCAAACAGCTCGCTTTCCAGAAGCGACGACGGCACCGCTGCCAGATTGACCGCCACAAACGGCTGCTGTGCGCTGGTGCTGTAGTCATGAATCGCGCGCGCAACCAGCTCTTTTCCGGTTCCCGTTTCGCCCGTGATCAGCACTGGAACTTGCGTCGCTGCGGCGCGTCCAATCAGCTTCCAAATCGCGAGCATTGCCGTGCTGGTTCCCACCAGGCTTCCCGCTTGCAGAGGCGACGGAACTTTCGGCTGTTCACTGTGAAGCGTCTGGGTCAGCGTCCGCTGCTTTATGGCTCGCTCGACGGTAGACAGCAGCACAGGAACGTCAAACGGCTTGGTCAGATAGTCAAAGGCTCCGTCGCGCATGGCTCGAATCGTGCGCTCGCTGTCGCCGTACGCCGTCACCATCACGACGGGCACATCGCGCCGGGCTCCCTGTCGTAGCTCGCGCAGCAGCTCCAGTCCGTCTCCGTCACGTAGCCGAATGTCGAGCAGCACGCAGTCGATCTCACTTCTGGATAGAAGCTCGCGTGCGACAGAAATTCCCGGTGATAGTAGTGCGCGATGACCCAGCGTCTCGACGGCAGCTTGTAAGCCTTCGCGGATTCCTTTTTCATCTTCAACGATCAAGATGGTGCTCATACAGACTCTCTCTTTGGCTCTGCCAACGCCTTGGGCAGCGACAGCTCGAAGCGGGTGCGCTCAGTGCCGGATTCCTGTTCGATTCCGTCTGATGCCGGGAAAGGAACGCGGGCGTAGCTGACATCTCCACCGTGGGCTCTGGCAATCGCGCGCGAGATCGGGAGTCCCAGGCCGGTTCCGTCGGGCTTGGTGGTAAAGAAGGGCTCGAACAGCTCGCTGGGACGCGGCACTCCTTCGCCTTCGTCTTCGACGCGGATCGAGACGGACTCTCGCTCTTCCCGAAGGCTTACGTAGACGCTGCGTGCGATCGGGGACGCTTCGACGGCGTTACGCAGCAGGTTGTCAATCGCGCGGGACACCGACTCTGGATCGATGACAGCGGAACAGTCCGATGAAGCGTGGATGACAACGTGAACGCCGCGCTGTGCTGCCCACGGGGACAGAGTCTCTGCGCGGGCTTGGACCAGTTGATCGAGCGAGGTCAGCTTGCGCGGTCCCAGGTGTCTGCCTGCGACCACCAGCAGATCCGCCACCAAGCGATCGAGTCGCGCGATCTCGGCAGCAGAGTGCTCGATGGCGCTGGCTGCAAGCTTCGGCAGCGGCTCTGCCACAGCGGCCAGATCGAGACGCAGCTTGATCGATGCGAGCGGGTTGCGGACTTCATGCGCGACACCCGCGACCACCCGACCAAGCGCCACCAAGCGATCCTTTTGCGCAAGCTTCTGCGCCATGCGGCTCTGTTCTTCACGGGCGTGACGCAGGCTCTGCGCCAGCTGTGCGATTCCGTCCGCCACTTCCGCCAGCTCGCGAATGCGCAGCCGTGGCACCGGCGTGGAGAGATCTTCCCCGAGCTTCACCAAGCATTGATGCAAGTCATTTGCACTACGCAGAAAGGACACGCTGGCCCCTACTGCGCTCGTACACAGAATCGCGGTCGCGAGCGCCAGCACAATCACCACCGTCAGCCAGAAGCGATGATGAAACAGGGGGGGAACCATCACTCCGGCCCACGCAAGCTGCTGTCCTTCTGCCGGTCGCGCCGCCACAAGGAGAGTAGACAGTCCTTGGCGTAGCTCCATCACGGTGGTCGCGTGGCGTTGCTGTGCTTGGGACAGCGCCGACATCACCGTCGCCTGCCAGTCTGCTGGAACCCCCGAAAGGTCGCTGTCTTGGGCGCGGAAAAAGCCACCGCGCATGCCGATGAGCGCACTGGCAGGAGCCACAGAGAGCGCTTCCTTTCGCGCAGAAGGAGTCGCGCGGGACAGTCGATCCAGCTCGCTGCGTAGGCCATCGCGGGCGCGCTCGATCCGTCCTTCGGTGGTCAGGGACAGCACCTTCCACAGCGCGGTCAGAGAGAGCGCTGACATGATGGCACCGACGACAACAATGGTAAGGATTCGATAACGGATGATGCGCACGGCTTGCTCTGATGTGGACAAGTAGCAAGCTTCGTTCCTGCTGCCTATGCAGATTCCTTTGCACCGATCAGAGAGGACGAGCGCACAGTCACAGGATCAAAAAGACAGTGCGATGGCTGTCCAAAACGGAAACAGGTGTCTTGATTTTGGACAGGCGCAGAGCGCTCATCATGAAGAGGTAGCGCTGCGTGCGGAGTCCGCAGTGCGGTCTTTCGGATTCCTAGCAAACGCGGAATCTGCGACGGTGTAGATCTCGCGTAGTGCGATGAATCGCTTGCGCGGACTTTCGATGGCGGCGGCTGGCCTGGGCATTGCTGAACGTCTCTGTTATGCGATCTGATGTTCCGAACCGAGGGAATGCGAAGCGATCAGCCGCTGCCCGCTGCGCTGTGCGATCAGGAGTCCGTCCCGGTGTGATGCTGCCTGGGTGTCTGATCCTTTTGTGCGCACTGGCTGGCTGTCACAAGGGCAAAGATGCAGCCGGTTCCGCAGAGAGTGGAGTCGCGCGTCCGGTGTCTGTCCTGACCGCGCAGGTCCAGCAAAAGGATCTTCCGATTTACGTAGATGGACTGGGAACGGTGTCTGCGTTTCAGACGGTGACGGTGCGTACGCAGGTCGATGGTCGCTTAGAAAAAGTTCTGTTTCGGGAAGGTCAGCGGGTCGTGCGCGGAGAACTGCTGGCGCAGGTCGATTCCCGACCGTTTGTGGCGTCGCTTCATCAAGCAGAGAGTGCGCTGTTGCGAGACACTGCGCTGCTTGAAAACGCGCGCAAGAACCTGTCACGCTATCAAGAGCTTCGTACGCAGAACCTGATCAGTCAGCAGCAGGTCGATGATCAGCAAGCGCTGGTTCATCAGTATGAAGGATCGGTCGGTGTCGATCGCGCTGCCGCAGAGTCAGCCAAGCTCAGCGTCGAGTATTCACGGATTGTCGCACCGATTGATGGGGTCACAGGGGTGCGTCTGATCGATGAAGGAAACGTGGTGCATCCAAGCGATGCAAGTGGTCTGGTGGTGATCACCCAGATCGATCCGATCGCAGTCCTGTTTACGCTGCCGGAAGATGATCTGCCGCGCATCATCGCGCGACTGGATGCACTCCGAACAGACAAAGGGAATGACAAAGGGAATGACAAAGGGAGTGACAAATGGAGTGGCTCGCTGGGGCTCTCTGTTGCGGCCCTGGCGCGAGACGGTGTGACCAAGCTGGGCGACGGCGAACTGACCGTCCTAGACAACCAGATCAACCAGGGAACGGCGACGCTCCGCTTGAAAGCGGTGTTTGCAAATCCCAAGCGACTGCTGTGGCCCAATCAGTTCGTCAAAGCGCGGCTGCTGCTAAAAACAGAGCCGCGTGCGCTGGTGATTCCTGCGGTGGCGGTGCAGCGCGGTCCGAAAGGAACGTTTGTCTATGTCGTGGCGGAAGATGGTACGGCGGTGACTCGTCCGGTGGAGGTTTCGCTGCTGACCGCTGATCAAGCGGTGCTGGCCAAGGGAGTCTCTGCTGGGGAACAAGTGGTGGTGGAAGGACAGAATCAGCTTCGTCCTGGTGCAAAAGTATCGGCGCGACCGCAAGGAAGTGAGCGCAAGTCATGAGCATCTCGGAGCCGTTTATTCGTCGTCCGGTTGCGACCACGCTTTTGATGATTGGTGTGCTGCTCGCTGGACTTGCGGGCTATCGAGAGCTGGCGGTGTCAGCGCTACCGCAAGTAGACTATCCCACGATCGTGGTGTCTACCACGCTGCCCGGTGCCAGTGCAGAGACGATGTCTTCGGCGGTGACGACCCCGCTGGAGCGACAGTTTGGACAGATGCCATCGCTGTCCCAGATGACCTCTGTATCCAGCTTTGCGACATCCCAGATCACGCTACAGTTTCAGCTCGATCGCAGCATTGATGCAGCGGAACAGGACGTACAAGCCGCGATCAATGCCGCATCCAACTTGCTTCCGCGTACGCTGCCCGCGCCTCCGACCTATAGCAAGAGCAACCCAGCAGACACGCCCATTTTGACGCTGGCGGTACGTGGCGCGCACCTTCCGTTGGCGCAAGTCCATGACTACGCAGACTCGATCTTGGCGCAGAAGATCTCGCAGGTGAGTGGTGTTGGACTGGTTACGTTAAACGGAAGTCAGAAGCCTGCGGTGCGCGTACAAGTCGATCCGGTGACACTTGCCGGAAGTGGTCTGTCTTTGGAAGATGTGCGATCCACGATCGTCGCTGCCAACGTCAATCAGCCCAAAGGAAACATTGACGGAGTGCGCCAAGACTATGCCCTTTCGACCAACGATCAGCTCGATCGTGCAGAGTCCTTTCGTCCCCTTGTGCTGGCCTACAAAAACGGTGCAGTGATTCGCTTGCAAGATGTCGCGCAGGTGGTGGATGGCGTCGAAAACGTCCAGCTTGCAGGCTGGGCAGATAGCCAGCGCGCGATCATCCTCAACGTGCAGCGTCAGCCCGGAGCGAACGTGATTCAGGTGGCCGATCGCGTCAAAGCACTGCTGCCGCAGCTTCGTAGCTCGCTGCCACAAGGGGTGGAAGTATCGATCCTAAGCGATCGAACAGAGACGGTTCGTGCGTCGGTGGAAGATGTGCAGTTCACACTCCTTTTGACGATCGGACTGGTGGTCGGTGTCATCTATGTATTCCTGCGTGATCTGCGCGCTACGCTGATTCCGGGGGTCGCGGTTCCGCTGTCTCTCATCGGAACCTTTGGCGTGATGTATCTGCTGGGCTACAGCTTGAACAACCTGTCGCTGATGGCGCTGACGATCTCGACTGGATTTGTGGTGGATGACGCGATCGTGATGATCGAAAACATTGAGCGCTACATCGAAGCCGGAGAAAAGCCTCTGCAAGCAGCGCTCAAAGGGGCCCAGCAGATTGGCTTTACGATCATGTCACTTACGGTGTCGCTTATCGCGGTGCTGATTCCGCTTTTGTTTATGACCGGTCTGATTGGTCGTCTGTTTCGTGAGTTTGCAGTGACGCTGAGCGTTGCGATTGCGGTGTCTGCGATTCTGTCTTTGACGCTGACCGCAACGATGAGCGCCCACATTCTGCGCGCACATCCAGCGCAAAAAATCGGACAGCCGCTTCATGGGAACTGGCTGAGTCGTCTGTTTGAGCGTGGCTTTTCAGGACTCCTTTCGATCTACGATCGTGGTCTACAGTGGGTGCTTGCTCATCAGCTGCTGACACTGCTAGCGACGATTGCTACGGTGGTTCTGACGGTTTATCTGGCGCTGGTGATTCCCAAAGGTTTCTTTCCGCAGCAAGACACCGGACTGCTTGTTGGGGTCTCGGAAGCGGCTCCTGATGCATCGTTTCAGCGCCTTGCGGAAGGTCAGCAGCGACTCGTTGATGTCTTGCTGTCCGATCCCGACATCGAGCGCGTCGCGTCCTTTATTGGTGCAGATGGAACCAACCTGACTCCCAACAGTGGACGGATGACGGTGACGCTCAAGCCCAGAGAGCATCGGCACAGAACCGCAGAACAGATCATCTTGCAGCTGCGTCCGAAGCTGTCAGAAGTCACGGGGGTCTCTCTGTACTTGCAGCCTGTTCAGGACTTGCAGCTCGATAGTCGCGTCAGTCGCACCCAGTTTCAGTACACGCTAGAGGACTCTGATCTGGATGAGCTGCGCGCGTTTACGCCGAAGATGCTGCACAAGCTGCGAACGCTGCCAGAGCTTCTGGATGTGGCCAGCGACTATCAGGAAGGCGGACTTCAGCTGGATCTGACGATTGATCGCGACACCGCATCGCGATTGGGAGTCCTTCCGCAAGCGATTGATGATGTGCTCTACGATGCGTTCGGACAGCGGCAGATCTCGACGATCTTTACGCAGCTGAACCAGTATCGCGTGATCTTGGAGATCAAGCCGGAGCTAGGAAAAAACGTCGATACGCTGCGCAGCCTGTATGTCCGTTCACAGACTGGTGAAGCGGTTCCGCTTTCGATGCTGGTGACACCGACCGAGCGAAGTGCTGCGCTGTCTGTCAATCACCAAGGTCAGTTTGCTGCGGCAACGCTGTCGTTTAACACCGCTCCAGGGGTTGCGCTGGGCGACGCTGTGGCTGCGATTCGTCGCGCCGAGCAAGAGATCGGAATGCCACAAGGAGTCCATGCTTCCTTTCAAGGTGCCGCGCAGCAGTTTCAGTCCGCGCTAGAGAGTGAGCCGCTCCTCATCTTGGCTGCGATTGTGACGGTCTACATCGTGCTGGGTGTGCTGTACGAAAGCTACATTCATCCGATCACGATTCTGTCTACGCTACCGTCGGCAGGAGTCGGTGCGCTGCTGGCGCTGCTGATCTGTAAGATCGACTTTTCGATCATCGCGCTCATCGGAATCATCTTGCTGATTGGCATCGTCAAAAAGAACGCGATCATGATGATCGACTTTGCGCTGGAGCTAGAGCGCGATCAGGCAATGACCCCGGAGGAATCGATCTACAGAGCGTGTCTGTTGCGCTTCCGTCCGATCATGATGACGACGATGGCGGCGCTGCTTGGCGGACTGCCACTTGCGCTGGGAAGTGGTGCTGGATCAGAGCTGCGCAGACCGCTCGGAATTTCGATTGTTGGAGGGCTGCTGATCTCGCAGGTGCTGACGTTGTACACCACGCCGGTCATCTATCTGTACATGGGCAAGCTGGCTGCGCTGTTTGGATCGAAGCGACCTTCGGACTCCGATTCTGATTCCGATTCTGATTCCGATTCCGATGCGGAGGCTGCGACATGAACCTGTCTGATCCGTTCATCCGTCGTCCGGTCGCTACATCACTGCTCGCCTTTGCGGTGCTGATTGCGGGTGTCTTTGCGTTTACACAGCTTCCGGTGGCCCCCTTGCCGCGCATTGACTTTCCGACGATTCAAGTAAACGCCAGCCTGCCCGGAGCCAGTCCCGAGACGATGGCATCGGCGGTTGCGGCACCGCTCGAGCGGCGCTTTGGACGCATCTCTGGACTGACAGAGATCACGTCGGCCAGCTCGCTGGGACAGACCTCGCTGACGCTTCAGTTTGATCTGGATCGCGATGTCGATGCCGCTGCGCGCGATGTGCAAGCCGCGATCAATGCAGCCGGTGGAGATCTGCCTGCCAACCTGCCCAGTCGTCCGCGCTTTGGCAAAGTGAATCCGTCCGATGCACCGATCCTGATTCTGTCTCTGTCTTCCGATACGCTGCCGCTTGCGCAGGTGTTTGATGCGGCCAGCAGTGTCTTGGCACAGAAGATCTCGCAGGTGTCAGGAGTCGGCCAAGTCTTCGTCGGTGGAGGCCAGCAGCCAGCGGTGCGCGTACAAGTCGATCCGGAAGCGCTGGCGGGACTTGGTTTGGGTCTGTCCGATGTTAGGAATGCGCTCGCTTCGGGCTCTGTGAATCATCCCAAAGGTGCGCTGTCTGGCGATTCCCAGCTGCGCGTTCTGTCCGCAAATGATCAGCTGCTTGGCGCGCAGAGCTATGGCTCACTGATCCTGAGTCATCGTGCTGGTTCTGCGGTTCGCGTACAGGATGTCGCGCAGGTTGTCGATGATGTGGAAAACAATCGCAGCGCAGCGTGGTCAAGTGGTCGGCGCTCTGTGCTGCTGATCATTCGACGTCAACCGGGGGCCAACGTCATCGAGGTGATCGATCGCATCAAGGCGCTGCTGCCAACCCTGACGAAATCGATCTCACCCGCGATTCACATTGAGACAGCGATCGATCGCAGCCAGACCATTCGCGCATCGGTGGCAGAAGTCGAGCTGACGCTCTTGCTTTCGATGGTGCTGGTGGTGCTGGTGGTGTTTGTGTTTCTGCGCAGCGCGCGTGCGACTTCGATTCCGAGCGTTGCGGTTCCGCTGTCTGTCGTAGGTACGTTCGGTGTGATGTATCTGTGTGATTATTCGCTGAACAACCTGTCGCTGATGGCACTGACGATCTCGACGGGATTTGTGGTCGATGACGCGATTGTGGTGACCGAAAACGTCGCGCGTTATCTGGAGCTTGGCTGGTCCCCACTTCGCGCTGCCAAGCAAGGAGCCAGACAGATTGGCTTTACGATTGTCTCGATCACGGTGTCTCTGCTCGCGGTGTTTATTCCGATTCTGCTGATGCAAGGAATCGTGGGTCGTCTGTTTCGTGAGTTCGCGGTGACGCTGAGCGCTGCCGTCGCGCTGTCCGCTGTGGTTTCGCTGACGCTGACACCGATGATGTGTGCGCGCATCTTGAAAAAGGATTCTGCTCACAGTCAGCCCGGACGCATCGCGCGGATTCTGGAATCTGGCTTTTCAGGACTCCTTCACCTCTACGATTTGGGACTGCGCTGGGTGCTGCGTCATCAGGTCTTGATGCTGATGGTCACGCTCGGAACCGTTGCGCTCAGTGTCTGTTTGTTTTTCGTGGTTCCCAAAGGTCTGTTTCCGCAGCAAGACACCGGACAGCTCATGGGTTTTGCGGAAGCGTCGCAAGACATCTCGTTTCCAGCGATTCGGGATCGACAAGAAGCGGTCAATCGCGTGGTGATGTCAGATCCCGATGTCGCGCACTCCGTTGCATTTTTGGGGGCTGGACCGGGCGCATCGGTGAACTCCTCGACGATGTTTATCGAGCTAAAGCCGCGTCCCGCGCGCAAGGCAAGTGCCGATGAGATCATCGCGCGGCTGCGTCCCAAGCTCGCCAAGATCGAAGGAATGCGACTGTTTTTGCAAGCGCAGCAGGACGTACGAATTGGTGGTCGCTTCACGCGCACGCAGTATCAGTACACGCTGCAAGATGCGAGCTTGGAAGAGCTAAATACCTGGGCGCCGCGTGTGCTGGATCGTCTGAAGAAAGCGCCCGAGCTGCGTGATGTCGCAAGTGATCAACAGACCTCTGGACTTCAGCTGGATGTGATCATCGATCGCGATACCGCTGCGCGCTTGGGAGTCAGTCTGTCCGCCATTGATGATGCGCTCTACGATGCGTTCGGTCAGCGGCAGGTCGCGACGATGTATACGCAGCTTAATCAGTATCGCGTGGTGTTGGAAGTTCTTCCGTCGCTACAGACTGGACCGGATGCGCTGTCGCACATCTATGTTCGCTCGGCATTCCCATCTGTAAACAGCCCAAACAGAGTCTCTGTAAACAGCGCAAACGGAGTCTCTGTAAACAGCGCAAACGGAGTCTCTGCAAACCTGATTCCGCTGTCTGCACTGGCGCGCTTTCAGCCAAACTTCACGTCGCTGTCGGTCAATCACCAGGGACAGTTTCCTTCCATCACGATCTCGTTTAATACCGCGCCGCAGGTTGCGCTGGGACAGGCTGTGGATGCAGTGCATCGCATCGAGCGAGAGCTTGGTCTGCCTCCCAGCATTCGCGCTGCGTTTCAGGGGTCCGCACAAGCGTTTGGATCGTCTCTTGCGAATGAGCCAGTGCTGATCCTGGCCGCGCTCATCGTGGTCTACATCGTGCTTGGCATGCTGTATGAAAGCTACGTTCACCCGATCACGATTCTGTCTACGCTGCCGTCGGCAGGAGTCGGTGCCTTGCTCGCGCTGATCCTGTGTCAGACCGAGTTTTCGATCATCGCGCTCATCGGAATCATCTTGCTGATTGGCATCGTCAAAAAGAACGCGATCATGATGATCGACTTCGCGCTGGAGCTAGAGCGAGACGAAGGTCTGCTTCCGCGCGATTCGATCTACAAAGCGTGTCTGTTGCGCTTTCGGCCCATCTTGATGACGACGATGGCGGCGCTGCTTGGGGGACTGCCGCTCGCGCTGGGCAGCGGAGTCGGTTCCGAGCTGCGTCGTCCGCTTGGAATCACGATTGTCGGTGGGCTGATCATCTCGCAGCTTCTGACGCTGTTTACGACCCCGGTGGTCTATCTGGCGCTGTCGCGCTTTAGTCACCGTCGGATGTACGCAGCAGCGAAGCAGTCCGCAGATCGCACCTGAAAATGCCTTGACGGTGCGCGCGTCGGACAGTAACGATTCGCGCCAAATGAAGCTTCGGGCGACCCTGCGCGGCAAGACCTATCAGTTTCGCGACCTCCGCGACGTGATGGCCAAGGCCAACGAAGAAAAATCCGGAGATCGACTGGCTGGCGTTGCGGCCTCGGACATGCTGGAGCGCATCGCTGCCAAGCTGGTGCTGTCCGAGATTCCTCTGTCGGCGTTTATCGAGCACCCGGCGGTTCCGTACGATCAAGATGCGGTGACGCGGCTCATCCTCGACGAGCTGAGCCAGCCGGTCTTTCGCTCGGTGAAGAACTGGACGGTGTCGCAGCTTCGCGAGCATGTCTTGCGAACGGATGTGACCGGGCCGGATCTGCTGCGGCTGGGACGAGGGCTCACGTCCGAGATGATCGCGGCCTGCGCCAAGCTGATGTCGAACCTGGACCTTTTGGCGGCGGCGCGCAAGATTCGCGTCGTCGTGCATGCGAACAACACGCTTGGGCTGGAAGGTCGCGTCGGGGTTCGTCTTCAGCCAAACCATCCGAACGACTCGGTGGAAGGCATTTTGTCGTCGCTGCGCGATGGTCTTTCATTTGGCTGTGGCGACGCGGTGATCGGCATCAATCCGGTGACGGACAACTGGGAGATCACGCGCAAGATTCTCGATGCGACGCACGACTTCTTGGAAGAGTGGCAGGTTCCGACGCAAAACTGCTGTCTGGCGCACGTCACAACCCAGATGAAAGCGCTGCAAAACGGGGCCAACTTGGGCCTGATGTTTCAGTCGCTGTGTGGCACCGAAGCGGGCTGCAAAGCGTTCGGCATCACCATCGACATGCTGCACGAAGCCTGGGACATGACCCAAAAGCTCGGTACCGCGACGGGACCGAATGTCATGTACTTTGAAACCGGGCAGGGCAGTGCGCTGTCGGCCAACGCGCATCACGGTGTCGATCAGCTCACCTGCGAGTCGCGCAACTACGGGCTGGCTCGTCACTTTCAGCCGTTTTTGGTAAACACCGTCGTCGGATTCATCGGTCCAGAGTATCTGTTCGACGCGCGTCAGATCACGCGAGCGGGGCTTGAAGATCACTTCATGGGCAAGCTGCATGGTCTGCCGATGGGCTGCGATGCCTGTTACACCAACCACGCCGACGTGGATCACAACGATCTGGAAAACCTGGAAGTGCTGCTGGCGAGCGCGGGCTGCAACTTCTTTATGGGCCTGCCGATGGGCGACGACGTGATGCTCAACTATCAGAGCACGTCGTTTCACGACAACGCGACGATGCGCGAAGTGCTCGGATTCCGTCCGGCGCCCGAGTTTGAAGCCTGGATGGAGCGCGTTGGCCTGATGGAAAACGGACGACTTACCGCGCGCGCTGGTGATGCCACGCTGCTTACCTAAGGAAGCGACGACGATGCGAAGTGTGATCTCTCAAGTGGGCGTGCTGCTCGGTAGCTTGGTATTGCTCGGCTGTCCGCAGTCAGGCGAGATGGGCGAAGCGGGGATGCGCGGCGCTCCCGGTGAAAAGGGCGACAAAGGCGAAAAAGGTGACAAAGGCGACAAAGGCGACACGGGAGAGCAAGGATCAGTCGGTCCGATGGGCCCCGTCGGTATGACCGGCGCCAAAGGCGACAAAGGCGACAAGGGCGACACGGGCGCGCAAGGACCAGCCGGTCCGATGGGCCCAATCGGAATGACGGGAATGACCGGAGCGACGGGCGCAGCAGGAATGACGGGCGCGCAAGGACCAGCCGGAGCCAAAGGAGACAGAGGCGAAAAGGGTGATCCTGGTCCGCAAGGTCCGACGGGGCCTGCTGGCTCTGGCGCGTATACCGAAGAGCTGGGCGGCTTTGCGGGCTTTACCTCGGCAACGTACACCGGCGCGATGAGCGGACGACCGGCGATGCATGCCAAGTGCGAGGCCGAGTTTGCGGGCTCTCACCTGTGTCATGCGGCAGAGTACATCCTGTCAAACTCAGCGACGAGCGTTCCGAGTCCAAACGGCGCGTGGATCGATCCCAGCACCAACGTAAGCGGCGGCACGAGCAACTCCGGTGTGGCGGTGAGCGGTCGCAGCATCTACGGCTATCACTGTGCGACGTGGAGCGACGGAACCTCGGGACGCTACGGAACCTACGTGACCACGCTGGGCACGATCCTCGAAGACGGAACCTGCAACGTGAGCCGCAGCTTGGCCTGCTGTAACGGTCCGCGCAAGACGCGCTTTGCGGGCTTTACGCCCACCAGCACAACCGGCAGCGTCGGAGGACGACCTAAGATGCATGCGCTCTGTGCGGCGGCGTTTTCTGGATCGCACCTGTGTCACGCGGCGGAATACATCCGATCCACATCAAGCGTCACCGTTCCAAGTCCAAACGGCGCCTGGATCGATCCCAGCACCAACACGAGCGGCGGCACGAGCAACTCTGGCATCCCGGGCAGCGGTCGCAGCATCTACGGCTATCACTGTGCGACGTGGAGCGACGGAACCTCGGGACGCTACGGAACCTACGTAACCGCGCTTGGCACGATCCTCGAAGACGGAACCTGCAACGTGAGCCGCGCCGTCGCCTGCTGCTACTAAAAACACCTCACAAAGCCTATTGCGGACCCTGGCTGCTGCATCGTCGGTCCTCACGTACTTTTGCGTACGCTCCGGTCCTCCTCTTTGCTTCCAGGGTTCCTCAGGACGGTTTTGTGAGGTGTTACTAAAACTGGATGTACAGGTCGGGACGTAGCTTGCGCAGCGCGACGATCTCTTGGGACTGCTCGGTACAGGGTCCGCTCGGCAGCGTCAGCTTTCGCACGAGCAAGATCTTGAGCGTCGGCCACGTCAGCACCGGGCTGAGATCGCGCACATACGAAAAGCCCACATCCAGTCGCCGCAGCGACAGCGCAGACAGCGGCGAGATGTCGGTGATCTCGGTGCCGTACAAGTTCAGCTCTTGCAGGCTGGGCAGGCGTTCCAGCGTGGTCAGGTTGCGAAGCGGCTGATGCGAAAGCGACAGGATGCGCAGCGAGGGCAGGTTCGGAATCGTGCGCAGAAAGTCATCTTGCTCGGGCACCGGCGGGTAATGAAGCAGCGTCTTTTGCCGCGCCGACAGATCGAGCTGTTTGAGCTGTGGCAGATCCGGCAGCGAGCCCATGCGCTCAATCGGATTGCTCGATAGATCGAGCGACAGTAGACCCGGCAGATGTTCCAGCGAAGCGAGATGCTCGTCGCAGACTCTGTTTACGGGCAACTGGAGATCGGTCAGCCGGACAAAGTGACGCAGCGGCGACAGATCGCCAATGTGCGCACAGTGCAGCTTCAGGAACTCCAGCCTGGGTGCGATGGGAATCAGCGGGCTGAGATCGCTCGGCGGGTTCTTTTTGGCAAAAAACGACAGGCTCAGGCTGCCTAGCCCGGCGAGCGAATGGATCGACTTGAGCTCAAACTGCGGCAGCCCACTGTCCTTGAGCAGCCGAGGAAGCGAGATCCGGTACTTGCGAGCCAGTCGCTTGGCGCGCTCCAGCTCGGCGGGCACACAGGTACACACCATCCGAAACAAATACGCGGGCAGCAGCGGCGCAGGATCGATCCCTTGCTTGGCACACAGTCGCTTTCCCTGCGCAACCTCGGTCAGATCGTCACTACACAACAGCTCAAGCAGCGCATCCACCTGCACGGGCAGCGGAGAGAGCGGGTTCATGTGATCTGTGATGGTAAACCAGCGACGCATCCGGCTGCTTGGTGAACGCTACGTTCGTCGCAGCGGGCAGGGTTTTGTAAGTTTTGCCATAATGGGCTGGCGCGATCGAAAGGGTGCGACGCGCGACCGGGGGGAATGAGCAAGCGGCTCCGCTCACTTTTGTTGGAAGAAGGTGTGGTGTCTGCGCTGCGGATGGCGCAGGCGCTGGATCTACAGTCTCGACGCAGAGGCTGCCTGGACACCTGTCTGCTAGAGCTGCGCGCGATCGATGAGCCGTCGCTGCTTCCGTACCTCAGTCGCGCCGCAGAGCTGCCGGTGCTGGCGGACGGACTGCTCGGAACGCAGAGGCCGCTGCCTGAGGTGCTGGCGCTGTTTCCGCTGACGCTGGCTGCGCGCTTTTCGGCGGTCCCTGCACAGCTTTTAAGCGACGGTGTGCTGCAAGTGCTGGTCACGGTCGATGCCGAGGCATCCGAGCTAGAGACGCTGTCGCACATCTTGGCCTATCGCATCGAGCCGTGGGTGGTCTGCGAGTTTCGCCATCACGAAGCGCTGTCGCTGTGCTTCGGTCAGGCGCTGCCCGCGCGCTTTGCGGAGCTGCTGGTTCAGAGTCAGCGGACTCGGCAGCGACGAGCGGTTCCGGTTCCGCTGTGGAAAGGTCACTTGCCGCGCTTCGGCAGCCTGGATGCCCCGCGAACGCTGCTGGCCCAGCGCCCGACCGAACCCATCGTGGAACCCGTCGTGGAACCCATCGTGGAACCCATCGTGGAACCCATCGTGGAACCCGTTGTGGAACCCGTCGTGGAACCAGTCGTGGAACCCGTCGTGGAACCCGTCGTGGAACCGAGCGTGGAACCGAGCGTGGAACCGAGCGTGGAACCAGTCGTGGAACCGAGCGTGGAACCGAGCATGGAACCAGTCGTGGAACCGAGCGTGGAACCCGTCGTGGAACCGAGCGTGGAACCGAGCGTGGGACCGAGCGTGGAACCGGCTGTGCGCGATCCCGAGGTCGTCACGGTCAAAGAGCATCTTCGTCGGCAGTATTACGGTCCGGGTCGCAGCTTGGTGCGCTGGATCACCGTGAAGAGCTACAGCCACCGTCGGGCCGCTCCCGGCAAAAAGTCGTCCTAGTGATGTGGCGAAGCGCGTCGTGAATCGCTCCCAGCTCGGTTCAAAAAGCGGCTACGATCAAAAGGCTTGGGCGCACGCATCTATTCAGCCAGTCAGGTCTGTCGTGTTCACGTCGAGCTGACGACTCGCTGCAACGCTGCGTGCCCGATGTGTCCTCGCACCAGAGCGGGCGGAGCGCCGAACCCGAACCTGCCGCTTGTCGAGCTGCGACTTACTGACTTTCAGACCATGTTTCCCCCGGAACTGCTCGGGCGGCTCAAGCAGTTTCTGTTCTGTGGCAACTACGGCGATGCGCTGACGGCACGCGATACGCTGGCGATCTGTGAATACCTACGCGCGCACAATCCGAAGCTGAAGATCAAGCTGGTGACGAACGGATCGGGACGGGACGCGGCGTTTTGGTCGCAGCTTGCGAAGGTGGTGACGACGGTGACGTTTGCCATCGACGGGCTCGGTGAGACAAACCAGATCTATCGTCGGCGCACAAGCTGGAAGCGGGTGATGGAATCGGTGCGCGCCTATCTGGCAGCGGGTGGACGGGCCGAGTGGGACTTTTTGGTGTTCCGTCACAACCAGCATCAAGTCGCCGAGGCAGAAGCGCTCGCGCAGGAGCTGGGCTTTGCCAAGTTCAACGTCAAGCGCTCGCAGCGGTTTTTGGTCGAAGGTCAGCCCGCCGAGCGCTTTCCGGTGCTGCGGGCACAAGGTGGCATCGAGTACTACCTAGAGCAGCCGACGCTGCCCGACTATCAAAACAGTGGCTTTGTGAAGCTGTCGAGCCTGCACAAGCGGGGACAGAGCTATTCCGATTATCTGTCCTCGACGCGGATTTCCTGCAAAGCGGTGCGCGACGAGCAGATCTACGTCAGCGCCACCGGACACGTCTTTCCGTGCTGCTGGCTCGGGCAGATCTACGACTCGTGGCCGTCGCCGATGGCACAAGAGATTCGTGCGCGCATCGCAGAGCTTGCAGACGGGCTCGACGCGCTGGATCTACGCAGACATCGCTTGTCCGACATCATCGACGGACCGTTTTTCCAAGAGCTGGTCGTGCGCGGCTGGAACCCGGATGCGCCGCAAGGTCGGCTGTCGGCCTGTGGTCGGATGTGCGGAGAAATCGATACGCACTCGCGTCAGTGGGAAGCAGGCAGCGTGTGATACGCTCGACGCGATGAGCAGATGGGCTCTCGTTTTTTTGTTCGGGCTTGGCTGTAGCAAAGGCGGTGCGCCGCCGGATGGCATGATCGACTTGCGGCAAGCGCCCCCGGATCTGACGTTTGGAGATCTGTACGAAAGCGATGCGCCGATTCCGCCGGATCTGAAGTTCGGGGATCTGATGCCTGCACCGGATCTGAAGTTCGGGGATCTGATGCCCACGTCGGACATGACTGTGTCGCGAGACATGGCAGCGCCAGCGGATTTGGCAGCGCCAGCGGATTTGGCCTATCCAGTCAGTCAGAGCGTCGAGATCTTCGTCGATAACACTTGCAAGATGGATGTCTTGCCGAAGAAGTTCGATGTGCCGCCCGGTAGCTCGCTCAAGCTGACGTACACAAACCGCAGCCGCGACTACAAAGTGGACATCTGGGCATCGTACGGAGGCGGCTTCACGGATCTGCTACCCGGCGCGTCGTGGGTCGAGCGCTTCGAGTATTGCCGCTATCCGCGTCCGTACAGTGCCTACTTGGACATCAGCACTTCCTGCACGCGCTATCGTCTGATGGTGAACTGCTTGTAGACGCTGGCTCGACGGCGCGTGAGTCGCTTGAGTCGCTGAAGCTTGGACCAAGTGATCGCGGAGCCGCGTGCTCAGCTTGCGCGGACGGAGCGTGGTGTCGTCCTTGTGAACCGCTCCGCTGATGAAGCGTCTCAGCTTGTCCAAACCACTGGGTTTTTCCGTCGGACCGTGAGCGCTCATCGGTGCCGTGAGATGCGCAGGTGAGTCCCGGTATAATGAAGGGATGGCAACCTCTGATGAACCCGCGCTACAGACCCTGGCTGCGGCGCTGAGCGACGTTGGACTGATTCGCAAGAACAACGAAGATTCCTTTTTGTGCGAGCCAGAGCTGGGCCTGTATGCCGTGGCGGACGGAATGGGCGGACACTCGGGCGGCGAGGTGGCATCCGCAATGGCGATGCAGTCGCTGCGCAGATCGCTTGCCGCTGTGCCGGATTCGGGCTTTTTGGCTGCACCGACGCTTGCGAACCGTCGGGTGATCTTGGACTTTTTGCGCAAAGCGGTCCTCGATGCCAACGCTGAAATCTATGCGCGGGGTCAGAGCGATCCGACGCTGCGCGGCATGGGCTGTACGCTCGATGTGGCGCTTGTGCGCGGTCGCAGCCTGTTTTTGGCCCACGTCGGAGACAGTCGCGTCTATGGACTGCTCGGCGGTACGCTCTATCAGCTCACCGAAGATCACACGTTTGGACAGACGCTTCTTTCCGGCGGTGCGATGACGTTGGAAGAAGTTCAGCGTCATCCGCAGCGGAACCTACTGATGCGGGCGCTCGGTGTGTATCCGAAGGTCGAGGTAGACACCGCGTACCTGGACATTGCGCCGGGGGATGTGTTCTTGCTCTGTTCCGACGGAGTTCACGGGCTGATCGACGCGGAACAGATCACTTCAGCACTGGCCAAGCATGCGCAGTTTGCGCCGCGGACGCTGATCGATGCTGCGCTCGACGCTGGAGGTCGAGACAATGCCACTGCGGTGGTGCTGCAAGTCGCGTCCTGCTCGGTGTGTGAGCCGATTCGAGTGGGATCGGAGTCCGTTCGCTCGGTGATGGCGTCTGCCAGCCTGTTTGCGGACTTTAGCTCCGTTGAGCTGCTGCGGATTCAGCGCATCGCGATTGGGCGACTGGTCAAGGCCGATGAGGTGGTCTTGCAGCTTGGCCAGCCGCTGATCGAAGTCTATCTGGTCATCGACGGTGCGATGTCTGTCTGGCGAGACGGAATACAAGTTGGCTGGTTTGGTCCCGGCGATCCGTTTGGCGCGTTCGCGCTGCATCAGAGCGACAGCGACGTGGTGGTCAAAGCCGATGCACCGACGCGGCTGCTGGTGTTTCCGCTCGAACCGCTGCTGGAGCTGATCCAGAGCGACACCGCGATGGGCGTGAAGCTGGCACGGAACTCACTCAAGCGAGTCTGGCAGCGCTTTTTGCAGCTCTCGACGCAGCTGGCCCGCGCGCGCAACCGGACCGACAAGAGCCAGAGCACCTAGCGACGCGAGCGTCAGCCGATCAAGCATCAACCGATCAAAAAACGCGCGTCATCGCGGAAATCTACGCAAGTGTTCCGTCGAAGAACGTCGCGTGAATGGCTTCCAGACCGCGCTGGGCGTCTTTTTCTTTGACGATGCACGAGATGTTGATCTCGGATGCGCCTTGCGAAATCATTTCGACGCTGATGCCGGTCTGACCGAGTGTGGAAAACAGCTTTCCAGCGGTGCCGATGCTGTCTTTGATGCCCGATCCGACGACTGCCAAGATGGCGCGCTCGGGAGAGATCATCACTTGGCCCAGCTGCTCTAGGTCGGCGCGGGCTCTGTCGGCATCGGACTGTTTATCGACGGTACACGAGATGCTGACCTCGCTGGTGGATACCAGATCGACGACGACACCGTGACGCTCTAGCGCACCGAACACGCGAGCCAGAAAGCCGTAGGCGTTATACATCCGGTTCGACGTGACGGTGACGACGCAGATGCCGCGCTTGACGGTGACGGCTGTGACGCTGCCGGAGGACGCTTGGGGTTCGCTGGTGATGACGGTGCCGCTGCCGTCGGGTCGGAAGGTGTTCTTGATCCGAATCGGAACCTGCGCAGAGACGACGCGCTCCATCGTGAAGGGATGCAGGACTTCGGAACCGAAGTAGGTCAGCTCTGCCGCTTCCGCCGGAGAGATCTTGGGCAGCACGCGCGCACTTTTGACCTTGCGTGGATCGGCGGTGAAGATGCCATCGACTTCCTTCCAGACCTGCATTTCTTCGGCGATTCCGTATCCGAGTCCAGCGGCGATCATCGCGGTGGTGAAGTCGGTGTAGCCGCGTCCGACCGCGTGAAGCAGTCCGCCGGGAACCATGCCAAAAAAGCCCGTCACCACCGGCACTTCGTCGTCCGATGGCTGACACAACGTCGCGATCTGGGCTTGTAGGCGACGGAAAAACGCGGGATCGACTTCCTTTTCGTGCTCGGGGACAACCTGCGACAGATCGACAAAGCGACTTGGGATCCCGCGATCGCGCAGCACCGCCGACAGGACAGACGCGCTCAGTCGCTCGCCGAGCGCCATCACCAGATCTTGTGATCGCGGCGACAGCTCACGAATGACGGCAATGGCTTCGAGAAAGCGCTGAAGCTTTTCGAGCTCTGCTTGGACAAACTGCAAGGTCTGCTGGCGCAGCGATTCGGTTCGGATGGCCTGCTGCACGGCGCGCAGGTGAAGCTGCTCAACCAAGGACAGCTCGTGGGCAAACGGTGTGCTGCGGCGCGCAGAATCGGCAGCCGAGAGCAGCAAGCTGGTCGTGCCTTCGGCTTTGGTGGTTCCGCTCATCGCGGATACAACGGCGATCACAGGCCGCGCGCGACGGGTGTTTTCAATGATGGCAGCGACGCTGTGAAGGCGCTCCGCGCTGCCCACGCTGGTCCCGCCAAACTTCTGAACGATGATGCCCATGCGTCTAGGGGTTTAGCTGCTTGGGAGCGCGCGCTTGAGGATTTTTCCGGCGGGGGATAGCGGCATTTCGTCGAGAAAGCGAATGGCTTTGGGCACTTTGTAGCGAGCGAGCTGTTGCCGAAGGTAGGTGAGCAGCTCGTCTTCGCTGACTTCGGTGCCGGACTTGCGGACGACGAACGCACGACCGACCTGGCCCCACTTTTCGTCGGGAATGCCGATGACGGCGCACTGCTTGACGGCGGGATGTTCGTATAACAATCGCTCGATTTCGACTGGATAGACGTTTTCTCCGCCGGAGATGAACATGTCTTTTTTGCGGTCCACGATGAAGAAGAAGCCGTCTTCGTCGATCTTGGCGATGTCGCCGGTGTGGAACCAGCCTTGGGCGTCGATGGCTGCGCGGGTGGCTTCGGGATCGTCGAAATATCCCGAGCACATCGCTGGACCTTTGAGCAGCAGCTCGCCCGCCTGTCCCGTCGGTAGATCGCTTCCTTCGTCATCGACCACGCGCGCGGCAACCAGCGCATTCGGGCGTCCGATCGAGCCCGCTTTGGTGTGCGCAAACTCGGCGCCCATGCTGAAGCAGCCGGGACCAAACTCGGTCATGCCAAAGCCTTGCTTGAACGGAATGTCGTGGATCTGACGGAACGCGTGGATGAGCGGAACCGGCAGCGGCGCACCTCCGCTCGTTACAAAGCGCACCGACGCAAACGAGGTCTTGGCCAGGCTGGGCGTATCGAGCAGCATCTGATACTGCGTCGGCACACAGAAGAACATCGTGACCTGTTCGCGCTCGATGAGCCGCAGCAGCTCGACGGTGTCCCACTTGCGCATGATGATGACTTTGCCGCCAGATAGAAGCAGCGGCACGGCATAGACGAGCAGGCCTCCGGTGTGAAACATCGGTGTGTGGACGACGGTGACATCGCCGGGAATCAGCTCGTGAATCATCGTGGTGAGCGCGTTGTGCGCGACCATCCGATGCGAGATCATTGCAGCCTTGGGCAGTCCGGTGGTGCCGCCGGTTCCGAGCAGACACAGGATGTCTTCTCCGCTCGGGCCTTCGCCTTGGGCACACAGGGGCGGACCGTCTAGCGGACCTTGGGTGACGACTTCTTCAAACGACAGCGCGTCCGGCGACCCTGTGCGAAGTCCGGTGCGCAGATAGGTACACGATGTCGCGTAGTGTGCGCGGAGGTAGGCGGCGTGCTCTTCGTACTCGGGACCGAACACAAACGCGCTCGGGCCGGTCTTTCCGACGACTTCGTGTAGCTCGACCGGGTGGAGTCGAAAGTTGTACGGCGCAAAGATCGCACCGAGCTTTGCACAGGCGAGCAGCAGATCGATGTACTCGATGCCGTTTTGCGCAAGCAGTCCGACGCGATCGCCCTTGCCGATGCCGCGCGCAGCCAGAAAGCGGGCCAGGCGACAGGCTCGCTCGTTGAGCGCACGATAATCGAAGCGTCCGGCTTCCCCGCGCTCGACATCGACCACAGCCGTTTTTGCGCCAAAGTACACCGCAGAGCGGGCCGCGTAATCGACCGTTTGGGCAAAGGCATCACGATACGTGGTTCCAGCCAGCGCCGGGACAGCGGGGTTCATCAGCGATTCTCCTTCGGGTGAGTCGTCTTTAGGCTATCAGACCGCAACTGCTCCGAAAACCACCGACTGTGGAGCGCGTGCGGACGAAACGAACATCAACCGGCGTCCGAAACCAAAGCTGGGCGGCTGCGTTTGTTGGGATGCGGCCACGAGTCGGGAATCTTCGTTGGCTGACCCGACCAGATCGGCTACGATCGCGACTCCCGCTCTCTGAAAAACGGCAAGGGTAGGAAGGTCTTATGCAGTACTTCCAAGAAGCTCGGCAAAGGGTTGTGCGACAGGGTCTGTGGCTTTCGCTGTGGGCGCTGTGGCTGCTGACGCTACCTACGGGGCTGTCGGGCTGTGGGCCGAAGCTGCAAGCACAAAGCTCGGTGGCCAGCGTCGAGGTGGTACGGACGCCGATCGAGCTAGATGGATCGCTTGGACGGCACGCGGTGGTCGGCGAAGAGCGGGCGATGGCGGGCCAGAAAATCCAAGTCGCCGAGCGCGCGCAGGCGCTGCTTCATCACGATGTCGGTGCGCGGATTCTGATCGACGGTGGCAGCGAAGTCCAAGTGACCGAGCAGGGTGTGCAGCTTTCAAAAGGTCGGCTGTGGGTGGACGCTCGCAGCGGTGGACGGATCGAGATCACGGTCGCTGATCAGACGCTGCTGTCTCAAGCGGCAGGCTTTGAAGTGACGAGCACGGCTGGTTCAGCTCGGCTGTCGGTGGTGCGCGGCGAAGTGGCGTATGTGGGAACGGGTCGCGGTGTGGTGCGCGCCGGGGAACAGCTGTCGATGGGCGGTGGGGCTCCGAAGCTGGCTCCGGTGGCGCTGTGGGAAGACTGGACGGGCGGGCTGGCGTGGCCGGATCCGCGCGTGCAAGGTGGAGCGCCAGGGCTCGGGGAAGTCGGTGCGCGCAAGCCGGGCAGCCTGGGGGAAGCGCGCTTTCCGCTGTCGCTGCATCGACTGGAAGTGCGTGTGCGCATCGAAGACGATCTGGCGATTACCACGGTCGAAGAGACGTTTTTTAACCCGGCGGAATCGACGCTGGAAGGCATCTTCCGGGTGCGGCTGCCCGACGATGCGATCTTGTCTCGCTTTGCGATTGATCGGCACGGACGCTACGTCGATGGCTACGTCAAAGAGCGCGAGACGGCGCGCCGTGACTACGAATCGAAGGTGTACGAAGGCTCGACGCACGATCCGGCGCTGCTCGAGTGGGAAGCGCCCGGTCAGTTCAAGGCGCGGCTGTATCCGCTGCCGCCGGGATCGACGCGCAAGGTCTTGTATCGGTACAGTCAGTGGCTGCCGTTTTCGGGTCCGGGTCACTCGCTGCGGACGTATCGCTTCCCGATGGGCGCAGCGGCGGGAGCGGGCGCACCGATGATCCAAGAGCTGGACATCGAGGTGGACGCCAGTCGGGCCGAGGCGAAGGAAGTGCGCTCGGGTCTGGGATCGGTGCTGTCCGAAGATCGCAAGCGCGTGGTGATGCAGCGCACCGACTATCAGCCAAGCGCGGATCTGGTGGTCGAGCTGGTCGGGGCTGCGCGTCCAGAGGATGTCGCGCGGGTGTATCGGGTGTCGCACGAAGATCCACCGAGGCCGGGTGGACACAGCGGCAAGCCGGAAGATGACTATGTGCTGATTCGGACGCTGCCTGCGCCGGTTCCTTCGTCGAGTGAGCGTGTCCCGATCGATCTGGCGCTGCTGGTCGATGTGTCGGCAGCCACCGACGCGACACACCTGGCGATGGCCAAGACGCTGGTGGAGTCGGTGCTGCGACGGCTGGGGCCGGACGATCGGGTGGTGCTGCTCGGGGCGGACTTGGATGCGCACGCGGTGGGGGCCAAAAAGACCGGCAAGCGAGAAGCGGTGGCGGCTCCGACGTGGCAGACGCTCGGGCCGGAGACAACGAATCAGCTCTTGGAGCAGCTCGGTCGGACAACCACAGGTGGTGCGACGGATCTGGGCAAGACGCTCAGCCAAGCGGCGGCGATGCTCGATCCGGCGCGGATTTCTGCGGTGCTGTACGTCGGTGACGGCAAGCCGACGGTCGGTGAGCTGTCCTTGCCTGCGCTGCGTGAGCGACTGGCGAGCCTGCCGCAGCCGCTGCGTCTGTATGCCGTCGGAATTGGCGATGAAGCAAACCTAGAGCTTCTGTCGGGACTGGCGGCGGTGAGCGCAGGACAGGCATTCCGCGTCGGAGATCGCAGCGCAGCGGCAGAGACAGCGCTGCAAGTGGTGACGCATGTCAGTCGTCCGGCGGTCAGCAAGCTGAAGATCGATGTCGGTAGCTCGCTCGATCGGGTCTACCCTCGTGAGACGGTGGCAGTGCGCGCGGGTGAGCCGCTGTTTGTGCTGGCGCGACTGAAGAAGCGACTGCCGTCGAAGATCACCGTCGAAGGCGTGCAGCTCGGACAGCCGTTTCATCGCTCGTATCGACTGGAAGGTCACGGCATCGACAACACGTCGGATCTGCGGCTGCGCTGGTCGCAGGCTCGGCTGCATCAGCTCCTTGAGAGCGGTGCTACCGTCGAAGAAGTGGCAGAGCTGGGCGTTCGTCAGAACCTGATCACGCCGTATACGTCGTACTACGTGCCGAGCGAGGAAGAGGTGTCGCTGCTGGAGCGTGCGATTCCCGAGGTTCGCGCCGCTGGCTGTAGCAGTCGCTCGCCGATGTCGTTTAGCAAAAATGAGTCGGCTCCGGCGAGTGCGTCATCGCCCGTGGTGGTGTCGGCAGACAATGCGCCACCCGCGCCGCCGGTCGAAGGCAAGATGGGAAGAGCCGATCGTCGTCGTGCCAAAGACGACAGCGAAGAAATGAGAGAAGGCGCAGAGTCTCCGAAGCTGGCGCTGGAAGCGGCAAAGCCGACGGCTCCGAGTGCATCGGCGGCGGCCATGCCGTCTCGGGACGAAGCGTATGCCGAAGCGCCAGCGCCCGTGGAAGCGCCCGCGAAAAAAGCCAAGCGTGCTCTCGCCAAAGAAAAAGCGGCGTTTGATGGCGATGATTCTCCGAGTGACTCGGGCGGAAGCGCGTTCGGTCTGGTCGGCGCAGGCAAAGGCGGCGGCGGAACGGGCGAAGGCACGATTGGACTTGGCGCGATCGGCACCATCGGTCATGGCTCGGGCCGTGGCTATGGCAGCTACGGTGACAAGACTGTCTCGCCGAAGGGACGACGCAACGTCAGCCCGGACGTAGCGCTCGGGGTGGCGGAAGTGCGCGGCTCGCTCGACAAAGAGATCATTCGTCGCATCATCCGTCGCCACATCAACGAGGTGAAGTTTTGCCAAGAGCGTGAGCTTGTGCGCGGCGCGGCCAGCGTCGGACGGCTGCTCGTGCAGTTTACCATCAGCGTCGATGGCTCGGTGATTGCGAGCATTGTGCAAAGCTCGACGGTGGGCAATCCGGTGCTAGAGCAGTGCGTCGCGTCGGCAGTTCGTCGCTGGGAATTTCCCAAGCCGCGTGGTGGCGTGGTGGTTGTGACGTATCCGTTTACCTTCAGGGGCGACGGCGTGAGCAGCGGCTATCAGGAAGTGGCGATTCCGTCGGTGGAAGTCTCGACGCCGGATGTGACGGTGGTGGTCGGGATTGTCACGCATCGGCCCAAAGGCTGCTCGGCAGCGTCGATGCAGCCGCTGGATGAGCGACGACAGCTTTGGAAAGAGCGCCTGTCGGGCAGCGTGCGCAGAGCGATGGAAGTGCTGCAAGACGCTGAGCATGGCTGCGAGGTCCGTCGCTGGTCCGAGCGTCGGGAGCTGCTCAAGCTGATGCTACGCAACGTCGGTGGCCCGCGCGGCATGGTCGAGCTGTACAAGAACTTGTCCGAGGAGCCCGATGATCAGGAATACCTGCGTCACTCGATCCTTGGAGAAGTGCGCAATCCGCGTGATCTGCGAGTGGTGTACGACGGGCTGGGTCTGGGCGACGAAGAGCGCGCGCTGCTTTCGCAAGAAGTGGTGGCCAAGGCCAAGTCGCTGCCGGACAAGCTGGCTCGGCTGACGGATCTGCTGGCGAAGTGGCCCGACGATCTGCGGCTGCGGATCTTGCGAATGGAGACGGAAGAATCGCTCGGTGAAGCGGAAGCGGCGCGTCGGACCGCAGAAGAGATTCGCATCGATCCGTATGCGGATGCTCAGGCGCGGACGGCGGTTGGTGAGCTGCTCGTGCGGCTCGGGGATGATGTCGGTGCGCGACGGGCGTTTTCAGAGATCGTCGAGTTTGCGCCGCAAGATCCACTGGCGCGGCGACGGCTGGGCGATCTGTATCGGGCGCACGGGCTGTTCGATGAAGCGTACCGTCAGTACGAGACGCTGCTTCAGCTTCAGCCGGGGGACAACTCGGTGCTGATCCTGCTGGCAGCGGCGGCGGCGGGCGCGGGCAAGGTCGAAGAAGCGCTGGGCCTGGAAAAGCGCGTGGTCGGCGATGCAGAGCCGGGCAGCGAGAGCGGTCTGGCCAAGGTGGCGCTGCTGTGGTCCAGCCTGCGACTGCTGGAGCTGCGTGATCAGGCGCGGACGCTCAAAGGCAAGGACACGACGGAAGAGCTGGCGCTTTTGAACCTGCGGGCACGACAGAGCGGCATCGAGGGTCTGTATCGTCCGGTTCGGGTGTTTCTGTCGTGGGCTCATCCGGAAGCGGACCTGGATCTGCGGGTGGCGGCTCCGGGTGAGTCGGCGGGTCCAGCGATGGACTTGGCGCCGCAGTTTGGTCTGCTCGGCTGGCACAGCGACAAGGCTGCGTCGTCGCGCGGAGAATACGTGATTGAAGTGCGTCGGCAAGACCGCGCTCGGGCGATTGGCTACGACGTGGTGTTGGAAGTGGTGGTCGCCGAAGGTCAGAGCGACGAGCGGCTGCTCAGTAGCAAGTTCAGGATGGCGGGCGAGCTGGACTCGCGACGCTTCCTGCTTCGAGACGGACGGCTTTTGCCCCAGTAAGAGGTCGCCATGAAGAGCGTTGGGCAGTTTCGCAACAAACAAGTCGGCGGCAAATACATCCTTGGCTGGACGCTGTCGGCGTCGCTGTGGATGACGGGCTGTCACAAGCCGCCGTCGCAAGAACCAACGGTTGCTTCGGTGGAAGCCAGCCGCGATGGCGCGACGATCACGACGGGCAAGACCCAGCTTCCGATTCAGCGCAGTCAGCGCTTGGTTGCGGGCAGCGTGGTGACGACGCCGCCGGGTGTTCGCTCGTCGCTGTATCTCGATGCGGGGGCGTGGGTGCTGCTCGATCAGGGCAGCGTGCTCAAGGTGCTCGACAAAGGCATCGAGGTGCAGAGCGGTCGCGCCTGGATCGATGCGCGCGTCGGAACCGATGTCCCGGTGATGGCAGCGGGAATTGCTTTGACGGCGCAGCGGGCGGGCCTGGCGGTGACGATGACCGAGGGTGGCGCCAAGATCTACTGCGCGAGCGGTCAGGTTGGCTGGAAAGGCGCGGGCAAGTCGGGACGGCTGGAGTCCGGCTTGACGCTGCTTGTCTCGGGCGGAGACGCGAAACAGACGGCGCAGGCGCTGTGGGATGACTTTACGCTGGGACTGGCGGAACCGGGACCGCTGCGGGCGCTGGAACCGGCGGGCGTGGGACAGCTAACGGCGCGACCTGCGACGGGAGTTGGTACGGCGCGGACGCCGCTGATTGTGCGTGCGCACGACGTGAGCGTGTCGATTGAAGGCGACATGGCGACGACGACGGTGGAGCAGACGTTCTTTAACCCGCGCTCCGAGTACCTAGAAGGTCTGTACACGGTGCGTCTGCCGGAAGCTGCGATCTTGGAACACTTCGCGGTGGCCGATGGGGACGCTGCGCCGCGTCGTGGCTCGGTCCTGCCGATGGATCGTCAGGGCAGCGGCGTGTCGAGCTTTTCCGCGAACCTGGAGTGGGCGGGCTCCGGTCGCTATCGCGGTCTGATTCGCAACATTGCGCCGGGTAAGGTCAGGAAGGTGGTGCTGCGCTACCGTGAGTGGCTGCCGCACATTCCCTACGCTGACGCCGTGCGCCGTACCTATGTCTACCCGATGGGACAGAGCGCGCAGATGCAAGCGGGCTCGGTGTCGAACTTGGGAGAGTTTTCGCTGTCGGTGGACGTGGCGCAGGCGCAGGCAGCGTCGCTTCAGGCCGGGCTCGGTGCGCAGGTCGAAGGCTCGATGGTGACGCTGCGACGCAGTGACTTCAAGCCGACGGCGGACTTTGTGCTCGATCTGATGGACGGCAAAGAGCGCATCAAAGATCGGCTGGTGGCGTTCCGAGGAGAAGCCGTCGAGGATCAGCGCTATCTGCTGGTGCAGCCGACGCCAGCGGCGGGTAAGCCAGCCAAGGGTCTTGATGTGGTGCTGCTCGTCGATGTGTCGGCGGGAACGGATGAAGCACGACTGAGCCTGGGCAAGAGCGCGGCGCAAGCACTGCTCAAGCGACTGACGCCCGAGGATCGGGTCGCGGTGGTGGCGACTTCTCTCGGGGCGGCGACGCTGGGCAGTGAAGCGATGGCCCCGGCGACCAAAGAGCGAATCGAGCAGCTCGATGCCCAGCTTGCGAAGCAGACTCCGGGCGGAGCGACGAACCTTCAGCAGGCGTTTCTGCGCGCGGTCGAGCTTCTGCCGCGTGGGAAAGGCGCGGTGATCTACATTGGCGACGGGCGTCCGACGGTTGGTGCGCTGACCCCGAATGAGCTAAGAGCGCAGCTTCAGCAGCTTGGGGATCTGCCTCGGTTCTTTGCGGCGGCGGTGGGCAGCGACGCGAATGTGCCGCTGCTGGAGTCGCTGTGTCACTCGGGAACTCGCTCGGGCGTGGTGCGGATTGAAGACGCGCCGGATGCGTCGCGGGCGGCGCTGCACCTATTGGAACGGGTGGCGCAGCCGAGCCTTTTGGGCGTCAAGGTAGAGCTGGGCGAAGGCGCGGATGTGGTCTATCCCGACGAGCCCGTGACGATCGAAAGTGGCGATTCGCTGACGGTGGTGGCCAGGCTGCGCGCCGATCGTCCTCTGCCATCCAAGCTGGTGCTGCGCGGGCTGCGCGACGGACAGCCGTTTGTCGAGCAGCGCGATCTGACGGTGCGCTCGATCGAAGATGGCGGGGACTTGGCTCGTCGCTGGGCGCTGTATCGGATGCAAGGTCTGTTGGAGCGTGCGTCGGGCAAAGAAGCGATCTTGGACATCGGCAAGCGCTTTCAGGTGGTGACGCCGTGGACTGCGATCGTCGTCGCTCCGTCGGGTGGGGAAACGTATCGTCCCTTCGTGGGCGAGCTAGAGGCTGGACAGTTTGTGCCTCCGTCGCTGCGTGGACAGGCTCCACAGGACTCGGCGATCGTGCTGGAATCGGGCGTTTCGACGCAGAGCATGCGTCCGGTGAGCATCGGTGAGATGTATGTGCGAGCGCTCAAGTCGCAGAGCAGTGCGGCGCGGCTGTGTTACGAGCGACGGGCGGCGGGAAATCCGGGCCTGTCGGGTCGCGTCGAGCTGAAGCTGAAGATCGGAATCGATGGGCTGCCCAAGGATGTCAAGGTCGCGTCTTCGACGCTGCGCAACAAAGAGATCGACGACTGCATCGAGCGCGCGCTGCTGGCGGTGAAGCTGCCGGTGTCTCCCGACGGGAAACCGCATGATGTGGACTACGCGCTACAGCTCAATCAAAAAGAGCATGACGACGGACCGCAGCGCTGTAGTGCGGCGTCGCGGGCGTATCTGCAAGTGCGCCGATCGCTGTGGCGCGAGCGTCTGTCGAGTCATCCCGGCGTCGAGGGTGCGATGACGGTGCTGCGCGAAGCCGAAGCGCGCTGTGAGCTGAAGACCTGGCTGGATCGGCGAGCGCTCGTCGATTTGATGCGTGTTCACGTCGGTGGAACCGCGCAGCAGGTCGATCTGTTCCATCGCTTCGACGACAGTGAGTACGCGCAGGAAGTTCAGTCGCATCTGCGTCGCGAGATCTTGCGAGCGGTGCGCACGGAAGCGGACATTCGGGCGGCGCAGAGCGGGCTGGCTCTCGACGGTGGAGTCGATGAAGCGCTGCTGACGCAAGAGCTGAAAAAGACCAAAGGCGTCGCCGAGCAGCTCGCGGTGATTCGTCGCTTTTTGGCGCTGCTACCGGACTCGCTGTCGCTGAAGCTGAAGCTGCTGGCGCTGCTGGAAGAAGCGAGCGCCGAAAAAGGACTGGCAGCGACGGCCAAGCAAGCGCTGTTTGGGGAAGCGAACCGGCTCATCGAGTCGCTGCGCGTCGATCCAGGGGCCGATGCTGCGGTTCGTCAGTCCGTCGGTGAGTATCTGATCCGTCGCGGCGAAGGGGCCGAAGGCGCGCGGGCGCTGTCCGAGATTGTCGAGTTTGCTCCGTTCGATCCGTGGGGACGGCGACGGCTCGGGGATCTGTATCGCGCCCATGGCTTTTTCGACGCTGCGTATCGGGAATATCAAGGGCTGAGCTGGCTTTTGCCGCAAGATGACAGCGTGCTGCTTTTGCTGGCGGATGCGGCGGCGGGCGTGGGTCGTACCGACGAAGCGCTGCGACTGACCAGTCGGGTGGCGGAAGCGGTGGGCGCGCAGAAGTCGCAGAAAGGGGCTCCGGCGTGGGCGCGCGCGCTGTATGCGGTGCGGTGGGCGCGGCTCTGCGACGAAGCCCGACGAAAAGGCGATCAGAACCTGCTCGGCCAGCTTGGCGCACGCGGACGTAGCGACGGAATTTCCGGCTACGCAGGCCAGATGCTGGTGGCGGTGACGTGGTCGCATCCCGACGCGAAGCTTCAGCTCCAGCTGGTTCCACCGGGCAAAGGCAGTGAGCCGCAGCGGGCCAGCATCGCGGGCGGAGACGTCGGCATCGAAGCGCAGCGCTACGACAAGGCGCAGTCCGGCGAGTGGCAGCTTCGCGTCATCAAGCCAAGCGTGGCGCTCGGGGCGGGCGAATACAAAGGCGAGCTGACGGTGCTGCTGTTTGCCGGAACCAAAGAAGAGACGATCCTGCGGCAGCCGATCGCCGTGAGCGCCGGTTTTTCGTCGGTGAAAGAGTTTTCGCTGCGCGGCAACGTGCTGTCGCCAATTCCCAGCAAGTAGCGCGCAGATAGCGCTCGTCTTTTCGGGCGTGTCGCTCGGCGATATTCTGTGCGGATGCCAAACTTCAAAGTCCCGGTCCTTTGTGTGCTGGCCCTCGTCGGCTGCACGAGTGAAGGACTTGATACCCTGGTTCCGCACTTTGATCCGCCCAGCTCGACGACGCTTCCGTCGGTTGGGTCGCTGGTGCATGTCATCAACCTGGATGCCGAGCCGACGATTTGCTATTCCACCGACGGAACGAATCCCGAGTGGAACGGTGGAAGCTGCGCCAAAAAGCTCGATGAGAGCCGCGCGATCGCCGTGCCCGCGTGTGGCTTCAACCTGATCCGCATCGCTTGGCCGACGGGCAGCGACGAAGCAAACTACAAGGTAGAAAGCGAAGCCTGTCAGTCGAGCTGCGAGCCGGTCGTGCCGTGGCCCAACGGTGAGCTGGCCCAGGCCTACGCACGCTGGACCGACGAGGTAAAGTGCAAGCTCAACAACTGCCAAAATCCGTCGAGCACCGGCAACTGGTCCACAAGCTGTGACACGGGACAAGTGAGCTGGAACGTCAGCCTCAACGGACTGCGCGCGATCAGCACGTTTACCTATGATTCCTGTGCGCACACCGTCACCATCGACGTCAGCGAGGGCGGCAAGCTGGTTCCGCGCAAGTTCACCTTGATCGTCACCGGCAAGCTGATTCAAGACACGGACTTCGACGGCAGCGGCAACGAAGGCGGCAACGTCACCATCGCGGGCGACTTCACCGGCAAGATCAACTCGCGAATTGTCCTCGACAGCAAGCAGCGCAAGGGTGGAACCATCGACGCGGGCTGCTTAAGCGATCCGCTCGACGGCAAGCAGTGTGCGCCGGGCGGAGCGACGATTGCGTACAACTTCCCCGACTTTGGCTGTCGCGGCGGAATCTGTCCGGTCGCAGCATCGGGAACCTGCAAGCAGCCTGACACGGACAGCGACGGTGTGCCCGATGACAAAGACAACTGTCCGATGCTGGCCAATACCGATCAGCTTGATGTCGATCGCGACGGTGTGGGCGACGAGTGTGACAGCGAGCCTGCGTTCGCGCTCTTGCGCTTCAAGGTGGGAAGTCGCTGTCTGACGCTGGGCACCAAAAAGCAGGTTCATTCGACCAGCACCTGCGAGCCGACGGACCCCAAGCAGCAGTGGCAGATGTTTCCGTCGGGAAATGCCTATGGATTTCGCAATCTCTCGACGGGAGAGTGTCTGAGCCAGAGCGGTGTGCTGGCGGGACCGTGGACGGTGGTGACGGCTCCGTGTGATGGCACCGATAAGCAGCGCTGGAAGCTAGAGACCTATAACCAAGGCGGCACCGACGCGAAATATCCGCTGCGTATGCACAACGTCGCCGAAAACTTCTGCATCTACACCGATCTGACCGGGCTGGTGTACGGGACGGCGCTCAACTGCGATCTGGCTGGAACAGAGTCCAATCGCAAAGTTGGTGTCTACCTGGGCGGAGCGTTTGACAAGGCTCCGTTCGTTCCTTGATCCCCAATAGGAATCGGTTAGGAATCGATTGGGAATCGGTTGGGAATCGGTTAGGAATCGATTAGGAATCGATTAGGAATCGATTAGGAATCGGTTGGGAATCGGTTGGGAATTGCAAGAGGAATCGGTTAGGAATCGATTCCTCTGAGGAGGACGCTACGCTTTGAAGGCGCTGGCGTCGGGCAGTCCGCTTCCGGCCAGATCGACTCCCATGGCGGTGAGGACACCCGAGAAGATGTCCGGCTCATTGGGCGTGAGCTTGCCAACCTGCGGAGCGCCCGTGCGCGCATCAAAGCCGTAGGTCAGGGTGGTCAGTGGATCGATGCCGCCCAAGATGGTGTTGCCCTTGACCATCGGAGACAACAGGACAAAGCCGTTGTTCAGATCATGTCCGCTTCCGAACGTGGTGGCATTGTCGGGACGATTGCGGGTCCGGCCAAAGTCAGTGGCTACGTAGATCATGGTGCGATCCCATAGGCTCTCTCCCGTCGCTGTATCAAACGGCTCGGACTTGAGCAGCGTGATCAGCTTATCGACGGTTCCCATGATCCGGCTCCACATAAACGCCTGGCCACTGCGGTGATCGTTGTGACTAAAGTCAAACGCGAGCGGCGGATTGTAAAGTCCTGCGCCACCGCCGAGCTTGACGTTAAAGTCTGGACCGATCGTGATCGCAGAGGACACCCGATATTTGATGAGCAGGAATGCCAGCGCAGCTTGTCCTTGGAACGGATCGTTGAAGAAGTCAGGCAGGGCCAAGCGAACGCGCGCACCATCGGGAGAAGACGCAAGTCCATACTGAGTCAAGGGAACCTGCGGCGGCATGTCAGGAAGCACGTTCAGCTTGGTGATCAGATCCTGGGCTTCCAGCGTCGAGCTGGCTGCGCTCTGGGACAGCCAGCGCTGCATCGACACCGCATCGGAAAACGTCTGACCGAAGACAGACTGCGCGTGTAGCTCCTCTCGGGCTTTGCGAGCGAGGGACACCACGTCTTTGGTGGGGGCTCCTGTGATGCCGCGTGTACCATCCAGACCCAGCGGCCACAGCGACGGATTGGTCACGGTTTCTGGATACATTGCAGCCGGAAGGGATTCGTCTACACCGCGCTCTGTGTAGCCACCAAAGGCCATGTTGACGTTGGGAATCGGCATTCCTTGGCCAAACTCCAGCGCGACACATTCCTGAAGCGTGCGTCCTTTCCATGCGTTATTGCCAGTGATCGCACGCTTCTGCGCAATGACGTGGTTTACCGACGTACCGACCGAGGTCGCAACCAACATGTCATCCGCGTACTTTTTGACAAAGGCGAGCTGATCGGTGTTGACCGGAATCGGAATGCTCCCAATCTTGGATGAAGAGTGCCGGACTGCGCGAAACGGACTGCCCGCAACGCTCTGGACAGCGGTGTCTGGGAATGCGTTCAGTCGGATCGCGTTGGTCTTGGCTTCTGACTCCCGAACCGCGAGCATGCTGTCGATGATGCTGGCTCCTCCGGCTGCGGCAATCACCACCAAGAACTTGGGCTTGGTGCTCAGTGGATCGATGCGCGTGCCGAGCTTTTCGGCAGACTGCGGAGTCTCCAGTGACTGACGACATCCGATCAGGAAAGGAGACAGCGAAGTCGATCCTGCGGCCAAGAGTCCGAGCGCAGAGAGTGCCTCGCGGCGGGACAGTCTTCCGTTGTTTCGTAGTGACATCTGCTCTACTCCCTTTAGTAAAAGACCGACTCTGCGGAAGACAGGATTGCGAAACAGACAGACTGCATCCACGCGCGAGCGGGGGTCGCGTTGCCTGCTCCTTCGATGTCTTTGGCCAGACGAACGTAGCGCTCTAGCTCGTTGCGATAGGGATTGCGCAGAAACACCCGCTGCGTCATAAGTCCAATCACCCCACGGACTTCTGGACCGTCACTGTTTGCCAGCTTGTTTCCATCGAGCGGAATGCCGCGAAAGATCACCGCAGCAGATGGATTGTCTAGATCTGTGCTGACCCGCTGCGTACAAGCCGCCCATGCGACGCGCTCGACGACAAGCGGAGTGGTTGTGGCCGTCACCCCTGGTGTTTCATACAGACCTGCACCGTAAGGATCGACGCCTCCCAGCGCGACGTTATGAACCACAGAAGTACACGGATACATTCCCAGCTCCAGACAGACAGACTCTGGACGCAGCTCAAGTGCCGTCGCAAAGTCCGTGCTGAGACGCTCTGGACCTTTGAAGCGAAGGTTGCCGCGCGCAGACTTCGCAACCGGAGAGGTCGGAAGCTCAAGGACATCGGGATCCGGTGGCGCTTGGGCTGGATCAGTACACGCTACGCACAGCGCAGCACAAAAGAGAAGTTTGTTAAGGCGCACCGTAGGCCTCCGTCTTCACGATGTCATGCAGTAGTTTCTGGACGCGGTACTGATTGGCGGACTTGAAGCGCTGCCAGGTCGCCACAAACTCTGCGTTTTCTTCTGGCGTTGGCGCGTGTCCAACCAGCAGCTTCCAGTAGTCTTTTGTCGTCGAGATTGCGAACGCATCGCTGTCCGCTGCAACCTGAGCCCATTCCCGCAGGTTGTTCACCGGCTTGCCAAAGATCACACCCTTTTCAGGAGTCTGTGCAATGCGCGGCGCTACGTTTGGGAAGAACGTCTCAAGCCGGTTGGGAATGTACTGGGTTTCATACATCGCCGATGAGATTCCGTTGTAGTTGCGGAACGGATAGGTCAGCGGATCCAGCGTGGCATGACATGCTGCACACTCTTTGGCAGTGACTCCTTTGGCGTCGTAATCTTGGGGTTCATTTGCGACGCTGTAGAGTCCTTCTTGCTTCGCAATATCAAGCCCCAGATAGGCGCGATACATCTGCGATGCTGCGTTGCGCGGAATGGCCGTGAACATGATGAAGTCCGTCAGCGACCATGCGGTGGTCATGTTGCCAGCACGATGCGCGAGATCGACTTTTTGGGAAGCCAGACTGGCTACTTTGCTGTAGCGCGTCGGATTGACATCGCGACGCACAAAGAAGTCAGCAGTGAGGACTTCGCGGGCATCGTGATCATCGGTCTGCGTATACGAAAACAGGTTGTAGTCATCGTAGTAGTCAGCCAGCGGAACGCCGCCTTTGTCTTCCCCATCCTTGAGCGATCCGACCGGACGAATCTTGGGATGCGCGACCTTCCAGAGCTGTCCGTTTTTGCCGCGCCAAAACTCTGTCTGTGCGCAGCGATCGATCTCTGTATCGATGAAGGCTCGACGCTCATCATCACTCGCTTTGGCCGCAAAGGCAGTGACATCCGCAAAGGAGGGAGAGACTCCGCAGAGGTCGCGCAGCACCTTTTTGTAGGCATGACGAAGATCGTAGCGGCACACCGCATACTGTGGATTTTCACCACCTTGACAGGCACTACTTCCCGGCTTGCTGCTGGGATCAGAGGGCTGTGTACCGCGCTGAATTTCTTCTAGGTTGGATGCTCCGTCGCCATCTGCATCTTGGCTTTCGACCGCAGCCAGCGCGCTTGGGAGTGCCGCAGAGAAGTCCGTATCCGATAGGGGGCGCGGCATTCCGAGCGCCAAGCTCTTTTCCACCATCGCGCCAAAGCTGTTTCGCTGCGGTGGGGCGATGTGGCAGTAGGAACATGAGGGCTGTTTGCCGATACACTCCGGTGATGTGGGGTATTTTTGACAGAACACTCCGCCTGCGGGCGGCTTGGCTTGCGCTTGTCCGGCCAAGCCCAAGACCGTCCCGAGGAGTGTCCACTGCAACGTGTATGTTTTCACGAACGTACGCCTCCGATTGCGTAGTGGTTGGATCGCAGGTCGCGCGAACGATGTGAGTCCGACGAGTGCTGCGGGATTGCGGATCGGGGAGCGAGACTCTGCACGGATGTAAAGCGTAGACGAAGTCGCTTCTTCGTTGGTTCCATGCGGATGCGTTCCTTCGGTCTGTCTCTTCGATCAGCACACTCCCAAGCGACGCCGTTCAGGTAGACGCTGCGGTCCTTCTGCGCGCGTGTACTGCACTGTGATGAAAGGGTCCGCAAGGCACTGCGGACATCAATGACAGAAGGGCTGTAGGGATGCCTTTCGCTGGACCAGACTTCCCCGTTTAGGACTCTGTGAGAGGGGAATCCTTTGGCATTTTCTCGACGAAAAAGAGCTTCTCTGGCTTCAGATCCCGGTGAACCGTAGCCCAGAGGCAGAGTCGCTTTAGGCTTTCACCCGGCGTCGCAGCGTGCGCGCGAAGCCTGCTCAGCAGACAGTCCGAGCACCGAAAAATCTGCAAGCCACAAAGTCAGCTAGTCGCAGAAGTTGCTTGGAGTTTTTTTGATCGATTGAGAAACTGACATCATGGTGATTTATGGCCCTTATCCTCCATCGCCCGGTAGGACTCGGTGGCGCGTGCAGGTCTATGATCCGAAGACGCAGCGGAAGCTGTCTGTCACAGCGGAGTCGCAGGAGGCCGCGCTGGCCCTGCGCGAGCGACTGGAACATGAAGTGAAGCACGCAGCGCCTCTTTTGGTACACGATGCGATCGCGCAGTACCTGGAAGTGAAGCGCTACGACATCCGCTCTATGCAGCAGGTAGAAGATCTTGGACGGAAGCTCCGTCAGCTCTGTCCGAATGTCCCAGTGTCGTCGGTGACTCCGCAGAAAGCAGAGCAGTACTACCTGGAAGCAACCCAGCAAAAGGGGAAGTTTGGTTCGCTGCGTCCGGCGACTCATCATGCGCGGCTGCGACTTGCGAAGGCCCTGTGGGCGTGGCTGATCCGTCGAGATCTGGCCAAGCACAATCCATGGGAGAAGGTCGAGCCGATTGGGAAAGTGAGCAGCGGAAAGCCTCAGCTCGATGAAGCGGATGCGCGCAAGCTGGATCGATTCCTGTTCACGCAAGCGGAAGCGGGAGATGAGGGTGCGCTGGCACTGCTTGTGGAACTGTATCTGGGACTGCGCTCATCGGAGGTTCTGTCTTTGACGGTGGGCGCCTGTCAGGGACAGACTGTCTACGTTCACGGAACGAAGACGAAGAACGCGCGACGGAAGCTGGCGCTGTATGGTCCCGTTGCGGAGCTGCTGGAAAGACACTGTAGGAATCGACCAGAATCCGAGCGCGTATTTGCAGCGAACCTACCCAAGCAGCCGAGCGCAAACTGGGCCTACAAGCGACTGAAAAAGATCTGCGGACAGCTTGGGATTCCTTCCATCTGTCCACACAGCTTGCGCGGGCTACATTCTTCGCTGGCACTGGAAGCAGGAGCAACCACGCATCATGTCGCGAAAGCGCTGGGACATGCCAGCTTTGGAACGACCGCGCGACACTATGCAAAGCCAGAGTCGATCGAAGTAGGAAGAGCCCATCGGTTCGTCGCTGCACTGCATGGTGATGCGCAGCCAAGCGTGGAAGCAGAGGACTCCCTTTCCCGTGCGCTGGCAGTGCTTCCCAAAGAGCTGGCGGCGCAGGTGATGGCGCAGCTCAAGCAGCGGCGTACATGTTCTGGCGAAGGTATGTGATTGGAAACGGAGTTGCGCAGGCTCGCATGCAGACTGCGCTTGGCATTCTCCCCGACTTCACCCCGGCGATTGTGCGCGCTGCTACGCGACGGACTCCGGAACAGAACAAGATCCCGGTGAACTATTCCCAATCGATGTGCGTGGGACAGAGCCGCCACAATCTGACACCACAGCCGCATCACGCGCAGTCGATCCAGTGTGTAGACGCGCTTTCCGTTCTGTTCCTGCCACGCTGACGCAATCACCTTCTCTAGCGACGGTCCGTCCAGGTGTTCCATCGCGATGTAGTACACGCCATCACTGGTGCTGCCGCTGGTGTAGACGGTGGCCAGGTTGCGATGGGACAGTCGTGCGGCTGCGCGCGCTTCCTGATGGAATCGCTGCACCACCTTGCCGTCATGTGCGAGGTCCGAGCGCAGGATCTTGAGCGCCACCTCGCGATCCATTCCGATCTGAAGGGCGCGATAGACGGTTCCCATTCCGCCTTCGCCCAGACGCGCAACGATGGCGAAGCTCTCAATCCGACGGCCAATCAGGGGATCGATCTGGGCGTTCGGTAGCTCGCTCGCATCGATCAGAATCGCTCCGTCGTGCGGACAGAACAGCTCTCCCGCTGTCTGGCTGGGACGCTTGCAGACTGCACAGACGAGAGCCTGCGGCCCCAGCTGATTCGGAGAGGGACGTGTTTGCAAACGCTTAGCCACCACCCTGCGACATCATATCGCCTAAGGGAAGCGGCATTCAATGTGCCGTAGTGATGCGTATTAAGCGGGCGGAGGTGGGACAAGCACCGACGGGGCACTTGGAGCTGCCGGAGGAGTTGGAGCCGCCGGAGGAGCCGGAGCTGCCGGAGGAGTTGGAGCCGCCGGAGGAGCTGGAATCGCCGGAGGAGCCGGAATCGCCGGAGGAACTGGAACCGACGGAGGAGCCGGAACCGACGGAGGAGCCGGAACCGCCGGAGGAGCCGGAATCGCCGGAGGAGCTGGAACCGCCGGAGGAGCTGGAACCGCCGGAGGAGTCGGAGCTACTGGTGGAGTTGGCGCAGGCTGCTTCGCCACAGGCGGTGGGGCAACCGGGACGATCGCTGGCTCTTTGACCGTTGGGGCCGTCGATGGAGCCGTCGATGGAGCCGCTGGGGCAGTCGATGGAGCTGCTGGGGCCGTCGATGGAGCCGCTGGAGCCGTCGATGGAGTCGCTGGGGCCTTGCGAATGACCGTCGGACGAGCCGGTGGAATCAGCTTGAACTCGACGCGACGGTTCTGCGCGCGTCCGGCTGCTTGGTTGTTGTCCGCGACGGGCCGCGTCGAGCCATAGCCCACCGATTGCAGTCGGGTCGGGTCGATCCCCTTGGTGATGAGGTACGCCTTGACAGCGTCGGCGCGCTGCTGCGACAGCGTCAGGTTGTCGCTTGGATTGCCGACGTTATCGGTGTGTCCTTGGACTTCCAGGCGCACCGTCGGCACTTCCGCGAGTGCAGCCACCGCCTGATCGAGCACCGCGAACGAGCTGGGCACCAGATCCGCCTTGTTGGGCAGGAACTGAACGCCTTCGATCTTCTTATCGACAAAGCGTGCCAGGCTCGACGGGACTTCGTCGGGGCAGCCGTCCTGATCTTGGTAGTTGTTGACTGTTTCGGGCTGCTGCGCGCACTTGTCGAGTCGATCGACGATGCCATCGCCGTCGCTGTCGATATCGGGGCAGCCTTGGTTGATCTGTGGGCCGATTTCCGTCGGACACTTGTCCAAGCGATCGACGACGCCATCGCTGTCGGCATCGACATCGGGGCAGCCACCGTTTTCCATCGGGCCAGCTTGCTGCGGACACTTGTCGAGTCGATCGACGATGCTGTCTCCGTCGCCGTCACGATCGGGGCAGCCGCCATTCTCCGTCGGGCCTTTGTCGCTGGGACAGCGATCTTCTTTGTCGGGCACGCCGTCTTGGTCGATGTCGAGAGGCTTGGGTGGCTCGGCGGGCTTGTCGCTGCCGTAGCCGAATCGTCCGTAGACGCTGCCGAGGGCTTCGTAGTCGGGCGTGAAGCTGGGCGTCCGAATCTCGGGAACCAGCACAATGCGTCCGTCGAAGCGCAGGCCGACCCAGCGATTCAGATCGAAGCGCATACCAGCACCGGCGTGGAAGGATGCAAGCACCTCGCTGCGCAGGGGCAAGCCGGGATCGGGTCGGACGCCGATCGCGCCACCACCGGCGAGGATGAACGGCTGGAAGCGATCATTTCCGCCAAACGGCCAGCGGAACATCAGGTGTCCGCGTCCGGTGTAGACGAGAACCTGCGCTGGTTTTTCGGCAAGCTGCGTCGGCATTGCGACGAACTCACCTTCGAGCAGGAAGTGTCGGCTGAGCCCGTATCCGATGCGCGCACCGAGTGCTGCGCTGTGACGGAGATCGCTGCCCGGTGCGGCGTAGTCGCTGCGACCGATGGCTGCCGTCGAAGAAAAGAAGTGCGCTCCGACGATGAGCGAGACTTCAAGCGGTCGATCTGCGATGGACACCGGGGCAGCGGGCGCCGCTTGGGCTGCTTTGGCCTCGGTGGACTGTTGCTCTTCGGCCCTGACCAGGCCTTCAGACGAAGCTCCGAGGAGACAGACTGCCACCGTCGGAACCGCTGCTTGCTTCCACAGCGGAAGCTGCCCGCGTGTCCGAATCCCAAGTCGTCTTTGCGCCGCACGTCGCTGCATGTACGTAAACTCCGAACCAGGCCAATGAAAGTGGGCGCATCCTAGCAGCCGTCTAGATGTGTGTAAACGCGCTCGTGCCGGGGAAATTACGACCAGCGCTTGCGGCTGAACTGGGCGAAATCCGGTGAAAATGGGCCAAATACGGCCAAAGCAGGCGAGCTGGGCGGGCTTTACTTGATCGGGATGGTCAAGCCTAGCTGTAGGCTCATCGGGGCTACGCTGATGGGGAAGCAGACCTCGCCGTCGAGCTTGTCGCAGTCGGAGCGTCGTGAGAGCACGATCGGCGTGATGATGGCGGCGGCGACTCCGCTGGCACCGACGGCGGCAAGTGTCCACACCCACCAGCGCGAATACCAGCGCTTTTCGGTCTTGAAGACGGCTTCTTCGCGGCGCTTTTGCTCGGGCTGGATTTCCAAGATAAGGTCGCGGTCGTACTGCTCACCAGCGACGGTCGCGATGCTCAGCGTCTGTTCAAAGTAGCCGATGCGACGGACGCGGACGACGTGCGGACCGGGACGCAGCTCCAGCTCCAGCGGGGTTTCTCCTCGGAGATCTTCATCGACGAAGACTTGGGCACCGGGCACATCCGTCGCGACCTTGAGGATGGCGAGCAGCGGCGTAAGCTCGACTTCGACGGCAACCATTCGCCCTTGGATCGCAGTGAAGTCTGACGAAAACGTGGAATAGCCACGCCGAGAGAGCACCAGCTTGTGTGGTCCGGGCTCGATCGCGGTGCGCGGCGGTAGCGGAGTGATTCCGATCAGCTTTCCATCGAGTCGAACCTCTGCTTTGGGTGGCGCACCGAGGAGCGCGAAGGCAGTCTCGTTGGGCTTGGCTTCGGTCGGAATGGGCGCGCTCGATCGGGTCGCTGGCTGTTCGGCTGCGGGACTGGGCGACGACTCACCGGACTGCGCAAAGGCTGGCCGGACGGGCCAAAGCAGTGACAGCGCACAAGCCGCGAGGAGTCCAGCGTGGTGTCCAGACCGCCCGCGTGCGATCGTCTGCTCTGTCCGACCTGAGCGAGCGTGCATTGCCTGTCATTTTGTCACGCGGGAGCGGTGTCTCACAAGCTGCTTGGTTCGGTGTCCCCACAGCGTGCGGAGATTTCCCAACGATTCCCAAGTCCGTGTCTGCGTGTGTTTCCAAGTGTGTCTGTCTGTGTTCATCGCTGTGCATTCCGTAGAGCGGTCCCTCGTGTGGTCCTTTGTGTGGTCTTTTATGTGGTCCTTTGTGTGGTCCTTTGTGTGGTCTTTTATGTGGTCCTTTGTGTGGTCCCTTGTGTGGTCCTTTGTGTGGTCCTTTGTGTGGTCCTTTGCGTAGATCGATCCCTCGCTTTTGCTGTCTGTGAAGGCAAGTAATCTTGCGCGCATAGGAGCCGTTTCCCGCTTCCATCCTCTCGAAAAATGGGTCTATAATCCTGGCCGAGGGGATGAACCAGACGTGCTTGCTGTGTGGCTCGGCCAGGCTCGTGCAACAGACAGAATGCTACGGCTGCTGATCCTTGCATGCTGCCTTAGCATGGGCTGTGCAACGCGTCCGTGGCGGATGCAGATGACGCTAGCCACCGACGCAAACAACAACTCTCCTGTCTTGATTTCAGTGGTGCTTCCCAAGAGCCAACCGCTGTTCAAGAAGCTGCTGGATTTGACCGCAAAGCAGTGGTTTACACAGCGTGAACAGCTGCTGCGCGATCATCGTCGCGATCTGGAAGAGACGTACTTCGAGTTCATTCCGGGTCAGCAAGTTCCTGAGATCAATCGCAAAGTTGCGAGCAGTGTCAGCCAAGGGATTCTGTTTGTGAACTATCAGACGCCCGGCTCGCATCGCTACACCTTCGACGTAAACCAAGTGCTCAAGATCAGCTTTGCGCAGCAGAGTGTGAACCTGAGCCAGTAATGGGAAGTAGGAATCGGAATGCCGAGCGCGCATGATCTTCCTCCGCAGATTCAATGGCATGAAGGAATGCTTCTGGCCCCGCAGCACTTTCAGCAGATGGTGCAGCGAACGGAAAAGCTCCTTCACTACCATGTGAGTCTGGGGCTTCCCTATCAGTTCGGAGTGACGCGACTTCGTTATGAATCGACGCAGCTCTTTACCGGAACGCTGCGTGTGACAGAGCTGGAAGCCGTGCTTCCCGATGGCCTGGTGGTGTCCTTCCGAACGGGGCCCGCTGCGGAGCTTCAGGTCGATCTGAAATCCCATGCAGAGAGCGCAAAACACGCGCCGATTCCTATCTATCTGGTGGTTCCGATCGAACGGACAGGGGGCAGCAAAGGCGAAGGAGATCTGGGTCGATTTCTTTCGATTCCCGGCGATGAAGTCGATGACGAGGTAAGCGGTGGTCGTCCGCTGCGGATTCCTCGTCTAAAACCAAGGCTGCGCTTGATTGCGGGGTCAGAGCCGCCACCGCCGCGCTTTGTGGCGCTTCCGCTGCTGGCCGTGATCTACAAAAACGGTGCGTTTGTTCCTGCGGACTACATCCCGCCGCTGATTCGGGTGGAAGTAGACTCTGCGCTGGGCGAGCTGTGCGCGCAAGTCAGCAGCCTGATTCGCGCCAAAGCGACGTATCTGCTGGAAGTGATTCGATCTCCTGCGATTACGACCAAGCCACAAGCGATCGAAGAAAACCGCAGACTGCTGTCGCAGCTGGTCATGAACTTGCCTCCCTTTGAGGCACTTTTGGCGACGGGAATCAGCCATCCTTATGCGCTCTATGTTGCGCTGACAGCGGTGGCCGGAAGTGTGGCAGGCGTTGGCAATCAGCTCATGCCGCCGGTCTTTCCTGCGTACGATCACCTGAACCTTCGGCGATCCTTTGCGGAGGTCATTCAGTTTGTGAATCAGTCTCTCAGCGACGGAATTTCCGAAGCGTTTACTGCGCTTCCGTTCCGCAATGAAAACAATCTGTTTGCACTTCAGTTTGAGCGTGAGTGGACGCGCCGCACGGTGGTTGTGGGCTTCAAAGGGGCGCCAGGGGCAACGGATCAGCAGATTACAGAGTGGGTGACGAGCAGTCTGATCGGAACAGCCAGTCGCTTCAAAGTGCTGCGTGAGCGACGAGTGCTGGGAGCGAGTCGGACCCCCATTGATCGGTTGGAAGGTCTGGTGGCAACGCGCGGAATGCTGCTGTTTCAGCTTCAGATAAACCCAGAGTTTATTGTTCCAGGCGAGCCGCTTGTGATTGGAAACTCTGTGGAAAAGCCACCGGGAATTCGTCCGGCAGAGGCCTCTCTATATGTCGCAAACAAAGAGTAGGAAGGCTCTGCAAGCTGGCGACTGCGCGAACCTCGGCGCGATCCACATCTTTACAGTGACGAGGGCGCAAGATGGCGAGTGAGTCCTCAGATCAGCTCTTTTTGGTGGACTATTTCCGCGAGTTCTACGCAGCGGTGCTGCAACACCGCATGCAGATCGAGCGCTCGCAGCTTCCGCCATCCGAAGAGGACAGCATTGAGATTCGCGAAGCCGATATCTTGGCGGAAGAAAAGATTCCGGGGGCAGAGCAGTCGCAGATCGCACCTGACATTGTGCAAGCACTCCTGATCGAGCTGATGGAATCGCAGCAGCAAGCGATTCAGCGACGCGGAGATCCGCGCGAACAGAAGCGCTTTCGTGAAATCCAGTACGTCATGTCAGCGATGGCTGATGAAGTCATGCTGAGCATTGAGTGGATCGGAAAAGAATACTGGAGCACCCACCTGCTCGAAGAGCGTCTGTTTGGAACGCACGATGCAGGAACGCGCTTTTTTGATCACCTAGACTCTCTGCTTCAGAACAGAGACGCGACGCGGGCCGATGTGCTAGCGGTGTATCTGCTGGCGGTGTCGCTGGGTTTCCGGGGCAAGCATCGCACCGTGAACAGCGCCGCGCAGATTGCACACTATCGAAACCAAGCGTACGTCACGCTGTTTCAGCGCAGTCCTGCCCTTCCCGAAAGCTCTCCGCTGTTTCCGCAAGCCTACGCACATACGCTGGATGGACAGTCGCCAAGCTGGCTGCCGCAGCTTCGTCCGTGGCTCCTGTCGTTGATCGGTGTCGCGGTGTTCTATCTGTTGGTTGCACATGTGATCTGGGATCGCCGATCGACCTCCGTTGGGAATCGCTTGGAAGAGATTCTTCAGCACAAAGACAGTCCGACATTGAACACACCGAGTAAGTCGGTCGGCAGCCAAATGGAGCCGAAATCAGAGACTGCAACTGCGACCGCAAGCAGCGCATCTGTAGGAAAGAAATAGGGTTTTTTCGACGATGGTTCGCTGTGTTGGGAAGTGTTAGAGTGAGTCGTTACAGACGCCTGTCCTAGGGACAGGGTGGATGGGGGAACTGTGCCAAACCGCGTGCTCGGCTGGCTGATACTCTGTGTATCGGTAGTGCTGCTGTGTGCAGCTCCAGCTCTGTGTCAGGAAGAGAGTGCCGCGACCTATGAGGAAGAGGGCGCTCGGCTGTTCCTGAGCAAGAGCTATGAGGGAGCGATCAAGCAGTTTACCCAAGCGTATCGGCTGGAGCCGAAGCCTCAGTATCTGTTTAACATCGGTCAGTCCTATCGCAAGCTGGGTCTGGCTGCGGAAGCAACGGAGTACTATCAGCGCTATCTGCATGATGAACAGAAGGTCGATCCGACCATCTATGCAGATCTGACATCCTACATTGATCAGTACTACGCATCCCAAGAGCGCGGCGGCAGTCGTCCCAAGGTAAGTGGTGAAGCAGCAGAGCCCGCACCGCTATTGGCAGCAGAGGAAATTGCCGACGCAGAAGAGCTGATCGCACAGTTTGTTCGGGATCATCGCGCAGGCAATCAAGCGGTCGCCAACGAGATCATGGATCAGCTCAAACAGGTGCTGCTGGTTCGTCGTGATCCGATCCTGATGTATCACATTGCGAATGGCTTCGATCAGGTCAAAAAGCGCAAGGACGCGCTGGATTACTATCGTCGCTTTGTCGCAGTAGAGACAGCAGATCCACGACTTCGCCGTCGAGCATTTGAGCGGATTGCGCTGCTTACGCCTGCTCCTCCTGGTCAAAAATATCTGTGGCCAAGCTTGGCGCTGGCGATTCCAGGACTCGCTGGTGTGCTGACCGGAGTCGGTCTTGCGGTTCAGTCTGGTGACAACTTTCAGCAGTTTCTTAGCGAAGCAGATGAACAGAAGAAGCGGGAGCTGCGCGACAAAGGAGTCGGTCTGTCGATCGGATCGGTGACCTCCTATGCCGTCGGTGGTGCCTTGCTCGCTGGCGCAGGAGCCTTTGCGATTGTGGCACTCAAAAAGGGAGTCCGTCAAAGCTCGGAAGAGAAGCGGACAGAGCCCACACGCGCACCAAAGAGCACCGTGACCGGATCTCTCTTGCCGCTTCCGGGCGGCTTGGGTCTGTCAATGGGGGGGAACTTTTAATGCCTAAGACTACGCTTCTTTCTGCCTTGTTCGCGGTGGGATTGCTGGCTGGCTCTGGCTGCACGCTCACCATGAATTATCAGCAGTGTACGCAAGACAGTGACTGCACTGCAGCGGATGGAACGCCGGGCTACTGCTCGTCGGATCAGCTCTGTCTGCCGAACACTCCGCTCGACAATCTGTGTACGATTACGATTCCTGATGCACCGTCTCCCAATGCGGTCCACTTGGGGGCTCTTTTGGATCTGCGTGACAGAAACGGAAGACTCGCAGAAGCGCATCGCTTGCTCGCGCTGAAGCTCGGGGTCAAGCAGATCAATGAGCTGGTGCAGCTTGATGGATCACGTCCGCTGGCAATCGATGTCTGCAATGTCGGAACATCGGCGATCGATGCAGACAATGCGACCAAGATCCTGATCGAGCAGCGCAATGTCGTTGCGATCATCGGACCGAACACTGCGTCGGCTGCGACCAACATGATCGGTCGGATCAAAGCGGCTGGTGTGCCCACGATTTCGCCCGCGATCATGGACAGCGGAATCGCAGATGCGGCCAGCCAGGGTCTGTTTTATCGCTTGGCTCCCGTCGAAAGAGAGCAGGGACTACAGCTTGTCCGCGAGTTGGTGACTCTTTCTGGTGGAAAGAGCACTTCGCAGCTGGGACTTTTGTCTGTCACCGATTCCTATGGTGAAAACATTCGGCGGAAATTTACGCCAGAGTGGCAGCGGCGCGATCCGAACAACAAGACCGATCGATTCTTTTCGTACAAAGACAACGATGCCAACTTGCTCAGTGTCACGACCAAGACGCTGCTGGATGCCAAGCCCAGCTTTGTGGTGCTGATTCCGGGATCAAACAGTCATCAGGTGATTGGTGGCTTCGCAGATCTTCCGTTTGATCCAAAAAATCCTGGCTCATTCGAGAGTACGACTCAGATTCTGTCCGCTTCAAGTGGCCGTACTGGAGAGCTGATCCGTCTGGCGCGTACTGGTGATGACAAGACGAAGAATCATCTGTCGCGCATTACCGGAGTCGCTCCGCTGAGCTTCATTGATAGTCAGGAAGGGGCTGACTTTAAGTCGAGCTTTACCGCTACCAATCCGGGTCTGGCGCTGGAAGACGACTTCATGGTGGGCTACACCTACGACGCGCTGTTTGTGCTGGGTGCGGCCTCTGCCACATTCAAAGGAGCGAGCCGACCGGACCAGATTCTGTCTGTGCTGCGACGGCTCAATGGCAATGCCAACTCTCTGTCTCTGACTCCGCGACTGTTTAACGAAACGGTTCAGAAGCTGGCGCAGCAGCCGACTGATCCGTTCACTCTGCTCGGTGTTACAGGTGCGATTCGCTTTCAGACGGACGGTGGCCGAGATCCGGTCCTGCTGGAGCGCTGGAAGATCGACGTAGCCAGCGGAGTGTATGTGAACACTCCGGCCAACATGTAACGCAGGGCCCATGGGAATCGTGACGTGCTGATTCGCATTGCCATAGCTGTCTTCATTCTGGCGATCGTTGCCGTCGGAGTCTTTTTTATTTTGCGAACGATTCGCAAAAAGAAAGAGAAGTCGGCGGCTCCTCCGCCCCCGCCCAAAGATCCACAGAAGGCGCGTCGGATCGCAGAGCTACGTACCAGCTTGAGCGCGCTGGTTGCAGAAGAGCTTAAGCAGCTTGATCAGAATGTGGGCGGAGTGGCTGGTCGCTACTCCATGCCCTGGTGTCTGGTCCTAAGTGAAAAGGGTGCGGGACAGAGCACCGTCCTACAGAACACCGGGCTTCACATTCCGTTCCGTGGCGCCAGCGATCAGCTTGCAGAGTCCGCACACTGTCGCTTCTGGTTTTACGACAAAGGAATCGCAATCGATCTAGGGTCAGAGATCTGGCAGGAAGAAGAGGTCTTTGTTCACTTCTGTCATCTACTGCGAGCGGCGCGACCGAAGCGTCCGGTGGACTCTGTTCTGGTCTTGGTTGCTGCTGACAATCTCGTCGGTGATGACAAGCTAACAGAAGAACATCTGAAGGCAAACAGCGAGCTTTTGTATCAGCGACTGCTGCGCTTTCAGCAAGAGATCTCGCTGCGTCTTCCTACCTACGTGATGATCAGCAAGAGCGATACGATTCCCGGCTTTACAGCGTTCTGTGGGGGTCTGTCGAGTCATCAGCGCGAGCAGCTTGCGGGCTGGTCGTCTCCTCATCCGCTCAATGTTTCGTATAGCTCTTCGTGGGTCGATCAAGCCTTTGCAGAGCTATACAACACCCAGTGTGGACTTCAGCTTGATCTGCTAGCCAGCGCGCGGCTATCGGACAAAGAGCAGGATCTCGCATTCCTTCTGCCTCGCAACACCCAAGCGCTGCGCGATCCGATGAAGACGTTTCTGGATCAGCTCTTCCGGGTCAGCGTCTACAGCGAGTCGAACCTTCTGCGCGGCGTCTATATGTGCGGTGACGCAACGATCGCAAGTGCGATGGTGCAGAAGTCCGAAAACGCGGAAGGACAGAAGCATCCGGTCTTCATTCACGATCTGTTTGCGAAGAAGCTGTTTCCTGAAAGTGGACTGGCCAAGCCACTGAAGAAGGGAATGATGAACCAGCAGCGAGCGCTGCGGCTGGTGCGTGTTGCGCTCGGTGCATCGGTGCTGGTGAGCGTGCTGCTCCTGTGGACTGCGTACGCAAACCTGAGCCGCGATGTGCGCGCAGTGATGGGATTTTTGGACAAAGTGCCGGTGGGAACCACGCTGTCGGTTGCACAAGACAAAGACCGCTTTGCCCAGCAGACCCAAGAGCTTTTGGCGGCGATTGGGAATGTCGCCAACAGTCGTCTGTTTAGCGTACGGCTTCCGTCTTCATGGCTTAGCTCGCTGGATGATGACGTTCAGGAAGCGATGCGTCGATCGTTTGAGCGCGTGGTGCTGGGCGGACTGCATGAAGGTCTGGCACTGAAAGCCAAGCAAGTGCTGGGGCTGGAAGGGGACTTGGCTGCACCAGTTCCCAGCGACGAGCCACCGCCCGCTGGAGAGCAAGGATCGGGGCGTCCTGAAGGCGGTACAGAGCGGCTGAATTCCAAGACGGTTCAGATTCAGTCGCTTCAGAACATGCCGGAGTATCAAGAGCTTCGCGAGCTGTCGCGCGCCTATCTGGAGTTTGTACAGAACGTCGATACGTACAACCGCTTGGGGGCCGATCATCACAAGCGCTTTGACACCGTGGTACCGCTGGTGAAGTACGTGTTTGGCGTCGAGCTTCAGCCAGTCTTTCTGCGCAACGCAGAGCTTTATCAAGAGGCGCTCGCCAACGCGACCAGTCGTTCCTTTGACATGCGGCTGGTGAATCCGAAAGTGCAAGCGCGCGCGCGGATGATCTGCAAAGCGCTGCATCGAAGGCTGTTTATCGACAACGCGATCGCGATCGAAACAGAAGAGATCTTGGCACACATAAGTCGTCTCAAAGCAGAGAGCGAAGGTGGTGGTGCAGACCTTCCAGTCCTGAGCGAGCTGCGTGATGTTCTTCAGCGCTTGGATCGCGATCTCAGCCGTCCAGAGCTTCAGTGGCTGTCCAAGGACTCACTGGATCTGGGGGATGCGATGAGCGAAGTTCTTTCGTCGCTGCGACACTTTTCCCCGGATGGTCGGATGAGCGATGAGCTGCGTCAGGAATGGCAGCAGTCGCATCAGCAGCTACGGCGCAGACTGCTGGAAGTTCAGCTTCCTGCGATGGGTGTGATCATCGCGCGCGACAATGAAAAGCATCGCTTGGTGATCACGCAAGGAGTGGTCGAGCTAAAGGCCAACCTAGAGACATTCCTATCGCTCGCGTTTGTGCAGCAGAACTTGGAAAAGCCGCATGCACAGAACTCGGAAGGTTCCTATCGCGTGGTGTGGAATGATGATCTGCTGCGTCAGTCCACAGCGTTTGCGGATGCCTACGATGCGTACGTCCGGGATCGCTTGGGACAGATGTATCGTCACATCCGTGAAGTCGTAAAGAGCACTGCGCTGGAACGACTGGGACAGAACATGCCAGCGCTGGTGGGACAAGCGCGAAGGGAAGAGCGCGTGCTGCGCTTTAGTGGCGATGTCAACGCGCTGCAAGATGAGCTAAGCAGTGAGGTCGGTGATCTCAAGCGTGTCTCGACGGTGCTACGCCAGATTCTGGAAACATACGATCGCTTGGGACTCAAGGCTGCGCATGCCGAGCTGTATCAGCAGCTTCAGGAAGACTCACGCGAGATCTTGCGGCGAATCGATCTGTTACCAGAGCGCGAAGAGATGTATCGCGTGTCGAGCAAGCTGGCGAGCTGGCGCGGAGACAAGCCTCCTGTGCTGGCTGCGTTTGATGTGGAAGATGCAGATGCGCTGTCGCAGTACATCAAGACGCAGCGCAATCGAATCAAGGGCTGGGGACGCGACTATGCCAAGGTTCCGGTGTCTCTGCTCGATGGCTTAACCAGCGCACGCAGCGACGATCCTCTGCTGGGCAAGTGGCGCAACATCGTCAATCAGCTGGAGTACTTTGAGCGCATGACGCCGGGGAACTCCGTGAAGGAAATGGAGTCATTTTTTGACACCACTCTCATCACGGTGACACCGGAAAACTGTCTGGACAAGCTGCCGAAACAGACTGGAGACAACACCGACTTTTTCTTGCAAGCCAAAGCGCGGGTGCATGACTCCGTTCGGAAGCGCTGCTTGGTGTTCGCGGCAGAAAAGATCCTAGAGATGTACGAGCACCTGGCGCGGCGCTTTAACCAAGACCTCGCTGGGAAGTTCCCCTTTACGCGCAACGCGCAGTCGCTGGACGATCCAGATGCGATTCCGCGCGACATTCGCGGCTTCTTCCAAGAATACGATGAGTTCATTCGTCAGTACGATGCCTACGTAGGCCGACGTGAGACGATTGGCGGATCGGGGGAAGTGGGTCGCGAGGTGAATAGCTTCCTACAGGCGCTGCGCGAAGTCCGTCCGTTCTTTGCGCCCCTGCTTGGCGATCGCGGAGATCTGGCGCGCTACAACGTCTCGATCGATTACCGCATCAACAAGAGCAATGAGATAAACGGTCAGCAGATTGCAGAGTGGGGCTTTGCAACCGGCGATCAGAAGGTCGATGACGGACAGGGGGCTTGGCAGCTTGGGGATCGCGTCCGCTTGTCGATGCGCTGGGCCAAAGATGGTCCGTATGTTCCGGCTCCTACAGGGCAGCCGCGTGGTGCTTCGGTGGACTCGAACGACACCATCTCGTTTGACTTTGCGGGTATCTGGGGCTTGGTGCGAATCATTCGCATGTTCCGCGCTTCGCCGATCGATCTGCGCAAGTCGCTCGATCGGCAGCCACATGTCCTGAAGTTCATGGTCGATATCACAGAGCGCAAGCACACGGGGCGTGTACGGCTTTTGCCGGATTCCTACTACACGAACAAGGGCAACACCCCGAGCGGAGCGGCCAAGATGTCGTTCCTTTACAACAAGGCGGTGGTGTTTGTGCGTATCGTCATAAATCCACCAGAGAGCAAGGAGCTGCTGGTGATTCCCGCCGACTGGCCGACCTTGGCACCGCTGACACGCGGACGGAATGGACAGTGAGGAAGCGTGATGTCTGAGCTGCCACCAATCGATCTGGAGTCACTGCTACAGCCGATCTCGGAGCGCGAGCCCGCCGGAGAGTGGCTGCGCTATGAAGGCACCTACGATGCAATTGCGGAAGCGCGTCGCGAGGAAGATGACTCCCTTCCGCAGGGTGTCTGGCAGATCAAGGTCAAGCGTGCGGATTTTGCGAAGGTTTCGCAACTTGGCCAAAAAGCCCTGCGTGAGCGGAGCAAAGATCTACAGATTGCAGTGTGGCTGTGTGAGGCATGGTTAAAGCTGCACGGCGTCTCTGGAATGACGCTGGGTATCAAGCTGTGTACACAGCTTATGACGCGCTTTTGGGGATCGCTGTATCCGCTGGTGGAAGAAGGGGATTCGTCCTATCGGATGGCTCCTTTAGAGCTTTTGTCGGGCAAGATCTCTTTGCGGCTTAAAGAGATGTTTCTGACGGAGCCATATGGCGAGCGGCCCGCGTTTACCTGGATCGACTGGGAGCGTGCGCTGCGCAATGAAAAGACATCAAGCACGGGCGAAGAGATCCTGCCTGCGGTGTTCTTGGCTGCGGCTGCCAACACCAGTGGTCGCTTCTATTCCGCTCGCTATGCAGAGCTGTCTGCGCTGGATGAAGCCTCGCGCGAACTGGAAGACTTTGTGGTTGCGAAGCTTCCGGATCAACCGGCCATTTTGCGAACGCTTCGCAACTTGATCCGCGATATCCAGGCTTTGATTGCGCAGTACACACCAGCACCTGCTGTACCAGAGGAACCTTCACAAAGTTCAGATGTTGCGGTGTCCAGCGACGGTAGTGCAACCCATGATGAGCCTTCGGAGGCTGCAATGCATGGTGACGGATCATCCCCCGGTCGGCCCGCTGCACGGGGCGATGTCCGAGGTGAAGAAAGCGCAAGTGGCCCGATCCGCAGTCGGGTTCAAGCATATCAACGACTTGTCGAAGCGGCTGAATACCTTCAGCGCACAGAGCCCCACAGTCCAGTTCCGTACCTTGTGAAACGGGCCGTGGCTTGGGGTAATATGGACCTGATCCAACTTCTCGGTGAACTGGTGGCCGAGGGGGGAGATCGCCAGACGATCTATGCGCTGCTAGGGGTTAAGGGGCCGCAGTAGGACAGTAAGAGAAATGGTTCTCATGAGATGCCAAGGATTGGCCCTGGCGTCTGTAGATCAAACCGGGGCCTGTACGCCCCACTGGCTGAAGTGAGGAAGCGATGTCTGAGAGTACCCAGCACAAGCTCGACCGAGTTAGGCCGCCACGGGTCCAGATCACCTACGATGTGGAAATCGGTGGCGCCATCCAGATGAAGGAGCTCCCCTTTGTGGTGGGAATCCTTGCTGATCTTGCAGGTCAGCAGGATGCTCTTCCCAAGCTCAAGGAGCGCAAGTTTGTTCAGATCGATCGGGACAACTTTAACCAGGTGCTCGGCAACATTGCGCCTCGGCTAAAGTACAGCGTTCCCAATCAGATGAAGAAGGACGGATCGCCTTTCGGTGTGGATCTGACGTTCCGTCATCTGGATGACTTTCATCCGACTTCGATCGTGAAGAACACCAAGGCTCTGCGCGAGCTGTTGGAGATGCGCCAGCGCCTGGTGGATCTGCTGACCAAGCTGGATGGAAACGAGGATCTGCAAGGAGAGCTTCAGAAGCTGCTTGCGGACAAAGAGAAGTTTGGTGCTGTCAAGGCACTGGCCGCCAAGAGCGCGGTGTCGAGCTAAGGAGGGGTTGCCGTGGCTGAAAACGAGACGACTACCAAGACGAACAACGACATCCTCGACAACCTGATTCGCGACGGCAAGATGGCTCGTGATGAGCTTCAGCTTGCGCACTCTCGGACCCTGATTGGCGAGTTTGTGAACCAGGTGGATCCCGCGCAGGTTCCGCCCGCAGCTGATCTGGCCAAGCTGGTGCTTCAGAAGATCGCGCAGATCGATGAAGTGCTGACGCAGCAGGTCAACGCGATCATGCACGATGAGCGCTTCCAGAAACTGGAAGGATCGTGGCGCGGTCTGAACTATCTGGTGATGAACACCGAGACTTCCACTTCGCTCAAGCTGCGCGTGATGCACGCGACGAAGAAAGAGCTACTGAACGATCTGGAAAAGGCTTCGGAATTCGATCAGAGCAATCTGTTCAAAAAGATCTATGAAGAGGAGTTTGGTACGTTCGGCGGCGCTCCCTACGGCTGCCTGGTTGGCGACTATGAGTTCGGTCGTCATCCGCAGGACATCTCGCTTCTTTCCAAGATCTCGAACGTGGCTGCGGCTGCGCATGCTCCGTTCATCAGCGCGGCGAGTCCGAGGCTGTTCGATATGGAAAGCTACACCGAGCTTGGCAACCCGCGTGATCTGTCCAAGCTGTTTGAAAGCTCGGAGCTTATTACCTGGCGTTCGTTCCGTGAATCGGAAGACTCGCGCTATGTTGCGCTGACGCTGCCGCGCGTGCTGGGTCGTCTTCCCTACGGAAACAAGACCGTTCCGGTGGAAGAGTTCCAGTTTGAAGAGGACACGGACGGAAAAGATCACAGCAAGTATCTGTGGAGCAACTCTGCATACGTGCTGGGTCAGCGTGTGACCAATGCGTTTGCGCTGCACAAGTGGACTGCTGCAATTCGCGGTGTGGAAGGTGGCGGTATTGTGCAGGGACTCCCAGCGCATACCTTCAAGACCGACGAAGGCGACATTGCGCTGAAGTGCCCGACGGAAATCGCCATCACGGATCGCCGTGAAAAGGAGCTGTCGGATCTGGGCTTCGTTGCGCTGTGTCACTGCAAGGACACGGACTACGCAGCGTTCTTCGGAGGCCAGACGACCAACAAGCCGAAGACGTACAACACGCCGCAGGCCAATGCCAATGCGTCGCTGTCTTCGCAGCTTCCGTACCTGCTCGCATCGTCGCGCTTTGCGCACTATCTGAAGGCGATCATGCGCGACAAGGTTGGTAGCTTCCTTACGCGTGAAAATGTTCAGAACTATCTGAACAACTGGATCGCAAACTACATCCTGCTGCGTGATGACGCGGGTCAGGAAACCAAGGCCAAATATCCACTGCGCGAGGCTCGGATCGACGTGTTCGATGTTCCGGGTAAGCCCGGTGTGTACCGTGCGGTTGCATTCCTAAAGCCGCACTTCCAGCTCAACGAGCTGACCGCTTCGATTCGCTTGGTGGCAGAGCTTCCTCCGCCTGCCGCTGGTTGATAACGGGATGCTATGAAAGAGCCTCTCCTTTTCGTGAAGGCAGAGGCCGTAAGGGGAATTCGAGATGCAGAACATTTTCTGGGAAATTGAAGGAATCAAGGGAGAGTCAACCTCCGATCAGGGCAAGGACATGATCGAGCTGCTTTCCTACAACCACGGTGTTTCGATGCCGCTTACGTCGGGTCCGTCGAACACCAGCCGTGCTTCGGGCCGCTGTGTTCACCAAGACTTCACCGTGACCAAGCATGCGGACCTTGCTTCGCCCACGCTCAACCTCAAGTGCTGCGGTGGCGAAGACATCAAGTCGATGAAGGTCCACGTTTGGAAGGCCGACAGCGCAGGCAAGCCGATCGAGTACCTGACCTACACGTTCGATTCCTGCATTGTCACCAGCGTCTCTGTTGGCGGCGGTGGCGATCAGCCGGTTGAGACGATCACCTTCAGCTACAAGAAGATCACCTGGGATTACAACCAGCAGCTTCAGGCTCAGCCGGGTGGCAAGAAGGGCAAGAACTCCTCGAAGTGGTCGCTCGAAGAGAACAAGGGCAGCTAAGCGCATCGATCGCCGTGATCGGTGTGTGACTCTGCTTGCTTTGTGAACAGGTAGGAAACGTTCCAACGATGCCGCTTCCGTCCAAACAGCACGTCGCATCGGTACCACTCTTTGAGCGGCTCTCTGATCGAAATCCAGAGCAGCCGCGTGAGCCGGTACCGCTGCGTACGCTGTCGTTTCCTGATCTGCTTGTGTCCGTTCAGGATGAGATTGCTCGACTCCTCAACACCAGAACGGGACTGTCTTCTCATGAGCTGCTCGAGCGGGAGCGCTCTGTCATCAATTTTGGGGCCAGCGATTTGCTCTGGGTCAATCCATACGATCCGCAGTCGATGCGTCACTTGGTCCAGATGCTTACGCAGACTGTCGAAGCATTTGAACCACGGCTTATGCATCCGCGCGTGACGGTCGTTCAGTTCGTGCAAACAGAGTCTCGGCTCATCCTCAACATCAGTGGAACGCTGATCACGCAGGATCTCAGAGAGCCGGTTTCATTCCGTGTGATGGCCAGTCCTCGTCTGTTGGAGCACAGAAGCCATGAGCAGTGAAGCCAAAGACGAGCTGCTACGTTCCTATCAGCGCGAACTTCAGTATCTGCGCTCGATGGGCGCGGAGTTTGCGCGAAAGTATCCGAAGATCGCGTCCCGACTTGATCTGTCCGCAGAGGCGTGTGCCGATCCCCACGTTGAGCGACTGATCGAGAGCTTTGCATTTTTAACCGCGCGACTTCAGCAGCGTCTCGATGCTGACTTTCCGCTGGTTACTACGTCACTGTTGGAATGTCTGTATCCACACCTACTACAGACTGTTCCTTCGATGTCGATTGCGCACTTCGATGTCGATCCCGAACAAGGTCTGCCGCTTGGTGGGTTCACTGTTCGCAGAGGCGCGAAGCTGTTTGCGCAGACAGACACTGGCTCTCTGTGTCGATTCCGAACCGGAAGTGATCTGACGCTGTGGCCGGTCGAGATCGTCTCTGCTCAGATTGAAGCGACGGATCGATATCCGTATCTGGATGCGTATCCCAAAGGGATCGCGATGCTGCGGCTCAAGCTGGTCTGTCAGACCGATAGCTTCAGCGAGCTGGATCTGCGATCGCTGCGGCTGTTTGTCAACGCATCCGCAGAAGTGGCTTCCGCGCTCTACGATCTGCTCACGGCTTCAACGGTTGGCGTTGCGCTGATTCCCGACGGTCGTCCTGAAGTTCAGTATCTGGGTCCGCAAGCGCTTCGTCCGGTTGGACTGGATGCGGAGGACGCTCTTCTTCCTTCCCCGGACTATGCGCATCCGGCCTATCGACTGCTTCAGGAATACTTTGTCTTTCCGCAGAAGTTTCTATTCTTCGATGTGGATCTGCCGCGCATTCAGCTCGCGCGCAAGACGGCGGATCTTCTGATCCTGCTGTCAGAGGTTCCGCCGCGATCGGTGTCTGTAGGAAAGAGCACCTTCCTACTTGGCTGCGCGCCGATCATCAACCTGTTTGCGAAGACCGCAGAGCCGATCCGACTGACGCACAAGCTGCCGGAATATCAGCTTGTAGCGGACAAGCGCGAAGAAAAGACCTGCGAGATTCACTCGATCGACAGAGTCTCGATGAGCGCGGACCCTGCTTCTAGTCAGCTGATTGCGCCGTTCTTTTCCTTCAATCACCCAGCGAGCGGAGATCAGCACCAAGCGTTCTATTACGCGCAGCGGAGACCGACCGGACGCGCAGACATGATCGGATGTGACACCTATCTGTCGTTTGTGGATCTGCGCTTTAAGCCGACGCAGCCAGCGACGCAGACGGTGTTCGCGCATACGCTCTGTACCAATCGGGACTTGGCTGCACAGATGCCAGCGCGGGCGCGGCTTCAGATGGAAGACTCCGCTCCGGTGAAGTCGGTGATCTGTCTGTCCAAGCCAACAGAGCCGATCACACCACCGCTGGGAGGCGCTGCGCTGTGGCAGCTTGTCTCTCATTTGTCGCTGAATCACTTGTCGCTGATCGGAGGCAGAGAGAGCCGAGATGCGCTACGGGAGATCCTGCGACTGTATCGCATGAGCCCGACCACAGCGACGGAAAATCAGATCTTGGGAATCTACGAGCTGCGCTGTACTCCCAAGACATTGCAAGCAGGAAGAGACGCCTGGCGCGGCTTTGTACATGGTCAGGAAGTACAGATTGTCTTTGATGAATCGATGTATGTCGGTCAGAGCGCGCTGATGATGTCAGCGGTGCTGAGCCGCTTCTTCGGTCTGTACACTGCGGTCAACTCATTTACTACGCTGGTGGTTCGTAGCCGTCAGCGACAGGAGGCGTGGAAGAAATGGCCACCACTGGCGGGCTCCCGCAACCTTCTGTAATCGATGAGCTGTACAAAGAACCGCAGCGCTTTGGCTTCTATCAGCTTGTACGGCTGTTAGAGATGCTTGCTCCAGATTCCGTTGCGCTGGGCGAAGGGGGCGAGCCTGCGCTGGAAGCAGTGCGATTCCGTTCGTCCTTTTCGCTCGCATTTCCGCCGAGTGATATCGTTGCCATAGAGCCACCGAGCGGCGAAGATGGGATTCCTACCGTAACCGTTTCGATGCTGGGACTCGGCGGTGCGCATGGACCTCTTCCACACAACCTGACCGACTGGGTGCTGGAACGCAATGCTGCGCGCGACCATGCACTGCGCGACTTTCTGGACATCTTCGATCATCGCTTGGTGTCGCTTTTGTTTCGGGTTCGTCAGCGCTGTAAGCTGGGAACAGAGTGGACTTCTCCCGAGGAGCATCACTTCGCAGAGTTTCTGTATGCGCTGATGGGAATGCTGACAGAGGGACTGCGAGATCGGCTGAAGGTTCCTGATCGCGCGCTGCTCCGTTATGCCGGACTGTTGACCAAGCAGCCGCGTGATGCGATGGGTCTGGAGCGAATGCTGACCGATCATTTTGGCGTCAAGGTGATCTGTCATCAGCTTCGCGGAATGATGCGTCCGATCGAAGAAGAACAGTGGACCAAGATCGGACTCAGCGGTCAAAACCAGATGCTTGGGAGTCAAGCGCTGGTCGGAACGATGGTCTGGGATCAACAAGCCGGAATCGAGCTGGAAGTCGGGCCGCTGCCGTGGAATCGCTATCTGGACTTTTTGCCGGGACAGCCCGGACTGCAAGCGCTGATTCAGCTTGCGCGGTTTTACATTGGACCAGCGTTTGAGATCTTTGTCGCGCTCCTCATCAAAGCGGAAGAGATTCCGCGTGCGCGGCTGAGTCAGCCTGTGAAGGACAAGCCACCAGTAGCGGAGCAGCCGATCTTGGGACTGACCTCGTTTCTGTCTTATGGGACGAAGCTACGCGGGACTCCTAGAGTTGCTCTGGGTGCGGTGGCCCGTTACAGCGATGAACCACTGAGGGCTACGCCGTGAGCGATCATGATTTTCTAAGTGCATCGACTCCTGCTGCGGATGCCTTGGTATTGGAGTCGTTTCATGGACAGGAAGAGCTGTCCTTGCCGTTTTTGTATCACCTTCAGTTTCTGTCGAACGATCGCAAGATCGACTTCAAGAAGCTGATGGGAAAAGCGGTAACGATCACCATCAAGCTTCCCGACAAGTCGAAGCGCCACATCTGCGGCATCGTGTCGCGCTTTACAGAGTCCGGATACGATCCCAGACACGCCATCTACATTGCAGAGCTGCGTCCCTGGCTGTGGCTGCTGACGCTGCATGCGGACAATCGAATCTTTCAGAACAAGAGCGTTCCCGAGATCATCGAAGAGGTCTTCTCAGATCTGGGCTTTCAAGACTTCAAAAAAAGCCTGAAGGGAACGTACGCCAAGCGCGAGTTCTGCGTGCAGTATCAGGAGTCGAGCTTCGACTTTGTCTGTCGCTTGATGGAAGACGAAGGAATCTTCTATTACTTCGAGCACAGCGACGGAAAGCACATGATGGTGCTAGCCGATGACAGCGATGGCTACGCCAAGTGTACGGGCTCTGAAGAAGTGAAAATGGGACTGGATGATCTGCCGAACAGCATCCGTGACTGCTCGTTTGAGGAGTCGATCGTCTCTACCGGATATGCACTGACAGACTACAACTTCGAGATTCCTTCCACTGATCTGTTTGTCAAGACAGGTGAGAGTTCGGCGCGGCTCGTCTACGATCATCCGGGCAACTACGCGAAGAAGGACGAAGGTGAGAGGCTCGCCAAGATTCGGATTGAATCGGTTGAGCATGCGCAGAAGGTGCTGCGTGCAAGCGGCAATGCGCGCGGCTTTACAGCGGGTGGAAAGTTCAAGCTGACCAAGCACGATCGCAGCGATCTCAATCAAGAGTATGTGGTGCGCAGCGTGTCGCATAAGGCAGATCGCGCGCGCTACGAAAATCAGATCGAAGCACTTCCTGCAACGGTTGTGTTTCGTCCGCTTCGCAAGACCCGCAGGCAGATGGCGCTGGGAAGTCAGGTCGCGACGGTGGTCGGCAAGTCTGGCGAGGAGATCTGGACCGACAAATACGGTCGCGTCAAAGTCCAGTTTCCGTGGGATCGCAAAGGCAAAAAGGATGAAAACAGCTCGTGCTGGATTCGTGTTGCGCAGCACTGGGCGGGGAAGGGCTACGGAACGTTTTTTCTGCCGCGCATCGGTCAGGAAGTGGTGATCACGTTCATCGATGGGAATCCCGACAGACCGCTGATCACCGGCGCGGTATATAACGCAGAACAGACGGTTCCGTACGCGCTGCCAGACAACCAGACCAAGAGCACCACCAAGTCGCGAACCAGCAAAGGTGGCGGTGGATTCAACGAGATCCGCTTGGAAGACAAGAAGGACTCCGAAGAGATCTACGTCCACGCGCAGAAGGACATGAACATTGAAGTCAAACACGATCGAACTGCCAAGATCGAGAATGACTGCAAGACAGAGATCAAAAACGATCGCAGCGCCAAGATCGATAACAACGACAAGACGGTGGTGAAAAAGAACCGGGAAGTCGAAGTGACCGAAGGCGATGAGCTGCTGCAAGTCAAGAAGGGGAATCGGACGATCTCCGTCGATAAAGGGGACGAAAAGCACACCGTTAAGGGCAAGCGAACCGTCTCTGTTGAGAAGGATGAAAAGCACAGCAACAAAGCGAAGTTCAGCCACACGGTCGATAAGGACTACATCCTGACCATCAAGGGAGACCTGACGATCGAAGTGGATGGTGACATCAAGATCAAGTCGAAGAAGGGCATCAAGGCAGAGGCCTCTGCTGCGGTGGATCTCAAGTCGGGAGCGGACATGAAGCTCAAGGCGGGAGCCAACATGAAGCAGGAAGCAGCGATGAATCTGGATGTCAAAGCGGGTGTAGGAATGAAGCTCGAAGGCGTCAACATCGATGTGAAAGCATCGGCGATGGCGAAGCTGGAAGGCGGTGCAATGGCTGCGATCAAGGGTGCGCTACTAAAGCTGAACTAACATGAGCGAAGAGTCACAGAATACGAAGGACACAGCGTCCAGTCCGCCGACAGAGTCTCCGCAAGGCGAGCACATCGAACACGATGAGGACGGCAACGTCAGCATGCGTGGACCGCTGCGCGATGGAAAAATGGATGGAGAGTTTACGTTCTTCCAAGGCGGAAAGCTGTTTCAGAAGTCGCACTATAGGAACGATCTTCTCGACGGAGAATCGGTCGAATATTTTCCAAGTGGGAAGGTCTGTCAGCGGGTCCATTTCAAGGCTGGAAAGATCAGCGGACTGCTGCGACGCTTTGATGAACAAGGTCGTCCAGAGCTACTGGCTGCGTACGTTCAGGGCGAGCTGCATGGCGACATGGTGACCTATGAAAACGGTCAGATGCAGAGCCAACAGCACTATGTCAAAGGCAAGAAGCACGGAATCGGAATCATTTATGCTCCCGATGGAACACCGCTTCTGTCGGCGCACTTTCAGAACGACAAGCGACATGGGGAAGCGGTCTACTTTGGTCCGCATGGTGTGGTGATTCGTCGCGAGCCTTATGTCGAAGGTCTGATTCACGGAACGGTGCAGGATTTTTATCCAGAAGGTGGACTGCGCGAAACCAGTCAGTATGTTTCGGGCAAGCTACATGGTGAATCGCAGGTGTTTTATCCGAACGGAAAGCTCCAGCGGCGGGCTCGCCATGAGCAGGGAGCGCCGATCGGAACGCCGGAGCAGTTCGATGAAAAGGGGCGTCTGCTACAGACTCTGCAAGCGCCAGCCAGTCCGTCGGTGGAAGCCCAAGCAGCAGATGCTGCCAAGCAGTCTGCAATTCGCGGTCTGATGGACGTTGCGCGCAAGAAAGCTGTGGCTGCGGTCGCGCCTGCGGTGACAGGAATTCTGGGTGGTGCAGCGATGCCTGCGGCTCCTGAAGTGGCGAGCGCAGCAGAGCTTCCGACCGCGCCTGAGCTTCCGAAAGCACCAGAGCTGCCACAGGCACCAGAGGTTCCTGAAGCGAAGCCAGAGCTGGCTGCGGCAGCAGAGAAGCTGGCAGAAAAAGCGAAGGAACAAGCGGCAGAGAAAGCAGCAGAGAAGGCAGATGCCAAGACGCTGGCTGCCAAGGCTGATGCATCCGCAGCAAAGACTGCGAAGAAGGCACCACCACCGCCACCACCGCGCAAAGGACTGATTTTAGAGCCTCCGAACATTGGTACATTGCCACGAACAGAGACTCCGACACCGAGAGGGAAGTGATGCCAAACGCAGTATGTATGGGAGCAATGCTCAAGTGTTCGTTTGGGGTGGCTCCGGGAACACTGATGGTGCTTCCCGCCAACTTGGTGATGTCAAACGGACCGGTGGCCAACATCATGGATCACAAGCCCATGGTGAACGTCATGCCGTTTGGAATGTGTCAGTCGATGGCCAATCCGATGGTGGCGGCAGCGACGGCGGCAGCGATGGGAGTCCTGACTCCGATGCCGTGCATTCCCAATACACCTGCGCCGTGGATTGTTGGTGCGCCGACGGTGCTACTTGGGAATATGCCGATTCTGAACAACTCCGCCAAGCTGATGTGTATGTGGGCCGGAGTGATTGAAATTCTGCCTCCTGGTGTTCCTACAGTGATGACTCCTTAAGGAGCGAAGATGGCTACGCGGGTTCGCAAGACAGCAGTAGTAGCACCGGCAGAGTCCGTGCCAGAGACGACGCCTGCTCAGACAACTCGGCGACGAGCAGCGACCAGTCGAACGGCAACGACTCGACGGACGGCTAGCTCTTCGCGGAGTCAGCGCATTGCGGTGGGAACCGATCCAGCACCGCCCGCTGCGGAGCCGTCTTCTGAAGCACTGCCTGTAAATGAAGCGGTACCTGTACCTGAAGCAGTCCCTGCGATTGCGACTCCTGTAGAGAGTCCGGTTGCGACTCCCAATCCGGCAGAGTCCAAGTCACAGCTCGCTGCTGCTACACCTTTTGTTCAAGCAGAGCGAAGCGAGCAGGACTTCACTTCTGTGATGTCGGCGCGTGTGGACTCGATTCATAAGCTGGTTGCGGAAGGACAAGATCGACTCTCGCAAGAGATCAGTAAGTCGCAGACCCAGACTGTGCGCAACGTCTCTGGACTGGCGCATGATGTCGATCGGCTGATGACACAGCTACAGGGAATGTCGGCGCGCATCGCACAGACAGAGTCTGTCCTATCGCGGATCGAAGCCACGCTGGTGCCGCTTTCTCGTGCGATCTCCGCGTCTTTGCTTCCCATTAAGCCGGTTGAAAAGGGAGTCAGTCCAGAGCTTTTGGAAAGTCGATTGGCGACGGCGCTGGCGCCGATCTTGGCAGAGCTTATCGAGATGCGTGCGCAGCGCTCACGCGATAGCAGTCTGGCGCAGGTTGAGCAGCAGATCCTACTGACGGAACTCAAGAGATTGCGCAGCGTTGCACTTCCGGCTGCGGAGCGAACGACGGATCCGTTACTCTCTGTAGGAAAGACTTCGCGGCGCGGGTCTGCAAAGTAAAGACGGAAGACTGACTGGTGTGTGGCGGCGTAGGGGAACAGACATTCGGCTGTGATTCCTAGATTGGCTTAGTTAGGGGGAACTCGATGCGACATTCACTCACTGTGAGGGGTCTGTGCCTTGCTGTCTGGGCATGCCTCGCGCTCTTGTGGGCATCATGTAGTGTGCCGGATGGGGTGATGCTGTCGATCCGGGCTCCCGAGGGAGTTCGTCTTCAGAGCTACATCATCAAGATTCAGGATCGCAGCACTCGCAAAGTGGTGTTTCTGTCCGGCATTCAAACGCTGAGTGATAAGCGACTGCTGGCCAGCGATCCGATGAAGGTTGCGCTGCCATTTTCCCAGCATGGTCGATTCCTGATCCAAGTCCTGGCTGCCAATGTTCCCAATGTGGAGTCTCTGCCCCAGAAAGGGAATCCAGAGCCACAGTACTTCTTTGCGCGGATCATCGACATCGCTGCGTATCAGGAAGTCGAAGCCAAGCTGCTTCCGGTTCCATCGGAATATGACGTAGATGGAGATCACTTTCCCGACGCTGTGACCTGGGTCGCACAGAACGCGGAAGCCGCAGCGATGTATCAAGATCAACCGGAAGTGCTGGACTGTCTGGATGCCGATCCTCCACCGGGAGATCTGGAGCCCGTGCGCTTGCGGAGCTTTGACATTCATCCCATTGCCAGTACGTCTTGCAACGTCAAGCTGCGTCCATCCCATCCGCCCACCAGCTTGCCGCCGCTTGAGCTGTTTGACGTAACGTGTGCGCAGCAGCCGCGTGCCTGTGAAGACAAAGACGGAGACGGAGATCCCGAAGGAAGTGACTGCGATGACAATGACAAGAATCGCTTTCACGGAAATCCTCGGCCCCGGAACTGCTGCGAGTGTACCGATATCACGTCTTGCGCAACCAACCACAACAAGCGGAAGGACACGACGACGTGTTCTCCCAAGCGCTGTGACACCACGACAGACTTTGACTGCACAGGGCTCAACGTAGACTGCTTCACCGACGAAGACTGTGATGGATACTCACCGAACAATCCCGATCCAAAGCTGCGTGACTGCGATGACACGGACTTTCGGGTTCATCCCAATGCGCAGAAGATCTGTGATCCGGACGATGGTGTGATCAAAGACTGGGCATGTGATGGTCGTCCGCAAGCAGGCTGTGTTCCCTGCGATCTGGATGGTGATGGATTCCAGCGCGATGATTCGCCATCAGGAACAACTTGTCCGACGAAAAATTACAAGATGTCAGGACGCGCTACGGACTGCGATGACAACGATCGCGGCGTATTTCCGGGCTCTGCAACGACTGTAGGAACAGCGACCAAGTACGGAACGCTGGATGCGACATCCAGAGGATTTAATGTCCTCTCCGCGATGCGCGGACTGTGTCGCAACACAGATCCAAGCGGAATGCCGCAGAACACGAGCTGTGAGAGCACGGCGCAAGCGCGTAGTGGCTGTCCTACGGCTGCCTGTGATGCGGACGGAGACGGATTCCCAAAGAACGTCGCAGGCTGCACGGTTGTCGGCAAGCCGTTTGACTGCAATGACAGTGATCCCACTGCGTTTCCGGGCGCTCCGATTGCTTGTGATGGCAAAGATCATGACTGCGACAACGTACCGGATGTCTGCTCGTTTGATCGTGACAAGGACGGCTACGATGCAGCCAGTGACTGTGATGATGCCAATGCAGATGTTCATCCGTTTGCTGCGGAAATGTGCAATGGCAGAGACGATGACTGTGACGGACTTATCGACGAGCTGAACCCGGACTCGCTGGGCGTTCGGATGGTTCAGACCGGGACCGATGGATCGAAGAAGATCACATCTTGCGCCGATTCCACAGTCGGACTGTGCGGACAAAAAGATGGCAGCGGATTTTTCAGCGGTCGCTGTGTCTGTACTTCGATTGTTCCTACTTCGACCATCGATACCAAAGCGTTTCAGGGGTGTCCTGCACAAGACAACAGTGCGCTCTTCACCGCGCGCTGCTTTGGTGCGAACCAGCCCAAGCCACAGACCTGCGATGCGCTCAACCCGGTGGATGATGACTGCAACGGATCTCTCGATGATCCAACGGGTAACAACCTGAAGGAAAAGGGTCAGGTGTGCGGTGTCACAGTCAACGGAACGCGCTGCAAAGCCGGTACGGTGACAGGCTGCGTGCGTACCAAGGACAATCCGTTTTACGCGCTGAGCGTTCCGGGCTTCCCGCAAAAAGATCGCTACTTGGTCTGTAAGGATCAGACCGATCCAATTGCCGAGCTGTGCAACGGCTTCGACGATGACTGTAGCGGTGCGCTGCCCCCAGAAGAGAGAGATGCAGACGGCGACAAGTACATGTCGTGCTCGGGCTGCAAAGACACCGACAACCCGTTGGCGTTCAACAGCAACATGCTGTACTGCAACGACTGCGATGACACCAAACGGAGTGTCTGGCCTGCGATTCCTCCGCCCAGTATGCAAGCGCGTGATGGCGCACCGGAGCTGTGTGACAGCCTCGATAACAAGTGTGTCAGTGGCAACGTCAGCATGACCCCTGGCAACGATGGCTTTGAGCAGTGTGGAAGCGGAGCAGACAGCGGAAAAGGAACGTGTTGTCCGATGCTACGGATGTGCATTGATCCGCAGACAGACTTCGCACACTGCGGTGGCTGCACGGGCGCTTGTAGCACCAGCACGGCGGATCGCTGCGGCGGTGGACAGTGTATGTGCAACAACGAAGTGGCGTGCGATCCAGCCAGTCAGACCAAGTCTCTGTGTAAAGCAGGAACTGGCTGCGTGCAGTGTCTGGCCGGAGCAGACTGCATTCGTATCCTGGGTGCTGCGACGCAAACTCGTGCATGCAGTCCGACGCAGAATCGCTGCGTAGAGTGTACCGATAACTCGTTCTGTGCAGCATTCCCAGGTCGTCCTTCCTGCGATACCGGAACCGGCAAGTGCGCGGTCTGTCTGAGCAACGCAGACTGCAAGACCGCAACGAATCCGGGCTGCAAAGTCGATGCAACAGACAGCAGCAAGAACATCTGTGTGGAGTGTACGCAGAACAGTCACTGCACCACACCGGGCAAGACGACGTGCGATACGACGATCAACAAGTGCGTGCCGTGCTTGATCGGTGCGGACTGCAAGAACATGACGCCTGCGCAGTGCAAGACCAATGCAGACTCGACGCTCAATGTCTGTGTGGAGTGTCTGGCGAACAACGACTGCAAGACGCTTACATCACGACCGATCTGTGACACGGCCAAGAACAAGTGCGTACCGTGCCTTGGCGACACAGACTGTCCGATGACGGCTCCCAAGTGCCTCAAAGATGCGGGCGGAGACAGCTCGAAGAACCTGTGTGTCTCTTGCGTGACCAGTACAGACTGTGCTGCAGTCGCCGGAAAGCCATTCTGTGACTTGACCTCGCGTCAGTGCGTCGCTTGCCAAGGAAACCCAGACTGCTCTTCGGTCGCTGGAAAGCCTGCGTGTTACGTAAACGCTGCGGACACGACCAAGAATCAGTGTGTTCCTTGCGTAGGAACGAGCGATTGTCCGATGGCAACACCGACGTGCAAGACCAACGCGGTAGATCCCAGCAAGAACATGTGTCTGATCTGTCTGGCGGATGCCAACTGTCCGCTCGCGACGCCCATTTGCTACAAAGATCCGGGCGGAGATGACACCAAGAACTACTGCGTAGCGTGTACAGCGAACGCGCAGTGCAAAGCACCAACCGCGAAGTGTTACGTCGATGCAGATCCAAAGAAGAACGTCTGCACCGCATGTCTGGTAAACGGTGACTGTAGCGGAACCAACAAGTTCTGTCAGACGGTTGCTGCCATGCCTGTGAAGAACCTCTGTGTGCCGTGCGCAGCGAATGCAGACTGCAAGACTACAAGCGCTCCCAAGTGCTACATAGATGCAGCCGATCCTACCAAGACATCATGTGTGGAGTGCTTGATGAACGCGGACTGTCCAATGGGCAAGCCAACGTGTAACATGACCACGCACGTTTGTATGTAACGGTCAGGAGAGCCTTGTGATGGACGGACGCAGTGTAGATACCGAAGCGAAGATTGCCGAGCTTCAGGCTCTTCTTCCCGGTAGTGATGCGGCGGCTCTGTACGAAGCGAGTCGTCGTGGCGCGCTGGCAATCGAGTTTCGTGGTGTCGATGAAGTCTTGGGACTGCTGAAGAATCGATCCTCGCAGCTTGCGCAGCTGGGTGAGCTGACCCTACAAGCGCTGACACGCGCGGCGGAGCTGGGTCACTTGCAAGCCGGTGTGGATCTGGCCAGTCGTAGCTACTTTTCTCAGCAGACAGAGCGTGCCAGCGAAGCGTTCGCACTGGCCGAGCGCGCGACGAGCATTCCGCGTGCGCTGTATCTGCTGGGACTGTTTTACTTTGCGGGCTTTGGCTGCGAAAAAGATGCAGCAAAAAGTCTTCATTATCATCAGCTCGCGGCGGAAGCTGGAGATGCTGATGCGCTGTTTGAGCTGTATATCTTTCACACCAAAGGTGTCGCAACCGCTGTTGACAAAGCACTGGCGCTTTCCTTTTGTGAGCGTGCCGCAGAAGCAGGCAGCCATCGTGCGATGGCCAACTTGGGAGGCTTCTACGCAACCGGCGATGGAGTTGCACAAGACTCCAGCAAGGCTGTGTTTTGGTACGATCGCGCGGTCCAAGCGGGGAGCGGTCGGGCGGCAGCGACACTCGGTCTGATGTACGCAATCGGAGACGGAGCGCCACACAGCGATGAGTCCGCGCGACGCTACTTTCGTATTGCAGAGTCTTTGCATTACGACTGGCGCGCGCTGGCCGATCAGTGCGGGCTCCCAACTGATCCCTACGAAGCGTAAGTTGCACCTGCTTCCCTTTCGTTAGGAATCGATTGGGAATCGATTAGGAATCGATTGGGAGTCGATTAGGAATCGATTGGGAATCGATTGGGAATCGATTAGGAATCGATTAGGAATCGCTGTCTTTACAGGCCGATGCGCTGGTTGTGGCGCGCTGCCTGCCATGCGGTTCCAAAGCGTCCGGGCCACTTGGTCTGCGGATTCTGTTTCAGCGACTCCGCGACTTGCTCGGTCCATTTCTGAAGCAGCCGCCGTCCTTCCGAAAACGCTTGCTCCGACGGTGGAGGCTGAAGGAGCCAGCGCTGCTCGTACTGATTCCGTTCCGCTTCAAACAGCGGCAGCAGGCGCTCGGGATGCGCAAGCACCATGCGATGCAGGCGCTCATGCTGCCAAAACAAGGAATGGGAATCGGCGCGCCCAAACGCGGGCTGACCGAGCTGCTCAGGAGTCAGCGGCTCATGGACCGATGCGGGCTTAAACAGAGACAGACACGGCGCAGAGGTCGCGGTCACATGGTGACGATCTCCCTGCGGTGACAGCCTGGACACCCACGAGCCGGTTGTCTGGACATTGACGGCGATTCCGTGACCGTGCATGCAGGTTCCTGACACACCACCGACGATTGGATGCATATCGATGCGACCACTCTCTTCGGCGATCGGGCCGTGATCGCGCAGCACCGCAAAGAGATCTTTGGGTCCGCTCGCCAGCATCGCGCGTCCTTGGGTGCGGGGCTGACGCAAGCGACAGCGCGACGCCCAGGTTCGTAGCTTGTCGCTGTGTGCTTCGGCAAAGCCCGGAATCGTCAGGCCGTTCGAGATGCTGCGCGCCTGAAGCACTTCCTCGATGGCGTGATGCGGTCCAGCGGTCTCTAAGACGAAGGCGCGTCGGCGGTCGGCGATGATGAAGCTGCTGAAGTATCGAAAGACGCTACCGTGTCGATCACAGTCGCCGCCTTGGCCAAACTGCGCGATCAAGTCGAGGATCACGTCAATCGCTTCCATCGCTGAGCTGGCTCGCTCGCAGCCCAGTCGAAGCAGATCCATTCCCGTCAGTCCCAGCCGAGGCACCTGATGTCGGGTAAACACCGCTTCGTTGCCGATGGTGACTCCGTGTTCGTTGGTGGCCATCTCGGCACCCCACATCCACGACGGACGCGACATCATCACCGCGTGGGTTCGTCGCGCTTGCGGAATGCGCAGGTGCGTACAGGTCACAAAGCTACCCGGAGGATGCTCACGCGCAGGCTGCCAGTCGATGATCTGCGCTTCTTCAGGCGGGCGATCGGAGTTCTTCGCAAACAGCACACAGTGTGGCTGCACCACGACGAGCGTGTCGCACATGTTCTAGCGTTCCCCTTTGGCTGCTGTCCGATTATGCTCGCCGCTCTCATGAAACCAAAGCTACGTGCCATGGTCCTGGGCGCGACGGGCGTTGCTGGCCAACAGTTCGTCGCTGCGTTGAGCGGACATCCTTGGTTTTCGCTGGCGCGGCTCTGCGCATCCGAGCGCTCTGCCGGTCGCAGCTACGGTCAGGCCCTGCGCGATGAGCGAGGCAGCCTGCGCTGGTACGCCGGTGGGGAGCCGCCGCCCGAGTCGCTCGATCTGCCGGTCATTGCCGCCAAAGAGGCCACCACCGACGGAATCGATCTGGTCTTTTCAGCGGTCGAAAGCGATGCAGCCAAAGAGCTGGAGCCGAAGTTTGCAGCCTCTGTGCCGGTGTTTTCGACGGCCAGCGCGTTCCGTTACGAGCCCGACGTGCCGATCCTGCTTCCCGGTGTAAACCGCGATCATGCCAAGCTGATCCGAACCCAGCAGCAGCGACGAGGATTCGCAGGCTTTATTGCGCCGGGACCGAACTGCACCACCGTTGGCCTGGCCATGACGCTGGCTCCGATCCGAGCGGCTTTTGGTCTGCGTCGCGTCGTCATGACCTCGCTGCAAGCGGTGTCGGGGGCTGGACGCTCACCGGGCGTCGCTGCGCTCGACGTGATTGACAACATCATTCCGTACATTCCCGGCGAAGAAGAAAAGGTCGAACGAGAGACGCGCAAGATCCTCGGCGACTGTCTGGGCGAATCCGATGCGGCGCGCGCGATTTCACCGCTGTCGGTTGCGGTCAGCTGTACTTGCACGCGGGTCGCTGTGCTCGATGGACATACAGAAGCTGTGTTCTGTGAAACCGAGCGTCCGGCCCCGCTCGACGAGGTCAAAGCCGCGCTGCTGTCGTTTGGCAGCGAGCTTCGAGCGCTCAACCTCCCATCGTGTCCGGCGCAGCTGATTGCGGTGACAGACGATCCGTTCCGTCCGCAGCCGCGCCTCGATCGCGATCACGGACAAGGCATGACGACGGTGGTTGGTCGCTTGCGGCCCGAACAAGCCCTGGGTCCGCACGGTGTGAAGTACGTACTGCTGTCGCACAACACCAAAATGGGAGCGGCTCAAGGCGCGCTGCTCACCGCAGAGCAGCTTCTCGTGGACGGCTATTTTCGCTAACTATCGTCTGGGACAGCGCATTTGCGGCTGGCCTGTGCTGGGACGGTTCGATGCGCCGATCGCTGCTTGCGTGTCGCACCGGATCCTGCGCAGAAGCGACGTTGGGAAGTGCGAGGCCCAAAAAACGGGTTTCACGTTGACTTTATTCCCCAGTCCTTGTGGAATGCCTCATTAGTACACTGTTGTGCGAAATGTCGCTTCCGTCCCCAAACCACTCGTTTCAGCTGCTCTCACTTCGCCGATTTTTCGACGAAGCGAGCGCTGTTTGTGGCGCAGCGACATGGATCTCACGGTTTTCCCGATTTGGCGCCGGGGCCTGCAATCCCGGTGTGGTCGTCGTGAAGGAGCTTCGAGCCGATGAAGAAGCGTAAAAAGTCACTGTTTCTGGGTGCCGTCGCGAGCCTGATGTTGCTTGGTGCTTGCAATGACTATCTGACGGGTCAGGACGGCGAGCCCACGGGCCCGCTCAAGGTCGTGCGGTTGACCCTGATTGACTTCGGTCTGAACACGGGCCATTTGGTCTTCACTGATACCAGCGTGCCGTCTGACTGTACGCTGCCGCAGTACAAAGACCTGAAGCAGTGTACGAATGACCCCTTCATGGACATGTATGGTGTCAAGAAGAGCCCGCCCAATCCAGACTCGCTGCGTCGTCTGCGCGTGGTGTTCAACAAGACACCGCTGCTCGATCTGGATGCGCCAAGCCGTGGTCTGAACTCGACGGAGCTTGAGCTGGTTCCTGAGTCGGGCGTTCCGACGGACCTGATGCTCGTCGATCAGAAGGTGATTGGCCTGTCATGCACGAACTGCTCGACGGACAATGGCCAGGTTGGCATTCCGCTTACCTACAACAGCTTGCAGCTGACTGGCTCGGACCTGAGCCCCGATCCGTCGCAGTTCCCATACGGACCTGGTCTACAGATGGAAGTGCTGACGAGCTGCACGAGCGCGGCGAACAAGTTCAAGTGCGACAAGATCGGCTTGACCTCGAAGAACGTGGATCCGCTGGCGGCGCTTGAGCCGGATTCGAGCTACACGGTGACGCTGTCGAAGGGTCTTGCGGGTCGCGACAAAGAGCGCATTGCGCTGGATGACCGCGCGACGGCGCTGCTGTCGTTCCGTACCGAGCCGCTTCAGATCAACTCGGTGGGCAACGGCGATCACGATCACAGCACGGAAGTGCGTGGCGGAGAGAGCGGCACTGGAACGGCCAGCGATCCGTACAAGATTACGGATGAACAAATTCCTCTCGATGGCGCGATTGAAATCGCGACGAACGCTTCGATCGATTACAGCCGCCTCAACGGCACGTCAGCTACGGCGGAAGTGTCGGTAAACGGAGGCGCTCCGAAGGCAGTGGCGGTGATCGTCAGCCCGAACGTCGATGGCGACTGCGGCAACCTGCGCTCGATCTACGTGGCGCCAGTTGGTGGCGTGCCGTGGGCGACTCCGACGAACCCGATGACGGATGAGGTTGTTGTGACCGTGACGCTCAAGGGCGCAGCGGTGTACGACTTGAGCCAGGTCAAGGGGCATCCGCTTGGTAAGGGCATTCACACGATGGGCAAGGACCTCGTGATTCGGGCCAAGCTGCTCAAGGGATCGGCGCCGGCGGACTACGCAGGTGTTCCGTCGAACCTGATCAAAGATCCCAACAACTGCTAGTACGACTCGCCAGGAGTTTGAACGATGCGACGAAAGAATTCGAAGAACCAGGGCCGGGCCGCCGTAGTGCTGCGTGCCAAGCTGCTTCCCTGGTTGCTGGTGCTTCCGGGGGCGTACCTTGCACCGCAGGCCGCTCTTGCCCAGCAGACGCTGGCCCAGATTCAGGGCACGGTGAAAGATGAAAATGGCAAGCCGCTGGCGGGTGTGACCGTCGTTGTGCAGAGCCCGGCTCTGCAAGGTGAGCAGGCCGAAATCACCGACAACAATGGCCGCTACATCATCACGCAGCTTCCGTCGGGTGATGACTATAAGGTCAGCTTCTTTTTCGGTGCCGATGACAAGCCCCGCGTGGAGCGCCCCGGCATCCGTCTGAGCCTTGGCAAGACCATCACGGTGAACGGAGAGATCAACCTCAGCTCGACCAAGCGAGAGGTCAAGGTCATCCGTGAGTCGGCTCCTGTCGTCGATACCGCCAGCGCATCGACCGGCGTGGAAGTGAACCAGGAAGTGCTCAGGGCAACGCCCGTTCGCGGTCGTACCTTCGAGTCGGTCCTGACGCTGGCTCCCGGTACTTCGGACGTGGCCGGTAAGACGGGCGCGGCAGGTGGTGACGTCGGTGTGCAGATCTCGGGCTCAACGGGCAGCGAGAACAACTACATCATCGACGGTCTGAACACCTCGGATCCGAACAAGGGACTCATCGGAACCGAGCTTTCGCAGTACTTCATCCAAGAAGTCAACGTCATCACCGGCGGTTATCAGGCCGAATACGGTCGCGCCACCGGCGGTGTTGTGAACATTGCAACGAAGTCCGGCGGCAACGAGTTCAAGGGCTCGGTGTTCGGTTCGTTCCAGCCGTTCCAGCTAGAGCCTCGTGGCGTTGCTCGTCTCGGCGAAGCGCTGATCACGCGCTCACGGACGAACCTGCTCTACGACTTCGGCTTCGAGCTGGGTGGACCGATCGTCAAAGATCGCATCTGGTTCTACCTGGGCTTTGCGCCGACGTTTAAGGAATTCCAGTATCAGCGCAACGCACGCTCGCTCACGTTTGATGCTTCGACGGGTCGTGCCTCGCTGGATGCGGACTTCCAGTGCCCAAGCTACCTGGCGAACTCGGCGCTGTGTGACGGACCGCGAACGCTGGCGCTGCGCACCGACGAGATCGGGTACGGTCAGGAAGTGGGCGGCATCGAGCGCCTCTACAACGGCATCGCCAAGCTCCAGTTCAACCTGAACCCGGACCACAACATCCAGCTGACTTATATCGCTTCGCCGAAGATCACGGACGACTACGCGGCCATCCGCGCGGTTGATCTGGGCTCGCAGCGGTTCAATCAGAAGGATCAAGTCCACGACGCGATCTTCCACTACATCGGCAAGCTGTTCGATCGAAAGCTCCAGCTCGATGTGCTGTACGGTTACCACTACCAGGCTTCGACGCAGACGCCGGAGCTGCCGAACCTGCCAAGCATTGCTTGGGCAGCGGCGCAGACCGATCCATTTACGCTGGCCGACTTCGAGGACGTGGGCGCGTGCCGTCGCTCGATGCGAACCGACTCGATGGGCCGGATGGTCAACTTCAATCCGTGCCCGCTCACTGGTTACACGCGCGGCTACGGACAGTACGCAGACAGCCTGCTTCAGCGTCATCAGCTGATCGCTTCGGCGACGTACTTTCTGCACATGACCTCGGCTTGGAACCCGCTGCGCGGTATTCACGCCCTCAAGGTCGGCTTCGAGTTCGAGTACCTCGACAGCTACAACAACCGCACCTACACCGGCTCTGACCTGGATCCGAACGATCCGGCGAGCGGTCACCGTGCCTATAGCCAGCAGCCCGACGGCTCGATCCAGATCACCCGCGAGTACGCTCGTCAGAACCTGGAAACCAAGGAAATCGAGCACCTTAACAACTTCGAGGGTCGCAGCTACACGCAGAACTTCTCGGCGTACCTGCGCGACTCGTGGAGCATTGGCTGGGCACCGGGTCTGGTGCTCAACGCCGGTGTGCGCTGGGAAGGCCAGGAGCTGTACGGCTCGGACGGCAAGCGCTACATCGACATCAAGGACAACTGGGCACCGCGCGTTGGCTTGGTCTACGACTTTACGCAGCTTACGTCGCGTCCGGGTCGCTCGAAGGTGTTCTTCAACTACGGGCGCTTCTATCAGTCGATTCCGCTCAACATCAACGATCGTCAGCTGACCGCCGAGGGTATGTACTCGTCGGGCTTCGTGCCGGGCAGCAACTGCTCGTCTGTGACCCTTCAGCCGGGTGGTCGTGCGGTTCCGGTTCCGTCGGCAGGCTGCCAGTTCTTGGCGGCAGATGGCGGCGTCGTCAACGGTGGTCGTGCGCCACTCATCTCGCCGGTCATCCAAGGCCAGTACATCAACGAGATCACGCTCGGCCTGAACTACGATGTCGGTCTCGATATCGTGCTCGGCATCAGCTACATCCACCGCGACCTTGGCAACATCGTCGAGGATATGTCGCCGGACGGTGGCACGACCTATCTGCTCGCAAACCCCGGTGTGCCGAGCGATCCGAACGTCGTCAAGCAGCTTCAAGACGATGTCGATCGTCTCAAGGGTGCAGGCACGGCGGCCAACGCGAAGGTGGCCGACCAACTCGCGTATCAGGATGCAGTCGCACTGCTCAGCGCGTACAAGCTGGTTGGCTCGGTGTTCCCGAAGGCCCGCCGCAACTACGACGCCCTGGTGCTGACGCTCAACAAGCGCCTGTCGAACCGCTTCTCGGTGATCTCGAGCTACACCTTCTCGCGTACGCTCGGTAACTATCCGGGAACCTTCTCGGCGTCGAACGGTCAGAGCGATCCGAACATCTCGTCGCAGTTTGACTTGATCGACCTGCTCGCGAACCGCAACGGTCCGCTTCCGACCGACCGCCCGCACAACTTCAAGGCGACCGCGTTCTATGACCAGCCGCTGTTTGGAGACAAGGGCAAGCTGACCATCGGTCTGACCTTCACCGCCACGAGCGGTCGTCCGATCGAAGTCCTGGGTCGTCACCCGTACTACGGTCGTCGCGAAGTCTACATCCTGCCGCGTGGATCGGGCGGTCGTACCCCGACGGTGACGCAGTTCGACTTGCACGTCGGCTACGATCACAAGCTGACCCAGACGGTTGCGATGAACCTGTTTGTGGACGTGGTCAACCTGTTCAATCAGCGCGAAGTCGTCAACGTGGACGACGAGTTCACCGCCACCACGGTGTCGCCGATCGTGAACGGTCAGATTGCTGACCTTAAGCACCTCAAGGCCAACAACGGCACGCTGCCGACGTTCAACTCGAACTACGGTCAGCCGACTGGTTACCAGCTGCCGCTGTTTATGCGCTTTGGCTGGCGCTTGACGTTCTAGTCCACGCTCCCTGCGGCTTTTGCTGCGGGGATCCGTTTCGTCCTTCCCGCTCGCTTCTTCCTTTCATCCCCTACACAGACCGCGTCACCTTCTTTGGGAAGGTGCGGTACTGTACGCGCATGAAGATCGTTCGCATCGACCACGTTGCGCTCTGCGTGCCCGAGCTGGACAGTGCCATTTCGTCCTGGCAGTCGGTCCTGCCGCTGCTGCTCGGCCCGCGAGAGTACGTTCCCACCCAGCTCACCGAGGCCGCGTTCCTGCTGACCCCCGCTGAAGCCGATGCCTGTGTCGAGCTGATTGCGCCGCTCCCGCGCGGTCAGAATGTCGGGCTGGAAAAGTTCTTGGAAAAGCGCGGCGGCCTTCATCACATCGCGTTTGCCGTAGAAGACATCGCCGGTGCCCTGTGTGAGCTTGCGGAGCGCGGTGTTCCGCTCATCGACAAAGTGCCTCGGCCAGGCGCGCGCGGACATCAGGTGGCGTTCCTGCATCCCAAAGCGCTTGGTGGCGTCTTGGTCGAGCTGGTCAGCGCCGATCACTAAGAACGTGTCGGGAATGCGCCGCTGCTGTGGCGACATGTCGTCGCACGCTGGGGCAGATCGTGACGGTCGCTGCTGCGTTACGATGACCTCATGAAGACCCTTCTGCGCGCGCTGTCGCTGTCCTTTTCGGTGGGCGCTCTCATCCTTTTGACCGGCCACGCGGCCTCTGATGGTGCGGGTTGTAGCTCGTCTCCCGCGTCCAAAGAGACGACCGCTGTGAGCCCTCCGTCCGCTTCACCATCACCCACGCCGACCCAAGCGGCTCCAGCGAGTCCGCCGACCCAAGTGGCTCCGGCTGCGCCCGCTGCGACGCCACAAAACCCACCGGCATCGGCTCCACCTGCGAGCGCGCCCAGCGGTGATGCCCCAGCCCCCGGCCAGCTCGATCTGGACAAGCTTCGCGTTCCCGATCGCTTCATGGGCGCATCCAAGTCCGCTGCGGTGTTCTTTCCAAAGCTGAAGGCCGACGCCGGCCCGGTTGATGTTGGATCTTCCCCGAAGGCCCACTGATGCACGCCCTGGCTTCCTTTGCGCAAGACTGGCTGATCGCCGCGCTATGGAGCTTGTTGCTGCTCATCGCGGTGTTTGTGCCGCTGGAGCGCCTGTTTCCTGCGCGCATCCAGCCAATCTTTCGTCCTGCACTCGGGACTGATCTGGCGTTTTTCTTCGGTCAGTACCTGATGTGGAACGGTCTGTCGCTGCTTGTGCTTCAGCTAATCAGCGCCCACCTGTGGAGCACGCTGCCCCTTCAAGCTCCGATGGCGATCCGCACCGTCTTCGCGGTGGTGCTTGGCGATGTGCTGGTCTATTTCTTCCATCGCGCCTGCCACAAAAGCCCGCTGCTGTGGCGCTTTCATGCCGTGCATCACTCCAGCGAGCACCTTGACTTCCTGGCCGCGCACCGCGAGCACCCAATCGACGGCATCCTGACCCAGCTTGCGCAGAACCTGCCTGCGATTGTGCTCGGCATCTCTCCGCGCATCCTGGCCGCGCTGGCGGTGTTCCGAGGTCTGTGGGCCATCTTCATCCACTCGAACACGCGCGTGCCACTTGGACCGCTCGGATACCTGCTCGGGTCACCGCAGCACCACCACTATCACCACGCCAAAGGACAGGGCCGTAGCAACTTTGGCAACCTGGCGCCGTGGCTTGATGTGGTGTGTGGGACGCATGCATCCCCGCCGCGCGAAGACTATCCACTTGGCATCGAAGGTCAGCCACCGCTGCGCTTTTGGCACTCGCTGTGGCTGCCGTTTGTCAGTGCTCGCAGAGGCTGACCGCCCGAATGTTGAGCGACTGCTTGTGGCGACGACGCTCTTCCATCAGCTCCAGCCGGATGCGCAGCGCTTCTTCATGCGGAATCACACCCTGCTGCGGAGCCACTTCACGCGTCGAAGGAATCTGCACGCTCGGATCGACGATCCAGAACACGATGACGCGACGACGCGCGCGCTGCGCACCAGCGGCCACTTGCAGCGCGCTCAGCTTGTGAATGTGCGAGTTCGGAAAGACCACCAGTCGGCCTGTGGGCGTCGCCACGCTGCCAACGGGAATCGTCCCTTCATTGACCAGCTCTTCAATCGGTCGCGGTCGGCACTGCGAGATGTTCCAGAACAGCCGACCAGCTTCTTCGACGGTGTACGCCCGCTTAAAGTGCAGGTTGCCGCCTTCCAGCGATGCATCGCGATCCAAGATGTAGACGCAGGTGGCGACGATGTGCTCGTGGCTCATGCCTTCAACGTGCCAGACTCCTTCGTGCGTCTCGCCTGCCGCTAGCTGATACTCGACGATCTTGGGAACGACCAAAAGCTCTCGTCCGCGCAGCGATGTGGCCTGGACCTGATGAGAGGTCTGCTTGGGCTTCTCTGGCAGATCGCCCTCGTGCTCGATGTCGCTGTGCTCTTCCTTCCAGAAGTCGGTCCGATCGACGTAGCCCACGACGCTCTCGATGAGCGGCAGCGCCGTCGCAAACAGTGCAGCCAGATCGTCGTAGACCGCCGCAAACTGCGTGCGATCCAGGTTGTTGATGTACGACTCAATCATTACCGAGCCATCGCTGCCAATCCGAAACGGCGTCGGTAGCCACTGATAGATCGACCCCTCGTAGACCCGGCCAAAGCGATCGTATTCGGGCGACTTTTTCTGGGTCTTTGGCACCGGCTTCGTCAGCACCGAGCGCCCTTGCACAAACGGATACAGCGACGGATGCACGATGTCCCGAACCTTGGTCCCCGATCCCGGATGATGGTCCACCGGCAGCTTGTCACACAGCAGTTGAACGTCCGCTTGCAGACGCCGCACCAGCTCCGACGGAACCAGATCATCCCCATACGCGATGCCATCGGGAGCCGGGTTCTGAAGGTGCCGATCCCAGATCGACGAAATGCCCGGCGAAGAGACGATGCGAATCCACAGATCCTCGTTCGTTAGCTCCACCTGCTGGTCTTGACCGGGGACGCGATACACCGTCGTGTCCCCTTTGTGTTCGACCACTTCAAATGTGTTTTCATCGGGCAGCTCACCCGAGACGACCGCTTCTTCGCTCAAATCGTCGATCTCGACGGTATCTCCCGGCTGGGCTTGATAGTCTTCTCCGTACTCGAGAAGCTCATTGACGAACGCAAAGTCAGTGGTGTGGGCAAGCTGAGTCGTGGACATCGAGTCTCCAGTGGCAAAGGCACAGCGGCCAGGGTTTTCGGTGGCGCAAGTCCTAGAACCGATACAGTAGCGAACCCAGCCGACAGCGGGAATGCCTACAGCGTCTTTCGGACGATGCACTCGCCGCTGCCGACCACCACCAGCTCGTTTGGGGTCGTAAAGCCGATGCTGTTGCCCTCGAAGTGAAGCGAGTGGATGACGGGCTCTTTTCCTTCGTGTAGCTCGATGACCTCACCGCCGCTTACCAGCACCCACAGCCCGCGCGGACTGCTTAGCTCGCCTGCGATTCCAACCACGATGCGGTAGTTTCGCAGTCCAAAGCGCAGCGGCGGCAGTGCAACGACCCGACTGCCGCTGCCGTCTAGGCGCAGCAAGGTGGACTGATCACCACCGATGTAGATCTCGCTGCTGCTGACGACATGAACCGCTGCCAGATCCGCCGTGGTGCCAAGCGTGATCGGGGCAAAGCCGGAAGGGAGCTTGCGTCTCCACGCGGCACCGCCTACGCCGACGGCCCAGACATCGCTGCCCGCGACGCCATCGACATCCTGCACCCAGCCGAAGGTTCCCACCGTGACAAGCCGCGAAAAGGTGCCGCCTTGGTAGCTGACGATGCCCGACTTGCCGACGAAGATCAGCTCGCCGGTGTCGGGGCTCTGCCAGCTCTGGTTCATCCAGAAGCTCGCAACCGAGGACGCCTTTGCTTCAAAGCGCGTTCCGTTCCAGTACAGGACCGCATCGGCGCTCGAGCTGGTGCTGACCGCCCAGGCCTTGGTCGCATCGATCGGCAGGATGCCGCCCACTTCCAGCTTGTCGTGTGCGGTCTTTTGCCAGGTGCCGCCGCGCGTCTTGCGCAGAAGGAAGCCGCCTGCCACCGACCACTCGACGCCATCTTTGGCCCGGATGCCGCCTGCGAACGTGTAGTCACTGCCCGGTCCCGCATTCTGGACGACCCAGCCCGCTCCGCTGCGGGTCAGGATGCGACCGTAGACGCCGACCGCAAAGCCGGTGCCGCCGATGCTGGTGGTGCTGCGGACTGTGCGCTCGCGGCTCGACTCGGTCAGCGTCCAGGTGGTTCCATCAAAGTGACCGACGCCCGCATCCCCAAACAGCCAGACATCACCTGCCGACGTGGACTCAACGGCGCACTGGTTCAGGGCCAGCCGCCGCACCGCATCCGGCATCATCACCCGCACAAAGTCTGTGCCGTTCCACTTGCGCAGCGGATACGGCTCTTGCGGTACGCAGACATAGATCGCATCCGCCGTCTTGCCGCTCATCCCGGTCGCCGCATGAGAGCTGGCGCTCGTGTCCAGATCCGCCACCGACCACGCCGAGCCATTCCAGAACTGCATCGTCCCCGCGTGCGTCATCCACAGGTGCGACGCATCGAAGCTGTGCAGATACGTGCGCGTCGTGGGCGCATACGGAGCCGTCATGCTCTGCCACATGCTGCCGCTGCGCCGATACAGCACCTTTTCACCGGCAATCCACGCCTCGCTCGTCGATGGCATCGTCACGTCGTACAGGTTGGCGCTGGTGCCCAGATCGATCGTCGTCCAGCTGGTGCCGTTGTACTGGATGACCGTGCCCGCTTCGCCCACCGCCAAGATGCTGCTGCGACTTGTGCCCGCGATGCCGTACAGCGTGTGGCGTGTGGGCGACTTGGCGATGCTCCAGCTTGTGCCATCGAAGTGCAAGAGCGCGCCGCTCTCACCCACCGCCCAGACATCGGTCGGAGACGCGGCCCACACATCATGCAGCGAGATGCCAAAGCGACTCGGATGCTCGAAGCAAAAGCCCGTCGCAGTACACAGTGAGCCGGGAGCGACCGTGCCGCCGTCTCCACCATCTGACGCGCTGCCGAGATCGACCTGTCCCCCATCGCTGCCGCCGCCATCGGGCATGGCCAGGCCCAGATCGGGTGGGTCTTCGCCCAAGTCGCGTTCCTGATTTCCAGATGGATGACAGCCCAGCCACAGGCTCATCGTCAAAGCGGCGGCCATCCGCCACGCGGTCTGCTTGATGTTCACGGTCACACGCACTTTCTACGAAGAAGGGTGCGCGAAGCTGTACCACGACTTGCGAGTCATCCTGCGCCCCTTGGCTCTTTGACCCGACCGCAGCCCGTCCGCTCGTGGACGTGTGCAGTGTCAGCCCATGTCCATGGATTCGCGGCTACAGTGGTGGCAGGATCCAGGCTCGGTTGTGAATCGTCAAACAGCCTTACGTATCGCGGTGATCGCAGTGGTGGTGGCGGTGCTCGCTGTCGCCTACCGCACCGGCGTGCTTGCCAAGTTTTCCAGCAGGCAGATGGCGCAGCAGACGCTGCTTGGCCTGGGCGGACTTGGCTATCTGGCGTTTGTCGGGGCCTACACCGTGCTTCAGCCCTTTGGCATTCCGGGCTCGATCTTTGTGTTTGTTGCGCCGCTCATCTGGCCGTTTGAGATCGCCTTTGCCCTGTCGATGGTCGGCACCATGTCCGCCAGCGTGGTGGGCTTTTCCTTTTCCCGCTTTGTTGCGCGCGACTGGCTGGCGCCCAAGATTCCAGCCCGCTTTGCCCGCTACAACGACGACCTCGAGCGCCGCGCCTTTGTCACCGTGGTGCTTCTGCGCATGGTGTTCTGGATGTCGCAGCCGCTGCATGCGTTCCTCGGCCTGTCGAAGGTTCCGTTTTGGACGCACTTTTGGGGATCGTTTGTCGGTTATCTGCCCGTGCTGGCGGCCACGAGCTACTTCGGACCCGCGCTGATTGAGTGGATGAAGGCCCATCCGCTGCTCGGCTTTCTGATCCTGCTGACCCTGTTTCTGCTGATCTTGGCCTGGCACTACCGCAAGCTGACTCGTCCTTCCGTTCGCTAGTGCTCGCTCCGGCTTTTTCGCTGGCTTCGCCGTCCTCCGTGGTATGTCACAGCCTTGCTGTTTCACGAAGGCATCACCCGTACTTTGGAGGCGCGCCGGATGCACATCGCTAGCAGTGAAACCACCCGTCCTCGTTACGGACTGCGGGCCATCGGGCTCGGACTTCTCGCGGTGTCAATCGGCGGCTGCGCACCCGAGCTGGATGTGCAGTCGTCCGCGCCACCTGTGGCAGCCGCCCCGCTCCAGCTTCAGCGGCTCACCAGCAGTCGCTATCTGTCCACCCTGCACAGTCTGTTTGATGAAGAGGGCTTTCCGGCCCTGCGCTGGCCCACCCAGCTAGAGCGCGACACCTTGCTGCACGGCTATTCCACCGTGGGCGCCAGCGAGCTGACCATTTCTCCGCGTGCCGCCGAGCAGTATGAAGAAGCGGCGCTTGATGTCACCGGGCAGGTCTTTGCCGATGCCGCGCGGCGCAAGGCCTGGGTCGGCTGCGAGCCCATGTCGAGCGAGCCAAGCGATGACTGTGTGCGCTCGTTTGTTCAGAACCAAGGCGCGCGCTTTTATCGCCGCCCGCTCACCACGCAGGAACAGGACGAGTACCTGACCCTCATCGAAAAGATCGGCAAAGCGCTGTCGGATCCGTGGCAGGGCTTGCGCTTTGCGACCGTGGCCTGGCTTCAGTCGCCGCACCTGCTGTACCTGGTCGAACAGGGCGAGCCCGATCCCGAGCGACCCGACCGCCTTCGCCTCTCCGGCCCTGAGCTGGCCACCCGACTGTCTTATCTGTTGTGGAACACCACGCCTGATGCCGAGCTACAGCGCGCCGCCCAGTCCGGTGAGCTGCTCTCGGAGGAAGGACTGCTCAAGCAGACCCGGCGACTGCTGGCCGCGCCAAAGGCCGAGCCCTTTACCGACCAGTTCTTCGGCGAGTTTTTGTACCTAGACCGGCTCGATACGGTCAGCAAAAACGCCATGCAGTTCCCCGAGTGGACGCCTCAGCTCGCCAGCGCCATGCGCGGGGAGGTGCTGCGCCTTCTGCGCGAGCTGGCCCAGTCCGGCGATCACGACATGCGCGAGCTGTTTGACACCCGCACCACCTTCGTCAACAGCGACCTGGCCGGACACTATGGACTGCCTGCGGAGCTTACGCCACCGCCGGGAACCTGGAAACAGATCGAGCTTCCCAGCACCATGCAGCCGGGACTGCTCGGACGCGCTGGGCTGCTCTCTTTGTTTGCCCATGCGACCGTGACTTCGCCCACCTTGCGCGGAAAGTTCATTCGTCAGCAGCTCCTCTGTCAGGACATTCCGCCGCCGCCGCCCGGTGTCGCCGTCAACCTGGAAGCAGAGCCATCGGGCACCCCCAAGACCATGCGCGAAAAGCTGGCCAAGCACCGGGATGCTCCAGGGTGCGAAGGCTGTCATCGCCTGATGGACCCGATTGGCCTTTCGCTCGAGCACTTCGGACCGACCGGCAAGTATCGCGCCGAGGACAACGGCCTGCCGATCGATCCCAGCGGTGAGCTGGACGGACAGCCGTTTGCCGACAGCTTTGGGCTTGCATCTGTGCTTCGTCAAAGCCCGCGCATTGCCGAGTGCATGACCCGTCAGCTCTATCGCTACGCCACCGCCCACTTGGAGCTACGCAGCGAGCAGGAACAGATCCTCATCCTCGGGCGGAAGTTCGCACAGACCGGCTTCCGCTTCCCGCAGCTTGTGGAATCGCTCGTGCTCAGCGAAGGCTTCCGCTACGCCGCCCGGCCCGAGCCTTCGACCGACAGCCAGTAAGAGGTCCATATGTCCAGAATCATCATCCCCAGACGGACGTTCCTCAAAGGCATGCTGCACGGCGCGCAGGTGGCACTCGCGCTGCCGCTGCTCGAATCGATGACCCCAGCGCGAGCCGAGGCGACCGCACCCCGCCGCTTCGGTCTGTGGTTTTGGGGCAACGGCATTCGTCGTGCGCACTGGATTCCCAAGACCACCGGAGCCGCTTGGGACGCTCCCGAAGAGCTGGCTCCGCTGGCCGGGGTGCGCCGCTTCGTCAACGTCCTCACCGGCCTGGAGATCAAGACCGCGACCCACCCGCATCACTCGGGCATGACCGGCATCCTGACCGGCGCGCGGTATCACCAAGTCGGCACCACCCGCGACACCATCGTCACCACCTGCGCGCAAAAGACCGTCGATCAGATCGCAGCGGATCACCTCGGACAGGGCACGCCCTTTCGCTCGCTGGAGATCGGCATCTGTCGCTTTCGCGGCACCGATGAAGGAACGACCTTCCAGCACCTGTCCCACAACGGTCCGAACAACGTCAATCCGTCCGAATACTCTGCCCCAGCGCTGTTCAATCGGCTGTTTCCCAAGCTTCCGAACGCGGCAGAGCTGTCGGCGCGACGCAGCGTGCTCGATGCCGTGCGGGGTCAGGTCAGTCGGCTGCGCGGACAGGTCTCTGCCCTCGATCGCCAGCGCCTAGAGCAGCACACCGAGAGCATCCGCAGCATCGAGCGGCGACTCGAGATGGCCGCCCAGACTTGCCAGGCCCCAGCCCGGCCCAGCGACCATCCCGATGTCATGGGTCAAGAGCAGATCGAGCAGCACAACCAAGTGATGAGCGACCTGCTCGCGCTGGCTCTGTCTTGTGACCTGACGCGCGTGTTCTCGGTGCTGTTTAGCAGTGCCGGGTCGGGCGTAATTGTCTGGCAGGCAGGGGCCACCAACGGCCTGCATCAGCTCTGTCATGACGAGCCCGCCCCCCAGCCGGTGGTCCATCAGGCCATCGTCTTTACCATGAAGCAGCTTGGCTACTTTCTGTCCCGCCTGCGCGACACCCCGGAGCTGGGCGGCAACCTGCTCGATAGCTGCGCCATCCTGTGTACCACCGAGCTGTCCGAAGGCAACGTCCACAGCAACGACGAGTTCCCGATCCTTACGGCGGGTCTTGCGGGCGGCAAGCTGCGGGGCGGACTGCATGTCCGATCCACGTTCAAAGGCAACACCAGCTTGGCACCGATGTCCGTCCTGCAAGCGGCGGGCTGCCCGATCAGTAGCTTTGGCTATGGCGCAGGTCGCGTCGATGAAGGAATTGCCGAGATCTTGGTCTAGCCAGGGTGTCAGCGCCGCCTTGGCACCTTGGCACCCGGCTTGGCCCTACACAGACAGTCCGAACTGGCTGTCTTGATACAGCCGGTCTAGCTCGGGACGGTACTTTTCCTCCACCTCGCGGCGGCGCACCTTCATCGTCGGGGTCAGCTCGCCATGTTCTTGGCACAGATCACGCGGCAGGATCAGCACGCGACGCACTTGCTCGACGTGTGCCAGGTGCTCGTTGCCCTTGCGAATCGCCGCGAGCAGCCGCTCCGCAAACGCCTGACTTTGTACAATCGGCTCCATCGCCTGCGCCAGTGCCTGACTGCGCGCGCTCGGGTTGGCCAGCAGCTCTTCGGTCCGCGCCTTGACCTCTTCTTTGCTGACCAGACCGCGTACAAGTCCCCAGTCGAGCGTCTCCAGCGGGCTCGGCGCGATGATGGCGCTCACGTAGGGCCGCATGTCCCCGTGCGCAATGACGTGGCTGATCAGCGGATCGGTACTCTTTAAGGCGGACTCGATGTTCCCCGGAGACAGGTTCTTGCCGCCCGCCGTGATGATCAGGTGTTTTTTGCGGTCGGTGATGCGCAAAAAGCCATCGTCATCGACGGATCCAATGTCGCCGGTATGGAGCCAGCCATCGACGATCGCTTGCGCGGTCGCTTCCGGGTTGCGGTAGTAGCCCTGGAACACCTGCGGGCCGCGAATCAGGATCTCGCCGTCCGCTGCCAGCTTCTGCTCCAGTCCCGAAAGCAGCTTGCCCACCGTGCCGAGCCGCACCTGTTCCAGCGTGTTGGCATGCGTCACAGCGGTCGCTTCTGTCATCCCGTACGCTTCCAGGATCGGCATCCCGGCGGCCCAGAAAAAGCGCAGCACATCCTTGGGCGTTGGTGCCGCACCCACGATGAAGTAGCGCACCCGACCCCCGAAGAACGAGCGAATCTTGCGCCACAGCAGCCGATCCGCCAGCCGATGCTGAAGCTCCAGCGACCACGGCACCGGCTGTCCGGCCTGCTGCTTGTCCAGGCGCTCGCCGCTTACCTGTCGGGCCCAGGCAAAGACTGCGCGCACGGGGGCGGGCTTGCGCTCGACCTCGGTCAGGATCTTGCTGTAGGCCTTTTCAAAGATGCGCGGCACCGATCCAAACACCGTCGGACCGACCTCGCGCAGGTCCTCGAGCAGGCGGCTCATGCTGCTGGCAAAGGCCGTGGCCACCCCGGTCGAGATCCGACCATAAAACGACAGCACCCGCTCTGCCGAGTGAGCCATTGGCAGAAAGCTGATCGTGATGTCGTCTGCGAAAAAGCCCGCAAAGCCCTTGCCGTTGCCCAGCAGCGAAAGCAGGTTGCGGTGTGACAGCATCGCGCCTTTGGGTGGCCCGGTGGTTCCCGACGTGTAGATCAGGATCGCGGTGTCGTCCGGTGAGATGGCCGACAGCGACTCACTGACCTGCTGCGGCGTCAGCGGCTCGGCTTCCAGCACGCGCGGCGACAGAAGCCGCGCATCGGCCCCCTGATGACGCACCGACAGCGCCTCGTCCCAGGCAATGATGGCGGTCAGGCTGGGCAGGTTTTGCGCCGCGACCAGGACGTTTTGTAGCTCGGACTCATCCCCGACCAGCACCACCTGCGCTTGGCTGTGGTCAAGCAGGTAGTGAATCTGCTCTGCCGTCTGACCTTGGTAGATGCCGAAGCTCACCAGACCCAGTAGCTGCGCCGCCAGGTCATACAGCGACCACGAAAGCTGGGTCGGCCCCACGATCGCCAGTCGGTCCCCGCGCCGCAGCGACAGCTTGCGCAGCCCCGCCGCGATCCGTAAGACCTTCTGATAGACCTGCGACCAGGTGTGTGGTCGCCAAGCGCTGCCTTCTCGCTCGAAGAAGGCCTGCCGGTCAGGGGTGGCTTCGACTCGCTTGCGCAGCATATCGCCGAGCGTGCGCGACGAGTGCGAGATGTGAAGCGCGGGCACATGCGGAGCATTTACCGAAAGCATCGCGCCGCCAGAGTATGCAAATTGGCCCCGCGTCCAAAAGGCTAATTGTGAAGCGTCTTTGCGAAGAACTGCGCGACGTGCTCGGTGTAGGCCGCTGGGTCGGCATCAAAGCCCGCCGCGTGCTGGGCCTTGGGCTGAATCCACAGCGCCGAGCCCGGTAGCTGGGCCGCCATCTCCTGCGAGTCACTCGGCGCAATCAGCGTGTCGTCCGCCGCATGGGTAAACAGCACCTGCGCTTTGATCTGCGGCACCTTGTCAATGGGCCGCACCGAGAGCACGTCCGTACCCAGCCACAGCCGCGCCACCAGACGCGCCGCAGGCATCACCACAGAGGGCAGGTGGGTGCGGCGGTGCCACTCTCTGCGCATCAGGCGTCCAAAGTCCGCGTAGCCACAGTCGGCGATGACCGCTTGGACCTGCGGATCTTGCGCGGCAGCCAGCAGCACAGAGGCCGCGCCCATCGACACCCCATGTAGACCAATCTGGCTGCGGCTGTAGCCTTGGCTCGTCAGGTAATCGACGCCGCCCAGCACATCGCGGCTCTCGTGAACGCCGAAGCTAAAGCGCGCATCCGAGGACTGTCCGTGCCCGCGCAGGTCCATCGCGAGCAGTGCAAAGCCCTGCTGATGCAGCGCGGCCAGAAACTCGACGTTGCGGTGGTTCTGTTCGTTGGTGCGGCTGCCATCTTTGCCATGCACCATCACCAGCGCGGCGCGGCGGCTGTCGTGCGGCACATACCAGGCAGCCAGCTGGGCATCCCCCCCGCGCGATGGAAAGCGCACATCCTGATAGGTCAGCCCGCGCTGACCGGGGTTCTGACCCGGATCGAAGTGGCGCTGCGGCTTGCTGAGCACAGCCACCACCGCAAAGCCCAACGCAACGTACAGCACTGCCGCCGTCAGAAGCAGGCGACCAAGCAGGCGAACCGCAGGCGACTTCATCAGCAACTCCGGTCTGACGCAACGCGGGCGTCTAGAAAACAGGGACGAGGCTCTACTGTACCGCGAATCGCAAGGGGCCGGGCCTAGCGGCGATCGGCTCCGTGCTGCTCCAGGCTGCGAAGGATCTGCTCCACTTCCTCGGAGGGCCAGCGGTGCTGATAGTCGCGCAGCAGCAGGCGGGCCTCATGCAGCCGTCCGGTGGTCAGCGCCGACACCGCCAGATCCAGTCGCTGCGCTTTGAGCGCGCTCTCTTCACTGCGCGAGAGCTGGACCCTGGCCCGCTGCTCTTTGATGATCCCAACCCCAAACAGCGCCAGTCCCAGCCCGCACAGGCCGCCGATGATGCCGACCACAAACGGGTAGTACAGCCGCTGGCGTCGTACCTCTGTGGATCGCAGGGGCAGCGGTGGCGGCATGGGCCGCACCTCGGTCAGTGGCGCAAGCGGCGTCGCTTGACCCGGCTCCGGCAGCAGCAAGAGCCCACTGTGTCGCGCGGGCGCTGGGTTTCGTGGTGACGTGCTCTGCTCGGGCCGGGGCCGCTCCGGGTCTTGTCCCAGAAAGCCAAGCTGTGGCAGCGCCTGGGTCGGCTGGTTGAGCAGCGGCGGAATGTGGGTGGACTCTTCCCAGGGACTTGTTGCCGACAGCACATCCGGTGGCGCGGTGGGTCGCTGTGCCTGTTGGCCCTGCGTCTGGGTCTGTTCTTCAAACGAATCGAGCGGCGCTGGCGACTCGGGATGCAGCGGCTCTGGACCGAGCAGCGCAATGCCAAACGCGCTCGCCGCGTGCTCCGCTTCGTACAGCGTCGGCTCTTCTTGAAAGGCCCGGCGCGCAGCGTCAGCCTGTGGGTTTCCGACCTTCATGGCGGCCAGACTGTAGCAGCAGCGACCCCAGGCTGTGCAACAAGGACCAGGCACACAAGGCGCTTTTGCGAGGCAGGTTGCCGTGATAGCCTAACCTTGGTGTCAAAGCGTCCGCCGCTCCTTGGCTATAACCATAACGTCCGCCACGCTGGACGGCTGTTTCACGTCCAGACGGAGGACTCGGGACCGGCTCGTCCGGTTCTTTCTACTCACCTCTTCATCGAGGGGACCATCCTTTCGTCCCAGCGGACCACCTATCCGCTGGAAGAGCCGGAGACGGTCACCCAGAAGCGGATGCAAGAGCAGCACAAGAACATGCTCAAGCGTCTGCGCGATGGGCAGTTCGATCAGCTACCAGAAGTCCAGCGGCATCCCCCTGGCAAAGGGCTGGATCATGCTGCGCCGACAGCCGCTGCGGGCGCGGGCAACACCCAAAAGACGGCAGTGCCTCCGGCTGCGCAGGAGCTATCCCCCAAAGAGACGGGATCTTCACCGATCTTGTCCCCCGTTCCGCCGCCGCCTTCTGGGATTGGATCCGGGACGGGCGCACTGGCCGAGCGCCTGCGCAAGCTGAGTGCAGGGACCGCCGCTGCGCAGGCTGCTTCTGCCAGACCGGCAGCTTCCGATAGCAAGGTCGTGATCTCGCCGGATCTGATATCCGGTGTCGATGACGCGGTGGTAGAGATCGAAGCCGCTGCCGACGATGACGAACCGGCGGTGACGTTTGAGGCTGAGGCCGACGACGAGGACATGATGAGCCAGAACACGCCGCTGCCCAAGGCACGGCCACTGGCTCAGCTCGATGAAGACAACACCGCGCAGTTTGGCGCCAGCCAGATGCCGGTGGTCAACCTGCCGCCGTCACTGTCTCGCTCGATGGCACCCCCTGCGGTGATGCCCGCCCCGGTGCAGCGCTCGATCCCGACCTACAGCATCCCGCCTGAGCTGTTTAAGCCACGGCCTACGGCGGAAGGTGTGACGATCAAGCGCTCTCCGCCTGTGCCGATTCAGCGCGCCCCGAGCGACCCGATTCGTACGACCATGGTTCGGGCCCGTCCGACCCGACCTGCTCCGCTGGCCCCCGCGCTGCGGCCCGGCCAGACCTTGCCGCCCGACAGTCCCTTCGATGCCGAGCTGCTCGCCTATCTGGCGCGCGGATCCAGCCGCTAGGCCGATCGGTCCTTCCCCCGTCCTTAGCCCGCAGTCCGCCACTTACAGAGGGTCCAGACCCTTGTGAAAGTGGGCAGCGAGGCGTTCGCGCGTGGTCCAGACCCATGTGAAAGTGGATGACGAGGAGTGAGCGCAGGGTGGCGACCCTTGTGAAAGTGGATGACGAGGAGTGAGCGCAGGGTCCAGACCCATGTGAAAGTGGATGACGAGGCGTGAGCGCAGGGTCCAGACCCATGTGAAAGTGGATGACGAGGAGTGAGCGCAGGGTCCAGACCCATGTGAAAGTGGATGACGAGGAGTGAGCGCAGGGTCCAGACCCTGGCGGTGCAGTTTGGGCGGGGATGGGCGCTAAAACAGCGGCGTGTGGGTGCGTTCGACGGTCTGTAGAAGCTGCTGGGAGCGGGACAGCAGGTCTTCTACGCCGCGCTCGGTCAGCCCAAGGAGCAGCCATGGACCGTCCGTTTCACGTTCGGGGGTCAGGTAGCGCCCCGGTCCCAGCTCGCGGAGTCCGGGCTGACCCTGAAGGGGCCGACCGACAAAGCGGGCCAGGCGCGGCTCTGTCTGCGGAGAAGGCACCGCCCGACCCGAGCGCAGGTCCACCGCCGCCACCAGATACAGCTCGTGAGCCAGCGCGGAGCGCGGAAGCTGAGCCAGGCGCGTCAGGGTCTTGGCAGACAGCGCGGGCGGTACAAGGTGCTGCGGGGACAGCTCGGCAAGCGGCTGCCAGTCAGGGTCCGCATCTTGGGAGTAGTAGGGCAGGCCATCGAGCGACCGTCCGTTGTCGATGCTGTAGATCCGGAACGGCGCAAGGGGCTGCCACAGGAAGTTGTCTGCGTAGTTGGCATCGCCATGCGCGATCAGGACCAGGAACGCAAAGAGATCGGCCATGGCCTGCCGGTAGCTGTGGTCGATGCGGAAGCGCTCGGGGTTCCACAGCTCGCCCTGGAAGCGCTGCGGCAGCTCGGCGTCTTCGATCCAGTCTGTCAGCGCACCGAGCACCAGGTGATCGTTGTGCTCGGGGAAGGTCGCCGGGATGTCCGCGCCGATGATTCGGGGCACATTCCGGCAGGCGCGGTCACAGGGGACGTTGCGGTGAAAGGCGCGAAGCACCACTTCCGGTACGAGCTGACGGGCGGGCTCATCGGGCCACAGGAAGCGATCGATGCGGCGGGCGGCCAGCTCACAGCGCGGGGCGTTGTTGCCTTCGACGCCGTCCTGCTGCTCACTGGCGTGCGGTCCCAGCGGCTTCCACTTGGCCGTAAGCGTGCAGGCCCGTTCGCTGTCCGCCGCCGGGCAGGGCGACCGCACGAGCGAGAGCTGATACACCGACGGACTCACCGGCCTGGCTGCGGAGAGCGTCAGATCCTGGGCCAGCAGCGTGTCTGGGCTCTGCGCAGGGCGTGGGGACGGGGGCGACAGCCGGGACAGATACAGCGCTTCTGCGGGCAGCTTCTGGGCGGAAGGGGATGCTGGCTCTGAAGACAGGACATAGACCGGACGGCCTTGCGCAAGTGCGTGCTCGATGTCCTGTACGCTGCGGGTCGGGGTGTAAAAGTGCAGGCTGAGCTGGGTCAGGTGCTCGGTCTGCTGTAGCTCTTGCGGGGTCTTGCCCAGGTAGCTTTGCACCTGCGGTGTGCGCTTCGTATAGAGCTGGAAGTACGACCCAAGCAGGCGATCCTCGACCAGGATGTCGGCAGCGGGCGGAAGCCACAGATCCAGCCACAGCACCAGGTCTTTGAGAGGCATCGTCGGGCGCTCGGTCTGATTCAGATAGGCGGCGACTCGATCGGCCTTGTCGGCGGCTGCACGCTGCCGCTGACCCAGCCCAACGCCCAGCAGGGCAACCAGCAGGGCTGCCACGGTCTTGCGCCATAGCAGGTGCCGTGGGCCGGACAACAGCCCGACCGCACCGAGCAGCAGCAGACACAGAGACGCCGGGGCAAAGGACTCTGGGTTTCTGGGCTCAAAGAAGAAGAAGTGCCCAAAGAGGAGCAGCGGCCACGCGAGCAGTCGCCAGCCCACGGCGGGCAGGGACCGCACAGCCTGCTGGCCCAGCAGAAGCGCCCCCAGCGCGCTGAGCCCCGCTTCCCAGGCCGTCACAGGGTCAGTCGGTTCCCCCAGCAGCCAGCAGCGCAGCCCGTGATAGCAGTCGAGCAGCCGCAGCGGCACGCTGGGCGGCACGGACAGAAACTCGCCAGAGAGGTGATACTCCAGGTAGTAGCGCACAAGCCCTGCGCCGCTGCGGACCTGACCCGGACCGATCGCCAGCCACAGCAGAAACGGACCGAGCAGCGCAGAGGCGGTCAGCACGATGCGGAGCTGGGCGTAGAGCAGCCCTTTTTTGGGCCTGTGCAGCAGCAGATCGCACAAAAGCCAGACAAACAGCAGCCCACAGAGCAGGTGAACGAGCGTCGCCAAGGCCAGAAGCATGCCCAAGATGAGCTGCTGCGCGTGGGCCGAGCGCCGGGAGAAGGCAGGCAGGCCCAGGTCGAGCAGCCCGCGATGGTCCAAGTACAGGAACAGAAACAGGCTGGCTGCCAGCTGCATGGACTCCTTTTCCTGTCCGCACAGCACCAGCTGCCAGCGTCCAGCGGCGAGCAGGTAGACGAGCGCAGCAAGGGCCGCTGGGAGTGCTCGCTGGGAGGTCGGTGGCGCAAGGGCAGAGACCACCCGCACAAGCAGCGCGATGTTTCCGCCCAGGCAGAGCGACTCTCGCAGCAGCACTGCGTGGAGCGGGTCATCGGTCAGCAGCCGAAGCGGCGCGGTCAGCGGGATGATGAGCGGATGCGCAAAGAACAGCCAGTCGGCGAGCGGCGCTGTCTGTCCCCGGTGCAGCACAGAGGCGGTCATCAGCGCGTCCCACTGCGGGTCCGAGCCGAAGCGAAAGCAGAGCTGTAGCACGGCGGCGAGCGATCCAAGGAGCACGGCGGGCCCAAGCGGGGACCGAGGCGAGCCCAGGCGGCGCGCCAGCCAGTGACCCAGCAGCGTCACCGGCCACAGAAGCGGTGCAGCAAGGAGCAGCAGCGCGCTGGCGGTCAGGATGCCGAGCACAAAGCCGTTGTTTTCATGGAAGAACAGCGCGGCGGGGCTTGGCGCATGCTGACCCCTGCGTGCCAGAAACAGGCCGCCATAGCCACCGGCACAGAGCGCCGTTGTCATCACCAGGAGCTGTGGCAGGCGCGCAAACGGGGCGTACTCGGTGACAAGCGCGGTGACCACCAGCAACAGCTGCGTCAGCAGGGACAGTGCGTGCTCGGTTCGCTGACCGCAGGGGGACACTTGGACACAGGCGAAGCGTCCGGCCCAGGTTGCAGCGAGCAGACCGCCAAGCAGCCAGCACAGGACGACGACAAACCAGGCGGTGCTGCTGGCAGACAGGCCGCGCATCGCCACAAAGCCCAGCAGGACCTGGGTGCAGGCCAGGGCAAAGCCGGTCACAAACGGCTCACCTTGGCGCTGGGCTGGGGACGTGGGCGGGCTCATATCGGTGGCTACTCCGGGGCGTAGACCTGGCGCGCCAGCAGCAGGACGCCGAGGAGATCCCGGTCAGACAGCGGACGCACCGCCCGGATCAGGCGTCGGACATGGGTATCGGGGAACAGCTCGACCGCACTGGATGGATCGCGCTCGGCCAGGGTCTGTGCCACCTGCTCTTTGGAAAACGGCAGCTTGCTGGCGGCGTACAGGACGGGCAGACCGACGGCGCTGCTGTCTACCACCAGGAGTTCGGCAAAGACCTGGGCGGCGGACTGGGCGATGCGCTGGGCCAGCGGCTCGGACAGGGCTTCACACAGGCTGAGCGCCACCACGCCACCCGGTGCCAGGTGCTGGGCGACCTGCCGGTAGAAGGTCGGGGTGTGAAGCAGTGCGGTCGCGATCCGATAGGGTGCAGGGACATCCAGGACGATCAGGTCAAAGCGGGCCGTGCTGTGGGCGAGCGCATGGCGCGCATCGTCGATGGTCAGCGTGATGTCGTGCGGTGCCAGGCGATGGATCGGGGCGAAGTGGGTAAAGCCGAGCGCTGCGACGCGGGCATCCAGCTCGATGACCTGGACGCGATAGCCCAGCCGGTGCAGCCGAGCCGCTGAAGAGAAGCTGCCGCTGCCAACGACCAGAGCGGTTCCCTGGGTCGGGCGCAGCGCGCCGGGGACTTCCGCCAGCAGGACAGAGAATGCGTCGAGCGAGCCGGAGCGATAGAACGGTACGCCATCGAGAAACAAGGCCGTCTCTGCGCCGTCGGCTACGATGTCAATGCGCTGATGGGGGGAGTAGTCGCTGGCGCGGAGCGTGGGGGCCTGTAACCCGTGAACGCGGTGGTAGTAGGCGGCTGTGACCTGCTGATCCAGCGTGGGGCCTAGGCCGATGAGGGCCGCCGAGCCGCTGAGTGCGACCAGCGCGACCCAGCGACCGTAGCGAAGCTGGGCCAGCACGACCGGAACCAGCAGGTAGCCCGCGCGCAGCAGCAGATAGGACGGCATCAGCGCGAGGCAGCACAGGACCAGCAAGGCTCCACCCAGCTCGGCGGCATACAAGCGGGGCAGTGAGTCGCTGTGGGCATACAGCGGCAAGAGCACCGCGTAGTAGCCACACGGGATCATGATGAGGACGGCAGCAGTCAGCAGGGCCCAGCCGGGATGCGCGGGGCCAAGCCAGGTGCTGGCGATGCGGATGCTCCATGGCAGCGCCAGATGGGACAGCAGGGCCAGCAGCGCCCACAGGTTCTCTCCGATGCCGCTGGGCGAGAGCCGACTGCCGAGCGCGTAGCCGATGCTTGGACCGAGCAAGGTGATGAGCGTGGCCAGCAGCAGCGACAGCTCGGTGACAAAGAACGTCGAGCCCAGCTCGCGCGCGGCGATGTACTGACAGGCAAACAGGGCTGCGCCACCGCTGGCCAGCACGGCGGACGAACGGAGTCCGCGTAAAAGGGGCAGGGGAAGAGGCAAAGCCGAGGACACAGCAGCTTTGCACAATAACACAGTCGCTACGCGGGCTTTGGCCGAAACGACGGAGCTAGCGGGGCTGTCCGTAGAAGGTGCCGCGACCGTTGGTGCCGATGTAGACGCGACCAAAGACGCGAGGGTCGGCTTCCATCACCATCGCTTGGTCGCCGATGGGCTGACTGGGGCTGTCGATGCGTAGGTAGCTGTGGCCGAGATCGTCGCTGCGGAAGATGCCAGAGACTCCGCGCACGACGCCATAGACAAACAGGGTGGACTGGCTGCTGTCGGGGGCGGGACGACCGAGCGCAAAGAGCTGGCAGTAGTCGATGCCCGCGACTGGGTGAAACGACAGCCCGGCGTCATCGGAGCGCCACAGTCCGTTTTCGGCCAGACAGACAAAGACCTGTCCGCGCACTCCAGGTGAGGTCTTGACCGAGGGGCCGGGCAGTCCGCTGCGGTTGTCAAAGGGGGGCGCGGCCAGCTGGGCGGTCTGCTGAAAGTGCTGGCCACCATCGCTGCTGACGAAAAACGCACCCTGGTGAAACAGGTAGAACAGGGCCGATGAGGTGCGGTCGGACGCCAGGGGATGGGTGTAGTCCCAGCGGTCACTGATGGCGTTTTTGGGGGCTCCTTGGCTGGGCTTCCAGGTCTGGCCGCCATCGCTGGTGAAGTAGGGGATCGCGCCTTGGGGCACCCACACCGCGCGCTGACAGTCGCTGCCGGAGAGGACGATGCGGCCATTGCGAGCCTTGGCAAAGGGCAGGGTGGCAAAGGGCGCAAAGGAAGTGGCTCCGTCTTGCGAGCGAGCCCCTCGGAACGGACCGCCGCGCTCTTCGCCGACGCGCATCACCACGCTGGGGTTTGACTCGCAGAAGTCGAGCCCGGTGGTGTCGCCGTCTTCACCTTTGGGTCCAATCATGCGGGTGAGGGGATAGGCATCGAGATCGTCATGGCGGAAGCCATCGACATCGGCCACCCCGCTGAGCAGCGGTGCCCCGGCGGGGGGACTGCGCAGGACAAACGGCTCGACTTCTTCATGGCCCGCCTGCATGGTGGACCAGACGGAGGGCACTTGACGAACGTCATCGGTCTTCCACGTTCCGTAGTAGTCGGTCAAAAACACCCGACTGGGCCGGTGCGGATCGATGAGCAGAGAGGATGTGTGTCCGGTAAAGAAGCGCTGCGGCCACCACGGAACCTCTGCCTGGCGATACTCTTCCATAGACCATCGCTGCGTGAGCCGTAATAGAGCGTCTTGGGGAGGTTGGGATCGATGGCCAGGCGCTCTCCCACCCAGCGGAAGTTTTCGTTGCCACCGATTGCGACCGGGAGTCCGAGCTTGCGCCACGCTGCGCCGCCATCTTCGGAGCGGTACAGACCTGAAGGCAGCTTGAGCCACGGACGCGGCAGATACTTGCCAAGGGCGGCATACACGATCTGGGGATTTTCGGGATGGAGCGCGACGCTTTCGACTCCGTACAGGTGCCAGTCTTTCTGGGGAAAGGAGTCGAGCAGCGGTACCCAGCGCTTGTCTGTGACGTGCCACTTGTACATTCCGCCGACATCGGTGCGGATGTAGATCTGGTCAGGCACCTTGGGATGCAAGATGATGCCGGTGACGTAGCCGCCGCCGCCCACCACGACAGAGCGCCAGGTGTAGTCGCTGGCTGGGGCGGACCGCTCGGTGTCAGGTTGTGGGGTCGGACTGGATGGCAAAAGCGCAGCACAGCTTGCGACAAGTGGCATAAGCAGAAGCGATGCGCGGCGGGCACGGTCCGGGGCGCGCTCAAGCGGAGCGTTCACAGAGGAGACGAGCATGCGCGCACTATGGCGCAGCTTGGGGGCGTTGGGGAGTGCGTACCGGACGCTAGGCGAGCTGAAAGAGCACCACCGGGGCTTCGCGGCCTTTGACCGTCACGGCGGGGAGTCGCTTGGCTGGGTATTCACCGGGTGGAAGCTGGGCGATGACTGCTTCGCTGGCCAGGATCTGGGCGTCGTGGACCTTGGTGAGCTGCTCAATGCGGGAGGCGAGGTTCACGGTGTCGCCGATGACGGTGTACTCTCTGCGCAGGGACGAGCCGACGCTGCCGGTGATGACATCGCCTGCGTGCAGGCCGATGCCGATGCGGGTGGGCGGGATCTGACCTGTGCGGGTGAGCTGGTGAACCTCGGCCTGAAGGTCGAGGGCGGCACGAACGGCGGACAGGCAGTGGTTTTCCGCAGGAAGAGGGGCTCCGAAGACGGCGAGAAAGCCGTCGCCCAAGAACTTGTTGATGATGCCGCCATGGCGATCCACCACCGCAACCAGCGGAGCAAACAGGGTGTTTAGGAAGGCGACCACTTCGCTGGGGGTTCGGGACTCTGAAAAGCGGGTGAAGTCGCGGATGTCGAGAAACAAGACGGTGACTTGGCGTAGCTCTGTGACCTGTCCGGCCTGTTCCGCGAGCAGTCGCTCTGCCACTTGGGGAGAGACATGCTGGCCAAACATCGCCATGGTGCGGTCCCGCTCGACCACGACCTCGGCGGCGCGGATGATGCGGTGGCGTAGCGCGCGGCTGATGGTGGCGGCACCGAGTCCGCTGACAGCGAGGATTCCGCTGCGCAGATAGATGGGAAAGGGGGACAGAAACAGCGCGAGCGGACCACTGATGGGCTTTTGCAGAAGCAGCTTGGCCAGCGCGACATACTGCAAGGCAGCGACCAGCGCGACAAACAGAGAGACGCGCTCATCCAATCGCAGAATCGACACCATGGTCACCGCCAGATAGAGCAGCACGGGTGGCGCACTGAGTGCAAAGGCGGGACTTGATGCTCGTGCAATCAGCAAGAGCACCAGCGAGACGCCGCTTACCTCAATGAGGGAGTTGAGGATGAGGTACAGACGCGGCAGCGCTTGTCCGCGCGCGATCTTGCGGTTCACATAATGCCGCGACAGCCAGCAGTAGATCGCAGCCAGCGCGGTGCCTTCACTGACGATGGGGCTGATGGGAAGGAAGGCGCTGTTCTGCGCCCGGGACGCACTGGCTTTTAGAAACAGATACACCGCGATCGTCAGCGCAAAGCCGATGCTAAAGCCGACGGCCATCAGCGTGGCGCGGAGCCGTTCGGCTTGGACATACTCCAGCGCAAGCTGATCTTCGATCGCGCGCTGTCGTCCCTGATCCATGACCCATCTTAGCGGCACGTAGCGCAGGGAGGGAATCGGCGAGACCGTGGGGAGAGCCGGGATCGTACTTTGCGCTTGGTGTGCGGACAGGTGCTCTTCAGCCTGCGGTGTCGGTGCCGATACGGGGGACGGTAGACAAGCCGACCGAACGCAGCGAAAATGGCAGGTCTTGGGAGGAATTGAATGGAACAGTTGACGCTTTCCGCGCAGCAGGTCCGTAAGTTTTCCGCGCTGTTTTCGCGCTATGACCGCAACAGCGATGGCCTGCTGTCCGAAGAGGACTTTCGTGCGCAGGCGCAGCACATTCAAAAGGTCTTCGGCTGGGCGGATGATGACAGGCGGACGAAGCGGCTGTTTGTGGATCGCAGCGAGCTGTTTCACCGACTGGCGCGCGGAGCCGACAAAGATCGCAGCGGAGCGGTGTCTCTGGAGGAGTTTCTGCGCTACTTCGAGCGACAGATTGTGGTGTTTCGCGCAGCAGGTGCGGCGTCACCCTGGCTTTCGTCATCGTGTCGCGATCTGATCGACCTGATTGATGAAGACAAGAGCGGGGCGATCTGTAAGGAAGAGTTTCGGATGCTGCTTTCGGCGCAGGAATCGAGCGCGGATGCAGAGACGCTGTTTGGGAAGCTGGATCGGAACGGGGATGGTCGGCTGACGCTGGATGAGCTGCTGGCGCTGTCGTTTGAGTTTATGACGAGCGATGATCCCCAGGCGCCAGGCAACCAGTTCTTCTGCGGGGACTTTTAGCGGCTACTTCTTGGGGTCCGGCGTCTTGGGCTTGGCGGTGAGCGCTTCCTGAAGGGCGGGTACAAAGCGAGTGCCTCCGACCACATCCTTGAGGATCTCGCCCGCTTCCTTGCCCCGGAACAGAGACACCAAGTTCATGTTCTGGGCCACCTCACTGAGCAGTGCTTTGTCTCCCAGTGCGGTCAGGGCTTCCACAAGCTGCGGCTGGACGGCGGTTCGCTCTGCCACCACGGCGCGGGCTTGGGCATCGATGAGCGCCATGTCGAGACCCTTCATCCGGCTCATGTGTCCGAACTCTTCTTCATGAAGCACCTGCGCGGCCTGGGCACGACTGGCGGCATCTTTGATAAGCGCATCGCGCTGCGCAGTCTGGGCGACCTGCTCCCGCTCGATCCGCTTGTGTAGATCACCAGACTCGCGCTCTGCCGACAGACGCGCTTGCTCCATGGCCATCGCTTCGCGATCCCGCAGCTCTGCCAGTCGAGTCTCATGCGACAGCTTGCGCTCCAGCTCCTTGAGCTTGGCTTCGTGCTCTCGCACTTGGGCTTGTAGCTCGTGCGCACGTAGCTCTAGCTCTGCACGCAGCTTGGCTGACTGAAGCTTGTCCTGCGCTTGCCGGTCACCGATCGCGAGCGTTACAGATTCCCGCTGCACGGTACGCATCTGCTCTGCGATGAGATCGTCTTCGATCGTGGCATCGAGGATCTCGACTTCATGCACCAGCATTCCGTTTTCCGCAAAGAACCTTCCTTTGCGGCTGCCATCGGCTTCGTTGCGTGGTCCCAAGATGGTGTCACGTACGACGGCAGCAAGCTGCGGCCACAGCGCGGACAGAGACACCATCCGGGTTCGGCTGCGCACGATCGAGCGGAGGTGATCGCACAGCACTTGGATGTAGTTTTCCGCGTTAAACCACTTGTCGCGATGATCTCGTAGGAACGTCACGCTGACCGAGATGCGCAGGCTGATGCGGACAAAGTCTGCGGACTCGATCTCGATCACATCGGAGACGCGGTTGCCAATGGTGCGCAGAAAGCACGTCACCAGCGGATCATCGTCGTCCTTGGGTGTTCCGGTCGAGAGCTTGAGGGGAACCAGGTTCTCTTCGTATTCCAGCAAGGTGACGCACGGTCCTTCGACCACGCGCTGTCCGGCGGCACTGGTGGCGAGCACTGCGGTGTTGTGCGGCACGATGATCGAGATCGCCCACGGCGTAGTCACCAGGCGCGCAGTTCCCTTGTGCGGCTCGCTCGCGGCGATCCACAGGTTCCAGTCGTGCTGGTTGACGCTGCGGGTGATGTGGATCTCTTTGCGCGGATCGACCAGGTAGGACTGCTTGCCGCGTACCAGGCGGACTTCTCCGGTGGTGAGATCGCGGACATAGATGCCGCTCTTTTGGTCGATGCCGATCGCTTCGATAAAGACGTTCGAGTGATCGTTGCCAACCACGGCTTCTCCGGTATGCGGAGACAGCACTTCGATCTCATTAAACGGAAAGAAGAAGCCCGAGACACCGGACAGGAGCAGCTCGTCACCGGGGAAGTACTGCTCTTTGTCCAGCTCGACACCACGCGGCATCTTCTTGGCCATGTCTTCGCGCGACGATGCAGAGATGACGCGCAGCCACAGGGCGCGCTGCGGCAGAAGCTCATAGGCATCGTAGACGCGATTGCGAGAGCCCTTGATCATGAAGGTGTCGTACGGACCGGGGAAGACGCGGGCCGGGCCGACTTTGATCTCGCGCTTTCCGTCGGGATCGATGAGTACGCAGTATTCCTTTTCACCCAGGACGACAGCGCTGCGAATAAGACGCGCTTGGCGGGCCTCTTTTTCGATCGCTTTGCGCAGGGCATCGGATGACATGACATCATCGACGGACACGCTGCCACTTGGGGCGACGCTGGGCGCTTGCGCACCGATCACATTGTTTGAAACCGGAGCCGATGGCGCGACAGGCTTGCCCGCAGGCGGCGCAGCGGGAGCCGGAACGCGCTGCCGGGTGCGTGCGGACTGATCGACCATCTGCGCTGCGGCTTCGGCCTGGTACTGGGCAACGGCTCGGCGCGGAGGTCGGCTGCGCTCGGGGGGAAGCTCTTCGTCTTCGAGTCGCAGCTCCAGATCATCCTCGCTCGCCATGCCTTTTTTGGCAGGCGGCGGGGTCGGTGGCGGCGGTGGCGGCAGAGCCTGTGGGGGCTTGGGAAGCTGCGCCTGCATCTGGGCAAGTAGCTTCTGCGCCGTCGTTGCGTTTACGGTCGCGCCGGACTCATCGACGGAGGTGTCGGGCACGATATCGACGCCCGTCGGCGGAATGTAGAACTGGGTGTCGATGCCGCGTACGACGATCAGCTGGCCGCGCTTGAGCTCTTGATCGCTGCCTTTGTCCGGGAGCGGCGTCGGTCGTCCGTCCAGCGCTTCCGCCGTCGCGCGGGTGATCGCCGCCGAGCGCGAGGTGACATCGAAATACGGCGCTGTGCGATCGACGGGACCGTAGACCTTCACCACCAGGTACTGGCTGGCGGACAGCTCATGGGCATCGCGGACTTCGCAGCGCTGCCCAGGGCGGAGAAAGAAGCTACAGGGCCCCGGAATCATCGCGCGCGTGCCGTTTTTAAGCGGTCGTGCCTCATTGCGGCCAACGCGGAAGCGACCGTTTGGGCCGCCGTCGTTTTCCAAAAGCGGATTGAACAGCACCGCGTACTGGTGATCGCCCACCTCGATCATCATCTGTGGACGACCCGAGATGTCTTCGCGGAAGCTACCGATGCCGTCGTCGATGACTACTCGATCGGCGGCGGTCGGTGACACCATCGTTGGACCGACATGGAGCGTGACTTCGCCCTTGTCGTCGTCCTGAACCCATAGAAACTGCCGTTCCGTGACCGGAATTTTGCGGCTACCACGCTCGTTCATCACCACCTCCCCATTCGGCGAGAGCGAAAGAAAATGCCGGTCGGATCATCGCGTAGGAGGAAAGAAGCTGCAAGCCGAAGAGGCCGCAGCGTCTCACGCGAGAGACGGCGAACGGGCTGTCAGGTTGGCTGGGGATTACAAAGGCAGGACGGAAGGAAGCGAAGCGGCCCGGAGCCGCTTTGGGAGATCAGGCTGGATCAGCCGCCACCGGCGCAGCGGAAGTTGACGACCTTGCCTGGAGGCGGCTGGTTGCCACCCTTGCGCCACACGCCTGCAACGACGGTATCGGTGCAGATGTTGGGGTCTTTGCTCTTCACTGCGCAGTAGCAGTCACGCGCTTCGGCGCTGCAAGCCATCTTGATCGACTCGTCGCCTGGGGTCGGGCTGCTCGTCGTTGCCCATGCGTTGCAGCAGTTGTTCGAGCAGACCGGGAAGGCCGTCTCTGGATCGGGCGAGCTGGCTGGCGACGCTTCATCGACATCGCCGACGAGGCAGATCGGGTGTCCGGCGGCATCGTTCTTCGGCGTCACAGGCAAGCACTGCGCTTGGAGACGCTGCTCGATGGCCTTCGCGATGCGATCGAGGGCCGTCGGGTAGTTGTCAATGTCACAGATCGAGACTTCCAGAGCGTTTGGCTGACCCTTGGCATCGTTTCCGAACTGCTTGGCAAACTTCGACAGACGGAGCTGCGCTTGGCCGTAGACGCTCTGATCGCTGGCGTACACGCACGAAGCACCCGCGCCGCCCGCTCGGTTGAGGTTCGGGGTGGTGGTTCCACCGGCGCGAGCGATCTCGACCTTGCCGCCCGAGCTGATCGAGGGCAGCGTCCAGATGCCGCTCACGAGCAGCTTGTTCGACGGACGCAGGTTGCTAAAGAACCGATAGTACTTTTCGACCGGCTCTAGGTAGTTGTTCGCGCGCTCTTTGCAGGCGGTCTTGACACCGGTGGTGAGCGTCGTCTCGTTGCACTGGATCGAGCGAGCCAGGCAGCGGAAGTCAACATTGTAGCACTCGGGCGAGTCAGGCTGCGTCGGATCGCAGTCGCGGTAGCTCGGGTTGTTTTGATCGCGCTTGGCCATCTGAACCGAGCAGTCGTCTTCGTCGGTGATGAAGATGACCGCGAGCACGGAGTTGGCGCGCAGAAAGCCCGAGTTTTCGCTGCGGTGGCCATCGAGTGCGCGCTTGGCGCCTTCCATCTGACCTTCGATTCCGCAGCCGTCATCGCCGACCAGGGCCATACAGCGGAAGGCCTTGTTCGGACCGACATCGACCATCTTGCCGGTGACGGGATCTCGTTCCATCGACTGCGGCACGTTGGTGACGCCATCGACCTTCGAGATGAAGCGACGACCGTCCGTCGGAACGAACTTGTCATCGGGGCACAGCTGCGCACAAGCGTTGCGCGCGTCCGGGGTCACGGTGTTGCGGGTGGTGCAAGGAACGGCTTGCAGCACGCCGTCGTCACCTTCGTAGCTATCGCACTTGCCGATGTTGCCGCCCCAGGGCACGCCGGGCTGGACGTTGCTGCCGATGTCGCTGGTGGCGATACCGACGTGATAGTTGGCGCCGGTGTCATCGATCTTTTGGATGAACTTGGGAATGTTCGATGCGAGCGCCTTCTGCTTGGGCGACATCGACGGCGAGTTGTCGATCAAAAACAGGATATCGACGTCCTTGCGGAGCCGCGCATCGACGACGCTTTCGCCGAGCTGGCTGACGCACTTGCCGAACTCCTTCATCTTGGTCTTGGAGTCACCTGCCGTCGGCACCGGGCAGGTCGAGCCCACCTGCGGAGAGGTGCAGGCGGACAGCAGCAGGGCAGAGCCGAGCCCAGCGAGCGAGAGTGTGAGGTGGTTACGTCGCATCAAAGCCTCCGTACGAATTTCGACAGCATAGGACCGTGTGAGGTCGTAAGCGCACAGCGGCACCGTATCTCAGTTGCGGGGCGAGGGCAAGCCACAGTAGCCGCTATGGACCTACTTGCTTGCTTAGGTGCAAAAGGAGCCACGGACCTTACGGTCCAGGACTCACTTTTTCAATTTCACTTGGGGTTGCGAAGGCGGATGGGCAGGCAGCGAGCGGAGCGAATCGACTGGGTTAGTAGCCGACGCAGCGGAAGTTTACGACCTTGCCAGCGGGCGGGTTGGCGTTGTTCTTGCGCCACACGCCGGTCACGACGCCGCCACTAACGCCGCCTTCGGGTGTACCGGCCTTGCAGACGTTCGGATCTTTGCTCTTGATGGCGCAGTAGCAAGCGTCGGTGGTTTCACCGGCACAAGCGGCCTGGATGCCCTTGTCGGCCAGAGATGGCGTCGAAGTGCTGGCCCACGCATCGCAGCAGCTCGTCGAGCAGGTCGGGAAGTACTTTTCGGGCACCGCTTCAGGCGTCGAGGCGTCTACGTCTCCGACCAGGCAGATCGGCTGACCGTTGACGGTCTTTAGCGTGATCGGCAAGCACGGCACCAGCTTCTTTTCGAGCGTCTTGGCGATGGTGTCGAGCGCCGCCGGATAGTTCGCGGTATCGCAGACATTGAGCTGCGGAGCGTTGGCGATGCCGTCGTTGTCTTTGCCAAACAGGTTCGCGAGCTGCGACATGCGGAACTGCGGCTGACCCACGACCGCGCTGTTCATTGCGTTGACGCAAGCGGGCTCTCGACGCAGATCCGAGGTGAGCGGTCCGCCGATGATGCCAACGGTGCCGCCACTGGTTGCGCCTGTATCGACGTTCGGAAGCGTCCAGATGCCGCTGACGAGCAGCTTGTCCGCCGAGCGAACCTTGAGCAGCGCGTCGTAATAGGTCTTTACAGGCTCGAGGAAGTTGTCGGTTCGCTCTTTGCAGCCGGTCTTGTTGCCCGCCGTCGTCATCGGCTCGTTGCAGGTGAGCGATCGCGCCATGCAGCGATAGTCCACCTTGTAGCAGTCGTACGAGTCGGGCTGCGCGGCATTGCAGTTGCGGTAGCCGGGGTTTAGCTCCGAGCGGCGCGAGGTCTTCACCGAGCAGTCGTCTTCGTCAGTGATGAAGATGACCGCAAGCACCGAGTTGTCCCGAATGAAGCCGCTGTTGGCCGAGTTGCTGATCGCGCGCTTGACGGCCTCGAGTGGACCTTCGACACCGCAGCCCGCATCACCGACGAGTGCCATGCACTTGAAGGCGTTGGTGGGACCGTAGTCCACCATCTGTCCCGTCATCGGGTCCAGCTTGAGATCCGACGGGACGTTGGTCTTGCCATCGATCTTCGAGATGTACTTGGTGCCGTCGGTGGGCTTGAAGCGATTGTCAGGACACAGGGTCGCGCAAGCGTTGCTGGCTTCGGGAGAGACGGTGTTGCGCTTGTCGCAGGTGATGTCTTGCAGTCGTCCGTCATCACCGCTGAAGGTGTCGCACGATGGCTCTGAGCCCGCGCCCCACGTCGCACCGTCCGAGACGGTGGTTCCGACATCGGTGGTGACGATGCCAACGTGATAGTTCACGCCGAAGCTGTCGATCTTCTGGATGAACTTGGGAATGTTTTCAGCCAGCGCCTTCTGCTTGGGCGACATCGACGGTGAGTTGTCGATGACAAAGAGGATGTCCACATCCTTTTTCAATCGGAAGTCGTTGTGGTTCCCCGCGATCAGGCCGAAGCACTTCTGAACGGCTTCCTGGCGGGTTTTGGCGTCAGCGTTGGTCGGAATCGGACACGGGCTTCCTACCTGTGGCGCTGTGCACGCGCCGACCGTCAGGCTTAGCAGTGCCCCGGTCAACGTACGCGTGAGAAGTGGACGGCTCATGGAATCCTCCCTGTGTTCTGTAAGCAGGCAAGACGGTGATCGCGGACGTGGCGCGAACCGATCGAGTCCCCCTGACAGGCTCCCCGTGCTGTCAGCTGGTCGGGGAGCAAGTTTGTTTTTAACCGATCTTTAGGATACTTGCGTGATTTGCAATGCAAAGCACAAAAAACACATTCTGAGTAATCTCTGCTCAATCTGAGTCGTGCCCGCTGAGATGGCTGTCTTGGTAGAGGTCGCATGGTGTAAGACGTTCCCTTATCTCTGTCGGACTTGTCCGCTCTGCTTGGCTGCTTTGCCGCATGCATGAAGCGGCTTCACTCTTATGTGCTCTGCGCTGCCTGTCCGCAATGCTCTTTAGATAATGCATGTAACATGCCATACGAAAAGCAAGGTTGGGTCGGTGAAAACTTCTGGCTCCGCTGCGCGTTTGGGTAGGCATGACACGCCTTCTTTCGCGCCCGCTTTTGCTGATTGGCTATCCGACCCAGACGACCCAGACGACCCAGCCGCGACCTCGTCCACCCGTCAAAGGAAGCAGCCGGTTTGTCAGGTGATACGATGCCCGCTCGATGGGCTGTTATCTGCTCACGCAGCGAGTGGCGGAGCGATGTTTGTTCGTCGCTGCGCTGTGGCTTTTGGTGCCGTCGCCAAGTCGCGCAGAGGATCCGTTTTCCGCGCGGGTGATCGCCGACGATCCAGCGCTGCGTGAGGAAGTCAGCAAACAGACGCTCCACACCGAGGAGCTACGCAAGCTGCCGGGAACGCTCGGTGATCCGCTGCGTGCGATCGAAAACCTGCCGGGTGCGGCGCGGTCTCCGCTCAACACTGGACTGTTCATCATTGAAGGGGCCAGGCCGTCGGATTCGCGGGTGTATCTGGCCAGCGCGGAAGTGCCGCAGCTGTATCACTACGGTGGCTTTACATCGGTGGTTCCGGCGGGCTTTCTGGCGAGCGTGACCTATCTGCCACACAACTTCGGAGTCCGTTACGGACGCGCCACAGCGGGGACGATCGATGTGGATCTACGAAGTGGACGTACGGATCGCTGGCACGCGGCGCTCGATGTGAATCCTGTTCATCTGGGTGTGGAAGTAGAGGGTCCGCTGCCACCCAAACATCCCGACAGTCAGCAGCCACGCGGCTCGATCTTGCTGGGAGTCCGGCGCAGCTATGTGGATGCCGGACTTGCGCTCGCGGGGGCTGTGCTCGGTGATCCTCCCGGTCTGCGCTTCACAAATGCGCCCGTGTACTGGGACTATCAAGCGCTGCTGCGCTACGCACTGGGAGGCGGAACGCTGCGGGTGATGGTGCTGGGCGCTGATGATCAGATCGCGCTGCGCTTTGCGCGTCCGCAAGATGTGGATCCCTCGGTGAACGGAACCTTTTCCACGCACATTCAGTTTCACCGCTTGCAGGTTCGCTATCAGCGTCGATTGGGAAGCTGGGATTGGCTGTTTCAGACCACGAGTGGTTTTACCCAGACGGAGCTTTCGCTGGGGCGCTCTGTATCGATGAACGTCAAGACGCTGGGAACCGACGTTCGGATCGAAGGAATGCGACAGCTCTCGGATCGATTCCGTTTGCTGGTGGGCGCAGATGTTCAGACTTCCTATGTCTGGCTGGATGCAGCGGTTCCGGCTCCGGTTCGCGAGGGAGAGTTCCAGCGTCCACCCGGATCTTTGCCGCAGATCGTTGCGCAAGATCAGGGGTTTTTTGTCAATCCTGCGCTCTATGCAGAGCTGTCTGCGCGACTTCATGAGCGCGTGTCTGTGGTGCCCGGAGTTCGGCTGGATTACTTCGGATTTTTGCGGCGTCCCTCGCTGGATCCTCGTCTGACGGCCAAGGTGTCTCTGTCTCCGCTGACCACCCTGAAGATCGGCATCGGTCGCTATTCCCAAGATCCGGCTGTGCAGGACTACTTTTCATCGTTTGGGAATCCCGAGCTACGGCTGGAACAAGCACTTCATCTGTCCATGGCGATAGAGCAAGCGATCTGGAAAGGACTCACGCTGGAGCTTACAGGTCTATACAAACAGCTGTGGGATTTTGCCGGAAGCTCGACCTTTTTCCGTCGTGTTGGGAGTGGTCTATCTCCGTCGGAAATTCGTCCAGAACGAACTGCTTCCCAGATACGCGGCAGAGTGTACGGAGGCACGCTCCTGTTGCGACAGAGTCTGTCCAAGTACTTCTTTGGCTGGCTCAGCTATTCCCTTCTGCGTAGTGAGCGCGCGGACTGTGAGCGCTGTGATTTCCGGCTGTTTGACTTCGATCAGACACATGTCCTGATCGTGGCGGCGCACGCAAACCTTCCGTTTCGATTCGAGATCGGACTGCGCTTCCGTTACATCAGCGGCATTCCGCAGACTCCGGTACGCGGCGGATTTTACGACAGTGACACCGATCTGTATCAGCCGATTCCGTCGAGCCTGCGCAACAGTGAGCGGCTGGAATCGTTTCATCAGCTGGATCTGCGGATCGATCGCACGTTTGTGACCAAGAGACTGCGGCTTCAGATCTATCTGGATGTGTCCAACATCTACAATCATCCCGCGCAAGAGCAGCTCATCTATTCCTATGACTATACGCAGCGCGCAGCGATCACCGGACTTCCGATCTTACCGTCGCTGGGTGTACGCGGAGAGCTGTAGACGGTTCGGACTCTGTTGCGCGTAGAAACATCAAATCGTGCGCAGGGAAACCTGGTAGGAAAATGACGCAGTCCTTCTATACTGCGGCTGTGCAGACACACAGGAAGGAAGCGGAGCTTCGATGTCTTCAGTAGACTCTTCTGACAAGTGGGAACGTCATCGGATCAGACACAATCATCACCATCAACCAATTGCAAACGTCAACTTGGTACACGCAGAAAAGCTCAGCAGAGGACAGCGTGTTGCCGACGGTCTGGCTCGGATCATGGGAAGCTGGACGTTTATTGTAAGCCAGTCGCTGGTGCTCGCGTGCTGGATTGCGCTGAACGTCATTGGCTATACGCGGCACTGGGATCCGTATCCGTTCATCTTGCTCAACTTGGCGCTGAGCTTTCAGGCTGCGTACGCTGCTCCGATCATCATGATGTCGCAGAATCGACAGGCCGCCAAAGATCGGCTGATGGCAGAGCAGGACTACATCATCAACATGAAAGCAGAAGAAGAAGTGAAGTCGATCATGAAGCACCTGGAACAGCAAGATGAGGTGATGATCGACATCCTTCGCCGTCTGGAATCGCAGCACGCACTGATCTTACAGACGCTTCCTTTGCAGGCTCCCTCTGTGTCCGTTCCGCGCGAGTGACTGGCGTGAAGCCGCGCTGGGACTGTAGACCCCAATCGCCAAACAGAGCGGGAACAAAACCCCCATCTTGTGTCTGTACGGACTCCTTTGCGAAAAGAGTGAGCACTTGGTTTCGTGAAAAGGAGAGAGAGGAACATGAAGCGCACGCCGTTTGCATTTACAACCGCTTTGGCTGCCCTACTTTTGACCGCAGCGACGGAAGCAGAGTCTTTTGCACTGCCGGTTGGGACTCCTGAAGAAGCGCAGGAAGCAGCCAAACAGAGCCCAACGTGGGATGAGCTGGATGCTGCTGGCGTTGACTTTACTTCGATCGTTGCGCTGTCGAACTGCTCCGGTTCACTGGTTCGATTTTCGACATCCAAGACCGATGACTACGCGATGGTTCTTACGAACGGTCACTGCTTGAGTGGCTTTGTCGCGGCAGGAACTGCAATTGTCGATCAAGCCTCCAGTCGTACGTTCACGCTGCTGGATGCGAATGCGCGATCGCTCGGAATCCTGCGTGCGCAGCGGATGCTGTATGCCACGATGACCGGCTCGGACTTTGCGATTTATCGTCTTACCCAGACCTACGCGCAGCTGGCATCGCGCTATCGGGTGGCTCCGCTTGTGATCTCGCAGAATCGTCCGACCGAAGGAACCGCGATCCGGATCGCATCGGGATTTTGGAAAAAGATCTATTCCTGCTCGATCGATCGCTTTGTTCCAGAGCTGCGCGAAGCAACCTGGACCTTCCGAGACTCGATCCGCTTTACCCAGCCGGGCTGCGAGACAATTGGTGGAACATCCGGATCTCCGATCATCGACTTTGAATCGCGCGCTGTGATCGGAATCAACAACACCGGCAACGAAAGCGGCGCGTCATGCACGATGAACAATCCGTGCGAAGTGGACGCCACAGGGAAGATCACAGCGACGAAAGGCGCAGCGTACGGACAGCAGATCTATCAGATCTATGCGTGCCTGGATTCCGCCAACAACTTCGATCTGAACCGCACGGGCTGCACGCTGCAAAAGCCCAAGTAGTCGTCGATACAGCGAAACATCACGACAGCGCACCAGCGATCTGGGCGCTGCAAGTGTTGTGTTGGTTCGGCCTTTGGCTGCGCTGTGTCCTTCATCCAAACTGCTCTTGTCCGTCGAGAAATGGCCATCGATCCGGACGTGAGGTGCGACATGTCTGGCAGCCCTTGTGACCGCGATCGGATCGGCGCTGCGAGATATGAAGCATAACCAATGCATAAATAATGGAGCGCTGGCTGCTGCGGAATCTGTTGGCAAAACCAATTTTGATGCCACGTCATCGCTGCATCGCGTTATCGTGAACCGATGGAAGACGCCCTATCAGTCTTAAAAACGGAGTTCCGCAACCGAGGCTGGAATCAGCGTCCGGTCGGACCTGTTGTCTTTGAGCTCTTCATCCATGTCAGCTTGGCGCTGTCTGGGATCGCGATCTTTGTGCTGACCGAGCCGTGGTGGCTGCGCGCACTGGGAATGCTGATTTCGACGTATGGATCGGTCGGAGTCGGGACCAACACGCACACCGCAACGCACTACGCGGCCAGCCGTCATCGCTGGGTCAATGAAGTGCTCACTCACTTCGGCTATCCGTTCTTCTTGATGCTGGGTGCAACCTTTTGGCGACATCGCCACATCACGCTGCACCACGCCAATCCGAACGTGATGGGAATCGATCAAGATGCGGACTTCACTCCCTTCTTTGCGAGCACGGAACTGGAAGTCGCGCGCGGAGCCGGTCTGTTCCGTCGCTATCAGCGCGTTGTGTTTCCGTGCATCGCGTGGCTGAACAGCTATCTGCGCCAAGTCGGAAGCTGGCGTCACCTGTTTCGGATTCTGCCGGACAAACAGAGACGAAGGACCGCGCACTTTGTAGACGCAGCGGTGATGCTGCTGCACATCGTCGCGTGGTTTGTGATTCCTTCGCTGTTCTTTCCGGTCCTGAACGTGATCGGCTTCAACCTACTGCGGATCGGACTGCTCGGCTATCCGCTGTACTTTGTGCTGGCTCCTGGTCACTATCCAGAAGAGGCGCTTTGTGTTGCGAAGGGAGACTGGAAAAAAGACTTCATCTTGCAGCAGACAGCGACGACGATCAACTACCGAACCGGGTTCTTTGGATCGCTGCTCTGTTCCGGTCTTCAGTATCAGATCGAGCACCACCTGTTCCCGGGATACAGCCACATCTACTACGCGAAGATGGCTCCGCTGGTGGAGGCGTTCTGCATTCAGCATGGCTATCCCTATCGGATGTATGGCTGGACAGAGTCCGTTCTGAAGACGTTCGAGATCTTTTCCAAGCCCAAGCATGTCTACGCAGATGTCGATGCGCTGCGTGAAGCGGTTCGCCAAGAAGTGGCAGCACAGCCGCAGCCGCATCGGGCTGTGCGTGAGCGTCCTGTTGCGGTGCCCGCACTCGCTGAGCCCGCTCCGCTTGCGCACGGACTCGGCGAAGAGTCCATCTAATCCCGTCCAGCGCATTCCGTTCCGCGCCAAATCCGCGCAGCTCGACCGACCCTTCCCGTACGCAAGACCACAGCGCTCGCTGAACCCAGGCTGCGGCGCGCTGCATGTTGGCGCTGGATTCTGCGGCAGCCCGTTGACGAAGCGGAGCATCTAGGGCAACCTGCGCGGCCACACAAACCAGCTTACGTACAGGAGATTCCTATGGCTGACGAGACGACCCTGCTCCTTCTCAAACCGGACTGCATCAGCAAGAACCTCGCGGGTGAGGTCATCCGCCGTCTGCAAGCGCAAGGCTTCCGCCTGCGTGGCTGCAAGATGATTCAGCTCACCGACGACGTGCTCAAGGAACACTACGCGCACATCGCCAGCAAGCCGTTCTTCCCGGAAGTCGCGGGCTTTATGAAGAGCAAGCCGGTGATCGCGCTCGCGGTGGCCGGTGACAACGTGATCTCGCAGGTCCGTGATCTGCTGGGTCCGACCGACAGCAAGGCAGCTGCGAAGGGCACGATCCGTGGCGACTTCGGCGAAGACAAGATGGTGAACATGGTTCACGCGTCGGACTCGCCTGAGGCTGCTACCGTCGAGCTCCAGCGCTTCTTCAAAGACGGCGAGCTGTTCGCTCTGTAGTCCGCTTCGTCGCAGCACACGGCGGCGCAATCCCTTTGGTCGCCGCGCTGACCTCATTTTTCTTCTCGCTGGCTCTCTCGCTGGCTCTCCCTCGCTCCTTCCTTTTCCTTTTCATGTCTCGTCTGATTCCTGACGATGCGTCTGTGCGCGGTCTGCGTGCGTGATCGAAGCGCGGCGTACACTGCTTCTGATTTTGCGCTTGCCTCGGGATTCTATTTCAGATAGACGGTATCAGCATAAAAGAAGATTCTCGCATCGAGATCGCAATGTCACACGTATGCATATAAGAAGTGTGATAAAAATACACAAGCCAATCATTGAACTGATATTTTGCAACGTAAAATCAATAATAAAACAATTATTGATAAAATGGATTCAGAATTAAAACAAAAACAGATCTAGTCTGCTACACCAAAGTAACTCGCTTGTGTATCAAAATAAGGAGCCAGCCATGACCTCGAACCATCTTGTGACCGGCGCAACAGGCTTCGTCGGCTCCGCGCTTGTCCTTGAGCTGCTTCGCTGTACGGAAGATCGCGTCGTCTGTATCGTTCGTCCGAGTCAGCTGGATGCAAGCACTCGACTACAGAATGCACTTCTGTCGGCGGCAGAGAGCTACGGTCTGCTGGATAGCATGCGCCGAGCGATCTTCGAGCGATGTATTGCCGTCGCTGGTGATGTAGAGCAGCCGGACTGTGGGGTGGAGTCGCCACAGCATTTGTCCTGTGATCAGTTTTGGCATAGTGCTGCATCACTTCGCTTTGAAGATAGATATGCTGAAGAAATTTCGCGCGTAAATGTACAAGGAACGATTCATGCATTGTCGCTGGCTGCGAAAATTGGAGTCTCTCAATTTAACTATATTAGTACGGCTTATGTTGCTGGATCTTCAGAGGGATTGATCATAGAGAAAAAGGCTCCAAGTGCTACGCGCAACAATCATTATGAAATTAGCAAGGCACAAGCAGAAGCTCTGGTAGAAGCCGATACGCGCTTTGGACGACGTATTTTCCGACCGAGCATTGTGATTGGTCACAGCCGCACGCTCGGTGCCACCAACTTCACCGGCATGTACGGATTCGTGCGTAAACTAAAAGCCTTTCACGGGCTGATGGCGCGGACGCAGGCTGGACTGTTGCGGCGAAAATCGCTGCGGCTGCGGCTGGATGTCGGTGCGCCGCTCGATCTGGTTCCGATTGATCGCGTGGTTGAAAACGCGGTTGCGATTGCGCTGTCGAGCACAGTGTCCGCACCTGAACTGTTGTACTTTCATCTGACCAATCCGCATGCACCGCAGATGGATCAGGCCATCGCGACGATGTTTGCGGTGGTGGGTCTGGCACCTCCCATCTATTCAAGCGACAAGAGCGAGTTTGACTGGATCGATGAGGAGTTCAACGAGCGCATTGACTTCTATCGTTCCTATCTGATTGGACACAAGGTCTTTGACCGTTCCCAAGTGACGCGCATCGTCGGTGAAGAGTCTCCGAAGCCCTACGAGATGCCGGGTCCGGTCATCGAGCGGTACTGTCAGTGGTACCTCGATCGGCTCAAGCGCGAGCGCGCTGGACTGCCTGCGACGCGCTGACACAGAGCACAGACAGAGCACAGACAGAGTACAGACAGAGCACAGACAGAGCACAGACAGAGTACAGACAGAGTACAGACAGAGCGCGGACAGAGTACAGACAGAGCACAGACAGAGCGCAGACAGAGCGCAGACAGAGCGCAGACAGCTCACGGACGGATCAAGGAACGTGTGCATGATCGATCAAGTGTTCGTTGTTGGGACCGGACGGTGTGGCTCGACGCTGATTTCCAATATCCTGCGGCTTCATCCGCGCATCACCAGCATCTCTGAGTTCTTTTCCTTCGTGACGGATCTGGGCTGTCAGGTGGCCGCTGCGTTTCCAGCGCAGAACGTAGACGGAGCCTGGCTGTGGCAGCTGATCTCGACGGCATGGCCGCGTCAGAACCTGATGATTCGGCACGATGTGGCGATGGATGAAGTGTTGTATCCGTTTGCGAAAGGAACCCATCGCTTCGATCGGAACAGCGGAGTTCCTGCCATCTCGCAGGTGACGTTGCCGCATCTGTCTTCTGATCCAGATACGCTCCTTGATGAGCTGGAGCCGCTTGTGCGCGCGCTCCCAAGTGGGCCGCCAGGACTTTTGTTTCAGCGTCTGTTTGAGCTGCTGGCTGCGCGGCAAGGGAGTCCGGTCTGGGTCGAGCGCTCCGGCGGGAGTCTGCGCATCACACATCGGCTGATCGAACACTTTCCGCGCGCGCGCTTCGTTCACATTGTTCGTGATGGTCGGGATGTCGCGCTGTCGATGAGCAAGCATCACGGCTTCAAGATGGTCCTTGTCTGTTTTCAGCTCCTTGAAACGCTGGGAGTCGATCCGTTCCTTTCGATGGATCGTCGCTGGGAAGAAGACATGTCCGATGAGCTGGCCGCGCTGCTTCCTGAGTATTTTACGCGCCAAGCGTTCCTGGACTTTGCGACGCCGCCACCGCTGTGTGGTCACTACTGGTCAGGAGAGATTCTGGAAGGTCTGACGGTGCTCGATTCCCTTCCAACAGAGAGACTCCTTACGCTGCGTTATGAAGACTTCCTGCACGATTCCGAGCGAGCAATCACGCAGCTTATCCGCTATGTCCTTCCTGATGAATCAGGGGATGTTGCTTCGTTTGTCCGTCGGGCCGCGACTCTGTTGCGGGCTCCCTCTTCGCGCTGGATGGTGGGCGAAGACAAGATCCGACGTCAGCTTGAAGATGCCTGCGCACCCGGCTTGGCTGCGCTCGCTGCACGCGGACTTTCGTGGCCGATCTGATTCCGGAAGGTGACATCGATCCGTGCCTGCTCGTGGCGTTCCATCCGCGCTGGATTGCCTGCGTGCGACTGTCTGCGCTGGGGTTCCCCGCGCCTTCCCTGTTCGCGCATCGGCTGGGACATGGATGTCGAAAAAGGACAGTCGCTTCGATAAGATAGGATATCAATATAGATGATCAGAAATTCTGCTTTTAAGAATCTACTTGTATGATAGGATGAACTTCTGTCGTTGTTGGTGTTTGACTGATTCATGAAGCAAAAGAACGAGTTAAGCTCATTTTGCTTTGCTGCTTCAATTTGATAATAAATGTGGCTGACTTGATCTTGAATATCCGATCCTCTTCGTCGCTGATGTCGCGATTGAAGCTGGAGCGAATAGAGAGCGAAAGGTTCGCTGTGTTTGTGGCTTATGTCAAAAATGAGCCATATCCGTGTATGCCTTGTGTTTTTCAACAATTCAGACATGTGGAGTGACGAATGCCGAAGCTCAGGAGTGCCGAGGAAGCAACCAAACTTGTCCAAGAAAAGCAGCAGCTTGAAGTCAGCCTTGCGTGGGAACTGCTGGAAATCTTTAACAAGACCAAAGATCTCATCGATCCTTTGCGGGACTGTGCGGATCTGGCGATCCAAGAGATGATCTGCATTCGTGATGGCATCGGTCCAGAGTCTGTGCAGGCTGCGATCGATGCGGAAAAAGGCATCATGCAGCTTCTCAAGAAGCAGCGCGTGACCTCGAAGCTCAAGGATGATGGGACACCGAAGACGAAGTCGGTGGAAAAGGCCAAAAACCTAGAGATTCTGCTGCGCGAAGTGCCGAAGCTGGATGCACAGGAAGTGTCCGACGTGGTGCGTCTGTACGGAACCTTCGTCGAAAAAGCTGCGGAAAACGGCAAGCTGGCGAGCTTCTACAAAGAAGTCAACGCCAAGAAGGACGGATTCCGAAAAGGCAGCGGCAAGATCAACGACAAGGCAGTCTGGAACCAGCTCGGCAAAGGGGACAAGACGCTCGACACCGGACGGCATCGCAACTTCCTTCTGGGAGAGCTAAAGGACGACAAGACCAAGGCGACGCTGGAGACGCTGAAGAAGGCGCTTCCCAAGAACGAGTACGACGCGCTGATCGTCGATCTCATCGCGGAGATTGGTGCAAACTACGAAAAGACCAGCCGAGGCGCGGTGCAAAACTTCCTGGTCAGCATGCAGGGTGGTCAGGCTGCGTTCGCGCTAGCAGATACCAGCACGGTGGGACGGCTCGATCGCGTCTTTGGTCTGGTGCCCGCAGCGGATATCTCAGGAACCACCGCAGACACGATCTTTTTCTTGAGCAAGTTCCCCAAGATCGATCCGATCTTCTACGTGCTGCCGCTCGCGACGATTGTGGCTGGTGCGCACCACTCGTTGATCGAAGTCGCGCTGCCGCTGTCCCAAAACGGCTTCATCGACTATCACATCGGCTTCTATTCCAGCTTGTATCCCAGCAGTACCAAGCACTCCGCAGCCGCTGCGATCAAGAAGGCGCTGGAGATGGCTGAAAAGGAAGCGCTCAATCACTATCTGCTCGTCTTCTACAGCAAGGACGGCAAAAAGATTGAAGGTGCGTACGAGTTCCTTCCGTCGGAAAAAGACGCGCTGGCTGCCTTCCGAAAGTTCGCGAAAGCGACCGATGCGATGGCGCTGTTTAGCAAGCAGGGCAAGCTGGACAAAGACTCGATCACAGAGCTTGCGAACAAAGCCAAGATTCCGCTCAAGTAGACTCTGCTCTCACTTCGGTAGATTGTGTATTCTCAGCGACCAAGGACAATCTTGTGTCGCACGCTCCTGACTCTGTTTCATCCCTCTACGCTTCTCGTGATCAGCGCATTGCGCGCGATCTTCGCAGTCTGCGGCTGTCGGCGATTTTGTATGTCGTGACGTTTGTCGCCAAGCTTGCGGTGTACTTCACCACGTCGGTGATGGCGCTGCTTGCGGAAGCGATGCATACGCTCAGCGATGTGATTGTGGTGGGATTTTTGCTGCTGGCGCTGCGCTGGTCCCGGGATGAACCGGACGAAGAACACATGTTCGGACACGAGCGCGGACAGAGTGTGGCTGCGCTGGTGGCTGCGACGCTGTTTGTGTCCTTTACCAGCTTGCGACTGTATGAGGAATCGATTCCGCGTCTGCTGGGAATCGGACATTCCTTTGCGCCGCCCCAGCGGCTTGATCTGGCGATCGGAGTGCTGGTCTTTTCGATGGTGATTGCGGCGATTCCGCTGGTCCAGATGCTGCTGCACAAGCCAAGCGGAGCCGCAGCCAAAGCGCAGTTTCTGGAGCTACTAAACGATGAGCTGTCGCTGGTCGCGGCGCTGATTGGAACGGTACTGACGCGCTTTGGCTATCCGCTGGCTGATCCGGCTGCAACGGCGATTGTTGCGACGGTGATTGCCTGGAACGGAGTCGCTCTGTTTCGTGAAAACTTCGATCTGATTGTCGGTCGCTCGCCAGGTCCAGGTGTCCTTGCGGAGATCACGCAAGCAGCACTGTCGGTTCCTGGGGTTTTGGATGCACACGATGTGCGGGCCGAGCGCTACGGTCACGGTCTTTTGCGCTGCGAGCTACACATCACGGTGGAGCGTGGGACTCCGATTGAGGAAGCGCATCGCATTGAGCAGCAAGTCCGTCACAAGATCGCACAGATCGAAGGAATGCACATGTGTCATGTTCACATCGATGCATCTCCTCTTCTTTCAGCACGCGAGGAATCACGTTAGGAATCGGTTAGGAATCGGTTAGGAATCGGTTAGGAATCGGTTAGGAGCTGGATTGGACATCGCGTCATGAAGATTCTGATCGTAGAAGATGAGGCACGGATGGCGCGACTTCTCCGTCGCGGACTGCAAGAGGAAGGACACTCTGTTGATGTCTGTGAAACGGCGGATGCAGCGGCAGAGCAGGCGCTCTTGATTTCCTATGATGTGATCTTGCTCGACTGGATGCTGCCGGACCAAGACGGCGTGGCGCTTTTGCGATCGTGGCGACAAAAAGGGCTGCGGACACCGGTGCTGATGCTGACTGCGCGAGGGACGACCGGCGAAAAGGTGACAGGACTGCGTGCGGGGGCTGACGACTACATGGCCAAGCCGTTTGACTTCGATGAGCTGCTGGCGCGAATTGAAGCGCTGGCTCGTCGAGGCGGCGCACATGAGCGGTCGGCACAGCTGGGCAACCTGACGCTCGATGCGCGGCGTCGGGTGCTACAAGGGCCCGACGGGGAAACGCCGCTGACCGCGCGTGAGTTTGAGCTGCTATCGGAGCTGGGCGGTCATCGTGGCGAGGTGCTGACGCGCTCGAAGCTGCTGAGCTGTGTGTGGGGCACCGAGTTCGAGGGCAGTCCGAACGTCGTCGATGTCTACATCGGTTATCTACGCGCCAAGATCGAGCAGCTTCGCGGTGATGGCGTGTCGCTTCAGACGGTGCGCGGGATTGGCTATCGCTTGGTCGTCGATGCTCAGACGGAAGGGAGCCGGAGATGAAGCTGGCGACGCGAATGTGGCTGCTGGGCGCGGCGGTTCCGGCGCTGGGAATTTTGCTTGGGCTGATCGTCGCAGGCGGCTGGTTTCGTCATCACTTAGAAGCGGCGGTCGATCGGGCGCTGCTGGCGCAGGCTGCCGTCGAAAGTGTCAGCCTGTTCGACGGTCCCGAAGGTCGGGTTCACCTGCACATGGCCAGCTCGCCGCTGGTGGAAAGTGTTCGGCTGTTTGCTCCGACGGGAGATCTGTTTGGTCCCGACGGCAAGCTGGTGATGAGCTATCCGCCGCGTCTGTCGTCAGAGCCTCCGTCTACGGAAGTGGTGCCGCCCGCTGCGGTCGGTCAGCCGCCACGACTTTCGACGCAGCGCGGCCCAGGATCTGCCCGCTTTCGGGTGCTGCTGGTGACGGTGGCGGCTCCGCGTGGTGGCCTGTATACGCTGCGGCTGTCGGCGTCGCTGGCGCAGCTCGATGGATCGGCGAAGGCGTTTCACTTGGCGACGCTGAGCTTGGCGCTGCTGTTTGGCGCGCTGCTGTTTTTGCTGCAAGCGGTGCAGGCGCAGAAGCTCAAGACGCGGCTGCGACAGCTGCGTGAGCACATTGCGGCGCTGCGAGAGGGACAGCTGGATCACAGCCTGGCCGAAGATGCCGGGCCCGACGAGATCGGTGCGCTCAATCAAGTGCTGCGAGAGACGACGGCGAAGCTTTTGGCGGCGCGTGGTGGGCAAGAGCGCTTTTTGGCCGACGCTGCGCATGAGCTACGAACGCCGCTTGGGCTGATGCGAACCAGCTTGGATCTGGCGCTGCGTAGGCCTCGGCCCGTCGAGGAGCTGCGGACAACGCTCGAAGAAGTCCGGCACGAGGTGGTGCGGCTGGGGGCCCTGTGTCAGCGGCTGCTGGACCGATCGATGATGGCGCAGGCCGAGTGGGATCGCAGTCCGGTGAAGCTGGTGCGTCTGGCGGAAGAAGCGGTGCAAGCGGCGCGGGCGGAAGCGGAGACGCGCGGGGTGCTCATCGAGATTCGCAGCGACGATCCGTGCGCGAGCGTGAGCGGTCATGCTCCGGCGCTGCGACAGGCACTGGATAACCTACTCAGTAACGCGCTGCGTTATGCACCACAAGGCAGTACGATCTTCGTCGAGATCGAGCACGCTCCGGCGGCGCTGCGGCTGGCGGTGCGGGATCAAGGTCCGGGCGTTCCTGCGTCGCTGCGCGAGCATATCTTTTCGCCGTTTCGCTGCGATCGTCCGCAGAGCAGCGCAAAGTCCGACGAATCCGGGCACGGACACGGGCTGGGGCTCAACATCACGCAAGAGATCGCGGCGCGTCACGCTGGACGGCTGTTTATCGATGATCGCAACCGATTCGGTGCGCGTTTTGTGATCGAGATACCGACGGGAACGCCAGCAATGTAAGAAGGCTCTTAGACAGTCCTCATGCAGGCGGCGCGCGCATTGGGTAGCTGTTGGGTATGCAGTATCTGCGTGCAGTCTTGTGTGGGGTCGGGCTGAGCCTCTGGCCTGCGACGGGATTTGGTCATCCGGCGGATCGCTCGATTACGTTTGCGGAGACGCTGTCGCGGTGCCAGGAAGCGCCGTCGGTGCGAGCAGTGGCAGAGGCGCTGCGGGTGAAGCGCAGCCTTGATGCAAACCTGGGGGCGATGGTGGCGAATCCGCAGGTGACGGTGCAAGCGGGCTATCGCAATGACACGGGCGGGCAGGGTGCCGACGTGCAAGTGTCGATTCAGCAGCCCTTGAACCTGGCTGGGTATGCGAAGGCGCGACGGCGCTCGGCGGAGCTTGAGTCGGCGACGCTGCACGCGGAGTGGCAAGCGGCGCTGCTGCATGAGCGACTCGGGGCGGCGCGGCTGTGGAGCGAATTGTGGGGCGCGGAGCAGGCTGAGTCAAACGCGAGTGAAGAGGTCGAGCTGGCCAAGCAGCTCCTGTCGCGGACAGAGCGCCTGTTTGCGGGCGGGGCGGTGACGCAGGTCGATGTGGCGACGGCGAAGACCTATCTGGCGGAAGTGCAGACGCGGCACCTGTCGATCGAAGGGGAAGTGGTCGAGCTGGGTCTGTCGCTGTCGCGCTGGCTCGGGCAGTCGGGGGCGCTGCACGCGGTGGGACAGCCTCATGAACCGAAGCTGCCGACGCTGGATGATGCGCTGGTGAATGACGCGCTGCGTCGTTTGAGCGAGCTGCCTGAGCCTGTGCGACGGCGTCTAGGTGAACAGAGCGAGCGGGCGAGGGCGGAGGAGACGGCAGCCGAGCGAGGAATGCAGGCTTCCGTCGGTGCGATGGTGCTGCGCGAGCCGACTGCGCCGTGGGCGGCTTTTGGAACCTTGTCGCTGAGCGTGCCGGTGTTCGAGCGCGGTCAGCGGGAGCGGGCCAACCTGATGGCGTCGGCGGCGCGGCGGAAGATCGAAAGCGAAGCGGCGCTCAGCGAGGCGCAGGGCGACTTTCGGCAGCTGCTCCACGATGTCAGTCACTACGGCGAGCTGTCGAAGCTGATTACAGAGACGCTGCTTCCGTCGGCAGAGCGAGAAGTGTCGCTGCGTGAGCGGCTGCTGTTGGCGGGCGACGGAACGGTGCTGGAAGTGCTCCAGGCGCGACGGGCCTTGCTGGCGGCGCGGACACAAGCGGCGCGGGTGCTGGCGAGCCTGCTCGGGAGTCGGCAGCGAATGGCGCTGTATCTGACGGCGCTGGGACTGTTTGACGGGGAGAACGTGCGATGAAACGCGATTGGATCGTGTGCGTGGCGCTGGGCGCGGCGCTGCTTGGTGGCTGTCCGCATCGGGATGCAGCGACGGAAAGTGACACAAGAGTGTCACCTCCTGGTGATGCGGCTCAGGCGTCGAAGCTGGATAATCCCGTGGCTGCGACGACGGACGTGCGCTCGCTGGCGTGGGCGCAGGTGACGGTGGGCGACGGAGCGCTGCTGTGGGAAGTGCCCGCGCAGAGCATTGGCTCGGCGCAGCAGCGAGGCGAGGTGATGCCAGCGTTTCGGGCGCAGGTGCTGCAAGTGCTGGTCGAGCCGGGGCAGACCGTCGCGGTGGGCGAGCCGCTCGTGGTGGTGCGGATGCCGGAAGTGCTGAGGGCAGCCGGGGCGTACGTGGCGGCAGGACTGCGGATTTCCGCGCACACGCAGCGTCGAGAGCAGCTTGCTTCATTACGCAGCGAAGGACTGGCGCGGCTGTCGGATCTGGCGGAAGTGCAGGCGACGCTGGCAGAGGCGCAGGCCGCGCAAAAAGAAGCGCAAGCGGTACTGGCGGCAGCGGGCGTTTCGGCGAGTGATGCTCCGTCGCTGTGCGAGGGATCGGGTCGGGTGACGCTGCGCAGTCCGATTGCTGGCGTGGTGACGACGGTGACGGCGGCGCTCGGGCAGCTGGTCGAGCCGGGCGGGACGGCGCTGGCGAAGCTGTCGGGGCAGGGCTCGTCGCGGATCGAGGCTCGGCTGCCGGATACGAGCACGCTCCAGCTGCGCTATGATTGGCTGCTGTCCGACGGAAAAACGATTTCTCTGCGACAGCTTTCGCGGGCGCCGATGTTCGATCCGAGAGACGGCATGGCGCAGACCTGGCTGGTTCCGACCAAGAGTGAGCCGATCGCAGCGGGGCTGAGCGGGCGACTGCGGGTGCTGCTCGACAAGTCACCGAGTGATGGACGGCTGTGGCTGCTTCCTGCGCGGGCGCTCCGGCTGGGCGACGGGCAAGTGACGGTGCTGCGGCAGCGCGACGGACAGCGCAAGACGGTGACGGTGAAGGTCGTGGCGAGCGCGGGCGGCAAGGCTCTGATTTCTGCGACGGATGAACGCGAGCTTGTGCTAGGTGATCGCGTCGCGCTCGAACCAAGTCTGTCGGAATCGACGGGAGACAAGCCATGAGCGAGTCGTGGATAGCTCGTCTGTGTCGGGGTGCGGTGACGCATCGCGGCCTGGTGCTGCTGCTGACGCTGGTGCTGGTTCTTGCGTCGTCGCTGACGGCGCTACGGCTGAAGCTGGATGCGCTGCCGGATGTGACGAACAATCAGGTGCTGGTGCTGACGCCCGCGCCGGGACTGTCGCCCGAAGAGGTCGAGCGGCTGGTGACGCGACCGATTGAGACGGCGCTCGGCGGAATGCCTCGGCTGGTGGAGCTGCGCAGCATCTCTCGCTACGGAATCTCGGCGGTGACAGCGGTGTTCGAGGACGACTCGTCGCCGTACCTGGCGCGGCAGATCACGGCGGAGCGGCTGGCGACGGTGGTGTTGCCGCCAGAGGTGGAAACTCCGTCGCTGGGACCGCTGACGGGCGGGCTGGGTGAGGTGTTTCATTTTTCGATCACGTCGTCGCAGCGCACGCTGTCAGAGCTTTTGGAGCTATCGACGCTGCGGATCTCGCCTCGGCTGCGGATGGTGCCCGGTATCGTCGAGGTCAACACCTGGGGCGGCAGCGAGCGACGGCTGGAAGTGCGCGCCGATCCGCTAAAGCTGGCGTCGAGAAAGCTGTCGCTTCAGCAGCTTGCGCAGGGTCTTGGCGACAGCATTGGTGCGACGGCAGGGGCCAGCGTTCCGTCGGGCGGTGGTCAAGCGCTGCTGCGCGCGGTGTTTCGTCCGCATCGTCCCGAGGAGCTTTCGTCGCTGCTGCTACCGAACCTGGCCGGTGTGACAGAGCATGCAAGCGACACCAGTCCACAACGGCTTCTCGTCGGAGACTTGGCGCAAGTGACGGAAGGAGAAGCGCCTCGGCTCGGGGCTGCGACGCAAGATGGTCACGGTGAAGTGGTCTATCTGATGGCGCAGATGCTGCGAGGAGAAAACGCGCTGGAGGTGCTGCGCGGCCTTCACGAGCGGAAAAATGAGCTGGAAAAGACGCTGCCTCCCGACGTGAAAATCCAGGTGATTTATGACCGCAGCGTGCTGGTGCATGCGACGCTGCGCACGGTTGGAAAGAACCTGCTCGAAGGTGGCTTGCTGGTGGCGACGGTGCTGCTGCTGACGCTGGGAAGCTGGCGCGCAGGGCTTTTGGTCGCACTGGTGATTCCGCTGTCGATGCTGGGCGCGGCGGTGGCGATGGTGCTCGTCGGGGTGCCGGGCAACCTGATGAGCCTGGGCGCGGTGGACTTTGGCCTGCTGGTCGATGGTGCGGTCGTGATGGTCGAGCACCTGTTCCATCATCCTGGGCAGTCACCGTCGGATTCGGGGTCGGACTCGGGGGAACGGTCGGGCTTTCTGGCTGCGATTTCTCGACGAGCCAGCGAGGTCGCCAAGCCAGTGCTGTTTTCGGTGCTGATCATCTTGCTGGTCTATTTGCCGGTGCTGCTCCTCGACGGAGTGGAAGGCAAGATGTTTCGTCCGATGGCGGTGACGGTGGTGTGCGCGCTGTTTACGTCGCTGATCCTGTCGCTGCTGTTTATTCCGGCGGGCGCGGCGCTGCTGCTTCGGCCCAAAGACCTGGAAGAACAGCGTCCGCCGCTGCTCGTGCGCGTGATGGAGCGGCTGTATCAGCCAGTCCTTGGTGCCGCACTGCGTCATCCGTTGCTGGTTGGGGTGCTGGCGATGGGACTGCTCGGTGGCGGGGTGACGCTGCTGTTCCAAAGTGGCAGTGAGTTTTTGCCGCAGCTCGACGAGGGGGACTTGGTGATTCAGACGACGCGGAGCGCGGACATCTCGCTGGAGCAGGCCGTGTTGCAGGCGGGTCGCGTCGAGCAAGTGCTGCGTCAGGTTCCCGAGGTTCGGCAGGTTGTTTCTCGCGTCGGGAGTCCGGCGGTGGCCACCGACATCATGGGGCTGGAGCAAGCGGATGTCTTCGTCGGTCTGCGTCCGCGTGCCGAGTGGCGCAGCGGCCTGTCAAAAGATGCGCTGATTCATGAAATGGAGCAGCTTCTCGCCGAGAAAGCGCCCGGTGGTGAGCCGTCGTTTACCCAGCCGATCCAGATGCGCTTTAACGAAATCCTGGCCGGTGCGGTGACCGACGTGGTGGTGAGCGTCTACGGCGAGGATCTGCGTCAGATTGAGCAGCTTGCGCACGCGGTGGCGAAGGCTTGTGCGACGGAGCCTGGAGCGGAAGATGTGCGGGTGCTGGCGCCTCCGGCGGTGCCGCTGGTCGAGGTGCGTCCGCGTCCGATCGAGGCGGCACAGGCGGGGCTGACGCCGAAAGAAATCCTCTTGGCGGTCCAGGCGGTGCGCAGCGGTCTTGTCGTCGGGACAAGCTACGACGGGCCGGTGCGACTGCCGGTGGTGCTGCGCCTGGGAGAGTCGGTGCCCGACGCGGTGGGCTTGTCGGCGCTGCCGCTGCCTCTTTCCGACGGAACCAGTGTGCCGCTTGGCCGGGTGGCGGAGATTGCGTACATCCCGACGCCGACGCTGATTCAGAGGCACAACGGACAGCGACGACTGATGGTTGGCTTCAACGTGCGTGGCGTCGATCTGGGCTCGCTGCTGCATCGCGCGTCGGCAAAGGTTCAGGCGCAGGTGAAGCTGCCGCCGGGCTACCGACTGAACTGGGGCGGTCAGTATGAGACGTTCGAGGCGGCGCGCGCGCGGCTGGGCGTGCTGATTCCGGTGGTGCTGCTGATCATCGTCGTGGCGCTGTGGCGACTGTTTGGCAGCCTGCGCAAAGCGCTGATCCTGTTTACGGCGGTGCCTTTTGCGGGAACGGGCGGGATGATCTTGCTGTGGGCGCGGGGAATGCCGGTGTCGATCTCGGCGGCGATCGGCTTTATCGCGCTGTCGGGCATCGCGGTGCTAAACGGCGTGGTGCTGATGGTGCGGCTGCTCGACTTGGAGCGGCAAGGTCTGTCGGCGCACGAGGCGGCGGCTCAGGCGGCCAAGACGCGGATGCGGCCCGTGATGGTGACGGCGCTCGTCGCGGCGCTCGGCTTTGTGCCGATGGCGATGGCGCACGGTGTGGGCGCAGAAGTACAGAGGCCGCTGGCGACGGTGGTGGTCGGAGGCTTGTGTACCTCGACGGCGCTGACGCTGCTGATTCTGCCCAGCCTGTATCCCAGCTTGTCGGCGCTGCTCGACGCGCTGTGGCGCAAGCGGAAGCAGGCCGCGTAGCAATCCTTCGCGACGATCGGGCCGCGCGAGCGTAGAGTGATAGCGAGTGGTGAAGCGACGATGAATCGGCTGTGGGCAATGCTGGGACAAGCGCTGCGATCGCGGCTGTTTGCGACGCGGCTGGGTTCGGCGCTGGGGAAGGTGCTGTCGCGCTCGATTCCGGTGTTCTACGACCCGGCGTATCGACTGCCGCTGCCTGCGTTTGAGGGCAAGCTGGGTGCGGAGCCTCGACGCGCGGACTTTGTGGCGTGGTACTGCCAAGATGAGCCGCTGCTGTCGCGCTGTGTCCTACGTCGTCCTGAGCGCATCCGCTACGAAGATCTGCTGCGTGTTCACAGTCCGATCTATCTGGAATCGGTCAATCACGTCGAAGAGTTGGGACGAATCTTTGCAACCGATCCGACCGAGCTGCCGCTTGATGAGCTGATTCTGTCGATGCGACTTGGCTGTGGTGCCACGCTGTCCGCGACGCGCTGGGTGCTGGCCAAAGGAGGCGCTGCGATCAATCTTCACGGCGGCTTTCATCATGCGGCGCGCGCGCACGGAAGTGGGCTGTGTGTGTGGAATGACTTGGCGGTTGCGATTGCGGTGGCGCGGAGCGAAGGATTTTCTGGACAGGTTGTGATCCTGGACTTGGATGCGCATCCTCCCGACGGAACGGCGGACTGTTTGGGGGCCGATGAGCGCGTGTTCATTGGCTCTCTGTCTGGTTCGGACTTTGGATCATTGGGAGCGCCCGAAGTGAGCGATTCCCTGCGCCGCATCGACGAGACACTGCTGCCAGAAGGCTGTGAGGATGGACGCTATCTGTCTGCGCTGTCTGCTCTCCTTTCGCGGATTCCGAAGCCAGATCTGCTCATGGTGATCGCGGGCGGAGACGTACTGCGAAATGATCGCTTGGGAAAGCTCGGTCTGTCGCTTGTGGGAGCACGTGCGCGTGATCGCATGATCGTAAATGCTCTGCCCGATGTTCCGACGGTGTGGACCCCAGGCGGAGGCTACAGCAGAGACGCTTGGAAGGTGCTGGCCGGAACGCTTTTGGCAGTGGCTGCGGACTCTGATCAAGTCATCTCTGCGGACTACGATCCACTGAGCTTACGCTTTGCAAACATAGCCAAAGATCTGTCTCTGTCTTCGCTTGGTGGTACGGATGAAATCAGCGAAGAAGATCTGGCGGATCTGCTGGGCGCACCCGTGGAACGGAGACGACTGCTCGACTACTACACAGCTGAAGGTCTGGAATACGGACTGACCCGCTACGGAGTCCTTCCGTTTCTGCGCAGGCTTGGCTACGACCGCTTTCGGATCGAGATTCGCAGAGCTGCATCAGGCGGTGACACGATGCATCTGTTTGGCCAAGTAAAAGACGGAAAGGAGTCTCTGCTCATCGACTGTAGCGTCGAAAAACAGCAGGTTGCACAAGAGCCCGTGCTGTACGTTCACTGGCTGAATCTGCGCAATCCGCAAGCGCAGTTTTCCGTCCGCAGACCGCAGCTTCCTGGACAAGATGTTCCGGGTCTGGGAATCGCGCGCGAGATGGTCGAAGTCCTGGGTCGTGTGGCCGCGCGACTCCAGCTACGCGGTGTTGCGTATCGTCCTGCGTACTTTCACACCGCGTATCCTGCGCGCCATCGCTTTCGCTTTGTTCAGCCGGAACGGCAGGGTCGCTTCTTGGCGCTGGTGCGAGATCTGGCGCATCTGTCTTTGCTGGATGCATCGACGGCGTTGGCCGAAGGAAGGGTGCGTTTATGCGGTGCTCCCTATCAGTGGGAAGCCGATGAAATGGTGTACTTTCTACAGCCGCGCAGTGAAGACGAACAGCAGATTCGTCACACGTTGGCAGAGTGTCAGTTTACTGTCCTTTCGTAAGCGCTCGTTACTTGCTGCGGGAATCTGTGGTGCGCTGGGAATCCGTCGCACTGTGGGAATCGGTGGCTTTTGGCAGACAGTCAAATTCTTCGCTTCCGGGTCTCTGTCCGCAGGTCTGGGAAGTGCTTCCGCAATCGACGCTGGCGAGCGATCCTTCATAACACCAGGATAGGACTGTCTTGTCACAGCGACCGCTGGCAGGAATGTCTCCGCACGCGGCAACAGAGGCCGGATGCGGACAGTCCGTACATGCTCCTGACTCTCCCAGATCAGGTTGGGATCGCAGCAGCTCTTCGACGCTTAGCTTTTCATCGCGTGCTCTCTGTGCCAGCGCTGTGCCTATGTAGCGGATGTGCCAGGGCTCTGGACGATAGCCGGTGATGCGCTGTTTTTGCGCTGGATAGCTGAGCGCGAAGCCAAAGTCTGCGGCATGCAGAGCGAGCCACTCGATCGCTGCGCCCGTCCGAATTCGCAGATCAATTACGCTTCCTAGCTGATGTTCACTGTGTCCGGGGCGTGCCGCGCGACCGATCTCTTTGATCGTGGTGAACACGCGCACTTGATCTTCATAGGATCGGAATGCGGACTCAATGCGCAGTGCATGACCTTGTGCTTTGGCCGCCGCCAGAAGCTGAACCAGTGGCTCGCGTACATCGGACAGGATGCGATGTCGGCCCTTTTCATCTTCTTCCGCACGATCGTTTACGCGGACCAGCTTGGTCCCTGGATCGAAGGCACAGCTTGGCAGACAGCGCGCTGGATTGACCCAAGGAATGCGTGGTGTAGCGTCGGGAAGGTGCTCGGACTGGGGCTCTCTTTTGTCCGGCACTTCGCTGGAACGGACAGTCTGCTCTGGGCTCTGTCTGACTGCGGAGCCGGTGGCCTGTGTTGGTTGCTGCGCGCTGGGAACGGACTGTGGTCGCGGCTGTAGTGCGGTGCCACAGCCGGACAGAAGGAGCAGCGCAAGCAGCGAACCCACTGGCTGTGAAACTGGACGGAATCGCGGCGGTAGCGAGGTCTGAATCAGCATCGGAAGATGAAACATCTTTGCATCGAGCGTGTGGCTGTTGGCGCGTTCGTTTGCATGGATTTCGCTACGCTATTAGCGCCTAGACGGAAGCGGAATCAGGCGTGAGGTGGTGCGCTGATACGCTGCGTACGCGGGATACTTCTTGGTGGTGATGGCTTCCGTAAAGCGCGTCGATCCGTCGAACAGCAGCGTAAGGAGAACGGCTCCGATGCTGGTCCAGTGAAGCCACGTTCCGCTGGCTGCATACGCGAACGCGGAAAACACCCACCACTGCGAGATCTCACAAAAGTAGTTGGGATGGCGACTGTAACGGAATAGTCCGCTCGATAGGAATCCGGGCTCGATCGGCTCTCCGCGAAGCTTCTGCGCTGCTTTGTGAAGATGAAAATTCCACTGCTGCTGATCCGCGATCGTCTCCCCCGCGAGCAGCAGCAGAAACAGAGTTGCCAGCACGAAGTCGATGACACCAAGCGGTGTTCCGCGATGCAGCCATGCGATGTGAACCGGCGCTGCGATCAGGTACAAGAGCACGTTCTGATACGGCGCGATAAACGTCGCGTTGAACAGCTGAAACTTCACTGTACCAAGCCGCTCGCGGAGGATCTGCCAGCGATAGTCTTCGCCTCCTTTTGCGTAGCCTCCCTTGCGACCGAAGTTGTACGTCAGCCGCGCGCCCCACAGCGTAACCAGAATTGCCATCAGGTTCAGCCGTGCATCGGAAAAGGACTCGCGATACGCAACATACGTCACAAAGCCCGGCGGAGTGATCGACCAGATGCGATCCACCCAGGAGCACTCGCTGGTCAGGACAGACAGAAGCCAGCACAGAAAGATGATGGCTCCCAAGACCGGAATCAGATCGAAGAAAGGACCACTCATAGCGAGGTTGTATCGTGATTTGTGCGTCATGAATAGCGGCTTGTTTTGCAGCGCGAGACATCGCGCTGTCGGTTGGCGCGACCTCTCTGCGCACATCTGCGTCGATAGGCACCTGTCTGGTAAGCCGTTGTTTTTGTTGCAAAGCATCAGCTATGATCGCAGCGCATCACCATGCAACGGCAGATCTTGACAGGCCCACCTGTAGAGATTCCCAGCTTCCGGCCTGCGCCTTCCCAGACTCTGTCTCTTGTCATTCTGTGGTCTGCGCGTGAGCCGCAGCGGGTCGCTCAGCATGCCATTTGTGAGACGGGAAAGCGGCTGATTCTGGGTCGCTCTCCTGCTCCGGATGCGGATGAACAGGCCCTGCGCTTCGTGTCACACCGGACCGCAAAGACGGCTTCTCTGCTGCGTGGGACAGAGCACTTCCAGAGCGATACAGAGCTGCTCGGAGAAGCACTGTCTCGACGGCAGCTAGAGCTTTTTGTGGATGGGGAGGAGCTACAAGTACGCAACATCGGTCGCTGTCCGCTGTGGGTCAACGGAGTCCTTACCGGCGCTGCACGAGTGAGACATGGCGATACCATTCACCTTCAGCAGCAGCTTCTGCTTCTGTGTGTACGGCGTACAGAGTGTCCGATTTTGCGTCACTATCCCATCGAGCGCGCCGATTCCTTTGGCCTTCCAGACAGAGACGGAATGGTTGGAGAGAGCGCCGCCATGTGGGCCCTGCGCGAAGAGCTTGCTGCGTGTGCTGCTGGCGATGGACATGTGCTGGTGCTGGGGGAAAGCGGGGTTGGAAAGGAGCTGGTTGCTCAGACGCTGCACCGCTTGTCTGCACGCAGTTCCCTTCCACTGGTCAGTGAAAACGGAGCGGCTCTGTCCGCAGGAATCGGCGCTGCCCTGTTGTTTGGGAATCGTCGCAACTTTCCCAATCCAGGGATGGAGGAGCGCAAGGGACTCATCGGTGCTGCGGAAGGGGGCTCTCTGTTCCTCGATGAGATTGGGGATCTTCCGAGCGATCTACAGCCAATGCTACTGCGTGTGATGGAGCGCAGCGGTGAGTACATTCGCTTGGGAGAAGAGTCCAAGCCGCGTCGCGCCAACATCCGCGTCATCGGTGCCACCAATCATCCAGAGCGACTTCGGCTGGAGCTTCGTCGCCGCTTTCACTACGAGGTCACGGTACCGAGCTTGTCCGATCGTCGCGAAGACATTCCGCTGCTGATTCGTCACTGGCTGTCCAGTCAGCTCAGTGGGCGTCCGAGCCTGCGCCGCTTTGTCCGCAACCAGCATCCACAGATTGATCCGATTCTACTGGAGCAGCTAGTACATCACAGCTATCGCACCCATGTTGCAGAGCTTTCCTTTCTGTTAGAGCAGGCCGCAAAGCGCAGTCCGGGCGATGTCCTTTTGCCCAGCACAAGTGGTGTTGCAATCGGACGTACGGTCGCAAGTCCGTCGGCTGCGCCTACACAGTCTGCGCGGGCTCCCACTTGGAATGGAACGATGGTTGCCATCGCTGCGGAGCCTGCACAGACCGTGAGCCTTGCGACTGAACTGACAGAAAAGGAATGTCCAAGGATAGAGCATGCAGGCTTGGGATGTGCAGCAGTAGGGAGCGCAGCAGTGCAACGTGTAGGAGTAGGAAGCGGACAGGTTGGGAGTCGTCAACTTCCGACGGTGGAATCCGCTCAGCGTGCGCTGGATGAAGCGGGCGGACAGGTTGTGCGCGCCGCTGCGATGCTATCGATCACCAGACATCAGCTCAATCGCATGATTCGTCGCAACGGACTGACAGTTCGCCGCAAGTCAGCGGAAGATGCTACAGCGCACGCTGCGATCTGCGATGCCACGCAATCAAGATCAGCGCGAGGATGATCGGATACAGCAGCAGAAAGTATGCGCGCGGAACATCCCTTCCACACGCCAGTACAACTACCGCCAGAGCTGGCAGTGCAGACAGCGCGTACAGACTGGGCATCGAGTTCCGTGCCATCGTCACAACCGTGCCAAACCAGATGACCATCTCGTAGAGGAAGATGGCGCGCGAAGGAACCTCGGGCAGATACATCAGCGCAAGCCGCGACATGAAGTTTTGCACAAACGTGATGAGTAGCTGTGTGTAGATGTTTCGATGAAAGCGATTGCTGATGAGTGCCTTGCGATTGACGAAGCCCGCAGCCAGCGTCACTGCAATGAGCGCGATCGAGAGCTTGACCGCAGAGCCGATGATCCGCACTTGGCTCTTGGACAGATACTGGAGCGTAAACAGGCTGAACACCACGATCAGCGCGAACACCAAGACCAAGCGCTGACGTGACTTCGCTGCCGCAAAGGGAGTGTCTCCCAGCTCTGCGCGCAGCTCTCCGAGTAGCTCATTCATCGACGGAAAACGCTGATCTGGCTGGGGGGACAGACCTCTGCCAATGGTACGAATCAGCTCTTCTGGGAAGTCATGTTTTGCAGGTGGCGTGCGCAGTGGACCGCAGACACTTTGGGCCAGCTCTTCGGCTGTGGTTCCTGCAAACGGAAGGTATCCGCACAGTGCTTCATAGAGCGACACACAGAAGCTGAACTGATCACTGGCTGCGCCCACTGGCTGATCTCCGTACTGCTCAGGAGACATGTAGCCAGGTGTTCCAGAGTGAATGCCTGCGATGGTTGCTTGCGCTTCTTCGCTGAAGCTACATCCATCGATCAGGCCGGACTGCGGCTGCGTTCTACCTAGGCGTGCGACACCGAAGTCAGCGACGCGCGGAAGTCCATCTTTGCCGACGATGACGTTGTCTGGTTTGAAGTCTCTGTGAATCACTCCAGCTTGATGCGCAGCGAGCAGTCCTTCACCTGCGGCCAGGTAGATGGCCAAGATCTCACGCCAGGATCGCTTGTGTTCACTTTGCCATCTTCGTAGCGTGATTCCGTCCACAAACTCCATCGCCAGATAGATCTGATCATTTGCTTCCAGCACATCGTACATCGCAACCACACGCGGATGAGAGACGCGCGCCAGGGCCTTGGCTTCACGCAGCGCACGCTCTCGCAGCGTCGGCAGAGAGCCTTGGTGATCGTGCAGGATTTTTAGCGCAACTTTGCGATCAAGCTGTTCATCATAGGCCGCAAAAACCGCACCCATTCCTCCCGATCCGAGCTGACGCAAGATGGTAAAACGGCCCAGCCGTTGATTCTTCGGAATCGCATCAGAGTCTGAATCCTGCTGTGACTGTAGCGGGAGATCTTGAGTAGGAATCAGAACAGAACAGGACGGAGCCCGGGCTGATGAAGGCACTTCGGCATCAGATTGGGAACCCATGTTCGCAATGCTACATGCACTGGCTCTGCGTCGGCAAGCTTCGCTGATTACATCGGCGGAGTCGGCTCTGGCTGTGCGCAGAGCTGCTGAAGGACCGTGACCGGAATCGGATTCACTTTGCAGGTCTGACTGCTCGCATCGCAGAAGCCACTCGCACAAAATCCACTCTGCGTACAGGCTGCATCCAGGGGAAGCGGCGGACCGCACAGACCACTGGGCAAGCAGAGCAGACCTTGGGATGGATCGCAGCGGCCCCCTGTCGTACAGGACTGTCCAGATCCAAGATAGGCCACGCAGACATACGAGGAAGTGACAAGCATGCAGTAGGAGCCTGTCGCACAGGGCAGTGAGGAACCCGGGGTGCAGGTCTGTCCGACCTTGGCGGTTGGAGCACAGCGGTTGCCCGAGCAGAATCCATCGGCAATACAGGAGGCAATGCCACTCTCACAGGGGCCCCCAATCGGAGATCGCGGAATCAGTATTCGATCGCAGCCGGGCAGCGTAGTGGGAACAGCTGCATCACAGCGCTCAAAGCGCTTGGCTTGCGATGCCAGACACTCCTTCGCCGCCTGTGGGTCAAAGGCCATGTAGCCACGGGAAATGTAGTCCTGGGTTCTAACCGTCAGCTTGTAAAAGCTGCTGTCATTTAGATCACTACAGAGCGTGCTACAGCAGCGCAAGCGTGCTTCGCAGGTCTGCTGATACAGCAGCTTCAGATAGTCCGAATAGGAAGCGGGTGTCACAGACTCTGCTTCAACCGTACAGCTGGCAGTCAGTAGCAGTGCCGCGCAAAGAAGCGAAGATCTCATGATCACACCCCGAAGGTTCTTGATGCAAAGGAACTGCATTAAAAAACTCCCAGCACACCCAGGTTCGCAAACAGACCCAGCTTGAACTGACTGTCTGCGCGCAGACCGGATGGACTGTCTTGCGTCGCCCAGAAGTGATCTCCAGAGACTCCAGAGACCAGCTGAAACGCAAACTGCTTGATCGCATACAGACGCAGGCCGGGTCCGACTTGATAGTTCAAATGCAGGCTACTTGCAGGAAAGCTGGTTGCGCTGGTTGCCACTGCTTCTGGTTCTTGGGTGCGAAGGACCACGCTGCGACCGATTCCTAGCTGTACAGATCCAAGCAGCTCCATTCGTCCAGCCGCAGCCCGCACGACTGCGACTTGCAGCAGCGGAGACACAAGAAAGCTGAGCTGATCCGAGGTGACGGTAGACGAGCCTGCCAGTGCTACAAGCTGGGTCTGCGTTTGGAAGTAGTCGAGTGAAAAGCTGATTCCTAGCAGCACCCGATTCCGCTTTACGCCCACCGCAATCAAGCTGCCAATGCTGCTGGTCGCAACAGCAGTGCTGCCAGTCATCTGCACAAACGGATGACGGGCTCCCAGACCAACCAGGAGTACGGCTCCGTTGCGCTTCTGCTTGTCAGGAGCCTTCCCTTCCCGTTCGAGCTGCTCTTCATCTTCCGGGGTACAGCGCGGCGGCGGAGGCGGAGGAGGAGGCGGCGGCGGTGGCGGTGGTCCCGGTGGTGGCTCGTAGTCAGACTGCGCCTGATACAGATACTCCTGAACCTTCTTCGTTAGCTCTGGATCGTCTTGCGCATCGCTGCTGGATAGGTATTGACGGTAGCTTTCGATCGCAGCGGGAAGCTGCTCTAGCTTCTGCTGGGCGCGACCAATGTTGACCAGCAGCCACGGAGCCGGAAACTGAGCGTAGGCATTTTGGTACAGCGACAGCGCGGCTTCCACTTGACCCAGCTTGGACAGACTGCGCGCCGTTTCGTTTAGCTCTGTACACTTCGGACTGGACAGACAGACATCGACGACTTGGGACTGCGCAGCTTGCAGGTACTCTTGCGCCTTTTGGGTCAGCAGTGGATCGCCAGTTGTCTCGATGCTGGCCAGGTATTGACGATAGCTGTTGATGGCAGCAGGAAGCCGACCTAGACGCTGCTGCATCATGCCAATGCTGATCAGAAGCCACGCAGCCGGATACTTTGCATACGCACTTTGAAACAGAGACAGTGCAGAAGGAATCAGCTCTGCTTTGGCCAGGTTGTTGGCGGCATGAAACAGCTCTACGCACTGGGGATCAGATAGACAGACATCACCGTTTGCGACCTTCGGCATCGGGGTCAAGGGAAGTCCCTTGGTGGCTGCGGCGCTGGGCGATTGCTTGGGTGCAGCGACAGAAATAGGAACCGTAAGTGACTGAAAGGGAGTCCAGTCAGACAGTCCACCAAACAGCCACACACACAGGAAAACATAGACAGACACAGCGCGTGCAGAGTCACGGTGGAAGAGCTGAACAGACATGCGATGCAGCGTCCTTTGGATGGCCAAAGCCGTTCCTTTAGTCTTCGATGTGAAGTCGGCGATTGTTGACTTTGCTCGGTCGAGTCTTCTTGCTGGTTGATGGCACAGGCTTCTTTGTGCCAGCGTCGCTTCGCTTGCTGCTGACCGCGCTGCTGTTGGCCACCGGACGGGTCGGTGTGCTCTGCGCAGCGACGGGCTGCGGAGTCGGCAAAGGAGTCGGTTCCGGATCAGGAATCACCGCTTTCGCTGGGCTCTGTTCCTGTGGCTGCGCGGGCAGAATCACCGCTGGCTGCGGTGGTAGCTGCATCGCTTCCTTGCGCCGATTGAGCTGAAGCGTTGCAAGCACCAGCACCACACTGAGGACTCCCAAACCCACAGAGGCCAGCAGGATTCTGCGCGGCTTGCGTGCGTGCGCTTGACCGGCTGCGCGACCGATTGTCGATGGAAGCACTGGTTCATCGCTGACCAGTGTCACCCCGCGAATGACCTGCATCCCTTGGCTCAGCCGTCTGCGCGGACGCGGATGTCGCTCACGCATCGCTTCCAGAAGCTCTGCTGCTTCCAGCATGCTGGGCCGCTTGGTGCGATCTTTTTCTAACAGCCGCAGCACAAGCTGAGAAAGCTCCGCAGGACAGCCTGGCGCACGCTCTGCGATGGGCGGAGGCGGTTCGTTTAAGTGCTTGACGATCAGCTCTCCGATTCCTTCTCCCTCAAACGGAGGCTTGCCGGTGATCATCTCGTACAGGATCACACCCAGCGAATAGACATCGGTCTTGGCATCAACTTTTCCAGATCCCTGCGCCTGCTCTGGAGACATATAAAACGGAGTCCCAATCATCGCGCTGGTCTGGGTCTTGACGCTTGCGCGATCACTTTTTCCGGCCAGCTTGGCGATTCCGAAGTCCAGCACTTTGGTCCGTTCTCCCGTCGCCATCTGCCGATCAGGAACGACCATGATGTTGTCTGGCTTCAAGTCTCTATGAATGATGTCGCGCGCATGTGCGGCGGCCAAAGACTCTGCAACCAGTGCGGCCAGATCAATGCACTCACCAATCGCGAGCGGCGCGTTGCGATGGATGCGTGTGCGCAGAGACTCTCCCTGCAGCAGCTCCATCACGATGTACGCGGTTCCGTCTTCTAGTCTTCCGTGATCAGAGATCTGGACCACGCCCGGATGATCGATGCGATTGGCTGCGCGCGCTTCATTGATGAAGCGAGTCGCGGTGTCTGGATCATGCGAGTAGCGCGCATGCAGCATCTTGATCGCGACCTTGCGCTCGATGGCTTCATTGAAGCCTTCATAGACCGCACCCATCCCACCTGCGCCCAGCTTGCGGATGATTCGGTACGGACCGATCCGCTCCGGCATGGGCGGCTCTTGGCGGCGGACAAAGTCTTGGCTTTCCGAAGACTCGGTAGGAACCGGACTCTGTCCCGAGGTTTCATCTAGGTCGGCCATCAGTTCCGCTGATATGCATGTGCCGCGCCACGCTCTCTGATTTGCGAAAATTTGTGCTGGACAGCGACGAAAACGGATGGTGTCGAAGTGCTCTGGAAGACTGATTCCTATCCTGCGACTGCGTTGTAGAAAAGTGCGCGCAAGCAGTGTGCGAGCAGTGCGCGCGCAGTCCCAAAGGAAGCCGTCATACAGGCTGTTCACGAGCTAGATTTTTCGTCGCTGACAACCAACTGTGCGCAGCACATTCTGTGGCCCCAGATGGTGGCTCTCGTACGTGGTCGAGAACTTGCAATGTATCTGGTGACAGAGACTCGCACGCACGAGTGCTCCGTACGGTTGGACATGTGATGGACGGACTGGATCAGATCTTTGGTAGTTATCAGGTCGTACGGCTGCTCGGTAAGGGTGGGATGGGCTCTGTCTATGAAGCTCGTCACACGACACTGGAGCGTCGCGCCGCAATCAAGGTCTTACACAAGGAATTTTGTGAAGACCCCGAGGTACTCAAGCGCTTCATGAACGAAGCGCGCGCGGTGAACATCATCGGACACGCGGGACTCGTCGCAGTGTCCGAGTTCGGCCAGACCAAAGAGGGTGCTCCCTACATTGTGATGGAGTACATCGATGGCATCACGCTGCGCGAATACATTCGTCGCGCCGGTGGCCACCTGAGTGTCGAGCAGGTGATTCGACTGTCGCGTCAGATTGCTTCTGCACTCGCTGCCGCGCACGCCAAGAAGATCGTCCACCGAGACCAAACGCCAGCGGACTTTCCGTCGCGAAGTGAATGCCAGATCCGGGCAGGGGAAACGCTGCAAAAATCGCCAATACGATCCCGGCACAGCGCGAATGAATACACATTCAGTAAAATGATTGAAAGTTCATTTTGATGAGCAAATATTCATTGTGATGAGCATGGCTTCAGTATACTGAGTGAGTATTCAGTCTGGAGCCCATGTGATGCGCAAGAGTGATCCAATCGCTGTTCAGCTGGCCGATGCGAGGAAGAACCAGATCCTAGACGCTGCAACCCAGGTGTTTGCGGATCGCGGCTTCCATGCTGCGACCATCAAGGACATCGCCCAGCAAGCCGGAGTTGCCGACGGAACGATCTACCTGTACTTCAAGACCAAGGCAGATCTGTTCGTTGGCATTCTCGATCGGCTCAATGAAACAGAGCGTCGCGCCGTGGACCTATCGGCAGCGGTGCCAACAGAAGCAGACTTCCGCGAGTTCTTTGCGACGTACATGCGGAAGCGCCTGTCGCTGCTGGAAGAGAACCTGCGGACGTTTCAGGCGGTCATCCCGGAGCTGCTTCAAAACCGAGAGCTGCGCGAGCGCTACCTGACCGAGATCCTGGAGCCGAGCTTTCGGATCGCTGTGCCGCTCATTGGCAAGCGCCTTCAGCCTGCACTCAAGCGCAAGGTGAGCGTCGAGCTGGCTGTTCGTACCATCCCGAGCATGGTGCTGGGCATGCTGATCTTGCGAATGCTTGGTGATCCTACCGTCGAGAAATCATGGGCGGAGCTGCCAGACCTTTTGACGACGATGCTGTTCGATGGCTTCTGGTCCCAGTCACAGAGGGGGAAAAAGAAATGACCGCACTGTCTGTTGAACGAGTTCTGTCTTCACAGCCTGGCAACCTGGTCGATATCACAGGGTCCGATTGGAAGGCCGATCCGTTTCCGTTCTACGCACAGCTTCGACAGCACAAGCCGGTGCTGCGCGTACGAATGGGACGAATGGAAGGCTGGCTGATCACGCGCTATGACGATGTGGTTTCGGTGCTGCGTGATCCTCGGTTTGTCAAAGATGTACGGAAGATTGCAGCGGCGGCAGAGCTGTCGCGGCGACCGTGGGTTCCGTCGTTTCTGCATGCGCTCGAACAGAACATGCTGGATCAGGATGCGCCGAACCACACGCGGCTGCGGACGCTGGTTCACAAGGCGTTTACTCCGACGCGAATTGAGCAGCTACGGACGCACATTCGATCGCTGTCAGAAGGAATCCTTCATGGGCTGAAACAGAAGCCGAAGTTCGATCTGGTGGCCGACTTTGCGCTGCCGCTTCCGCTCACGGTGATCTGCGAGCTGCTTGGGATTCCTGAACAGGAAAGGAGTCTGTTTCAGCGTCTGTCCCAGCAGGCGTTGCTGCCTCCTACTACGCTGAACATGGTGCGGCTGATGCCCGCAATGTGGCGGCTGATTCGCTACATTCGTCGTCTGCTCGCGCTGCGCAAGCAGTCCCCCCAAGATGATCTGCTGACCGCGCTGTCCCATGCAGAAGCAGCGGGTGACACGCTGAGCGAAGATGAGCAAGTGGCCATGGTGATGCTGCTCCTGATTGCTGGACATGAAACGACGGTGAACCTGATCTCGTCGGGAATGCTGGCGCTCCTTGATCATCCAGAGCAGCTTGCATGGCTGCGCGCGCATCCAGAAGGAATGAAGACAGCGGTCGAGGAATTGCTGCGCTACTGCAATCCGGTAGAGACTGCGACCGAGCGCTACGCAGCAGAAGCGATGACGATTCAGGGACAGCCGATTCGCCAAGGAGAGCTGGTCATCGCGTCGCTGGCATCGGCCAATCGCGATGAAACGCACTTTCCGAATCCAGAAGTACTGGATCTGAAGCGCGAGCCGAATCGCCACTTGGCGTTTGGTCAGGGCAGTCACTTTTGTTTGGGCGCGCCGCTTGCGCGGATGGAAGCTCAGATCGGGCTGGGAGTCCTGATCGAGCGGTTTGCAGCGCTGAGACTGGCGGTTCCTCGGGACAAGCTGCGCTGGCGGAACACGCCGGTGGTGCGCGGGCTCAAGGCGCTGCCGCTCATGCACGCGATCACGCGGTAATCGCTGGCGCGGTTCATCGTTTCACGCGCTGCAACAGCACCTTTCATGGACTTGCGTTGTGGGTCGCTGCGACGTGCCCTACCTTTGAAAGGAGTCCAGACAGACAAAGGAAGGAGAGCACGGACAATGAAGATTGCATTCATTGGGGCGGGAAGAGTCGGAGCCCCGTTGGCCATTCGACTGGCCGATGCAGGACATCAGGTTGTACTGGCGCAGACTGCGGATGGTTCCGAGACGGTGGCTGCGGCGCTGTTGCGGAGTCAGAGACTCTCTGCACAGCCACTTGGTGCAGCGATACAGGATGCAGAGGTTGTGTTTCTTGCGACGCCCTTTCCGGTGGTCGAAGCGCTGCTTGCTCCACTTGCGGATGCGCTTGCGGGCAAGGTGCTGGTCGATTGCACCAATCCCGTCGGGCCCGGACTGTCTCACGGACTGGGAAGTCAGCGATCGGGCAGCGAGCTGATTCAGTCGCTTGTCCCGCGTGCGCACGTCGTCAAAGCCTTCAGCATCTATGGATTTGAAAACCTGGAAGATCCTTCGTATCCGGCCTACAGCACCAAGCCGGTGATGCTCTTTTGCGGAGACGATCCCAGCGCCAAGCAGATCGTTCGTACGCTCATCAGTGACTACGGGTTTGAGCCGCTGGATGTCGGGCGACTGGTTCAAGCGCTGCACCTTGAACACATGACGCTTCTGTGGGTTCGCATGGTCCGCGCAGAAGGTCACTCTCCGCACATGGTCTGGGCTTCGCTCCGACGATAATTTCCTGCGCTGATTCCATTCCCTTTTCCTCTGGAAGACACTCCTTTTCCACCAGGTGTGACGGCGTGGAAAAGTCGCCCGCTGCTTCTCGACGCAGTGCTGATCCACCGAGATCTGAAGCCGGTAAAGCTTATATTCCGTCGAGAATTGGCTTCCTGACTTCCGCGCGCTCGTCTCTTTGGCAAGCGGAACTGGGTCTGCGATTCCTTGTGTGCGTGGACAGTGCTGGCGTCTTTCTGGCTTCGCAGGTAGGGTTCGCTCTCAAAAGGAGTCTGTATGATCCACGCTGCTCGAAGTTGTCTGTTGGTGGCTGGGCTCTCTGTTGGGCTGCTTGCGTGCGACGCTGCATCTTCTGTGGATGCTGATCCCGCTTTGAGCATGGCTCCGAGCCGAGAGACTTCCAGGCTGATCATGTCGCGTCCGTACAAGTACAAAGTCCCCAAAGGATACGATGCGACAAAGCCCACTCCGCTTGTGGTGATGCTGCATGGTCTGTCTGCCAGCGGAGAGCTGAACGAGCTGGTCCTGCACCTGTCCCCTCTTGCTGATGAGCGAACGTTTCTGTACGCATATCCCGACGGCACCAAGAATCCTGTTGGCGCGCGCTTTTGGAATGCCACCGATGGCTGCTGCGATTTTTTTGGTAGCAAGGTGGACGACGTTGCGTACTTGACTGCGGTCATCGATGATCTCTCGAGTCAATACAATGTCGATGCCAAGCGGATCTTCTTAGTGGGACACTCGAACGGTGGCTACATGGCGCATCGCATGGCCTGCGATCGCAGTCCGAAAATCGCTGGCATCGTCAGCTTGGCTGGCGGTCAGTGGATCGACTCGAGCAAGTGCCGTCCAAGCAGCAAAGTGTCGGTGCTACAAGTCCACGGTACTGCCGATACCAATGTTGCGTATGAGGGCACACCACTGACTCCTTCTGCGCATCAGACCGTCGCCATCTGGGCCGATCGCAATGCCTGTCTTGGACCCCTTACATTTGGCGGAATCCGAATCGATATTGAGTCCACACTGGCCGGTGCAGAGACCAAGGTCGAGTCCCATTCCGGCTGTGCGAAAGAGGGCGCTGCCGAGCTGTGGACCATTGAAAAGGGAGGACATATTCCCTCTTTCAACACCAAGTGGCCTGGTGCCATCTATGACTTTCTGATGGCGCATCCGAAGCCCTGATATCTGCATCGCTACGCAGCCAGAAGAGGAGTCGTTTGGATCGCAATAGGAATGGTTTGATGTGATGACAGCGACGTGGAGTCCTGGCAGCAGGATGCGTACAGGTGATGAAACAGGAGTGCTGGACTGCGCTGTAGGAACTGCGCGTTAAAAAAAGCTACGCAACCAACGCGCTGAGTACGCGATACTCCTCATGTTTCGCCACGCTGCAAGCATTTCAGGGGACTGATCCATGTCGTTTGACAGTGCGCTCAAGAAGGCTGCCGTACACCCCTTTGGCCCATCGAATGGGGCGGTTCCCAAGTCTGTCGCTCCACCTCCCTCTGCACTGCAACCGACCGCTGCGCCACCGCCCGCCGCAGCGTCCTTTGTGCAAGCCAAGACGAGTCAGGCACTCTCTAGCTTGTTTGGATTTATGACGGACACGGCAGGTGCTGCCAAAGCGGCTCCGCAGGCACTGGCCAAGCAGGGACCGTCGCTGGCCTCGAAGGCTGGATCGACCCCTGTTGGGGAGTCTGTTTCCCAAGCTGCGCCCAGTCCACAGAAGGCTGAGCAGGCCGCCAAGATGGCAGCGCAGACGCTCGGAAAAGCGTCTCCTCCTGATCAGAAAGTCGCGCTGGCTGCGAAGATGGCCGCGAAGGCTACGCATCCAGAAGCGCCCTCCGAACAGAGAGCCGCGCTCAAGGAAAAGCTCGCAGCGGCGGTCAAAACGGTTCCTGATGGAAAGAAAGCAGAGCTGGCAAAAAAAGTTGCAGCAGCGACGGCAGAAAAGGACGCTCCTTTCGCAAACAGAGTCGCTCACTTTGCATCGAACCTACGTGGTGGCGCACCAGCATCCGCACAGGCTCCGCTGCCGCAGACGGTCGGCGCTGGCCCAAATGCAGAGGAAGAGGATCGCAAAATCCTCGATGTCGATTTCCAGCAGCAGGAATGGGGGCACTGGTGTGGGCCTGCCTCGACGCGGATTGCACTGTCAGCGCGGATGGACAATCCACCAAGTCAGCAAGCGCTGGCTGATCAGCTGGGTACACACGGGGGCGGAACAGATCACATCGGACTGATTACCTCGGTGCTCAACGATCAGCTGGGCACTGGCTATTACGAAAACAAGCTGATTCCTGGTGCAACTGCGACGGATGAAGAGCGCGATCTGCTCTGGAAAGACATCGTCACAGACATCGACAACAACTATCCGATCGTTGCCAACATTGTCGCACCACCGAGCAATCATCCCGATGGTTATCCAGACGACGAGACGATTTATCACTATGTAAGCATCATTGGATACGACAAGAGTGATCAGGCTGCGCTCGTCGCTGATCCGGCCAAATTCAATCATCGCCCTGGCTTTCAGTCACAGTACTGGATGGGGATCGATAAGCTGGCAGACTTGATTGCGCGCAAGGGCTATTCCGCGTAACGCAAGACTGCGCGCGAAAATGCCGAGGCTCTGCTTATCGGCAGGTGCTGCTTGTCCGCCCAGGTCTGGATTCGCAGCGCATTCCCACAGACTTCCGCAGTGCTGCCAAGAATGATGATTTTCCGTCGAGCAGACTGCGATCAGAGCTTCAGCCGGTGAACGTCATGGTGGTGACGGATGAATCGAGCGGACAGCAGGATCTGGTCAAGGTGCTCGACTTCGGGATTGCCAAGCTCAGCGCCGAATCGACCAGCCAGACCAAGTCGGGCGTGCTGATGGGAACTCCCACCTATATGTCACCAGAGCAGTGCCGGAGCGGGCGCAATGCGGTGGATCGCAGCGACGTGTATGCGCTTGGTATCATCATGTACGAGATGCTGGCCGGAGCGACTCCGTTTCGGGGTGGACCCGCTGCGCTGATGATCGCGCATCAGACCCAAGATCCAGCGCCGCTTGCATCGAAAGCTCCGCATGTCTCTGCGGAACTGTGCGCGCTCATCCATCGAATGCTGGCCAAGAGTCCCGCAGAGCGTCCGACTGCCAGTGAAGTGGTACGGAGTCTGTCTCCGCAAAGTGGACAGATGTCGCAGATCTCGCAGTCGCATCCGCTGATCAGTAGCAGCATCCAAGCCGTTGCGTTTCAGGATCTTCCGACGGCAATACAGGGAACAAATCCCGCCAGTGCTTCTCTGCTGGGATCGATTCCCAGACAGCGCAGAGGAACGCTCATCGGAACGGCTGCGGCCTTGGTGCTGATCCTGGGACTTGGTGGACTGTTTGTGCTTCTGACGATGACAGGAAAGGGAAGCGGAGTCTCTACCTCAGACCTTGGGATGCGCAAAGATGCGGTCATTGTTCCTTCAGATCTTGGGGTTCCTGCTGGATTGTCAAAGCCAGATCCTACAAAGGAAACTGGCCAGTCCGATCCAGCTCTGCATGGCAAAGCAGAGCGAACCAGCCTCAACAAAGGGAATCGCAGCAAGACTAAGTCGGGACTTCGCCGCTCCACAAAATGATCGTGCGTGCGCTGCGCGGCTGCATTGAAGGACTCGGTCCGCTGTATAGCGGAACGTAGCCCAGGAACTGATTGGGACGCAGCACCATGAAGCTGCGCTGATCGCGCAAGATCAGCGATACTTCCAGATACACACCATGACGAGCCAGCAGGGGAAACACCTGCTTGAGCAGGCGCTCGCTGGCTTCCTTGGCCCACGGCGTTCCGTTTCCGGTCACTGCATCGTCGCTGAGCAGCTTGATCGCAATGGCAGAGACAGGCACAAACGCCACGGCTCCCAGCACAGCACCACTACCAATGGACCAGGTTCCCACTTGGATGCCGCGCGTTCGGACAGGACGCTGAAGAGTCGTGCGCGCAATCGAAACTTCCAGCTCGGGATAGAGCTGTGAAAAGACAAAGTGAACCGTAGACAGACTGCGGATTCCGAGCAAGCTGCGCAGCTGTCCCACGGTCTGGGTGAAGTCAGCAAAGAGGCTGGGATCGCGCTCTGGGAACTGTGCTTCTACGCTTCCGCGCAGCAGCCGGTGCGCAAAGAAGTTCAGAAAGTCGGTCAGCGTTCCTTCATGCTGCGCATCCAATGCGGCGCGAAAGTAGGAAGGGAGCAAGCTCTGGGAAGACAGTAGACCCAGGTTGAGCGTGACAATGACTCGTCGCTGCGGGGTCTCGGACCACTCTACTTTGGACACCACCGCAGCCTGATGCGTCTGGGTCGCATGACTGCGGAACTCGATCTGATCGCTCTGATAGCCCAGCTCATGCAGTGCATCCAGAAGTGCTCCCAGAGAAAAGCGAACAGCTCGTTCGCTAATGATGCGTCGCTTGCGATCAAACACTGACTCTGGAACAGGAGCCGCGATTCCTGCTTGGGCGCTGCGTGGTCCTTTGACGATGTCCTTGGGCGGACGTGGTGGCTGCGGCATGACTTATCGCTCACTGTCTGCAACAAAGCGATGCACATCGGATCGACACAGGAGCCGCAGCATCTCTGTCTCGAGATCTTCGCTGGGCTTTAGGTGTGGCTCTAGCTTGCTGCTGTGCTGGATGAGCGCCAGCAGATAGTCAATCAAGAGCGTAGGAAAGTAGCGCGACGGCTCAAACCCTTGGAGCTTCTTTGCGATGTGCTGTTGCAAGATGGCGGCTCTGCGATAGCGCTGCTTGTTGACCAGCCGCACAAAGCCCGCCAGTTCTGCGAGCAGTAGCTTCAGCTCTGACCCGAGCGGAATGCTGAGCGTCTCTGCGGCATGACTGGATGGAGCAAGCGCGCTCGGAGCAGCTGCTGGATCCGCTGCCGATGCGGTGGTCAGCACTTGTGGTACAGGCGATGTACTTGCTTTGTGCGGATCGGCTGCGGATGCATCTACGCTGTCATCATCGCTGTCATCATCGCTGTCATCATCGCTGTCATCATCATCGCTACGACTTTCCGGTTCGGCTGACTGGTCGCTTCGGCTGTCTTCCGGTTCAGAGTCTTCTTCCTCTTCCTCTTCCTCTTCCTCTTCCTCATCGCGGGCTGCGTCTTCTTCGTCCGCATCGGTATTGTCTCTTGACTTCGTCTCTGCATCATCGGAGTCCTCGTCCGATTCCTCGTCCGACTTGTCATCGTCATCTGAATCGTCATCGGAATCATCATCGGAATCGTCGTCGGAATCGTCATCGGAGTCATCATCTGAATCGTCATCGGAATCATCATCGGAGTCATCATCGGAGTCATCATCGGAGTCATCATCGGAGTCATCATCGGAATCATCATCCTTCTTGGGCTCGTCGTCTTCTCCAGGTGGTGGCGGCGGAGCAGGAATCTGCGTGGCTCCTTTCAGATCCCAGCCCGCGTTGGCTGCGGGCGCTTGCGCAAGTCCCTGTAGGAGCGATTGAAGGTGGAGCAGCGGCTGCTTGCTGCGTGAGCCCGGAATGAACTGATCCAGCGTCTCTAACAGCTTGTTGCAGTGCTCCAGAGCTTGCGCTTGCGCGGCATGCTGCCAGTCATGATTCCACTTGGTCCACAGCTCATCTTTTTGACGTTCATGAAAGCGAACCTGCGACACGATGCTGTCAAACAGCCAGCGCAGCGAGACATCCAGATGGCGTTCTTTTTTGATCGTTGGACTCAGGTACGCAAGGTTGTCTGCGATGGCGCGACGAATGCATTCAAACAGCAGACTGAGCGACGCAACACCTCGCTCGACAAACACGCCGAACAGATAGCAGCCGATCGTGCGGACATCGTAGATCTGCTGCTGCCAGAGCTTTTGGGCGCGCTCTGCTGCGGGAAGATAGCGATTCTGACTGGTCAGAGACAGGATCTCATCCAGCTCGCGATCTTCGATCCCCAACTCGCGCTTTCCCGGCGCTGAGAGGATCTGCTCAAGTGGCTCCGTAACGATCATGACGGCTCCTTTTCAGCGTATCTTCACGTAGCGTTGCGTCCTTCTGTCCGGGATCTACTACAGAGATCGTTCCAGCATAGTCACAGCGTAGTGTGGCGCTTTCTTCGACGAGCTTCTGACCTTGCAAAAGGATTCCTTCTACTTCGTCAGACCATGCATTACCGATCCGAGGCGTACACGGCTTCTGTCCACTCGGGCTCTGTGGGTTCGGATTGGCTGGCGCTTTGCAGAATCGAAACGGAGGGATGTTCACAAGCGGCAGATGATCATCAATGGTCGCCAGGGATCCATCGCCGCCATGACTGACTCCGCGTCGCGAGATGCTAAGCCGGACTTCTCCCTGTCCGTACGAACACTGAAGCTTTGCGCCATCACAAACCAACGATGACATCGCGGACTCCTACTTCCGAAGGGATGCTGCGCGCATCGCGATCAGACCCGCTGGCGTACTGATGCGATGACACGCAAGGATCAGTCGATCAATCAAGTTGAGCGCTGGGTCTTGCGCCCGCTTATCCAGCTGTCCTTCTCGATGCTGGCCGGCACACCAGCCGTAGTCGATCGCGCCGTCTTTGGTACGCGGCAGCGCAGCCAGCAGCCGAACGGAGTTGGGCTCAAAAGACGGTCCCAGGCGCTGACGAATCTGTTCCCGGATCTTGTGCTCTACCTGTATTCGCTTGGTCGCTGTCATACGCCGCATGTGTGGTCCCAAAAACACCAGAAAGCTCGCCCTTCCTTTGTCACTCTGTTCGGGAACCAGGACGGCTCCAGCGACGTAGGGAAGCTCTTGGGTGACTGCTTCTACTTCGGTTGCACCCAGGCTGTGTCCGCCACTGGAAGGCCAGCGCGTTCCTCCGTACAGATAGCCTCCGTTGTGTTCATAGAGCAGCAGCCCGCAGGCCCCCGGAATCGGTCGCAGGATTCCGTTTGTACCGCGCGCGGGCTGATCTTCGGCTTGGGGATCGCACAGCGAAAACGGACGACCTGGCGACGGATAGACAAGCTGTGGGGGCGTACCCCGCTGCGGCAGAGAGAACAGCAGACAGCCCGCACTTGCTGCATCGTAGTGCCAGCAGCGCACAGGCGTTTTCTCTAGCTCATACTGCGCAGACCAGTCCTTCCAGTTCAGTGTGTCACTGGCTTCTGTAAAGGCACACAGCCATGATCGCACACCCCGCAGCGGAGCCGCTCTGTGCAAAAGCAGTTGGTCGCGTAGTAGCGGCTCCACCAGCAGAATATCGACGGGCGGCAGCCGACTTCCCAAAGAGACAAGCTGCGCTGCATCCAGGTGAAGGTAGGTTCCGCCATGCAGCAAAACCAGTAGAAGGAGTGTCGGCTGATACTGAAGGAGTCGATGCTCTGGCGCGCACACCACGGTGCCAAACTGCGCGGGCTGAATCCCCAGAATCAGTCCATCACAGAGCGCACCCAGATAGGCAGAGGACGCATTGACAGCAATGGGAATCCAGCCCGGATCGCGCTGCGGAGAAAACAGCGCAAACAGCGCATCACTGGCTCCGTAAGGACGCGATCCAAGTGATGTGGTAGCAGGGCTACTTTCCAGCTCTGCGGCGGCTGCCATCGTCTGTTCGGCTTGCTGCGGATGAATGATGATCTCTTCGAGCAGTGCATCAGCGAGCGGAACCGCTTGCGGTCCGTACCACTCCTTGAGCAGCGGGTGATAGCGTCGAGCCGTGACAATGTGCTGCGGTCGCAGTGCGCGCAAGCGATTCGCCAGAAAGTCCGCACCTTGCGGTGGCAGAACCGAGACAACGGCGCCCACACGCAGCGCTGCACACAGCGCCAAAAGCAGCTCTGGACCCAGGGGATAGATGATGCAGAGGATGTCTCCTGCTTGGACCCCGCGCTTGCGAAAGGAGTCCGCGACAAGCGCTGCTGCGGCATGCAGGTGGCCATAGGAAATGGCGCAGAGCGGCTCTGATTCCTTCTGTCCTACAATCGGTCCTTCCGTCGCATACAGCATGGCTGGGCGGCTTCCGTATGGACCCAGTGCGTGCCGTGCGACTGCATCATGATACAGATCAAAGGCCATCCCAAGCTGGCTCTTGGCTGGCGCTACGCTCAGTCGCGCGGCCTGCTGCATCAGCGCTTCCGCAAAGGCCGCTGGACTGCGCAGACTCTCTGCCAGCCAAATTCGGTCACGCATGACACCATCGCCAGGCTGCTGTAACTGCAAACGAACTGCATCAAGAGAGATCATCATGACAGAGCTTCCTTGTTGGCTTGTTGGCGCGATGCACAGAGGCTCCGCTTCTTTGTGCTACAGCAGCCTGCGACACTCCCGTACTTCGCTGGCGCGGACTCCACTGCGGCCAAGGGGAATCGTTATTCTCCACGGCAGAAGTGGTGCGACCAGCATCTTCCAGCTTGCCGCAGGTGTGGTGTACAGAAAGTACAGACCCAGCGGCTTTTCTTTGTCGTGCTTGATCCAAACGCTGCGATATCGACCGGCCTGTGGATCGATGATGACTGAACGCAAAACAGTTGCATCTGGCGTCACCACCAGCGCGGACACAGAGGCGTGAGACTCACTGCGCTGCTGCTGCTCATCAACCGAGCGAACCAGCACGCGCAGCGGTCTTCCTTCATTGGTGCTTGGATCAGACAGCAGCGTCAGTTTGACATAGCCGGGATAGCAGCCGCCAAGGATCAGCACAGCCAAGCCGAACAGCCGTAGCCCAATAAGAGGCATAGAAAAAGACTCTTTATTGCGCATGTTCGCCAAACAGCTCCCAAGGATCAGGTGTGATCGCAAAGCGAATGATCTGTGTCTCATCCGGGCCATCGCCAATGATGCGCCAGGTGCTGACTCCTGTGCCATCCAGCGTCGAGCGCTGAAGCAAGCGATACAGGCTCCAGGCAGAGTCCGTGACCTCTAGTGTTTGGGTGTGCTTGCGTCCGGTCTTGGCCACTGTGCGCTCCACCCCGATGACCGCCGCGCCTTGTGCCCACCACTCTACTTGCAGCGTGGTTGCGCTGCTCTGCTGGTTGAAACCATAGGCGCTGGCTTTGCCAATCTGCAAGTAGGCCAGTGCGGACTGGGCCGTGCTTCCGCTGCTTGACTGGGGACCAGGCAGACCGCGAATCGCCAGCTGGAGCGGCTGCCGATTCCCATCCGCAGAAAACAGTGCGCGCGACAGCTTGGCCAGCTTGTTCATCGTCGGAAGCATGTCTTTGGGAAGCCGCAGAGTGCCCAGCGCTCCGCTCTTTGCAACGTATGATTCCCCGCGCTCTGTTACGGCCACTGCATACAAGCTGCGGAGATCTGCAAACAGGGGTCCTCTGCGCTCGCTGAGCACATCCAGATCGCTCGGTGCAACCTCACGCTCCGCACCGCGCTGAAACGGAAAGCGACTCATCAGCGGAGTGATCTGCGGCTGCATCACCTCTTTCCAGTGCTGCGCAAACACCTGCTCGATCTCGGTAGAGCCAAGCTGATGAACCGCTAAAAACGGCGCGAGGAACGGTCGCCGCAGCGGACCCGCAATGCCTGCGCGATCGAGGAACTGCTCTGCTTTGGCCAGGCTCGACTCTTCGCTTCCTTCATGCATCGCGAGCGCACTGCGGGCCAGCGCAGAGAGCTTGCTAGTCAGCACGGCAGACTTGTCTTGCGTCGCAGCGGACTTGTCTGCTCTGTCCCCCTTGTCGCTTCCTGAACTCGACTTGTCTGTGGATGCTGTGGGCGCACGATCCAGATCTGCGATCAGCTTGGCCACCGCTTCATGAAAGGTCGCAAGTCCTTCGACCTTGCTCGATGCAGTGTCACTTGTCGGACGCGTTCCTTGCGCTGCATCTGGCTGTCCTGCCGCTTTGGGATCGCTCTTGGCTGCGGGGGCCTGACTCTTGGGAGTCATCAGCTCCACGATCGGACGGAAGTCCGCAATGCAGGTCGCAAGCGGTCGCAGGTAGGGTTCCTCTAGTCCTTGGAGCGTGACGTTATCGACCAGCGTTTTGAGGCGCGCCACAAAGCGCGATCCTGGCTTGATGATGTCCACCAGCTCGGAGTGAAGCTGCGACGGAGATACGGCGCTGATGCGATATCCCAAGTGATACTCCAGCAGCGCTGCACAGTAGCCTTGGGAATAGCGCGCCAGCTCCTTTTGCACGGCCCGCGACAAAGAGATCCGCTCTTCTGCACTGAGGTTGCGATGTCCTCCCAGCGCCTTCTTCAGCTCGGTCACCAGCGGCAAGACCTCGCGATGATAGACCACGCGGTTGTAAACATCCGATAGACCCACAGCAGGCAGCTCATCGCCGGTTAGGAGTGCCGCGAGCTTGGGCGTAAACTCCTCCTGGCTCCACAGCGGCAGCGCAGTCGGTCGATCGATCAGCTTTTTGGCAGAGCCGCTGGAAGCCGGGCTGCGTGCTGTCACTTTGCAAGGCGGAAGCAGTCCGCGCTTTTTGCCAAGCTTGCTACATCGCTTGGTACGCACTGGTCCTTCGGTGGGATGCGGTGCAGACTCATCCATCGAAAACGTCCGCTTGCGACTGCGTGTAAGCAGCTCTTCCCAGTCTCTGCGGCTGATGTCGATGGCGCTTCCTTCCGCAGGAAACAGAAAGCGATAGGAATCCGAAAGCAAGTGCTCGGAAGACTTTTTTGCCGACGCTGATTCACTGGTTTCATTGAGCCAGCGCAGCAGCTGATACAGGCTCTTGGTTCCGGCTTGTTCGGTGGTGATGTTGGAATCGCTGACCATGCGCAGCAGGCGCTCCATCGGATCTTTTTGATCGAGCAGCCATGGATCAGGGGTTAGGATTCCTACCTCTTGACCGAACAGCTTGAGCATGTCGAGCGGAGACTCTTCCGCGAGGTTGCGATACCACTGGCGAAGCTGCGCGGCTCGACGCAAAGCCAGCATTCCTTCGATCAGACCGGCACTCCGCTGCTGAAGCGCAGAAAGCTCTGCTCGGGTGATGTAGGGACGTGCGATCGCATTGTGAACATCGTAAATGAACGCCTTCCACGGACTTAGATCACTGAGCGAATAGCGCAGGCTCTCTGGTGGAAAAGGAGGCAACGTAGCGATGGCAACCTCTGTCCACGGATCCGTACTGTACTGAATGTAGTCCAGCAGTGTATCGCGTGGGACATTCAAGTCCGTGGACCAGTCGGTTGCCGATGCCTTGATGAGCGATCCCAGCGTGTTGTCCTTGGTTGCGTACAGCGCCACGAGTGCTCCCAGGATCTTGTCGCGCGCACGCTGTCGAATCGCTCGCTCCAAGCTGGGCAACAGATAGCCCTTGCGGATCGACTCAATAAAGAGTCTTTCAGAATGCTTCTTATCGGTTCGATAGATCAGATGAAACGGACGGAAGCGCTGCTCTGCTTCACTGGTGGCAAGCAGCGACTGACTGGCGCTGCGCTCGGCTCTGCGGACGACATCCGATTCACCACTGTTGTGCGCAGTCTGAGCGCGAACCACGGCCTGATCAAACGTCAGGTTGGCTTCGCTGGCGGCTTCAACGACCACATGATGGCGACGGGTGACATAGGTCAGTCCGAACAGTCCCAGACACAGCATCAGCAGCGCCAGCATCGCGTGTACAGGACGAATCCCAAAGGGACGAAGCCAGCGAGCCAGCCGCGATCCCAGCGCAGTGCTTCTTACTTGGGGCGGGGGCGTAAAGGGGTTGCTGATCTGTTCATCCGCAGCCAGCGATGCAAAGTAGATCCCCTGCACTTCAGGACGAAGGGAGCCAATCGCAAGATCGGTCAGTGCAGAGACAAAGCTGGCCGTCGGTGATAGGAACTGATCGGCACCACGCAGAAACTCGACAATGCTCTCAAAGGAAGACACCGGCAGCGTCGTCAACGCACGCGGCAGATAGCGCTCATAGTGCGTCATCGACTCGCTTAGATCGCTGTGTGGATCCGCACCAACAGAGAGCTCTAGCGGGGCCTGTTCTTTGGCCAAAAAGCGCGCCAGATCCGAATAGCCACGCAGTCTGTCCATATGGGTCAGACAGATGCGAACGCGGCCAGTGCTGCCATAGGTTTCAGACAGCACATTGATCTTGCCGCGCAGAAGCTGGGCTTGCTGACGCAGCTGATCGGGGGGCTGGGTGATGAGCAGAGGCGCAGACAGAACTACAATCACCGTCGGAATCTGCTCGACTTCCAGGCTCTTCCACAGCTTGGTCAGCGCGTCGTTGTAGCTCTGCGCAGTGCCATCCTGAATCGCAGAAGAGAACTCCTCAACCAGGACTTGGCTGCCCAGATAAAGCTGTAGGAGTGGGTCTGCGGTGTAGCTCGGAATGAACTGACTGGTCTGTCCTTGCCAGTCTACTTTGCGACTGATGAGCGCACTCTTTCCTGCACCTGTGTTGCCAAAGACAACGAAGTGCGGAAGCTCTGGTGTCGTCGCCCGAACACCGCTGGGAAGTCGAGACTGGAAGCGTTCCCAGATGTCGCTGAGCCGCGTCTTGGTCATGCTCTGCGCTGGGGTTACGTACGCGGTTCCTTCTTCGCGACGCTTGCGCAGCTTGAACCACCAAAATAGTAGGACGGCTCCGGCCACAATCAGCAGCACAAACAGAGCCGCCAGGACATAGACATAGGTCGGTCGGGAAGTGGCTCCTGCCGATCCGTCCGTCGAGGCTGTGGCCAAAGGAAGAAGCACAGACAGCACGCTACACTCCTGTTACTTTCCGGCCACTCGGCGAAGGCCGCGCAGCGTGTCTTCCAAGCGATACAGTAGTTCAAACACCGTACCTGCCGAGGCATGACGCATCGGATGATAGGGTGGCGGAGTCGCTCCCGGGGTGAGCCTGGCGATGCGAACACGAAGCGGCTCAATGATTCCTGACAGCATCGAGACGCGGGGTCCCAGCTCTGTACGCAGAACGAACAGGAGCTTTTCGAGCAGCTCCTCTGGATTTTCCTGCGGAGCATCTGCCAGATCGATCAGCTCTTCGGCATCTTCGAGGTTCTCAGGATCGGAAACCTCATCCAGGATCTCGTCTACCTCTTCCTGATCAAACCCTTCTTCGGAATCTGTCTTCAGCGTGTCTGCATCCGCAGCCTTTGGAGCGTGCTCAGTTGGATCGCTGCCGTCGGTTTTGCGCTGGCTCTGTTTGCTCTTTCGCTTTTTCTTTCCTGCGCTTGCTGTTGTCTCTCCCGCGATGATGTGATGGAGCGTATCGACCGCGTTGTGCGGCTCTGTCTTCCGTCCCCACAACGGACCCACACGCTGACTGTTTAGTAGCTCACTGAAGTTCACTTTCATCGCTTGCCCCCCGCTGTGCTGGCACTACATATGGCCTCTTTGGTCTTGCAGTCCTTTGTGCGATCACAGGTTGCTCAGCACGATGATGGCCAGTGCTGCCAGTGACAGCGTCGTCAGCGCCACACCGTAAGGAATCAGTCCGCGCCAGTTGACGCGCTTCCGCAGAGGCGTCACCGCTTGTGGACTCTGCTCTGGACTCTGCGCGGCTTCGATCGGACGATCGGTCTGCACGCTCGCTTTTGATCCAGCAGATCTGCGCTCACTGCGGACTCTGTGGCTTCTGCGCCTGCGCTTTCTGCTGCCGTCGCGGGTGCTACCAGTACCAAGCTGTTCGGCCAGCAGGGTCCGATAGCGCTGGACCTTGCCTCCTGACTCTCCGAACTTGCCAACGAACCCAGCGGCCAGACAGAAGTACAGCACTTCAAAGACCATCGAAGGAGTGTCTGGCTTGTCTAGTCTCTCATCGACAAAGTCGTAAAATACATCGCCGCCATAGTTGATTTGAAACAGCTCAGATTGCAGCAGTGGCCAGCTTGTCTGCTGAGCTTTGGGAAGACGAATCATGACCATCTCATCGCAGAGCAGAACCAGAGGAAACATCACCAGATACGTCTCATTTTCAGTCAGTTCGCGGTGCAGCTGATCGCGCAGCGTATCGAGCTTGCTACGCAGCTCGCCATGCAGTCGTTGCAAGATCGATGGTTCGATCGGAAGCGCAGCAGAGCGCTCTCCAAATCGGGTGCTTTCGACGGACAGAGAGCGCTCCAGCAAGCGATGAATGTCGATCCGAAGCGATAAGATGCTGTTCCAGTGACTAAGCTTCATCGTCCGTTTTGCCTTTCACTGGGAAGCTGTTCGCGGCTGTGATGACGAACCACTTCCGCGCGTCCTTCATAGTTCCATGCATCCAAAAGGCGCTGAAGCTGCTGACAGAACATGTGCCACAGCGGCTCTTCTTCTGCGCGAACATCGGGAACCAGCGCGTGATAGATGTGACGGATTCCTGCGCCGCGCACTGTCTCGTCGGGAGTCAGCTCAACCACCCAGTCGCGAATGCGCGAAAGGAAGCCGCGATACGGTCCACTTGATCCCGCTTCTAGCATGACAAACAGGGCGTTCAGATCTTCCAGATCAAGCACCGCTTTCATCTTCAGCGAGAGCAAACGCAGCAGCGCTGCTGCATCCTGACCTAGTTGGGAGTCTGCTCCGCGCTGCATCGGACCCAGTGCGGAAAGCTCGACCCCAAGCATGCTGCGCTCGCGAAGGGTGATGCTCAGTCGTCCACTTAGATGCTCGCTCAGCGACGGTTGATGCCAGACTCCTTCCACCGCGATGCGCACAGGTTGAAGCAGTGCTTCTGGCATCCGCAAGATCAGTGCAGCGCGTGGTAAGGATCCTCGCTCATCGGACTGCTGCTCCAGCTCAAAGCTTGGAGTCTTGTTGCTAAGAGTGACCGGAGGAATCGGAACCAGTCCATCATCACTTGCTGCAAAAACGCCGGTGATGTGATGCAGTGCGTAGCTCTGATCCGGATGCACAAAACGAACCGGATAGGAGTCCTGGGTTCCGTCGCAGTCTATCGGCTGCGCAGGTGCCTTCCGTAGTGCCGAAATAGGGACCGTAAAGGGCCTAAAGATCTCGCGATACAGCACAGGACGATGTGGGTAGTCTGCATCCAGATCAAAGCACAGAGACATCCGGGTAAATGGTCGCGGCGATGCCGGAATCGCAACATGAATGGTTAGCTCTTGCTGCGGAAAGTGTAGAAAGCTACGAACCGCTGCGAGTGGATTGCGATCATCTGCTTCATATGGTTCATCATGGTACGTTCCAAAGTGAACCGGACAGGTGGGACCGTCTGCGCGATCATGAACCGGCTGATCGTACAGCACGAACGCGCGCTGCATGTGTCTCTGTAGCTGCTGATGAACCGTGAGCGCGGCGAGATAGTCATCCAGATAGTGAATCCCAAGTCGCATCCGTCCCGGTGGTTCACTGCGCGGAATCCGCGAAGAGAAGGTCAACACCAAGCGATAGCCTGTCCCACCGCGCAGCAGCTCACAGCGATCGAGCGTCAGTGGAAGCACGCGCAGATCCATTCGGGTCATGAAGCTGGCTAGAAATCCGTCCGCACACTGGACTTGCAACTCGCTTCCAGCGGGCAGATAGACCGGCTCTGTCATCCGCGCTGTGACTTGGGCTTCCAGGATTCCCATCGCAGGAAGGGGCTGGAGCAGCGACTGAAAGTAGCCACCTAGGAGTCGTCGCCACGTTGCGCTCAGGTTGCGCAGGACCGCATGTCGAGTCCGCACCGCAGAAAATGCCAGCACCTCGATCAACCGCTGCACATCGGGGTCTTGGGGATCGAGTACACCGATCCCCTGACTGCTGCTGTAGTTCCGTCGAAAAGACTCCAGTCCGCGTAGCTCATCTAGGAGTCCGAGATCGAGCGTGTGATTAGCTGCCAAGCGGTCCTCCCTTCTTCGCTAGCGCTGCGCTGATTCCTTGGGTCAGACTGCTGACTGTGATTCCTACAGCACTTGGCACGACGGCGTCCTTGGCCGACTTGACATCTCCTTGCATTGCGCTCTGTCCGCTCGAAGCCAGTGTCTGTTTGAGAGCTGCCTTGGCATCGCTTGCGAAGGGAATCCCAGCACTTGTGACAGCGCTTGCAGCCGTGACAGCAGAAGAGAGCCCACTTGTGGCTGCGCTCTGCGCTGTACTGCCCAACGCAGAGCTTGGTGCCGCAGACTTCGGATCACTATTGGCCAACGGAGCGCTCTTGGCTTGAGAGTCCGTCTTGGCTTGGGAATCCGTCTTGGCTTGGGAATCTGTCTTTTCTTTGGCGTCCGTCTTCGACGCTGGCGCGCTCGACTTGGAGCCTGTCTTGGTCAGCAGATCTTTCATGAACGTGACCAGCTGCTGCTGCACTTGCAGGACATTCTGTCCGTAGTTGAGTAGGCTGCTCAGCTCTGTCTCGGGCAGGACAGTCTTCGGCTTGCTGGCCATCGAAAAGGCACCCGCTGTCTCATAAGGCTGCTGACCAGGAATCATCATTCCTTGAAACAGAGAGCTCATCAGCGTCATGGTATCGATCGGATTGAGTGTGACGCTGAGTCCTTTGGAGGACGTGCCATAGGTCTTTTCCAGCACCTTCGCAAACTGCGTTCCGTAGTCTCCCGCAAACAGAGAGCCTTTCTTCTTCATCTCATCCAGCAGCGTTCCTCCCCCGCCGCCCATGCCTGCTTTGCTGCCGAGCTGATCCATTCCTGGCATTCCGCTCGCTCCGTTCATGCCAGGAACTCCACTCGCTCCGTTCATGCCAGGAATTCCGCTCGCTCCGTTCATGCCAGGAATTCCGGACATGGGACTTCCTGTCATGAAGGAAGACTCTGATCCGCCGCCCCCAAGGAGCGATGCAGTCGGATTCCCATTCATCAGCAGAGAGGCTGCTCCCGCACCAGACAGCGCAGCGTTTCCCGCCGGTAATGATGTGAGTCCGCTTCCGCCCATTCCGCCGCTGTTTGGCTGTAACGTCGCTGCTGCCGCAAACGGATTGCTCAGTCCGCCGAATCCACCGGCAGCACCAGCGAGACTTGCGACTCCTGCACCAGCTTGTGCCATGGATGATGCAGCGGAGCCACCTGAAGCGAAGCCACTGCCTGAAGCGAAGCCACTGCCTGAAGCAGAGCCACTGCCTGAAGCAGAGCCACTGCCTGAAGCTGTCGGTGCTTTGGCGGCGGAACCTCCGGTGGAAGGAGTCATTCCCGGAAGTGTTGTCAAGCTAGGAAGCGTGGCCGCAGTGGCCGTCGGATTGAATCCTTCGGTTGCAAAGAACGGACTGCCTGTGCTCAGTGCGCCGCTGCTTCCGATTGGTGACGCTCCGGTGAACGATCCGGCTCCTCCCATTCCACCTGCGGGCTGTGTACTGCTCGATCCGAGCTGCGCAGCGGAGCCACCCAATGCGGAACCCGCAGTCGATGCGGATGGCGCAGCTTGCGCAGACGATGGCATCTGTGAAGCAGACTGTGAAGCAGACTGTGATGTAGATGCAGCGGACTGTGACGCCGCAGCAGGAGATGAAGACGATGCAGAAGAGGAGCCCGAAGACTCCTGACCCGCAGCGAGTCCTCCCAGAGCGGACAGACCGCCTCCGATCAGACCCAGCGTGCCACCCAAAAAGCTGGCATCTGGGCGCAGCAGCTTGAGCGCACTCTGCGCCGCAACACCAAGCGGTCCCAGCGCGGTAAATGTCGATTGAAACGCATAGTTTACCGCGTCATCAATTCCGCCATCATCCGCTGCACTGCCCGAACCGCTGCCCGAACCACTGCCCGAACCACTCGCAGAAGGAGTCGAAGCTCCTGGAGCAGCTGGACTTACGGACTGTGAACCAGGCGATGAACTGTTTTGTGAACTGTTTTGTGAGCCGCTCTGTGAACCGCTCTGTGAACCACTCTGTGAACCGCTCTGTGAACTTTGCGGAGAGCCAGAGCCCGTCGCACCAGGCAGTAGCTCACCCAGCAGTCCTTTGGGCAGAAGTCCTGGCAGAACCTGTCCCATGTTTGGCATCCCAAGCTGCCACTGATTGCGCAGAAGACCACCCAAGGTAAGCAGCGTATTGAGCTGCGATTCCGTCGGTGCTTCACTTCCGCCTGTGCTGCCTGCACCCTGTCCTCCGGCCTGGCTGGTTGCTGGGGAAGGACTTGCTGGCTGGCTCTGTAGGGTGGTTCCTGGAATCGCCGCACCAGCCAGCGCTGCGGTGCCACTGGGTGATGAGGACGGACTCTGGCCCATGCTTTGGCCCACGCTTTGGCCCATGCTTTGGCCCATGCTTTGGCCCATGCTTTGGCCCGTGCCTTGACCGACTCCTTGTGCCGCTCCCGGTGTTGCACTCTGCGCTGTGCTCTGCGTCGAGTTCTGCGCCGGACTCTGTGCTGATCCCTGGGTCTGGCTTTGCGTTGCGCTGGCTGAAGACTTGGCATCTGCCGTCGGCAAAAAGCCCGGTGGCAGGAGAGCTGCGGCCAAGACGCCCAGCTCACTTGATGCCGACAGCAGGCTCCCGATTCCCGGCACTTGACCAAGGACAGACACAAAGCCCACTGGCCCAAGCAAGTTGGACATTCCGGTCAGTAGCTGCGGCATCAGCTGTGGAGTCAGCGCGGCAAGCTGCTTTTCATCCAGCTGGGAAATCAGGCTCTGTACAGACGGAAGATCGCTGGATCCACTGGCAGTCTTGCTGGCCCCAGATGTGCTCTGGCTGGATGTACTGGATGGTGTACTGCCTGGACCGCTCAGGCTCTTTTGCGTACTTTGAGAGTTTTGACTACTTTGAACATTCTGACTGCTCTGATTGTTCTGATTGCTCTGAATATTTTGAGAATTTTGAACATTCTGACTGCCCTGACTCTTACTCTGGCTACTCTCACCGTTCTGGCCACTCTGGCTGCTGTTGGTACTGCTCTTTTCGGACCCTGACTGCGCACTCTGTCCAGAGTCGAGCTTCTTTTTTTGGACCTTTCCCAAGATGGTCGCCAGGATCGAGTTGTTGTCCTGTAACAGCGTGCCCGACATGCTGTTGCCTGCCGTGCTCTTCGGCGGAATCATGGCATCCATCAGAGAAGAGACTGCATCAGAGTCCCCCGGCTTGAGCCCTGGCAGCAGCGTGGTGGTGTCATCCTGTCCACCGCCCAGCAGCGGTGTATCCAGCATCTTGATTGCAGCCATCGCAACATCACCGATCGTTTTGGTGAGTACGTTGACGCCGCTTAGCATGTCGCCTGCCGTCAGGTTTCCGCTCTGAATCTTGGACATCATCTTGCTGCTGTTGTCCAAGTAGTTCGATGCAAAGAACCCAACTGCGACCAGCGGAAGAAGCTCGGGATAGGCCATGGCCAGTGGCATGGCGGCGTTGCTCAGGCTCTTGATCTGCGTGCTGGCGGACTTGGCGGCGCTGCTTCCGAACTGCAAACCTGTTGCACTTGGATTCATGCCGCTGGAAAACGGATTGCTCAGGCTGTCGCCGAAGCTGACGTAGTTGCTCCAAGAGTTCATCGGTGCCGACATGCCACCGATTTGCATCATCGAGCTGGCGCTGGACATGCCCGGAATCGCAGACATCCCAGAAGTGGGAGAGCCGGACATACCACTCTGTCCGCTCATACCACTCTGTCCAGCCATGCCACTCTGTCCGCCCATCCCGCCCATGCCACCAGGACTGCCGACGCCAATGGTGGGACCGAGGGTTCCGGTGGCTCCCATGTTGAGGAGTCCTCCGGTGTCCGGGGTTCCGCTCTGTCCGCCCATGCCTGCGCCGCTGTTCATTCCGTAGGTGTTGCCACTGCTCGATAGTGAGTTGGCACTTCCTACGCCCGCTCCGGCCCCTGCTTGCGCACCACCTTGGGCACTCTTTCCTGCGCTGTTGCCACTGCTTGCCGCAGAGCCTTGTGGCGGCCCAGGAATCGCTCCGAACTGTAGATTGGCAGAGGTAATCGAAGTCGTGGGTGCAGAGATCGAAACAGAGACTCCGGTCAGGCTGATGTCCGATCCAAGGAGCTGAACACCTGTAGCACCACCGACGACAGCGACACCGCCTCCTACTGCGAGCATGGTGACGCTCTGCATGGCGTTCATGGACACCGAAAGACCGTTTAGACTGACTCCGTTTAGTCCTGATGCTGTGACCGATCCGGGCGAGCTAAGCGACAGATCCGCAAGGCTGGAAACGCTGGTCTGTCCCATGCTCTGTAGGCTGGTTCCCAGCGTAGAAGTCATGCGGATGTTTTCCGCTTGGACTGAAAAGTTGCGCGCATCGATCGAGACAGAGTCCGCAGTTTGGGTGATGACGCTGTCCCCCTGTGCGCCACTTACGCGCGTGGTCAGCTTGACACCATCCATCGTGATCGACTGCTGATTGATGCCGCTCGCATCCAGCACTTCGATCGTCAGTCCGACCGTCTTGTCCATGAACATGCGCAGATACAGCGGAAGCTGGGCGACCGGCTGCGCAGTGCCACCTTGAGGGGGAGTCGATCCACTCTGCGTCGATCCACTCTGCGTACCGGGGCCGGTCGTATTCTGCGTCGGTCCACTCTGCGTACCGGGGCCGGTTGTATTCTGCGTCGGTCCGCTCTGCGGAGACGTGGTGTTCATTGGGTCCGGCATGACTTACTGCGGACCTCGCGGAGTAGACGGAGTAGTGGGTCCACTCGGACTTGGCGAAGGTGTACTACTTGGCGGAGTCGTAGACGGACTTGTCTGTGGACTTGTCTGTGGACTTGTCTGTGGACCTGTCTGTGGACCTGTCTGTGGACCTGTCTGTGGACCCGGTGGGCGCGGTCCGCTTGTACCCGGCTGCGTCGTGGCTGGGACTCCTCCCGGTAGCGGCGGAGAGCCAGTAGGAGGCACTGCGGGCATTCCCAGCGGCACCACAATCTTGCGTCCAACCAGGGTTCCTGTTGTAACGCCAACCGGAGGGATTCCCACCTGAAGCAGCAGGTTCCCTTCCGCAATCTTGACCAGCTCACTGTCGAACTGATTCAGTCGCTCGATCTCAAAGACCGGCTTTTCATTTTCATAGGAGTGCTGAACCGATGTGCGATTGATCGGCGTCTTGCCCAGCAGGAGCTGATCTCCTTGCGTCTCCATCGGGAGCTGCGCGGTCGCTCGCCACTCGCGGAACTGACAGATTTCTGCGCGATCAAAGTACAGCTCAACCAGGATGCGCTCGTATTTATATAATGGAAAATAGAACTGCCCAGGAATGGTGTTCGGGTGATATGGTGTTGTAATGATTTGATTCGCAAATAGCGGGATCATGACTTTGTACTTCGGCAGCATATTGCGAGGGTCAGGATAAAACTGATACGTCTCCTCTGTGCTGGTTCCTACTTCGCTAACGACGCGGCCTTCGATGGCTACTGGATATTTTGGTAGAATATATGGAGGAATGCGAAGCTCGGGATCACTTGCCAGCTCTAAAAATACAATTGTGTGGCAATGAAACTTGGCTGGAACCAGGCCATCATACACTTGGCGAATGTCTGTTTCGTCGCTGCGTCCGCTGAGTGTGATGCGATAGACACGACATAGCTCGCGCTGTGCTTCAAATGGAATTGCAATATCTTCTGCTGAAAAATCAAGCAAATCGAGCTGAAAATCAACACCTACATTTGGGAAATATGGCTTGCTTGGAAATGTTCGATAATGAATCAAAAACTCTGGGCGTGGCATCATGAATGCCTTGGTTCTTTTCTGAAACTCACTTTCAAATTCGCTTTGAATTTCTGTGTTGAACAGATGATCGTGGCGAATTCCTAGCACTTTGTCGATATTATCTATCGGACGATTCTGGACCGCGCTTACAAAGTCGTTTAGGACGTTTTTTTGATATCTTGGATAGGATGGGTAATACGCATAAATACGATCAACATCGTGCGGAATGATGTCGAAGGGAGTCGGTCGCGGCTTGATTCCGTGAATCTGATAGACCTTGCGGGTGTAGTCGTACTGCCAGACCTTCCCCATCTCATCCAGACGCCACATCAGCAGGTCGTAAAAGCTGGCGCGCTCACTTTTGCGATGTTCGGAGTCACAGCCCAAAAAGATCATGGGCTGCACGATTCCTACATCCAGATCGGGATACTCCACCATGATGTGGGTGGTGCGATGCGCATCGATCACTTGACGGAGAGACTTCTGCGTAAACAGCTCGCACGGAAAGTGTTGTCGCCACAGCACCTGCGCAGGATCCGCAAAGCGGAGAAAGTAGCGCCGATAGGACAACAGATCGTTTCCGAGCTTGGCAACATGCTCGGTCAGTGCGCTCTCTGTGACCAGTCCGTTTACCTCGATCGGAGTCGGTGGAATATTGAGATCTTGATCCGCGCGGAAGGCCTGAATCGTCATCCGCAGCTTGAGCATCGACTTCTGGCGAAACATCGTGATGATGCCATCGCGATCATCGCTCTGTAGCTCTGCGCTATCGGATACCAAGATCGTGAGCGATCCGGAAAAGCCACTGCTGCGCAGATCGAGATCAAAGTCGATCACGTTGTGACCACTTAGCAGGATCGGACGCGGAAGGGTGACAGAGCTTAGCTCGATGCGAAAGATGAGTCCTTCGCGATAGCTCTTGGCCGCGTCACACAGCGCATCAAACAGCGGTCTGTCTTCACGGATGGTATTACGCGCCACGACGCACCTCTCGCTCGGTGTCTGGCTCGATCTGTACGTCGCCGCTGCACAGATGAAACAGGATCTTGAGCTGGCACGGAACCGCACCCTTGCGGGTCTTTAGGGAGCCGCGCAGATGGATGTGAAGACGCAGCTCTGCATCGCGACCTTTGCAGGACAGATCACGCAGTCGCAGACGTGACTCTAGCCGGAAAATGACATCTTCAATCTCACGCAAGATGGAAAGCTGCGCACCTTTGTTGCCCTGCTGCGCCAGATAGTCAGCGACGCCATACTGAATCAGTCTTGAGCTGTATCCTGGCCGCGCGCAGAGCAGGTTCTGTAGGTTCCGCATGACAGACTGCAGCTCATCATCTTGCGGAGGCGACTCTAGGAATCGGTTGAGGAATGACATGCGCAGCCTTCCTATCGCCAAAACAGAAAGAGGTTGGCTCGCTCCAGAACCGGATGGACATACGCAGACAGAGATCCTTCACGCATCGCGTGATCCCACTCTTCACCGCCTTGCAGAAGATAGAAGTCAACCTCTGGACCGAAGGTGTGCTGAAACGGCGGACGCTCGACCAGCTTGAACGGAACGCCACGCAAGACCAAGCGATGCACCAGCGCAAGCCGCGAGGTACACGACAGCTTGATATCATCCATCACAATGCGATCGTGCAGCGTGGGACGCTGAATCAGCAGATAGACTTCCTGCGCATCTTTGACTTCTTGCGGAAGTCCGCTGCATGTAAACAGACCGTTGCTCTTCTGAAAGCGCAGGTGCGTAGATCGAACGTACACAGGCCGCAGTGCTTGCTGAAGCAGACGGAAGACCTGTCCCATCGTCCGTCCCAGATCATCATGGGAATAGGGCAGGGCAGTGTGATCGGGCTGCACTTCATGGAAGCAGCAGGTCTCAAAGTACAGCTCGCGCAGCGCTTGATGCAGACAGTACGGATGAAGCGATACGCGATTGGATAGATCACCAAGCAGGCTCTCTACTTTGTAGATCGCTGCCAAGCTGCGCCGAATGGTCGCCAGTCTGTCCGGTCGCAAAAAGGTGTCCTGAAGCTGCGCGGCAAGCTGCGGAATCAGGGCTCTTAACTGCGCAGACAGAAGCTGTAGGGACGGCTGAAGATGTGGCGTGTTTCCGACGCTGAGAAGAGGCGGAATGGCTGACGCTTGCAGGCTCCAGCTTCCTGCGACTCCTTTTTCAAACTCACCCAGTCGCAAGGATGCAACGCTGCGCTCGATTTGATCGCTGATGCTCAGGGTTGCGCGCGAAAGGACTCGCTCGACCGTGCGCGGATCACTGTCATAGACGCGATTCCCTTGCGCAGAGACTGCATCAGACAGAAGGTGCAGATACACGCTGACTCGCGTGGCAGATGTGGCAGCAAGCGACAGCGGAGCCACCGTGCAGCTACCCGGAACACTGATGACAATTCCTTCGGGAAGGACTGCGGTCAGCTCTCCGATCGACAGCACGCCATCACGTAACAGCGACTCATGAAAGGAAAGCTGCGCAATCCCGTAGTGAGGAAGTCCTCCGACCCGTGCGCGAAGCTCACTGGCTGATGCCGTAAGCTCCTGCAAGGCCACAAAGTGCTCGGGCAGGACCGTCTGCCCCAGATACCATCTTACGGGTGCGATCTTCAGCGTGCTCATCGCTTTGCTTGCCACTCGCCACGCGAGTAAGCGGTCTATGTAACGCGCCACAGAACAGGGAATCGGATCCAAACGGAACGACTCCCGACACACAGATTCCGACTCTGCTTACGTCGCTGGACCCTGTCGTCCCCAGTTCTTGGTGACCTTGCGAGTGGCCGAGGTCGCAAACAGCAGCGACTGAACCTCTGGCTTGGGAACCACCTTGAGCGTCAGCTTGTAGTTCTTCGGCGACTCGACATCGGTTCCGGCCTCTGCATCGATCTCCAGTCCGAGCGCTTCGCCGTCTTTCTGAATCTGTCCGCGCACCGATCTTCCAGCTGCGGCATCGGTTGCAGCCTGCGCAGAGTTTGAAAATGCAGCGTAGTACTTTTTGGAAAGCGGATCGTATTCATAGACCACGAATCCCACTTCACAATCGACATCGATCATCGATGCGTAGACCAGAGCGCTGATCGCTTGCTTGCTGGCAATCGAGACCTGCGCTTCAAAGATCAGCGGATCGGTATCACCGAGCGCCCAGGTGACGTTGGCCAGGACGCCAACAACGGTGAGCGCACCGATGGTTGCGGTGGCATTTGCGGTCAGTCCGGTTCCGGTGACTGCGGCCATCGGGCTGTTCACCGTGAAGTCTGGCGTAAACGTCTCCATACCGATCTTGAGCGAAGTCAGAAAGCCAATCGTTGCTTGCTGATCTTTCTTAAAGTCGAAGCCCTGCTTCACATTCATCGCGCGGTTGTACTCGGCCATCGTGTGCTCCCATTCCTAACGAATGATTGAAACCATCAAGGTGTCTCTGCGAGCGATTCCGGCTATCCCAGCCGTGACTCCAGCCGCAGCTCGACATCCATTCCTTCAAACTGAATGTGCGGCAGGATCGAGATCTTGCAGTCGTAGTATCCGAGCCGACCGGGCATCGGATTGACCTGGACTTGTGCGGCGCGGAAGGGGAAGGTCCGCATCGTCATATCGTCGGGACGGACTTCGGTGGTGACATACTGCTCAAGCCACGTTGACAGCACGCTCTGTACGTAGCCTGCGGTCGCGACATCACCGATGTTGTCACGCATGATGCTCTTGACGTAGTGCGCGATGCGGGCAATCGAAAACGTATAGGACAGGTTGCAGACAAGCTGCGCGTTTTCAGAGTCCTTCGGATCCTTGAACTTCTTCGGACGCTTGATGGACTGTGCGCTAAAGAACGTCGCTTCACCGGCTCCCTTGCGATAGACAAGGGGAATGATTCCGTTTCGCGAGTACTCCAGTTCGCGGTAGTCAGGAATGCAGATCTCGACGGGAATCCGCATCTCATCTTCGCCCCGGATGTTGAACATATCAACCGGCAGACCGCTGATCATTCCGCCGCCTTTGGGACCGCGAATGTACTGACACCAGCCGGTGTTTTCAAACGAGCGAATTACATTGCGCGCAAACAGCAGTGCAGAGCTTCCCCACAGATAGTTGCCGTGCTCTCCGCTGGTCTGTTCATGAAACGGAAGACCTGGACTGGGATTGGTTTCCGGGCTCCAAGGGAGTCGCACCACGTAGCGCGGGAAGGTCAGACCGATGTACGCACCCTCTTCGGATTCACGCAGAGACTGCCACTGAGAGTAGCGCGGCTGGCTGAGCAGACCGTCGAGATCTTTGATCGCTTCGACCTGCTGCATGTTGCCACAGCCCAAAAATTGCGGAGAGATCGATCCAATAAACGGTGAGTGACTGGCCGCCGCGATCTTCGACATGCTGCGCAGCCAGAACAGATCACGCGCTTGGGTTGTGAAGTCATACAGACCAATCAGCGCGCCGTAGGGACGACCACCGTACTGATCGTACTCTGCGATGTAGACCTTCTCGAACAGCGCACTGCCAAAGATGTCGCTCGAGTTGTTTTCAAAGTCTTCAAACAGCTCGTCTTTGCTGACATCAAGCAGCTCGACGGTGACGTTCGACTGGAAGTTGGCGTTTTCGACCAGCTGATCGATTCCGCGCCAGGTCGCTTCCATGTGCTGAAACTGTTGATGGTGAAAGATCTCGTTGAGCTGATCATTTACCATCGTGTCGATCTGGCGAACGACATCCAGGACTTTTCCTTTTTCGTAGCGACCACCGCTGTGATCGGTGTTGTACAGAATCGCTGCGAGTCCCGAGAGCATGCGATCTTCCAGCGAGACATCTTCATGCACCTCGCCAAACGTATCGCGAATCATCGGAACCAAGCTCACGTTCTTGGACTCCATATCCATGGTTGCGACAATCCGCTTGAGGATGGAGCCACTCTCTGTTGCGACGGGGGGTTGTGCCATCGATCACTCCTTACAGCGCACAATAGGAACCGTTCGGTTCGTTAGGTTTCCTGCGTCGGCTGCGTGAGCGCTTTTTGCGAGCTAGGCAGCTTGTAGTCCGATAGCGCAGCCAGTTCCTTTTGCAGGGTCTTGAGCTGCTCTGGACTGCTCCAGATTTCTTGGATGACGCGACGTAGATCTTTGCGATTGTCGATGTTCGACTGCATCTCTAGCAGGAGCTTTCGTAGCAGCAGCAGGGAACGAATCTTGGGAACGTTGTCCGCGACATTTCCCGGTGTGAAGGAGCGGCGATTCTTGATCGGAATGCTCACTTCAAGGGTGGAATCGCTGCCTGGATCAATGCGGTTTGCCACCTTGAAGTTCAGGCTCATGCGCATGTTTTCCATGACGCTGTCCAGGTTCTTGTCGGTGAGCGAGCGCAGCCTGCGCGACTCCAGATCGACCTCGCGATCGGTGGCAGAGCCGCTGGACAGATCACCCAGTACCATCACGCGGAACGGCAGCTCCAACATCTGAGCGGTGCCTTGGATCTCTGTACGGTAGCGAAGGTTGATGCGAGAACGTGGGATGTCATCTTGAATCGACACGCCGATACTCCTACGAAGTGGTGTTTCCTTTGGGATTGCAACCGATATGCCAGCAGTTCGGAGTGCCCAAGGAATCACTGACAGCGCCAGGAGATCGTGTTGAATGAAGGCTGCGCTCAGTGACTGTTGCGAGCGAGCGCAGAGCGGACGCTGCGCGCGAGCAGCGTGTCGGTTGGGAGTGTGTCCGTGCGGGTGATTTCGTCTTCACTGTGCGCGCGAGCAGTGCGCGAGCAGCGCGCGAGCACGGAGCGAGCATCCGCGCACAGGCTCCCAATGCCGTCGCTACGAGGCCGATCTCCGTTCGTCCTACGTGCTGCACTGCGCTGGCACAAAGACTGCTATTTCACCAAAGTAGGATGGTTCTGGAGGTCTTGTGAAGACCGCGCACAGTGATATTTCTCCGTCGGCACGAACGGCTCCCAATCCACTGGCAGAGCAGTTTGATTCTACTGAAGCAGATGTCCTTGCACTGGTGGTGCTGTGGTCCGCGCGTGAGCCTTCTCGCGTAGGAGAAGTCGCACTCCTTCCCGCAGAGTATCCAGTGTGGCTGTTCGGTCGCGATCCCGAGCAGCCGATCACAGAGTCTGTTCAGCGCACCAGCGCAGCCAGTGGCTTTGCTGATTCAGAAGAAGTACGTCCTTCATCCAGCAGTCCGGCCAGTCGTGCGCAAGGCGTTGTGCGCTTTGTCAGACAGCGACCGGACGGCGTGTCTTCTGGAGAGCCTCCGCGCGCGCTCGCTGGAGAGAGCATTTCCCGACTTCAGCTTCATATGAGCCATCGTGAAGAGGGACTGTTTACCCAGAACGTCGGACGCTGCGCGCTGCTGGTGAATGGTCAGCCAACTCAGGCGGCGATGATTCATCCTGGGGATACGCTGTATCTGCGCAATCAGCTGCTGCTGTTGTGTATTCGCAGACCGATTCGACTTCAGCCGCTGCGCGCGTATCCCAGAGACAGGCTGCGTGATTTCGGGATTCCTGATGTAGACGGAATGATAGGAGAAAGTCCTGCGATGTGGCATCTGCGCGAGCGGCTCGCCGCGTGTGCGCGCAGTGATCAGAATGTCCTTGTGGTGGGGGAAAGCGGAAGCGGAAAGGAGCTGGCTGCGCAGGCGATTCATGCGATGTCTGTTCGTCGTGACAAGCCGCTCGTGGCCGACAACATCTCTGCGATTCCGTCCAGCTTGGCGGTGGCACTTTTGTTTGGTAACAAGCGCAACTTTCCAAACCCTGGCATGGAAGAGCGCGTGGGACTCATCGGTGCGGCAGATGGATCAATGCTGTTTCTTGATGAAATCGGAGACATGCCCGAAGAAGTTCAGCCGATGTTTCTGCGGGTGGCTGAGCGCAACGGAGAGTATTTTCGACTGGGTGAAGAGGGTCGAATTCGCCGCTCTGACTTTCGCTTGATCGGGGCCACCAATCGTCCAGAGCGGATGCGCTACGAGCTAAAGCGTCGTTTCCAGCGAGAGATTCGCGTTCCCAGCTTGAACGAACGGAAGGAAGACATTCCGCTGCTGATTCGTCACCTCCTGGAAGTACAAGCGCGCCAAGGTGATCCCAATGTCCTGAGCTTTTTTGATCCACAGACCCAAAGACCGCGTGTGCATCCGCTCTTGATTGAGCAGCTTGTGCGGCACACCTACGTGACCAATGTCTCGGAAGTGGAGTTTCTGCTGGGCCATGCGATGGCAGAGAGCGCAGGGGATGTGCTGACCCCGATTCGCGGTGCGCTGCCACAGCAGGGACGACCGATGCGTCCAGAGCTGGCTCCGCATCTGCCGCTGCATACCGCGCCACTCCGTCGCTTGGTTCCTGCGATTCCTTCCCCTGAGCGCGCGCAGCAAGCGCTAGATGACGCGCAAGGCAACGTGGTGAGAGCCGCTGCATCGCTTGGGATCAGCAGACATCAGCTCAACCGCATCATCCGGCGACATGCTTTGGAAAAAAAACGCGGACCCAGATCGTCGTCGGCGATCAGCTCCTAACGCAATCGGCAGCCGCGCGCTGGAGTGATGCAGGTGTGTCGATTGGGAATCGATCAGGAGTCGATTGGGAATCGATTGGGAGTCAGCTACGGGGAACGAAAGACGTAGAACGGAACGCCTTCGGAGGAATAGCCGTACTTGCTGACCGCGTTATCGCGCTCGGGTTCGCTGGTTGTATAGAAGTGATCATCCGATGCACCGGAATACAAGCGATGCAGCGGCTGCGCGTCACAGCGTGCGTCGGGCGCAACATATCCCAGCAGCGTTCCTGCGGTATTTAAGACTTCGCAGGTTGCGCTGGTGGTCAGAAAGTACAGACCGCTTGCCTTCTTACACAGGTACAGACCCGTCAGTCCCTCTGCCGCGCTGCGATAAATGTAGAAGTAGTTCGCCGCTTCGATCGAAAACGGCGGAGTGCTCGCTGCGGTCTGATCCGTGGTGTAAAAGTGTCCTTTTCCCGCTGCGCGATGGACTGCGATGCGACAGCCTGCGATCGCACCTTCATCACAGACACCGTTGCAGTCATCGTCTTTCGCATTGCAGCTCTCTGCGGGCTGCTTACAGCTCTGGATTCCGTCGGTGCAGACCGTCTTCCCAACCGATTCGCAGCTGGTCTTACAGTCCGAACCTGCGATGCACAACGACATGGACTCGCAGCCGTTGGCAACGCTCTTGTCTGAATCAAAGTAGCCGCTGCGACAGCTTGCGATCACGCACTCTCCGCGCTGACAGCCTGCTGTTGCGTTGGGAATCACGCAGGTGCGATCACAGCTTCCGCAGCTCTGTGGATCGCTCTGCAAGTCAACGCACAGACTACCGCAGCGCGAAAGCGAACCACACGATGGATCCGTGGTCTTTTTTTCTGTGACCGGACGCGGAACCACCGGCGGTGGCGAGCACGCAGACAGGATCGCAAGCGCGAAGAGAGAGAGGTGTCTCATCATGTCAGCATTCCGCGTAGGGGGTTGGATGTCTCGGCGCCGTTGAAGCCAAAGCTGGTCACTGGAAGTCCCAGCGCTTGCAGCGCAGTCAGCTGGGCTTTGCACAGATTTCCGCCCGGTTCGCGCAGGTGAATGCCGGACTTTAGCCGTCCACAGCCGCCACCTGCCAGCAGGATCGGGTGTTCCTTTTCACCGTGCTGCCAGCCTTCTCCGTATTCGCTGGTGGCGTAGATGACGGCGCGCGAAAGCAGCGATTTTCCCGACGGTGAAGTGACTTTGGAAAATGCATCCAGAAACAGCGCGAACGCTTCCATTTGGTACAGCGTGATTTTGCGGATGTTCTCCCAGTTCCCATCGTGACAGACCTTGTGCATGTCGTCTCCCACACCGAGGTTGGAAAAGACATGGGTTGTCGCGGGAGAGGTCAGCATGAAGGAAAACGCGCGCGTCAGACCACAGTTGACCGCAATCGCCAGCAGCTCTGCCATCTGCGTGGTCTTTTTGTGGAGATCTGTTTCATCGCGCGGGCGGCCCGGCATCTTGCACGCTCCGGCGGTCATTTGCAGTCGGCGCTGAATCTCTGCAAGCTGTTCCAAGTGCGCTTCCAGCCGCATCGCATCGCGCGTTCCCAGCTGTCCCTTGAGCTGCTTGGCATCCGCGAGCACAGCATCCAGCGCTTTGGCTCTGCGTCCCAGCTCGGGCGACTCTCCCGGTATGGAAAAGAGCTGATCGTACAGCTCTGCGGGACTCTGGATTGGCGGATTCACAGAGTCTGGACCGTTATAGGAGATCGCGTTCCAGTGTCCGTAGTCATGAAAGCGCGAGCGGCTCACTCCCACATGAAGGGAACGAAAGCGCGGCGCGGACGAGTAGAACTTCGGATGCTTGGCCACCACCTGATCAAGCGAGGGTCGCAGCGCAGTCAGCGTGTGCGTGGGATGATCGAAGCCTTCGGGACGTGGCCGATCGCCGGTCATCGCAACCATGAAGCCGCGCATGTGTCCATCGCTCTGTCCGGGCGGAGCGGAAGGAATCTCTGTCTTGGGTTCCAGTCCAGTGGCAACACAGACTTTGTGTCGTTCCAGCGGCTTTAGGAGTGGACTGTATCCAAACCCTTCTCCAACCTGCGACGGAGTCCACAGATCTTGACCGACTCCTTGCATGCCTCCGTGCTTGCCATTCCAGGGCAGTCCGTTGGCCCAGAAAAACAGTCCGAAGAACGGATCCTCTGGCATTCCGTCCGCGTACGCACCGTTGCCATCGAACATGGCTTCCAGCGGCGGTAGCGCCAACGACACCGCGAGGCCATACGCCGTACCCCGCAAAAAGCTTCGACGAGACAGTTGCATGCGCTTCACGGCATCACCTCACTAGACGCGGCAGTTCGGAATCCTTCACTCTTGACCAACTCGACGAGCAGCTCACGGAACTGATAGCCCGATTCCGCAAAGCGCTCTGTAAGTGCGGACAGCACCGCTTCGTCTCCTTGTCCATCCAGTCGCGCGCTGGCATGACGGAATACTTGTTTGACCAGACAGCTTCCGACGCGCGGATCAAAGGCCAGCCGCGCTGCCAGATCGCGTGAGTCTGACATCGACTCTCCTTCAATCACGGCATCTGTCTGTAACGGAGCCCCATCGATGTTGGTACGGAACTGACCGATGGCATCGAAGTGCTCGAAGAGGAATCCGGGCGGATCCATCAGTGCATGACAGCTATAACAAGCGGGATTTTTGCGGTGCTCTTCCAGTCGCTCACGCAGGCTCTTGGGCATGCTTCCCATGTTGTCAGCAAGCGCTGGAACATTGGGCGGAGCAGGCGGCACCACCAAGCACAGCACGCGCTCTCGCAGATACTTTCCGCGTCGCGTGGGCGAGGTATCGGTCGGATGCGCATTCATCGTCAGGATGGCACCAAAGGACAGGACTCCGGCGCGCTCTCCTTGAGGGGGAAGGTTCACTGCCGCGAACGCCACTTCGCTGGCATCGGGCGCATCGACTTGATACAGCTTCGCCAGCTCTTTGTTTACAAAGGTGCGACGGGTGGAAAAGATGCCGCGAATGTCAGTTTCCCGACGGAACACAAAGTCATCAACCAAGAGCTGAACTTCCGTTCGCATCGCACTGATCAGGGACTTGGTATAGGCCGGATAGAGCTTCGGATCGCGCTCCACATGCGACAGCGCGCTTAGCTCGAAGTACTGATCGAAGAAGCTCTGCACCGCTTCGCGTGCGCGCGAAGATCCCAGCATTCGTCGTGCTTGTGTCTCTAGGCTCTGGGAATCGAGCAATTCTCCGCGCTCTGCCGCTGCCAGCAGCTCTTCATCGGGAACGGTGTTCCACAGCAGAAAGGACAGCCGCGAGGCCATCTCATAGGAGTCGTAGCGCCGACGAGAAGCTGGCTTTTCGGGGTCGGGTTCACCCACGTCCATGCGATACAGAAAGCGCGGCGACTGAAGCATTCCGTACACGACCAGACGCAGCCCGCGATAGACATCACCTTCAGCAGTATCACGGACAACAGAGAGCCAGCGATCGACATCCGCTTGCGCAAGGGGACGACGAAACAGCTGCCGACCGAGCTTGCGTACAAAGCCACTTACGCAGTCATCGCTGACGGTCTTGGGAGCGCAGCCGATCAGCGCATCGCGGCGCTTGGTGTCCGAAAAGATCGCAGAAGAGATCTGCGCAGCGGACTCTGCATACTGCTGCGTTCCTTGCTCCGAAAGCTGCGTTGTTGCGGCCCCGATCGAATGGAACAGATAGGGATTGGTATCGGGCTCCAGCGCGGTCTGCGGTAGGCCTTGGCCCAGCACATCGGCGATGGCGTTGCGGTACTGCGTGGTCGTCAGCCTCGGCATCGTGGGTGCCGACGGCTCAAATGGCGCCGTCGCTTGCGGCTGCCCCTGCTCCGTAGGCTTGCAGTGAAGGGATGAAAGCGGCAGAGCCGCACAGACCAACCAGAGCGCTCGCTTCATGATGCGCAACATATCGAAAAGACACGCGCTGGCTAGTCCTTATCAATTCGGAATCGTACAGATTGATTTTGTGGAGCGTGGACGAACCGGGATGTTCCGCCCATGATCGAGGATGCAGATCCGCTGAAGATGCAGATCCGCTTTCGTGCGCTCGCGCGCAGCGTCAACCGAGCGCTACATCACCATTGGAGGGAGCTTACATGGTCTCACACAAGCTTACTGTGCTATCGGGAACGGCAGGAACGGCAGGAACGGCAGGAACGGCAGCAATGGATCGTCGGAGCGTGCTCAAAGTCGGACTGGGAGTCCTGGGTGGACTGACCGCTTCGGGACTTGCCCTTTCGCTGTCTGGCTGTGGCGCGCTGCGCTTTGACATCAACCAGCCGATCGCTGAACAGAAGATCACTGGAAACATCTTGGCCGGAGCGCTCGGAGTCTTTCTTCCGACTCCGTTTGCGCTGACCGTGAACTTGGATCAGGAAACCAAAGCGCGAGGAACCGGACCCGCGCAGTCTGCCGGACTTGTCGCGCTGTCGTTTCAGCTGACCAGGCTTCCGAATCCGCCGCGCAGCACAGACAACTTCGACTTTGTCGATCGCATCGAGATCTTTGTCGAGAGCACCAAGTCCGGCACTGCGCTGGCGAAACAGAAAGTCGCGGATCTGATTCCGGTTCCCAAAGGACAGACCAAGATCGAGCTGCAGTGCTATCCGAGCGTGGATCTGGTTCCGTACATCAATGAAGGTGCGCGGATCTCATCCAACGCGTCGGGACGTGTGCCTTCAAACGACATGACATTCGATGGTCTGGTGACGATCGAAGTTCGGGTTTGATGTTCACTTGTTTCGCACCTTTAGCGTGTGTGCTGCCGAAAACTCCGTGAAGACCGCGATCAAACGGAGATCGTTCGATGCAGCTACTGAACAAGCTAAAAAACGCTCTGCATCCGCAGCAAAACAAGAAACCAGAGACGGACGTAGGACACATCCAGCATCCGGTGGCGCAGCCTGTCACCAAGCAAAGTAGTGCTGGAGTGACCTCGAAAGCGGCCAATCAGGAAGCCGCAAAGGTACTCGATCACTACGCAGATGCAAAGAGTCCCGCCGTCGCTGCCAAGAAAGAACCACCCAAGCCGGAAGGACTGTATCCGGGGGTTACAGATTTGACGGGAACGTACGGAAATCTGGCAGCCGGAAAGCGCGCAGAGACAAACGGAGTGGTTCTGCATCGTACAGATACCTCTACTGCGAAAGGCGCGCTCAATGCCTACAACGAGCGCATCAAAAAGGGAGAGCACGTTGGCGCGCAGTATCTGATCGATGAAGCAGGAAAGACGGATCTGATCGCGCCTGCGGATTCCTTGATGTACCACGCCAAGGGATTCAATAGCTCTGCCCTTGGGATCGAAGTCGTCGGAGACGGAGTCCACTTGGACCGAACCGCAAAGGACAAGTCGCTGCGTCAGCAAGTGACAGATCTAAACTTGTCCCCGGAATTTGAAGCACGACTGCTTGGTTATTCTGACAAGCAGCTAAACAACGTCGTGAAGTGGAACGGCGACACGATCTACGAAGACATCAGTGGCAAGCAGAAGCGATCGGTGTGGAACCTGACCAATCAGCTTGCACAGACATACAACCTGGATATGTCGTCGCTGTCGCAGCATGGCAAAGATGAATCGGGTAGCAACAACTACACGCCGCAGACCATGCCGGACTTCTCTGCACACGAGCACATCAATCCCAAAGCGCTCGGGGAAGGAGAGGCGATGACAGAGTTTTTGGCAGCGCGACAGCAGTATCCCCACATGATCGATGCGGCGGCTGCGCAGATCGAAAAAATGAAAGCTGCGGGCGCAAAGCCGGAAGAATTGCAGCAGAAGATGGCCATCCTACAGCGCGAACAGGAAACGCTGGGAGCCCTAAATCTCGACGGAAATCAGCAAGAGCAAGCGCTGCTTGAAGCGGAGCGAAAGTCAGGAAAGCCAGGCGATGCCACGCATCGGGAACAGCTGCGAACAGAGTACTATGATGACTTCTATGATCGCATCGCAGAGCTGAAGGGAATCACCAAGTAGGCTGCGTGAGGAAGTGTTGGAGTCTTTCTGGGAATGTTAGATCGAGAACGGGAAGATGCTCTGCTTGCGCGAGCGGTAGCCAGTGGGCTGCTGTCCGCTGCGGATCTATCGCAGTCCCTAGAAAGTGATCTTCCGACGCTGTCGCAACCAGAAGAGGCGCAAGGGAGTCCTTCTGTATCCGGTTTGGCAACGCTGCGCTTTGGTCCTCGTCTTCATCGTCTGATTCAGCAAGGCAAGCTGTCTACCGAACAGATCGATCGACTGAATGCAGAGCTGGCTGCGCTGGATCGGACCTTGGATGGCAGTGCGCTCTCTGCTTCTCCGCATCCGGTTCGGGTGTCTGTGAAGCGTCCCGATTGGCTGGATGGCTGGCCACAGTACGAAGTGATCGAGCAGATCGGCCAAGGGGGAATGGGAACGGTCTATCGAGGCAGAGATCTCCGTCTGTCGCGAGAAGTTGCACTGAAGTTCATCAGCGTGACAGACGAGCAGCTCCGGAAGCGATTCCTTACCGAAGCGCGAGCGCAGGCACGACTAAACCACGAACACATCTGCAAGGTCTTTGAAGTCGGTGAGGTCAGCGGGCATCCCTACATCGCGATGGAGCTGGTCAAAGGGAGTCCTCTTTCGCAGCTTCATCCGCAGCTCAATCGGGAACAGAAGCTGACCTTGATGCGAGACATCGCGCTCGCGATTCATACCGCGCACAGCCAGGGAATCATCCACCGGGACATGAAGCCTTCCAATGTCATGGTGGAAAGTCAGGAAGACGGTCGGTTGCGACCTGTGGTGATGGACTTTGGACTGGCGCGCGATCAGCGCAGCGAGGAACACCTCACCATGACGGGAATGGTGATGGGAACTCCTGCATATATGTCGCCAGAGCAGGCGGCAGGAGAAGTGGCGCGGATTGATCGGCGCAGTGATGTCTACAGCTTGGGAGCGATGCTGTACGAGCTTTTGTCTGGACAGCTTCCGTTTGCTGGATCGACGACCGTTGCGATGATTCTGCAAGTGCTTCAGACCGATCCAGCTCCGCTGCGGAAAGTGAATGCAGAGCTTCCGCTGGATCTGGAAACGATGGTCTCGAAGGCCATGGCGAAAGAGCCACATCGTCGCTACGAAACGGCAAAGGCACTGGCAGAAGATCTGGATCGATTCCTAAACGGAGAGCCGATTCTGGCGCGCAAGGCATCGATCTTGTATGTCGCGTATCGTCGCGCGCAGAAACACAAAGCACTGGTTTCGATCTCGGCGTTCGGCATCCTGACCGTGATGGTTCTATTGACGCTGTTTGTGCGCGGTCGGATGCTGGCTGCGCGTGATCGTGCGCGAGCAGAGCAAGCAGCGCAGCTATCGCAGCAGCTTGGTCAGGACATCACGCAGATGGAGCTGTTTATGCGTGCGGCGTATCTGCTTCCGGCGCATGACATCTCGCGTGAGCGTGCGGTGATTCGGAATCGGGTGGCGCAGCTGGCTACGCAGCTTCAGACCCTGGATCAGGATCTGCGCGGACCGGCTCACTATGCGCTTGGTCGGGGCCACTTGGTGTTAGAAGAATTCGAGCTTGCGCGGAGCCAGCTTGAGGCTGCGCTGCGTCTGAAATACGATCGACCAGAGGTCCATTATGCGCTCGGTTATGCGCTGGGACAGCTCTATCAAGTGCGGCTGCAAAAGAACAAGCAAGAGTACGATCCTGCGGTGCGAACAGAGCGACGCAAACAGATCGATGCAGAGCTGCTGATTCCTACGCGCGAGCACCTGGCACAGAGTCGAACTGCGCGACTGGATTCCAACTTTCTCGCAGAAGGATGGCTGTTTTATTATCAAGGAGAGCTGGACAAAGCGCGCAATGCGGCCCGGTCTGCGCTGGCCCAGTCGCCTTGGGATTATCAGCCGCTACAGATCCTCTTGTCCGTCGAGATTCAGGAGTTTGTAAGCTTTTACTTTCAAGGGAAGCGCACGCAGACAGAGCAGGCCGCACAGCGCGTACAAGAGAGCATTTTGCGGCTGAAAGAGACAGCGCGGAGTCTTCCCTTTGTCTATTCCATTCAGTCCCTGTTCTATCGAGAGCGCGTGTTTCAGGATCTGTTTGAACATCGTCCACTTGATCAGAGCCTACAGCTGATGTTGACAGCCAGCAGAGAACAGGAAGTGGTGACTCCCTTCGAGCTGGACATTCTGATCGATCGCGCAGTGGGATACAGCTATTTGGCGCGACAGAAGCAAGAGCTGGGACAAGATCCTCGTCCTGCTGTTCGCGAGGCGGAAGCGATTCTGGCTGCGCGCGAAAAGCGAGGCGCTACGTCATCCATGGTGAGCCTGCTGCGCAACAACTTCCAGCTCACGCTGGCAGCCTATGCAGAACAGATCGGAGACGATCCGCGTCCGTATCTGCGTAAGGCTGCGGTGATCTTGGAAGACACGATACGCAGCAGTCCTCCGTCCTTTGTGATGTGGAATGATCTGTGCGCAACCCAGTGTGAGCTGGGACGACAGCAGACCTTGTTTGGGGAAGACAGCAGTGAGCATCTGTCACGCGCAAAACAAGCGTGTGCGCGCACCATCTCCCTTACGCCGCAGTATTACATTGGCTATCAGAATCAGACCTGTGTTCTGCTGGAAGAAGCCAAGGCAAGCTTGCGTATCGGTCAGCCGATGGATCTCTCTGCTGCACAGCAGTCTCTGACGCTGAGTCTGGCGCGCAAGCCCGACGACTCTGCATCGCTGGTGCAGGAAGTGGATCTACATCTTTTGTCCGCGCGGATGCTGCACTTGCAAAAGCAGAGTCCCCATCCTGCGCTGACACAAGCGAAGCAGAGTGTGCAGAAGCTACGGTCACTGCATCCTTCGCTGGCTTCGATTCCGCTTCTGAATGCGATGCTCCTGCGTGCGCAAGTTGAGCTGTCTGTGGACTCTGTTTCCGATGCAGAGATCGCGCAGGGTCTGGCTGATCTCACGGCTGCGATTCAGCGTCAGCCGCATGAGGCTACGCTGCGCTTTGCCAAAGCATGTATTTTGCTTGCGCGCAGCCTGGCCGGTCGCAGTCCCAATCGCAGCGCAGATCTGCAAGCGGCGCAGACACTCTTGATCGATGTACGATCCGTCCTTGGCAAGCAAGCAGAGTATGCGCGGACTTGGTCGCTCCTTACCACGTTGCGGCTGCCTGGAAAGAAGCCGTAGTGAAGTTAGCAGTGGGATTCCGCGTGCAGGATGATTAGGATGCAGCGCATGTCTGTGAAGCTTCTGCTGACTCCGCGATCGCGTCGTGAATCGATGACAGAAATGACAGAGTACGTGTTGCCGCAGCATGCCAATGCGCTCGGAAACGTCTTCGGTGGTCAGATCATGGCTTGGGTGGATCTGTGTGCTGCGATCACCGCGCAGAGACATGCTGGACATATGGCTGTGACTGCGTTTGTGGATGATCTGATGTTTGAAAATCCGGTCAAAGTGGGGGAAGTCGTACACCTGCGCGCGCAGCTGACTGCGACGTTCCGAACCTCGATGGAAATTGAGGTCACAGTGAGCGGAGAAGATCTCTCGACCCGTCGTCGCTGGCCCTGTGTTCATGCCTATCTGACGTTTGTCTGTATTGATGAGGATCGGAAGCCGATTCCGGTGACTCCGCTGCTGCTGGAATCGGATGAGGTGCGCGCATCGCAGTTGCTGGGGGAAGAGCGTCGCGCCCATCGCTTGAAGCGGAGTCGTCCTCCCTCGTAATGTGAGGGACTACGTACCTGCGGTACAGCCGGTTTCATCCATGCTCGGATCCATCCACGCCGGTTCCCAGTGGTGTCCGTCCAGATCGTAGAAGCTCCATCCGAACATGACGCCGTGATCTTTGGCGCTCTGCGCGGGTCTTCCGCCGTTTGCAAGCGCTGTTTCGACCACGCGCTTGACCTCTTCCTTGCTGCTACAGGAAAAGCACATCAGCGCTTCCGTGTGCGTCGTGGTGTCGCAGATTTTTTGCGCAGTGAAGGTCTGGAAAAACGGCTCCTCCAGCAGCATCACATACGTGGTGTCATTGATCTTCATGCAGGCCGCGACTTCATTGGTGAAGCGCGGATTGAACGTGAAGCCGAGCGCTGCGAAAAAGTCCATCGAGCGCTTCAGGTTGCGGACACTTAGATTTACATACAGCATGCGGGGGGCTTGGGTCGTCATGGGACAGCGTCTCCTTTGTGAGTGTACGGTACAGATAGACTGCTGCTTCGCTGACAAGTCATCGGTCGCCGCCTAAAAAATTGCAAAAAAGCGACGTTTTCGACGGAAATAATCGATCAGCAGATCAGGGTGAAGCCGCTTCCGCAGGCAGGTGAAGTGGCAAGCCAAAGCGTGGGAACAGCGCTTCCGTATTCAGAAACGAACACCAGTCCGCGATGTGATCCTGATCGATCGAGAGCACCACCAGCGCCCACGCAGCGTGTCCACCATCGGGACTGCGACGATACTGACCGAACGCGGGGGAGCCACAGGCTGCCGTCGGAATCAGCCGAGAACCTTGACAGCCGATGCCGCGACCCGCAAGCCACAGCTTGACAGACTGCGGACCTTGCAGCCACAGCTCGTACGGAGGCATCGAGAACGTCACATCTTCTCTACACAGAGACGCGAGTGCATCGGTGTCGTAGCGATGAAATGCTTCTACGTAGCGTGAAAGGAGTCGTGTTTGTTCGTCGCTGAGTGTGACAGACTGTGGCTCATCAAGCTGGGAGTGCTGCGCCAGGGTTGTGCGTGCGCGCTGGAGTGCGCTGTGAATCGCGGTCACTGTGGTATCCAGACAGTCTGCCACTTCAGAAACAGACAGTCCCACCACTTCGGTCAGGAGCAGTGCGGCTCTCTGTCTGGCGGGCAGGCGCTGAAGCGCTGTGACAAACGCAAGCCGGATGCTCTGCTTGTGAAGGACGTAGTCGGCAGGATCTGTGTTGGAAGGAAGTGCGAGTGCATCGGGAATCGGCTCGATCCAGTGTGTCTGCGGCTGTGCAGTCAGCTCATCGTGGACGGTTCCGGCGCGCTGCTGCTCGAACGGACGGAAGCGACGGCGAACGCTGCGAGCATCCAGACAGACATGCGTTGCGATGCGATACAGCCAGGTTCGCAGCGACGAACGACCATCGAATCCAGCCAGCGATCGCCACGCGCGAAGCAGCGTTTCCTGAACCGCATCTTCGGCCTCTGTGATCGATCCAAGCATGCGATAGCAGTGTCCGGTGAGCACGGTTCTGTGCGCTTCCAGTTGCTCCATGTCTTCTGTCATTCCGGCACTGTATTCGCTTGGATGAAGCGCAGCAATCACCACAGACAGTGATGCGTTTCGACCACTCCGAACAGACCATCGACAGACAGCGGAGGATGCCCAGATTCCGTCGAAAAGACCGTTCCTTGATAGCTTCCGTAGGGCTGGATAAAGCGGCTCATCACAAGCCCCAAGTTGAGCTGTTCTTCGCGCGTTCCGTATGGTGTAAACACCAGATTGATCTCGCTGCGGTGGGGATCTTTGCTGCGAATCTGCCAGGGCTCTGTACGCGGATTGTCCGGTAAGGAAAACGTCACACCACCGAGTGGATAGACACGTCCATCGATCCACAGCGCGTTTTCTTGGGAGTCTCCCGCTGCGTCATCGTACACCAGCGCAGACAGGTTCAGTCCGACGCGAACCGCACCACGATATCCTTGCAAGGAACACCACAGCCAGCGCGTCTCACGCAGCGCCACAGAGCGCGTCCAGTCCAGGCTGGCCACTGCTTCCCGTAGATCGATCGCGGTGTCGTTGACAAACAGACTTCCGTGTACACGCAGTCCGGCTGCTTTGTGCGTGTAGGCAGGATGTCCAGTTGGGAGCCTGAACAGGAGTGCCAGTGCTTCGTCATTTTGGACGGAGACTTGACCATGAACGCGCACCTTGCCAAGCCGCAAGTCGATCGTCATCTGCCAGCCATTTTGATAGGACACAGCCAGCCGGTTTGCGCCGTCTTGCCACGCAGTCTGTCCCTGGACAGAGCTGTCTGCAAACTGAAGTCCTCGTCCGAGCGGAGACAGAGACGTGTATTCGTGCTTTTCCGTAGGACGCGATCGATCGATAAGATACGCAAACACTTTCGCTGCGTAGCCCAGATCCACCAGCGCGAACGCGAAGAAGTGTTGCGGGGTTGCGATGCTCTGGTAATGCCAGCGCTTGAGCTTCCAGCGCGACAGAAGTCCCGGTGCATCAATATTAGGCGTATGAATTGCCTCTTTATAGCGACCAAACAGATAGGAATCCCCGTGCTTTGCGCAGTCCGGTGCGGTAGGTAGGATCGTCATGGCTCCTTCATATCAGCTTCTGGTCGCAGTCGGGTGCTGACGTGCGATGTCGGTGTTTAGAAGGTGTTTACAAATGAAACACTTTCTAAGCAAAAGTACCGGCGCTATTTGGTTCGTGGTGCGGACGTTGGCGCAGCATTCGGTGTTGCTGTGGTCTTTGGGATGGACTCCGCTTTGGCGGCTGGAACGGGCTCTGCCGCACTGGGAAACAGCGATCCTGTCTCCCCCAGACTGAGCTGTAACGGAAGACTACTCGCAGGGTTTCCCAAAAAGACCAGCTTTGCGTTCGGGGACTTGGCGAACTCGCTTGTGACCTCGAGGCCGCGCCAGCGCAGCATGAGCTCTGCATTCTTCCCTGCAATCTGACTGAACCGAGCGCTTCGTTTCCACCTGGCCAGTGCGGATCGCACGGGAGCTGGCTCCGTTTGCGCTGACCGACGGAGCTTGGCTGGAAGGTGCGGCGCGCGCAAACGTCATCGAGAGTCGAGTCGGAATGTTGCTTCTGCGCCAGCTGATGATCCGATTCGGCGATCCGGGTACCCGTGAGTCTTATGCGGAGCGATATGCCCAGCTCTTGCGCAGCATCGGCACCGTGCCAGAGAGCATCACGCGCTGGGAACACAAGGAGTCTGTCTCCTGCTGTGACATGTCGTATGAGTACGCGCTGCTCGGACACTGTCTGAGTCTGTTCCCTTCTGTGCTGTTTCCAGAGACGGTTGGGTTCAATCTGTGGGCTGCTGTGAGCGGTCCAAGTCCGCTGCTGCGATCACTGCAAGCTCGGTTGGGAGCGAACGCCTGCACGCGCTACTTCGATCGATATGAGGTCGATGCGCTACGCGCGCTCGCGATCCAGGCTGCGGTCGAGCTGCTTCAGTGGTCAGCATCGAAAAGCAGCACGGTGATGGAACGACTCGCCAGTGGATTCATCGCCGCTCGGCGCGCCCAGCTTCGCTGGGAACAAGCCATGTGTGGCGGCGCAATTCCGATCTCAGCGCAGGATGCCGTACTGGAGATGATCCAGCGAAAGGCACGATTTGCAGCGGGACACCATTCCGCCGTGTATTTGCAAGGAGAGAGTCTGGAAGGACTCCTAAACGGACAACAAGCGTGCCACCAGCGGATCTTGCAGCACCTGGCCAGCTCGTCGCTGATCTCACCGGGGAGACCGGATGAAAGTCCGCTGCTTACGCACTCTGTATCGGTCACTGGGCCGATGTTTGAAGCGTTCACTCAGACAGAACTCCGAGAGCTTCGGGAATGGATCGAAGGTCTTGTCCAGGACACCCCGTCCGTTGCTCCGCAGCCTCGCTTCGATGTGGAAGGGGTGTATGTTCCGCCTCTCGATCTCGAAGCCGCAGCAGAGAAGGAAACCGCGCAGATCGCTCGCATGAAGCCGTACGAGGTTCTGTTTCGCTTCGTCAATGCGGATCGGTATCCGCTCTTCCGAATCTATGCAAAACGCTACGCGGAGTCCGTCCTTGCGCAGATCGATAAGGTGTTCGCTACCGAGCCGTTGTTTGCGGAAGAAAAGCCACCGACGTACACGGAATCCGCCGTCGCACAGCTTGTATGGAAGCACCATGAACGGAACCTCCGCTGGCGTACACAGAGTCAAGAACAGCTGGAAGCACTCTGGCAGCAGATGTTCCGTACCGAACCGATGATGCTGCCCCTGGATGGTTGTTGGTTACAGGGCTTTGTGGATGTCTATCGCTCTGGTCTGGAGGAATACGGTTGGCTGTTTCGGATCTATGCATCCGAGCAGGGAGACGGTCAGATCGACTGGAATCACAACCGGATCTATCGACTCTGTTTCACGGAAGATGACCCCAAGTTCCATGCCCCGACAACGTCGCTGGAGCTGTTCGCAGCCTATCGTGATCACTTTCTTTCTGGGGTGCTTCTGAAGACCGCGATGTCGCTCCACACCTCGTATTTTCTGCCTGAGCTGCTGGGTCTGAACCTGGCCAATGAAGCATCAGGAGTCGGCGGAACATATCTCTACTATGCGCATCGCTATGCAGAAGCAGACAGTCCGTATCGCTCGCTCGATTTCAAGCTTCACAACAGCATCGATAACTATGTCTCGGGTCACACCAAGTGGTCCCTGTCTGCCGTTCAGGCGTTCATGAACCGCGTCCGGGCAGTCGCGCCATCCCTTGTGGATGCGCAGTGGCGACGGATCTGGCGCTTTCTGCGACTAGGGCAAGTCTTCGATCATGGCTCCCCCGCAGAGCAGCGTGCCTTTGCCGGAATCTGGTTCCCTCCAGCATCTGCTCAGCTATTTTGATAAGCAGCGAGTCTAGCTCACCGACTCCCGCAGTGATAAGTAGCTGCCCGCAGCGTCGAAAGCCACAGCACATCTCTGTCACGGATAGATGTGCGGCTCCATTGCTCAGCTTGACAGTCAAACGCCTACTTCAAGTAGGCCGTGATGCCAAGCAACAACAGGTCCGAAACCCAGATCCTCGTCCGGCGGACCGGACATTGGAATATGTGAAAGCGTTGCGACCCCCGGTTGCTACTCGGTAGGCGACGCTTTTTCCTGCCGCAGTGCCTCAAGGGGCACTGGCCGGTAATACAAGGCGTTCCACATCGCTGGACCGATCAGGGGCACCAGCAGTAGCGCACGCGCCCACGCGGGCTCGCCGATCAGATCCTCGGGGCGCCGCAGCTTGACGATGAGGTAGGGCAAGAGCGCTGCGCACAGCAGCAGATCGAGCGTCATGACATGCACCAAGCGCGCATGCCAGAACAGCTCCGCGAAGCCGTCGATGCTGCCCCGCGCCACCGCATATCCAAAAAGACCGAGCAGTCCAACGACGATGCCCCAACGGAACACGGCGCTGCGAACCAGTCGCATGCCGAGTGCAAAGCGACGCGCTGCGCTGTCCTCCTCGGTACGCAGCAGCAGCCAGGGAACCAGCGCGAAGGCACCACCGGCCATCATCAGCAGCCCAAACGGCCACGACCAGACGCGCTGGCGTCGGCCATCCGGTACCAGCAGCGACAAGTAGAGCAACGGCACCACGCCCAGGGTGTTCCACACGGCGACCACCGTCGCGTCCAGCCCACCGAAAGAGCCACCAAAGCTGCCGGCGAGCAGGTGGCGCGTCACCGTGGCGTCCTCAGGCGGCGCAAAGGCAAACGCATAAACGAGCAACCCGGCCCACACCGAAGCAATCAGCAGTTTCGCCAATCGAGAAGAGCGCATCGCCTCCATATGTAATCGATTGCCTGGCCATGCTCAACGGCTGCGCGATCTGTGGGGGCGTGTGGCGGAACAGCGAATAACCTCCGTTTGCGGCTGAGTCACATCACACCGAGGCCGCATAACACGCGGAGTCACGACGACAATCAAGTGCGCGAGCGGATTCTGGCGCTGCGCGCGAACGGTCATACGCTCAAGCAGATTGCGTCGATTCTGAATGCTAGTGAGGAGACAGAAGGGGAATAGGAAATCACCGACGGTTTTTTCCGATTTCACGACAACCGGTTGCGCAGATAGCGCACCCGTGGGCGCTCTACGCGCGCTGCTGTGGAGCCGCCTCCGGTCATGAAGGGAGAGCGTCGTCTCCTCGAACTCCGTTCATCCCAGCATCGACCTTCGGGGAATGAGAAGCTGTAGGGATTAGACCAGCGTGAAGATTTGCTGCGACTTCGACATCAGTGACGGATCGCCCGAGACCCGCATTCTGCCGCTAAAATAAAGCTGTGAGCCGACCTGCGGGTCGCCATTCCAGATGACGAAGTCCTCGCTGGATACAGTGATGGTACACCCCGCCTCGGGCAGTATCCCTTGGCTGATTTTCGGAGCGGACGAAGCGAGGTGAACGGTCCACTCTCCACCTCCCTCCCCGCTGATCTTGAAAGCGTGGATTCCACCGATTGCACAGGCATCGGCAGGACGTGCAGCAAGGGCGGCAGGAAGGAGCTGGTTGAAGAACTGGCTTGCAGAGGTTGCTCTCGTGGTCATCGGGTTCTCCTTGAGCGCTGCGTGAGGAGGTGCGGGCCCGATTGGACATCCTCTCGGCAGAACCCATCACGGCACGCAATACGCATGACAAGTGTTGGTCTCACCGAGAAGTGTTTCCATTGGTGAAAAACCGATTGACAAGCGCCGTGAGTCGTCTTCAGCGCTGGTTCTCTGTTGAGACTCTTTCCAGGAGCGTCAGCAGTTTGATGAGATCCGCCACGTTCGCGCGCCCGGAATGCAGGCAAAAGCTCGTCGGAGCATCTGCATTGGGCTACTCGCGAGCAGTCCGAGCAGCCGAGTCAGCTCAGGACTTGGGTTGCACCAAGACGACAGGTAAGCCCCGTCGCGCAATCGTCTGTCGCTTGGTCTGCTCAGCGGACCAGCGCCTTCTGTTGGCGGGCGCTGGCTCGAATTGCGGCAGCCAGCGTCGAGGACGCCGCCCGATCAATCGAAGCCGACACTTTCCCGCCAAGCCAAGTGACGCGGTCGGCAACCGATTCCAGTCGCTTCGCCAGGCGCTCGTCCCCCATCGCGCGGGCTGCGGAAATGCCAAACGCGCTGGCTGCCGCGCCGATGCCCGACACGACTGGACCGGAGTCCGCATCTTCGGCCCGCTCGACGCCCACCGGCCACTCGCGAAACCCCGTCACCAGCACGCCATCGACCAAGTAGCCCGCGACATACCGCTGCCACAGCGCCCTCGCACGCTGCGGATCGACTTCTGCCAGGTAGCGCACGGAAAAGGAAAGCGCGCAGCCTCGGGGATAGCGCCCTGAGTCCGTCACATGAGCCACTTCCGAGCGCGGCAGTCCGTCTTTGCCAGCGGAACGCTCCACGACGGTGAAGTAGCGCTGGGTGGGCTCTGTGGAAAGCGTGCCCCCATGCGCGACATCGTAGCGGTGCAGCGATGCCAGCGTCGCACTCTGATCCGCCGGCCAGCGCGCACGCACGCCAGGATAGGACGGCACATGCGCCAGCGGCTCTGAAAGGCTCCGTCGCGCCAGCTCCACAGCGATCCGCTTATGCAGTCCCTCGTCGAGACACTTCCCCGTCCGATCCGTCGCCCCCAGCACAAGCGCCAGGTGCGAAAGCCACAGCCCGTGATTGCTATCCGGGTGCATAAGGTCCAGCGCGTTGGGCCGCGTCGCCAGCGCAAGCTCATAGGTTCGCTCAAGACAAGCCCGCGCCTCACGCGGCGACGAGGACGCCAAGCCCGCGCAAGCGTCCGCCACATTCGACAGCGCGATGATCCGAAACTCCGATTTCGTCGCGACGAAGCGACCGTTCAGAAGCAGACTGGTCACGGGCGACGGTAGCTCCGCCGGATACATGCCAAGCAGCGCAGGCAAAAGAAGCGTCGGCGGAAGCGGAAACACCATCTGTGTTCATCATACCGGCGAATGAGCGCCGTTCACGAATGGGGACGCCTCAAGCATCGACAGAGCTACGCTAATTAAGAGGCGTTTTGGCCCCAGTTGAGGGGTTCGCGGGCGGCGAGCCAGCTTGGCGGGATGCTGCTTGGGCCACTAATGAGAGCGACGATGCCTCCCACGATGGCGCAGGTGGTGTCGCGGTCGCCCAGGCCGGAGACAGTCAGCCACAGCGCCGCTTCGTAGTCGGTCGGGTGCTGGGCGACGCACCACAGCGCAAACGGCACGGTATCTTCCGATAGGATGCGACTGCCTGACCCCAAGGCGCTGACGGCCAGGTCGATGGAGCAGCGTTTTGGCAGGGCGCGGGCCTTGTGAAGTCCCTGCTGCGTCGGGCCTGCCGGGGTATGTTCGATGGCCAGGTCGAGAAGCTGCCACCCCAGGCTCGGATGCCGAGGCAGTGTGCAAGCTCCGGCAGCAGCGATGGCGACCGCGATGGCTCCGGCCTGTCCATCGGGATGAGCGTGGGTCACGGCGGCAGAGTCGCGAGCCTGTGCAATCACCGCGACGAGGTCATCGGCAAGGTACGCCCCGAGAGGTGCCACGCGCATTGCCGCACCGTTGCCCATCGAGCCCATGCCCGAAAACGCACGGCCTGCGGCGACCTGCCACGGGGTTCCTTCCGAGATAGCGCGCAGGATCTGGTGAGCAGTGCCACCGTAGCCGCGTCGGGGCTCACGGCAATAGCGCTCGGCGAATCGGCTCGCCAAGCGGTCCTTGTCGATGTGTCCCGCATGCTGGAGAACCTCGACCACGGCCAGCGCCATTTCGGTGTCATCAGTGTAGTACCAAGGCGATGGTGGCAGCGTTCGCACGGACCGAGCGAGTTGCAAGACCTGAGCAGGGCCAAAAAAGCACTCACCAAAGGCATCGCCGACTGAGAGTCCCATAAGGGCCAGGCGGGCACGCTCCATCCGTTCAGGATGATCGGGTCGCATTGTTTCCATTATCTCACGCCCGGCCAGCAGAAGTTTGGGGTTAGAGCCGCAGCGGACGCACTGCTCCAAGCGTATCCAGAATTTCTGTACTGGCATGCGACTCGGTGAGTTAGGGACGGCGGTCGGAGTGCGTCCGTAGCCCATTCGCCTGCTTGCTCGGGGGGTCGGAACAAGAATGCAGATTGACTCCGGTTCGGAAAGTGTTCCTGGGCAGCTTCTCACATCGTCCCTGAACGCGAACGTGCAGCCGTCGAAGGGAATCCCTGCGGCGCACCGCACGCATAACACCCAAGATCGCTCGCGATCGGGCCGTTGGTGGGCAGAGGCACCACGCTGTCTGCATCCAGCGACTTGAGCAGTGACTTGCGTAGCGTCTGGTCCGAGGCACTCGGTTCACATCGCGCATGCGCCGAATAAGCCGACCCCCATTCCGTTCAGGGTCAGCAGGCTGGCGATAGAGAAAACTCGCGATAGAAGACATCGATCAACAGCGCATATACGCGCCGGTTTGGACGAAAGCGCGCGAAGAAAGCTTGGTCGTCTCCACATAGGACGTTGGAGAGGGCCGCTGCGACGCCGGGGGAACGGCTCAATCCGGCGCTGCAGTGCAGTACGATGCAGCGCAACTTCGTGCGCAAGGGAAGGATGAAGCGCCAGATCTGTCTTGCATCATCACGGGAAAACAGACCCTCTGGACCGTCTTCCTCTGCTGAAAGATCGCTGTCGAAAAACGCGAGACGTAGAACGCCCAAGCAGTGCGCAGAAGGAGGAATCCGTGCCTCATCGAAGGGGCTGGTGGTGATCGACACCACGACGAACGGAACATCAGGCATCGCTGCGGATTCCATTGCTTTGCGGCTGTGAATGACAAAGTCCACGGACTCGTGCTGCGGTTCCATCACGGATTCCTTTTCAGACAAGATACGCCCAAGCGACATCAGATCGGAGCGCAACCATCGACCGACCCGCGACGACGCAGCGCTGCTCCAGACAAACAACCGTTCGCAACTTCGCCCTTTGCAGAGGGTAAGAGGGTAAAACTGTTAAGGGTTAGACCGCACAATACGAAAGCCGAGGCTGTAGATGCGATTCGTAGGCGCGTAGTAGTCGCGCTCCGCAACGCGCGCGTACGCCGCATTGTAGTATATGGCACCGCCACGCATTACACGGTTCGTTCCTGTCGATGGTCCTATCGGATCGCTCGATGGCAGCGCTTCATAGTTCCCCTGATACCAATCCCACACCCACTCCCATACATTCCCGCTTAGATCGTACAGTCCTCTTCCGTTCGCCGTCTTCGTCTTCACTTCGTGCGTCGTGTTTCCTGAGTTCCCGCTGTGCCATGCCACAGCGTCTGGACTGTCTGCCCCCGCATACACCGTCCGAGGCGGACTCGCGGGGTTCGCTGCGTATTCCCACTCCGCTTCCGTTGGCAGCCGGTATCCCGTACATTTCACTCCGTCTGCCCATCCCACCGTCGTTCCATTGATTTGATAGCACGGCGGAAGGTTCTCTTTCACCGACAGCGCGTTGCAGTACGTCACTGCATCAAACCAGCTCACTTGCTCCACAGGAAGATCGTCTCCCTTAAAACTGGAGGGACTACTTGTGCCACGAAGCTGAACCGAGGTCGTGACCTTGAAACAGCATGCTGCACAGTTGATGAGGGAAGGCCCCTCGGAGTCGGGGAGCAGGCCCAGGCTCCAAACCGCCCGGAGCTGCGCGAGGGTAACAGCTCGCGTGGTGAGCGTCCGTGGAAAAGTCGAGCATCAAGCTCGGCAGGTGACGCCCCAGAAGACGAACGCAAGTAAACCGCCGATGAGGTGTCGAAATCGAATTGTAGATGCCATCGAAACCGGGCTTCTTAGTCTGGCCCGGGACTCAGTCGAGGAGGAGCCTGTGTTCTGCCTCGACGGTGGCCGGCATAGAGGCCACTGTGCAGAACGTGGGAACCTAGCGCGGGGATGCCAAGGGAGAATCGCAAGGGGGCACAAGACACCCTCAAGCGAGAGAGTACCGATGTCCAGCGCAGGGACGGATCCGCTTGTAGTAGCGATGAAGCCTGCGAAAGCCGGTGGAGCGAAGGGGCGGACATGTCCAAGCCGAAGGAGTTGGCCAACTCGGCCCGATGGGACGAGGAGGAGCCGATGACGGAGGCAAAGCCATATTCGATTGGGAAGGTGGAGGTGTGGGAGGCGTACAAGCGGGTGAAGGCGAATCGCGGAGCGGCTGGGGTAGACCAGCAGTCGCTGGCGGAGTTCGACCAGAATCTGCGGGGAAACCTGTACAAGATCTGGAATCGGATGTCTTCGGGGAGCTACCTACCCCCGTCGGTGAGGCGAGTTAAGATTCCCAAGAAGGGAGGCGGCATCCGGCCTCTCGGAGTCCCGACAGTCGCGGATCGAATCGCGCAGACGGTCGTGGCGAAACGGATTGAGGAGAAGGTGGAGGGAATCTTCCATCCAGACTCCTACGCGTATCGCCCGAACAAGAGCGCGCTCGACGCAGTTGGGAAGGCGAGAGAGCGATGCTGGAGACATTCCTGGGTGATCGACCTGGACATCCGCGCCTTCTTTGACAGCCTCGATTGGGAACTGCTGATGAAGGCGGTTTCTGTGCATGTCAAAGAGGCGTGGATGCTGCTGTACATAAAGCGCTGGCTGATGGCTCCGGCTATCGGCAGCGACGGCGTAGAGCAGTCACGGTCCAGCGGGACGCCGCAAGGTGGCGTGGTAAGTCCAGTGCTCGCAAATCTGTTTCTGCACTACGCGTTCGATGCGTGGATGAAGCGGACGTATCCCGAGATTCCGTTCGAGAGATACGCCGATGACATCGTCATTCACTGCGCGAGTGAAGATCAGGCAAAGAGCGTGCTGGATGCGGTGAGACAGAGACTGAAGGAATGCCGACTGGAACTGTCCGAACAGAAGACAAAAATCGTCTACTGCCGAGACAGCAACCGCAAAGGGAAGTATGAGCAAGTATGCTTCGATTTCCTGGGCTACACCTTCCGTCCTCGTCGAGCGCAGAGCCACAGCGGGAACCGACTCTGGAGCTTCCTGCCCGCGATCAGCAGTGCTGCGGCCAAGCGAATCCGGCAGACGGTGCGAGGGTGGCACATCCCATCCCGAGCGCACAAAACGCTGGAGGAGATGGCGCCGTGGATCGACCCCGCCGTACGCGGATGGATGAACTACTACGGGCGGTATTGCCGCTCGGAGTGTGTTCGGGTGTTGCGGTACATCAACCTGGAGCTGGCGAAGTGGGCGCGGAAAAAGTACAAGAACCTCCGCAAACACGACCGTCGGTCAGAGCACTATCTTGGGCGTCTGTCACGAAGACGCCCAGACCTGTTAGCGCTCTGGAAACTCGGGGTGTATGGCCGGTGTATGCACCAACCGAAATGGCAAGGACATGAAGAGCCGTATGAGCCGAGAGGTTCAAGTACGGTTCTGTGAGAGCGTGCGGGTGCGATTCCCGTGCGCTACTCGACGCCGTTCGATCAAGCACTTCTGCGAACTGTATGAAACGTACTTCAAAGACGGGACGAAGGAACTGATTGCGATTCGGGAATCGATCCGGCTTGACTCGTCGCTAGGACGAGCGCTGGTGGGAATCCTCTTGGTGTTCGCACAGATGGAACGGGAAGCGACAGGAGAGCGTACGAAGGAAGCGATTTCTTATATTAGGCGCAGTGGATATCACTTTGGAAAGGTGCCCTATGGGAAGCGCGCGGTCGCTGCGCCGGACCATCCAAAGCGCAAGATTCTCGTCGAGAATGAAGCGGAACAGAGCGTCATCGCGCAGCTTCAGGAGTGGGCGCAGACTGGTGTGAAAGTGACGGAGATGGCGCGGCGACTGAACGCGAAGGGAGTGCTTCCGCCGCAAGGAAAGGAGTGGACGAAGAGCCTGGTCTACAACCTCCGTTTGCGGCTGAGTCACATCACGCCGAGGTCGCACAACGCGCGGAGTCACGACGACAATCAGGTGCGCGAGCGGATTCTGGAGCTGCGCGCGAAGGGTCATACGCTCAAGCAGATTGCGTCGATTCTGAACGAACAGGGATGGCTTCCGCTCAAGGGTCGCTGCTTTACGGAGCGGAGTGTGCATGGACTCCTCCGATCGAGTGACGCCACGAAGATTCTGAGTCCCAGACAGTATTTGCAGATGATGCTGACGAAGATGGAACGCGCGCACGCAGCGGAGAATCCAAAGGAACCGTTCGAGAGTCCGAGTCTTGCGGAGTTAGCGAAGCTGCTCGACGAGGCAGGATACAAGACGCCGAGAGGAAAGGAACACTGGTGGCCTGCGCAAGTGGCGCAGGTGATGTAAGGGCGGTTTGAGGGGTATTATCGAACACAACATGGCGAGGCTGCTCAGTTCGACTGAAGGGCTGGCTTCGCCGTGGAGCAAATTGCACCCGCTAAGTCGAGAGTTCGCCAGCGTAAGATACCAACCGCGGCGCAGTGCAGAAAGAACCCGAACCGTACTGACTGAATTGAATGTGCGTCTTTCGCCCGAGGACGAATTGACATCAGCCAGTTAATAGGATTATGTTCCGGCATGGTTTGTTCCTCACCTACAATGTCCAGGGCAAGCGTGAGTCGGGTACCACATCCGCTAGTACTACAACTATTTTTAGTATTTTCCTTTACGGGAATCTCTTTAGCTGAACCACAATCAGCAAGTCAATTTTGTCAAGCAGCCAAGAAGCAGACCGCACAGAAGTCCAAGATAGGTAGAGTATTTGGCTTCGTGGAGAAGAGCACCGAGGACTCAGCACAGGCTTCGCTTAATGGTAATTGGTTAGAGTTCCCAGATCTGGGAACGCTTCGCAAGATGGCTAGGGGCAGCGCCATCTACGAAACCGCCGAAGTCTGGACGCTCCCCTCTGGAATCTTGTTCGTCAGCATGTAGCTGACAAGTTCATCGGGGGACTGGAGTAACTTCATCGACTACTGCTACAGGCCTAATGGCTCCTTAGCTTGGATGGAGTCAGACTATCGTTTTTTGCCAGGTGAAGGCATTCGTCGTATACGAACACGAGTGTTTTCCCTCGATGGTAAAGTATCATCACAAGATATTCGATTTATTCATCTTAGCACTGGTAAGCCGACAACCAACGCTCGGTTAGTTATGGATTATGAGAACCCAGTGTACCTTACACCAACCCATCTTCCTTTTACGTCCCAACTTGCAACTGTTTATGATAATCAGCGAGCACACTGATGAAGCGAGTTTTTCTAGCTAGCTAGCTGGCTTCCTATCCTTGGTCTTATTGGAGTGTAAGCGTACCCAACGAGGAACTACCGTCTTCGACCCGAGCCGCGCGTATGGGAGCGAACATAGGTTCCATCCCTTCGGGTGTAGGAATGGACATACACAGAGCCGCCGGAACCCCGCTGACGACCACCGCTGCCGCCCCCAACCGACCCGGCATCCACGTCATCTGAATCCGCCGAGGACTGGGCTTGGCGTCGCTCGTCGGCCTTGCGCAGTGAATCCGCTTTCTTCGACAGAGCTATCGCTGTGGCCGAAAATGGTGAGTTCGGCGGAACGTGGGCCAGATGGGCGGTGGCGAGTACGTAGGCTCGTTCCTTGATGGCAGACCGAGCAGCGCTCAGCCGCAGCAGCGCTGCGCGACGTTGCCACTTTTTCTGAAGCGAGTCTGCCAGGGGTCGTTCGGGGGTGTCGGTGGGTATCTTCTGAAGATGGTCATCGGCAGCTTCCAGTCGTTGGAAGATGGTGTCATCCGTGGCCAAGTCGACTTCTTTCTGAGCTGCCGCAAGGCGTTCGCTTGCTTCCCGCTGCCGCCAAGTCCGAATCAACTCTTCTCCGATGGCATGCTCCGGCACACTTGCGGGAATCTTGCGAAGCATGTCCCTGGCAAGGCCCAGACGTCGAAAAATGTCCTCACCTGTACCCGATTCCACCTCGTGCTCCGCAGCGAGGATCAACGCACGAGCGGGCCTTGATGCACATTCCAAGAGGAGTGCGTTCGCCAACGGAGCTTCTGATGCCGAACCGGGGATGGCTCGAAGGTGGCACTCAGCGAGCGTGAGCTGTCCTCCTGTACGAGTTGCGGCATCGAAGCCCTCGTCCATGGCGGTTCGCGCTGCGTCCAAGTGACCTGCCGACGACATCGCCCGAAACTTGGCCTCAGCGGCTTCCTGCTCTGCCGCCGCCCGTGCGACCGCCGCAGCCTGATCGCTACGCTTCTTGGCTTCAGACCATCCGGCGGCCAGTCCTAAACCCGTCAATCCTAGCGCAGTAAGAACCATTCCCATTCGTGACCGTGCGACACGGCTGACCTTCGCAATGGGCGAGTCTGCCGCGGCGAAGAAGCCACCGATGATGACGACAACAGCCCCGATACAGCCCAGCGTGAGGAGAAGTCGAAAGGCCAGGCTCTCGGTCGACAGCGCGCCCACCGCGCCAACGTAAAACACGAGTGCAAGCGCAATCAGCCACGGCGAGACTTTGCGAGAAGAACGTCTTCGCGAACGACCCATGTCAGCCTCTCTGCTGGTTGCAGCCAGCGCCGCAAAGTGAAGCGGTGCCAGACCTGTCGGTCAACGCACACAATCGTCTGCTTACAATGGTGTGTTGAGGGTGGTCAAGCCGTCGTCATCGCTCTCTGCGGAAATCGTTTGGGGAGAAGCGCACTCGGAGCGGGTGCAAAGCGAGTCGGCGGAAGAATGACTGGGCGAAGCGTCAGGCCCGACCGGCCTCGCGACGCTGGATCAGAAGCCAACACAGTCCTGCCGCAACCAACGTCCAAGTCGCCAGCACCGCAAAATAGCTCGTTGGCGTTGTCCTGTCCCAATAGCTTCCAGCGATCCCGCCGAGCCAGAAGCCGAGTGCTTGAGCAGCGAACGACAGTCCGATTGTAAACCCAGCCCGATGCGACGGGACCGTGGTGGCAGCCAGCGCCAGTCCCGAAGGCAGCACTAGCATTTCACCTATCGTCAGACCGAGCTTGCCGCTGAGAAGCCATAGCGCGCTGACGGGATGAGCGCCAGCTATGAACGCGGCGAGCACCATCACTCCGTATCCAGCGGCCATGAGAAGGAGGCCGATGCGCAGCTTGAGTGAGTCCGACGGCTCTCGGTTGTGGCGCTGCATCGATCGCCACACTGCCGACAGGACAGGCGTCAGAATTATCACGATGAGCGATGGAACCGATGCAAAGAGGTCGGGCGGGATCTGATATGAGCCAATGTTCCTGCGGGTGTGATCGCGAGCCCAGAGCAGCAGCGTCCCCGCACTCTGCGAAAAAGCCAATCCCAGCATCGCGAGCGCAAGCATCACTCCGATCAGAGCCAGCAGGCGTGGACCTTCGGAATGCCGATTCGGCGCAGAATCCACGGGATCTATGTGCGTCGGCGTCGTGCGCACCGAGGAACCCCCGATTAGAAGCGAAAGCAGTCCCAGCAGTGCAGCAGCGGTTGCCGTTGCAAAAGCGTTCGCCCAGCCAAACTGGGTACGCAGCAGACCTCCAACGATTGGGGCCGTGAAGCCAGCGAGGTTGACCGTCAGATAAAACCAGCCAAAGCCGCTGCTGCGACGAGGATCTCCTGGTTCATAGATCGCGGAGAGCAGCGCCGTCACCGAAGGCTTGAATAGGCCATTCCCCCCAATCAGCAGAGCCGCCGCGAGTAAGCTCCCCGTTCGCGACTCCAGCGACAGCAGTGCCAGGCCGATGACCAGTGCGAGCAGACCGGACACCACAGACCGACGGTAGCCGATTCGATCGGCCAGCAAGCCACCACCGATCGCTGCCAAATAGCCGAGCGCCTGCCAGTACCCAGCAGCTCGTGCCGCATCACCATCAGATAGTTGCCACCGATCGCCTAGGTACAAGACCAGTAGCGACGACAGAAGGAATCCCGCGAACCGCTCGCAGAACTCAACCACACAGATCGCAACAAGACCGGACGGCTGACGCAAAAGTGCCGAGGACATGGCTCTCCCTTCCATGCGTATAGACGCACGAGCGATGTCGGCAGTGCGCGCGCTCCCGCGGGCAGACGTAGCCCGAGGACATGCCTTTGATGCCCGTAGTGAAAGGTGGCATGATGCCACCGCTTCGACAGCTCGAAGAATAGTCCGCCATGACCGATAGTCAACCAAAAAGTCTTAATTCAGCTCAAAAGGCCAACATTTCGCCAGGCCAGTGCCGGGCAGCTCGCGGCTTGCTCGACATCTCGCAACGTCAGCTTGCCGAGGCCGCAGGCGTCAGCCTCACCGCCATCAAGGACTTCGAGTCCAACACCCGAACCCCACGCCCCGCCACCCTGAAAGCGATCCAAGACGCCATCGAACGCGCCGGGATCATGCTCATCCCAGTAAATGGCGGCGGGGAAGGCGTAAGGCGAAGCACGTCATCTGTGTCATCAACCAATGAAACAGAACCGAGGTAGAGAAAATGTCGACTAAATCTGATGAAATGACATCCAACCAACTTCCAGAACCGTCTGTTGTCATCAACGAAGAGAAGCTAATTGAAGATTATGTGGCACGCCAACAGTCTATAGCAATTCAGAAAAAGCGTGGCGAACTGAAAGAATCATTCAGTGAAGCCAATCTGCTTGAAATCGCAAGAACCTGGAACAACAAACTAGCCGCAGCCAAATGGCATTTGAAGAACTTCGGCAGCTTTAGAAGGGAATTAGAGCAAAATAATGGCTCATTGAGCATCTCCGATATTGAGAGTTGGTTTAGAAGGTCGGAGTTGGACGGGCTATACTTGAAAACAAAGGGCCTAATCCAAGGACCGTTGTATAGTGATTTTCTAGGACAAGGACAGGGCTCGCCATCCCATGGGGTAGATACCATTGATGTCTTGAAGATCAGAATGGGAATATATCACTATATATACGATGAAGCCTCAAGAGAATTCGTTAAAAGCCCTGAGCAGAATGAATGCCCCTCTCCATAGAACATGAAGCGCCGCTGGAGCTTTGCTCTCGGCATCCTGAGTTGGTGCCGGAGCTACTGAGGCGGCTGTGTGGCCAGGAAGTGCCGTTGTTTTCATCGGTGAAGCTGGCGCCAGCTTCGTTTAATCAGACGGTGGCGCAGGAGTTTCGGGCCGATCGGGCGCTGATCTGTGAGCACGAGGGCAAGCCGGTGCTCGCGGTAGTCCTTGAAGTACAGCGGCAGGCGGATGAGCGAAAGCATCGAGCGTGGCCGCTCTACACGTCAGCGCTGTTTGCGGAACATGGCTGTATGACGTACTTGCTGGTGCTGGCGACGAGCGCAGCGACGGCAAAGTGGGCGCGGCAGCCGATCCCGCGTTTTCATCCGACCTCGCCATGGTCGCCGCTGGTGCTTGGCCCAGATGAAATCCCCCGCATCGAGTCCGTGCTGGAGGCCGAAGCGAATGTCCCGCTGTCACTGCTGTCGGCGCTGGTCCACGCAGATGAGGACGGCGGCGAACGCGTCGCCTACTCGGCACTCCGTGCGCTCCACCATGCTGCCCCGAGTCCAACCGAAGCCATCGATCGCTTGTGGTGGATGCTCGGCCTGCTTGGTGGCATAGTCACCAAAGAGCGTTTCACGAACATTCAGAGGCTCATCATGCTCGACCCCAGCACCCGCTTCGTCCCCCGCACCGAGTTCGACAGCCCACCGTACTTCCGAGGCATCGCCGAGGGACAGGTCAAAGGCGAGGCCGAGGCACTCCTGACGGTACTGAGTGCTCGCGGTCTGGAGCCAGACGCGGCGCAGCTCCGTCGCATCACCAGTTGCCAGGACTTGGGGCAGCTCAAGCTATGGCTGCGTCGAGCTGCGACGGCATCAACCGTTAGTGATGTATTCGCTTAGCAGCGATCGGCACCGTCCGCTGTCCGAGCTACCAATAACGAACGAATCCTCTCCCGCCACGTCGGACCAAGCGCCGCGCTGAGCAGTCCAGCCTCGGCGGCATGTGCCCGACCATCCCCGTCCTCCCAGCACAGCACTCCGACGTTCTCGACGAAGCCATAATCGCCCGGTGACTTCTGCGGATAAAACTCACGCCACCGTCCCGGCTGACCTCCGAGCCCGCGCCCTTCCGACGGACCCACGCCAAGCACCGCCCGCGCCAGGAAATCGACTCGCCACTTTCCGTCGCGATAGCGCGTCGCTGACTCGAACGTCATCCTCCGTGCACGAGCGTCCACAAAGTACAGCTCGACAGTGCGCAGCGCTGGCTTGATCGATGCCGGCCTGATCTCCGTTGGAACTTCGACAGCGGGAGACTCCGCGCTTTCAGTGGATGCAGGAACAGGACTCGTGATTTCTGCGGCTTCAACCGTTGAATCTGCCGCAAGGCCGGAGGAAATGGCATCTTCAGCGACGACAAGTTGGATCGGTTCGGAACGGTTCTGCTCCTCCTCCGTCGCTTCCGGCATAGCCGCTGATGAAGAAGCGCTTTCGCTCACAACCACATCTATTTTTTCGTTGGTACTTGCCCATTGGATCGGTTCCAAACCGTTCCCGTTCGTCGCTGGCGACAAATCGATCGCGGTCGTCTTCACTTCGGCTGACCCATCGGTCTGAATCGGTGCCAGGTTGGCAACCTGCATCAGCGTCGGCAACTGCGTCTGCGCGGTTGGCTGAAGCGGTGTCAGTTCCATCAGCCACCGGCTTCCGTCTGGAAACGAAACCACCACCGACGCTTTGTTCGCGCTGCGAGGCAGGGGTTCCGGCGCGGCCTGCTCCTTCCTCGCCAGAAACGCCTCTTTGCGACAGCGAGGGTTTCGACAGTAGATCGCGTCTCTCCGCTTGCTAATGACCTTCCGACCACAGATCGGGCACTTCTTCATAAGTCGAGTCTATCACGAATCGTTCTGCTCAACTTGGATCTGTTCGAAGAACCGATCTGCCTGAAGCTAACAGCTCAATCATGATGGGAATCAATCAGCTCATTTCTGGGCAAAAAATCCGCAATCCATTGAGAGGTATTCAGCTCAACTCAAAATCGAGCGATCTCATCAGAAATGAGCAGATTGGTTCTCGTGAGATTTTTGAAAAATGACTTCGATTTGGGAAATTTATTGCTCAATCAAAATTTTAAACAAAACGAAGTCAAAAAGTTACGCGATCATTGATTCCAGGTTCGTCGCGATAAGCTGTGTGTTTGTGCTAATATGGAACTTCAATCGAGATCACTCATCGCGATAAAAAGGCGGATCGTTTGCGAGACGTTCATTTTTGTAAAACGTGTGATTTTCGCCTACCTTTTTGTGTTCGTACGGACCGTGCGTTCTGTGGAAAGCGCTGTCGCGTGTGGTGGTATCGACATCCGGGTGTGAAGCGATTCGATTTTTCTCCCGGTGAG
>JAEUKB010000029.1 GCA_016794365.1 Myxococcales bacterium
CCGCATGGCCAAATTCCTGCTCCGCCCACTTGTCCACTGCATGCTCGCTCTGCATGCCGGAACACCTCAGCACCACAAGTTCCTCTCAGCAAGCAACCTCAACCATCCCTCCCTCGGGATAATTGTGACTAATGGTGAGAGTGATCACGGAGGGGGTACGCAGTGATCGCGGAGGGGGTACGCAGTGATCGCGGAGGGGGTACGCAGTGACCACGGAGGGGGTACGGAGCGATCACGGAGGGGGTACGCAGTGACCACGGAGGGGGTACGCAGTGATCCCGCAGGGGGTACGCAGTGACCACGGAGGGGGTACGCAGTGACCACGGAGGGGGTACGCAGTGATCCCGCAGGGGGTACGCAGTGATCCCGCAGGGGGGACGGAGTGACCACGCGGGCTAGGTGAGTTGGAGGGTGTTTTCGCCGCAGAGGGTGGTGAGCTGGGTGAGTAGCTCGTCGCTGGGGACGACCTTGAAGTCGGGGGGGAGCTGGGCTTCGAGACGCCAGCGACCGGGCTTTTGCAGGAAGATGGAGACGCGCACGTCGCCGGGATGCTCGCTGATGGCTTTCTTGATGGCCTCGACCTTTTGCTCGGTGAGGTCGTCGGCGACCACGGACAGGGTGAGCTTCTGCGTCTTGTCCAGGCGAATCTGGGACAGGAGCTGGGCTTCGCGCATGTTGATCTTGCGGGTGGGGGACTCGCCGTCGCCGTCGGCCATGAGCTGGCCGATAAGGAGGATGGGTTCGTCGGCGCGCAGGACGGCTTCAAACTGCTCGTAGGCCTTGGAAAAGCAGACGACCTCGATGCTGCCGCTCTGGTCTTCGAGTCGGAAGGAGGCCATCTTGCCGTTGCCGCTCTTTAAGGGGCGCTCGCGGAAGTCGCTGACGACACCACCGGCGAGGGTGTCGGCGCGGTCGCGGCCCCTGGGAATGTCGGTGCCGGGGTCGGTGAGGTCGGCGATCAGGCTGGCGCGGGCGCGGCGCAGCTCGGGGGCGTAGCGGTCGATGGGGTGGCCGCTGATGTAAAAGCCCAGGGACTCTTTTTCGAGGGCGAGCTTCTGCTTGGGGGTCCACTCGGCGACCTGGGGATAGGGGGGCGGGGGGCCGAAGTCGCTGCCGGACTTGCTGCCGCCGCCGCCGAGCAGGCTAAACAGGGAGGTCTGGCCGCTGTCCTTTTCGCGCTGGAGCTTCTGGGCGCGATCGACGGCTCCATCGAGGGCGGCGATGGCGGCGGCGCGGTGGGGGATGATGGCGTCGAAGGCACCGCCTTTGATGAGCGCCTCCATGGCCTTTTTGTTGAGGCGGCGCAGGTCTACGCGCTCGCACAGGTTGTACAGGGAGTCAAAGGGGCCCTTGTCGCTGCGGGCGGTGAGCATGGACTCGACGGCACCTTCGCCGACGCCGCGCACGGCGGACAGACCGAAGCGGATGGCCTGCTTGACGATGGGGACGCCGCTCTTTGCGGGCTTTTGGGTGGGCTTGTAGGTCTGCTCGATGACGGAAAAGTTCATCTGCGACTGGTTGACGCAGGGGGGCAGGACCTCGATGCCGGAGTCGCGGACCTCGGCGACGTAGCGCGAGACCTTGTCGGTGTCGTCCTTGTCGCAGGTGAGCAGGGCGGCCCAGAACTCGGCGGGGAAGTGGCGCTTTAGGTAGGCGGTCTGGTAGGTGACAAGGCCATAGGCGGCGGAGTGCGACTTGTTGAAGCCGTAGCCCGCAAAGGCGGCCATGAGATCGAAGACCTCGTCGGCGACCTTGGTATCGACGCCGGTCTTTTGGGCGCCATCGAGGAACTTGGCCTTTTCCTTCTCCATGACCTCCTTTTTCTTTTTGCCCATGGCGCGGCGCAGGAGGTCGGCTCCACCGAGCGAGTACCCGGCGAGGGCGCGCGAGATCTGCATGACCTGCTCTTGGTAGACGATGACGCCGTAGGTTTCTTGGAGGATCGGCTCCATGGCGGGGTGGTGGTAGACGATCTTGGTGCGGCCATGCTTGCGGCTGATGAAGTCATCGACCATGCCGCCTTCGAGGGGACCGGGGCGGTAGAGCGCACCTGCGGCGATGATGTCTTCAAAGCAGTCGGGCTTGAGCTTCTTGAGCAGTTCTTTGAAGCCGGAGGACTCAAGCTGGAAGACGCCGGTGGTGTCGCCATCGGAGATCATGCGGTAGACGCGGTCATCATCGAGCGGGATCCGGCGCAGATCGAAGTCGGGCTGCTTGCGGTGGATCATCTGGACGGCGATGTCGATGACGGTGAGGGTCTTGAGCCCGAGGAAGTCGAACTTGACGAGGCCCGCTTCCTCGACCTCTTCCTTGGCAAACTGGGTGACGATTTCGCCGTCTTGGCCGCGATAGCAGGGGACGTGCTCCCACAGGGGGTGCTCGGCGATGACGATGCCTGCGGCGTGCATTCCGGCGTTGCGGTGCAGACCTTCGAGCGCGGTGGCGATCTCGACCAGCTCTTTGAACTCGGCCCGCTCGGCCATGATCTGTTTGAACTTGGGCTCGTTTTCGAGCACCCACGACATGGTGAGCGGGTGGCCTTCGACCAGGGCGGGCAGGTTGCGGGTGAGGTCGTTGAGATCCTGAAAGGGCATGCCCATGACGCGGCCCACGTCTTTGAGGGCGCTCTTGGCCGACAGAGAGCCGAAGGTGATGATCTGGCCGACGTGGTTTTTGCCGTACTTTTCGGAGACGTACTTGATGACCTCGTCGCGACGGTTCATGCAAAAGTCCACGTCGAAGTCGGGCATCGAGATGCGTTCGGGGTTGAGGAAGCGCTCAAACAGCAGGTTGTAGGGCAGCGGGTCGAGGTCGGTGATCTTGAGCGAGTAGGCAACGAGTGAGCCTGCGCCGGAGCCGCGACCGGGGCCAACGGGGATGCCGTGCTCTTTGGCGTAGCGAATGAAGTCCCAGACGATGAGAAAGTAGCCGGGGAAGTCCATCGCGATGATGACTTCGATCTCTCGCTTGAGCTGGGCGCGGTACTGGTCGGGGTCGAAGGTTTTGCCGTAGGCGGCAAACTCTTGGAAGCGCTGCTCAAGACCTTCTTCGCAGACGCGGCGGAAGTAGGACGGGATGTCGAAGCCTTCGGGCACCTTGTAGCGGGGCAGCATCGGCTTGCCGAGCTTGAGCTCGACGTTGCACTCGTTGGCGATCTTGACGGTGCTCTCGATGGCCTGGGACATGTCGGCGAAGAACTTGTTAAATTCCGCCGGGCTGTGCAGGTAGTAGGAGCTGACATCGTGCTTGAGCCGCTTTTCATCGGCGAGGGTGCGGCCCTGCTGAATCGCCATGAGGACTTCGTGTGCTTTGGCGTCGGTCTGGTGAACGTAGTGGCAGTCTCCGGTGGCAACAAGCGGAATGCCGGTTTCCTGGGACATGCGCTTCCAGTCGGCGTTTACCTTGTCCTGGTCGGCGAGCCCGTTTGGCTGAACTTCTAGGTAGAAGTCGCCGGGGGCAAAGCAGTCGGCGTACTGCTTGGCGACTTCTTTGGCGGCTTCGTAGCCGTTTGTGAGCAGGGCTTGGGCAATCTCTCCACCGAGGCAGGCCGACAGGCCGATGAGCCCTTCGCTGCGGTCCTTGAGCAGCTTTTTGTCGATGCGCGGGTGGTAGTAGAAGCCTTCGAGGTAGCCCATCGAGTTCAGATAGAGCAGGTTCTGATACCCGACGTTGTTCTTGGCGAGCAGGATGAGGTGGTAGTTGCGGCGCGAGGTGCGATCGAGCCGGTTGTCGCAGACGTAAGTCTCGCTGCCAAAGATGGGCTTTTGTCCCGCCGCCTTGGCCTTCTTATAGAAGTCGATGGCACCGAACATGTTGCCGTGATCGGTCAGCGCCACCGCGTTCATCCCCATCGCAGAGATGCGCGGAAACAGATCCTTTAAGCGGATGGCTCCGTCTAGCAGACTGTACTGGCTGTGGACGTGTAGGTGCGTAAACTCAGTGACCGCCATGGTGTCGGGGGATTAGCAGCGCGGACCCTGCGCAGTCAACCCAAGCGGCTGGTGATTCGTCGCTGTTGCCTTCACGCGGCTCGCCGGATATGTTGAGTCCTACTTCTCAAATCAGGCGACTGCCGATAGCTGTGAGGATTCCGTGGCAAAGCGCGACGAAGACGAAGATCAGGATGGACAGAGCCCAGTAAACTTTGGGCCCGAAGAGGGAGACGGCTATCGCCGAACCCGCCGTCAGGTGGCGCGGGGCGATAAGCCTGCGGCGCAAGCGAGCGAAGAAGCAGCCCCCGTTCCAAAGACTGCGTACGAGCGGTTTATGGAAGATCACTGGGAGGCGTGGCTCGGTCCGGTGCTGCTGCTGGCGCTGGCGGGAGCGATGATCGTTGGCTACCGCATGGACTACCTGCGCGAGTCGATGATCGGCATGCTGCTGTCGGCGGGACTGGTGGCGTACGCGATCTACGCCACGGCGGTTCCGGCGTATGACCTGATCCAAAGCAAAAATGGTCGCTATGCCTTTGCGACGCTGTGCATCTTGTGGGCGGCAGCGGCTGGATATCCGACGCTGCGCAAGACGATGGCGCGTACGGTGTACGGCCAGACGGTGCTCACAGAGTCAAGCAAGAGCGAAAAAGTGCAGCTTCCCGAAGGCAAGACCGGACCGTTCGATGTGACGGTGAGCGGCACGCTCAAGTCTGATAGCAGCCAGAACGCGGCGGCGGTCTATGACCTTCAGATCGCGGGCGAAGGCTCCAATGAAGCGGTAAGCGGTGAGTTTTCGGTGCGCACCAACCAGATGCGGGCGCGGCGTGGGACGGCGACGTGGACAGAGCAGTCGAACCAAAACGAGCACCGCCTGTCGCGCAGCCTGCGTGGCAACACGCTGTCGTTTACGGTCGAGCACGTCGATGATCAGATCTCGGACGGGCTGCACATCTCGGTGCATCCGCAGAGCTACGATCCGAAGTGGTTCTTCCTACTCGGGATCTTTGTGGTCATCGGCATGATGTACGTCGAGAGCAAGATCGGCGACTCGAAGACCAAGACGCATCTCATCATGGCGGCGGCATCGACGCTGGTCTTTGCGTTCCACTTTCATGAGCATGCGACGGCGTCACGGGTGGTAAAGCCTGCGCTCGACTCGCTGATCTTGGCCGTGCTGACGGGCGGTATCGGCGGAACGATGGTGGGTGCGATTGTCCGGCGTGCATCGGGCCGCGACAAGGTCAAGCCGACCAAGGACGAAGAGCCGAAGAAGGACAAGGACAGCGACGAATAGCTGTCCGGTTTGCCTGCCGAGTGAGGGACTTCGTTAGCGAATCCCTCGGCGATCTTCCCGCAGTTCCCGCCGATCTTCTCGAACTTCCGACTTGGAACGCTGTAGCTCTGCCCGGGCGAGCACGACGAAGCGATCCATCACCTGACGAGCACGCGCCAGGATCGGAACCTGCGGTCCCCACGCATACTCAGCCGCTACGGTGCGCTCTAGCTCGGCGAGCAGGTTCTGTTCTTCGGCGAGCGCGGCATTTTCACGCGCGGCATCTCGACGGTCATCACGCAGGTTGCGGGCATCTCGACCGTTGCGGTCACGCGCAAGCTCTGCACCTGAGCGAGCCACTTCGCGCTGCGCTTGGGCGGTTTCGCGGGACTGCTCGGCGACTTCGGCGCGACCTTGCTGGACGAAGCTGGTCAGGGCGGCGCGGACTCCGACGGCATCACGACGAGCAACTGCTGCATCGAAGGCATTGAGTGTCGCTTGGAAGCGAGCCAGGTCACGTCGATCATCGGCAACCTGAGCGGCGCTGCGAGCGGCATCGGCGCGATCATGGTGAAGCTCGGCGCGACGCGGGAAGCCAGGACGTGGCTGCGCAGAAGCAACCTGAGCACTCAGAACAACAAGGGCGGACAGGGCAAGAAAACGCATGGTGTAAGCTCCGGGCCTTTTGCAGACCGCTTGGTTGTGTTGATCGATTGGACGAGACGCTGCACCCGGTATTTAAGGAGCCAGGCACAGACCAGCGGTTCGATCGCGCGCACCAACTCGGGCACCGGCCAGCAGCGAGTCGCTACAGACTTCTCCAGCGCCGGGGCAGGTGTTGTTGGCAATCTTGGCACCGGCGGGCACGAACAGACCGGGCAGATCGAGCTGGACACCGTCGCCTTGGACGCACAGCGCACGGCAGATGCGAGACTCGGGACGGGCGGCGTAGAGATCACACTCGTAGCCGTCTTGGCATTCGCCGAGGTTTGTACACTGCGATCCCGGTGTCTTGGGCGCAGCCGTCTGTCGGAAGCAGATGTTGGCGCGCAGCTTGTCCTTGGGATTGGTGATGTTGCCTCGGCTATCGAGTCCAGCATCGACGTAGAGACACTGCTGGGGCGGTGCAGGCGTTCCAGCGCGATTGTCGGGCGGGCAGGTATTGGTGCCGAGCTTGCATTGCAAGTGGCAGACGCCGCCATGATCGTCGTCGTACGCCACGCGGACGCAGCCGCCGATGTACTTGTCTACGCCGTAGTCGCAGTAGCCTTCGTTGGCGGTGGGGTTGCAGTCAAAGTTGGCGTTCGGGAAGCAGATGGCGTCGGTGGCTCCGTCAAAGGCGCAGGAATAACCGGGCTTGCGACAGGTATTGGTGGCGTCGCAGCGAGCCATGCAGTAGCGCTTGGTCGCGTTCGGCAGCGTGTAGCACTTGCCGGTTCCGCAGTCGGCATCGCTGTCGCACTCGCGGCTACAGTATCCATCGGGCGTGGGCAGCAGCTTGGGGTTGTTGAGAATGGTGCCGACCCAGCAAGTCGCCGCTTGGCTTGGGTTTCCTTCGGTGCAGTCCGCTGGCTTTGCGCAGGGAGCGCCGATGCAGCCATCGCCCTTGCAAACGACCAAGCCAGCATCGACGCCTCCGTCGGTGTTGCTGCTGGTCGTATCACAACCGATAAGTCCGATCAGGAACAGGCCTGCTACTACAGCCAGACCCTTGGTTGTCCAGGTTGTCATCAATCAGTCCTCCAGTTCGCGTCATTTTACCCCGTCCTGACTGCTGACCTGTACGCGAGTTCTGCGCAGACTGCGCCCACTCCCGGTCGAGCACGCAAACTGTGGAGGCCATCGCGAAAGGTGGGGTAGATTAGGGCTTCCATGGCCAACTACCGCATCGATACCGTCCTTCGTGTTCGTACTCGTCATCGTCCCGGTCAGCTTGCGCGGGTCGCCACGGTGATTGCGCAGGAAGGTGCGTTGATCGGAGCGATCTCGACGCTGCACATGGCTGAAGGTCTTTCGACTCGCGAGATCACCGTCGAAACGGAAAACGAAGAGCACACCGAGCGCTTGGTGTCAGCTCTGGCGCGCACCGACGGCGTCGAGATCATCAGCGTCCGCGACCGTGTCTTTGACTGTCACCTCGGCGGGAAGCTGCACTCGACCAGTCGCATCGAGCTCAAGCACTTATCGGACCTGCGCTACATCTACACACCGGGTGTGGCTCGGGTGTCGCGTGCGATTGCCGAAAAGCCCGAGCGCGCGTTTGACTACACCGGACTTGGAAACTCCGTCGGTATCTTCACAAACGGCACCCGCGTCTTGGGCTTGGGCGACATCGGTCCGCTGGCCAGCATGCCGGTCATGGAAGGCAAAGCCGTGTTGTACGATCGCTTCGCTGGAATCTCGGCGACGCCGATCCTGGTCGATACCAAAGACGTGGATGATTTCGTCCAGACCGTCGTTCGTGTCTCGCGCAGCTTCGGCGGCATTCACCTAGAAGACATTCGCATTCCCGAGTGTTTCCGCATCGAAGAAGAGCTAAAGCGTCGTCTGCGCAAGCCGGTGATGCACGATGATCAGCACGGAACGGCGGTGGTGACGCTGGCTGCGATCATCAATGCCTGTCGTCTGACCGGGCTGGAGCTGCGACGCTCCAAGATGGGTCAAGTCGGCTTGGGCGCGGCGGGATCGGCGATTGCGAAGCTGGCGCTGGCATATGGCGTCGGTGAAGTGCTGGTGACGGATCGCAACCCGGAAGCAATGGCTCCACTGACGGCGGCTGGTGCGCGAGCGACGGACTTTGAGACGCTGGTTGCGCAGGCCGACATCGTAGTCTGTACGACCGGCAAAGTCGGTCTGATCAAGCCTGAGCACATCCGTCGCGGACAGGTCATCTTCGCGCTGTCGAATCCGTATCCTGAGATTGAGCCGGACCTGGCTCGCGATGCCGGTGCTGCGTATGCTGCCGACGGAACTGCGATCAACAACGCGCTCGCATTTCCTGGCATTTTCCGAGGCGCACTGGCTGTGCGCGCTGGACGCATCGATCCGCAGATGTATATCGCAGCAGCGGAAGCGATTGCTGCGTCGGCGGGCAGTGACGAAGTTGTGCCGTCTCCGCTTTCGTCGGTGGTTCACGATGCTGTGACGGACGCAGTATCGAGCTGTGCGACCAGCCTGGGCCTTGCCAACACCGCCGAGCTGTAAGCGTCAGCGTCCGTACTTGCGCTTATTCGTAGCGCAGTGCGTCGATTGGATCGAGCCGAGCTGCTTTGCGCGCTGGATAGAAGCCAAACAGCACACCAATCGCGACGGACACTCCGAAGCCCAGGACCATCCAGAACGCTGAAAAATCGACGGGCATGCCGCCACCGAGCTTGGCAAACAGCGTCGCTGCCAGCATTCCCAGCCCAATTCCGAGCAGGCCTCCCATCACCGAGAGCACGACGGCTTCGACCAAAAACTGAAGCAAGATGTCTTTCTCTCGGGCACCGATGGCGAGCCGGATGCCGATCTCGCGCGTTCTTTCGGTGACGGACACCAGCATGATGTTCATGATGCCGATGCCACCGACGAGGAGTGAGACCGCTGCGACGTTGCGAAGCATACCCGTCTGCGTCTCGACGATCTTTTGCTGGGTCTGAACCAGCTCTGCCAGGTTGCGCACGGTGAAGTCGTTTTCCTGATCGTCGGTCAGCTTGTGACGCTGACGTAGGATCGAGACGACTTCGCTTTCCGCCGCTGCCAGATCGTCTTCGCTCGTCGCTGAGACCATGATCGTGCTGACATACTGACGGTTCTGATTGAGCACGCGAGTCCGCAGCGTCAGCGACGGCATGATCAGCACATCGTCTTGATCGCTACCCATCGCGGACTGACCTTTGGCTGCCAGCAGGCCGATGACCTCACACGGCATCTGCTTGACGCGAAGCTGCTGACCGACGGGATCGGACTCTCCAAAGATGTTTTGAGCGACGGTCCTGCCCAGTACACAGACCTTGGCCGCTGTGTCATTTTCGGCGGCGTTAAAGAAGCGACCGCGCGCGACGGGCCAGTCTCGCAGCGCCAGATAGTCCGTCGTGGTTCCGATGATCGGGGTCTGCCAGTTGAGGTTGCTGCTGACGACCTGAGCGACGGTGCGATCGACGGGAACTGCGTAACGAACCGAGCGCGCTTGCAAGATGGCTTCCACGTCGTCGCGCTGAAGCGGTCTGCCGCTGCCGGTGCCGCCCATAAAGCCACCTTGTGCCGACGCTCCGGGGACGATCATCAAGATGGCAGAGCCCATCGAGGCAATCTGCGCGGCCACCATCTTGCGTGTGCCTTCACCGAGCACCACCGTCACAAGCAGCGCGGCGACACCGATGATGACACCGAGCGCCGTCAGCGCCGATCGCATTCGATTGCGTAGCAAGCTCCGCAGTGCCAGACGGAGCGCCATCATGACCATCATTGGAGAGTCTCCTCGTCTCGCCACTCGCTGAGTGCTTGCTTGGCCGACATGGCTGCGCGCTTTTCGTCGGTCCGCAGCCGACCGTCTTTGACCAGCAGCAGCCGTCCGGCGTACGACGCGATGTCCGGTTCGTGTGTGACCAGCAGCACCGTCAGTCCTTCAGCATTGAGCTCTTGCAGCAGCGCCATGACCTCGATCGAGGTCCGCGAGTCGAGATTTCCCGTCGGCTCGTCAGCGAGCAGCAGCTTGGGCCGCGTCACCAGTGCGCGCGCAATCGCGACTCGCTGCTGCTGACCACCCGAGAGCTGATTCGGCGTATGTCCGGCGCGAGCATCCAGTCCAACCCGACGGAGCGCTTCTTTGGCTCGCTCGGCCCGCTCGACGGACTTCATTCCAGCGTACAGAAGCGGCAGCTCGACGTTTTCGAGCGCCGTGGTTCGCGACAGGAGGTTGAAGCCTTGGAACACAAAGCCCAGCGTTCGCAGTCGCACACCCGCCAGCTCATCGCGACTGAGCTGCGCCACGTCCTGACCTTCCAAAAAATACGCTCCCGAGGTGGGCCGATCGAGGCAGCCAATCAGGTTCATCAGCGTCGATTTTCCCGATCCGCTTGGACCCATGACCGCGACGAACTCGCCTTGCTCGATGAAGAGGTCGATGCCACGCAGCGCCGGAACCGCCAGATCGCCTCGCGTATAGACCTTGGTGATTTTGGAAAGCCGAAGCAGAGGCTGGCTGTTTTCAACCGCATCCGTCATGTGCGGCAAGGGTAGCGTAACTTTGTGCGATGCGCCGGGCTCGACGACGAAAAAGTTGAGACGGCAAACACCCCATGCTACCCACGGCCTAGATGTCATCGTCACAGCTAGAACGAAGGCTCGGTGCCGTCGATGCGGCAGCTCTCCTCGTCGGGAGCATGATTGGCTCAGGGATCTTCATTGCTCCGTCGCTGATGGCCAAAAACATCGCAGCGCCTGGCATCTACTTGGGGCTGTGGGGACTGGCTGGGCTGTTTACGCTGCTCGGTGCGTTGAGCTACGCGGAGCTGGCGGCGATGATGCCCGAAGCCGGTGGTCAATACGTCTATCTGCGACGGGCGTTTGGGCGACTTCCGGGCTTTTTGTATGGCTGGACGCTGTTTCTGGTGATCCAGTCGGGCTTCGTCGCTGCGGTCGCGATTGCGTTTGCCAAATACCTCGGGATTTTTCTGCCGTGGGTTGGTGAAGAGCGAATGTGGCTGACGCTGTATCAAGGCAGTCACGGTCCCGTCGGAATCTCTTCGGGACAGGCTGTGGCGCTGGTGGTGATCGCGGTGTTGACCTACATCAACACGCGCGGTGTCGTCGCTGGAGCCGCCGTGCAAAACCTCTTTACCGGGCTGAAGCTGCTGGCGCTGTGGGCGCTGATTGCGCTGATTTTGATCCTAGGAAACGGTCATGTGGCGCACTTTGTCCCCGTTTGGAGCACCGATGTTCCACGCGTTTCGGGTGCGGTTTCGGCAGGCTTTTTGGCTGCACTCGGCGTCGCTGCATCGAAGGCTCTGTTCTGTTACGACGCGTGGAACACCGTCACGTTTGCTGCGGCAGAAGTTCGTGATCCCGCTCGCAGCTTGCCAAGAGCACTGATCGCCGGAACGCTGGTTACGACGCTGACATACGTGCTGGCCGCCGCTGGCTATTTGTATTTGGTTCCGCTTTCGCAGATGGCGCAGGTTCCCGAAAATCGAATCGCCGCCGAGGCTGCCCAGCGCTTGCTCGGTTCCGTCGGTGGACAGCTGATTGCTGCTGCGATCTTGGTATCGACGTTTGGCTGCATCAACGGAATGATTCTCGGCGGGGCGCGGGTGCTGTTTGCGATGGCGGAAGATGGGCTGTTTTTCCGTCGAGCAGGACAGCTCAATCAGAGACGCGCTCCGAGCTGGGCACTGGTCATGTTGGGGCTGTGGTCGGCAGTGCTGACGATGTCGGGCAAGTACGATGACCTGCTGACCTACACGACGTTTGCGTCGCTGCTCTTTAATGCGGCGACGGCGGCATGCGTACTGGTATTGCGTCGTCGGCTTCCCGATGCGGCGCGTCCGTATCGAGCGCTGGGCTATCCTGTTTCGACGGTGGCGTTTATCTTGGTGGCGCTCGGCTTTGTGGTCTACATCGTGCAAGGCGATCCGCGCTCGTCGCTGTATGGGCTGGGCTTGGTGCTGCTCGGGGTTCCGGCGTACTTTCTTGTGGGTCGCGAATCTTCGTCGCTGAAGTCACACTGAACGATTCGATGTCTGGGAAGGCAGAAAGGCGTTTTATGTCGCGCTGTTCTTTGTCGTCGCTGTTTTTGCTGGGAATGGGATGGATTCCGACGGAAGCGCTGGCGATGGATGCGCCAGTGACGGCGGTGACGGTCTACAGCGATCGCGCGCGTGTGACGCGAACGGCGAAGGTGACGCTAAGCGGTGCGCATCCGACGCGGATCGAGCTGCCACTGCTGCCTGCGCGCGTCGATCCGTCGAGCATTCGAGTGGATGTTCAGTCGGCCAAAGGGGACGATGCGGCGGTTCAGCGCGTCGAGGTTGCCTTTGTCGATGCGAGTGAAGCGAAGCTGCCGACGCAAGAGGCGGAAAAGCTGCTGTCGGAGGTGGATGCGATCGATGATCAGCTTGCGACGCTTTCCGTCGAGCAGGGTGCCTATGCGGCGCAGCTTCGCTTGCTTGGTCGGGTGCTCCCGTCAGCGAGTGGTCTTGCGGGTGGTCAGTCGGGTTCGCTGCCTCCGCCGAAGCTGAATCCGTCGGGCTGGGGCGCGGTGTTTGCCTGGACTCGTCAGCAACACGAAAAGCTACAGAGCAAGTCGCGAGAGCTGAGTGAAAAGCAGCGACAGCTTCAGCTTCAGCGCAGAATTCTCGTCGAAAAAGGCCAGAAGCTCGGCGGGCTGCTACGGCAAGGTGGACATCGGGTGACTGCGACGCTGACTGGGTTGGGATCTGCGTCGGTGGCGCTCAGTTATCAGGTCTTCGGTGCGCGCTGGCGACCGTCGTACGACTTGCAGCTTGTTCCCGATAAAAACCGGGTAGAGCTGTCGCTGGCCGGGCTGGTCAGCCAAGAGAGCGGCGAAGACTGGACCGACGCGAAGCTGACGCTTTCGACCGCAGTTCCGGCCACAGCGACGCAGCTTCCGAAGCTGCTGACGTGGAAGCTGGGTGAGCGGGAGCGCTTCATTCCGACGCCGCAGCCACAGCGAGAGCCCGTGCCGCCAGCACCGCCACAGCCTCCAGTGCCGATTTCGATCGAGTCGGATCCGACGGAAAGTCTGCGACGGCGCTTTTCGAGCAAGCTTGCGGTTTCTCTGCGTGGGCCCGACGGCAATCACGCGCAGACCAAGAAAGCGGAGCAGTATCACGTCAAAGCGATGGCTGACAGCGATGATGCAGTGATGGATGGCGTACCGCCACCGCCGCCGCCTCCTCCTCCTGAAATGGCTGCACCCGTCCAAGTCGAAGCGACGACTGCATCGGTTCAGAGCTATGAGTCCATCGCGGTGATGGATCGCGTCTCTTCTCATCGAAGCAGCGCGACGGCAGCAAGGGTTACAGTGGTTGGTGTTGGACTGAGTCCACCGCCTGGCTATCGACCACCGGATCAGAGTGCGGCGCTTTTGTCGTCGGCATCGGGTGGCTATGACATGGTGTTTGCGGCGGCAGCTCCGGATACGGTCAAGAGTGGGCAGGGTGAGCGACGAGTGGCCTTGCTCTCGCGTAGCTTTCCCGTCGAGGTTCATCGCAAGATTCTGCCCGCGCTGGCTCCGGAAGCGTTTCTCGTCGCAGACATTCAGAACCAAGGGACCGATCCTTTGCCGTCTGCAAAAGCGCAGCTCTTCGTCGGTGCTGATCCGGCGGGTGTGGCGCAGCTTGCGCTGATGGCTCCGGGGGAAGTGATCTCGCTGCCGCTGGGACTGGATCATGCGATTCGTCCAGCACGCAATGTGTCGGTTCACACCGTCGAAAAAGGCATCTTCAGCAAGGACGAGGTCAGCGAATATACGGTGACGACGGAGATTGTGAATCCGTATCGGATGCCGCTGCGCGCACGGATCGCGGATCAGGTGCCGCTCGTCGGTGACAAGAACGTCGAGATCAAGCTGATTCAGACGGATCCAGTTGCGCAGTTTGACGAAAAGACCGGCGTGCTGGAGTGGCGTCCGCAGCTTGCGCCGGGCGCGAAGCTGGTGACGAAGTTTGTGTATACGCTGCGACGGCCCAAGGGCTATCGACTCGGACAGGCGCAGTACTAGGAGGCTGACCCATGACGACGACGCGGACCCATATGAAGATTTTCGCGACGACGCTGGCTGGGACGGCACTGTGTCTGCCGACGCTGGCTCAGGCTGATCGCGTCAGCAAAGTAGTGGTGTATCCCGATCGCGCGCAGGTGACGAGAGTCGGGCAGGTGAGCTGCGGAGACAAAGTGCTGGTGCGCTTTGTGGGGTTGCCTCCAGCGACGGATGCGCAGTCGGTGCGGGCGCAGTTGGATGTACCGGGTGCTTCGGTGCTCGGTGTGCGTACCGAATCGGAGATCTTGAGCGCGCCGTATGCCAAACAGGTGGAACAGCTCGACGAAGAGCTTCGGCTGATCGACGAAGAGCTCAAGCAGCTTGGGGATCAGCGCAGTCGTGAGCAAGCGGTTGAGTCGGTGGCGACACGCTACGAAGATGTGGCGGTGACGCTGCTCGGACGAGAGCTGAACGAGCCGCCGGGGAATCCTTCGTCGCCCGCGCAGCTTCCGAAGGCGTGGTCGCTGGCGCTTGAGGCTCCGCTCAAGCTTCGGCTGGAGCATGCGGCGCAGAAGGCTGGCTTTGAAAAGCGCAGTCGAGAGCTTCGTCTGAAGCGCGAAGAGCTGGCGAGCAAGCGACAGCGCCTCGTCTCTGCGTCACAGCAGCGACAGCTCAATGCGGAAGTGTTGCTGACGTGTCCGTCTGAGCCAACCGATCGCAAAGCGCAGGTGGAGCTGACCTATCTGGTCGGTGGCGCGGGCTTTTCGATGGAGCACGAGGCGCGGCTGTCGGAACAAGGCGCGGTGGAACTGACGACCTACGCGATGCTCACGCAGCGAACGGGAGAAGACTGGAAAGATGCGAAGGTGATCGTCTCGACGGCGATTCCTCGGCAAAATGCGACACCGCCCGAGCTGATTCCTTTGCGCGTGACCGCGACGGAACGAACGCCGCCAAAGCGTCTGCTCGTCAGTCGGGTGGAAGAGAGCGTCCATCGCGAAGCGTCGGGGAGTGCGGCTCAGACGACAAGCTCGACGGGGAAAAATCTTCAGCTTGTGGATCAAGGTCTGTCGGTTCAGTTCGTGGCACCTCAGACGGCGGATATTGCGGGGGACGGAACGCCGGTTCGGATTCGCGTGGCGAGAGCTGATCTGCGCAGCCGCGTCGTGTATCGGACGATTCCCAAGCTTCAGCCGTTTGTGTTTCGCGTCGCAGACTTGGTCAATACCGCCGGGTATCCGCTGCTCGCGGGACCGATCGATGTGTATCGCCAAGGTCAGTTTTCCGCGCGCTATGCGCTGCCGCGTGTTGCGGCGGGAGAGCGCTTCGAGCTGAGCTTCGGGCTGCTCGATCGCGTGAAGGTGAAGCGAACGATCTTGGAAGAGATCGCGCGCGACAAAGGCATCTTGGGAACGACGCGGCGGCATCGCTACGGCTATCGCTTTGAAGTGGAAAGTTATCTGCCCGGCGGGGAAGAGATCGAGCTTCTGGAGCACATTCCCGTGTCAGAGCTAGACGACGTGAAGGTGGCGCTCGATGCGAAAGCGACACCCGGTTATGAGCTGCGTGCTGCCGACGGAATCGTGAGCTACAAGCTGCGTCTGTCCGCCGGGGAAAAGCGCGCGGTGGAACTTCACTATTACGTTGATGCCCCGGCGAGCATGCTCGGTGAGTAAACTGCGTAGGATTTGTCGCAAACCGTTACATCCATGAGCGATCGCACTGTGTCTGCTTCGTCTGCTTCTGCTTCGTCTTCTTCCGTCGCTGCTTCGTCTGCGCCTGCCGATGACTTGGGACAGTCGGCGCGACGTGGAGCGCTGTTCATTCCGCTCGCCAAGCTGTGGTTTTTGGTGGCGGCGCTGCTCCTTCAGCTGCTTTTGCCTCGGGCGCTGGGGAGCGCGGCGCTGTACGGCGTGTGGACGCTGGTGTCGTCGTGGCTTTCGACGTTCAACAACGTGATGATCACAGCGACGATTCAAGCGGTTGCGTACTTTGCGGCGGGCGGACCGTCGGCGGTGGAACAGGCGAAAAAGACCGCGCTCAAGATGAACCTACTGATTGGCGGGGGCTCGGCGACGCTGTTTTTCCTGTTGGCACCGCTGATTGCTAGCTTTGAGCACGACGCGGAGCTGACGTCGCAGCTTCAGCTTGGGTCGCTCATCATCTTGGGCTATAGCTTTTACGCGGTCTTCGTCGGTGCAGCGAACGGAGCGCGACAGTTTCACGAGCAAGCGGGACTCGATATCACCTTTGCGACGATGCGAACTGGCTTGGTTCTTGTCGCGGCGCTTTTGCTGCACAGCACGCTGGCGGCGGTGGGCGGCTGGGTGTTGGCGGCGCTGCTCATCTTGATCTTGTCGGCGCTGCTCGTCGGTCTGCCCAAAGCGACAGAGGGAGAGCCGATCTCGGTTCGGACGATGCTCGGCTTTGGTGCGTGGCTGGCGCTGTATCTGATGGGACTGAACGCGCTGATGTTCATGGATGGCTGGTGGCTCAAGCGGCTGTATACCGAAGCGCAGACGGGACTTTCGCCCGTCGAGGTCAAGCGCACGGTCGATGCAGTGGTTGGGATTTACGGTGCGGCTCAGACGGTGGCGCGGCTTCCGTATCAGCTGATCGTCGCGGTGACGTTTGTGGTGTTTCCGCTGCTGTCGGCGCCCGCTGTGAAGGCCGATCGAGAGCGCACCCAGCGCTACATCTCTGCGACGCTGCGCTATTCGCTGATCGCGATCCTCGGGCTGGTATCGGCGCTCGGAGTTCGTCCCCAAGCGACGCTGCGACTGCTGTTTCCGCCGGAGTACATGGTTGGAGGTCCGGCGCTGGCAATTCTGCTCGGTGCGTATGTGTGCTTTTCGCTGCTTAGCATCGTCGGAACCATCACAAACTCGCTCGGACGGACGGTTCATACCGCGCTGATGGGGCTGCTGACGGTGATTTTGTCGGCGCTGTCGGTCTACACGAGCATTCGCTATTCGCTGGGACTCGGACATCAGCCGCTGCGTGCGGCGGCGCTGGGTCTTTTGGCTGGCATGGGCGGCGGTCTTGTCATCGGGCTGGTCTATCTGTGGCAGACACTGCGAGCGACGCTGCCAATGAAGACGCTGCTACGGACCGGGCTGGCGCTGGGCGTGGTGCTTGGACTCGGGCAGTTCTGGCCAGCGGCGGGAAGCGCGGGTCTTTTGGGCAGCAAGATCGGGACGATCCTGTGCGCGGGCCTGTCGGGTGTGGTCTATCTGGTGATTCTGCTGCTTAGCAAAGAGCTGTCGCTCAAAGAGCTGGCGCTTCTGCGACGAGAACGTCCGCAAGGACCGTCGCTGGATGCGTAGCTAACTCGACGAGGATTCATCGCTGCCAAGCAGTGCGCGCACTTCCGTCAGCGCTCGTGTGCCAAGCTCGGGCGAAACCATGCGCAGATACGACGCATAACCGAGCAGATACGCTCTGAAGTTGCGACGACCGCGCGCTTGGCTCGCGACGCCGTGCGTGCGGCAGTTGTGCAAGATGGCGCGGAAGGTGCGACGCAGCTGTCGTGGGACCGATAGCCCGCTGTTGACGACGATGCCAGTGACGCGCTGCTGTGACGACGGACGAAGGACTTTGCGCTTTGAGACGTGCTCGGCAAAGCCTTCTTGCTGACAGATCTGATTGACCCACCACAGAAAGCGTCCCACGTCGCTGTGGTTGTCCATCCCGCTCGCGAACGAAAACGTCATGTCGTCGGCATAGCGGGTGTAACGCGCGCCCACTTTCTTAGCCAGCCCTGACAGCCGCGCATCCAGCCGCATGCAGATCAGGTTGGCCAGCGTCGGTGATGTCGGTGCGCCTTGCGGCAAAACCCCAGGCCACACCACATATCCGTCGCTGAGCACAGGCCGATGCGTCATCAGCCCAGCCAGCGTATCGCACACTTCAAACGAAAGTCCGTAGCCGCGCAGCAGGCCTCTTACCCGGTAGTACGAGATCGTCGGAAAGAAGTCCTTGATGTCGAGCTTGATAAGCAGCTTCGCGCCTTGATGCGGCTTGGCGTTCGTCAGCACCGAGCGCTTCTTCACAAAGCCATGCGCCGCTGCGTGCGTCGGAAGCTTGCTCAGCAGATCATCGAGGATTTTGCGCTGAAGCTTGCGCAGCGTCATCCGAGGCGCTGTGATGGTTCGTGGCTCGCCGCTCGACTTGGGAATCGTAAACGAGACATACGGACTGCCCGGACCGCTTCCCGCTCGTAGCAGCTTGCGCAGATCCGTCAGCGACGGAATCTGTAGCCACTGAAGCACGTCTTTGCGCGTCTGAAGCTTGAGCACGCCCAGGTCGGACAGCGTCGGCTTCGGCTTGCGCTGCTTTCCTTTTTGCTGACGGACAAAGTACATGTTTCCGAACAGACCGTAGGACCAGCCCGTCGGATTCCAGCCTCCCAGCGCTTGACGGTGCGGCGACGGACGAAAGCGACCATCGGGCAGCGCCACATCGTCGATTCGCAGCGCTCGCATGGATCGATGCGCCGCACTGCGAACCCGGCCATTTGGATCTTTGACCAGCACGCGCAGGTATCGTCCGGCCTGACGCTGCGTGCTGCACAGACGAACAAAGTGCGCAGCCTGCGTGCGCCGTCGCGGATCAGGACTCTGCACCAGCTGATCAAGCTGCCTTGACGCGAGCCGACTGACGTAAAAGCGCGCGACCTCGTATTCCGCCAGATCTTTGTGTGCGTCGAGCAGCGCCAGCACTTTTTCCCAGTTGTCGTCGAGCGATTCACACAGCGGAATCAGCTCTAGAAGCAGGCTCGACAGGCTCATGAGGTCTGTCCTTTCCGACGGGAAGTGCGGAGCGAAAAAGAAACAGCGTTCCTTCGATCGCAGCTACTTGCGTGGCAGCGGTGCCCGAGCTGAGAAAAGCCGCAAGCGGCAGCTCGGTCCAGCGCATTGTCCATTGTAGGTCGTACGCACCCGCGACGTAGCATCGCGGAAGAAGCTAACTGCGTGGCGATCGAAGGAACGCTGCGGGTTTTATGTTCGCAGGCTCTGTCCGAAAAAGAAAGAGCCAGTCTTTCGTCGCTGATGTGCGCTTGACATGGCGACGTTGTGCGCGTCTGTGCGCGCGCGCTCATGAGCGACGCTCCGGCCCACGCTTGGCATGTCGTCTTGTCGAGGCAGCGGTAATCGACTCACTTGGTGGGGCAGGGTGTTCGGCCAGCAGCTCTGCCAGTCGCTGCGAGATCGTCGTCGGTTCATTGGGCGCATGCAGCGAGCTCTCGTGACCTTTGCGGACGAGCGCATTGAACCGTCGGCTCATCGTGTGAACCGCTTCGCCGTGACGAATCAGGCTCTGTCGCCGCTCCTCGGGAAGCTCCAGATCGCGCAGCACCGTCAGGTTGTCATCCAGCTCCGACGGATAGCTCGGTGCGGAAATGACCGACGACACCGCAGGCTGCATCAGCGAGTAGCGATAACAGTCCGCAGCCGTCGGACGAATCAGTGGCGCAGGCTGACCCGGAATCGGACGCAGCAGCCGTCCATACGAGGTCGCAGAAAACGTCAGCAGCCCGACACCTGCGCGCTCACACAACGGAAACAGCGACGACTCTGCACCGGGATGCGCGGCACTGTGACGGGTCATCAGCACATCAATCGCTCCGTCGGAAATGACCTCTTGCGCCAGGCTGCGATCGTGCGTCGAGATGCCTGCGGCTCGAATCTTTCCATCGGCTTTGAGCTGCGCCAGCGTCTCGCGAACCTCATCGGACAGTCGCTCGGGAGAGCGCACCCAGAACAGCAAAAACACATCCAAGCAGTCGGTCTTCAGACGACGAAGCGCGCGCTCGACATCGCTGGTGATCGATTCGCGATCCCCTTCGTAGCTTCCGGTGATGATGTGAAGGTTCCGTCGCTGTTCACGCAGCACACGCAGCATCGACTGATAGCCGGGTTCCCAGAAAAACAGGTTCACACCCGCATCGATGGCTCGCTCATAGGTACGCGACGGCAGCTCGGAGACACCCGACACCGCCAGCGGCGATACCCACAGCGCAGTCCGTCCCAGCCTGCGTCGCGGTGCCGTCGAGAGCTTGAGCGGGCTCGGCGTGGCTGGTTGCACAAAGGATGCTCGCTGCGGCTGCGCGTAGGCTTGTCCTTGCAGCGTCGCAATCGCTGACACAATCGGCATATGGACTTCCGGGGCTTCGGACTTCAGCAGCTCGTCGCGCAGTGTCGTCAGTGCTTCGTCGCTGTCCATCGCGCGCTTGAGCCGCTCTGCCTGTGCGGCCAGTCGCTGTTCCGTCGAAAGCTGTCCCGTGCGCAGCAGCGTGTCCAAGCGGGCATCCAGGTCTTCTAGCTCGGCCATTCTTGTCGTCGCGGCTTGCCTGACGCTAAGCTGACGGTCGCGCGCCAGCCGGAGCAGCAGTGGCAAGTGTTCCGACGGTGACGCAAAGCCAGCAGCGCGTGTCTTCAGCCATGGATCTTCGTCGCTGGCTGCTGCATTCGCGATCAGGTTGCGCTGCGCTGGGCTGAGCTGTTTCCGCCTCTGCCATAGCTGTCGCAGCACTTCTCGTCGCGTCTTCGGATCGGGATCGTGCGTCAGCCAGAGACAGAGCCTATCCGTCGAAAGATTCGGCGCAATCGCCTGACGAACCAGCGGATCGGCGTCATCTTGGTAGCGCGTCACGTCGGACAGTCTGCCGAGCATCCCCAAGGCACGCAGCGCTCGCGCTCGGACCAGCGGATGTTCTTCGTCGCAGAGCCGAGAGAGCAGCGTATGATCGGCGCTGGCCAGCGCGCGCTCCAAAAGCGCCAGCTGCGCAAGCGGACGCGAGTCCGGCCCGAGGACAAGCGGCAGCAGTCGTCCCAGCTCAGACTCTTTGACGCGCGTCACCAGCGCCAGCAGCGCCGCCGCCCGCACTTCCGCATCTTCATCTTCGAGCCGTGCATCAAACAGCGTCGTATCGGTTTCTCCCAGCTCATCCAGACAGCGCACAGCGGCTTGTCGCGCCAGTGGATGCGGATGCGTCAGCGCGGCTCGTACCGGATTCCGTCGGCCTCCGTCGTGTAGCAGCTTGTGACAAGCCCACATCACCGCACCGACGGGTGCTTCGGGATCGTTCAAGATCCGCGTGATCAGCGCAATGGCCCGTCGTCCTGCCCGCGAGAGCAGCTCCCACGTACTTTCCAGCGCGTGCGGCAGACCGGGAATTTGCAAAAACGGCAGCACTTCTTCCAGCTCGTTGGCTCGACTGAGCCGCGCCAGCCGATCGATGGCCAGCTCGCGAAGCTGCGTGTGCGGATCGGACAGAAACGGCAGCAGCTCGGCGGGCGTTAGCTCGGACATTGGACGCGCACGCAGTCGCGCCGTCGTGACCGCCGGATCGGGATTGGCCAGCGCTTGGTCGGTCGGACGCGGCGCTTCGGCTTTGTAGGCAGCCAGCGACGGATCCACGCGCGCTTGTAGCTCTAGCTGAGCACCTTGGGCCGCTTCGGACATGCCTTGCGTCACCGTCAGGATCTGATCGCGCTCAGCGGGCAGCGCATGCCACAGCGTCTCGAGCGCCCGAATCGCCGCATGACGAACGCGCCAGAACGGATCGCCGAGCACTTGCTGAAGCGTCAAAATGGCTTCGGCTTGACCCAGCTTGGCCAGCGAAAGCGCTGCCGTGCGACGAACCCACCAGATCGGATCGAGCCGCGCCAGATGAGCCAGTCGCTTGGGAACACGCGGTGCAGCCACGAACTCGCACTGACCCAGCGCACGCGCTGCTGCTTCGCGAACGCTCGGTCGCTCATCGTAGGTCGCATCGTGAAGCCACAGCATCGGGCTCTGTGTGCGCGCGCGGCTGAGTACCTGCGCAGCTTCGGCCCGAACGCGACCATCTACGTCCTCGAGCAGCGCCGCCCGGGCTGCATAGACATCTGCCTTACAGTGCGGGTCCAGATCCGCCAGCGCCGACAGTCGCACGATGGGCGAGCGCGAAAGCAGCCTAACGCGAGCCTGCATAAGCGCTCCTGTCTGTGGGCAGCCTGCGTTTCCTCTGAACGAGTGATTGGTCCCGTAGACCCGACGGCACGAGCAGTGCTTCTTCTGTCACTCACTTAGCGTACGGCACAACTTGCATCGGACTCAATCGCGACGGATGGTCCGACAGGTCCGTTTGCAGACGACACTGTGCGTGGCGGGGATACAAAAGAAGAAGCCGCAGAGACGCTACGGACGACGCTTGGGATGGCTGCCAGAGCTTTTGCGCGGCGACATGAACATGCGCGGCAAGGTGATTCCGCGTGTCTCGGGCAGCATCCAGACCCAGCTTGCGGTGGCCAGCGCGAGCACGAGCGGAACCGACAGACCGCCAGCCAAGCCAAAGCGCAGCTTCATCGCGGCGACCACCACCGGGGCCAGCAGCTGAACCGAGCGCGCCAGGTTGTAGGTGGCTCCCATGGCGGCGCTGCGGATCTCGGTCGGGAACAGCTCGGCCAGCAGTGCGCCAAAGCCCGCCGTGCAGCCCGAGCCAAAGCCAAGCAGCAGCATCGTCAGCCAAAACAGCGGTGGATGCTGCGTCAGCCAGCGCCAGTTGAAGGCGAGCAGGGCGAGCGCGCTCGCGGTCAGCAGCGAATAGACACAAAACGCCGGACGACGACCCGCGCGATCGGCCATGTTGCCAAACAGGAGCATGCCGAGGAACTGACCAACCTGCGCAGTCAGCACCCAGATCATGCTTTTGCCGATGCGCTGACCCATTTCGTTGAGCAAGAACGACGGCAGCCAGATGTAGCAAGTCCAGTACGTGCCCATCTTGAGAACGGTCAGCATCCACGCGAGGACGAAGCGACGACCGATGCCCGCGCGAAAGACCTCGACGAGCGAGACATGATGGTTGGTTCGTTCGTTGGGCAGGACCATGGATCGACGCATGGCCACGGCAAGCAGCGCGGTCGCACTCGATGCCAGCAAGATGGCGCGCCAGCCCAGGATCGGTAACAGCAAAAAACCAGCGACGGCAGCGAGCGCAGCCCCGAGCGGTTCTCCGGCTTGCAGCAGGGCGGCAGCGCGACCACGATAGCGTGATTCCACCGCTTCTGCGACGAGACCGTGTCCGATGGCCCACTCTCCGCCAACGCCCAGACCGACGAGTCCGCGTCCGATCAAAAACACCGACAAAGACGGCGCCAGTCCGCAGACCGCTGAACCGAGCGAGTACACAAACACTGTCAGTGCCAAGATCGATCGCTTGCCATATCGATCGGCCAGATATCCGGCCAAAATACCGCCCAACCCAGAGGTCGATAGCGCGACGCCAAGCAGCCAAGACTCGACCTCATGCGAGAGGTGGAACTCGTGGCTGACCGCGTCTTTGATGTACGCAAACAGGACGAGATCGTAGAAGTCGAAGGTCCAGCCCAGAAATGCAAACAGAAACAGTCGATATGGGAACGGGCGACCCATGGAAGAACTGGCCCTAACCGTAGAGGCGATGGAAGAAAGGCGTTGGAAACAGCGTCGGAAACTCTCGCGGCATGGTTTATCGATTTAAGCTCGAGTTGCCTTTGCGGGGCAACGGATGAGCCACTTTTCTTTTGTTCTCCGGCTCACGAGCGCATACCGAAAGCTGGGTCTGTCCGGGCTGCTTGCCTGTTAGGTTGTAGAAATGGAACCTACTGCGCAGAACCAACTCCGAGTGGGCGTGGACCTGGGCGGCACCAAGATGGAAGCGGTGGTGCTTCGGTTGTCGGGTGATTCGTTTGAAGTGCTCTCGCGACTGCGCCGACCGACCGAGCGCGAGCTGGGCTATGAGCACATCCAAAGCGCGCTGGCAGATTTGGTCTATGACACAGTGCGTCAAGCAGGACTTACGGACATGCCGCCCATCGGTGTCGGGATGCCAGGCAGCATCAGCAGGCGCAGCGGGCTTATCAAAAACTCGAACACAACCTGCTTAAATGGCCGACCGTTTCGCGATGACGTGAGCGCCAAGCTGGGTCAGCGCGTGCGCTTTGCCAACGATGCCAACTGCTTTGCGCTCGCCGAGGCTCGGTTTGGCGCGGGACGCGGTCACTCCGTCGTCTTTGGCGTCATCCTCGGGACCGGCGTCGGGGGCGGCTTGGTCATTCCTTCGATAAGTGGCCTGCCCGATGCGTGGGATGGACCGCAAGGTATCGCCGGAGAGTGGGGTCACGTCAGCCTCGATCCCGAGAACGGTCCAAGCTGCTATTGCGGTCGTCGCGGCTGCATCGAAACCTATCTGTCTGGACCGGCGCTGGAAGCTCGCTATGCATCGCTGCGCGGTCTTGCCCAGCCACTGTCACTTCGCCAGATCGTCGATCGTCGCGCCGAAGATCCCGTCGCTCAGCAAGTGTTAGACGCGCACTGTCAGCTGTTCGGACGCGCAATTGCGACGGTGATAAACATCGTCGATCCCGATCTCATCGTGATGGGCGGCGGTCTGTCCCACCTATCGTGGCTGTATCAAGCGGGCGCTACCGAAGCCGCAAAGTGGGTCTTTAGCGACGAGCTAACGACGCCCATCGTTGCCAATCAGCTCGGCGACAGCGCTGGGGTGATTGGCGCTGCCCTTTTGCCCTAAGAGCTTGGTATCTTTCGCCGCCCATGCCGCTGCGTGTCCGTCATCACGTCAATCCGTTTCACCTTCGCTTGCTCGATATCGCGCCAGAGCGGCTCGTAGCGCCAGTCGGTCAAGACGAAGAGCTGCAAGTCGAGCTGGGCTGTGCCGATGCGCAGTTTCTGTTTCAGCTCGCGCGGCGCGATCCGCTGGGCAGCTACGTGGGCGTCGAAATCCGCGAGCCGCTGGTCGATGATGTCAACCGTCGCGCCGAGTCCGAAGGGCTGCCCAACCTGCGCGCGCTGTTTGCGCACATCAACCTCGACCTGCCGCGCTTGTTTGCCGGACATCGGATTCGTCGCTTCTTTATCAACTTTCCCGATCCGTGGTTTAAGCGCGCACATCACAACCGTCGCATCGTCAATCCAGAGCTGGCCGAGCTGCTCGTGTCGATGCTGATTCCCGGCGGAGAGCTGTTCTTTCAAAGCGACATCTGGGATCTGGCGATCGCTGCGATGGAAGTGTTCGAGACGACTGCGGGACTCGAAAACACCGCTGGTGAGTGGTCGTTTTTGAAAGCGAATCCGTATCCCGCGATCTCGCTGCGAGAAGAGCGCGTCACCGAGAAGAACCTACCGATCTGGCGCATCCTCTATCGGCGCGTGGCATAAAGAAAAGATGCGGAACGCGCGACTTGGACTGCTGCTGGCGGGCTGGCTTTCCTTCGGCTGTGGCGCAAACAGTGCGGCGGACCTGGGCTTTTTCGTGCTGCGACTGCAAGCGCAAGGTGTTCCGACGAATGCAACGCTGCTCGAGCCTCAGGTCTCGGTACTGAGCGACGGTTGGAACAGCGCCGCGTCGATTGCTCCAGCGGATCTTTCGATGCTGACCAAGCGCGATCCCGTCACGGTGATCTTGCGCGTGCCAGTCCAAGATGCCGGACAGCGAGTCGCCGCAGCGGTGCGTGTGCTCGACGACAAAAAGCAGATGTTAGCGGTGGGCGGTGCGCAGCTTGCGCTGACGAGAGACTCGACGCTGCCGGTGGCGCTGGTGGAATCGATCGATGCGCGCAGTCAGGCGCTTCAGCTCGCGAAGGTCGTTCCGTCGCAGCTGACGAGCGGAAAAGTGGTGACGCTGTACGGCTGGGGTTTTGCGGCCAGCGACGAAGTGACTGTCGGTGGGCAAAAAGTTCAGTCGGTGCAGTGGCAGTCTTCCGTCGAGCTGGTGGTGACGATGCCGCAGAGCCTTGCGCGTGGTCCCGCGACGATCACCGTCAGTCACGTCGGTGGATCTAGCGATACCCGAACCGATCTGGCCACCGTCGAGTAAGCGACGACTTTACTTGCTGGTCCGATTGGGCACCGTCAGTCCGTACTGCTTGAGCTTGTACGAAAACGTCCGAATCGGCATCCCGAGCAGCTCTGCGGCGCGAACCTGCACGCCGTTACAGGCCGCCAGCGCTTCGCTCATTCGTCGCTGTTCTAGCTCGCGAAGCTCTGCTTCGAGGTTACGAATGACGGGTGCTCCACTCGGCGGTTCGATCGACGCTTTGGGGGAACTCGCGCGTGAGTTTCCGTCGGCAGACTGAAGCAGCCCGCTCACTTCTTCGCTCGTTACCACGCCATGAACACAGGTTGCGGCCAGATAGTCGCAGATGTTGCGCAGCTCTCGAATGTTGCCGGGCCAGTTGTAAGCCAGCAGCAGCGACAGCGCACCATCGGACAGTGACGGAGTCTTCGTTCCCAAGCGGCTACACGCTCGCCGCAGAAACTGTCGCAGCAGAATCGGGATTTCCCGACGACGATCGCGCAGCGGAGGCAGCACCACACGCGCAGCAACCAAGCGAAAGAACAGATCTTGGCGAAAGCGACCGTGGCGCACTTCTTCTTCGAGATCGCGATGCGTAGCCGTCACCAAGCGGACATCGATCGGCAGCTCGCGGGTTCCTCCGACGCGAACGATGCGCTGGGACTCGAGCGCGCGCAGCAGCTTGGCTTGAAGCTGGATTGGTAGCTCTCCCACTTCGTCGAGAAACAGCGTTCCTTGCGCCGCTTGTTCAAGCAGCCCGAGCTTTTGACTGACTGCGCCGGTAAACGCGCCTTTTTCGTGACCAAACAGCTCGCTTTCAGCCAAGGCTTCGGGCAGCGCCGCACAGTTGACCGCGACGAAGCGACCACTTCGCTTGGAAAAGACATGCAGCGCGGTGGCTGCGATCTCCTTTCCGGTGCCCGTTTCGCCGTGAATCAGCACCGGCAGCGTGCTCTTGGCGAGCCGCTCGATCAGCGCAAAAATTCGCTGCATCGCCGGGTCGGCAATCGTCACTTCGTGTTCCCCGATGAGCTGCGTACGCTGCGCTTTTTCGGCCAGCAAGCACGATCCCGCTGGGGCCATCGTCGCTGCTGCTTGGGCCGATAGCATCAAGTGTTCCGCGTCATTTCCGTCGGAAGGAAAGCTGGCCACACCACAACGAATCGACGCGCTCACTTGCTGCATTTTTTGGTACAGCGCGGTGACGAGATGTTGTCGCTCGTCGTCGGTCAGCTCGGGAAGCAGCACAAAAAACAGCGCGTCCTGACGACTGACCACATCGATCAGCCGAACCTGCGTCGTCACTGCCAGCGTCAGCCGTGCGATGTCAGCATGCTCGTCGGCTTGCAGACACAGAAGCTGAAGCGGACGACCGTAGCGCTGCGATCGCTCTACTTCTTCGGCCAAGCGCTGACGAAACAGCGCGATCGGAGCCAGCTCGTGACCTGTCTGCTGAAGCTGCGGCGCGTGCAGAACCAGCGTCACCTCGCAGATCTGGATCACATCGCCGTGCTGAAGCCTGCGCGAACCGACGATGCGCTGTCCCAGCACGCGAGTGCCATTGTGCGAGCCCAAATCGAACAGCAGCAGCTCTGAGCCATCGATCCGGAGCCGTGCGTGATGTCGCGACGCAGTGCGATCGGACAGTCGCAGCGTGCAGTCTTCGGCTCGTCCGATGAGCAGCTCTCCTGAATCGGGAAGAGGCCAGCGCTGCGAGCTGTGTCCGTCGATCACCAGCAGATACGGAGCCGCCAAGCTGCGCTGCTGGGGACGCGGATCGTCGGGACTGATGGTTAACGTGGCGTCGCTGAAAGAATCGGACATAAGCGCAGAGAAGAGCGCGAGGACAGAAGCAAGGCCAAAGGCCGCTTACTTCTTGGTGACGATGTCTTCGTCGTCTTTATAGGCTTTGAGGACGATGACCGTGATGTTATCGACGCCGCCGTTTTTGTTGGCTTGATCGACCAGATCGGTCACCGCTTTTTCCAGGTCTTCTCCGGCGGCCAGACAGATCTTCATGATCGTCTGATCGTCGATCATGCCGGTCAGACCGTCGCAGCACAGGAAGATCGTGTCACCTGGCAGCAGCGTATCGTGACGGATATCGACCTGGACCGACTCGCGCATGCCGAGCGCTCGCGTGATGACGTTCTTGTGAGGGAAGTTTTTCTGCTCCTCCTCCGTCATGTCGGGCTTGGCTTCTTTGTAGTCTTCGAGAAGGCTGTGGTCGCGCGTCATCTGCTTGATGACGCCGTCGCGAATGCGATAACCACGAGAGTCTCCGACGTGGCTAAAGTACGACTTATCACCGCTGATCATGCAAGTGACCATCGTCGTGCCCATGCCTTTGCTGGAAGGATCCTTGGTCGATTGCTCGTGGACCTTCCAGTTCGCCAGCTTGATGCTACAGACGAGCCGGTTTTCAACGTACGAAAGCTGCCGATCCATCTTGTACGGCCAGGTTGCTTCTTCGTCGCGCGTGCGCTTGAAGAACTCCTTAACCGTTTCGGTCGCTAGCTTTGAGGCTACTTCGCCTTTGGCATGGCCGCCCATGCCGTCGGCCACGATGAAGAGCTTTTCCTCCTCGACCGTGTCGTAATAGTCCTCATTCTGCTGCCGCTTCATTCCAGGGTCGGTCTTGGCTGCGTAGCGAATCTTCATGGTAAAGGCGCCTGGGCTGTTGTGCATCTTCAGCGCAGAGTAGGACTTTATCAACAGTGACGAGAAAGTCAACCAGACCGAGTTGTCACTCGACAGCTTGGTCGCTTGTTTCAAGGTAGGGAAATCGCGCAGCTTGGCTCGCTCGATGGCATCTAATGTCTCGTCGGGAAAGTCAGCCAAGTCAACCTGATAGACTGAGGGACCATGCAAACGCAGCGATCGGACAAGGATCAGACTGGATCGGCACCGCTTACGGCCACGCTCCTGACCATTGGGGACGAGCTAAGCCGAGGCGAAATCATTGATAGCAATGCAGCTTTTTTGGGCAGTGAGCTGACGGCGCTCGGTGTGTATGTGCGCAAGCGCGTGGGCTGTAACGATCGGCTCGAAGACATTGTGGCGGCGCTCGATGAAGCTGCGCAGACTGGATCGCTGATTGTTGCGTCGGGAGGACTCGGACCCACCAGCGATGATCTGACGGTGGATGCGGTGTCTGCGTGGCTGGGTGTGCAGCCAGTGCAAGAGCCGGTTCATGAAGAGCGTATGCGTCGTCGCTTCATCGAAAGAAACTTTGCGATCACGCCCAACAACCTGCGGCAAGTGCGCATTCCGAGCGGTGCCACCGTGTTGGCCAATCGAACGGGCGCGGCTCCGGGCTTTGCGGTGCAAAAGGGCGAAGTGCGCGCGTTCTTTCTGCCGGGCGTGCCAAAAGAGATGAAGCCGATGTTTGTCGAGCAAGCGATTCCGCTGGTGAGACAGCTGCTGCCTCCGACGGTGACGGTGCGGCGGATTTATCGAACGCTGGGGCTTGGTGAGTCGCATGTCGATCATCGCTTGGCGGACCTGCTCGATGTGACGGAAGCGCGGCGGCATGCGCAGCAAGTGGCGGTGACGATTCACTATCGGCTCGCGTTTCCCGAGGTGCTGGTGACGCTCTTGGCGCGTGGTGAGCAAGCCGATCAGGTCGAAGCAGCGCTGGCGGTGCTGGATGAGGAAGTGCGACGACGGCTCGGGCATGCGCTCTACGGAACGGGCGAAGACGAGCTGGCAGCGGTGGTGGAACGAGCGCTCTTGGAGCGCGGACAGACGCTGGCGACGGCAGAGTCTTGCACAGGTGGGATGATTGGTCAGACGCTCACGGCGGTGCCGGGATCGTCGGCGTATTACTTGGGCGGCATCGTGGCGTACGACAACTCGGTGAAGCGCGGGGTGCTGGGGGTTTCCGAATCAACGCTGACGGAACATGGTGCGGTCAGTGAAGCGTGCGTGCGACAGATGGCGGAATCGGTTCGCAAGCTGCTCGGAACGACGTACGGCGTCGCGGTGTCCGGCATTGCGGGACCAGGCGGAGGCACCCAAGACAAGCCGGTGGGAACGGTGTGGCTGGCTGCTTCATCGCCGGAACGGACGCTGTGTCGCCTGATTCAGTGGCCCGGTGATCGCGAGCAAGTGCGTAAGATTGCGACGGCAGCAGCGCTGAACTTGGTCCACAAGCTGATGTTTCCAGAGCGACTGTCCGATGCTGCGCTGCGGCTGTAGCTAAACGTACCGACGGAAACGCGCCTAACCTTGCGTCGGCGGTGGCTTGGGCGGTTCGGCATTTTGCGCGTCATTGTCGCTGGCCGCGTGTGGCGCACGAACCAAGCGAATGGACAGCCCGAGCAGCACCAGCACACACAGCAGCAGCACGCCGAGCAGCACCCAGTTCATCTTTCCTTCGTGGAAGTAATTCCCCGGTGGACGATATCCAGGATTGGCAGCCAGATCGCCAAGCTGTGCCAGCTTCGATGGATACTCGACGAGCACTTGGCTCAAGCTAACGAGATCGTACGACGGACTGCTCAGCGACGGATTTCCGAGCAGCAGCCGATAGCTATTTTGCGCGTCGCCTTTGTAGATCACGCGTGGCACCGCGATGACGCCCAGCACCTGCGGAATGTCGAGCGGCGGGTTGTCTCCGTTATCGACCTCGAGGATTAGCTCTTTGACGGGATGTCCGGGCAGCGGCAAGCGATGCAGTCCCGCGTCTTCTTCCGACAGTCGCAAGATCGTCCCGTTACAGAGCAGCGAGGCATGCGGCGTGACTTCGCTTTTGGCTTCGCGAATCCGTACGCTGCGACGATAAAACGAGCTGGTCACAGTCAGCTCGAGCGCTTCCATCGGCACCGTCACACTCTGCCCATTGTGGACCAGCGACAAGCGATAGCGGCTGATCTTGTCCGTCGCTGTAGACGGTTCGGCGAGCACTTGTAGCTCGCTGCGTGTCTCGATGTCGTTGGGAACCAGCACATACGGCACTTGCTGATTTGCTTCATCGACGACGCGCAGATCGCCCAGATCGGATCGCAGAAACGCCAGATCGATCGGCGATAGCAGCAGCGAGTACAGCTCGACACCATCGCGCATCAGCACTGGACGCTGCATGCGAAAGCCAGTGGTTTCCAGCGGACTTCCCGTCGTCGGGACAGCAGGCAGTGGCTGAGGCTTTTGAAAGCGCGGATTCCCTTGTCTTGGTCCCAGCGTCGCGGGCAGCAGCGTACTCAGCTTCGACAGTGAGCCAGTTAGCTTCGCCAGATCGTAGTCGCGCACGCGAGCGGTTTCGCTGCCGTAATACAGCGTGTACTGCGACTCTTCATCGACGGACGAAGCACTTCCGACGGGCCGGACCGGGAAAATCAGCCGCGATCCGTAGCCAGACACCGAAAGCTGAAGCTCGCTAAGTGGTGGACTGTCTCCGTTACTGATTTCGAGCAGAATCATTCCGCGACCCGGCGCATCTTCGAGGCTGAGCGTCAGGTTTTCGCCCGTCACTGGCTCGTCGTCGATTGGATCGGACTTGTCTCCTTTGTCCGGCTTTTTCGTGGGCGCTTGAAGCGGTCCGTCGGCGATGCGAAACAGCGTTCCTTCGGCCAGCACCTTCAGCTTGGCGTGGTTGTGCGTGCTGCTCAGACCATCTGCTTCGAGCAGCCTGACCGTGCGCACAAACCCAAGCTCGCGCGCCGAGAGCTGAAGCCGCAAAAACGCCAGATCTGGCGGAACATCCAGCCGATACAGCGACAGGTTTCCATCGTCTTTGCCGTGCTTGGGCGTCGGCATGGGCAGAAGCGGCGCGCTGAGCGTCCACTGCGAGCCAGGACGAACCGACGAAGACAGCGCCGTCACTCCTTGCAGCGACAGCGGACGGAAATAGCGAAAGCGCGTGCTGATCTGGAAGCGAAGAAAGCGAGCGCGCTCAGACTTTGGCAGCTGCACCGTCGTGTAGTGCAGTCGTCCGCCCGGAGCGTTTTGCCACGGCAGATCGAAGATTCCGACATCGCGCGCAATCACACGGAAAGGGCCACTTTGTTCGTCGCTGGCTTCGACGGTGACTCGGCGACGGAACTGATGCTGAGGAATCGACAGCTCTAGGCTTTCAAAGCGACGGATGCTGCCCAGATCGACGATCCAGACGGTCTGATCCGGTTCGTGTCGCGTATCGATGAGCGTTCCAGAATAGCGACGATCCTTGGCTTCGGGCGCGTCGCTGGTGACGACGTAAGGAACCTCGCGTCCGTCGGAACGAATCAAGCGATAGCTGCCGGTTGGAACGGTGCTGGTTAGCTCCGGTGGAAGCGCGACGACGGCAAAGCCGTCGGCCGGATTTCCTTTGACGGTGATGCGACGAAGGCTGGGATAGCTAGACTGGGCGGAATCCAGCGGGGCTGCGGACAGGCTCGAAAGAGCGATCCAAAAACCCAGCGTCGCAGCCAAAGCGGCCCAGCGTCGAGCAGATCGTGCGAACAAACAGGCAGACAGCACGGAAGACAGCGATTTCAGAGCGCTCATTGTGGCTTTTCCGAAGACGGAGCGGAGTGTTTGGTGTCTTTGGCATTCCGAAACGCGAGTCGCTGATACAGAAGCGACACGACGAACAGCGACACCGCGAGTCCCAAAAACGACAGCGCGCGATAGATTCCGCCCACTTTTGAGAGGTCATACAAAAAGACCTTTCCGACGGTGATCAGCATCAGTCCGAGCGAAAAGAAGCGCTGGCCGCGACCGCTCTGGCGCATACCCAGCACGAGCAGCGTCAGCGCGTACAGCACCCACGACAGCGAGCGCGTCAGATCGCGCGCATAGCTGCGCTCTTGCCAAAGCTCTGTGTATCGTCCGACGGAAAATGCATCGGCGATCTCGATGTTGATCAGCACAAAGACCAGCAACAGTCCGGTGTAGTAGACGACGCCCGCGAGCGGGATCTTGCCAAGAGGCGTCAGCTCCTCGAAGCGGCGACGATGCTTGGCTTCCACTTTGGCCAGCCCAGCCGCGCCGACCAAGAACGCAACGCACGGAACGCCGTAGCTGTAGAGCAGCCAGTTGAACACCGGCAGCCCACGCTCGTGATAGGTCAAAAACGACTGATCGGGAATCAGCCGAATCAGCACTCCGACGTAGAGCAGCAGTCCAAAGTACTTCAGACCGGGATGCGGCAGCCGTCGATACAGCCACCACACCGCAGCCGCTTCGAGTGACCACGCGACGCCGATCCACTGCTTTTGAAGCTGAAGCGGAATGGCCAGCGCAAGAAAGCCCAGTCCGACCGCCGCAAACAGCGCGCGATGGGCAAGGTGACGCTCGGCCAGCTCGTCAGCGGACAGCGCTTTGGTAACAGCCGGTCTGGGCAGCGCTTGGATCAGCGCGAGCGCGGCCACCGACAGCGTCGCCATCACCACCGGCAGCACTCCCACCATCGACGCGCCAAAGCCCGACAGCCAGGCTTTGTAGATCGGCCAAAAGAACGCTGGACCCGACAGACCGGATGCAAAAAACAGGCTGCGGCGCTGTCGCAGGTGCGGTACGGCCCACAACAGCAGCAGCGGCGTGAGCAAAAACCACAGATAGAACGCTCCGTAGAGCGGCATCACCGTCGCAAAGTCGATGTCCTGAAAGTGATCAAGGTGCCAGATGCTGAGCGTCCAGGCCGACAGCGCTTGTGCGAGCAGCAGCAAGCTCGTCACCGTCTGACGCATCACCGTCGTTACGACCAGCAGGTTGTAGCCAAGCAGCACGCCGAGCGCGAGTCCAGGCCGCTGGCTCAGCGCCGAGTCTTGCATCGCCAGCACCACGCCGATCATGCACACCATCGTCGCGATGCCAGCCGCCAGCTCACTGTCCCAGCGACGCTGCTTGATCGTCAAAAGGCCAAGCTGTTCCACCTGCTCAAGCTGCGCCGGACCCGACTGCGAGCGAATCGCCGCGCGAACCTGCATCGCCACCGCGAACAGCATCGGAATCGCCAGATCGCGCAGCACCCGCGCCGCCGGTCGTACTTGCAACAGGGCTCCGTCGGGACCGAGCGCACCGAGCAGCCACGCCCACAGCGTCACCGTCACCACCAAGGTCAGTACCGGCTGCACAAACGGCAGCGCGGAAGGCCGCGAGCGCTCTCCAATCAGCACAAACAGCGCCACGAGCAGCAGCACCAGCCCCCACGGAGGATCGGCCAGTCCGCTATGAATGATCACCGCCGCAAAGCCGATGAGTCCAATCAGCACGATCGTCGCAGCCAGCTCTTCGATGACTCGCTGGGTCGTCGATTTGTCCGTCACATCGGTGCGCTGAATCAGCGATCCCACGCGCGGCAGCAGGCTGCCAAATCCCACCACTCCCAGCACAAGCAGCGTCGATGGCCACAGCAGCGCCACAGTGAGCTGTTCGCTCGACCAGAGGATCATGCTCAGGCAAAGCAGCGTCGCCGCCCCGAGCAGCCGCAGCGAGCGTCCGTAGCGCAAGCCAGTCAGCGACGACCACACAAATGCGGACACCGTCCAGCCGTAGAGCAGCAAGTGACGCTGGTCGTAGTTTGCAGACGACAGCACACCCAGCGCTGCCAGCATCGGCCACAGCGAAGCCGTCGCCGCCGAGCGATGCGCATGATCGGTTGCTTCGTCATCACGTCGTCGCAGTCGAAACAGCAGCGGCAGCAGCCCAAACAGCAGCGCAAATCCCAGCGACACGCCCACCAGGATCGGGATCTGGCTGGGCACAACGTGCTGAGTCGCCCACGCAAGCTGCGTCAGACAGGTTCCAAACAGCGCGGGCCACAGCAGCGGAGCCCAGCGCTCAACGGCCAGCAAAAACAGTCCCAGATCGACGCACAGCACCAGCGCAAACAAGAGCGGCCAGCGCTCCGCGTACCTTGGCTCCGCCGCGAGCACCACCGCGAAGACAAACGGCCACAGCGCCGCAAACGTCGCGTTCCACAGCAGCGCTCTGTGACGCTCGGGATCGAAGCGCCTCGCGACAAACGGCAGCAAAATGTACAGCAGCGCAAACAGCAGCGACGAAAGCACCAGGAACGGCAGCTTTTGCGGCGACAGGTGCGTGATTGCCCATCCCGTCTGAATCAGCAGTGTTCCCGACAGGCTCAGCGACAGCAGACGATGCCAGCTTCGCTGAACCGCCACCCACAAAAACCCGAGGTTGAGCAGCAGCAGATAGCCGAACAGCCCGATCGGACGATCATGGCCGGTGGAAAGCGCCAGCGGCGTTGCAAAGCCTCCGAGCAGTCCGAGCACCGCGATGTAAATCGATCCGTAGCGCAAAGACAGCAGCGCTGCCGTCACCGTGGTCAGCAGCATCAGCGCAAACGTCGCTGGCAGCGGAAGCAGTCCGTACAGATCGTGCGCCGCAAAGAACGCGGAATAGAGGATCGCGATGCCCGCGCCGCAGGCTGCATTGGCCGTCACGGTGTAGCGCGGACGCAGAAAGAACTCCGATCCGGTCAGGGCCGTCAGCGCCAGCAAGACGAGCAAAATGATCCGCAGCGTCGGGCTGATCAGGTCGTTTTCAATTGAGTACTTGGCAAACAGGGCTCCCGCGACAGCCAGTGCAATGCCGCCAAGCCAGGCTGCGCCACGGACACCCAGGAGCTGTTCCCAGTCAAAGCTCGGTGCGCTGGCAGCTGCAGGTGCGACAGCGTCAGGACCAGGATCGCGCGCTGCCGCAGACAGCGGTGGCGACGGCGAAAAGGACGGCTGCGGCGGTGGCGGAACGGGTGTCGTCGCTTCAGACAGCAGGCCGGGCGACGGCTTGGCTTCTGCGTGTACAGCTTCTGCGTGTACAGCTTCTGCGTGTACAGCTTCTGCGTGGGCCAAGGTCGCTGGATCGGCGTGGAGCGCTGGCTCGCTTGGCGCTGTGGGATTTGGATCGGCTGATGCTGTCGATTCAGCAGCCAGACGAACAGCCTCCATGTCTTGAACCTGACTGATCGCTGGCGTCGCTGCGCTCAGCTTTGGAACCACCGGCGGCGCGGCTGGCTCGATGCTCTTGGGCGGACTGGGCTCGGCGTTGATCGCTTCTTGCAGCATGCCAAGTCGCTGCTGAAGCTGACTGTGGGCGCGCAGAAGCTCCAGCACTTGCCCGCGTAGCCGCTCGGCATCGGCGCGCGCTTGGGTGACAAGCTGCCTGTTTAGCTCTTCGCCGCTCTTGAGTCGCCGACTCAGCTCGGAGAGCTCCTGCTCTTGCTGGACCGATCGCGTGATCAGCCAAATCAAGACGCCAATCGTCGGGACAAGGAGCCATTCCATGGTAAAGGTCCGGCTACTTTACCACACGCGCGGCTACGGCTCGCGGGATCTGCTGATCCTGCGGACACTTCCGTCGGGATTGCCAATCAGCGCAAGGCTGGCTTCCCCACAGAACAAGCCCGTTTCGACCACACCCAGCAGCTGCTTGAGCGCGTGGTGTAGCTCGTGCGCGACGACACTCGATCGCAGCACCGCATCGACGATGAAGTGACCGGAGTCCGTGCAAAATGGACCGTCTCCGCTGGCATTGGGACGGATTTGCGCGCGCTCCACCATCGGCAGCTTTGCGATCCGATCGAGCGTGTGCTGCGAGCCAAACGAAACGATCTCAACCGGCAGCGATCGCTTTTGTCCGATCCGATCGACCACTTTGTCTTCGTCCGCGATCACCACCATCTGCACAGACGCCTGCGCCACCAGCTTTTCAAACAGCAGCGCGCCACCGCCTCCTTTGATGAGCTGAAGCGACGGATCGATCTCATCGGCTCCATCAATCGTCAGATCGATCGGCTGCGGAGTGCTCGGGGCCAGATCATCCAGCGCAAACAGCGGCAAGCCCAGCTCGCGCGCCAGCTCAGCGGATCGCGACGACGTTGCGACGCAGCGCAGACCGGCCAGCTTGCGCGCTGCAATGCCTCGGATCGCATGTGCTGCGGTGTCTCCGGTTCCGAGTCCCAGCGTCATGCCGGGCTGAACCAAAGCCACCGCATGTTCGGCTGCTGCGCGACGAGCAATTGCCTGTGGGGACAGCGTTTGTTGCGACATCGAGACGGCACCTTAGCGCAGCTTCGCTCGGCAGTTAAGCGCTCAATGTCACCGCCTGTCTGCCTCTGTACGGGGCGCTCTCATTCTGGACGGTTGGGCAGTGTCGCATCGCGGTAGCGACTCAGGCTATGATTCCACCTGAGTGTCTGGGGCTTACGTCGCTGTCTCATGGGGCGGCTTGCGCTGGGGTCGCGACATCGGTGGGCACGGAAGGAGCGCTTGCATGCGTACTCGCAGGTCTTCGGTTGGCTCGGTCAGCAGGTTCGCGGTGTCGTTGTGGCTGTGGCTGGCCTGCGCGCTGCTCGTCGGGGTCACAGGCTGCGGTGGGGATTCTTCCGCGCTGGTAACCGTGCTTCGTGCCGATGCGGAGACAGCGCAGTTTGTGGTCGAAACGAGCCTCGATGGCCAGCCGTTGTCCGCGCCGCAGACGTTTCCCGCCAGTCCTCCGTATTTCAGCGTGTCGCTTCCCGTCGGACACCGAGGCACGCTGACCGTCCTGGTCGAAGCCCGTGATGCCGATGGCTGCACCCGCGCGCAAGGTCGCGTCACGACGCAGATCAGCGGTCCAGATCGCGTCGCGATCGATGTGGTGCTGACGGCGCTTCCGTCGCCAAGCTGTGCGGTTCAGATCCGAATGCCCGATCGGATGACCAGTCGAGTTGTATCGACGGACGGATCACTGCGCTGTGACGGAGCGTGCCGGACCATGGTTCGCAAAGGATCGTCGCTGACGCTGCGAGTAGAGCCCGCCGTCGGAGAGCATCTGCTTGGTTTTCGGACGCCGTGCGTGGGCACCGAGCCATGCTTGATCACGGTTCGTTCGCCGCTCGTGGTCGATGTCGCGGTCACTCGGTCCGAGGTCTGTTCCGTCGATGGCATCTGCTGGGTTTTGCCCCGTCCGCAAGGTCAGACGCTGCAAGCGCTGTGGGCCGCGACGCCGCGTGACATCTGGGCCGTCGGCGATCACGGAACCCTGCTTCACTACGATGGCCAGAGCTTTGCCAGCATGCCGTCGCCCATTCATGTGCCGCTCTCTGCGATTTGGGGCAGCTCGCCACACAACATCTGGGCCGTCGGAGAAGCAGGCGTCATGCTGAACTTTGACGGGCAGACCTGGAAGCAGTTACCCAAAGTCACCGACGAGTGGCTTCACGGCATCTGGGGCAGCAGCGTAAACGACATCTACGCCGTCGGTGAAAGCGGTGTCATCATCCACTTTGACGGGCAGACGTTTCACAGGCTGAGCGTACCAACCTCGATGGCGTTTTCCACCGTCTTTGGCACCAGCGCGACCGATGTCTGGGCCATGGGCTACGGCAGCGAGGCCTGGCACTTCGACGGCAAGGCTTGGAAGTCAGTCTCTCTCGGCGGCAGCTTGCTGATTCGTTCCATCTGGGGCAGTCGCGCAAACGATCTCTGGGCCGTCGGATATGACTACGGCAGCCGCAGCGGTGTCATCTTGCACAGCGACGGACAGACCTGGAATCGCTACGTCCTGACCAACGGACCCAGGCTCTACGCGGTGACAGGAACCAGCGACGGAGACATCTTTGCCATGGGCGAACAAGGCCTGATGCTTCGCTTCATCGGTGGCCGCTGGGAAAGCCTCCCGAGCCTAAGCTCGCAAGCGATCTACGCCGTCGCTGGACTTGGCAGCCGCAGTGGCCTGGCTGTCGGTGACAAAGGACTGACGCTGCGCTGGGACGGTACTGCCTGGCAGACGCTAAGCAGCGGTCAGCCCGCGAACCTATTGGCCATGACCACCGTCAGTGGAGAAGCTTGGATCGTCGGAGAATCGGGTCTGATCTTGCGCGGCCAGGCGGGACAGTTTCAGCGCGTCGCTAGCTCGTCGCTGGATGCACTACGTGGCGTCTGGGCCAGCAGCCGTGATGATGTCTGGATCGTCGGAGACTACGGAACCATCTTGCACTATCACGATCAGCGCATTGATCTTGTTCCGTCGGGATTGCGCAGCGATCTTCTCGGAGTCTACGGCTTTGGCGAGCAGGATGTCTGGTTCGTCGGACGCGGCGGCATCTTGCTGCACTACAACGGACAAGGCTTGTCGCAGGTCGATACGGGCCTGCCTTTGGCACTGCTCGCCGTCGGAGGATCGTCAGCATCGGATGTCTGGGCCGTCGGTGAACAAGGAGTCATCTTGCATCGCAGCGGCAGCGACTGGAAACGAAGCTACTCGCGGACGGGCGACACGTTGCGCGGCATCTATTCTTCGTCTCCCAGCGAGGTTCTGATCGTCGGTGACAACGGCGTCATCATTCGCTACACCGGCAGTGCCTTCGAGTATGACTTCGTCGGTGATGAACAGCGGCCGATTACGCTGCTGGGCGTCGCTGGATCGACGCGCGGAGATCGACTGGTTGCAGGGCAGGGCGGCGCGCTGTTTCGCTTCGACGGCGGCAAGTGGAACGAGCTAGACAGCGGCACATCGAATCCGATCACCGCGCTACGCAGCGACGACACCGGACGATTTTGGCTGATCGGTCACGGTGGCACCATCTTGCGCCAAGATGCTCGCTGACGCACTGCGTTATAGGCGATCGTCCGACGCAAAGTCGGCTTCGTAGCGGCTGACATCAATGCCCTGATCGATGAGCGGCTGACGGTTGCGATAGCGTGTTACCTTGGCGCTCGACAGGATGAAGGCACGGATGACGTGCTCTCGCTGAACTACGCGTGTGGACTCGGCCAAAAACTCTGCGTTCTTCGATACCCGCCAGCGTGCGAGTGCCCGAAACAGCGACGGAACACTTCGCAGCAGCGCTTGCAGCAGCTCCTCGGCTTCCGGGCTCCACGTCAGCTCTTTGGGCAGCGCGGGTGTGTGGTCGTACTCGTCTTCGCTCAGCGGACGCCATACAAGCAGCGTGTGACCGTCGGGATCCTGCACGGCTGCCAGCAGCTCTTGCGCTGCCGTGCGATGAGGTTCGTACTGAAGCCGCGCTCCCAGCGTCGTCAGCTCTTTGACCGCTGACTCGACGTTTTCGACCTGGAGCCGCAGCGTGACCGGATGTTCAACCCGTCGCACCTTCGACAAGCGAATCACACAGGTGTGAACGTCGATGTCCAGCCAGCCTTCGCCGCGCACTTTGACCTGAAAGCCAAGCTGCTCGACCCAAAAGCGCTCGGCTCGATCAAGGTTTTGGACGGTAACCACTCGCTCGTCGCTGAAGGACGAAACTGTTCCGCACAGCACGCTGTGTCAGACGAAGCCCGCGAGATCATCAGACGGGGAAGCTGGACAAGCATCCTGTACCGTTATTTGTGCTTCGTCTCGCGCGGCTGCGTCGTCGGTGGCGCTGGAATCATGCCTCCACAGCGTCGGCAAGTGACCGTTTCTTGTTTGAGCAAGATCGACACAAGCTGCGTGTGTCCACAGCGCGGACACTTGCGCTTCTTCGTCGGTGCTCCTGCGGTTCCGTGGATCATCGCAAGGCTCCTTGACTTCCCTTCTGACCGCTCATGCTGGCTCCGTGCGCAACGTCGGGGAATAGGATGACGCCGACTGCGACGGACCGAGCAGCAGCTCGATCGCTTGCTCAACCGCCGCCCGCGAGCCGACCAAAAACACCACATCGCCAGCGCACAGCGACTCGTGCGGGCTTGGTCCTTCGAGAAGCTGTCCGTCTCGCTCAATCGCCACAATCAGCGCATGCGTCTGGTTGCGAACATCCAGCTTGGCTGCACTTGTGCCAATGCTTGGACTGCCAGCGACGAGCTGAACGCTCTCAATCTTGAGCGAAGCCAGCCCTGGATGTTCCGTCAGTGTCCGTCGTGGAAGTGCCACCGCTCGCTCGGAGCGCTGGGTCGCTTCGCGCGCTTCGTGTAGACACTGTTCGATCATGTTGCGTGGCAGCGTCAGAAGTCGTAGCAGCCGCGCCAGGATCTCGACGCCCGCTTCTACTTCTTCGGACACCACGTCGCTGGCACCGATCTTGAGCAGATACTCGCGTTCCGCCAAGTAGCGTGCGCGCGTCAGCACCGGAACCTTGGGCGCAATCCGTCGAGCCGTATCGACCACGCGCTGCGCCGTCACCGGATCGTTCATCAGCAAGACCAGCGCTTTGGCGTCGGACAAGTGTGCGTGACCGAGCGCTTCTTCACTGGCCGCATCGGCGTAATACACCGGCGCGCCCGACTTGCGAGCCTGACGAACCACTTCGGCGTTTAGCTCGAGCACCAGAAACGGAACGCTCGACGAGGTAAGCGCCTGCGCAGCCAGCCTTCCAGCCACGCCATATCCGACGACGATGACGTGATCCTTGATGTTGCGACGCTCTGGCTCGGCTTCCGAGATGCTGCGCGCCCCAAGCAGCCGAGCGAGCGGCGATAGCAGGCGCTCTCCCGCGCTGATGTGCGGCGCGATCCGAACCAGCGCCGGGGTCAGGAACATGCTCAGGATGCCAGCGGCGAGCAGCGGTCGCGACATGCTCGGATCAGTCACACCCGACGATTCACCGAGTCGCAACAGCACGAAGCCGAACTCTCCAAACTGCGCCAGCCCGACGCCAGCCAGCCAGGTCACTCGCGCCGGAAAGCGCATGAGCAGCGCCGCAAACGTCGCCAAGATGCCTTTGCCAAACAGAAAGCCCACCAGCAGCAGCGCCACCAGCAGCGGCTGCGACAGCACCACGCGAATGTCAAACAGCATCCCGAGCGATACGAAGAACACGCTCACGAATGCATCCCGAAGCGGCAGCATCTCGCCCATCGCACGGTGTCCATATTCGGTGTCTGCGACGACGATTCCGCCCAAAAACGCACCGAGAGCCAGCGACAGACCCACCTGCGCGGTCAGCCACGCCGTTCCAATGCACAGCGCCAGCACCGCCAGCAGGAACACTTCTCGGCTGCGACTGGCATCGACGAAGTTCAGCACACGCGGCACCAGCACGCGCGAGCCCAGCACAATCGACACCACGACCACGACGGCTTTGAGCAGCGCCCACGCGACAGCCAACATCACACCACCGCCGCCGCCACTTTTTCCGAGCAGCGGCACGATCAGCACCATCGGGACCACGCACAGATCTTGGAAGATCAGCGTACCGACGATAAAGCGACCGTGCGGAGCATCTAGCTCTCGTCGCTCAGACAGAAAGCGCAGGACGATGGCCGTGCTCGACATGGCAAAGACAAAGCCGTATAGGACGCTGCGCCCCAGCGGCTGACCGACGGCATAACTAAGTCCTGTGGTGGTCGCTGCCGTCAGTGCAACTTGCGCAATGCCTCCGAGCGCCACCTGACGGAAGATGTGACGCAGCCGCTCTAGCGAAAACTCCAGACCAATCGTAAACAGCAGCAGCACGACGCCCATCTCGGCGAGCGTCTCGATGGTGCTGGCGTCATGAACCCAGCCAAGTCCCTGCGGACCAATCACCGCGCCTGCCGTAAGCAGTCCTGCCACCGTCGGAAGCTGGAGCCGCGCCAGGATCAGCGTGATCAGCACGCCCAGTCCCGTGATGACGGCCAGCTCTTCCAGAATCGGAATATGACCCATAAGGGCACACCTTTCTTTCAGACACAGAGTCACATACCGACGCGCAGCACCGCTCTCGCATCGTCGTGATCCATGGACAAAACCCTACCGACATCCAGTCGGCACATCCGGTTGTCTGCTTCGTTACGCAGCAAGTGGTGGCGCGCGGGATCGCTTGGGATCGGACGCGCCAAGATGCGAGGGCGGTTTCGTTGTGTAGGTGGCCAGTCGAGACGAAGCCAGCTCGCAGCCGATCCACAGTGCGGACAAGATGCCAAGGCCACTGCTTTTGTGACAGCTGGGCCGGGCGTCTTCGCGTTCATCGGGATCGAGCAGCGAGCGCGGACCGGAAGCGTGCAGGGCAACCTGGGCTTTGTCGGCCCGAAACGAGTCCTGCCCGTCCGCATGGGAGTCCGCTCGCACGACCAGCGAGGTCATCACCGCGATGACCAGCGCAACGATCCATGCAAGCCGCTTCGCCATCTTTCAAACGTAGCACGCTGATGTCGGTGGACCAACGCTTTGCGGCAAAGTGGCTCGTTTTCGCGCAGCTAGCGCTGAAAAGAGCGCTCACTATGCGGGCGTTCGTCGATTTTCTCCACCAATCGCGCTTGTTTGCGGGTGGGCGCTTCTTCCCTGGCGCTTCCCAGATTTGCTCACGCTGGATCTGCGTTCGACGAAGGGCAGCCGCGTAAGGTGTTGGACGGGAACATCAATGTGACTCAGTCCAAACACAATCATCGCGATGACCTCTAGCGACAGGTTATCGCGAACTTGGATGCTGGCTTACGTTTTTGTGAGCCCGAACCAGATGTGTCAGATAACTGACAGCGCTGCGCGCGTCCCGGCGAAGCTTCCAGCGCAGCTCGCGACAGTCTCCGAGGGAGTACGAAGCCGACAGACCGTGACCACTTGCGAGTCGAGCATGCAGTGCTTTCACCGGATCGGCTTCGGGAAAGCGACCATCTTCCGCCACGACGCTCGACTGCCAGTGAAACGGGGATGCGATGAGCAGCTCTCCGCCCGCTGCGCACAGTCCGTCGAGCACGGCCAAGTGCTGCGGCGCAGATCGCACCGAATCGATCACGTTGAGCGACAGCACGCGCGCAAAGCTGTCTGGAGCGAGCGGCGGATCGAGCGCATCGCCACAGACAAGCTGCACCGACGTGGTGCTGACGGCTGGCATATGAACCGTCGCTGCGCTGTAGTGACGACCGCTTTGGCGACGAGCGTAGCGAATCGTTTCACCGCGCAGCACCCAGCGGGCATACAAAAGGGCCGCAAAGTTCATCTCGACACCGACGGTCAGCTCTGCGGTCTGGGACAGTGCATGCAGGCCGCGACCGACGCTACAGCCCAGCTCTACCGCTCGATCGACAGGAACCAGCTTGCGCGCTTCGACGGCTTGCCACAGCGGACTGCCGCCACAGCCGGGCTCTGGACCGTCGGGCGGCGGCATCGCAAAGTCGCCAAAGTGCGCATCCAGATAGATCGACAGATACTCCAGCATGCGCGGCAGTGCCGATTCATCGGGACCATCGAGCGCCATCGTGGCCAGCGTCTCGGGTTCGTGAAAGCAGCTCAGCGCGAGAAGCTGCGTCGCCGCAAAGCTCGTCAGATCGGGCAGCAGCACCGGGATGCCTTGCAAGATCGGATAGCGACGCGCGCAGATCGGATTGTCGCAGCGCAGCACGCCTTCTTCGATGTCTTCGGGACAGCCTTCGTCTTCGCCGCCGGTTGCGCGCAGCACCTGGACCACCGACAGCGTGTACAGCTCGCGCCCGCGCTCCGAGACATGACGACACGCCGGGCAGACCAGCGGTAGCAGCGCCGGTAAGTCAGCGCGCATGGTTCTTCTTCGAGGACGAGATCTTGTGCATATCGAGCCACGTTGTGATGCGCGGCAAGATGTTGCCGGGACGATTTCCGTATGCGTCGTATTCGACGGCGGCGGCGCGGGCTAGCTCGATCGCTTGCTGCTGCTGCTCTGGTCCACCCAGGGCCCACAGCGTTTGAGCCATCGCAAACTGCGTGCGTCCCAGCGCCGGTCGCTCCGCTCGCTTGGTGTCAATCGGCTGCGTCTCTCGGAAGTTGAGCGCACGCTCCAGATACGGTCGGGCTGCGGCTGGCTGTCCAAGCTGAAGCAGCACCTCGCCCGCGCTGGTCAGGCTGTAGGCCAGCATCTCTTCGCGTCGGTCTCCGCGCTGCTGCTCACGCAGACGCATGCCTTCTTCGTGCAGCTTGAGCGCCGCTTGCAGCTCTCCCTTTTGCGCCTTCACTTCGCCCATGTAGTAGACCGCTTCGGTCAGGCGCTCGAGGTCAGGACGCGCGTCGCTGGTTCGTCGGATGCCAAGCGCTCGCTGCGCATGCTTTTCCGCATCATCAAGCCGAGACATCGCGAGCAGCGTTCGCACGAGCTGAATGTGGTAGTCGCTCACACGGATGCTGTTTTCACCCAGCGACTTTTGCTGAATCGACAGCGCGCGCTGAAAGTACGACAGCGACTCTTCGTAGCGAAGCTGATCGCGTGCCACGATGCCCAGCCCGCGCAGCGTCGAAACCAGGTTCGGGTGCAGGCTGCCAAGCTGCTGCGTCTCGATGCGCAGCGCTTGGTTATATAACTCGATGGCTTGCGACAGCCGATCCGAGCGCCGATAGACGTGTCCCAGCACGTTGAGCACCTCTGCCGCTTCGGGACTTTCGCGACCGAACAGCTTTTCCCGCAGCCCGAGCGCTTTTTGACACTGCTCGACGGCTCGATCGTAGTGATTTTCCTGCGACGCGACCATGCAGTTGGCCAGATACAGCCGGGCGCGCAGGGGCTCGGGATCGCTGATCTCTTCGAGCATCGCTTCGGCGATCTGTGACCAGACCTCGGCTTTGCGAAACTGCTTGATCCGAAAGCCGGTCGTTTCCGTCAGCAGCAGCGTGCTTTCCGCCATCAGCCGCAGGTGTCGCGAGTCAATCGCAGCCATCACCGCAGAAACCAGTGACTGCTCTGCCTGCACGCCCAGACCGCCGCGCATCTGGATTTCACCGAGCAGATACTTCGCTTCCGCCGCGAGCGGCTTATAGCGAGACTGCGCTGCATCTTTGGCCAGCTTTTCGGCGCGACCCAGGGCTTCGCTGTACTTGCCAAAGCGCTCGATCGCGCGCACTTCCGCCATTTCCTGACGCAGCGCTTCGACTCGCTTGCGCGTCATCGGGTTGTCCGGCAGCGGAATCGGTGCGCTCAGCGCTTCAATGTTGGCGCAGCCACTGATCGGGGACAGATCGTGCGTCGCTGACGCCGCTTCTTGCAGCACTTCTCCGTCGGCTTTTTGCAAGATCCCAACCAGCGCGGTCAGCTCGGCCAAGCGATCATCCAAGCAGCGCATCCGCAGATCGAGGATCTGCTGCGACTGATTGCCTCGCAGCGTCGCCAGACAGGACTCAGTGCGCATAGACGACCAGTCCGCAGCATAGCGATCCAGCGTCTGTTCTACTCGCTGCCAGACATCTTGCGCGTACGACTGCTGCGACGCGAGCAGGGCCGTTTGAAGCTCTTGCTTGCGCTGTGCGGACCAGATCGGACGCAGCCTGTCATTGGAGCCGTCGCACATTCCAGCTTTGTGCTGCTCTCGGACTTGATAGGCCAAGTTGGCGAGCAGGATCAGCGCCAGCGCCCCCAGCGTAAGCTGCCAGGTTCGCGACATCCGTCGCTGCTTCGGGGTCAGCGCCTTGATGAGCGCTTCCATTGACTCAAAGCGCGCGTCGGGCTTGACCTGAAGTCCGCGCAAGAGCACCTGACGAATCCACGTCGGCACTTTGCTATCGGGCGGTGCTGAGGAAACGCGACCTCGCACCACGTTAAACCCAAGCGTGTTGAGGTCATCGCCCGCAAATGGCGGCACGCCATACAGCGCTTCGTACAGCGCGACGCAGAAGCTGAACTGATCGGTGCGCGGATCGGTCGCTTGGCCTTCGTACTGCTCGGGCGCCATGTAGCGCGGTGTACCCATCATCGCGCCGGTGTGCGTCAGTCGAATGTTGAGCGCTTGGTTGGATGACGACGACGTAAGCTCCACCGGCAGCGTGGTGTCATCGTCCGACTGACCGACAGATCGCGCCAAGCCAAAGTCCATGACGCGAACCTGGCCTTCTCGACTGATGAGCACGTTGTCGGGCTTAAAATCGCGATGGACCAGCCCGGCGGCGTGCGCGGCTTGCAGACCTCGTCCGGCCATGATGAACGTATCGAGGATCTCGCGCTGACTTCGCGACGCTTGTTCCAGCCACCTTGTCAGGGTTCCTCCATCGACGAACTCCATCGCGATGAAGACCTGATTTTCGATGGTGCCCACATCAAAGACGTTGATGACGTTTGGATGCGACAGCCGCGCCATCGCTTGGGCTTCGCGCAGAAAGCGCACGCGGCCACTTTGTCCACCGCCACCCGGCTTGAGCAGCTTGATCGCCACCTTGCGATCCAGCTCTGGATCGTACGCGGCGTAGACCACGCCCATTCCGCCCGCGCCCAGGCACGACAAGACCATGTAGCGACCGATCGTGGCTCCACGCGGCAGCTCTTCGATCGTGGGCTTGCTGCGCGTCATGTGCTTGCGCAAGATCGCTGCTTCGTCTGCAAGCTGCTCGCTCGTGGCCATCAGGTCCGACATGGGCCGACTTTGCAGCGGAGCAGCTGAGCCCGACAGTCCTGGCTCGCGCAGCGTGTTGCCCGCCAGATCCGGGTTCAGCGTCACCGCAGCGTTTGCTTCGTCTTTGGACGGCGGCTCCGAGCGCTTGGCAGTGATGTCCATGGCCAGCTCGTGATCGCTGGATGAAGACTCGCCACCGCCAGACCCTGGAGGCGAAGTATTGCCGGACCTGCTCATAAAAGCGCGCTCATTTTATCACCGCTGTCCTGTGCGCGGCTCAGGTTTGGACGCCACGGACCGGTTGAATCGCAGCAGCCTGACATAGAAGAAAAATAATGTAAGGAATAAATCGGTTAAATTCATGGTGGTGGCTTTTCTAACTCACAGCTCACTACGGTCTTGGGGTGCGCGCCGCTTGGTTCGCAAGGGGTGTGTGCGGTGATGGATGCCCGTAGCTACACCGTCGGAGCCAAGCTCTCTGACGGTCCGTTTGGTGCGCTCCATGAAGGGGTTCACCCGCAGACCCAAGCGCGCGTGCTTTTGCGCGTGATCCCGGCCTCGCTCAACAAAGAAGGCAAGGCGCTGTCGCGGCTCAAAGGGCTCAAGAAGGCGGTTCAGCGCTTTTTGACGGGTCAGAGCCAAGGCGATCCGAGCGCTGCGCCCGATCCGGTGCTGCCGATGCTGCTGGAGTACGGCAACTTGCCTGGCGGACTGGTGTTTTTGGCCAGCGAGCTGGTGCAAGGTGAGCCGCTCATCGCGCAGCGACGTCGCTCGATGGGTCTGCCGCTGCCGAACAAAGCGCTGCGCATCGGACGACAGCTTGCGACGTGTCTGACGCTGGCCCATGGTGCGTCGCTGTTTCACCTGCGGCTGTCTCCCGCGAAGATCCTGCTGGGTAGCGCCGATGGTGAGCAGGTCAAGCTGCTCGATCTGGGGCTTTATCAAGCGCTGCACGATCTGCTGCCAGGATCGGCGGGCAGCGACGTGACCAGCCAGGAAGATCGCGTCTATCTGGCCCCCGAGCAGCGCAAGGGCGAGCTGGGTGGGGCTCCGGCGGACGTGTTTGCGCTCGGCGTGATCTTGTATGAGCTGGCTTCGGGCAAGCTGCCCAGTCAAGCGACGCTGGATGACGCGGGCCAGAGCCAAGTGACCAGCCTGCCGCAGCTTCTTCCATCGTGGCAAAGGCCGCTGGCGGTGCTGCTGGAGCGAATGCTAGCGCCGGAACCGTTGGCTCGTCCGGCGATGGGCGAAGTGGCGGCGCTGCTTCAGCACCTGTCAGCGCAACAGCCAGCGTCAGGAACGAGCCTTCCGCCGTCAGGAACGAGCCTTCCACCGTCAGGAACGAGTCTTCCGCCATCAGCGACGAGCCTTCCTCCCAATGTACCTGCGTCACCACCAGTGGTTTCTGCGCCTGTGGTTGCGGATGCGCTGTCGGATGGACAGACGATCGCGGCGGTCGCCAAGCCAGCGCCTGCTCCGGCTGCACCCAAGCCTGTCGCAGCGGCGCTTGTCACGGATAGCTTGTCCGACGGACCTACGACGCCGCACAATCGTCATCGCAACGACAGCATTGGCTTTGCACAGACGATGGCTTCTCCGGTTGTGCGCGCCAACGCGGCGGGCGATTCAGCGGACAAGCAGTCAGCCATTGAGATTTCCGCCGAATACACCCAGAGCGGATCCGTGCAAGAGGGCTCGGGCGCGCAGGCGGGCGGGGGAACAGCGGCCACGTCGGCAGAGCCTGGGGTTCCCGGTCAGGTCGCGCTCAAGCCCGGTCAGCTCGTCGGCAACTATCGCGTCAACTCGAAGATTGGCCAGGGCGGCATGGGATCGGTCTACGCCGCCGTTCACAAGCAAATTGGGAGACGGGCAGCCATCAAGATCCTGCACGGACCGCTGGCGGCGACATCGGACTATGCGGCGCGGTTTTTGAACGAAGCGCGCGCGGTCAATATGCTGCGTCATCCGGGCCTGGTCGAGGTCTTCGACTTCGGACAGCTTCCCGACGGCACGCTCTACATCATCATGGAGTTTCTGGAAGGCGAGTCGCTGCGCGGACTTCTCCGTCGCCAAGGCACGCTTCCAGAAGAAGAGGCCAAAGAGCTGGCGCTCCAGATGGGACAAGCGCTGCTCGCCGCGCACATGAAGGGAATTGTGCATCGGGACCTCAAGCCGGAAAACGTGATGTTGGTTCCGGATCCGGTCAATCCCGACGACAAGCGGATCAAGGTGCTCGACTTTGGCATTGCGAAGGTGGCGACCTCGCTGGCACCGGACCCAGAGTCACCGGACTTCGAGACGCAAGTCGGCACGACGATGGGCACGCCGAAGTACATGGCACCGGAGCAGTACGGCGGAGCGGCGAAGGTAGACGGCAAGGCGGACGTGTTTGCGCTCGGCGTGATGCTGTACGAAATGCTGGCCGGGATTCCGCCGTTCCCGAAGACATCGCTGATGGCGTTTGCCAAGCCACCGCGTCCGCTGCGGGAAGTAGCACCGACGGTGACGCCGAAGCTGGCGGACTACATTCACCTGATGCTGTCGCCGAAGTCGGAGCAGCGTCCGACGATGGCAGAGGTGGTCAAAGAGCTTCAGCCGCCTCCGATGGCGACGGCGCAGGTTGCGGTCGTTCATCCGCCCAAGCGCAGTCCGTGGGGCTTTGTGGCCGGTGCGCTGCTGTTTGTCGGAGCGGTCGCGGCGAGCGTCATCTATTACGAAGAACACCTGCGGCCTCGGCCCGCGCCAGAGCTGGTGATTGATCAGAACGATCTGGCGATCGAGGTAAATGCGGCCCGAGCGCGCGCGCTATCGGTGCTGTACGTTGGGCTGCGAGCGACGGATGCCGGGCTACGGGCGCAGTCGGTGCGAGCGCTTGGGCAAAGTCGAGACAGTGCGCAGTGGACCAGCATTGTCTCGCTGCTCAAAGATCCCGAGCCGATCGTGCAGGTCGAAGCGGTGACGGCGCTGGGCACGCTGGGATCGCTGGATGCACAGCCTGCGCTGCTTCAGCTTCTCGACTCAGGTCCGTCGATTGGGCTGAAAGTGGCGATTGCGGGCTCGCTGGCCAAGCTCCAAAGCCAGCGCGGCAAAGCCGTCCTGCGTGAGCTGATGCAGAGCGCGGATGAGCGAATTCGTCTGCGCGCGGCGCTGCTGCTCATCGAAAGCGGAAGCGATGCGATGGCGGCCAAGCCGGTGCTGCGCGATGCGCTCGAAAAACCGGGACTTCCCGACGATGTGCAAGTGCGGGTGCTGTCGCGGCTGGCGCAGACCGGAGATGCCCAAGCGACGGCGCGGCTGCGTGAGTCCCTGGCGGGCGATGAGTTCAGCATGCGACGAGTCTCGGCAGCGGCGGGCCTGGCGCGGATGGGCGATCCAAGCGGCAAAGAGCTGTTGCGCCAAGCGGTGGCCAAAGAAGGTCCGACGCAGCTGTTGGCGGCGCTGATCCTGGCGACGGTGGGGGACTCGGTTGGCTTTGCGCGGATGGTTCAAGTGGCGACGACGCCGTCGTATCCCGAAGCCTCGCGACTGCTGGCAATAGATGGTCTGGCGGCGTGTGGTCGTCGGCAAGGCTCGCAGCTGTTGCTCAAAGTGCTGGATGAGCCCAAAGCGTCGCAGCAGCTTCGACAAGGCGCAGCCGGTGCGATTGTGCAGATCGCGGGCGGAGATCCCGAACAGATTGCCAAGCAGAGCCTGGGCTGGGCGCAAGCGGCGCTCGGTCATGATGACTGGCTGGTGCGGGAATCGGCGACGGTGATGCTCGGTGACTTGGAGAGTGCGGACTCGGTGCCATTATTGAGCAAAGCGCTGAGCGATCCGCAGCAAGCGGTGCGCAAAGGTGCGGCGACAGCATTGGGTCGAAAGCGAATTCGACCGGCACTCTTGGCGCTGCGAACTGCGCTGGGCGACGCAGAGCCGGAAGTTCGTCGCGCCGGAATGATGAGCGTGTCGCGGGTGGCAGCGCAGCTACAGCGCAAAGGCGCGCAGGCTCACGATGATGAGCTGGTGCTTCGACTGCGTCAGCTCGTGGAAACCGGCAACACCGAAGATCAGCTCACGGCGGCGGGAACGCTGCTTCAGCTCGGCGATCAGAGTCATCGCGACCGCTTGCGAGCGGGTCTGCAAGCACCCGATCCGCTGACGCGCAAGCTGGTGGTCGATATGCTGCCGCTCGGGGATGATCTGCTGAAGCTCGCGCTGTCGGATCAGGCGCTGTCGGTGCGCTTTGCGGCGTCGCGACGGCTTGTGGGCTTCAAAGTGCCAGAGATCCTGCCGGTGTTTCACGAAGTGCTGGCCGCAGGTGGCGTGGACAGCCTGATTGCCTATGAGCTGCTCAAGAAGTCAGGGGAAAAAGTGTCGCCGCCCGCGTCGTTTGGGGAGCTGCTCAGCCGAGGCGATGTGCCGACCAGCTTGGCGGTGCTCGACATCATTGCGGATCTGCCGCTGCCCGAAGCGCTGCCGCTGCTTCAGAAGGCGCGACTGGATTCATCGGCGGAAGTGCGTCGGCGCGTCGGGGAAGTCAGCTACGACTTTTACAAAGCCAGCCCGAGTGAGCCGCTGCTGATGCTGATGCTCGGACTGCTGGGCGATCCCGAGATGTCGGTGCGCACGCGCGTGTCTGCGCTGCTGTCGCAGAGCCGTGACGTAACAGAAGAACCGGCGCTGGACCTGGCGGCACCAAGCGACGATGGCGCGGTGAGCGATGGCGCGACGATCCAGACCGGCTTATTGCGCATCGAAGGCGAAGAAAAGGTTCGCTTTCAGGTCGATGAGCAACTGACGCAGAGCGTCGTTTTGGGGCTGGCTCCGCTGTCGCTGACAGCTGGAAAACACAAGATTCGCTACGCGGGCGGGCTGCAAGAAGTAGAGATCGTGGCAGGCAACGTGACGACGCTGAAGCTGCCGCTGACGCTCGGTGAACAGCTGATCTTCGATGCGATCGATGCGCTCTCACGCAGAGAGACAACGGCGGCGCAAAAGCTGCTCGATCGAGCGCGCGTCCAGCACACCAAAGGCAAGCTGTCCCGGGCGGCGTTTGCCGAGCTGACCTATCAGCAAGCGCGACTCCACGAAGAGTCGGCCAACTACCTGGAAGCGATGACCGAGTACGAAGCGCTGGGCAAGCTGCCGGAGCGCAAGCCAGAGCACAGCACCGCTGCACTGGGTGCGTCATCGCGACTTCAGCCGTATCTGGGACGACTCATCATCAGCAAAGACGTAGATGGTCAGTGTACGACGGTCACTCAGTGGGTTCGTCCTGGCGAACACTGGGTCGATCAGAACCGGCAGGTGCGGGTTCGCGCTGGCGGTCAAGCCCGCGTCGAGCTGTGTACGACCGGGCGCTCGGAGCCGTAGCAGGCGCTCCTTCGCATCATGCAGACGAGACAAGGACGAACGACGATGTGGCGCTTTTTGGCCTGGTTCGCAGTGCTGTGTTACTCCCAGCTCGCATGGGCGGACCTACCCGCGCTGCGTGGTCTTATCGGGGATCGCAAGCAGACAAGCATGATCGAGCAAGGTCAGAAGGCGCTTTTGCGTAACGATCCAGCGACGGCGATTGCAGCGTTTGAAGAAGCCTATCGTTACACGCCGCGACCGGGACTTCTGTATCTGCTCGGACGGGCGGCGCTCCTGGAAAAGCGTCAGCGGGCGGCGCTGGATCTGTACCGTCGCTACATCGAACAGACAGGCGAAGAGGCCGAGCCCGAGATCAAAGCCGAGCAGAGTCAGCTTCTGAGCAATCCGTTGCCAGTCGGTGCCGAGCTGCTGGTCGTCGGTGCTGCGGGTGGCTTTGTGACCGTCGATGGCCGACTCGTTGGCGCGCTACCACTCGGGACCGCGATTCAGCTAGAGCCCGGCTCGCATCAGATCGAGCTGACCCAAGAAAGCCGCAAGGTGTCGTCTCAGGTGACGCTGGCTCCACGACGGACCGCTGAGATTCGCTTTACGCTCAAGCCGCCGCTGGCGGTGACGACGCTGACCCCGGCAGTGCTGTTGTTTGTCGATCCCGTCACGCTCGACTCGAATTTTCAGACCAACGTGCGCAGACATGTCAGTGAAGCGGTGACCCAGCAGCGCGCCGTGCTGGTTCCGCACGAGCAGCAAGCGGTACTGCTTTCCAGCGATCGCGACCTGTTTCACTGTCTCGATCAGGCGTCGTGTCAGGAGCGGCTTGGACAAAAGTTGCAGGCTCAGTACGTGCTACGGCTGTCGTTTGAGCAAGGTTCGGCGGCGCTCAGCGTGCCCGAGCTGCAAGCCCGTCCGGGCCAGAAGCCGGTGACCGCTTACCGCTACTCAGCGACGGTGCTGGATGTCGAAGTGGGTGCGATTGCAGCCAGCGCCACCGATAGCTGTGTCGGGTCACAGTGCAGCAAGCTGATGGCTCGGATTTCGGACATGACGCAAGACCTGCTGCGCACGGCGGCCAACAAGCCGCGCGGGACGCTACACTTTGTGTCCGAGCCTGCGGGAGCGGATGTGCTGATCGAAGGACACAAGGTCGCGACGACGCCGGGCAAGCGCGATGCCTTCATTGGTCCCAAAGAGCTACAGTTTCAAAAGCCCGGCTACTATCCGTTTGCCACGTCGGTGCTGGTCGAAGACAACAAAGAGCTGCCGGTGCGCGCGCTGCTGACGCCGATTCCGATGGCAACGCCTTCGCGGACGCGCTCGATTTTGAAGTGGACCACGCTGGGCATCGGGCTGATTGCGACGGCGGCTGGTGCGACGCTACTCGGGCTCAACGGTCGGCAGATGGCGTGTTCGACGGATGCTTCGATGACATGTCCCTTTGATGGCAGAGCCGGTGGTGCAGCGCTGCTGACGGTGGGAACGCTGTCGCTCGGTGGCTCGCTGGCGCTGTTCATCTTGGACACGACCCAAAACAGCGGCTCGCAGGTGTTGGCTGCGCCGGGAAATCCCGGACTGTCGGTGAGCGGCTCGTTCTAGGCTTCCCAAAGCACCGCTCGTCGTGGTGAGCTTCCCCACATGAACCGAAGCGTGCTGCGGATGCTGCGAGGCCTGTTGTGGCTGATCGCCATCCTCTGTGCGTGGAAGCTGCGCATGACGGTGGTCGGTGAATCGCAAGCCTCCGCCGGAGACGGACTTCAGTACTTTCAGCTCGCGCAGACGGTGAAGCTCTTTCGGCGCTTTGCCTATCTGCCGAGCCTGCCGCTCACGTATACCCGGCTGCCCGGTTATCCGCTGTTTTTGGCCCTGATTCAGCCCGCGCGCTTGGTCGGGCTCGAAGAACACCTGATCCTGGCGACGCGAGCGAACGCGGTGCTGGATCTGATCACGGCGCTTTTGGTTGCGGCGATTGGGCGACGGCTGGGCATGGGACAGCTGGCGCAGCTCTTGGGTTTTGGCGCGGTGATTGTGTCGCCGCCGCTGCTGATGCTCTCGACGCACGGGCTGAGCGAGCCGCTCGTGACCTGCCTGCTCACCTTCGCGGTCTATCTGGCGCTGTCCGTCCACGACGCCAAGACGAGTCAACGCAAAGATCAGCGGACGCTGCTCGCGGGGCTTCTTTTGGGTCTGGCGCAGCTGGTCCGAGTCGATGCGGTGCTTGGCATTCCGGCGGTGCTCGTGCTGATCGCACTCGGATCGAGCGACCGATCGCAGCGCATTCGTCTCTGTGCGCTGTGTCTTGTGGTCTGGGCGGTGACGTTTGCGCCGTGGCCGCTGCGCAACCTGCGCCTGTTTGGCTCGCCGCACTTTGGTGGCTCGCCGTGGATTGATCAAGAAGGCGCGCCGCTGCGACTGGGAATGATGCGCTGGTATCAGACCTGGGCCACTGGACAGACCGACGGAGAAGGCTTTGACCTGTTCCTCGTGGCCCGTCACGCGCCGCTGCCGCCCCATCGGCCCAACGTCATCACGCCGCTGATGTACGACGACGAAGCCGAGCGCACCGAGCTGGCATCCCTGTTTGACAAGTACAATCGCGAAGGCTTGTCTCCGGCGGTGGATCGACAGTTTTATCGGCTCGCAGCGAAGCGACTGGTGCGTCATCCGGTTCGCGTGCTTGTGCTGCTGCCGCTGCGACGCTTACAGACCTTGTGGTCGCCGATGCCACCGTATGAAATGGGCATCAAGTCGTCTCTGTTGCGACTGCCCGAGCTGCGTGCGCGCTGGGATCGATTGGACTCGATGCTGCTGTTTTTGTCGCTCGCGGGAACGTGCTTTGCGCTCAGTGAGCCGAACAAGCGTCGCTGGGTGGTCGCGCTGTGGCTGATTCCGTTGGTGCGCAGCGGTGCGTTTGTCTACCTGCATCCGATTCCGCTTCAGCGCTACTTCGTCGAAGCGATGCCGATCGTGCTGCTGTTTTCCGGCTATGCCCTGGCCTGGCCGCTGGCGCGTCTGCGAGAGCTTCTGTCCGTGATGGTGCGGCGATCGGCCTGTAGCGAGCCCACGCTGTAGCGTCGCGCGCGGTGCAGTGCTTAGCCGGGCTTGCGCGGGCGAAAGCGCTCGACGTAGCGGTTGAGGTGCATCTTCACGGTGCTTCCGTCGGCGATGTTGAGCTTCCGCGCCAGCGCCGAGTAGTTGATGCTCTTGCTGACTTCATCGATGTTGCCCAGGTCGGTGGCCGTCGCGACGAACACGGGCTTTAGATACTTTTCGACGAAGGTCTGAAGCTCGCCCCATCCGGCTGCGCTGTCACCGTGATCGGCCACAAACGCGGCAATCGCTGCCGACGCCATCTTTTCCCAGTCCACCGAGCGGTTGTCGGGCGGCTTTTCCAGCAACCGGGCCTTTTTGTACTTGCCACTGTCTCGGGCCATCAGCGGCAAGTCGGGCGCACTCACGCTGAGCTGTCCTCGGCCTTCGCGCAGCGCCGCATCGACCAGCGGGACATCGATTTCCCCCACCCGCTGTGCCGAGGGCAGTCGATCCACAAAGTTTTCCAGGTCGCGAAAGTTGCCCGGCAGTGGATCGCTCATCACGCTACGCAGTGCCGCCGGAGACAGCGCATCCGCCACCCGCAGCGAGCTACCGCGAACGGTCTTGAGCTGCAAAAACGCCAAGACATCTTCTGGTCGCTCTCGCAGCGGTGGAACCCGAATCACTGCCGACGACAGCCGATACCACAGGTCATCGCGGAAGTGCTTCATCCGAAACTCTGCTTCGTCAAGCTGCGCGTTGCTGGCACAGACCAGTTGCACATCGGCGCGCCGTGGCTTCGGATCCCCGAGTCGCTGGTATTCGCCGCGCGTATCCAGAAAGCGCAGCAGCGCCTTTTGGACATCCAGGCTCATCTCGCCCAGCTCATCCAGAAACAGCGTGCCTTCGTGGCTGGCTTCCACCAGGCCTTGGACATCGTTGACTGCGCCGGTAAACGAGCCTCGTCGCGCGCCAAACAGCTGCGCATACAGCAAGTCTCGGTCGAGCAGCGCGCAGTTGAGCGCCGCAAACGGACCCTTGCTGCGTGGCGAGTAGCGGTGATAGCAGCGCGCCAGCCATTCTTTGCCCGCGCCCGTCGGTCCAAGCAGCACCGTGCGGCGTCCTTGCTCTGCCGCTTCAGCCACCCGTCGCAGCACATCGCGCATCACCGGCGATGACACGATCATGCCATCGACCCGTCGCTGGAACTGCTCCAGCCGCATGTTCTGTTCGTGGATGTAGACGCGAATGCGGTCGAGCACTACGCCAATCTGCGGATCGTAGGTGCCGCCACTGGTCGAGACGATGTGCAGCGCATGATCATCGGCAAGCTGAAAGCTGGCTCCGTCGATGTCCACCTTGCCCGATGGTCCCAGCTCGGCGTGTAAGTCCACGGTCTGCGGCGACAGCCAGTCGTTGATGGCCGCCACGACTTGATCACCAAAGTCCGTCTCATCTTTCCAATCGGCGGGGCGCGGCTCTCCCAGCGAGCTGATGCCACTGCCACGCGGTGCCAGATCCACGGTCACATCGCCTTCGACATAGACCGGCATGCCCGGTTGCAGCCGCAGCGATGTGCCATTGCGACTGTGCAGCTCCAGAAGCTCTAGCGAACCATCGATAAGCGCCGTCACCAGCAAGTGATTGGCCGACACGCGCATCGATTCCACCTTGACGGTCAGGATGCGCCGCGACTCAGTCGCCCAGGCTTGCCCACGGTTTTCCAGTCGCAGCCGGTTCGCGTCCGGCATCCTACCAATCAGAAGACTCGTCCCCGGTGTGACCTCGTAGGACAGCGGCTCCGGGAGATCCCGAACACGGATGATAACGCGTGGCACCATGTCCATTATATGCCACCGACATCGCGGCCAAGACCTGATCGTCGCGTCGGTCGAGCCCTTGGGTTTGTGATATAAGGCAAGTCACACGGCGGAACGCTCGGGAAGGAAAGAACCAAATGGTCAGTTCGCTCTTGTTTGCTGCCTTGCTGCTCGTCGCAAGCGCAGTGTTTGTGCGCTCGGCGCTGCGGCTTTATCGAATCATGGCGCGAGGCAAGGACAACGACCTCAAGCTCACCGACCGCATCGGCGCGCGCATCGCATCGGTGCTGATTTACTTCTTCGGTCAGAAGAAGGTCGGCGAGCCGATGTCCTACGCCACTCCGGCGGGTGCCACGTCGAAGCACCACCTGTTTATCTTCTACGGCTTTCTGATCATCACCGTCGGCACGATCGAGTTCATGATCCAGGGGCTCTTGTGGGACATCGTGCCGGGCTTCAGCTTCCGCATGATCCTCGGGCCGCTGTATCCGGTCTTGTCGTGGAGCATCGACATCTTCAACGGAATCGTGCTCGGCATGATCCTGTATGCCTACTTCCGTCGCGTGGTCGTTAAGCCTCGGCTGATTCCGCTCTCGGGAGACGCCGCGTTTATCCTGGCGCAGATCGGCCTGCTGATGGTCAGCCACTTCGGCTTCCACGGCTTTCACTACGCCTCGGCAGCCAGTCCCGAAAGCTACGGTCCACTGTCGGATGCCATTGGCAAAGCGATGGTCGGCACGGGCGGCGCTCACGTCGTGAGCGAAGTGTCGCGCTGGGTTCACGCGGGCATCTTGCTGTTCTTCCTCAACTACCTGCCGTACTCGAAGCACATCCACATCCTTGGGTCGATGCCGAACATCTACTTCCGCAAGCTCGATCAAAAGGGAGTGATGCCCAAGCTCAACCTCGACGATGAGCAGGACTGGGGCGTCGGCAAGATCGAGCAGTTTTCTCACAAGTCGCTGCTGGATCAGTACGCCTGTACCGAGTGTGCGCGCTGCTCGAACTACTGCCCGGCGTACAACACCGACAAGCCGCTGTCGCCGATGCATCTCATCCATGACCTCAAGGACGAGATGAAGGCGCGCGGCGACCTGGCGATGCAGATTGATGCGCTCAAGAAGCAAGCCGGGGTTACTGCGACGGACAAGAGCGAAGCCGATGCGCAGCTTGAAAAAGCGCCCGAGCCGCTCAAGAAGCAGATTGCGGATCTTCAGACCCAGCTCGATGAGCTGCCGCCGCTCGTGGGAGGCCGCATCAAGGACGAGACGCTGTGGTCGTGTACGACCTGTGGTGCGTGCCAAGAAGTCTGCCCAGTCTTTATCGATCACCCGCTGAAGATTCAGCAGATGAAGACCCACCTGGTGCTGACCGAAGGCCGCATGCCGACCGAGCTACAGCGGACGTTCCAAAACCTGGAACGCAACGGCAACCCGTGGGGCATCAACGCCGACGAGCGCATGGCCTGGGCCGAGGATCTGGAAGTCCCGGTGCCCACCGTGTCCGAGCGACCGGACTTTGAGTACCTGCTGTTTGTCGGCTGCGCGGCGGCGTACGACGACCGGATCAAGAAGTCGATGCGTGCGCTCGTGGAAGTGCTGCACGCGGCGGGAACCAGCTTCGCGGTGCTCGGCAAGAAGGAAGGCTGCTCCGGGGATCCGGCACGACGCGCGGGCAACGAGTTCCTGTTCCAAGAGCAGGCGCAGGCCAACGTCGAAGCGCTCAACGAAGCCAACGTCAAGCGCATCGTCACAAGCTGCCCGCACTGCTTCCACACCCTGAAGAACGAATACCCGCAGTTTGGCGGCAAGTACGAAGTGCTGCATCACTCCGAGCTGCTCGCGCACCTGCTTTCGACGGGCAAGCTGCAGGCTGAAACGAAGATGAACCAGAAGGTGACGTTCCATGACTCGTGCTACCTGGGTCGCTGGAACGGCATCTACGACGCGCCGCGAACGGTGCTGGAAGCGGTGTCGTCCGGCGAGCTGGTCGAGCTGGGTCGCAAAAAAGAGCGCGGCTTCTGCTGCGGCGCAGGCGGCGGTCGGATGTGGCAGGAAGAGCACGGTCCGCGCGTCAACCGCAACCGCACCGAAGAAGTGCTCCAGAGCGGTGCCGAGGTCGCAGCCGTCGCTTGTCCGTTCTGCACCATCATGATCACCGATGGCGTCAAGGACGCGCAGGCCGAAGAAAAGGTCCAAGTCCTCGACATCGCCGAAGTGGTCCGCAAGTCGCTCAAGAACATGGCAGCCAAGAAGGCCCAGGCCCAAGCCCCCGAAGCGCAGAGCCAGGCCTCGACGGAAAGCTAAGCCAACTTACGTGTCTGTAGATCCCGACAAACCAAGCCCATCGTCACCTGTCGCGCCCAGCCGGATCCTGGAGCTGTGGCAGGCGCTGTATCCGCCAGTGCTGGGCATGCTGGCGGTGGTGCTGTTGTATGTGGCGCTGTTTGGGATCGACTTTCTGCTGGGGGCCGAGCTGAAGGTGATGGGCGTCGGCGATGCGGCCACGGCGCAGCGGGTGATGACGCGCTACGGACGGACGCTGCTCCATCATCAGGTGCGCGTGCTCGGCTGCTACGTCGCCATCGGGGCGGCGCTTGGGCTGTGCATTCAGCTGGTCATCCAGCTATGGGAACGCAGCGGGGCCTGGCCCAGCCGTCGCAGTCGTCCGCGCAGCCTGGAAACCCCGCTGTCTTTGCCGCCGTCGCCCTGGCCGCTCGGTCGGCGGCTGCTCGTGAGTGCCGGTTCCGCGCTGTGTCTGCACCTGTTTCTGCTGTCGCGCGCAATCATCTTGCGACCGGCGCTGTTTGCCGAAGCGCTGTATGACCGAGGCGGTCGCGGCAAAGCCCTGATGGTGTGGCTGACCCATGGCACCGGCGGGCTGCTCTTGTGGATGCTCGGGGTCGGTCTGTCGCTGTTTTTGCTGCTGGCACCGCTGCTCTCGGTCCGTGGTCGCCGCTTCTTTGCCGACCTGTGGCTGTATCACAAGCCGTGGCTGGGACTGCTTGGGGTGGGGGCGATGGTCGCCGGGCTGCTGCTGCGATCGTCGCCGAGTCCTTCGCGTAAGCCTGCCCGTTCTGCGCGGGCTCCGTCCCTGCTCATCATTGCGGTCGATAGCCTGCGGGCGGATCGGCTGTTTCAGGGCCAGCGCATCGTGGCTCCGGCGATGACGGCGCTGTCCGAGCGGAGCGTGCGCCTGTCCCAAGCGCATGTCTCGGTGCCGCGTACGTTTCCATCGTTTGTGACGCTGCTCACCGGGCGCTATCCCTATCATCACGGCATCCGCACCATGTTTCCGACGCACAAAGAGCGTCAGTCGGTGCCGGTGGCGCTGCCGCAGCTGCTCAAGGCGCACGGCTACCAGACGGCGGTGGTGTCGGACTTCTGCGGCGAGATCTTTTCGCGCATCGACCTGGGCTTTGATCGCGTCGAGGTGCCTTCCTTCGATGCGCGCGCCCTGGTGCTCCAGCGCGGCGTGACCGTTCACCGCAACCTGCTGCCGTACCTGTCGGGCGCGGGGCTGGGCACGCTCGGGATCGACTGGGGACAGCGCGTATTTCCAGAGCTAGAAGGCGTGTCCGAGCTGGCCGATCCCAAGCTGCTCAGCCAGCGCGCGCTCCAGATCCTGCGGGAGCAGTCGAAGTCCGATGCGCCGTTTTTTATGACGGTGTTCTTTTCGACCGCGCACTTTCCCTACGCCGCGCAGGCGCCGTACTACCGGCGCTTCATGGACCCGAGCTATCGCGGGCCGTTTCTGTACTACAAGCCACCGCTGATTGATGTGTCCTCGCCCGCCGATGTCGCGGCGGTGCAGGCGCTGTATGACGGCGCGGTGGCCGCAGCAGACGCGGGGGTGCAGGCGCTGCTCGATGGGCTCAAGGCCATGGGCCGGGCCGACGACACCATCGTGGTCCTACTGTCCGATCATGGCGAAAACCTATACGACGAACCGGGACGCGGCATGGGCCACGGCGATCACCTGGAAGGCAACCAGTCGCTGCGGGTGCCGGTGCTGATTCACGATCCGATCCATCGCTTTCCGCCGCATACGGTGGCGGGCCTGACCCGTGACATCGATCTGGTGCCGACGCTGCTTTCGCTGCTCGGCCAGCCGGTGGACCCTTCGCTGCGTGCGCAGCTTGACGGGATGGATCTGCGGCCCCTGCTGCAAGGTCAGCGCGACAGCTTGGGCCTGACCTCGCTGGCGGAAACCGAGCTGTGGTTTACCCCGACCGGACCGGGCTTTGCGTCGGACCAGCGGCTGCCGTATCCCGATGTGACCTCGACGACCGATATCTCGCCCGATGACGACATCGCTGTGCTCGAGCGCTATCGCGATCTGGTGACGGTGGCCAAGCATCGCGCGCTGCGCACCGAGCGCTACAAGATCATCTACCGGCCCACGCGCAACGGGCCGCGCTACAGCATCTATGACGTGATCAAAGACCCGCGTGAGGTCCATGATCTGGTGACGGAACAGCCCGCGCTGCTCAGCCAGCTTCAGGCCGCGCTGTTTGCCGCGCTCGCCAGCGATCCCAGCGTCGAGATCACCGGCGACTTCATCCTGCCCAAGTAGTCCGCGCAGTCCCGGCCCCTGGGGTCCGCAGCGATGCCCCGGTGAAGCCCTGTGGGGGCCAAGTTCACGGCGAGCGATCCCCCGGTAAAGCCTTGTGGGGGCCCAGTTCACGGTGAGCGATCCCCCGGTAAAGCCTTGTGGGGGCCCAGTTCACGGTGAGCGATGCCCCGGTAAAGCCTTGTGGGGCCCAAGTTCACGGCGAGCGATGCCCCGGTAAAGCGCTGTGGGGGCCCCGTTCGTGGCCGCTGTGTGTGGCCAGTGGCAGGACCACCTTGCGCGCGCTGGTTTCGTAGATCCGCAAAGCGGGATATACTGACTGTGCCGTGCCGTATTTCCTGCGTCTTATGCTCACCCTGGAAACCCTCGCGCAGTCCGTGGGCAGGAGGTCGAGATGATCGGCCAAATGCTCGACCGCTTTCGTGTGGTCGCCCAGCTGGGCGAGGGCGGCATGGGCGCAGTCTACGAAGCGCTCGATGAGCAAAACGGGCAGCGGGTGGCCATCAAGGTGCTCCACAAAGAGCACGCGTCGAATCAGCAGATTGCGCTGCGCTTTATCAACGAAGCCCGCGCCATCAACGTGGTGGATCACCCCGGCATCGTGCAAGTCTCGACGATTGGTCAGCTACCCGACGGCACCGCCTACATCGTGATGGAGCTGCTCAAGGGCGAGACGCTGAGCGTCCGCATGAAGCGCTCGCCCGGTAGCAAGCTGCCGGTGCTGGAGTGTGTGCGCCTGGGCAAGCAGATCGCGTCCGCCCTGGCCGCCGCCCACGCCAAGTCGATCGTCCACCGAGACTTGAAGCCTGACAACATCATCATCGTCCCGGACCCGGCGATTCCGGGGGCGGAGCGGACCAAGCTGCTCGACTTCGGCATCGCGAAGGTCAAGCAGGAGTACCAAGCGAACGACCAGCTCCAGACGCGCGCGGGCGTGATGATGGGCACGCCGCTGTATATGTCGCCCGAGCAGTGCAAAAACGCGGGCGATGTCGATGACAAGGCGGATGTCTACTCGCTCGGGGTGATGCTGTATCGAATGCTGTCGGGCAAGCCGCCGTTTTCGGCAGCGGGCACGGGCGAGCTGATGGCGATGCACATCTACATGCAGCCGCAGCCGCTCAAAGAGCACGACGCGGCGCTGCCCGAGCCGATCGTGGACTTGGTTCACCGCATGCTGGCCAAGCAGCGGCAGGACCGTCCGTCGATGTCGCAGGTCGAGCAAGAGCTGGAAAAGATCAACGTCAAGGTGAGCGCGATGGTCCCGGCGATCAAGCTGGCGGCGAATCCGCAGCTGGCGACGCTGCCGATTCAGTCGGGACCGCATCAGGCGGAAGCCAAGACGGTGCTGTCGGATGGATCGGGCTACCAGATTCCCGCACCACGGGCCAGCGATGGCGCGACGATGATGCCAACGCCGTCTCCGGGGGCGGAAGGAAGCGGTCGCACCCTGCGGATCGTGCTGGTGGCGGTGGTGACGCTCGCCGTGCTCGCGGTCGGAGCCGGTGTGGTCGCTTGGCTGCAAAAGCGCAGTCAGATCAAGCTGGACCCAAACGACCCGAAGTCGATGGTGCAGACGGTCGATAAGCTGGTGGCGGACGCAAACAGCCCGCGCCCCGTGACGCCCAAGCCCAGCAGCAAGATCGTCAACTGGCACATCGAGAGCAGTCCGCCCGGTGCCGAGGTCTATCAGCTCAGCAAAGACGAGCTGCTCGGCAAGACACCGCTGCGGATTGAGCAGCCGATTCAGCCCGGCGAAGTGCAAGTCGAGCTGCGGCTGGCGGGCTATGCGCCCAAGCGACTGACGCTGGCCTGCGATCGCGACCAGGAGCCGCCCTCGGTGACGCTGGAGCCCGAAAAGCCCGAGCCCGCTGCCAAAGGCAAGAAGGCCAAAGGCAAGAAGACCAAAGGCAAGAAGTAGCGCCGGGGGCCGTCTCGACCTTGGGTTGTGCTGCGGCTTGCCATCGCGCGGTAGGGGCGACCATACTCTCGGCCCATGCGTGAGCCTGCGTCGCCTTCCCCGAGCGCCCCGATGGACGAGGTCGTCCAAAAGAGCGTACGCGGTGCCGCGACAACAACGGTGGCTGGGCTGCTCGGGCGGTTTGCCGGGCTGCTGACCACGCTGCTGGTCACGCACTTTGTTCAAAAGAACGAGTACGGGCAGGCCAACCTGGCGCTGATCATCGCCACGGTGACCAATGCGCTGACGCTGTTTGCGCCGCAGCAGGCGCTGCTGACCCGGCGTGAGCACTTTGAAGAAGCAGCCAGCTTGGTGCAGACGTACCTGTTGTGGCTGGGCGTGGCGGTGTTTGGGTCGCTTCTGTGGCTGGGCCAGCCGCTGCTTGGGCTTGTGCATCAGTCGTCGGCGCTGCCGCTGCTTCAGCTCTACTGCGTGGCGCTGTGGCTGGAACGGGCGGCGCTGATTCCGGCGGTGCGACTGCGCTATCGGCTTCAGTTTGGCGAGCTGTTGCGGGTCGATCTGCTGGGCGATGCGCTGTATGTCGTGGTGACGATGGGCGGTGCGGTGGCGGGACTGGGCGCGATCTGCCTGCCGCTCGGGGTGCTGGCGCGACAGCTGACGCGGGTGCTGGTGCTGCGGTTTGTGCTGAAGCTGCCTGTGCTGCCGGACTGGCCGCCGCCTTGGTCGGATGCGTCCAAGCGGCTCGGGCGCGAGCTGTGGCGGATGACCTGGCCGATTTATCTGTCGTCTCTCGTGGAGCTATCGACGCTGTACATGGACAATGTCTTTGTCGGGCACAGGTACTCGATGGGCGCGCAGGGGATCTACGCGGTCGGTTACACGATCTTGATGACGCCCACCGAGACGATCGCGATGTACGCGGCAAGTGCGATGGTGCGCGCGCTGGGGGTTTCCGATCGCTCGCAGCGACAGCACAACTACCTACAAGGGCTGCGCTATGTCTCGCTGTTTCTGGTCCCGCTGGGCATCGGGGCGGCGCTGGTGGCCGAGACATTTGAAGCGGCGCTGTTGCCCGCGCGCTGGCACGGTGTCGCGGGTGTGATGCAGGGGCTGGCGATTGGCGCGGTGTCGCTCGGCTTTCATCGCATGGCGTTTGCGCAGCTCACGGCGCTGCATGAGTCCCGCAAGGCTGGGCTTATCTATGCGACGCAGCTCATCAGCTTTGTGACAGGTCTTGGGGTGGTGGCGCTGAGCGATTCGGCGCGGCTGCACATGGATCGCGTGGCGTTGGCGGTGTCGCTGGCGCTGCTGCTGGCGGCGGTGTGCGGAACCGTGATGACGCTGCGGGTGGACGGGCTGCCGCTGCGTCGCGTGGTCGATTCGCTGTGGCCCGCGCTGGTTTCAACGACGCTGATGGCGGTGGTGCTGCTGTCGCTGCGTCCGGTGTGGCGATGGACACAGGTGGCTGCGTCGCCGGTTCGCCTGGCCGCAGAGGTGGCGGTGGGCGCAGCGGTCTATACCGCGTGCATGCGCTGGCTGTTTCCTTCGCTGTTTGCGCAAGTCAGGCGCTTTATCACTCGACGGAAGTAGGGTAGAAGACTCAGATGCAAGACCAACCACAGCCGGACCAAGGGCCGCTTGCGCCGGAGGATGTCTGTCGCGTGCTGACTCGCGGTCCGGTGGGAACCCGGCGCTTGGGTCGATTGCTCGGGGAAGCGCTGCAAGCGGGGGATGTGCTGCTGCTCGATGGGCCGCTGGGGGCAGGGAAGACCTGTCTGACCCAAGGCTTGGCGGAAGGGCTGGGCATTCCGCGTCAGACTGCGATCTCGAGTCCGTCGTTTACGCTGGTGAATCAGTACATGGGACGGCTGCCGCTTGCGCACGCGGACCTGTATCGACTGGAACGTCCCGAGGAGCTGAGCGAGCTGGGGCTGTGGGAAGCTGCCGAGACTGGCAGCGTCGTGGTCATTGAGTGGTCCAGTCGCTTTCCCGATGAGATGCCACACGACCACTTGGCGCTGGTGATTGCGCTGCGGAGCCCTCGGACGCGCGAGCTGACCCTACGTGCGAGTGGACCCAGAGCAAAGACTCGCCTGGTTGAGCTAGAGCGGAAGCTCCCGGCGGAGTGGAGGAGACAGTGAACGAACCAAGCAACTGGAACATCACGATTGAGACAAGGCGCGGTGGCTATCTGGAGTCGCTCAGCCGTGTGCGTGCGGTGGTGATGGACGCAAGCGGTCGGATCGTGATGCAGGCCGGAGACATGGAGGAGCCGGTGTTCTGGCGCTCGACGGCCAAGTTTGTGCAAGCGCTGAGCCTGTTCCGCAGCGGAGCCGTCGATCGCTTTGGCTTTTCCGATGAAGAGCTGGCGCTGGCTTGTGGATCTCACTCTGGCGGTCCGCAGCATGTGGCGCTGGCGCAGAAGATGCTCGATCGGCTGGGTCTGTCCCCGAGTGCGCTGCACTGTGGACCGCACGTTCCGCTCGGGCCGGATGAAGCCGCGCAGCTTGCCGCATCGCACAAAGAGCCGACCAAGCTGCACAACAACTGCTCGGGCAAGCACTCGGGCATGCTGGCTTGCTGTCTGGCGCGCGGCTGGTCGCTGACCGACTACAACCGTCACCATCACCCGCTCCAGCAAGAGATCCTGGCGCACTTGTCAGCGGTGAGCGGCATCGATCCGACGCACATCCAGACCGCAATTGATGGCTGTGGCGCGGTGGTGTTTCGGACGCCGCTGCATGGGCTGGCGCGTGCGTATGCGCGGCTCGCGGGGGATGCGCTTCCGGCCCCACATCAAGAGGCAGGCCGACGGATTCGCCAAGCGATTGCCGCAGCGCCCGAGATGATTGCCGGTCCCGGACGACTGTGTACCGACCTGATGAAGGTGTCGCGGCACAACCTGATTGCCAAGATTGGGGCAGACGGCGTGTACGGGCTGGCTGCGATCTCGACCCCGCAAGGTCCGTGTGGGCTGGCGGTGAAGATCGAGGACGGCAGCATGAAGCTGCTCGGACCGCTGGTCTGTCAGCTCGCGGCAGCGCTCGGATGGCTGGATGAACATCAGATGGAGCAGCTAAGGCCACACTTTTATCAGCCAGTCATCAACCACCAAAAAGAGCTGGTGGGCGATGTTCACGTCAGCATCGATTCGTAGCCGGGAATCACAAGACGCACTGGCCATCGCTGGCCAGGGTCTTACGAGTGCGTGGGCTGTGGGGTTAGCTCGGTGCTGGCTGTTGCAGGCTTGGCTTCCACAACGACGCGCGCGGGACGACTGACGGACGCTCGTTGGAGCAGCCCGTTCATGACGACCTTGATGCGCCACACCGCCGTGATGTTGGTCAGGACCGCCATCAGGACCATGACGGCAGCGACGATGTGATAGATGGGCGCAGGGACACCGGGCTCGAAGTAGGCGGCAGCGATGGGGGCCAGCGCGGTAGAGACGCCGAGCCATACGCCGCGCTCGTGTCGCTGCATGTAGCCGACGTTGGCGCTTACCCCGACGGAATCGCCCTTGGCGCGGCTGTAGCTGACGACACCGCTGCCGACCAGCGCGAGCGCAGTGACTGCGAACATCCACGGCTCGTTTCGGTAATAGAACAGAAAGCCAAGGAACGTGAACGCGTCGTTGTAGCGGTCCATCGTCGAGTCAAAGAACTCGCCAGCGGGAGAGCAGTTGCTGGTGGCGCGCGCGACAATGCCGTCCCAGGCGTCGCACGCGAAGGCAAACAGCAGCGTCCAGCCACCAAAGGCGAAGTGACCGAGCGCAATCGAGAGGGACGCCAGCATCGTCAGCAGCATCGAGCCAAAGGTGATCATGTTGGGCGTGATGCCGAGCGCGATGAAAAGTCGGACCGGGATGCGGAACATCCAGTAGCCGAACTCCATGAAAATGCGGGGAAGCCAAGGCGTCTTGGTGACTTGATCGATGCGTGGGGTGCGATCCATTCCGAAGATGGCGCACTTGACGCAGTAGATCAGAAAGCAGGCCACCCAAAAGGAAGGAAGGCCAAGGAGCGGAACCAGCACCATCGGTGGAAGGTTCCACAGTGGGCTTGTCGCGGGCTGCGTAACGGTAAGCGAGGCGTGAACAGGATCAAGCATGGGATTCCCTAAGAGAGAGAGCGGTTTCCTAGTCTGGCCGACGACCCAAACGTGCGATAAATGATAGGAAATGCTGCAAGACGATTGCCAAAGCGCCTGTCCCCACCCGGAACAGTCTTGGGCGACGAAAGCTGTCAGCCAAAGAGGATGTCAAAAATCTACCATGTGTTCCTCAGCTCGTCTTGATGGGCGATGTTTCGTCGAATTTTCGACGCGATGTGTGCGTAGCTGGCTGTGCGTAGGGCTGCTGGTCCTGTGTGCGGGGTCTGGGCGCGGATGGGCGGAAGAGGGTGGCAGCAAGTCGAGCGGATCCGGGCAGAGCAACAGTGGTCACAATCGGCGTCCGTATCCTCCACTGCGGTCTGCGTCAGGACTAGCGGCTGCGTCTGCGTCGGCAACTGCGTCGGCTCCGGCGTCGGCTCCGGCTGTGCGCGGGACAGTGCCTCCGCTGCGCGATGCGGCGGCTGGGACGACGCCTCCGCTGGTGGTAGATGGCAGAAGCTACCTGATGATCGGGCGCGGTGAGCTGACCGGATCGGTCCCGGTTCGCTATCAAGCAGCGATGTACTTGGAACACGCGGGAGCGCGGCAGCAGTTTGGTTCGCTGACCACGCGGGCACCGACCAAAGCGCAACTGATGAGCGAAAACCGCGCGCAGTACTTTGTGATCTGGGGACGCTTTGCGCGGATGGTGGTGCTCAAGCTGACCAAGCCCGCAAGCAAAGCCGAGCTGGCCGCGCTGTTTCAGACCGGGATGCCGGAAGTGTTCGCGGATCGGACCCCGGCAGAGCTGCGCAAAGATGCCGAGTCGCTGGTCAAGCTGGTGGATCGTGACCTGGCGGAAGGTCAAGAGCTGCGGGTCCATGTTGGCGAAAACGGACAGATCGATCTGTATCTGGACGGCATAAAGCGAGTGGGACCGCAGAGTCCAAAGCTGGCTCGCCACGTCTTGGAGATCTGGCTGGGCTATCACTCTGCCGCGCGCAGCCTGCGCCATGTGCTGGTAGACAAAATTGAGGTACTCAAGACGCCTCTTATCAAGCCGAGCAAGTAACGCGCTGCGGATCGTCATCCTGCGGGCGCGCTGAGCCCTGACCCGTCCGGTTCTCTGCTTCTGCCATCATTTGATCAAGCTACCCAACGCGGAGCGCGCTGCTACGCTCGAGTGTTTGTTGGTGCTTGTCTGCTTAGCGCAAGGAGTCACGATGCGTACGTTGCTTCACAAGCTGGTTTTTTCCGTTGGAATGAGTCCGACGGTGCTTTTGCTGGGATCGATGCTCATGGGCGGCTGTGGAACCCAGACAAACCAAGCCGTTGGCTGTAACACCGATGCGGACTGTGGCAGCGGCCTGTACTGCGGGATGACCGGCCAGTGCATTCCCAAGCCCAAGAGCATCGCGGTCACGATCACCAAGCTGGGAGACGGCGCGGGATCGGTGAAGTCCAGTCCGGTGGGCATTGACTGCGGAACGACTTGCACCGCCAGCTTTGAGCTGGGCAAAGCCATTACGTTGACCGCCAGCGCAGAGAGTGGCTCGACGCTGTCTGGCTGGTCGATTGGCTGTACCGGAACGGGCGCAACCTGCACATTTACGCCCACGCTGGACGAGCCGGTTCAGGTCGCGATCAACTTTGGGATTCAGCCTCCGTCGCAGCCGCCCGCGCTATGTAACGAACAGTCGTTCTGCTGGGAAAATCCGCGACCGCAGGGCAACGTCCTGAGCGATGTCGCGGTGCTGCCATCCGGCGAAGTCTGGGCGGTGGGCGCGGTGGGCACGGTGGTCCGGCGTGTGGGGACGACCTTTGGCTTGCTCCGCAGCGGTACGACCCAAAACCTACAAGGCGCAGCGGTCGTCGGCAGCGATGTGGTGATGGTGGGCACGTCGGGAACGGTCCTGCGTGGCGCAAGTGGCGTGGTCAGCGGCGAAACCAGCGGCGTCTTGCAAGATCTCTACGATGTGGCACCGACCAGCACGGGTGCCATCGCAGTGGGCGCAGGCGGCAGGATTCTTCGTCGCAGCGGCGTGGCCTGGAGCAGTGACACCAGCCTGACCACCCAGACCTTACGCGGCGTCGGCAGCAGCGGCGGTGAGTTGTGGGCTGTCGGCGACGCAGGAACCGTGCTCGCCAACGCGGGAAGTAGCTGGCGCGTCGTCAGCGATCCGCTGTTTCCGACCAAGACCTTTTCGGCGATGGCGTCGCTGTCTGGGTCTGCATACATTGCCGCGCAGCAGGGAGAAATTTTGCGTCAGGCCTCGCCGTGGTCGCGCATCTGCTGTGGCAACTTGCCCGACATCCGCAGCATGGTTTCGTCGTCGTTTGGCTTGATCGCTGTCGGATCGACCGTTGGTGGCGCGATCCTCCAAAGCAGTGACGGCACGAACTGGAGCACACCGATCAATGGCGCTCAGACGCTGTTCTACGGGGTGGGAGCCACCACGGGCGAAGCGTGGGCCGTCGGTGAGTCCGGCGCAATGTATCGCTACACAGGTGGTGCGTGGAGCCCTCAGACAATCGGTTCGGTCCGTTCGCTACGAGGCATCTCTGTGGCGGGCCAAGGCTTCGTCGCTGCGGGCCTGAGCGGTGCGCTGCTACGGTCGGTGAGCGGCTCGGTGTTTTCGGCCACAGCGTCGGGTGCGCCAGACTTTGCGGCGGTCAGCGCGGTCAGTGCAACCGAGTCCTGGGCCGTTGGCGATGGTGGCGCGATCTATCGCTTCGATGGCTCGTCGTGGAACAAAGTAAACAGTGGAACCGGCGTTGCGCTGCGCGGTGTCTGGGCTGCCGGGTCCGATGATGTCTGGGCGGTGGGCGATGCCGGAACGGTGATCCGCATCAAAAACGGCAGTGCCGCAGCCATGTCGGGAGGCACCACGCAGAACCTGCTCGCCGTCTGGGGCACCAGTGCGAGCGACATCTGGGCAGTGGGCGCTGCCGGGACGGTGGTTCGTTACAGTGGGACGGCGTTTGCACCTGTGACGGCTCCAGCGACGACCAAGGCCATCACCAGCGTCTGGGGCAATCTGAGCAGCAACGTCTGGATGGTCGCGGGCCCAGATGTCTTCGTCTGGAACGGCAACAACTACCAGAAGTACACACCGTCGGGCACGGACTTGTACGGTGTCGCTGGCTTTGGCTCGGCGCTGTACGTGGTGGGTTCCAAGGGTCAGCTACACAGCTATTCGGGCGGCAGCTTCACACCGATAGAGACGGGCACGCGCAACAACCTGTACAGCATCGCTTTGTCTTCCTCGACGATGTATTTGGCAGGTGACGGCGGAACAGTGCTCAGCAAGGCGCGCTAACAGCGACCGCTTCATGAGGAACCCCGAGTGCAAAGAGGAGGACCGGAGCGTACGCAAGTACGTGAGGACCGACGATGCAGCAAACGGGGTCGGCAGTAGGTTTCGTGAGCCGTTCTTATAGATCGTGCCAGTCCGCTGGGCGCTCAATCGGACACATGCCGGTCAGCTGCGCCAAGCGCTGGGCCACTTCTTCGGCTTCTGCGTCCATTCCCTCGCCGATGATCCATTCGATCTCGCCCCGTGAAGAGGACAACGAGCGGACCACCGCGAGACCGTCGAAGGCTTCGACGATCATGCGGACATACGCGATTTCAGACAGCGGAACGCGGAAATAACGGGAGGGCAAGAGCGGAGGTCGCTAGAAGTTGACGCGGTAGCCGAGGTTGCCGAACACGCCGTTGAGCGAGGCGTAGTCGGTGCGCTCGGTGCGGCCCCAGATGACGTGGCGATAACCGGCTTCGATGAACACGCCACCGCGACGGAGACGAATCTCTGCACCGAGGAGCCCGCCGAGACCGACCTGGCTCATCCACGAGCCGTCTTGGATTTGGACGCCATCGCGAGCCAAGAAGCTGTATTCGGCCAGGAACTGCGGCAGCACACCGATGTACGGTGCCCACGCTGCATCCAAGCTGCGGAAGCGATAGGCGAGGAGCAGACCGCCACCGATGATGTGCGAGGCTCCTGGCGCGGGGGCAAAGTACTCGTACTGCGGGCGCAGCGCGAATGCGAAGGCACCGTACGGCAGCTTCAGGCGACCACCGATTTCCAGACCGCCACCGATGCCGAACACACCGCGCGGAATGTCTACGTGGGTCAGGCCCATCAGACCCAGTTCCACCGCGAACGACTTCGCAGGCGGACGGTCTCCAGCGGGAGCATCTTCCTTCGGCTCGTCTTTGCTGGCCGTGGCTGGGGCTGCATCAGGGAGGGCCGACTCATAGTTTTCGACGCCGTTGATGGTGTAGCGCAGACCCAAGCCGGTCTTGCCAGCTGGCCAGTGCGCGGTGGTGACGTAGGTGCCGGTGCCCGGAACCTCTTGGACGGCATCGGCGCGCGAACCACCAGTACCTTCGGCCACAACGGTGGCACCCGTGATCGGGCTGCCCGCTGCATCCGCAAGCTGGAGCCGCACTTCACGCTGACCTTCTTGCGGGTTAAACGTCGGGGCACCGACATCCAGCTTGGCCACGACGGGACCGCTCTGGGTCGCCGAGATCTTGAACTCGCTGGTGTCGTCGGGCTTGGCTCCGCTTTGCGCAGTTGCGCAGCGCAGGGTGTGCTCACGAGCGGGCTGAAGCGGGATCGGCTGACCGACCGCCTGAAGCTCTGCGCCATTGAGACCGCAGAACACGCCTTTGCCATCGACCTGAACCGCTGCGCGCTTGCCTTCTCCGCCGGGCCATAGCACGACGCGAGCAACCTGAACGTGGCCAGGAGCGCTCCACGGACCGACAACACCATCAGCGCTTACCGCACTGACGCGAACGTAGTAGTCGCCGGGACCCACGGCGGTCGGCATGACGCGCGTCTCTGCTGCTGCTGCGCGATTGTCACGGACGATCGAGTCAAACGCGGAATCTTGCGCCACTTGAACGTGCCAGCCAGTCGCCATCGCGCCAGCCAGAGCGTACGTTCCCTTGACTTCCACCGGGCCGCCCGTTGAGAGGACCAGGCCAGGAACTCCCGCGATGCTCGGTGCAGCCGGAAGCTCCTGCGCGGCGGTTGGTGGAGTGGTGACGTTGGCCACCATGCTGCCTTGATTGGCAGTCAAGTTGACCGTCTTGCCCTTGGCCGTCAGCGTTGCTGTTCCTTCATAGAGCGAGACACGGGTTGCCCCGGTCTTGGGTTCCACTGAGATACGCGCCGTCGAGCCTGGATTGACCGCAACCTTGCCCACTGGCGTCACAAAGCTGGCCGTGCGAGATGGCTTAGCTGGGGCTGGCTTGGCTGGCTTGGCACCCGCAGGCGGAGCGGCAGGCGCTGGCACTGTCACCGTGATTTCACCAACGGTGATGGTGTTGGTTCCAGGGACAAACTTCTTGGCTGGAGCGTTGGCCGGGGTCGCAGGAGGAACTCCGTAGACCGAAAACGAGGTGTTTTCTCCGATGCCAATCCGCGTTCCATCTGCGAAGTTGACTTCAGCACCCGAGCCCGCTGCGCTGTCTACGCGCGTGCCAGGGAACAGGACTTCGTCTTTGCGAGCTCCGTGACGTTCGCTGCTCGAAACAACTTCCACTTGGTGGTGCGTGATTCTGAGCTTGGCCTCGGGAACACCAGCAGGATACGTCGGCGCTGCTGGGGCGGCAGCCGCCTTCGGTGCGGTCGCAGGAGCAGCCCCTGCTTTGGGCGCTGGTGCAGCCGTTGCCGCTTTGGGCTTGGCCGCTGCACCAGCCGCTTGTGCGTACAGCGGCTGGGACGAGATCGTCAGCAGGCCGCCTCCGATCGCTACACCGAGGAACAACATTCGCGAGCACGTCATTGAACTCTCCACGGGACGTTTTGGCTCTAGTTCGTTAGCCAGTTCCTAATTTGCCTGAAGGCGCTGATGTCTGTCATTAACTAAACCAGCGAGGCCGCTACATCATCACATTCACCCATCAAGTCAAGCTGACTCTTGGTGAAAACGTCAGGTGCGGCCATCTCCGATGTAGATGCGCGGGACTCGTTTCGAGACGACGGTGCAGATTTCCCATGGGATGGTCTGTGCCCAGTCGGCAAGCTCGGACAAGGTGATGCGGTCGCTGACGCCGTCAGGTCCAGTCTGCGCGCCGAGTAACACCACGTCATCGCCAACCTTGACTCCGGTCACGTCGGTTACATCGATCATTGTCATGTCCATGGTGATCGGAGCCAAGACCTTGCAGCGCTGGCCACCGCAGAGAACGTAAGCGGAGCTGCTCATTCGACGGGTGTAGCCATCGGCGTAGCCCACAGGCAGCGTGGCGCAGAGCGTCGAGCGGCTGACGCGCGTTCGGCCTCCATAGCTGACGTTTTCGCCGGGAGGAAGCTCGCGCAGGGCAATGATCTTGGTTCGCAGCGTCATAACCGGCCACAAGGTCGCAAGGTCAGTGTGATCGGGCGCGACGCCAAACAGACCGATGCCTGTGCGAACCAGGTCAAAGCGAGCGTCGGCAAATCGAACGGCTCCGGCGGTGTTGGCTGCGTGAATGATGCCGGGCTTTAGACCTTCAGACTGAAGCTTGTCGAGAAACTGACTGAGCCGGACCAGCTGCTCTTCGGTTGGGGCGGACTCTTCTCCGTCGGCGTCGTATAGATGGGTACACAGTCCCGATAGATATAAGCCGCTGTGATGTCGCAGTTCGCTGAGCACAGCGTCGAGCTGATGCAGTCGAACCCCGAGTCGTGACATGCCAGTGTCGGCTTTGAGATGAATCCCGACGCGAGGCGCAGAAAGCTCATCGGCAGCATGGGCAAAGCGAGCCAAGTCTTTGGGATCGGCCACGACGGGCGTCAGTCGATAGGCGACAACATCGCGATGCGACAACCCGTAGTAACAGCCGAGGACGATGATGGGCAGTTCAATCCCTGCGCGTCTCAGCTCGACCCCTTCTTCAACGAGAGACACCGCAAAGCCCCAGACTTTCTTTTCGAGCGCGCGCGCGCAAGCGACGGCACCGTGACCGTACGCATCGGCTTTGACGACAGCGAGCAGGCCCGTCTTGGCGCTACCAACCGCACTGCGCAAGACATCGGCGTTGCGGCGAAGGGCTCCGAGATCGATTTCGGCCACGGTAGGACGAATGTCGGTCCGTATGTCGAATACCTGATAGATGGTCCGAGACGATAGCTTGCCCCGCGCGGAGCGGTCAAAAAGTTGCGGGTTCGATGTCGTGATCTCGTCGGTCGTGCTAAGTAGTGACTTCATGAACCGAAGACCGAATGAAGGGGGAGCAACTTGGCTCCAGCGGTGCGGGCGGGCGTGGCTGCTCGCTATGGCCTTGGGAATTCCGGGGCTTGCGTGGGCGGAGTCGCCGTGGCTGGGACTGGAGCTAGAGCCGTCTCCGCAAGGGGGCGCAAAAATCGTCGATGTCTATCCAGGGTCGCCGCTGTACGGACTGCTGGCCACGTCGGAGCTGGCCCCAGGAGATGTGGTGATTGGCTTTGACGGACGCAAAGTGACAGAGCCCAAAGATCTGTCGGCTCAAGTGCGGGCGCAAAAGCCAGGTCAGACGGTAACGCTGAAGCTGCGTCGAGCGTCGGGACAGAGCGCGGATGTTTCGACGGTGCTGCTGTCTCGGCCCAGTGAAGATCAGCTGGCGCAGATGTCGATGAAGCTGGAAGAAGAGCGGCAAAAGCGTCTGATTGGTCAGCGCGCGCCGGACTTTGTGCTGGAACAGCTTCATGGCAGCAAACTGTCGGGGACGGGGACGGGACTGCTTGCGGCCAGCAAAGGTCAGCCGGTGCTGCTGGTGTTTTTCGCAAGCTGGTGTGGTCCGTGTCTGCGCGAGATTCCTCATCTGAATGACCTGCAAGCGCGGAGGCCGGATCTGCGACTGATTGCGCTGTCTACCGAGCCCAGCGACAAGATCTTGGACATCGTGCGGCGCTATTCTCCGGCGTATGCGATGGGTCGAGACATCGATAGGAAAGCCTATCGCGCGTATGGCGTGGCATCGTATCCGACCTCGTTTCTGATCGATGGAAGCGGGATTTTGCGAGCGGTTGATCATGGCTCGCTGACGACGGTGGAGCAGGAACTAGCAAAGCTTCCCAAAGCAGCCAAAGCAGCGCGTTAGGAATCGGTTAGGAATCGGTTAGGAATCGCTTGGGAATCGGTTAGGAATGGCTTAGGAATCGCTTGGGAATGCAGAACAGAGCCCTGGATGATTCCTAGCTGCCGTCGAGAGATTCGGCATCGCTCGGCTGGCTGAGATCGGGCGCACTGCTAAGATCCATGGCACCGGGCATAGCGCAGATCATGGTGCTGTCAGGAAGATGACAGTATCCGTCGCTCCGGCACTCATATTCGGCAGGGCAGGGTGGATCGCTGCCAGCGCAACGGAATGCACAGTCTGCGTACGTCGGTGTAAAGCAGCTCCACAAGAGCAGACCCGCTGACGGCAGTAGGAATCCCAACGACAGTACAAGCTTGCGTCGCATCAAAATCGTCCTGAAAATGACAGCGCAAGCTGCTGCGTGGAAAGCTGCGGAAGGGGAATCAGCGCGAGCTTTTTGATCGCACTTTCCTTGCGGCTCGCTTGCCAAAACAGGAGCCCGCTGCTGAGTGCGGTGACTCCGACGGTGACGAAGCACGCAATCGTGGCACGCTGGAACGTCCGTCCTTCTTGCTGAAGCTGCTCATACTGCTGGCGCTGCGCTTCATCGTAGAGAGGAGCCCGTCCGTTTTCGCGCTGTACGGTCAGCAGGCTCAGCTCATCCGAGCGATGTTGGGTCAGAAGTCCCAGCGTGATGCCGGAGATCGCAAGTGCAGTAGTGAGCGAGGCTCCGACTGTGCCGATGGCTTGATAGGTCCGACGGCTGCGATCGAGTGCTGCTTTGCGATCCTGCTGCTGCTTGATCCGTGCGAGCTGATCGGGATCTTCACGCAGCGGACCGGGCTCTGGTTCGGGCTCTGCTGGAGGTGGTTCCTCGTCGAGAACTTGAGCAGGTGGCGGCTCCGGCGGAACGGCTGCATACACCGCAGGACTGCGCAGCGGAAAAAGCAGAGTGAGGAAGAGCGTTGCTCCTAGACGCAGACAGCGGGACATGACTATGCCGCCACCAAAGGATTCCGTTCCACGATCTTTCCGTCGGCAATGTGGACAACGCGCTTGGCGTGCTGCATCACGCGCGGATCGTGTGTGGAAAAGATAAAGGTCACGCCCATCTGTTCGTTGAGCCGCTGCATCAGCGCAATGATCTGTTCTGATGTCTTCGAGTCCAGGTTCGCGGTGGGCTCATCCGCAAGCACCAGCTCTGGATGTGTAATGAGCGCGCGCGCAATCGCTACGCGCTGCCGCTGACCGCCGGATAACTCGTCGGGACGATGCTTCAGATAGGGGCCAAGTCCTACGTCTTCACAGAGCTTCACCACACGCTCGCGCAGGCTCCCAAGTGGCTCTGGATCTTTGCGCATCAGACATGGGAACTCGACGTTTTCGATGACGTTCAGGACTGGGATCAAGTTAAAGGACTGAAAGATGATGCCGATCTTGCGATTCCGTAGCTCTGCGAGCTTGTCAAAGTCGCGATTGCTGACTTCCTGTCCATCGAAGTGATAGGTACCGCTGGTGGGAGAATCGAGACAGCCAATGATGTTGAGCAGCGTCGATTTTCCCGATCCAGAAGGCCCCATCACCACGGTGAATTCACCACGGGCGACTTGAAGATCGACACCTTGCAACGCCGGAACGATGGTCTTGCCAAGGTGGTACTGCTTGACGATGTTGCGCAACGTGATGAGCGCTGCGCTGCGCTCGGTCTGGCTCATGACACAACCTCTAGTAGTAGGCTCGCGCCTCGAACAGGAATCGAAAGTCCATCGGAATCAGAGAGTATTCGCTGTAGTCTGTTCCGCCTACGTTCACGGTTCCTACAGGGATTCCGCGAATCGGAATGAAGCCAAACAGAGACAGCGTTAGCCACTCCTGTGCATTCCAGGAAAACGTCGGTGAAAAGGTTCCAGACAGATCCGCAAGACCAGCGATCAGCGTCGCACCAATCGAAAAGTCATCGCGGATCTTGGGCTTGTTGTAGCTGAGGATCAGATAGTGACGACGCAGTGGATCGAAGGTAAAGCGCTGCGGAATCGCTCCATTTGCGCTGCCAGTCTGTCCCAGCGTAGTCAGTCCTGCCATCTGCGCCCGACTTAGGAGTCGCAAGTAGTCTTCAAACTCTAGCGAAGAGTAGCCATCCGCTTGATAGTAGTACTCTACCGACAGCGTGCTTTCATCGCGGAACTGGGTGCGACCCCCAACCAAGATTCGAGGATAGATATTTCCGTCGCTGAGCTTGCTGGGAGAGAACACCGTTTGCGGGTTGCAGATCCCTTCGCTGATGCACGCGTGGCTGGGATAGTTCTTGCCGCTTCCCATCTGAAACAGCGACTCAATGTGCAGTTCGTAGTCGGTGAAGAAGTAGCGCGACAGACTGATTCCGAAGCGCGAAGTATTTTCAAAGGAGTCAGCATACTTGTTCGAGAAAAAGTAGAACAAGTTGATGTCGGTATTGAACAGCAGCATATACAGACGCGCTGCAAACAGATAGTGATAGGAGTCATCCGCAGGCTTGGTCCCGTCGGCGAGCTGATAGTCTGGATACTTCATGATCGCAAACGGAAGACCGTTCTGTTGGTAGAGCACTTGCGGTGCAAACAGTGTGCTGATCGTAAATTTTTCAAACGGCAGCTCGATCCGTGCAACCCACTGACCTGCGCGCTGAAAGTTGGGATCCGTCGGATCTTTGGGCGGATTGATCAGATCTGTGGGATTGAACGCGAAGCCGGAACCCCAGATGATGCGCTTTTTCCCAAGCAGAATGTTCAGCCATGGCTTGGGAGAAACAGAGACATACAGCTCGCTGGGAATGATGGTCGGACGCAGCGTCGGAACGTCATGCTCGTCGATGCGAGTCCGTCCACCACTTCCGTCTTTGTCATAAAAGAGCCAGCCGTTTTGATAGATCAGCGAGACATCGGAATAGACAAACGCTTTCGATCCAATGTTGATCTTAAGCTGGATGTTTCCTTCCAGGATCTCTGTGATCGAAGGCTGATTGTTCGTCGGAACCAGCGAGACGTTGGGATTGATGTGCGCGTACTGGATGCGATTGTCTACGTAGCCGTTGACCTCTGCAGAGACCTTCTTGCTGCTGTTGTCTCCCTTTTTTGAAGAGTCGAGATCATCCAACGACTCTTGCGCGTGTGCGACGACAACTCGCAGCGAAAGGAGCAGCACAAGACAGATCTGAAAGGAAGTCCGCAGAGACATCTGAGTGTACCGCGCTACTTAGCGACCGAGATCATCAAGCACGAACTTCTGTGCTGGGATGTCGATGTTGAGCTTCATATCCAGCGTGTTCATTTCGGAAAAGCGCTTGGTGGCCAGCTCGTTGCGCATGACGATATGAGACGGTCTACGCAGTCCGTGGAAGTCCTTCACATCATCAAACTGTGCGGAACGGAGTAGCTTTCCAGATGCCGCGTAGTACTCCGCTTTCTTGGGCTGACGATCGTCTTTGGTCATCCACAGCTTGATGCGATCGTAGGATGCTTCTTTGCTCTTGGCGGTCAGATCCAGCAGCCAGAGCTTGTCATCTTCCGACGGTGACAGCTTGACATTGTAGTCCGCTACGTAGTTTACGCGCAGGACATCTCCGTTGTTGAAGTCGCCCCCCTGAAAGCTCTCACGCGATGCCAAACGGAGCGCGCGCTTGAGGTTGGGCATGTACACCCACATGTTGTCTTCCACCCGCAGCATCTCTTGTCCTTTGGCTGCAGCGGGCTCGAAAAACCAGGTGCGAATCTTGTCATCTTCGGACTTGAGCGCACGGAACTTGTAGGTCCGCGTGGTGTCATCTTGGCGATGCGCGATCATGACCATCAGTCCATCAAACGTGCGCGGAGACATGACTTCGTCATAGCGCTTCAGGAGCTCTTGTGGGGTCGGATCGGCAGCAAGTGCCAGCGACGGAAAACCTAGTGAAAGCAAGAGCGCCAAAGCGGCTGTATATCGAAACATGGGACAGACTCCTTCTTGATCCTTGTTGGGCGCTGCAAATCGTCAGTTGGCGCGCAGCGCATCCACAGGGCTTAGGCGCGAAGCTTTGTACGCTGGATACAGCGCAGACAGCATCGCTCCGCCCACTGAAAACGCAATCACAACCAGCAGAAAGCGAAGCTCGACACTTGGATAGGTCCAGATCACATCGCCTCCTGGTGGCTTCAACGGAATGCCGCGCTGACCCAGCCAGCGCACCACCAGATAGCCAAGCGAGGTTCCCAAGATCGCACTCCCAAGACCCAGGGAAATCGCTTCCAGTATGAACAGAGCGGTGACTTGCCAGCGACGGACTCCCAGCGCAAGCATGGTTCCGATTTCACGAACGCGCTCATACACCGACATCAGCATGGTGTTGACGATTCCGGTGGCCACCAGCAGAAACAGAACCAGCGCGACAAACAGCAGCACATAGCCAAGCGATGCAACGCGAGTCTTGGTCGATGGATCCAGCTCTTCCCACGTTGTGACTTGGTATTCCTCACCGAGTACTTTGCGCAGCTCTGCCGCGATGGCGTTCATCTGCTTCATGTCTGTGACTGCAATTGCGTACTCTGTAACTTGTCCGTTCATTCGCAGGAGGTCTTGTGCAAAGGAGAGCGGAACCGTCGCCAAGCGCTTGGACTCTGCGATGCTGATGCTGGGAAGGAAGCCTCCGACTTCGACATCCAGCGCGTTGGTACTAGCATGTGGACCAGCGGCTTGCATCACCAGCGTGGCACCTTTTGGGGCCTTTAAGGAATCGGCCAGCGTCTGTCCGATCAGCGCGATTCCTGACTGTCCTGTTGTGAGTGGATTCGATCCTGCGGCGACTCGCTTGTAGCGCTGTGGACAGACTTGATACTCCAGCGCGGGATCGATCGCAGTGGCCATAAACATCGTCGATTCCGCACCATTTGACACCATGCCATCAAAGCTGATGCGCGGTGCCACCGCCGTGACGCCTGGTACGGACTTGATCTTGTCCATCAGCGCGTGATCGTGCGAAAGACTCTTCTTGAGGGGATCATCCGATCCCAAGTATCCCTTGCGGAAGACCTGAAGGACACCGAGCTTGGACTGCACCATCGCTTCGATGTTGTTGCGGATGAAGCCGTTTACAAAGCCCTGAAGGATCACGATGGCCGTGGCACCAAAGATCACCGCCAGCGCGGTCAGCAGCGTTCGTCGCTTGTTACGAGTCAGGTTGCGCAGTGCGAGCAGTAGGAGTCGCATGATTACACCGAAGAGAGCGCCTCAACGGGGCGCATCCGGCTGGCTCGAATGGATGGCCAGAGTGCAGCGAGTGCAGCGCCACCAGCGGCCAGTGACAAGATAAACAGAATGTAGCTGGCAGAGATCGTCGGGAAGATATGCAGCGGAACGGGCATCTCGGGAATTGGAAGAAGCATTCCAGAGTGTCCGTAGTACAGCACGAAGCTGCCTCCTACGAGGGCTCCCAAGATGCCACCAGCCAGTCCAAGCAGAGACGCTTCCAGCAGGAACAGAGTCAGGATTTGGCGACGACGAACACCGACAGACATCATGGTTCCGATCTCGCGTGTTCGTTCCAGCACCGACATCAGCATGGTGTTGGCAATTCCGAGCAGCGCAACGAACAGAAACACACCCGCAATCAGGTTCAAGATGAAGTTCTGCGTTGCGATCGCATCATCTATGTACGCTGCAACGTCGTGCCAGGTGGCTACTTCATACTCTGGACCCAGCGCTTCTTGCAGGATCGGCTTGATGCGCTCTGCATCTTCAAAGCGATGAAGAGCGATCGCAATCTCGGTCGCTTTCCCTTCCATCCGCAGCAGCTGCTGCGCAAATGCAAGCGGAACAAAGCCGAGCTTCTTGTCGGGCAGCGGCAGTCCGGGCTGTCCGTACTGTCCAGTAAAGTCAAAGTCGAGCGCGTTCATGACGCCATCGCGATCGCTTGTCAAAATCGTGGCGCGCTGTCCCAGCTTGATTCCCAAACTTGAGGCCAGCTCCGGCGACAAGATCGCTGCGATCGGACTCGATTCCTTGAGATTCTTTCCGCGATAGATCATCTCGTTGCGGCGCGGACAGACAATAAGCTCCTGGACTGGATCGATCGCGGTGAACATCGCAGCAGCACTGGTGTCGTTGGCGTTGGCCATGCCACCAAACATGATTCTTGCCGTCGCTGCTTTGACTCCTGATACTGCTGTGATCTTTCGCAGAAACGCTTCATCGCTGGGGATCACCTGATCCAGGGATGCATTCACAGACTTTAGGAATCCCTTGCGATGTACTTGTAGCGCACCAGTCTGACCCAGGACCACCGATTCACGGATGGTCGCTTGCAGACCGTTTAGGAATCCACGGATGCTGACCATGATTCCAAGTGCCAGAAACACCGCAGAGAACGTGATCAGCGATCGCCGTCGGTTGCGCAGCACATTGCGAAAGGCGATACGAAACAGAGGGGGAAGCATTGATTCACCACACCGATCCGGTTTCCATAGAAGCGTGAATCACATAGTTCAGTGTGTCAACCAAAATTACTTCAGCCAGTGAAGTTTCCGTTGCAAATCCCGCCGGAGATCGCTAGCGTAGTTGTCATGGAGCAGCCCCCTTCGGAACTCACGCGCGAGCTGGCTCGAGCGTTTTTTGCGCTGCTGATGCAGCACCGTTCGTATTTCCAGGGACTTTTCGCAGAGTTAGGAATTTCTGCTCCGCAGGTTCATGTGCTGCACTTCCTTTCGGAAGGCCCGCTGACGATGCGAGAGCTGGCCTCTAAGTGCAACTGTGAGCCGTCCAACCTCACGGGGCTTATCGATCAGCTAGAAGCCAAGCGGATGGTGCAGCGAAAGGTGGCCAAGACTGACCGGCGCGTGAAGCTGGTGTCAGTGTCACGAACAGGAAAAGCGCTTCGTGACAAGGTGTTTGCGCGACTGAGTGAGCCCGTTCCTTGGATGAGCGCACTGGGTGGCGAAGATCAGCAGCAACTCCTGTCGATTGTGCAGCGCGCACTGCTCTTGTTGCAGCAGCAGCAAAAGGAAGCGCAGAAGGAATCGTTATAGGAATCGAATCAGCGACAGTCCGTAGCGCAGCAGGTAAGTCTACGGAGTCACTTGGGAATCAGCAAATGCGAGGAAGCTGCTCTCCGGCGGGCCAATCGATCAAGCGATGGCCTCCGTATGCGGTCTGTAGCTGCACAAAGCCAGGGAAGTCGGCGATCACTTCTCCGATCACAGCGGCTTGGGATCCCAGCGGATGGGCTCTCATCGCGGCCAGGACTGGCTCGACAGCGTCGGTAGGACAGATCGCCAGGAGCCTTCCTTCACAAGCCAAGTGAAGCGGATCCAGACCAAGCAACTGACATGCAGATCGCACCGTGGGATGCACCGGAACAGCGGATTCCCAGAGGCGCATTCCAACCTGTGCTGTGGCTGCGATCTCATGCAGTGCAGCAGAGACGCCACCGCGCGTTGGATCGCGCAAGACATGCAGATCGGGCGCTGCACAGAGCATAGCTGAAACCATTTCATGCAGCGCTGCGGAGTCACTTTCCAGATCGCAGTCAAACGAGAGTCCTTCGCGACAAGACAGGATCGTGGTTCCGTGATCTCCGATGGTTCCACTGACGATGATCGCGTCGGATGGCCGGGCTCTGCTTGGGTCGATGTGAACGCCTTCGGGAATGACTCCTACACAGGTGGTGGACAGGAAGACGCCATCGGCTTTGCCGCGCTCAACCACTTTGGTGTCACCGCTGATGATGGGAACAGAGGCGTTCTGGCTGGCGCGCGCAATGGCGGCTGCGATGCGATCCAGATCAGCCAGCTGAAAGCCTTCTTCTAGGATAAATCCGACGGTGAGCGCGAGTGGTTTCGCACCGGACATTGCGACATCATTGATGCTTCCGTTGACCGCCAAATCTCCGATGCAGCCTCCCGGAAAGAACAGCGGAGACACCACATAGGAATCGGTTGATACCGCGATGCGGCCAGATACGTGCGGAAGTATTCCAGCGTCGTGACAAGCAGCGAGCTGTGAACTGTGAAAGTGACGAGTGAACAGCTCATCGACCAGTTGATGACTGGCGCGTCCTCCGCTTCCGTGAGCCAGTTCTACGCGACCGTTTTTGAGATCAAGGGGACGAAGTGGATGACGAACCATGAGCCTTCCGAAGCAGTCGCTGGGGACGATGAAGGTAGTAGGCTGCGCAGGCTCCTTCCGGAGAAACCATGCACGATCCAAGCGGTGAATCCGGTGTGCAAGCAGTCCCAAACAACGTGCAGTCCGTTGGGACACAGGCACCGCGCAGGACATCGGGACAGCGGCACTTGCGATGATCAGGAATCTGATCAGTGGACAGTGAAAAGCGCAGCTCAGCGTCGAAGTGTTGGTAGGTAGATCGCAACTTGAGCGCGCTGTACGGAAGCTCTCCAAGTCCTCGCCATGCAAACGATTCGCGCACTTGCATCACTTCATCAATGAGCGCTTGGGCCCTGCGATTCCCAGCCGGACTGGCCGCGCGCGCGAAGTCGTTTTGAACCTGCGCGAGATCTTGGTTGATCTGCTCGATGAGGTGAAGCAGCGACGAAAGCAGATCGATCGGTTCAAAACCCGAGATCACAATCGGCTTGTGATACGTCTGCGCGATCCGTGAAAACGCATCGGTTCCAATGATGGCGGCAACGTGTCCGGGTCCGATGAATCCATCGATGGAAACAGAGGAAACAGACTGGCTGGCGCTCGACAGAAGCGCGCGGAGTGCGGCTTCAGTCAGGACGTGATTGCACAGCACGCTGAAGTTGGGAATCGACTCTCTGTATGCTTGAGCCACGACGGCAGCGGTCATCGGAGTGGTGGTCTCAAAGCCAACGGCCAAGAACACAACTTCTCGATCGGGATGCTTCTTTGCGAGCGCGAGCGCATCCATCGGACCGTAGACCACGCGAACGTCTGCACCGAGGCTGCGCGCACTGAGTAAGCTCTGACGAGAGCGACCGGGAACACGCAGCAGATCTCCGTAACTACACAACAGGACACGCTGCTGAACGGCCAGATCGATCGCTTGCTGGAGCCTGCCAATCGGCAGCACACACACGGGACAGCCCGGTCCGTGAATCATCTGAATTGGTGCCGCCAGTCGATCGAGCAGTCCGAAGTGACACAGCGCATGGGTATGTCCGCCGCAAAACTCCATCAGTCGATAGCTGCGACCTGGCTGGAGCGCTCGCGCGATGGCGTCAATCAGTCGCTCTGCGCGATCAGGAAGCCGAAGTTCTTCCGTAAGCTGCATCGATTGCGCAGTCTAGCGCACAAATCGGCTGGGCTCGCTGTGCAGGCGGAACAACCTGTCTTTGTCGCTTGCAGCTTGCGCAGGGCGATGGTTTAACCCTGAGCCATGTCGTATTTGGTTCTGGCGCGCAAGTATCGACCCCAGACGTTTTCCGACGTCATCGGTCAAGAACACGTCACCCGCACGCTGCAAAACGCGATTCGACGCGGTCGCATCCATCACGCCTTTTTGTTCTGTGGCGGACGAGGAACGGGCAAGACCACGACGGCGCGCATCTTGGCCAAAGCGCTCTCGTGTGAAAAGGCGCCGACGCCAGAGCCGTGTAACCAGTGTCCCGCGTGTGTCGAGATCACCAACGGTACTTCGGTCGATGTGCAGGAAATCGACGCAGCCAGTCAAAACCGCGTCGAAGACATTCGCGAGCTGCGTGAATCGATCCGGTATGCGCCGGTGCGCGGCAAAAAGAAGCTCTACATCCTCGACGAAGTTCACATGCTCTCGACGAGCGCGTTTAACGCACTGCTCAAAACGCTGGAAGAGCCGCCGCCGCATGCGCTGTTTGTGTTTGCGACGACGGATCCGCACAAGCTGCCGCAGACGATCTTGTCGCGTGTTCAGCGTTATGACTTCAAGCTGGTTCCGACGGCGCGTCTCGGGGAACATCTGAGCAGCGTGCTGACCAAAGAAGGCATCTCGTTTGAGCCGTCGGCGGTGCAGCTGGTGGCGCGGGAAGGGCAGGGCTCGGTTCGTGACTCGCTGTCGCTGCTGGATCAAGTGCTGGCTTCGACGGAAGGATCGCTGACCGAAGCGCAGGTGTCGAGCGTGCTGGGTGTGGCCGATCGTGGCCTGATCGTCGGTCTGGGTCGAGCGATTACCGAGCGCGATCCAGCGACGGCGCTTCAGCTGATCGACAGCGCCTATGGCCGAGGCTTCGATCTGTCGCAGCTTGCCAAGACGCTGCTTGGGCACTTGCGCGACTTGCTGGTGATTGCGGTGGTCAAAGATCCGCTGCCGCTGCTGGAAGCAACTCCGTCAGAGCTGGAGGAGCTGCGGGCGCAGTCCGAGCGAGCCAAAGGTCGAACCGAGCAGCTCTTCAATCGCATGATGCGAGTGGCCGACGAGACTTCGCGCGCTGCGCTGCCTCGCTATGTTCTGGAAGTGGGTGTCGTCGAGCTGTGCGCGATCGAGCCGATGCAGCCCATCGGTGAGCTGGTCGATCGACTGGAGCACTTGGAAGATCGTCTCGGCAGTGCGCGACCACGAGCAGCTGGCGCAGGCTCTTCCGTCGGAGGAGAAGAACCGCGCCCTTTCGTCGCTAGCACCGGTCGGCCTGCGCCGCGACCTGAGTCGTCGCGCGCTGCGGTCGGTGCCGCTCCAGCTTCTGCCGTCGCGATGCAGACAGCTCCCGTTTTGGCTCCGACAGAGCGTGTGGCGGAACACGTCGCTCCCGCTGTGGTTCCAATGACAACTCCGGTCGTCACGGCGGCTCCTTCTGCTGTCGCTGACGCAGTGCCCGCGCGTCTGTCGTCACCTTCGTCTGTTGCGGAGCCTGCTTCTGCGACCGTCGCAGCGATGCCAGCGCCTGCGGTTTCGACACCAGCGCCTGCGGTTTCGACGCCAGCGCCTGCGGTTTCATCGTCGCTCGCTTCGTCGGCAGGCTCTGCGTTGCCGGATTTTCAGACGGTCATTGCCAAGGTGTTGGACAGTCATCCTCTGCTCGCGATCTTGGATGATGCCCGTCCGATGGTGTGGCGCACCGATCAGGTGGTGCTCGGGTTTGAAACCGACACCAAGCTGGAAATGGCAGAGCTGAAGCGTCAGAGCATCAAAGAAGCGCTGTCGTCGCTGATCGCTGGAGAGTTCGCGCTGGATCTGAAACAGGATCAAGCTGCGCGGCCAGCCGATCCGGCCAGGTGGTCTCGGCACGAAGCGCAGCAACAAGCGAGCACAGACGACAAAATGTCTCGCAAGCGCGAAGCGGAAGAGCATCCGGCACGACAGCTACTCAAAGCTGCGTTTGGTAATGTATTGTTTCAGTCTCCGACGTTACTCGACGAGGTGTCCTGACATGTCCGATTCGAACAATCCCTTTGGTTCTTTTCCTGGCATGCCCGACATGGGCCAGATCATGCAGCAAGCGCAGCGCATGCGAGAGGAGCTGGTTCGCTCGCACGACTCGCTGGGCCAAAAAACGGTCGAAGCCAGTGCCGGTGGTGGCATGGTGACGGCGGTGGCGACGGGAACGCGCGAGCTGGTCAAGCTCCGCATTGATCCGCAGGTCATCGACGCCAAAGATCCGCAGATGCTGCAAGATCTGATTGTCGCGGCGGTGAATCAAGCGCTGGCCAAAGCCAAGTCGCTGGAAGAAGAAGAGATGCGTCGCACCGCGATGGGCATGGGCTTGCCGCCCGGGATGCTGTAGCGACGGAAATCGCTACCTTTCCGACTACGTTTCCGCCGAGCCCTTCCAGCCACACTTTTGCTTGGCCGACTGAAGCTTCAGCTTTTCGGCCAGCTTCAGCACTGCATCGGTTCCCTTGTCGATCCCAGTCAGTCCAAGATCGATGCTCAGCGATGCAATGTCCGTTGCTGCACTGAAGTCCATCGTTGCCAAGCTAACGCCCAAATTGATGGCTTTGAGCGTACCCGATAGCGCCAGCCTTGTTGCTTCCGTGATCTTTGTGCTGGTATGCTTTTGTAGCTCAACAAGCTGACGTTCGATGTCATCCAGTGCTTTTTTACGAATCTTGAACTCAGTGTCTTTTTTCTCGTTTTTCTTCAATAGCTTGGTAAGCTTGTTTTGATTTGCAATCAGCTTGTCTCTGTCAAATCGAAGCTTCTTCGGAATCGTCTCCAATGCGCCAGCGGTACGCATGATCTCTAGCTTTTCAAGCATTTGATCTTGTGCTTCAATCGTTTTTTGAATCGATTCCGCCAGTGTGTGAAGCTGGATCTCGGTTCCATTGAGCTTGTTGCGAGCCAGTTCGACTTTTTCTTCAACCTTTTTGATTGTATCGAAGAAGCCTGGAAGCTTTAGCAGTTCATCAGCCAGTTCGTTGGCCATGGTTTCAGTGAACAGCTCGATATTGCCCAGCCACTTGCGATCTTTTTTCTTCTGAACGCTCAGCAGCGCGTCCATGGCTTCTTTGATGGCGGTATCGACGCTCTTGAAGCAGTTCACCGTGAGCCGCGCCAGCGACATGGTGCTCCGAATCAGTCCCAGCACCGATAGCACGGTGCCTGCACCAAAGTGAAAGCCAGATGAGGCAATGACGGCGACATTGATACCAACATTGACAGCAATTCCAGCAGTAATGATGGTATAATTTGCCACAATTCTGATTTGATACTTTCTATAAGCAGTCTTGACTTTACAGAGGTTTTCCCAGGCAGACTTTGCATCATTGACCATTGCATCGATGGCCACTTGACTGTTGCTGGTGAAGACTTCCTGACTGAAGTATCTTGCAAATGCTGCGTCCGCTTCTTCTAAGCGTCCTTGCGCTGCAAACTTGTTAATATCTTCCAGTGCAGCGCCGAATTTTTCGATAAGCTTCTTCAGCTCTTTCTTTGCTGTGCCTTTGTGATTCTGTATCGCGTCAATGATTTCTTGATGAAGACGCGGATCGGCTTGCAGTGCTTTGTTGATGTCGCTTTTTTCATCGCATTCCAAAACCAAGCGGATCTGATAGCTCTCTGGAAATGCGAAAAAGTCAGTATTCTTTGCAGCCGCATTGATCTTCTCTGCGAGATCAGATGTGCGATATAGCTCATGTTCAACGGTCTTGGCCATGATGTACTCCTTGTATTGATGACTTGGACGTGGGCGGAGCACAGGATTGCAATCGCTATGCCTTGCTTTGACATGCCATCGCTGGACGGACTCAGCGGCGTGAAGACTGCTCACAGCTCGCAGTCAGCGGATCGCTGCCCACGCTGCTCGCACTGCGCGGGCACTGTTCGGCGCGCGCAGCGAGAGACCGATGCTGTCCTACACCGACGCAGGCGCTAGACGAACCTACCGTCTCACTGATAACCTGACCTGATGGCAGATTTCGGACTGCGGACCAAGGTCCAGCGCAGGGCAACCGATCAACGGGCTCAGCGGTGGGTGCTTGGCTTGCTGCTGGCGAGCCTGACCCTTGCGGAGCCGGTGTCCGCGTCGCCTGTGAAGCCGGGAGCCGCGATTGCGCACTTTGATCAAGGATCCAAAGCGTTCGCGGATGGTCGCTTCGCTGATGCGCTGAAGGAATTTCAGACCAGCATGACGCTGGAACCGAGTCCCAACACACGCATCAAGATCGCTCGCTGTTATAAGGCGCTGGGTCAGATTGGGAGTGCGTACGTTCAGTTTCATCGCACCGCGCACGAGGCCCAAGATCGCATCAATGCCACCGGAGAAGCGCGCTACGCACCGACGCGAGATGCGGCGGAAGCAGAGGCCCAAGCGCTCGATGCGTCGGTTCCTCGGTTGTCTCTGGAGCTACCGAGTCCGCTCCCTGCGGATTTGCGCTTGATTCTCGATGGAACAGAAGTCCCGCGTGAGAGCTTTGCACGACCGATTCCTATCGATCCAGGGAATCACATCTTGCGGATCAGCGCACCTCGCTTTGCGGATGAAGAGAAGCGCTTTTCCGTCGCCATTGCCGGTTCTGCACGGCTCTCTGTTTCGCTGTCGCGAATTCCGGCTGCAGAGCTTCAGCTCGTGTTCGCGAACAAACCCGCAGGAATGGTGGTCTTTATCGATGGAAAGCCGCTCGCACCGGAGCAGTTTGACAAGTCACAGTGGCTGTCTCCCGGTTCGCACAGCGTCGAGGTTCGTGCTCCCGGCTATGCTCCGTTTCAGTGGCAGCGAGCTCTCTCTGATGCACAGACCCAGCAAGTTCCGGTGTCTCTGCGGGCAGAGGCCGGTCCGCTGCGCTGGGTTGCGCTCAGCTTGGGAGGCGCGGCGGTGGCATCCCTGGCGATTGGCGTCGGCTTTGGGGTGATGGCACAGCAGGGAGCCAATGAACAGACCGCGCTCGATCCCCTGCTGCGTGAGCGCTCCGTGCAATCGACGATTCAGAATCAAGCCACCCTGGCGACGACGATGCTAACGGTGGGCGGTGTCCTTGGCGGAGCCGCTACGGTGCTTGGGATTGTCTCTGTGGTGCGAAGAAATCCGCCTTCTTCACAGCGAACAGAGTCTGTCCAACGTGTCAGTCTTCAGTTCATTCCACAGCTCTGTGGACAAGGTGGCGGACTCTCTTTGCTCGGGAGGTACTGATCCGATGAAGCGTGTCGCACTGCCTGATTTTGATCGTTTGGGAGTCGCTCGCGCAGTGGGAATGACAGCCTTGCTGAGCATCTCTACCGTTGTCTTTGTCGGCTCTTGTACCGTCGGAAACTATGAGATTGCAGACTGCAATCCCATGGCTTCAACCTTGGTCACGGATGCGTGCGACAAGTTCAATACGGATCCCAATGACTGCATGCCGTATCAGTGCGATCGAACGACGCTGCGCTGTGTAAAGGCTCCTCGTGACTGGGATCGAGACGGATATCCTGACAGTCGCTGCGGAGGAACAGACTGCGATGATCGGAATCCCCTGATCACGGGCGCAACCAACGGAGAGTGCTCTTGTTCGATCGCAGGAAAGCGCTGTGAGACAGGTCAAGGTGCATGCAAACGCTTTGCATCGTATGCGTGTCAAAACAACGTCGCAGTGTGTCCAGCACTCGCTGCTGATCCGAACGACTGGCGACCTTCAGCCTATGCCGATGCGCCCAGCGGATACAGCTCGGAAGACTGGAACTGCGACGGCAATGTGGAGCGTGCATGCTGCTATCTCAACAGCAACGGAACCCAGATCTGTCAAGCTTGTCCGGTACAAAATACGCTGTGTACAAGTGATGTTCCTGCGGTGTGTTCATCGATCTGCAAGACCATGAATGGCAACAGCGCTGCATGCCAAGCGACCTCACAGTCTGGAACTCCGAAGATTGTGACGTGCAGTGACATGCTGTGTGGTTCCAAAGTCGCGATCTGTTACTGCGCGCCGGGAGAGTGGTGGCAGGGCTTTCCCTGTAATGTCCAAAAAGCGATCGAAGATCGTCTGAAATGTCGCTAAGGAGAGCATTTGGGAGTCAGTGCCAACGACTCGCAAGCTGAGACAACATGGACACCGTAGAGATCACCGTCACTCCACAGATCGTCGCTGGCCGATATGAGCTGATCCGTGAGCTTGGTGCGGGCGGGATGGGAACGGTGTATCTGGTTCGTCACGTCAACACCGATGAGCGACTTGCGATGAAGGTGCTGCGCAAGGATGTCTCTGATCAGCTGGAGGCGGTGGAGCGCTTCAAGCGCGAAATGAAAGCATCTGCCATCCTGCGTAGCGACAATGTGACACGAATCACCGATGCGGACATCGCGACAGAGCTCGGCGGTGCGATGTATCTGGTGATGGAGCTGCTGGATGGTGCGGATGTCCAAAAGCTCCTGAATGAAAGACAGCCACTTGATAAGGAGTCCGTCGTCTTCATCCTGGGTCAAGCGTCCCGCGCACTCGACAAAGCGCACGCACTTGGGATCATCCACCGCGACAAAATGCCAAGCAATGTTCCGTCGAGAAATACGCAGTAGCTGCGACAGGGGAAAAGGGGCAAAAAGTCCTGTCTGCATGCTACGACCTGCGTCATTTCGTACGGACTTCTAGCGCATGAGTCTGCACGCTGACGCCGCCGCGTACATCGCGAAGAACGGTCCAGACAAGCAGTGGTCCGGGCTGATTGGGGGTCCGAAAGAGACTCTGTCCAGAGCCATCCGCGACACTGGTTGCAGCGACGGAAAAATCACCCTGTGCAGACAGCCAAGAGACACGTAGCGTTTCCTCTGCATCGATTAGTGTTTGTATCTTGGTGTCAAACAGCAAAAAAGATTCCTTTGCAGCGCGCGGAACCGAGAGCTTCAGCGTCACTTGTGTATCTGCTGGAAGCGCGGACAACGGAATGGCAAGACCATGATGTTCGGCGCTCAGCGTAGATGCAAATGGGTTGCGATTGGGAACGTACTCTCGTCGGAAGCGAGCTGAAACTTCAGGCGTCACGGAAGCCACACCACAGCGAATACGGACAAGTCCCACCGCCACCAGTGCGCCCAGCTTGGCGCGAACGGGTTGATAGTAGCCTCCGGTTGCATCGGCATCGCGCGGTCTGGCAGTAGACTCTCCAGTTCCTTGCGGAGGGAGCTCTGGACCAAAGCGCGCACAGGCATCTTCAGGAATCAGCGTTGTGATGGTCTGGGCAGTGTCTGCAATGCGTTGCGCACCGTCTGTCAGACACGCTTCGCTGATCGTTCGATTCTCTACTGGCGGTTTCGGTGCGGTACACAGTGCCCAGTCTATGTCTTGATCCATCAGGGCTCCGTGCTCATCGGCGGCGACAAGCTGAAGTGCCACCGCTTCACCGGGAAAGACCTCCGCAGGCTCGCTCCGAATCGCCAAGATCCGATTCCCAGACAAGCGCGAGATCGGATCTCCAAAGTCCGGTATGCAGTTCATCAGTGAACAACAAGTTAGCAATATGAGTCCTACAGAATGCCTCATATTTCACCTAGAAAGACAGCCGCGTGCCGAGTACAGCCAAGGTCGGAATGCTGGTGATGTACTCGCGCTGAGTGAAGTCATATCGATAGGCCAGCTCTTCGGCATTTTGGTAGTTTGTCACGTTCTGCACTTCGAGATAGAGCGACAGAGAGACTCCTTTTCCGAGAGAAAATGCTCGATCAAGCTGGACATCAAGCTGAACAAACGCAGGCAGACGGATGGCATTTGCGAGACCAAAGATCGGCTGATAGACATCGCTGCTGGTGTCAAAGTAGCTGCCGATGACTTCACTGCGTGGCATGCCGGTGGTGTAGCGGAAGCGCACGGACAGACCGATTCCCCACAGGACGTAGCGCGCGGACGCTTGCAAGGTGTGGGTCTGATCAAAGTCAGCCAAACGCAGTGGAAGACTGGGCGCATCCCGTCGCAGCATTCGTCCCATTGCGTAGGACAGCGTAGCGCTCAAGCTTCGCCAAGGGAGCAGTGCGATCACCAGCTGGGCTCCGTATGACTGGCCGGTTCCGTCTTGCGTCAGTGCGCGCGCAAGCGGTGGAGTCAGCAGCGTGCTACGCATCACCAGCTGATCGAGCTGACGATAATACCCGGTCAGTTTTGCTTGGATCACGCTCAGCATCAGCAGCTCTGTTCCCACGGCAACGGAGACTGCACGGGATGCGTGAAGTGTGGGATTCCCAAACACCGCGCTGAGATCCTGCGGATCCGGTGGTTGATGATAAAGTCCCGTAGCTGCAAACAAAGTCCAAGGCGGTCGTGGCTGATAGCGAACTTGCAAGCGCGGCTCTGCCAACAGCTGAAGCTGTCGCGCCCCAATCGGCGGTGATGCACCGATGCGCGGAAGCAGTCGATCGACATCGATCAGCAGCATGGACAGACGCAGACCTGGCTCAATCCGCAGCGCTCCGATTCGGAACACAAGTGACAGAGAGGGGGCCAGATCGAGCATGTGCGAAGAATAGGAATCTGCTGCAACTTCTCGACCTGGATGTTGACCAAAGACAGCGCGATCTCCTTCGCGCGGCGGACGTGTCAGCGTCCCTTGTCGCATCAGATCAGAATGAACAGAGACCAGATCGACTGCCGCAGAAGCAGCCAGCCAGGTTCGCAGCCTCGTCGCATATGAAGCACGCAGTCCATACCGAAGCTCGCGACGATCACTTGTGGCTGGAACATCCGCAAACTGTGCGTCATAGCTGGCTCTATCGATTCCCAACCATGGAGTGATCGCAATGTGAGCGGACTGTTGGCGCTCGTAACGCAGTCCGATCCGATAAAAGGAACGCTGCCAGGTCTCTGACTGAAGTGTTGCGGCATCTGCGACCGCATGCGTCCGGCGAAGGGAATCCCAAGACCCAAGCGCGAGAAAAGAGAGCGACTCTTCCGTGCGCAGAGTCAGTCGAGCGCGAGCCTGAAAATCGGCATAGGTTGGCAGCGGAAAGAAGTCCCCGAACGCTGGACCTCCCAGCGCGGAAAGTACCTTGTCCAGGTAGGAATAGCGACCGGAGACAGCGACGCGAAGTCGATTACCCAGCGATGCAGACAGCTGCGCACCAACATCCAACAGATCCGCTGACACTTCACCGTGTAGACCGATGGAAAGCTCGCGCTCTTTGATCAAAAGGAGTCCGCCCAGACCGCGTCCGTAGTCGGCTCCGTAACCAGCGGGAATGAGCGTTAGATCCTTGACCGCTGCCGTTGGAATGACCGTGCGTAGACCTCCCAAATGATAGAGCGCAGGTAGCTCGATTCCTTCTATGAAAATGCGTGACTCTGCGGGCGCGGAACCCCACACCACAAGCTGTCCAGAACCAAGCGCAGGACGTAGGACTCCGGGCAGCGCTTCCACCGCACGCAGGGCGTCGCCAAAGCCGCCAGGTACGTGGTGTGCGTCATCACTGGAAAGCGAGAAGGACAGAGGCGCTGCGCTGCGCTGTTCGCCGCGCACCACAGTTTCAAATGTCGCTGATTCTGACGCAGCCGCAGAAGAAGCTTCGCATGCAAGGTAGCACAGTGCCGCGATCCGCAGCGCACGGGCCGAGTACGCGAGCGCATGCATCACGGGATCACAACATCGAGCGCCAAGGTTCCTGACTGGGCTCCGTGATCACTGCGCGTATCCGAAGCAAGACTCTGTCCTTGTGCTTCCGCAAGCTGCTGGCCAGCTTGTAGAACCTGTACTTGCCAGAATGCAGTCGCTTGTTCGCACAGAGAAAACGTATCGACCCGAATGCGATAACGTCCGGGCTGCGGAGTCTGTTTGTAGATCACCTGCTCGACCTGCTTTCCATCGATCACACACTGCGAGTTGGAGTCCACATCCAGATATCCATCGCGACCAAGCGCAGCGCCACTTGTTGGATTCACTTTGCGGCGTGCGAAGATGAACTGACCGTTTGGCTGCTCCACATGCAGATCCAGATCTGCGGCGCGCTGCCAGCGCAAACGAATCACCAGCGCTGCATCCACAGGTGTTTCATCAATGGACTGAAGCGAGATCACAGAAGGGGGACCGTATTCTCCGTTCCCGCGCACCGCTTGCAGCAACAGCCGCTGCGGTCCCAAAGGTAGCCAGGGAGAGAATGACAACAGCGTCGCAAAAGTAGGCAGTTGTGGTGCAGCCACATCAGCCGCTTTGGCAACCAGAACATAGTGCGCGTTGTCACTTTCCAGAAACAGAGAGACAGCGGATGTGTCCTGTGCAAGGGTTCCGCTGATTGGCTTGTCCGTTTGTCCCGGCCAGATCGAGGACTGAAGCAGCGTGAAGCCTTGTACTTGTGGACCTGTTTCAGACTGTGGAGGTGTACCGACGATCCGCTGCGCACCGTCTATCCGCAGCAGGGATCCCAGATGACTAAGCGACGATGCCGATTCACAGCCCGTACACAGAGACAGCGGAATCAATATGAAGCAGATGAAAGGATTCATATTGGATCTGTCCTTAGAAGCTGGCTTGGGCTCGCACCAGCAGGACATCACGACCAAGCGTGATGGGAATGCCTGTGGGGGTTCGGCCCAGTGCGTTTCTGTTGTGTTGGTATTCTACTGACAGCCTACCGTAGCGCGAATAACAGCCCGCCAAGGTCGCAGTGAGCGACGAAAACGCGGTAGACAGCGGCACACGCTCGGTTCCGCGCTGTTCCTGCGCATCCGCATCTGGATCATAGAAGTCATAGCGCAGTCCGATCCGTACATACGGTGACAGCTCTTGCGTGATGCCGACGTAATAACCCAGCTCACGCAGATCGCGACCGGCTGCGATGGGATCGGCAATTGACAGACCGCGATCCAGGTTGCGGGCCCAGACAAGCTCTCCGCTGATGACAAGTTTTCCGAGGATAGGAAGCTGGGCCGAAAGCTCTGCATCGATTCCCAGCGCATCGCGTGAAAAGTTTTGGGAAGGAACCGCTGCACGACCACGAATCACTTGGACTTCACTTGGCTGCACTTGGCCATCGTCATTGTCATCCCGAAACACCAGCACATCTTTGCTAGCCAGGGAGCCGGGGCTAAAGCCCGTTCCATACACAAAGGACGCACCCGCGCGCAGCGTCAGCCATGGTGCAGGCTCAGCGTCGATCGAGAGTCTGCCAACCAAGTCTTTGCTCTGATTGGGATCGCGTGCAGAAAAGGAAGCATCACCAAGCGGGGCTCCGTTCATTGCGGACAGTGAATAGCGAAGGAAACGAACGCCTCCCATCAAGCGAATTCCTAGATCGTATTCACCCGGAAACAGTGCGCGTATCACCTGACTCCGTTCCAGAAACAATCGATCGACATCCGTCTCTAACACCTCGCGACCGAACGGAATCTTCTGAAGTCCCAGCGATCCACGCAGATAAGGAGTCGCACCATGCACCGACGGCCACTGCGCCCAGAGTTCAGTGCTCATCAAGCGCACTTGGTTTCCTGCAATGGTGTTGCCATCCAGCTCTACGTGCGCACCAACATAGCGCGAGGCTGCATCAGCTCGTACACGCGCACGGCGAATCAAAAAGCGCGTCTCATTGAGCGGCTGTCCGGTCGCACCATCGAGCTGATCTTCAGAGTCCTGCCGATACAAGATCGCATCTGCTTGGACAAAGCCGCGCAGCGTGATCGCAAATGATCCATGCTGAATCAGCGTCGGAAGCTCAGGCGGTGAAGTCGTCTGTAGATGCGATGGGAGCGAGGCTTGATCGTCCCGGTTTGCGATCGATTGTAGCGCTGCAAGCTGTGCTTCAAGGGTCGTCACACGCTCTTGTAGCGAAGTCTCTGCATGGACGTAGGCTGCTGACTTCAGCATAGCCAACAGAGACAGAATCAGGAAGTGACAGCTACGGAAGTGGTGGTAGCGTACCATCGGCTCGAAGAAGGGGAAGCAGCGGTCTTTTGTCCACGGACTGCGCACTGGTACATGCATTCAGAAGCTCAACGTGAGTGCGCGGACTCTGAACGCACGACAGATCCGGTGCAGAGAGATCGCGTGGAGGACTCTGCTCTTGTGGCTCTGTTTCTGGACATCCGAACGCAAACATCAGCAGTCCGCAGAGCAGCAAAAAAGAGGCTCGAACCTGCATGATTAGCGCTCCTCACAGAATCCGTGACGACACGTTCCGCCACCGCAGGTTGTGCTGTCTACACAGCTCTGGCACTTTGTCTTTCCCGTCGCTGTGTATTCAAAGAAGCAGCCACATGGCTGGGGTGCTTGATACAAGGAAAAGTCACCGCCTTCGCTGCTGCGCTGCACTGTCATGGCACAGCGCGGAACCAGACCAACACGCACCGAGCTTTCGAGCGGCTCAAATCCCGAAGCAGGAGTTACTGCATTTCCAACCAGCAGATCGATGACTCGCTGCGCGCGTACACTTCGTGGCATTCCCTTGTCATCTACGCGCTGAAGCCAGTGCGTGTAGGACCACAAGTGATAGTGACCATCACGCACATTCTGTTTGTCAAAGCTGCTCTGCGTTGCGTCAGGCCAGTAGGCGCGGGACTGGCGATAGGCGCGGAATGCAAGCGCCTTCAGCGTCGAGCGATAGCCATCATAGACCTCACTCCCTAAGACTCCCAGCGCGCGATTGGGGTCCGCAGCGGCTGCCAACATACTCGCCAGATCTTGCGACAGATTGATCTTTTGACCTTGCCACTTTCCAGCAGGAACACCAATGGATGCGCCGACGCTGATGACCGTTCCTTTGGTCACAGGTCGGCCAAACAGCAGGTTGTTGTCTAGCCAGGGAAACACTTGTCCTGCCATTCCAAAGCCAAACACAAAGTACGCTTCTTCGGCTGTGATTGCCGTCTGAGAGCTGGCCAGTGGAACCGCAAACACAAAGGACTGCACTGGACCGAGTACATCGATCACATCTGCGGGTTTGGGAGTCGGACAGGAATCGAGAAATACAATCGAGTTCGCGATGTCTGTCAACACTCCGGGGGCAGGCAACGTACAGACTGGCAGCGTCGGTGATTTCTTCGGATCATAGCCTGCTGGGATGTAAGAAAAGTTTCCGCTCATCCGCAGATCACCGTACAGTGTGTCCAGGTTGGTACACGATCCGGTGGCGCGAAAGACCAAGGTGACTTGCTCCGATTGACGCAGCTTGGCACCCAGCTCACGCATCAGGTTTACTTGGGTGTCACCGACGGTTAGATAGACAGGATTGGGAACCTCTTTGGGATCATCACATACAGGCTGCGCCAGCACGCTTCCGCTGATGGTGGTCAGCCAAAGACCGAGCAGGATGCTCCCCCAAAGACTCCTGTTCAATCGATGATGGTGCTGCAATTTCATGCTGCGGACTCCTCTGCAATTCGCTCACCACAGCTACGTACGTCATAGCCGATGGCCGATAGCTCTTTCCGAAACGCCAAGGTTGTCATCAGATCCAAGAGTCGCTGCATCCGCGCCTCTCTCTGTAGCTCTTTGGGAATCACCAAGTCGTAGCGCTCTTCGGCCAGCGGAATGAACGGAAGACCGAACGCAATGGCAGCATCTCTCGTCGCAATTCCCGCATCGGCAGCACCCATCGAGATCGCGGCGGCCACTTCCAGATGACCCCTGACTTCCAGCAAATGATCGGACTGGACTTCGAGTGATCCACCACAGCGCTGAAGTTCTCGTTCCATCAGTCTGCGCGCACCAGAGCCGGATTCCCGAACGGCTAGACGCATTCCTTTTCGCTGGAGATCCGCAGCTTGACGAACTCCTTTGGGATTCCCAATTGCAAACAAGATTCCGGCTTCCCAGCGTGCCAGCGTGATGAGCTGTACGTCTTGGTTCTTTGCGTGTCTGCGCACATCAGGCAGGTTGTCTATTCCAGTCTTTGCATCGGTCAAATGGACTCCTGCTAAGTGAGTCTGTCCGCGTGCCAGCGACTGCAGCGCATGTGTACTGGCGCGTGGAAGCCACAAATAACGACCACTTCCGCTGCGTGCATTCAGCCGGTCTGCGAGCAGTCCCAGCGCTTGCGCACAGCCCATCAGCACGGTCTGTTCAGACAGCGCGGGCGCAGGACGAAGCAGCTCGACTTCCACTTTGCGACCTCTGCTGCGGGTCACCAGTGCATCGGCGCAGCGTCCAGTCAGATCGCGCTCTAGTGGATAGGATACCCAGCGTCCTTGAACGTGTGCCAGCGCAACCCGACCAGTCAGTCCACTGGACTCCGACTCACTCCACAGCACTTGTTCCCGAGGAGACTGACCAAACAGAGACTCGACTGAACAGTCTAGAACCTGCGCCATGCGCAGCGCGACATCCACAGAAGGAGAGCATCGTCCCGTTTCGATGAGGTGTACACTCTGCCGGGTGATCTGAATCGCATCCGCCAGTGCTTGTTGGGAAAGCTGAGCGGACTCTCGTAACGCACGAACCCGATTGGGAAGCGAAGTAGACATAGCAAATTTCTTTTACATGACGACAAAGATCTTTTGCATGTGGAAAGTGACAAATCACTGCTTCTTTTTCAGAAAATCCGACGCTGGGGAAAAAGGATCGTGTCTATCTCGACGAACCCCTGATCCACCGCGATCTCAAGCCAGAGAATCTGTTTTTGCATCGCAGTGAAGAGTTTGGGCTGATGGTGAAGGTGCTCGACTTTGGCATTGCGATGTTCAAGACGCGCTTGGAAAGTGATGAGCTGCGTCTGACACAGGACAACACGCTGCTTGGGACTCCGCTGTATATGGCGCCAGAGCAGGTGTTAGGAAGCCGCGAGGAGATTGGTCCGCGTACCGATGTCTGGGCGATCGGAATGATCGCGTACGACATGCTGGTGGGGGACAACTACTGGAAGGTGCCGAGCTTGGGAATGCTCCTGTCACGGATTGCGCTGGGACATATGCCTGCGCCTTCTGAAGTGGTTCCTTCGCTGCCGAAGACGTTCGATGAATGGTTCTTTCGCTCGTGCTCGCGAGAGCTTCCTACGCGCTTTGGATCGGTTCGTGAACAGGTCGAAGCGCTGGCTGCGGTGCTCTCTGTTGATCCGGTGTGGATGGATGCAGTGGTTCCTCCTGCGTCGCTGGTTGCGCGTGTCAACACAACGTCTCCGCTGGATCAGCAGCAGAGTGTTTCGCGTCTGGCTGCACTTCCGCGTGCTGTTCGGACCAACGCTCCTCTTGGGAGCGGAGCGCTCACAGCCGTCCAGGCTCCGTCCGTTTCCTCGCGCGCAGTCACTGCTTCGCTTCCTGGCCGAAAGCCAGCAGAGTCTGCACCGTCCACAGAACTCGCGGCCCCAGCGAAGCAGGAACAAGCCGCGTCATCTACAGGCAACAGAAAGCGCTGGTCTTTGCTACTCCTTCTTCTGCTGCCGATGATCGGAGTCGGTCTGTTGGTCGTCTTTCTTCGTCCTTCTGGCGGTGGCAACGTAGCGGCTTCTGCACCGGCATCGACGCCTGCGAACGTTCAGCCAGATTCAGCCAAGCCAGATTCAGCCAAAGCAGTGCCCGCAGATACGCCCAGCCAGACTGCGGCCTTGGTCGAAAGGGATCGCAGTGCAGAGCCCACCAGTCGCAGCGGAAAAAAGGCTTCGACAAAGGGCAGGGGAAAGACTTCCTTGCGCGCGGAGGGAAAGGCATCTTCCGTCGGAAAGAATGGAAAGGAACGATCCAAGATCGACTACGATCCGGTGGCTCCGTAATGTACGTTGTGTGATTGGGAATGCGAAGGGAGTGCGGAGCTAGCGCTGTGTAGAGTGTCGCAAGATCGTAAACAGCATCTTGCGTCCAGCGGCCATGCTGCCTTTGACGTTCTTGGACTCTCCGGCCACGCGCGGATGATAGTGAACGGGAACCTCGACGATGCGGAGTCCGCGCCGGACCGCTTTGACCTGCATCTCGATCATGAAGCCGTGATCTTCATCGGTCATTCCGAGTGCCAGCAGCGCGGGATATCGCACCAAACGAAACGGTCCGACATCGGTGTAGTTTTGACCATACACCGCGCGAATCAGCGTCGTAGCAACCGCATTCCCAACTCGCTGCGCAGTGGACAGAGAACGCGGTGCGGCGACTCCCAATGTTCGGGAACCGACCACCAAGTCTGCGCCTCCCACCACGGCATCGATCATCCGTGGAAGGTCTTGTGCATCATCAGAGCCATCTGCATCCAGGAACGCAACCACGTCGGGGCGAACCTCTTGCTTGGCCAAAAATGCCATTCCGCGCAGACAGGCTGCACCGTAGCCGCGCGTGGTTTCCTTCACAACCAACGCGCCCGCTTTTTGCGCTGCTTCGGCTGTGTGATCGGTCGATCCGTTGTCGATCACCACAACGTGACGAATCGGATGACCAAATGACTTGAGCGCTGAAACGACGGCTCCCACCGCTGCTTCTTCATTGAGCGCGGGAATGAGCACATCCAGAATCAGGCGCGATTTTTCAAGCGTGTGTACCGCCACGGAACAGATTCCACAGGTTAAGAAGGATCTCGAACAGAATCAGCAGTACGACGGTTAGCTCTAGTCGCCATGTGCTTCGGGAATGATACAGGTCTGCCAGCAACACCAGGTTTTCCTGAATCATGCGCAGCTTGGCTTCGAGCGCTCGGAATCGATCATCGATTTCCAGCTCGTTACGCAGCCCTCCGTACAGTCGATCGATCTGTTGATCCTCCCACGTTGAGTCAGGTTTATCGAACAGCGCGAGCGTAGCGATCATGCCGTTCTTTGTTTCGATGCACGAGCCGATAAACTTCACCAGATTATCGAGCCGACCGGGCACTCGTCCATCAAGCTGTAGCGCGCGCGTGATGACGTGCGTGCGCTGCTGGATCTCTTGTACGTCTTCGTCGTAGTAATCCATCGCTGCGGACTGTGCGAGCACCAGGCTGATCACCTTGAGCGCAGGCACCGATGCTTCCGACAGAATCACGCGATCGAACTGAACTTCGACGGGGGCGCCGGGACGGACTTCGACCATGAAGTCCTCTGTAAGGGGCGGATGTGGTTCCGGTCCAATCTTTCCACCAATCGCAGAGATCAAGCGCTCTCGTTCTTCTTTGCGCAGACCGATGAGCACCACCGAACCGAAGTCAAAGACGATCGCAATTTCGGTTTTTTCCGACGGAAAGCGAGCAACCAGACAGTCTTTGTCATGCTCCACTGTGGCATCGGCGAACACTTTGGCGATGTCACGCAGTCGAAACGTCGCCGCGAACGCATAGGCATACACCTGGAGAACATTGGCGTCGCTGCCCGTTCCCGAAGCTCCGCCGCCTTTGCCAAGCTGCGAAGTGTCTACCTTGCCCGTTCTCATCATCGGGCAGTAAAGCGCAGTGTCCTGAAAAAGACAATCGAAGTGCAGCAAAGATACGGTTGTCATGGGTTAGGATTTTGGCAGGAGACCCTGACTATGCGCCTACTTCACACCATGCTTCGCGTCGGTGACCTCGATCGTTCGATCCAGTTTTACACCCAAGTGTTGGGAATGACGTTGCTGCGGAAAACGGACTATCCGGGCGGACGCTTCACGCTGGCATTCATCGGCTACGGGGAAGAGAGCACGCACACGGTGCTAGAGCTGACCCACAACTGGGACACCACACGCTATGATCTGGGCACTGGCTTTGGTCACATTGCCATCGGAGTCAGCGACGCATACAAGGCATGCGAAGAGGTCCGTAGGCTGGGCGGCAAGGTGACTCGTGAGCCGGGACCGATGAAGCACAGCAGCACGGTCATCGCCTTCATCGAAGATCCCGATGGCTACAAGATCGAGTTCATCCAAGAAGGTACGCTGTAGCGATTCCTAAGCGACTCCTAAGCGACTCCTAAGCGACTCCTAAGCGACTCCTAAGCGACTCCTCATTACGCTGAGAACACTCCTTTTCGCTCAGGAAGACACACGGATTCATTTTCTCCTCGATCTACGGATTGCCGTTCGATGATCCGGAAGTCGTGGCAAAATAGGGCCATGCTGAAATGCCTCCGCTCTGTCCCTGTGGGCTTGCTGTTGGGCGTGCTCGGTGTCACTTCGGGCTGCGATGTCGTGTGGTCGCCGTTTTTGCAAACGCGCGAGCTGACATGCGGAAATGGGGTCTTCTGCGCGCAGACATCACCTGTGACATCAACCTTGCGAGCGATCTGGGGTGCTGATGCACAGCACATCTTTGCCGTCGGTGACAACGCTGCGATCTTGCACTACGACGGGACAAGCTGGGCCAACAGAGCACCAAGCGGTCTAGGCGGTCGCACGCTGCGCAGCGTGTGGGGATGCAGTGCCAGTGAGGTATGGGCCGTCGGAGACGCTGGTACGATCTTAAAGTGGGATGGCAGCAACTGGAACGTGTCTACTTCGGGAAGCACCAAAGACTTGTACGGCGTATGGTGCGGGAGCCCGACGAAGGTGTGGGCGGTCGGTGCATTGGGAACCATCCTCAAGTTCGACGGAACGAGCTGGCTCACTGAAACGACGACTCCGAGCACCACGCAGACGTTTCATAAAGTCTGGGGCAGCCAAACCAGCCTCTGGACCGTCGGAGCAGCAGGAAAGGTTTATTCAAACAGCAACTATGTGGGCTGGGTGGAAGAAACTTCGGGCACCACCAAGTCTCTGTTTGCGATTGGGGGCTTTGACGCAAACAGCCTGTACGCCGTCGGAAGTGATGCAGTCATTGTCAAGCGCGGGCAAGGGAGTCCTGCATCGTGGGCTGGCGAAAACAGCGGAGTCCTCAACGCCTCATCCTTGCAGGGAGTGTGGGGCGGTAGCGCACAGCGCATCTGGGTTGTCGGTCTCATGGGGGCCATTGCGCAGTGGAATGGATCGATGTGGACTCCGCGCGACGCGGGTGTCACGGCGGGCCTGTACGGCGTGTGGGGCAGTGATTCCTCACATGTCTGGTTCGTCGGTGAGAACGGCACAATCCTTTACCGCGAAGAGTAGCGATTCGCTGGCGCTGTCTGTCTCGTCATCGACGCGGTCCATAAGTCGCGTTAGAGACTGATGTTTTTGTGATCCTGCATACGTGAATTCACGATATAATATGGTGGCTTCGATTCAGCGCTTGGCTGTGTGTCCATGCCGTCACCTCGACCCGATCCGCACATAGGTACTTTGTTCGGCAACTTTCGCATCGTTCGGAAGCTGGGCGAAGGCGGTATGGGTGTCGTCTATGAAGTCGAACATACCAAGATCGGCAGTCGAGCCGCAGTCAAGCTCCTACACGCTCGGTTTGCACAGGATGAGGAGTATGCCAAGCGATTCCTAAACGAAGCGCGCGCGGTCAACGTCATTCGTCATCGCGGACTGGTCGAAATTTCTGACTTCGGAAAGCTTCCAGACGGAACGCTCTACTACGTCATGGAGATCCTAACTGGGGACTCCCTACGCAAGCGAATTGATCAGAAAAACGGCCCGTTCCCGACGCAAGAAGCAGTCTCGATCGGAGTCCAAGTCGCCCGCGCCCTTAGCGCCGCGCACCAAGCCGGAATCGTGCATCGCGATCTCAAGCCGGACAACATCATGATGGAGACAGATCCGGTCAATGCGGGGCAGGACTGGGTCAAGATTCTCGACTTTGGGATTGCGAAGTTTCGAGGCCAACGAGGTCCGCAGACAGATCCAGACAAGACCGATGTCAACACGCAGTATGGCTCGTTCATGGGAACGCAGCTGTACATGCCACCGGAGCAGCATGGCCGTGCGGAAGATGTAGATGGTCGCGCAGACGTATTTTCGCTGGGCGTCGTGCTGTATGAGCTACTGACCGGACAGGTTCCGTTTGAAAAGAACTCGCTGAGTCTGCTCGTGAAGACTCCGACCTCGATTCACAAGGTGAATCCGGCAGTTCCTAAGAAGCTGTCCGCGCTGGTCGATCAGATGATGGCTGCGCGTCGAGACGAACGTCCCACGATGGAGGTCGTTGCGGAGCGACTTGCTGCGATGCAGCCTTCTTTGGCGAGCGCAGGAAAGCGGCTGGCAGTGCTTGCAGGCATCGTTGGTGTACTCGTTGGCGCGCTGCTGATTGGCGTACTCCGAATGGATCGTGCGCTGTCTCCTGCGGAGCTACGGAGTCGCAGTCATCTGGTGCTGCAAGAGATGCTGAAGGGACAGGACAGCGCACTGCGTTTGTCTGCGATTCAAGCCATCGGACAGAGTCGTGACTTGGATCAGCGCACACTGCTGGAGCCTTTGCTTCGGGATGTGCAGCGTGGGAATCACTTCGAGCCGAAAGTTCGCGAAGCACTGGTGCGCGCGCTCGGTCAGCTGGGAGCACTGGATACGACTCCGCAGCTCCTTCCGCTTCTGTCGAGAAATGAGCCGATTCCTTTGCAGCTCGCAGCAGCAGATGCGCTGTCCCAGATGCAGCATCCACGTGGACTGGAAGCGCTCAAGGAACTGCTCAACGATGGAGACCTGCTGACCAAGATCGAAGCGGCGCTGCGACTGGTTTCCTATCGCGATGCAGCAGGTGCAGAGCTTCTGTGGAAGAGCGTTGACTCAGCTGGGCTTGCGCCAGATATGAAGCTGAAAGTGCTCGATCGATTGGCGCGTTCGGATGATGAGCGTGCAAAACAGCTTCTGTGGCAAGAGCTGTCGCAGCTGTCACAGCTTCGGGTTCGGGATCTCCAGATTCGCGCGGCGATGTCTCTTGCGCAGTGCGGTGATGAACGTGCGTGGCCCACGCTGCGAAAGGCTGCGCAACAGACAGAGCTGATTCACGAACAGCTGCTGGCGCTGCGTTTTTTGGCAGCGCTGGGAGAGCCAGATGCAGAGCAAAAGCTTCGTGAAGTGCTCCTGGATCGCAAGCAACCGGACTCTCTTCGGGAGCAAGCCGTAGAAGGGCTTTCCGACGGAAACAGCTACACCAGCTTAGAGACGCTGGGCCGGGTGCTAAGTGATCGCGGAACCAGTCCTCGGCTGCGGATTGCCACAGCAGGTGCGATTCTGCGAATCACCGCAGGAGAGCTGGCCAAGATGGGGGAAGACAGCTTGGCCGCAGCACGAGCCGCGCTGGGAAGTGACAGTCAAGCGATGCGCGAGCTGGCCATCTCGATGCTTACGCAGGTGGAATCGGAACAAGCTGTGGGTCTACTGGGACAAGCGCTCAGCGATAAAGAACGAGCGATTCGGATCAGCGCAGCCAAAGCGCTGGGTCGCAAAAATCTGCGCGGTGCAGTGAGCGCGCTACGTCCAGCGCTGCGTGATGCAGATACGGAAGTGCGTAGCCTAGCGATGCGCTCTCTGGGTCAAGTGGTCCAGACGCTGGGACAGCGCGCGGATGGATCCATGGTTGGCTCTGTCTTGAGTGACCTGCGTCAGATGTCCAGCACAGGAACAGAGTCCGAAAAGCTCGTCGCAAGCGGAGTCCTTTTGCAGCTTCGGGAAGCGAACACAAACGAGCTGACAGTGCTGCGAAGCGGACTGAGTGCAAAGGATCCAGAGCTACGACGCCTAGCGATTGAGTTCGGTGAAGCGAGCAGAGAGCTGCTGGCAAAGTCGCTGGAAGATGTGGATCCATCGGTCCGACTGGCTGCTGCGTATCGACTGGCCAAGCAAGGTCTACGCGACGGTGTAAGCGTTCTACGAGCAGTGGTTGAAAGTGGAGACAGAGAAGCGCTGTCTGCATTCCTTTCGCTGCGCGCGCTTGGGGAATCCGTACCAACACCGCCTGGTCTACAGAGCCTACAGACCAGCGGAGATCTGACAACACGACTGTCGGTACTTGGTGTAGTGCGTGAGCTGTCTTTCCAGCCAGAGCTTCAGATGAAGCTGCTCAAGATTGCGATGCTCGATCCAGCTTCAATGGTCCGTCGGCGCGCAGCAGAGGTTGCAGCAGAGCTCTTCAAAGCCAATCGACAGCTTCGCTATCTGCGCTTGGTTCGGAGTCTGCGCAACGACCCCGATGTCCCTGTTCGCGCACAGGTTGCTGGGCTGCTTCGCGAGCTGTCTTCGATCACACCAGTCAGTGTAGAGGAGTCCCCCAAACCCACGGTCACGATCACGCCGCTCGCGTCGCCAACACAACAACCAGGATCCAGCACGGAAGGCAAGTCGGTAAGTCCCACCGCAGCAACCGGAATGGGCGATCTATTGGTTGAAGGGGATGAGCTTGTGCGATTCCAAATCGACAAAGGAGCGAATCAACTGATCACGGGACGCGCGATTCCGGTGTCTGTTGGAAAGCATCGCATCAGCTACTTGCGAGGAACGCTGGATGTTTCGATTCAGCTTGGACAAGTGACCAGAGTCCGCATTCCGACCACGCTGGCAGAACAGATGCTGCAAGATGCCAAGAGCGCGCTTGATCGCAAAGATCTGATCCATGGACAGGAGTCTACCGATCAGCTCAAGCGAATGATTCAGCGAGGCAAAGCTCCACAGAGCATGCAAGCGGATGTTGCGTTTCTGCAAGGACGACTGCTTGAGTCGCGCGATCAGCTGGATCAAGCCATCACAGAGTACAATCGCGCGCTCAATGTTCCGGCCAGTCAGCGTCGGCCAGAGCTTAATGCGGCACTGCAAGCGACGGTAAACAGACTCGCAAGCAAGGTCAGTCGCATCCAAGTCTTTACACCGGTCAATGGTCAGTGTGTGATGACGCGTGAGAGCCTGTCGCCTCCAGGAAGACAACAGATTAGCTTGGGACAGGGACAGTCTCGCAGCATCTTTGTCGTCCTGGGCAGCACACAAAAAGTGAATGCATGTCAGTGAGAGTCCTAAGAGATACCGTTTTTGCGTCGCTGGCCTTGCTGATTGCAAGCGCTCCATCCGCTTCTGCGCAAGCGCTGAAGGAGTCGATGGACGTTGTGGTCAATGGTCCTCCGGGCGCACTCCTTTTGATGGATGGACAAGCGAAAGGAACGCTGCCACTGCCTGTCAACTTGAGCGTTCCTGCGGGACAACATCGCTTCCGACTTCAGCTTGGCAAACAGTCTGTGGAAAGTGATCCGCTCAACTTTCAAGGCAGTGGACAAGCAGAGCTAAACCTTACGCTGTCCGCGCGTACGCTGGTTGCAACGCTGCGAATCACCGACGGACTGTTATGGCTGACTTCACACGAAACGCTGCGTCCCTTGATCGCTGAGTCGATTGCCCAGAGCGCGAGCAAGCATCACGCAGTCCTCATCAGCGGAGAGCGTGAAAAGCAGTATCTACGGAACCAAACAGAGATCCTCAAGTGCTTTGAGGAGTGCGGCTCTTCGGCACCGCTGCTTCCAGAAGGACAAGTCTCCTATGCGCTGCTGGTGCAGATTGAAAACGGAACACCGGATGCGTCTCCTTCGTGTCTGGTGCGAGCCAGTCTGCTCGACATTCGGACCAGAGAAGTCAGCGCACGAACAGAAGAACCGGCCACACCTTGTCGCATCGCAGAGCTGTCTGCGGTTTCAGCCAGGCTGACCTCAACGCTTCTGCAAGATACGCTGACGCGACCACGCGGAACGATCAGTGTGACCTCGAATCCGCCGGGTGCGCGGGTTCGGATCGATGGCCGATGGATAGGAATGACTCCGCTTCAGCAGGAAGTCTTTTCAGGAACTCGGGTGATCGAGGTCGAGCGCGAAAAGTACGTGACGCAGCAGCAAAAAGTAACGATCGAATCCGGTGACACAGCGACGGTGCAAGCTGCGCTCGTGCGGCTTCCGAGTGCGCCGCTGCCACGGCCTCTGTGGCGACTTGTCTCTGGCGGAATCTTGATCGGTGGCGGTCTACTAACGATGGGCTTTGGCGGTGCGGCGCTGGGGATTCATGGAACGTGTCAGGACAGCTCAAAAGACGCTGCGACATGCAGTCCGTACTACAACACCCAAGGTGTGGGAATTGGACTGCTCAGCGCGGGGGCGATCCTGACAGCGGGTGGCGCGCTGATGATTGCGATTCCTTCCCGGTAGGAATCCGAAAAGGAATCGCTTCTTCGCGGGATTCTGTCCGCTCTTATTAGCTGGCCAGCGTCGATAGATCGCGCGCGAGTACGCGATGCAGCGAAGACAGAAGTACACCCGGCTCTGGCACCGTTCCCTGCGCCAAGTACGCAAGCTCTAGCAGCAGATCGCTGTAGGTATTGATCTCTTCGCTGCCTGGTCGTGTTGCCAGAAGATGCGCCAGCTTTTCGACGATTGGGCTCTTCGGGTTCAGCTCCAGAATCGGCTTCTTCACTTCAACTTTGCGTCCCGCGCGCTGTAGGAGCTGCTCTAGGTGTGCGCCCAGATCTCCTTCTTCTGCAACGAGAACAGAGGCCGAGTCTGTCAACCGCGAAGACAGCCGAACTTCCTTGATGCGCTCTTGGAAGCGGACACGCAGGTGTGCAAGCAGCGCTTGAACTTCCGTCTCGTGCTCTGGACTCTGCTTCTCTGCTTCCGGCTCTGACTCGCCTTCAAGCTTGGGCGGAACGAAGTCTCCCTTGTGAATCGCGCGCAGCTTCTTACCGGAAAACTCGAACAGAGACTGAACCACCCACTCGTCGATCGGATCGATAAAGAGCAGGACATCCAGCTTTCGCTTGCGCAGTGCTTCTACGTGCGGACTCCGCTCTACCACTGCGCGCGACGGTCCGGTGATGTAGTAGATCTCATCCTGTCCGGCTGGCATCTTCGCAACATATTCCGGCAGCGTGATCCGATCTGTCACAGCGGTATTGAGCGACGACCACAGACACACTTCCGCAACCTTCTCCCGGTTCGCGTGATCCAAGAAGATGCCTTCCTTGAGGATTCCGCCAAACTCTTCAAAGAAGTCGCGATACTCTTCCGGCTTCTGTTCGCGCAGACGCTTCAACTCATCGAGTACGCGCTTGACGATCTGCTTCTGAATCGTCGCGATGATCTGATTCTTTTGCAGGATCTCGCGCGAGACATTGAGCGGAAGATCTTCACTGTCCACGACTCCGCGCACAAAGCGCAGCCATGGCGGAAGTAGCTCTTCGGCATGATCCAAGATGAACACGCGCCGGACATACAGCTGCATGCCGCGACGACGGTTCTGATCCATCATCATGTCAAACGGAGGCTTCTTGGGAATGAACACCAGCGCTTGAAACTGATACGGCGTATCGATCGACAGATGCAGCTTTCCAAGCGGAACATCGTCGGCAGAAAAGCCTCCGCAGAGCTCTTTGTAGAAGTCGTTGTATTCCGTTTCCGAGACTTCGTTGGCGCGCTTCGACCACAGCGCGGTTGCACGGTTGAGCTGCTTTCCTTCCAGCCGCACCGGCCACTTCACATAGTTCGAGTACTGCTTGACGATGCTCTCGATGCGCCACGGTTCCAGGTATTCCGATGCATCATCATTTATGTGAAGGGTCACTGTGGTTCCGACGCTGGTACGCGATCCGGTTCCTAGCTCATAGGTTCCTCCGCCATCACAGCGGAACAGAATCGGCTGCGCTCCTGGCTCTGCGGACAGCGTGTCCAGCTCGACCTTGTGCGCGACCATCAGTACTGAATAGAAACCGACACCGAACTGACCAATCACATCAAGGGACTTGCTGGCATCGCCACTCTGCTCCTTCAGCTTCTTGAGCAGCGTTCCTGTTCCCGAGCGTGCGATCGTTCCGACATTGTCGATCACTTGCTGGCGCGTCATGCCGATTCCGGTGTCGCGTACCACGATCGTCTTGTTCTCTTTGTCGAGTACGATCTCAATTGCGGACTCTTGCGACTCGACGGCAGCAGAGAGCTCTGGTCGCGTCAGCGCCAAGAACCGCAGCGTATCGATCGCATCAGAAGAGTTCGAGATCAGCTCACGCAGAAAGATCTCTTTCTTGCTGTACAGAGAGTGAACCATCAGATGCAGGAGCTGCTGCACTTCGGTGGAAAAGGTTCTCTGTTCGGTGGTTTGGGCTTCGGTTTTGTCTGGATGTTCGCTCATGGCGTCATGGCTAATCACGGATGCGCCAAGATGCAAGACCTTCTTGCAAAGTTCGTGATACGATGACGGCATGGAGCCTCAAAACCCGCACGCTGATGATGGAGATCGTGAGCTTCCGCCAAGGAACGGACAGGCGCAGCTATTTGTCCTGCGAACGCTCTGGATCGCGCTGATGTTTTCGGAATTCCTGTACGTTGTGGTGAGCTACATGGTCGCATCCCAACAGGAACAGACTTCCAGCGCGGTCGAGATGGGAATGCTGGAGCCGATGCTTGCGCTGATCGCGCTGGGCTCGCTGGGGGCGTCGGTGCTGTTGCCAAGAAAGCTGCTTGCTCAAGCGATGGGAAGCGAAGATCCTGAAGCCATCTCGATCGATGTCTTGCTGTCACGATCGTTTGGACCGTGGATTACGCGCATGGCGATGACTGAGTCAGTGGCCGTGCTGGGTGTCGCGATGGCGCTGATCAGCAAGCAGCCGCACAAGGTGATTCCGTTTGTGGCGATCTCTACGCTGGCGCTGGTGACGGCTTATCCATCCGAACGATCGCTTCGTCTGTTTGCGCAGGGATCTCGCAAGTAGCACCCAATATGAAGCACGTATAATGCTTCATATTGAGTACATGTTCACAGAGAGCGAGTGCGGAACGCAGTTACGGCATCGGGTTTTCGGCCCATGCTGGCAGTGAAGAGATCTGCGTCAAGATCGATGCAGACACCGGAAGTCCCCACGACGTAAAGAACGGTCCCAGGTTTTTGCCAACCTTTTGTGAGAAGCGCAAAACCCACTGATCCACTCTCTCTTGATCGGTGGTTGCGGCCATCGCTACAGGCTGCGCGTTGTAGTCGGCAAAGACGCTCATGTAGGGGGTCCAACCAAAGCCTTCCTGAAGCTGAAGGTACATCTCCAGAGGCAGCCAGGCATCGTTCCCCCAAGTGGCATACTTGCGACCACCCGCGATGTAGGCTTGCACGCGCTGGGTCCGCATCGCTTTGGTGATCGATGGATGTGCCGATGCGCGCGGGATGCCAAACAGCGTCTCAGAGACATAGACAGACCACAGGTTGACGCTCGACTCTGTTGTGCCTTGCATCACCCAAGGAAGCCACTGGTGGTTGTGACCCACTTCATGAAAGTAACCCCACTTTCCACCACGAATCGCGGTCACGCTGACCAGATCCGCCGCTTCATCAAAGGGAGCCATGATCGGATAGCCAGAGTGCATGTATCCTGCCGAGATATCGCGATCGATCAGATAACGCTCTGCACGCACGCGCGTCCGTGAGATCGAAGCCAGATCCGCCGTTGCATCCATCACCGCATCCCACTGATTCATCAGCGCCATCGGATCATCAAGCGTCCGAATATACGAAGAGGGAAGCATCAGGATCATCTTGTCCGATTCGATCTCTGTCCACGGTGCGGGATTGTTACGAATCGTCTGCCAATCCGTCAGCTTGGTGGTGTTGTGAACATAGTATGGAGCGCTCACTGCTCCTTCGATGGTGACCGGAATCGCGCCCAGGTTCTTTCCTCCAGGGACGGTGATGTAGATTGGTCCGCCAAACGCGCTGGCCACCGTGATCTGTGCGGCATCGATGGGATAGGAACGTACAATCGCAGGGAAGCGCACCCAGGATGCTTTGGCCCACAGCAGATCCGTGTGTGATCCGATCTGCACTTGCAGTCCCTGATTCACAGCCGCAGCAGGAACCGTCACTTTGATCTTTTCACCGGGAGCGGCATACGTTCCCGTTCCGCGCCAGACCGGAACCGCTGGTCCAGAGTATGCATAGCGAGCATCTCGTCCAGCGTACGTTCCGTTGATCGTTACATTGAAGTTCTGACGAGGAACAGTGGCTGCAACCGCACCAGGAAAGTCCGCTGCCGCAGGATTCGCAGTGATCTGCGCAGCAGGAAGGTCTTGAGAATAGCGATGCTGAAGGCGAACAGAGACGCGCTCTGCTGGCTTTGTCGCTGGTGAAAATGGCGACGCTGCGGAAAGGGGAGGCTGCGGAACCATGCTCACATACAGAGCGCCCAGATCGTAGAGCGACTTCACACTGAGCGGCAGCGCTTCGATCGCGCGTTCCGCTGTGGTTGCGGCCAGGTCCAGATCGGCTGCGCTCAGCGTCGCCACAGTGCCCGTGTGATCAATCATTTTGTCGAGCGCAACCAGTGCATTCAGCAGCATGGTCGGCGCGGTAGGAGACACTGTATCCGTCGCTCCCGTAACATCGAACTTCTTGGTGATCGTGATGCCTGATCCGGCCATCATCTTGTTGCCGGGAAAGCTCAGGATGTCACCCCCAAACGACCAGCCTTGGCCTCCCACAATCAAGCCGCCGCCGTTTTGAACAAACTGTTGAATGCTGGCGATGTCGGGATCGCTGTAGTTGGTGTAGCCGGTGCTGATGTAGACCTCGACCGAGCCGAGCTGCGACGGAGTCACCGTCATCACTTGATAGCCCGCCGCAGTCAGCGCCGCTTTGATGGCAGGCAGCGAGGACTCGACTCCGATCACTGGCTTTGCGCTCTTGCTCATCCAGCCGATCGCGTTCATCACCAGCTTGTTGTTGTCGCCGTTGGCAATGGTTCCGGCGATGTAATACTCGTGTCCAACCGCCAGCACTTTTCCTCTTCCCAGGAATCCTGCGGCCCCAAAGACACGCTTGCTCTCGTCGATGAGGACTGGAAATGCCTTCGCACCAGAGAGCACGATCGGAGACGGTGCGCCCGCTCCACAGTCCACAAGCGATACGTTCTTCGTCAAGATCTCGTAATCACTTGCGGAATCAAACGGCTCCACGCGGATGACCGGAGCCAGATCGGGCGAAGCCATGTCCACATCAGGCATCGCAAGATCCGGCGTCGGTTCGAGCGGCGGCAGCGTGCCCATTTCCGTAGAAAGACAGCCAGCCATAGAAGTTAGGAATCCAGCCAAAAGTGATACAGTTACCGTCGAGCCAAAGCGAAACATACTACGCATCAAACGCCTCCCCCCCATGCGCTCTGTTAGCGCCCACTCATAGTCATGACAACGGGAATGTTTGACAAGGGAGAGGATCTGCGACAACTGGACTGGCTGCATGTTCGCGCTGCGCTGGGCCGACTTGCGCGCAGCACTCTTCGTCGAGAGTGCAGGTCGAACTGACTTTTTCGCCCCAAAATTCGCTGCGAGAGATACAAGATAGACGTGTTAGCGAAAGGCAATCGGGTGAAGGTTTCGATCATCATTCCTGTGTTCAACGAAGAGCGCACCATTGGTGCTGTCATCGAAGCGGTTCATTCGCTGTCGTTCGACAAGGAAATCATCGTCGTCAATGATGGCTCAAGCGATGGAACGCGCGAAGCGCTGCGACCCTATGAAAGCGGTCGTCCTGGCATTCGCGTCTATCACTGTCCGGTGAATCTGGGCAAAGGCTCAGCGGTGCGCATCGGCTTTAGCATGGCGGAAGGCGACATCGTTACGATTCAAGACGCGGACTTAGAGCTGGATCCAACGGACTATTACAAGCTGATGCAGCCGATCGTGTCCGGGGAAGCCGATGTGGTGTACGGCTCTCGCTTCTTGAACGACAGAGGCGGAACCAAGCGACGCGGCATGCTGATGTTTTACTTGGCCAATCGCGCGCTCACTGGCTTTGCCAACCTGCTGTTTCACGGCAACCTCACCGACATTGAGACCTGTTACAAGCTGTTCCGCCGTGATGTTTTGCCGAAGCTGAAGCTGCGGGCTTCGCGGTTTGAGATCGAACCAGAGCTGACCGCGCAAGTGCTCAAGACCGGGCATCGCATCGTCGAGCTACCGATTTCCTACAAGCCGCGCACACACGCAGAAGGCAAGAAGATCGCGTGGGTGGATGGCTTTATCGCGGTCTATACGCTCGCCAAGCAGCGCCTCAACTAATTCTGTCGTTTCGTTCTGTCGTCTCGTTCTGTCGTCTCTGTCTCGCTTTGCAAACAGCAAGGACTCGGTCAGCATAGAAGCTGGCCCAGTGTTGTTTGGGCGTACGCAGACATAGGAAAGGAGTCGCGGAATGAAGACACAGAGAATCCGTCACAGGCTGTTCGCAATGACTGTGCTCGGCCTGCTAACCGCAGGATGTCAGAGCACAGACACAGGAGTCGCTGCACCCGATGATCAAGGTGCAAGCGTAGATGCAGGAACCGATGGTGGATCGTCGTGCAGTCCTGAAGGTGTGTTTGATGGCGCTCCGATCACAGCAAACGCAGGTGAATGGACGTGGGTAGACGTTCCGGGCGCAGTCTGTCGTTCCGGATCTGCGACGGGATTTGGCATTCGACTCAATCCTGCATCCGATAAGCTGGTGATCTACTTCCAAGGTGGTGGAGCGTGCTTTAACACCACGACTTGCAATAGCAATGCTGCAACATTTGGCGCGAGTGAGTTTGCGCTCGCTCGATCGCTCGCAGGACAGCGCGGACTGTTCAACGCAACCGACGCAAACAATCCATTCAAAGACTGGAACCTGATCTTCGTTCCGTACTGCACCGGAGACGTTCACGCAGGCAATGCCACGGGGGTCTCTGTTCCGGGTTCGGGAGCTCCTCAAAATCAGCAGTTTGTTGGATATCGCAACGTCGGTCTGTTCCTAAAACGCATCGTTCCGACGTTTCCTTCCGTCACCAAAGTCTTGGTCACAGGATCCAGCGCCGGTGGCTTTGGATCGATGCTCAACTATCATCGCATCGCGCAAGCGTTCTGTCCGCGTCAGGTCTCGTTGGTCAATGACTCTGGACCGATCTTTTCGGATGCGTATCTAGCGCCATGTCTACAGAAGCGCTGGCGACAGCTCTGGAACTTTGACTCATCGCTGCCAGCGGACTGCACAGACTGTAGCAAACCCGACGGTGGAGGCTTCTTCAACTTCGAGCGCTACTTGGCCCGAAAGTACTCAAACCAGCGCTTGGGACTCATCTCGTATACCCAAGATTCGACGATCGCGTACTTCTTCGGATACGGCCAAAACAACTGCGCAGGAATCGATGGGAATCCGGGCTCTGTTCCTGCTGCAACGTTTCAGGCGGGACTCCTTGAACTTCGTGACAGCTATCTAAAGCCCGACGGTACGTGGTCTACGTTTTATCCAGCCGGAACCAATCACACGATCTTGCTGGACACGACCTACTCTACATTTTCGACGGGCGGAACCAAGCTGACCGATTGGATGTCCGGCATTGTGAATCAAGGGAGTCCTTCCCACATCGGTCCGTAGTCTCTGCGGAATCAGCTACTGCACGACAACATGGAACAGCCGGGACGATGGCGAGCCCACTCCGGACGTTTTTCTGCAAAGCGTGCATGCTGCGATTGTTCTTCATAGGGACGACGCAGCACATCCAGCAGCTCGTAGACCATCGAGCCGTCTCCTTGTTCTGCACGATCGATCGCAAGCTGTGCCAGATAGTTGCGCAGCACAATGTAAGGATTCACTGCGTTCATCTGGCTGCGCCGATCCTCATCGGACAGATCTTGTGAAGCGATGCGACGCTGATACTTCAGGAGCCACGACACAATCGCTTCGCGATGCGGTCCCTGTAGATCGTCCGGTCGATAGTAGGCATCGCGCAGCGTGTGATCGAGGAATGCATGAATGTCTCTTTCCTGCGCTGATAAAATCGCCAGCTTGCGAAAGAAGATCGTCATGTCTGTCTCGACAAGCTGAAGCACATGATACAGCTCTTTTTCCAGTGACGCATCGTCGCTGGGACGCCACGCCGACAAGCCCAACTTTTGGCTCATCATCTTGGCTTGATCTCGCTCAAAAGTATGCGGAAAGGCCATCAGCGCTTCTTCCAGCGGACGTGCATCACCGATGAGAGGAAGGATTCCTTCCGCAAAGCGCGCCAGGTTCCAGAATGCGACTCCTGGCTGATTCCCAAAGCAGTAGCGTCGGCCACTTGCGTCGGTGGTGTTGGGTGTCCAGGTTGGATCGTAGTCCTCGAGCCAGCCGTAGGGGCCATAGTCAATCGTCAGTCCGAGCACGCTCATGTTGTCGGTGTTCATCACGCCATGAACAAAGCCGACGCGCTGCCAGTCCACGACGAGCTGCGCGGTCCGTTCCGCCACGACGCCCACCATGCGCAGATAGCTGTCTTTGCTGGGCGGACCCAGATCTGGAAAGTATTCCTGAAGCGTGAAATCGACCAAGCGCTTGAGCGTGTCGAGGTCTCTGCGAAATGCGAGCAGCTGATAGTTTCCAAAGCGCAAAAAGCTGGGTGCCACTCGACAGACAATCGCTCCTTTTTCTTTGGCTGGATGTCCGTCGTAAAACATGTCGCGTAGTACGAGATCGCCGGTTCCCACCAGACTGAGCGCGCGCGTGGTTGCAATGCCCAAGTGATGCATCGCTTCGCTGCATAGGAACTCTCTGACCGATGAGCGAACGACTGCGCGACCGTCCGCAGTGCGCGAGTACGGAGTCGGTCCTGCACCTTTTAGCTGAAGCTCAAGCCGCTGTCCGCTGGGCGTTCGGACTTCCCCCAATCCCATCGCTCTGCCGTCACCAAGCTGGCCTGCCCAGTTGCCAAACTGATGGCCTCCGTAACAGGCTGCATATGCAGTCATTCCTTGTGCCAGCGCGTTTCCTCCCAGCACTTGTGCGAACGCAGGATGACGATGGGAATCGCTTGGGAGCCCCAGCATGTCTGCCACTTCTGCGGAATGCGCAAGGAGCTGCGGAGACTTCACCGGCGTCGGACTGACCCACGAAAAGCAGGCACCGTGAACTTGGCGTGAGCGTCGCTCTGTACTGGGATCGGCAGGTAGTGATTGGACAAAGCGATTGTCGAACAGAGCGGATGAAAACGGACTGTCCGAGATGATCGGAACCAAGAGCGGAGAAGGTGTCGGCGCAGACATAGCTGTCACTGTGTCAGCTTGTGCGCGGGACGGAAAGGAAAAGTAGGGAAGGGTGGATCTTCGCTTCAATCAATAGGTTTTCTCTATGGATTTGATCCATCGATTTTCTCTATCCAAATGAGCAGATACATTGCTGAAACCATCCGCAAAGGGAGCCTGCGGATCGATTGCACAGCTGGACGTGTACGCGCAGCGATGCTGTTGTCGGGGAATATCTCGTCGGCATACCGCTTCATCGCAAGGATGTTGCAGCGCATAGCGCAAAGATCCGTGCAGAGCCCGCGTGCAAATTCAGGGGTGCTTCGTCGAAGCCGGGGGCTGTTGGGAACGCGAT
>JAEUKB010000068.1 GCA_016794365.1 Myxococcales bacterium
GATCTTAGAAGATCTGCGTGGTCAGACACTGGCTGCACTGACGCGAAGTCAGCAGCTCTCGGTGGAACAGAAGCTACAGATTGCCATCCAGATTGTGGACATCCTCAAGAGCATCCACAAAGTCGGGATCATCCACCGAGAGTCAACGCCACCCTCGATTCCGTCGAGAAACAAATACCGAACGGAACAGGGGAAAAGGTGTGAAAAATCGGCTGGACGATCCAATAGTCGCGCTTTGATGTCAAGATTTTTTGGGAACAGACCGATCGAAACATCATTATCGTGAGGAAGCTCACATCAAATAGGGATTGCCTTGGCGGGATGCACGGTGGCGCGGTCGCTCGCTGGTTAGATGGCGTTTGCTCGTCAACTTCGCGTCGGACAAGTTTCTCTGGTTTCGATTCGTCGCGGTTCTGTCCAAGACCGACTCCGTCGACGCCCACCTGTTCGATCTGCTGAAGCGTGCGTCGATCGACGCGCTCTACGTGGGCGATTACGGTCCCCACGCCGCCCCAAGCTCCCCCGCCAGCCAGCAGCCGAGCGCACCAGCCACGTACCACACGCCGACGACCACACCGATGAAGCGTTGTGGAGCCAAACGCAGGAGTAGCGAGAGTCCGAGCGGTGCAATCAGCAGTTCACCGAGGACCAGGAGCGTCATGCAGGCAATCAGCCATGCCATGCTGACTCGCTGGCCGGGGCTGAGCACTGCGGGAGGAATCAAGACGGCGAAGGCCAACACGACGCTGACAAGACCCCAGGCGATGAGGCGTGGCGTGCTCACTTGACGCTGAATCCGAGGCAGTAGCGCGAGCTGAGCCGGGGCCATCAGCAGCACAAGGAGCGAGGGCAGGCCAACGAACCACGCGGCGGGCAACTCAAAACCGAGGAGCACGCGATCGGTCCGGTCCTGAGCCCACAGGAGCAGCGCGCCTTCGACCTGCCCGAAGCCAACGGTGAAGATCATCATGGCCACCGTCAGCGCCGCGATGATCTTGACTCGCTGCCTTCCGGGTACTTCGTTCGGCGCAGCCACCGTGGGAGCACTAAATGCTGGCTGCTTCTGTCGCAGGCGCAGAGTTTTTCTACCCAATATTACCGATATCAGCCCAGCGAGTAGAACGGCAGCGGCGAGGGTGAGCACGGCTCGGAAGTCGTGACCACGCACAAGCAGCCCAGCGCAGGCCGTTCCCACGACACCAGCGACGTTGACGACCAAGTAGCAAGCTATTTGTGCAGCGTCCAGACGCGGATCGTGACGCTCGTAGAGCATCACCATCACCGCCTGGGTGCTTGGTTTGAATAGTGAGTGTCCGAGGAGCAGCAGCGGAATTGCGGTCCAAAGTACCGATGCTGGCGATTGGGTCAGCCCTGCGTACCCGAGTGTGAGCAGTGTCATTCCAGTACCAAGTGACCGACGAGCACCGAGTGACCGATCCACCGCAAACCCACCCGGCAGCGTCAGCAAGTAGCTGGCCGCGTTGTACAGGCCCGCCAAGCGCAGTGCCTCGCCTCGCGGATAGCCGTATCGCTCGCAGAGCATGAGTACCGCCGACGAGCCAAGGATCGCCGCCGCCCAGCGCTCGCAGAAGACAGCCCAGCATAGCAGGTAGATGCCGTGCGGGTGACGCAGCCGAGGGAGGAGCCGCTGAAGCGCCGTCACAGAAATCAACCGACGGAAACGAGTGCGTAACGACGGGCCTTGAGTGGGCATGGAGCCTCCGAGGTCGAGCGGTAAAAAGGGGCCAGTCACCGTCAGAAACGCGATGTGTAGATTACCCCTGAATTGCCCTTGCAGTCTCATGAGTCCCGTGTTCAAAAGCACACGCAACTAGATGGCACTTTTGAGTGCCACTGATGAGTCTGTTTTCCCGCTGCCCTCGGAGGGATGACCCATGGAAGGCCAAGACGCTGTTTCGTCCGAGTTCCCGTCTGTGCTTGTCGATGACACCGAAGACACGATGGGGCCTTCGCCGTATCGCGCTGCGATATTCCACCTTCGCCAAGGGCTTCAAGCGCTCAGCGCGCTGTCCCCTGGTCCCGACGATGAGAAGCGCAGCGAGCTAGAGCAGCTTCTGAAAATGCAGAGGCAGGTGCTTCAGCTCCTGCATGTTCACTTTGCGCCCGAAGGCGATGAGAACGGAGTGCGGCTGTTTGGCGATGTCTTGCGCCAGCATCGTGTGGACGCCGGACTTACGCAGGAACAAGTGGCCGCTTATTCCGGTCTGTCGCTCAGCTATATTTGTAAACTTGAGCAAGGCCGAAAGCCACCTGCCCGGAAATCGGTGCTCGCGCTGTGCTCGGTTGCTGACTTGAAGCTGGTACCGGCGGAAGTTACGGCCTTACCCGCTGTTCGAGAGTCGAGCCACCGGCAGGCACCCAACTGGTTCATGTCACCGGGCTTTGACTCGGTGTCCATGATTGACGAGCTGGATCAGCTTATGAACAGCAGCGGCGGCAATGTCGAACAGACGTTTGTTTATCTTGACCACAAGAGCGCACTGGATTGGATCGCAGTCTGCAACGCGCCTGGCTATGTGGCCAGCTATCGTGATGGACTGCCTGGCCCGCCGGTTGCCAAGCGGCTGCGCGAAGTCTTGGGTCCGGTCGGGCTGGATCTGATTGCGCTCGGACCGGGTGACGGCAAAAACGAGGTGGCGCTCGTGCAGCAGCTCATCCGAGTGTGGGCCGAGCCCAATATCCGCTTCTACTTACTGGACATCAGCCAGCCGCTTCTGAGCCGTGCATTCAAGCACGCCGTGGATACGTTCATCGACCATTCAGGAATCTTTGTCTGTGGGATTCAAGGCAGCTTTCACCACTTGCCGAGATACGCCCAGCTTCACTACGCACCAGCCCGGTCCCACCGTCGGCGAATCTACACAATGTTAGGAAACACAGTGGCGAACCTAGACCACGAGCCACTGTTCTTTCAGAACGCCTTTTCCGGCGCGGCACCCGGTGACATTCTGCTGTTCGATCTGGACTTCGGATATACGACGTTGATCGAAGAGGATGAGATTCTCCGCAAAGACCCTGTAGCGAAGAAGCCTCTTAGTGAGCTTCAACAGCGCTTTCTTGGTGGTCCCATCCAGCGCTACTGTCGAGAAGCGCAGAGTGTGACCTTTTCCTGCCGCATCGACACCGATCGACCCATCGCAGGAAGCTACGGACTCCAGTACGTTGCCACGGTGGGTCTGCCGGGCCAGCGAACCAAAGAGTTCTGCATGATTCAGGCACGGCGCTATGAGCCCAATAGCGTGATTCGCTGTCTCCGTAAGTTTGGCTGGGAGAGCCTCGGGATGTTCCCATTCACTGGCTCCGAGACTCGGCCCCGAGGACTCTTCCTGTTCCAGAAGCAACTCCCGAAGACGCGGCACTGAGCCAAGGCAGAGACGGGTTGCATCTGCGTGAGCCCGCTTCAGCGGCTTCCTTCGTTTTGTGCGATAGCGCCACCGTAGCACCCGGCTATGGGCTACCATGTAGGTTATGCGTCCGTTGGTCCTTGCGCTGTCCTTGCTGCTCACCACCAGCATCGCGAATGCCGACGAGCAGCTTCGCCAACCTCCGACGCTGCGGGATGCTGCGAAGGCTCACTTTCGCGATGGGCTGGCGTTCTTTCAGACCGAGCAGTTTGGACCCGCGATCGTCGAGTTTCGCGCGGCGTGGGAGCTGAGCGGCGAGCGCGACCTTTTACACAACCTAAGCTGGGCGTGCGAAAAGGCGGGCCGGATTGTCGAGGCCAAAGACTACGCAGCCCGCTACCTGACGCAGAGTCGAGGCACCGACGACGAAGCCATGGCCGATCGCCGGGTCAAGTTTCTGTCGGGCCGATATCCTGAAGCCGAAACTTCACCGACGGTGACGCCAGTCCCCGAAACCAAGGCATCGGCCCAGCCTGAAGCGAACCCACCCACAACAACGCCACCCGTCGCAGCAGCCACCGAAGGCCCGAAGCCATCTGCGAATCACAGGCCGCTGGCGATCGGCCTACTTGTTGGCGGTGGAGCCGCTCTTGCTGTGTCGCTGGGCCTCGCAGGCGGCGCGATGGGAGCGTGGGCCGAGGCCGCAAATCCCGACACCTACTTCGACCGCTGGCAGAGCCTGAACAGCAGAGGCCAAGGGCTGTCGATTGCGTCGGGGATTTTTGGCGCAGTTGGCGTTGGGCTGCTCGTCCCCGGCGTGGTGCTGGTTCGTCGCTAGAGTGGCCGTTTTTTGGCGGAAGCGCGCTGATAGGAAATGAACGCTGCGAGCGGATCTTGCTCGGGAATCGGGATGGCTGGTGCCGTCGCACGCTGCTCTGGCTCCTCCGTGCGCAGCCGCTCGGTGCGCTCCTGTCCCCGTCGCTTGCCTGGTTCGCGTCGTTCGCTTCGCTCCTCCTCCCGCAGCGTGATGGCTTGCTCTGCAAGCTTCAGCGCTTTCTTGATAAGGACCTCAATCAGCGCCTTGGTTTCTTGCTCGGCTTTCCGTCGCTGCTCGGCCTGTCGTGCGCACGCCAGCGCCTCCCGTTCCCGCAGCGTTGCCAGGCTGGAAGTCAGCCGGTCAACGGTTATCGTCAGATTGAGCTGAAGGTCGCGAAGTTGTCTCAGTGCGGATTCCACGATTTCGATCTCTGGAGTCATGAGCATCCCCCTTCGTTGTCACCCCAGACTCGGAACGGCCTCTGCCGTCGCAAGTGGGGCGTGGTTGCGGTAGAAGTACCAGCGGCCTATTCGTCCGACGAGCCCGCCGAAGTCGCCTTGTAGCGCCTCGATTCGGTCCAAGTTCGTCTCGGGCTGGAGCGGCTTGCCGTCGGCACCGAGTCGCTTACTCGCCTTGCTCTTGTGGACAAAGCTGGTCGGCGCAGCTTGCTGGAATCGCGTGGGAGGCTCGACGGTTCCGGCCATCAGTGCGGCAGCGAGTAGCAGCGTCGTCTGCGTCGGGGCTTGGTCCGTCGAAGCAAAGCGAATCCGCGAAGATCCTCCGACGAATACCTTTTGCGGACCGTAGCCAAGCCCGGCGGTGAGCAGCTCGTGAATCGACACCTTTCGCCGTCGCGCCGTCATCAGCACAATCCAGCCAATCGCGATCTGCACGGTTGGATCGCTCGACTCCGACGCCAAGCAGCGCGCCAGGGCCAGTAGCTCGTCCGGCGGTTCGTCGGTCGCAGCGGCGCTTGTCTTGGGTTGTGGCGTTTCACCGGCCATAAGCAGCCCAAACACCGTCAGCACTGCCGCGCTGCCGAGCACCGACGCGGCAATCTTCCAGCGCTCGCTCTTCACAGCGGCAGCCTGAGCCAGATGCCGCCGGTCAAGAAATACAGCGAGCGCAAGCGCGGATTCTTCAACAGGTCAATCAGCGCCAGCTTCCACGTATTCGGCTGTCCTTGATAGACATCCCACACAAGCTGGCCTTGCGCATCTTCCAGATGATAGCCAACGGTCATATCGAGATCGGGCACGGCTTTGTCAGCCATATCTACACTCCCACTCGGTTCATTGCATTAGCGCTTGTCCATCAGCAGAATCGCCATCTTCCCCAGCTCATTGCTCTGCTCGATGATGGTCTTTAGATCCGTCTTCATCAGCTCCAGCGCGGGAAATAAGTCTTTGTCGTGCTTGCGAATCATCGAGTCGAGCTGCTCGATCTCAATCACCAGATCGCGATAATCATTGCTCAGCCAGTCGCTAAAGAGCTGTAGATACTGCTTGCCGCCGGTCAAGTGCGCCATAAAGGCGCGTGCTGCTAGCGCGTAACAGGTCGCGACTCGCTGCTCGATCTTCTGTTGATAAGCCTGAAGGTCTGCTTTGGGGCTCTTGCTCATTTACAGCTCCAGCTCTCCGCTCAATTCCAGGTAGCGAGCGGCCAGAAGGATACGCGCCGACGCCGTCGGCATCTCGCCAATGCTGAGCGACGTACCGGGCCGCACCTCGACGGTGTCGGTGTCGTCGCTGAGCCGTCCATGGACAAGGATCGAGTCCTTCACGGCTTCGGCGAGATCGGGCCGATACCGCGAC
>JAEUKB010000012.1 GCA_016794365.1 Myxococcales bacterium
TCGCTCCTCGGATGTCAGTCGAAATCCGTCCAGCGAGTCGAGGATGAAGCCCGTCGAAGGAGTAAAAAGTGCTAGCGCGAACAGCAGCGCAGGTCGTCCCGCAAGCCCGAGGACAACATGAAGTACCCAGCTACCGAGGACTAGCAGCAAGAGCTGAGCCCCGATGTGCTGGAGCAGTATCTTGCGTCCCTGCCGCAGCTCTGCGAAGTCGACTTCAAGTCCTGCGAAAAGAAACATCGAGACAATTCCGAGAGTCGCCAGCAGCTTTATGGTGTGGTCGCCGTGGAAATAATGGAAGCCAATGCTCAGCGCGGCGCCAATGCCTACACAAGTGACAGCGCTCGGAATGCGGAAGCGCTGGATGGCACGCGGGACAAAAAACAAACCGAAGACCAGCAGCATGTACTGTAGTTCTGGAGAAATGGAAACGTTCATGGGAGAAATCCTAACTCATTGGGACTGGCGATGAGCTTCTTCCGGTTGGGAGGTCTGTAATCTGAGTCCACCCTCAGCGCTGACGAGGGGGGCCAGGTTCGTTGTTGCACCCTTCGGCTGCGTGTGCGCGCCGCACATTTGCGTCCACAAAGTAGCCCGCAGCGGCCAGCGCAGCCTTGGGAGTCTGCTCGCAGTTAGATGGCACGAGATCGATCAGATGGATGAAAGACCCAACACCCGGTGCTTGATTCGACAGCTCCGCCGCAACGATGATCGGCATCGCCCGAAAGTTGGCCGTTGTATGCCTGCACAAAGGCCCCTTGTCTCGTATAAGCCGGCTGTCCGGGGCGGTGAAGTTGCCCTGCGCGCTGGCCTTTGGAGTGCCAGTTTTTTCGACGGGAAATCGACTCTTCGGTGGCAAATGTGGTCAATCGGAGGCTTGGGATTCGGAATCACTCTCATCATCGGAATCGGACGATTCCTGATTCTGATGCGACATCACTGCCGCAGCTTCAATGCGGGTCATCTCGTCAGGTAGGGCATCAGGCTGCGCGTCCTCGGTCTGGGATGCCTCGGTCCCTGCCGCTTGCGCTGCGGCTTCCGGTTCAAGCTCCGCCCACGATTGAGCGTGCAGCGGGAACCGTTCGTGCCTCCGGCTGCGCCAGACGGGGGCACAGGCGGGCCGGATGATGAGGTCGCGTGGTGAAGGGGGCGTGGCCCGCATGCCGCTCTCATGGCTACTACCGCTGGTGGGCCAAGCGGTGCGGTGAAGAATTCCAGGAGATGTGTACGCATCGGCCAGCGCCTCCACCACTCACGGCGGACCTGTACGCTACCAAGCGCGGTCCCTGTCGATCTGCGATCGATGGTTGCAAGTATACATGGAGCTGATCGCATGTTATCAACGCGCGATGGAAACAGACAAGAAGGTCGATGTTGCCCCGTCGGCCAGAGCGCACTTGGCGCGACGCTGGCTCATTGAGCTGATTGGGGTGTTGGTGCTGACCGGTTGCATCGGGGGAGTCTACCTCTGGTCCATGTACCGTCAGTTAGCGATCGAGCGCCAGTGCGAGACACGCCTCGGTACGCTTCGCGCGGAAGCTGATGCGCTGGAAGACGAGCTGGTGAGTGGTCGGGCCGAAGGCGTCTTCCGGGCATACAGCGCGGGTATCCACGCGGCCGTGCTCGCAAGCCGCAAGGAGAGTCTAGAGCTATCGGTCGAAGAGCTGGTTCGCCTTCCCGGTGTTGCCTTCATTCATCTGTTTCATCCGGACGGTAGCGTGATTGCGAGCAGCGACCGGAAGCTGGTTGTGATGGGCAAGGTCGGCGAGCGCGGGGTCTGGGCACTGGGAGCACAGGGCTTCGTCAGTCGCAAGGGGGACGTGGCAGGCACGCTGGAGATGGCGATGCCTCTCGAAGACGCCGCCGGGGTCAAGACCGTCCTCTGGATGTCGTATGAGACCGACCTGATCAAAGCGCGGGCGCACAAGGCACGCCTGCCTGCTAGCCCGTAGCCGCAGAATCCCCGTTCGAGCTCGACCTAGAATTGAGCTCTGCCCCGTGTATCCGGACACCCAGCGTCGGTGCTTCGACCAGTGCCAACGTCGCAGAAGCCAGGCGCACTCGACCCTCGGTGTTCTCAATTGCTTCGAGAATGCGTGTGAATAGCGCATCCTTGGTGCTCCTTCGCTTTCGATAATCCACCACGTAACGCAGCGTGAACTCGACCCAGTTGTCGTTGGCGATGAGAGTCACCTGGGGATCCACGCGTGCATCCTCGATGCGGTAGGAACGTACCAGCTCCTGCCAGCGCGACTTCGCTGATTGGGTGTAGTCACCGACAACGGCAGCGGCGATCTCGTCCAGAATGCGGCGTGCTTCCGCGTAGTCTGATTCGTACCGGACCGGGATCGTAATCTCATCCCACAAAAACGGGAACTCGCCGGAGTAGTTGAATACCGGCTCCTTGAATACAAAGCTGTTCGCCACGCGGACAATGCGACCGTTGTATAGATCGGCGTTGACCCAGCTCCCGCATTCCATGAGGGTCGTCCGCAGAAAGCCGATGTCGATGACATCGCCGCGGATGCCACCGAGTTGGACGCGATCCCCAACCTTGAAGAACGCACCGAAGGCGACGGCCAACCAGCCGGCGAAGCTGACGATGACTTCCTGAAGCGCGAAGGCAATTCCTGCGCTGGCGGCGCCGATGGCGACTGTCAGCGAGGTGATGCGGCCAGACAGCTCCGTCACAATGACGACAAACATGACGAAGTACCCGAACATCCCAACGAACTTGGCGGTGCGGTAGCGGAGATCCCCATCGCTGACGTTCTTCCGGATGATGCTGCGGGCCAGCCGTACCAGGCCAACGGTGACAATCGCCGTCACGGCGACGATTGCGGTACTCTTGGCGATGGGATCGTTAAGGAGCTGAATGGCTTCTTGAGGCATTTTCTGACCCAGGATGATAAGTCCGCGCGGCCTCAACAATAGTTGACATCCCTCGGTCATGCCCTACCATTTTTTCAATGAAGTCGCCGTTGCTTCACCTCTGCGCTTCGCGCGCTCTCGGTCGGCGAGTCCTTCTCCCCTTCTGTTTTCTGCAGTTGGTTTTCAACTTGTGTGCTTTTCCGCGGGTCGCGTGTTCGCAGACGGTCGTAGACTTCGGATTGGCATCTGCGGACGGTGGTGCTACGTCGAAGTCCGCGATTCAGGGCCTCGTTGCAGGTGCCGCGTCTGCCAGCGTAGAGCACGCGCTGGCAGAGGCAGTCCGTGCGGTTACGTCGGGACAGCGTTCGGTTGCGACTCCGCTTGCCTCGCTGTTTGATGCAGACCTCGAAAACGAAGAGTCGGTTCGAGTCGCGGCACTTCGCATCCGGACATTCCTACAGAATGCTAGCGCGTCCCAGAACGACGCCGCGCCGCCGATAGACGGGGGGCAAGCATCCGAGGCCGCCGCTACGATGCGGAGTCAGGTATGGGAAGCGCGCGTCGAACTTGACCGTGCGCGCCTGGCTTTCTATGAGCTTTCTCCGGAGAAACGCCGAGAACTGCTGTCCCTCCACACGCGACTGCAGGCAGAGGCAAACAAGACTGCTCGCATGGATTCCGAAGCAGCCCGCCAAGCTCGCGAGGCGGAAGTGGAGCGGAAAAAGGCGCTCGAGGCCGCGGCGCGTGCTCGTTCAGAGGCAGAGAGGCTAGTATCGGAAGAACTTGCTCGGCTCCTCGGCTTGGAGCAACGGCTCATCTTCATCGAACACCGTTTCGACGCTGTGCCGACTGAGATTGCCGCTCGGCGAGATGCACTACTTGGCTGGCAGCGCCGTGTGCGAGATGCCTCAAGAGGCGCCGATGAAGACCCAGACTCGCTCTACGATGCGCTCCGCGCGACGCTGCGGGCTTCCCGCGACGAACTTGGAGCAGCCCTCGACGTACTCTCTGCATCGGGCACCGAGATCCCGGCTCTAGGCACCGATCCGCTGCCTGCACTCAAGCGTCTTGCAACCACCGAGTCCGCAGAGGCGAAGCGAAGGGATGTCTTGGCGCTGGCGCTTCGCTTGAAGGAGCGCGAGTTGGGGCTGCGTGAGTCACGAGCCGCGGCGCTGCTCGAGGACATCGATACGCTGAACCGGGAGCGACTATACCTGCTCGAGGCTTTGTCCGCAAAGAAACGTGCCGCCGTGACTGGTTTTTCGGCGATTGGATTCGAGCAGGCGCGGGCCGAGGTGCGGCACCTTCTCCTCGTCCTGCGCTTTCACCGCTACGCGACGAGCAGATGGCTCGCCTCGGTTCGACAGCCGGGGGCGGCGCTCGGTACATCGATCAGCCGCGCGGTCGCTGTCCTGATTCCTTGGACACTGCTGTTGAGCATGTTTCTGCTGTGGCGACGGAGTGGCCCCGCAGCGCTCTCTGCGATTGAACGTAGCTTGGAGTACGGTGATCGCGCTGCGCGGCTTCAGACGCCAAGCCCCGCACTGCGCGGCTTTCGCTTCTTCGCAGCACTGCACCGCCCGCTTGAGTGGCTGGCCTTGTTCTTGGGCATGATGTGGCTCCTACCCAGCGAGGCACGCGGCCTGCTTGAGCTCCAGCTTTTCGAGGTCAGCGTGGGCTGGATCCTCGCGGGGCGCTTCATCGTCAACGCCATCAACGCCGTCTTCGCGTCGACAGATCTGTCGACGTCCAAAGTCGAGGACGCGGCGCTGCGGCTGCGTTCGCTGCGGCTCATCAGTCGGGTCATCGTAACCTTCGCTCTCATCCTGATCCTGTCGGCGCGGCTCGTCGGGCAAGGCACGATCTACAAGTGGGTCTTCTCTACCTGCTGGGCCTCCGCAGTTCCGATATCGCTCGTGCTGGTCCGCTGGTGGCGAGACTCCGTCTTCCGTCGCATCGAGCGTGTCCGCAAGAAGTCGCGGTTTCAACGGTGGGCGCTTTCGCATCGCAGCGGCCCCTTAAGCCTGGGTGCTGTGGTCAGCGCAGCGGTTCATCTCTTTGCGACGGGCGCGCTGCGGATTGGGCGCGGCTGGGCTTCAAGATTCGGGTTCGTCCGTCGGATCCATGCCTACTTGTTCAGCCGGGAGCTTGACAAGCTCGCTGAAGACCACGCCGGACCGCTGCGACCGCTGCCTGCCGATGCGATGGCGGCGTTAGATCCAGAGCAACCTTCGCTGCTGTGGATTCCTCCGATGGCCGGGGTTCAGCCGGAAGCTCTGATGCTGCGAGCGAGCGAGCAGCGCGGCGGCTTGTTTGCCCTCGTCGGGGTGCGCGGCATCGGCAAGACCATGTACCTGCGGCACCTCACCCAGAGCATGGCGGGCTCCGTCATGTTTCGCGCGGCGGATTTGAGCTCGGGCGTTGACGATCTGGCCTCGCGGATCGAGTCTGCGGCACCGCCGATTGTGATAGTCGATGATGTGCAGGAGCTAATCCGCACCGCAATCGGCGGGCTGTCGCGCTTTGATGAACTCCTCCGGACGGCACGGCACCACAGCGGTCGGACGGTCTTTGTCTTCGGCATCGACGACGCGATCTGGCCGTTTTTGCACCGGTCGCACGGCGACAAGCCAACCTTCGATGAGGTGATTCGTCTTTCGCCCTGGACAGAAGAGAAAATTGTGCAGCTTCTCGAAGATCGAGCTGCGGCGGCGCGGCTCAATCCTACTTTCGAAGATCTCGTGGACGCACTGCCCGATGGAGCAGACGAGATCGAGCGGCAAGACGCCATCCAGGCACGAAAGACCGGCTACTATCGCTTGGTCTGGGATTACACTAACGGCAATCCAGGGATCGCGCTGCACTTGTTTCGCAGTGCGCTTGGGCTCGACGGTGCTGGGAGTGCGCACGTCCGCCGGTTCCAGGTCCCAAACGTGGCGGAGCTCGACCGACTGCCTGATGTGGCAGTCTTCACGCTGCGCGCGATTCTCCAGCGCTCAGCCGAATCCGCGGAGGCAGTTTCGGCAGCGACTGGCCTCCGCACCGTCGAGATCGCGGACGTGCTGCGTTTTGCGCTGGCTCACGGATACGTGGAAGAGGTCGCGGGCCGTATCCAAATTACCTGGACTTGGCTGCGCGCCATCAGACGGCTACTTGCGCGACGGCACTTATTGGTGATGCCATGACGTGGACAGATCGGCCAGGATCCCTTCGACGTGGTTCTTCAAGCGCTCTGGCGAGAGTCATTGCAGCCCTCGTCTTGTCTGTTCCGGCGGTCGCCGTGGCGCAGGATGCTCCCGATTTTGGACGACTGGCGCAGTTTGTCCGCTGGAGCGGCGTTGCGTTCTCGCTCCCAATCATCGTCGGAGCCCTTGTGCTCCTGCGGCTCGTTGAAAACGTCGCCGTCCGCTTCGGGGTTCGCTTCGCCAATCGCCGCCCCACGATCCAAAAAATTGAGTCCGCCGTCCGCTTCGTTGTCTACCTGGCTACGGTCGCCGTCTGCATTGGGCTGAGCATTCGCCTGGATCCCACAGCGCTCGCGGTAATCGGCGGCGCGCTCGCGTTCGCGGTCGGCTTCGCGATGCGCGATCTCGTAGCGGCGTTCATTGCCGGAATTACGATCATGTTCGATCGTCCCTTCCAGGTCGGCGACCGCGTCGAGTACGCAGGCCAGTACGGCGATATCCTGAAAATCGGTCTGCGCAGCGTGCGAATGAATACGCTCGACCACAACATCATCACGATTCCCAACAACAAGGTCCTGACGGATGTGACCTCGAGCAGCAACTACGGCGCGCTCGAGATGCAGGTGGCGATGGACTTTTTCGTCGGCATCGATCAGGACGTGCGACGTGCGTCCGAGTTGATCCGCGAGGCATGCCTGACAAGCCCTTTCGTCTTCCTTGAACAACCGGTGCCTGTGCTGGCCAAGCAGGTCATCCTGCAAGACTACGTCGCTGTCCACCTGAAGGCCCGACCGTACGTCTTCGACTGTAAGTACGAGAAGGCTTTCGAGACAGACGTTCACTTGCGGGTGCTCGCTGCGTTTCGCGCGCACGGCATCCACCCGCCTGCCGTGCTGCACCGGCAGCTTTCGGCGGGTGCGGACGGGCCAGCCGAGAAAGCCGTGGCTTCGGAAAACGAGCGCTGAGCCGTCCAAAAAGCTGCGGACCAGACGACGCTCATGCACGGCGAACCGGTAAGAGTTTGTCACTGGGCTGGGTGTCGTGATTGGCTGGCGACTTTAATGCGGCAGTTATTGCAAGGAGTGCGTGCCTTTCACGAGGCTGTTCGGAGCGACGAGTCGCTGAGAGGCAGCTACCAGCGACTGGCTGCCGGCCAGCGACCCGACACGCTCTACGTTGGATGCTCCGACAGCAGGGTTGTGCCGCACCTGTTGTCCACCGCGGAGCCCGGGGATCTTTTCGTTGTGCGCAACGTCGGAAACATGATCCCGCCCGCCTCGGCTCGCGGAGTCTCCATCGGCGATCGCTCAGAGGCGGCGGTTCTTGAGTACGCGATCCTGCACCTAAAGGTGCGCGATGTCGTGCTCTGCGGGCACTCAAGCTGCGGAGCGATGGCCGCCCTGCATGATGGAATCGATGGGGCAACAAATCCAAACTTGGCAGAGTGGCTTCGTCTAGGCATGCCGGCGCTCGACGAGGCATGCTTCCCGCCATCGGTAGGCGAAGAGCGCACTCCGCGCGATGCCACCTCACAGCGAAACGTGCTCCAGCAGCTTCGGCATGTGCGGACTTATCCATTCGTAGCGGAGGCGCTCGACGCCGGGCGGCTGCGTCTCCATGGGTGGTGGTTCGACATCGAAGAGCCGGTGGTACGCGCTTTCCACGAGAGCAGCCAGCGCTTCCTTCCGATTGAGCTGGCCTATGCACAATCCGACTTCGGGTGATGCGCGATGAACACCAGCACTGAAGGCCGTGGCCCGCTGGGCTTCCTCCTAGCCGACGTCCGCCGCTTCGGTCGCTTCTTTGGCAGCGACTTCCGCGACGGCCTGCACCCCCAGGTGCTGGCTAGCGTTGTCTTCCTGTTCTTCGCGTGCCTGGCGCCAGCCATCGCGTTCGGCGGTCTGATGTCGGTGGTCACTGACGGAGCCATCGGTGTCGTCGAGATGATCGTGGCGACCTCGCTCTGCGGCGTTGTCTATGCGTTGTTCGCCGGTCAGCCACTAACGATTCTCGGAGGTACCGGGCCGCTGCTGGTGTTCACGGAGATTCTCTACCTCTTCTGCAAGCAGATCGGAGTGCCTTTCCTGTCTGCCTACGCTTGGATCGGGCTATGGACCGCCGGATTCCTTGTTCTTCTGTCAGTTTTTGGAGCCAGCAGATGGATCCGACTGTTCACGCGATTTACCGATGAGACATTCGCCGCCCTCATCTCGCTGATCTTCATCGTCGAAGCGGTCAGCAATATCCTGCGAGCCTTCCCGGATCAACGAATCCCAGATGACAGTGCGCTCTTGTCGATGCTGCTGGCACTCGGTACCTTGTACGTGAGCACCATACTCGCGCGCCTGCGCCGCAGTCCATATCTGCGAGAGTGGTTGCGCAACGTGCTCGCCGACTTCAGTCCGGCCATTGCCATTGGCCTGATGCTCTTCGCGCGGAGGATGGTGCCCGCGGTGCATCTGCCGAGCTTGGCGATCCCCACGCAGTTCGCCACCTCCACAGGGCGTCCCTGGCTCCTGCCCCTGTTTTCAGGACCGAGCTGGCTGCCCGTCGCTGCGGCGCTTCCTGCGGTGCTGGTGACGATGCTTGTCTACTTGGATCAGAACATCACGGCGCGACTTGTGAATAGCCCGGAGAACAAACTGAAGAAGGGTCCCGCGTATGACCTGGATCTACTGGTCGTTGGAGCGCTCCTTGGGATCTGCTCGATCTTTGGCCTTCCGTGGCTCGTTGGTGCGACCGTTCGTTCGCTCAATCATGTACGCAGCCTTGCTACCGTCGAGGTATCTACCGATGGTACAGTCATCATCAAGGGTGTCCGAGAGAACCGGCTTTCGGCGCTGTGTGTGCATTTTCTTGTCGGCGCATCCCTGCTTGTGGCTGCTTCGCTGCTGCGGCAGGTGCCGATGGCGATCCTCTTCGGACTCTTTTTGTACATGGGCATCGCTTCGACGCGCAGCAATCAGCTCTTCGAGAGACTGCGGCTGTGGATCATGGATCCGGCGCGCTACCCGCCTACCTACTACCTACGTCGGGTGCCGTTGCCGATTGTCAACCGGTTTACCCTTGTTCAGCTCGGTTGTCTGGTTACCTTATGGATTGTCAAGACGAGCCGCGCTGGCATTCTCTTTCCTCTATTCATCGCGCTGCTCGTCCCAGTCCGGCGACTCCTTGATCGTTTCTTGCCGCCTGAGCACACGGCCACGCTCGATCAAGAGGAATCGGACGCCGAAGTAGAAGATCGGGCGGTGGAGTAGGCGAATGCGTCGCCATCCGTTGAATCCCGTGCCCATGGCAAACTGGCTCTCCAACACGATGATAGGACTCCGACGATGCGCTTAGTTCTACCCTTCCTGGTTTCCTTGTGTCTGATCCTTCTCGCCGCGTCGCCCCCTGCAAGGGCCGATCATTGCAAGTGGCGGTTCGCCGAAGGTTTTCAGCGCGTGACCAATCGTCCCATCGCGGGGATGAGCCAGCCGCAGATCGCCGACATGGTGGAAGAGATGTTCGGTGCCCGCCAGCCGGTCTGCGAAGAAGCCGCGTATCGCTTTTTCTTGAGCCAGTTCAACACGTACGCAGCAGCGGCCTTTCATCAAAAGGACGCGGAGCGGGAGGCCATGCTTCTCTGCGCACAGGAGATTCTGCAGCGTGCTCCCAACCAAGTTTTCTACAAGAACCCCGCGGCCAAGGTCTCGGCTTACAAGCAGCTACGCTCTGATCTCGGGGTCATCGCGGCAGAAGTCGGTGTCACTCCATCGATCCAGGCACTGCTCGATGCCCTGGACCGGCTCGGTCCACCTTCTGTGAGCGCCAAGCCGGAGCCGATGAGCGAAGATGCCATCCAGATTAAGGTACCGATGGTGCCGCTGCCGCCGTGGGCTGTCATCTCGCTGTACGAGATCCAAGACCACGCGCAGCGAAAGCAAAACGGCGCCGTGATGGCCAAAACCGCGCTCATCTTGCAGTGGATGAAGCTCGTAACATCAGGAACTCCACCCGAGAATATCAAGGTTGGACCGAAGCCTGCGCCTGCCACCAAGTGACACCGCCCAGTCGGGCTCCTTCCTCGCTAGCTCTGGAGAATATTACGATGGTTACCAAGAACCGACTTTTCCTGGCGCTGCTGCTCTCGTTCGCGGCCTCCTGCGGCGGCTTCAAGTACAAGATCAGCGACGCACTCCTCGCGGACGTTCCGATGTCCGAGAAGCAGGCCGTCCTCAACGTGAAGGACGAGCAGGCCCAGCTCAAGCAGCTTGGCGATAAGGCGCAATCCGATTTGAACATTGCCAAGCGCGATCTCGAAGCAGCTCGCGCGGAATACAAGATCGCAAAGAACGACGTGGACAAAGTCCGGGCGGATGTAGATCTCGCCAAGAGTACGACCGACGTAAATCGCATCGAGCGCGCCAATGCACGGCTCGCGGTAGCAGAGCTCGCCCGTAGCACCGCGGACACCAAGCTGTCCTGGCGCGGGCTGCGCGTAGATTACGCCGGGCAGCAGATTCGCGTAGGTGCCGCACAGCAGCACCATGCCGCAGCTCGCTACGAACAGGAGAAGGCACGGCTTGCCGCCGCCAAGGGCAAGTCTCCTTATAGGAACTTCAGTCTGGTTCAGTTCGACGCCCAGGTCTCCGAGGCGCAGGCGCAGCTGGATAAAGAGCGGGTCCAGGAAGACAAACTTCGGCAGGAAATCGTCCAGCTTGAAGGCCGCTATCAGGCTGAGAAGCAGAAGCTCGAGGCCGCACAGAGCGGCGCACCGACCCAAGCAGTGCCGCCAGCGCCGCCGCTTTCGTCGCCATCGCAGCCTTCGCCGTCACCATGACGGACGACGTTAGGTGAGGAATCACCGCTTGTCAGCCATTCGTGTACCGAGCCGCCTGATTCGCGCTGACGGTCGGCAGATGTTTGTCTCAAGTCGCTTTCGTTACAGCCAGCGATAACCAGCAATGAGAATTTTGCCAGCGAGGTTGAGCACGCGGGAGCCCAGCCCCAACGGGGCAGACGCTGGAGAGATCAGCGTGGCGTTCGCTATATCTCTTTCGAAACAACGCACCATGGCTTGACCGAGGTGAACATCCTCGACCGCGACGTTGCATTCCAGATTCCATGCCCACGAAAATGCGTCCAGGTTGTGACTGCCCACCGTGACCCATTTTTCATCGATTACGGCCGTCTTCGCGTGAAGGATGCTGGCGCGATACGCGTACACGGCGATCCCTTTCCCAACGAGGTAGCGAACGATTGGCCCCGAGGCCAGGCGTGCAAGCCAAACATCGCTGCTGATGGGGACGAGGATGCGTACACGAACGCCTCGGTTCTTCGCACGCAGCAGAGCCCGCAGGAACAAGGGGCGCGGTGCGAAGTAGGCCGCGGAGATATCGATCGATTTCTGCGCCCGACGGATCGCCCATAAGTAGAGGCGCCGGATGACGCGACCGCTTCGCTTTTGCGGCGTATTTACAAGGATGGCCAATCGCGGCCCCAGCCGAATCACAGAGGAATGCGTCGGCGACGTTGCGTCTTGATCACGAACGTAGCGCCACGTCTGCCCAAACATGTCGGCGAGCGATCGCGCGCCTCCGGGTCCGCAAAGTCGAACCGCCGTATCGCGCCAGGCCGGTATGTCCGGGAGCCGAGGCCACCACGGGGCAGCCAGGTTGAGCCCCCCAATGTAAGCGATATTTCGGTCCAGACACAGCAGCTTCCGATGGTCTCGCGATACGAAGGACTTCAAGATCGTTGCGTCCCCTGGTTCGCCTATCGCATGGAATGTTGCGACCTTGCCTCCGACGGCTAGAAGCTCATCCCAAAACCCTGAAGATAGAGCAAAGCTGCCGATGCCATCGATGATCACTCTGACGGCGCAGCCCCGCTGGGCCGCACGCGCGAGTGCGGTGCGGAAAGCAAGTCCGACTTCGTCCTCGCCGATCCAGTACATCTCAAGGAGGACTTCGAATGTCGCCTTACCGATGTCAGACAGCATGGAGGAGAAGACCTCTTCTCCGTCATTCAGTAGGCGAATCGAATGACCGTCCACGTACGTTGTGACATCCTCACCTTGTTCTGTCATGACGTCTCCGGGGACTTCGGCGCATTCGGATCGATTCAGGACAACATGATAACGACGGTTCCGATGAGGGTGTCCACGAAATCGAGGTAGGATTACGTCGGTAATCTAGCATTCTAGACCTTAATCGACTTCCCACATGTAGAACAATCCCTGTGAAGTCAAACAAACGTACCCTTCCCGGCAATTCCAACACTCGCCCCGCTTGCGTTTTTTCTGCGATGTGATAGGCGCCGGGCGGGCTGGATGGGATGAGCGGGGTTGGCTTGTGGCGACCGCCCGAGGATCACGTTCATGGCGGCGCGCAGCTGGTCGAAGCTTAGTGCGTCCTTTGCTTGCGCCTGCTGCAAGTCGGCGGTGATTTGAGCGAGGACTTCGACTGCTGACAGCCCACTGCGCTCGCCGAGCACCATGCGGTAGTTCACGATCGCTTCGGTCAGTTCACGGGTAGTTTGCGATGGGGCGGGTCTTTGAACTGGAACGGGAGTCTCTGCTTTGGGCACGACCGCCACCGCTTGCGGAGCGCTCTGTCTTTTTGCCAGAGCCTTCGGTGGCGGGATCGGGATGTCGTTCAGCGGTGCAGAATCCACAGAGTCCACGGTCTGCGCTGCGTACTGCTTCGGCTGAACCGATGGGGGCACAAACAGGTCGATGAGCGTGGGAAACCACTCATCGGGCAGCGGCCACTGACGTTCCTCAACTCGTCGCACATCGGACTGGTTGACTCCGAGCCACAGCGCCACATCGGAGTGCGAAAGCCCGTACTTTCCGCGCTGCTCCCGCAGCCACAACCCAGTTTTCACCGAGGAGGTAACGCGCGGCAGTTGCATCACCGCTTTCGACTCTGCCAGCGTGAACACCCCATGCTTGAGGAGTTCCGGAATCCAGTCCATCGGCAAAGGTAGGTTGAGCCGCTCGATGGCCCCCAGATCTAACGGCGAAATCTGAGTCATCCTCGCGATGTCACGGGTGCGAATTCCTTTTTCCTGAAGCCGCTGCCGCAGCCAATGACCCCGGAACAGAGTCCCATCATCGCATGGCTGGTTCTCTGCATCTGCGGACGACGTATCTGCGGGCGTTGCCATGTCCAAATCCGCTGTTTGGGACTCCGATAGGGGCGCTGACTCTGCGCTTGCGGCATCAGCCGCTGCACGGATTCGCATCGCGTCTGCCAGTGACATACAAGCCAGAGGTGATGCAGCCCCTGTTTCAGAATCAGGATTCGGATCAGGACCTGAATCCTTGTCGGAAGGAGCCAATGCGACGGGTTCTGCAACCACGGTTTCCTTCCGCGAGGCGGACACTTGGGGAAGTTCTGCTGCCACTTCCTGCGGAAACAGAAACCCTAGCTCTGCAAGGATTCCGAACCACTCCTTGGGCACCTGCTGCTTGCGCTGCTCCAGCATCACCAGTTTGTATTCGGGGACTCCCAGACGGAGCCCAAGCGACTTTCGGCCCACCGCAATCCGCTGTCGTTCCCGCTGGAACCAGACACCGTTCAAGCTGGGAGCAGTGTCCCCGCTGCGCTCACGCTCATTCCCGTCCGACATGCGATCCCCCATAGCCAGCCTCGCCGTGCGCGGACAGCACGCACCTACAGTGAGTGGCTGGGCACACTGCGTTCTATCGTACCGTACTTGTGGCGCGCATGGAAAGCCGAAACGTTTCTACCAGACAAGCCCCGCCCCGATCTTCCGCAGCGTTTCTCGCCTCTGTTCATAGTCTGGCATCACCCTTCCCAGGTTTGCCCAGAACGTGGGACTGTGGTTTGGGTGCTGGATGTGAATCAGCTCGTGTGCAATCACGTAGTCGATGAGCGTAGGCGGCGCTTGGATGATTCGCCAGTTGAGACGGAGGGCACCGCTTGCATCGCATGAGCCCCAGCGCTGCTTGGGCTCGCGGATGAGGACGGTCTTCGGAGTCACTCCGATGCGCCCGGATAGCTCGCTGACTTTGATTGAGAGTCGCTCTGTCGCGTGGTGGCGATACCAATCGATCAGCAGAGAACGGATATGGTCGGGACGCTCTGCTGCCGTGACGGTGCGGGACACGGTGATGATCAGGAATCCGGCGCTTAGGCGGACTCCCTCTGTTTCGCCGCGCTGAACCTTCAAGCGATATTGCCGACCCAGATACTGAAAACTCTCACCGCTGACATAGTTGCGAGGGGTTGGCGCGGGCGGAACATCACCGACGCGGCGCAGTCGCTCCACAATCCACGACGCTTTCTTGCGGACGATGGCGGCGATACGTAACTCTGGGACTGTCTCGGGAGCCAAGACGACCACGGAGCCGTCCGGTTCGACCCGCAGAGACAGCGTCTTTTTCCGTTCACTGCGATGAAGCGCGTAACGGATTGTGGTGTTGCCCCACAGAAGTTCATGCAAGATCGGCATGGTTTCCGGCGATTCCTAACGATTCCTAACGACCTTGGCGAACCTTCAGGAGATCGATCACTTTCAGCGCCAGCGCGGTGCGCTCTGGATCAACGAAGCCCGCTGCTGCGAGGTTGCGCTTCACCAGGCTGCGGATCTCCCTTTGCACGTCGTCTTTGTGAATCCAATCGACGATGCGGACATGCTCTTTTACCGCTGCTTCGATGTTTTCCGACAGGGCCTTCTTCGCTTCATCCAGCGCAGAGTCCGCCGCATGCGCACCATGAAGGATTCCGTACAGCGCCAGCGCCGTCTCTGTCATTCCCAGGTCTTGTGCAGTCTGTCCACGACTCCGGGCCTTTTCCCGCAGCGTCGACAAAAGCTCAAGCTGCTGGGCTGCATCAATTCGCCGCGCCCGATACTCGGTCAGGATTCGCTCTAGCTGCTCGCGCAGCGACTGATAAAACGCCGGGTCTTCATCAATGCGGGTGTGAATCTCGTGACGGACGGCGTGCTCCATCTCGCTGGCTCGTGCTTCGGGACTCTTGTGCGCTTTGAGCCGCTCTTCAAAGTCGGGCGAAAACAGGTTCACTTCTTTCACCAAGATCGAGACTCCGTCCGCAAGGATCGCGTCCTCAATCAGCTTGCGCACTTTGTCACCGCAGTCGCTGACATCGATCGAGCTGTCGCGAAATCGCGAGCGTGCTGACTTGCGAATCATTCCAAGCCACGCCAGATCCGCGCTGTAGTCGAGCGCTTTCGGATCGGGAAGCAGCAGATCCATGCTCTGCGCAAAGCGACGGAAAGCGACCTCGAACTCTGCGCGAACATCTTCCGGCACCAACACCAGTACGCAGCGATCGAGGTCTTTGCGATCGTTGACAGGGATTCCCGAAAAGAACCGCATCGCCGCTGCATGACGCGCCTGCAGCCTCGGCAGTTCGTCCAGCTTGGGAGTCATGGCCTGCGCCACATCTTGCGGCGCAAAGATCGCCAGCGCTTCTTGCAGAGACTCCGAAACACCCCAGTAATCGACCACCAGACCGTATTCCTTTTTGTCCGCCGTGCGATTCACCCGCGCAATTGCTTGCAGCAGCGTGTGCTCGCGCAGCGGCGAGTCCAGATACATCACCTGTTCAATCGGCGCATCAAATCCGGTCAGCAGCATGTCGCAGACAATCAGCATCTTCAGCGGATCATCGGGATCGAGGAATCGCTTCACCAGATCTTTGCGCTCACTGTCACTTGTGGCATGGGCCAAAAGCCGCGCTTCGTCCTTGTGTCCCGACGAAAACACCACCGCCGACTGCGGACCATTCAGCCGGTCGAGCGTCTCTTTGTAGGTCACAGCGGCCTGACGACTTCCGGTCACGATCTGCGCCTTGAAACCGCTCGGCACAATCGCGCGGCGGTAGTGCTCGATCAGATCCATACACAGCGCTTCGATGCGACGCGGCGCTTCCGCGATCGCTTGCTCGGTCGCGTACTTCTTTTTGATCGCAGTCCGTTCTTCTGCACTGCGATCCGCGAACACATGATCGAACAGCTTATCAAGGGTCTGTCCGATCACGCGCAGCTCGGGCAAGCGACTCTCGTAGAAGATCGGCACCGTCGCACCGTCCTTCACCGCTTGCTCAATCGTGTACTGATCGATGTAGCTGCCAAAGGTGTGCAGCGTACTGCGATCCTTCTTGTCGATCGGCGTTCCCGTAAAGCCAAAGAACACCGCGTTTGGCAGCGCTTGCCGCAAGTTCGCAGCGAGTGATCCATACTGCGTGCGGTGCGCTTCATCGGTCAGGACAAACAGGTTGCTGGCTGTGCTTAGCACCGGATGCTTGGGCTTTTGCAGGACGCCCCCCGGACCCACCTTCCCACCGACTTCTTGGAACTTCTGCACCGTCGTCAGGATGGTCTTTCCGCTCGGACCTGATAGCAGCTTGCGCAGATCCACGACGCTCTTTGCGCGCAGCGGACTTGGGTATCCGCAGTTTTCAAAGCTCTGCGCGATCTGATCATCCAGATCCTTGCGGTCGGTGACGATCAGCAGCGTTGGATTGTGATTGCTCGGATCACTCCGCAGCTTGAGCGCCAGCCACAGCATCGTCAGGCTCTTTCCCGATCCTTGGGTGTGCCAGACCACGCCGCCGCGCTCTTGCGGTTCCGCAAAAGTATTTGCGCGCGCAACTGCTTTGTTGACTGCGCAATATTGTTGGTAGCGCGGAACCTTTTTGATGATCTTGCTGCTGCTCGGATCGCGCTCGAACACCACAAAGTGTCGCATCAGATCGAGCAGGTTGTCCGGTGACAGCATTCCGTACGAAAGGACATCTTGCGGCGTCGCTGCGCGGCCCAGCGCAGACTCGATGGCGGCCAGCTCATGCGGCCACGGATCTTTCCAGCGCAGATAGAACCGCTCCGGCGTTCCCATCGTGCCATACAGCGCATCTTGCAGACAGGTCACAATGCACAGCTGCACAGTCTGAAACAGCTTCGGCGCACCCAGGTCGCGATACTTTTCGGCAAGCTCCTGATAGCGGACAAGCTGATCAATCGCCTCGTGCTGCCACTTGTCACCCAGCGTCGGCGACTTGCACTCAATCACCACCAGCGGAATGCCGTTCCCATAGATCACGACATCGGGAATGATCGACTTGCGACTCCCTTTGATGCGAAGCTGGCGAGTGACCAGCAGCTCGTTCTGTTTCGGATCGGAAAAGTCGAAGAAGTGCGCTTGCTGACTCTTCGGACCCGCGCCCAGGTCTTGCACGACCTCACTGCCCAGGATCAGCTTGGTATACAGCGCTTGGTTGGCTTCGAGCAGACTCGCAGCGTGAACGTGGGTCAGCTCGCGCACGATCTTCTGCACGTTGGACTCTGTGATCCACGGATTCCGCTTGCGGAGCGCCCGCGCAAGTCGCGCCGTCAAGATCACTTCGCTCTGTGAACTCCGCTCCGCATCGAGCACTGAGGAGTCCACAAACAAGTAGCCCAAGCGCTGGAGCAGCTCGACAAGCGGAGACTCCGACAGCCCCTCTTCATTCCACAGTCCCCCACTCATTCCGCCACCTCAGGAATCACCCGAAGTTCCCCGGAGAGGAGGGAGGAAGAGAGGGCAGCCTTGACAATAGTGATTGCTTTGGCGAGCGCTCGCTCTACGCCTAGACGGGCATCAATCACTTGCAATCGTTCGATTATCAAATCTTGCTCTTCAATCGAAGGAATTGGCACGAGTAGTTGTTTCATCTCACCCACGTTGAAATGCTGCTGCGCGAGACCACCTTGCCGCTTGAGGATTGCTCCGCGCCCACGATCACTGTTGATGAACCGTGAAAGAAACTCCCCGCGAAGTGCTGCAGATGGCGTCGTGATGATCAAGTCGATGCAGTTTGCGCCGTTGAGAGCCGCTGGCACGCAAGCAGAGACGCCAGGGACTCCAGTTCTGACGGTAAGCACATCTCCCGTTCGAATCTGCGACTTAGAAAGTTGCTGATTGGAAGCGTCAGAAAAAAACACGAGTTTATCTAGCAGAATCTCATCATCCTTCACGTTGAGCGACCGCAGAGCAGGAATTCCATCAGGGACATAGTAGGAAGCAGGCTGAATCACTACGCCCACGACGATTCGTGATGCAGCACGCTCAAGCGACACCACTTCCCACTCCTCTGGGATCTCTCCGATTTCGGTTTGTTTGAAGCGGGTGTGACGGCCTGGCATGCCTTTGGTGAGGAGCTGTTCCATCATCGCTTTCTTGACGATCTGGAGCTGCGCGATCACCGCTTCCGTCTTCGCAATCACCTCATCCACCGACGACAAAATCGCCGCAATCTTCTTCTGTTCGGGGAGAGGGGGATGTTGGAGCACCAGTCCAGAGAATGCGGAAAAGCTAATGGACGCCCGACGATTTACCGTTCCCTGTCCTAGCGACCCATAGGTAACGATGCTCTTGGGGCTTCGCAGCAGTGTCTCCAGGTAATATGGATCGAATCCAGCGGTTACCTCAAAAACCGTATACATCGGGCTGACGATGCCAGACGGTGTGTCGGTGTGTCGACCGAGGCTCCCTTCGTCAAGGTGGATGGTTGCATAGGCAAAGTCCCCTGATCGCACAATTTTATAGTTTGACGTATCTCGTCCGTGTACTGCCTTGGAGAAGTAATCCTCCGCTTTTACGATGCCTCGGTGTTTCGTCACTGATAGGACGGGCAGAGCCGTGTCATGACCAGCCCGAACGGAAACCTCTTGAGCAATTTCGGCCAGCCGAACTCGAGTCCAGCCAGCAGGGCACATCGCTGTCGCCAGCTCATGCGCCTTAAACAGCATAACCCAGCTCCGTTAGGAATCGTTCCATCACCGCCTTCGCTTCGTCGCGGGCGCGCTCGGCTTCCCGAAGCTTTCGGATCGCGTCGGCCAGATCGATCTTCTGTTCCGCTTCTGCCGTCTCGATGTAGCGGCTGATGTTGAGGTTGTAGTCGTTCTGGATGATCTCTGCGATTGGCACTACTCGTGCATATCGCTCGACATCCGCACATGCGTGAACGGTGGCGGCAATCTTCTTCACGTCCTCGGGACGCAGCGTATTTTGGTTCGTTCCGGGTCCGAACTCCCGCGAGGCTTCGACAAACAGAACCTTGCCTTTGCGCGCACTTGGCTTGTCACGGCTGAGCAGAAGGACCGCAGCAGGAATGCCGGTTCCGTAGAACAGATTGGAAGGCAGACCGATCACTGCTTCGATCAAGTCCTCGTCGAGAAGTCCCTTGCGAATGGTGCCTTCGCTGCTGCCTCGGAACAGGACGCCGTGGGGCATCACAATCGCGGCGCGGCCCTTCGCATTGAGCGTGGCGACCATGTGCTGCACAAACGCGAGATCGCCCTTGGTCTTGGGCGGAATCCCGAAACGGAATCGGCCATAGGAGTCCGCTTCCGCGCTCTCATGTCCCCAGTTGTCGAGAGAAAAGGGCGGATTGGCAATCACCCGATCGAACAGCATCAGCCGCCCTTCGGTCAGCAGCTTGGGATCGCGCAGCGTGTCTCCCTTTTCAATCCGTGCATCGGGGAAGCCATGCAGCAGCATGTTCATCTTGCAGATGGCCCACGTTCCCAGGTTCTTTTCCTGTCCGTACAGGCTGAAGTTCTTGGCTTGGCCGCCGTGGTCGACGATGTAGTGGGCGCTCTGCACCAGCATGCCGCCCGATCCACAGGTCGGATCACAGATGCGCATTCCTTCTTTGGGAGCGAGCAGCTCGACCAGCAGCCGCACCACGTGGGAAGGCGTGTAGAACTCGCCGCCCTTTTTGCCCGCATCGTCGGCAAACTTTTCGATCAAGTACTCATACGCGCGCCCGAGCATGTCCGGCTCTGACAGCGCGGCGTTGCGCAGATTGATCTCTGCAAAGTGCTGAATCAGCTTGTGCAGCGTGGTGTCGCGCTGCTTGGCATCACCGAGCTTGTTCTGGTCGTTGTAGTCGATGCCACCGAGCACTCCTTCCAGTGAGGCATTCGCTTCTTCCAGCTTGGCCGCCGCGATGTTGAGGACTTCGCCAAGGCCAGTGGTCGCCCGGAGCAGTCGCGGCCAGCGCGCCTCGGGCGGCACAAAAAACTGATGCTCGTCGTGATCTTCGGGATCGATTCCCGCAGTCCGCAGCCGCTCGCACTCCTCATCAAAACGATCGGACAGGCGCTTTAGGAACAGGAGTCCAAAGATAAAGCTCTTGTAGTCCGACGAGTCAATCGACCCACGCAGGATGTCCGCCGCCGCCCACAAGTAGCGCTCAAGCTGCTCCCGCGTGAGCTTTCCCGCAGCCTGCGCCTCATGCACTTGCTTGGCCAGCTCGTCGGGCGATGGCCCAGCAATATGAGTCGTTTTGGATGCCTCTTTTTGCGTTCCTGCCGGTCGTCCGCGCTTTGGTTTCGCTTCCGTGGCCGGACTGCTTGCCGCAGAAAGTCCCAGCCCAAGCTGCTGCTGCGACGGCGAGGCAGAGAGAAGACGCGCAATCAGCTCCCCCTTTTCCTTGCCAGAGTCAGGAAGACCGAGCGCCCGGCACAGCTCTTTGAGTCGCTCGCGCTTGTACCCGGAGAACACCGCCGTCAAGGAATCATCAGGCGAGGCCGCCAGCGCCGCTTGGAGCTGCTCCCGACTGCTCAGGTCGCCCACCGAAAGCCCAAGCTGCCCCACCGCCGCCAACAGCTCCGACGGGGAAAGGATCTGTAGCACCGCCGCCGTCATCGGAAGTCACCCTGAAACAAGCCCATCATGCGGTGGAAGATAGCGCAGCAGCGCCAGTCACCCGAAGCGCAAATTATGAGTCGCCCACATTTCAGCCGCTCGCCTTGCGGGGAGAGCGGGTCATCGCTTGTTAACTCTTCTTGGGACGCTTCACTGGTGACGCGCCGGTACGCCGCTTTCGCCAGGGCGTGGGCTTTGCTCTCTGGAACAGACAGAGCATGTTGGTGCCGTCGGCATACGTCCAGTGGTTTAGATGGTTCCAGCCCAGTGCTTCCAAACTCTTCGCCAGCCCGGTGACTTCGTACCGTTTCGTGCAGCCAAGAGAGAAATGCCCTGTCGTTTTGTCTGCGAAGCGCACCGTTGCGGAGGCGGTAATGGCGTAGCTGCCGGGAACCGTGGTGGCCCGGTTGTCCAGAACCTTTTCCAGCGTCACATCAAGCACCCCGTCTGCGTAGCGTCGGATCGGCCCAGTCGCGAAGTCCTCGGCGCGTCTCTTCCAGTCGGAAGGGCGTCGGTTCGATAGCGCAGGATCGCGCTGCGCGATCTCACTTGGGGAGTCGGCTCGTGCAAACACGACCGGGACATCCAGCAGGAGCAGGGAGTCTGCTGGTAACCAGGAGAGGTTCTTTTCCACGAACCGCAGCTCATCTTCGAGATTTGCAAACGTGTAGCCGAACATGCAAACCACCTTGCAGCGCGGTCCCTGCCCATCGAGCACATGCGCATAGGCCGGCAGCGCTTGAAAGTTCCCAAGCACGCATAGCAGTGGCACGTTCCATTTCGCAGGGATCTGCACCATCGCTTCCTGCGATGCAAGCGAGAGCAGCGCGTGACTAATGTCGAGGAGTAGCAGCCGAATGTCGGAATGGTGTCGGGCCAAAAACCGCTTCACCAGGCCAAGCTCATGTCGTGCAGTTCCTGCGCCCAAACCCAGGATGTCCACCGGTTGACTACCCACCAGCTTGGCAATGGTCACGAAAGCGTCTTGCAGTGGCACGGCTTCGACCAGTGCTGCGAACGCGCTCTCTTCGAGCAGCTTGACCCACTGCGCTGCCCCGAGCGGATCAAGATAGTTGTAGGTGACGTCGATGGTGCCGCTACGCCGGTTGAGAATGGCCTGAAGATCAAAGATCGCTTGGATTGCGTCGCATTCGGGGGTTCCCAAGAACTGGGTGATGTGGCGCTCGGGCTCTGAGTTCCCGAACGCAAACCATCTGGGGTCTACTCCCAAAGCTCGCGACAGCTTGATAACAATTTCCAGGCCAGGCGTGGTGTGTCCTGTCTCGATGTACATCACCATCGCGTTGGAGACACCAGCGAGCTTTCCGAGCGCAGCGTACGACAGGCCCTTCGCTTGCCGAAGGACGCGCAGTCGATGGCCAATGTCGCTTATCTCGCGATGACCACTGTCGCTTGTGTCGGTAGTTTGCGATGCCATGCGAGAGGAGTATCACAGGCATTCGTCCAAGCAAGGGCATTCCTTATCGGTGGGCGTCTGCCCTCCGTCGGTGTGAACGAGGATCTTCCCGCGACGAAGGGTTGTTTCCCGAGCAGGACGGAAGAAGCCATAAAATATATTGAATCAAAATATCAAATATATTGAATTACCAATTCGAGTGCTCTAGACAGGATTGGAGACGCAAACCACCCAAATAGAAAAGCCGTCGGTTTCCCGACGGCATCACCCGAGACGGGCCCACTCTTGGCAGGGACAAGCCCGTCTCAAAGCGAGGCAAGCATGCCGGAAAAATTGTCCTTGGCAAGCGCCGGATGGATCTACCCTAGATCCGTCGGCAACATGAAAGCCCATTCACCGTCGGGGGGCTGCCATGTTGGTTGAAATTCTTCCCGTGGTGGATGGCTGTCTGATTGGCGCATTGTCGCTGCTCAGAAGTAGCGTTCCCGTCGAAATCGAGACCGAACGCACAGCACGACACGCTGCGTAATCAACCGCGAGGCCCCCGTTTTTGAGGCGATCCGCGTGGTCTGGCTCGCTACCCGTTTGCGCGGTCGCCCAAGGAGCGTCCTATGAGCTGCATCTTGTCCACCGTCGAGGAACAGGACTCCCAAGTGGATTCCGTTCCGATTCCGCCACCGAATCCTGACCCGCGATTTGGTTTCCTCATCCTCTGCGCGGTCATCGCAATCGAGCGCTTCGCGTTCTACCTCCTGTTCTCTCTCTTCACGCTGCACCTGCTATCTCTCAATCGAAGCGAGGCAGAAGCCACCATCGAGTTCGGTCTGTTCACCTCGATCATGTATTTCGCCCCTTTGGTCGGTGGTTTCGTCGCTGTCCGCGCCGGACGCTGGCCGACCATCCTCTTCGGAGTCCTACTCCTCGCCATCGGTTACCTCGCATTAGGAATCGGTCTGTCCGTCTCTTTTTCCCTCGCGTTCCTAGCCACCGGAACAGGACTCTTCAAAGGCAACATCACCGCCCTCGTCGGCTCCCTATTCCCAAAGTCAGAACGCGACGCCGCATTCAGTCTCTTCTATTGGGCCGTCAACCTCGGCTCTATTCCTTCTGGAATCGTCGGCGCGTGGCTCTCCGCCCGCGACGGATTCCGGTCCTTCTTCCTGCTCTGTTT
>JAEUKB010000014.1 GCA_016794365.1 Myxococcales bacterium
AATCAACGTCTTTGTGAACGGAACGAAGAACAGGAATGCGAAGCGTCGGCTGGAATTGTTCGCTCCTGTTGCGGAACTCCTCGCGACGCACTGTGAAAAGCGACCCCTTACAGAGCGGATTTTCGCACGAGACAGAGAGAAACAGCCATCGCCAAACTGGATGTACAAACGGCTGCATTCCTACTGCGATGAAGCGCAGATTGGGAGAGTCTGTCCGCACTCCCTTCGCGGTCTGCACTCGTCGCTGGCGCTGGAAGCGGGGGCTACGTCGAACGATGTCGCGCGATCGCTAGGACATTCCAGTTTTGCGATCACAGCGAAGCACTACGCAAAGGCGGATTCGATCGAGGTTGGGAAGGCGCGGAGGGTTGCAGACTCTCTGCACGGACCGCAGTAGGAATCGTCACTTCTTCGCGCCCTACTTCGTCGGCCCCAGCAAATACTGCTCTGCCCGTCCTTGCGATTCCCGAGCACCGCGACAATCGCGCCCTTGAGCGAGTTCTTCTGCGCGTCGGCCCTGCCCAAGCGGGTCGCTAGACCTGCACCCAATGGCCGTTAACCAACTTCTCGATGCCCCATTTCCCGTCGGCGCGCCTCACGTTTCGTGTCTGCTCACCTTGGTCCTGGATGGCCTGGCGAGCATTTTGCACTATATCGAGCCTCTGCACGTTTCGCTGGGGTGCCTGGAGCCCGGAGGCGAATTGCCGATCCTGCACACGTCGGTTTGGCGGGAAAGCACAGAACCAGCGCAGGTTCGATTGCGCATACTGGTGTTCCACGGCTATCTGGACGTAGTTCGTGTTGTTGTTCAGGTTTCCCTGCCACACATCCACGACCGCCGCTGTGCCCATCCACACCGTCCGCATATTGTTGAGCCCCGTGTCGTCAGTGCCGTTCGCGTTTGGCCGGTCGAGCAGCACGAGGTGATGGTCGTAATCCTCCGCGCCCACGTGCTCGATCATGTATTCGTCGAAGGCAGGGTCCATGACCATTTTATAAATGACTGCGCCCGCGCAGCTGAAGCATCGTCCGTAGCTCTTGCCGTCCTGCTGCGGGGTGATCACGCGTCGGCCGAGCCTGAGCCAGTACTTCGGCTCGAATTGCTTGTTGGCGTTCACCTCGGTGGTGTCCGTGTTGGCCAGGTTGCGATCTCCCTCGGAGTAGACGTTGCCTGGGGTGAAGGTGTAGACCCCGGCCTGCCCGGTGGGCTGATCCGTGATTTCGATGTTCCTCAGGGTGTTGACGTGGGGGGCGAGTTTGCTCTTGATATCTTGCAGGAACGTCCAGACATGGTTCACGGACCTGAACTGGTTGTCCACGAGCCTGATATCCGCGTTGATCACGGGCGCCTTGAGGAGGATCTCCCCCCGCAGCGCTTGGACCCGGCTTCCCCGTTTGGCGAACTCCTTGGGGTGCTTCCGAACCCAGTCATACAAGGCCTGGTAGAGCGCGACGAGCTTGACTGCGTTGGTGTTGTCACTCTGGAACTCGGTCAACTTCCTGACCAGCGTCGAGAGGTCGGTGCTCTTGTAGTGCAGCCACTTGCGCGTGACGGATGTCTCGAAGTTCTTGTCGTTGAGATCAAGCAAGGCCATGAAGCACCTCCCTCCGATGCGGTTAGAGACTAGAGCCCCTGAAAAGGGGCCATCAAGGACGACGCAGGATTTCGTTCCCCTGCCCGACGAGTCATTGTGTCTCCCCTCGTATTTCCACTGAAATGGGTGGATGAGGCCTTGGCGGCTGCGCACTCGGCGGGAGGGGCGGGATGTACGCCTTCTCGACGCTCGCGGAGCAGCCTCGGCGCGCGAGCCTCGAAGAGGAGCGGCGGATCGGGCCTAAGGGAACCAAGTGACATGCGGGCGCTGTGGTGCCAGGGCAATCTCGCTTGAAGAGGGCTTGCCACAGCCCACAGGTTCCTCCAGCCCGCCCTCCTGCGATCAAGCATGCGCCGCAGCTATCGCCTGCTGCACATCGGCGAGCACGTCGTCGGTCTGCGGATAGGAGGTTCAAACGCGGTCTTGGTGCCATGGATGGGGAAGTCACGGCGTGCATCAGAGATCGATCGCCGATGACACGCGACTGTTCACTCTAAATCGTCGCCGATCTGTATTTAAAATTACAACAAATATTATTCTCTAATGGGCCGGTGGATAGGCCGATGGCAGGGGATCTGCTGGGATCCTGACGACAACCGCTTGTGTGGTGCGCTGGCGAGCTTAGCTGGACCAGCTTGGAGGAACTTCGTCGATACCAAAGTGATCGCTCCAATCGGCTGAGTCCAGAGTGGGTGGGGATGCGCGAGCGGCGATTGGGCGGGGGCCTTGGTCTGCCCGTCCAGTTCGGTGACGGAGACCCCAGCATGAAGCGAGAACCCTTCGGCGAAGATACGCAAGCCGCGAGGGCGCTCCATCGCTGGTGCAGTTCTGTGCGACTGAGGATGCATGTATTGCGTGAGCAAGTGCATCCAGTCCTGGCGATCTGCGGTCGTCCGGCATACCGGCTGATCACCGAGGCCAGGACCGCCCAGACAATCCTTGCTCAGCGACAGTTTTAGGGCACACTGTCCGGTGCCGTCGGCGATCAGTCTCTGACGCACGTCATGACTTCCCCGTCCATTACACAAGAACTACGTCTGAACCTCTGATCCACACAACATGAACCACGAAGCCATCCAACTTCTCCTGAGCGAAGCCATCGGTCTCCAAGGGCGCGGCGAGTACAAGAAAGGCATCGCCGTCATCGACAAGGCGCTGGCGGCGGACCCCACGTTCGCCAAGGGCTACTACGAGAAGGCGTGCCTGCTCTGTGCGCTGGGCAAACTCGACGCCGCCATCGAATGCGTCAAGCTCGCCGCACGCCACGACCCCACCGAAGTGCCCCGTATGAAGCGTGACAACGACCTCAAGGCGCTGCGTGGTCATCCCGCGCTCGGCGGTCTGCTCGGGCGTGGTGCGGGTGAACCTGCGCCTGCGCTCCCCAAAGCCTTGCCGGAGACCGTCGATCAGGCGTTCGAGCTGCTCGCCAAGGTGGGCATCAAGCTCCCGAAACCGTCGGTACGCAGCGGACCAGGAGAGTCCTTGCCGGAGCAGCTCGCGGCCTTCTACGCCAAAGCCGCACGGCTGCCGACCACCTCCAACGACTCGATTGTGTCCCTCGGGTCACGCAAGTCGGCTGCGAAGCGTTTCGCCGAGCAACTCGAAGAAGCGACGGAAGAGGGAGAGCTCGAGGGCCTTCAACCCTCCGACTTCTCGGACACCTCGAAGCTCGTGGTGCTCGGCTCTTCCGACAATGGCGGCATGTATTTCCTCGACCCCGAGCGTTGGGGCGAGATTGTCTTCGAGCTCGCCCACGATGAGACCGAGCTTCGTCCGGAGACTACCACCCTCGGCGCCTTCGTCGCCCGCGAAGCCATCGGCGTGTGGGCCCTCAACGAAAACCTCGACGACGCGTTCTACGCGCTGCAGGAAAAGGGCCGTCGCGCCGCCAGCACACGTCTGCGGGAGCTCACGAAAGCCAAGAGGCCCGCTGATCAGAAACCCACTGCGGAGAAGCCCGCCGCGAAGAAGCCCGCTGCCAAGAAGCAGGCCTGAAGCTCGCGGGCGGAGCGAACGCCGTTCGTTGCCCTGGGATTGCTCCCCGAGCATTTCGGTATCGGCTGCTTATTCTCGCCTGTGCAGAAGCCGAGCAACGCGCTTTACAAGGCCACAGCTGGCCTTCTTTTCTCCATGGACGAATTCCCCCGTTGATGACGGCGGTCCCTGTGACTGTCGCGATGGAGCTGCCGACCAATTGCGTACGCAGATTGGTCTATGGCATCGGACTCGCTGTGATTGTCGTCGGTGTTTCACCTTGCTGCTGAAACAGCATGCAGTCACTTGGAGTCTGGCCGCGCAGGTGGTTGAAAGCGCTCTGCCGCTGGCATACGGTCCACCATAGAGGTGGCAACAATGAAGCAGCGGTTGGCTCAGTTTCTGCTGTGGGTTGATTACCGGACCGACGGCATCCGAGTGCGGTTGTTTATTGCAGCGGCGGTTGTCCAGGTGTTCCTCGCTCCTTTGTGGGACCAGTATTTGCCGTTTGAGCGGGTGGCTGCGCGGATGGAGCCGATGACGCTGCTCGCGACGTTGAACTTCCTGCTGCTCACCGGCGCTCTGATGGGCGGTCGCTTGATGGCGCTTTCTTCGTCTGATGATGCTGCCGACAAAGGCAGGCCCGCGCGCTCGATTCGGCGTGGGCTCGATACAGCAGTTCGCCTTGTGTCGCGGTACGTTCGTCTCATGCGGCTTGAGCCCTGGCCCGCGTTCATCTCGCGGCTTGGGGCTGGGTTGTGCGTGACGTTCATGGCCCTGCGAGGTACAGCCGGTCTGGTCCGCTGGTCGCTGTGGAAATCCATGCGCCTCGTCGAAGACGTGTTTCAGACGGGCGAGATCACCACGATGCGCGCCACTCTGACGTCGGTGTACCGATTGGAACAGTCGGTCTTGAAGTGGGTGGTGCTGTGTTCGATACCACTCTCAGCGATGGCCGCTTGGGCGTTTCTTCGGAAGCCCAGGAGTGGCGACCGTCCGACGGCGTTGCGAGATTTGAGAGCACTCGCAGGAGTTGACCCACTGATTGAGCGTTGCGCACAGAAGACGCACCATGAGGTGGCCGCTGCATTTCGTGGCGACCTTGTGACCCGAGTTCTCGATGCTATCGCTGCGTGGGAACCGAGCGCGGAAGCAACCGACGAGCAATCCTGTCGCGATGAGATTGCATTTTTCCTTCGCGAGCGCGGCTATCAGGTCAGCATCGAACGATGGATCGAGCAAGGTCAGGAGCGACGGCGAGTGGACTTGCTGATCGAGGACAGCATTCCCATCGAGATGAAGTACGCGCTGCACGAAAAAGGGGCGGGCGAGAAGGATCGCGCTCGCTCGCAAATCGAGTGCTATGCGCGGATGTGGGGCGAAGTCGGTCCGGTCCTTCTGCTTTTGGCAGCAACTCCCCGCGCAGAAGCTGCACGACTGGCCGAGTTCGCAACGCACTGGAACGCCCACCTGGATGGGGAGCGAGCTCCTGTCGTTGTGATCAGCGACACTGTGGCCGTCAAACCGCAAACACGACGACTCGCAGCAGCGTAGTGCTGAACGTGATCTGTGTTCGGCTCATTGCACCTACGAGAGCGGCCGAGTCTTACGGCCGAGCCTGTAGTCTCTAGCTTGTGACTCTGGCACTAGGTTAGGAACGGTCGGTCCATGGACAATCATCGACAAGAAATTTGCAGAGTGCTGTAGCGGCTGGGCTTGAAAATACCCCATTGGGCATGGCTGCTGGATCGCTGGGATCACCCCGTCTGACCACCTGTGCCAGCGAGCTCCCAGGCCGAAACAGCTGTCCGACGATCGTGATTTGTGCCTTAAGTTTATCTGCCTCTTTCGTGCGCACACTCGCATTGGGGTCTGCGTGGGTCGCTAGATAGCTCTCCGCATCATTGAGTTTGCGTTCCCATTCCCCAGCCATCAGCGAGGGGTGGAGTACGTTTTCAATCGTACCGTTGCGTGTGCTCCCGTCATGCCAGACGTACAGACCCCACGGAAAGGGACTAGCATTCTGCCATTTGCAATGTGCTGCATCGCCTGAGCCCTCTAGCAAAGCAAAGTTCTCCTTGAACCACTGCAGTCGGTGAGACAGACCATCCCCAGTGGTCTGGCTGAAATGCTCGGGCGTATCTGCATCGAAGACAAACGCCACTGCAAGCTTCTGAATGTCATAATGGAGAGGGGACGCGAATACGTCCTTCAGTCGTTCGAGCAACTCCCAGACTGGCCCACAGTGTCTGTCTCCCCCCATCCGCACAATAAAAACCTTGAGTTCAGCTCGGCTGCTGTTTCCGGGAATGGATGCTACGACCTGAAAAACCGGTTCGTGTCCTTCCGAACTGGCAGCCAGCGTCAAATCATCGAGCGTCGCTCGGGCATGCCAGTTGAGAATCAGACTCCCGTCTTGTTGTCCCCCTGCTTGTTGGGATTTCCCAAAGGGTGTGGGCAGTAAAGCAGGCTTCTCCTTGGCAAGCTGAGCCCCCGCATTTTGTCCCAAGGCACGCAACACGTACCAGCCATCGGCTGCGCCTTCGACAAATACGACCAGCCCATTCATGAGAGACCTCGGAGATCAAAGCCGATGGCCTCTCGCAACCGGTGAAGACGCTCCCCATCAAAGCGCACGGCTTCGATCGCGCCCCCTTCGCTGCGGCGCAAGCCGTAGCCGGCAACCAGGTTCATTAGGTCCGGTTGGGTCCATGCGTCGATGGCTTCGGCGCTGTGCGTACTCAAAAACACCTGTACCCGGAACTCCGTCGCAAGCTGAGCAAGAAGCTTGGCCAAAGGGTGGAGAGCCCGAGCATGAATGGCGTTCTCGAACTCATCCAGAAAAAGTACGCCCCCTTCGACTAGCGCAAATAGCATCGCTAGATAAAATGCGCGCTGCATGCCATCACCATAAGCAGCAAGATCCAGCGCTTCCTCTCGATCCTTTTCGCGTATGGCGAACCCACTGGCAAAACCATCGACGCGATCAATGGTTAGGAGTCGATCAGAAAAAGTGCTGCGCAAAAAGTCTACGATGCGTTCCTTTTTGCCAAGTCTGACGGATGCATCATGAGCCTCTTCAAGCCTGCGGCGGTCCAGAAGAAAAGGACTCGTCAGATAGGCAGGACAGAGAATCCGTGACTCCCCTGTCGTGCGAATGATCGGGGTCAGGTCTCTGCGAAGTATGGTCGTCGAGTTCTGTTCTCGACTATCATAGCGAGATTGCATCGAGACCTGACACACGAACGTCGCTCGATCCATCTGTTCATCATCTGGCTCAGTCTGTTTTTCTATGAAAAGCGCTGTTTCGTAATTATCGAAACGTCCCCGGATTTGCGCCTCGTTTGGCAACAAGACGATTAGGTGCTCGACATTCTGAAGTTCGGGAAGCCGAGCCCGCTTGCAAAGCACATCAAGGAGTGCCTTCGAGTCACTTTGTCGCGCAAGCAAATAGACGGCCTCGAGCAATGAGGTCTTGCCCGCGTTGTTTGCGCCAGCAAACAGGTTGATCGGTCTGAGTTTCGCAAGCGTGACGTTTGCAAGCCCACGGTATTGCTCTACGCAGACATCCCCAAAGTGTGCTTGACGAAGGTCGTTATACGCACTCCACGGGGTCTGAGATAGGCGAGTCTGTCGCTGACCGCTTGCAATCAGCACAGCAGAAAGGCGATCCACGAAGCTCTCAATGCGACTCCGCTCTTGCATCCCGAGTAGTCCAGCTCGGGCGAAGAGCACGTTGATCGCCTGATCGACCCGCTGTTGGGCCGCATCGACCTCCCCCTTGGCGATAATGCCGCTGCTCAAAGATGCCGAGACAAGGTTTCGGGTCTCTTCCAACAGATTTACTGCTTCAGGGTCCTCAATGATCTTGGCGAGATCACGGACTTGCGTGCCCGTAGTGACGACGGGGTCACGGGCCACGGAGGCGCGCACTGACTCGCGCTCCTCTTCTGTCAGGGTGTCATCATCTGCTAAAGGACGCGAGAACCACGAGAAGAGTAGCTCTTGATTCTGGCTGTTTTGGGCGCGCAGGCTATGATCGTCCCAGGCAAGCCACTCCTTCAGTTTGGGTGCCTTGAGTACCTCTCGAAAAAGGTTGAACTTCTCCGCAGTAAACTCGTCTCCATAATCGCTCCTCTGATACGCTTCACAGAGCGCCAAGGTTCGGACATAGAGGTTGAACTCCTGCTTCCGAATGCCAAGCGAGCGACAGATTTCCTCTGGCGACTTGCTGTGTTGCTGCTGCAAGTCACGCATGAGCTTGGCCTGATTGAGGGCAGGCCATTTTTGCTTGCCACTCACATGCTGGAGCCCCATCACGATGAGATGATGATACGGATCGACGTCCGCAACCTTCAGCACGGGCACATTGTCAAAGATCTCAGCGTTTAGGTTTCCAAGCTCACCAGCACCACTCTGATGCTGTTCCTGCAGAAACTTCAAGGCAGCGACCCGACGATTCCCTTCGACTACCAGATAGCGGCCCTCAACCTGTCGGACGTGGATTGGTTCGATGTCAAGCCATCCGTTTTGCCGAAAGCTGTCCAAGAGATCTCTGACTTGGCCTTGTCCCTCGCCAAGAAGGAGACGTCGTGTCCGGGCTTGCGTCTGAGCAGAAAACAGCTTGCTGCCTTCCACGACTCCTTCGTATTGCTCGCTGTGGATGAATCGATAATTGTTGGGATCGAGATACAAGCTGCCGAGCTTGAGAAATACTCGACGCTTCCGGCGTGCCTCTGGCTCCTCCTCTTCAGGGGGGCTGCTTTCCTCGATCGCATTCTGGGGTAGATCGGCCATATTGTTCTCGCGCAGGAACTATCTCTTCAACCGTGAAGCGGACTTTGCGAACAGCTCGCTCGTCTTATATCATATGGTGTGAGCATGGCTTGTTCGCCGCGTTGGTCCGCCCATCCAGAATGAAGCGGTCGTCACGAATTCAAGAGGTTTGTCATCCAGAATCCCCATCCTGCTCTGGGCAGCGGCCCGTTGGCCCCGTCACTGGACAACCGGTCGTTCATCGGGCCCCGTTCTTTACCCCACGCTTCCACTGCTCGACTCGTCCGTCGGGATATTCGATGTAGCCGTCGGCTCGGAGTTTGATGACTTGGACTTTGGAGGGGTGGACGGTGAGCACCCAGCCGGAGGGGAGGCCGAGGGCAGCGCAGGATTTGCAGAGGGACAGGCTGCGCCAGCCTTCGCGGGGCATGGTGCTGGGGTCGGGGAAGAACGGCAGGGCCTCGTGGTCGGGAGACGCACCGCAGCGGTCGCAGGCAGGCTTGGGTGGTCGCTTGTCCCACGGAAGGTCGATGTGCAGAAACTGGGCGACGCGCGTTACAAGGTCAAGGCCGACTTTTTTCTCCATAGGACGATTCCCCCGACGATGATGGCAGTCCCTGTGGCTGCCGCGATGGAGCCGCCGACCGTCAGC
>JAEUKB010000055.1 GCA_016794365.1 Myxococcales bacterium
TCCCAAACCCGCATGTTTCGCGAGGGGCCCCGCTACCCTGCGAGACTTTTTTCCGTTCCGCAGGCGGCCCGAAAAAAAGCTCTCCGGTCGCCCCCACGCTCTTTGCTCAAACTGTTGGTTTCGTAGTGGTCGCAGGTTAGATCAGCACTGGCTGCGTGTGCGACGGAGTAGCCAATCCACCGCACGCTTTCCCAGTCCTTTCCCTGGCGTAACGAAGTATTTATTTCTCGACGAAAATTTGTAATTTACATTTCGTTAAAGAAGCGCGTGACGACGTCGGCTTTGTCGGATAGCTCGGGGTGCAGCACCTTGACAGCGACTTTTTTGCCGATTTGGGGGTGTACGCCCATGTACACAATGCCCATACCGCCTTCGCCGAGCTTGCCCTGGATGTCGTAGTTTCCTAAGCGCTTGCCAATCAGCGACATCGTCTTTGTGTCCTCTCCGGTTCCCAGCAGCGAGCCTGATGCAGACAGGGCAGCACGCATTTCCAGCGCACGCCCTTCTGTCGCAGAGCAGAGTCCCGCGCGCTCATCATATCACGCCGGACGCCGCCGCGCGGACAGAGTGTGCGAGGTGCCCGCTTGCGAAGGCCGTACGCTGTCGGGCAATATAGGCCGCTCTTTACGCTATCGAAAAACGCGCATCTGCTTCGGCAGACGAAGCCGGTTCGCTCCTTACGATCTGTTCGCAACACCCGAGGGTTTTCATGTCGCACCTTGCAATCGCGCTGGCCATCGTCTCGACCTTACCCATGCAGGCCGCGCCTTCGCCCACCGCAGCCCCAGCGCCCGGCGCGTACGTTCCACCCGGCGCACCGACGACGCCTCCGACCGAAGATCCAGAGGCCAAAGCCCTGGCCACCAAGTTTTCGGCCTTCATCAAGTGCGAAGAAGGTCGCAAAGATCCCAACCTTCACTACTGCGCGCTCACCAGGATTGGCCAAGATCCGATCTGGACGCCGGGACAGCCGGTCAGCTACGCCGGACTGAGCGTCTTTGTCAAAACCGGCAGCGATCTGAAGAAAGCGCTCGCCGAGCAGCCGACGCTGGCCGTGCTACACCTTGGTCCTTCGTCGGCCAAGCTGCTGAGCCTGGGTTCCACCACGACGCCCGATCAGAAGGCTGCGGTGACGACGCTGCAAAAGACGTTGGCCGGAGAGCTCAAAGATCCGCCGGTCCTTCCCGCGAGCGTAAACGGGACATGGAAAAACGACGCGCACGGTGGACGCACGACGCTCAAGCTCGAGCGACTGTTTGCTGACATTCCGACCACACCGCCGGCGCGCCTGTTCCGTACCGATTCCCTTCACGGCGCGGTCTACGTGACGATCGAAACCCAAGCCGACGGACAGCGCCTCTCGGTGTTTCCAATGTCGGCAGGCATTCAGTAATCGAGGCCGCGTGCGCGCTCATCGACTTTCGTTCTTCGGACCGATTGCGCTCTCGGTCCTGCTTGCTGCGTCGGGAATCGGCTGCAAAAAAGAGCCCGCCCACACCGTGGTCGTTGATGCGCGCGTCGTCGATATGGCTGCGACTGTCACTGCCAGCGCGGAACCGATCGCGCCGCGACCTGCCCAGCCCAGCCTGCCCGTCGTCAGTACGCCACCGAAAAGCGGCGAAGAACCGACCATCGAGCTGAGCGGAATGGTTCGCGCCGGTCCGTCAGGACGACCGCTGTATCCCGTCTCCATCATCATCGCAAGCGGCGACTGCGCGAGCCCGGACTCTCGCTTGATTCGTCGCGTACCGCTCAGCGACACCGATGGCTTTTATGCCGTGGTGATGGCCGATCCGGGCGAAAAGCTGTCCGTCTGCGCAGCCTCGGAACCGTCCCCCGGACTTCCGACGCCAGTCTGGGCCCGTAGCGAACCGATTGTCGTCGGACCTCAGCCTGAGCAGTCTGCCAACCTGACGCTCATCCTACGCGGCGCAGAGCCCAAGACCTTTGCGGTCAAGGCCAGCAGCAAGTAACCATGCATTACTTTCGTCACGACTCGGCATGCATCGACGAAGGCGCGGTGATCGGCGACGGCTGCCGCATCTGGCACTTTTGTCACGTCTGTAGCGGTGCGAAAATCGGACGAGACTGCGTGCTCGGTCAGAACGTCTTTGTCGCCCCCACCGTGGTGATGGGCAACGGCGTGCGTGTCCAGAACAACGTTTCGATCTACGATGGCGTGGTGTTAGAGGATCAGGTCTTCGTCGGCCCCAGCGCGGTGTTCACCAACGTCGTAAACCCGCGTGCGCACGTCTCACGCAAGGCCGAATATCGTCGCACGGTCGTCGGAAAAGGTGCATCTATCGGGGCAAACGCCACCATCGTCTGCGGTCACAACATCGGTCCCTACGCCTTCATCGGTGCCGGAGCGGTGGTAACGCGCGATGTCCCGGCTTATCAGCTCTGGGTCGGCGTTCCCGCGCACTTCGTCGGCTGGATCTGCGCCTGCGGAGAGCGACTTTCCGACGACACGTTACTCTGCACAAGCTGCGGCGCTCGTTATGCTCGGCAAGGAGAAACCTTATGCGCGCTCTAGTCTGTACGCTTTCGACGACGATGCTGCTCGGGCTGGTGATGCTCGGCTCAGGATGTGCGGGCTCGCAGCGGGCTTCTGATCGCAGTCAGCTCCAGAGCGAGCTGGAGCTAGCCTTCGACGACGGACAGCCCGCAGAGCGGCCTCTTCTGCCAAATCCCGACGGAGAATGGCTGATTCGCTTCGAGCCGACCTTGCCCGCGTACAAGCCGCAGCGACTGCGACTGCTGGTTGCGCAGCCCGGTAAGCTTCGTCTTATGCTCTATCGCCACGACGAAAGCGGCAGGCCGGGTGCAAAGCTTACGCAGCTGGAACGAACCTACGAAGTGAACCATACCTCGAGCGGTCTCGACGGAAAGTGGGTGCTAGAGCCCGTGCTTGATGCGCCGATTGTGACGGGACCGCTGTGGCTGGGAATCTCTGCTCCGACGAGCGATTCAAGTGCCGCGCGGCTGTGGACATCGCGACGCGAATCGAATCAAGTCTTCCAGCGCGATGCCGAGCCAGCGACGGCAGTTCAGTCTACCAAGCTCGCGTTTACACCGATGGTTCGACTGCTCATCAGTGCAGAAACCCTGCCGACGCCAAAGCCGAGCGCAGCCCCGGAAGCAGCCAAGCCCAGCGCCGCGCCAGAGCCCAGCGCCAAAAAGGACAAGGACAAAGATGCCAAGTGATCACTCCAAAGATCGCCCGAGCTTCGAGGAGTCCAACGAAGATCGTGGCTTCCGCGAGCGCTTAGAGCAGTTCCTTCCCGACGTTGTGCGACGAGCGATCTCAGCGGGAAGCACGGCAATCCTGTCGCCCGAAGAGACGGTCCGTCGTCTCGTCAGTGAGTTCAACTTGCCGCGCGAGGTGGCGACCTATCTGCTGGTCCAAGCGTCTTCGTCCAAAGATGAAGTGCTGCGCATCGTCGGACAGGAAGTGCGTCGCTTTCTTGAATCGGTGAACCTCTCGGGAGAGCTGCAAAAGCTGCTCACATCGCTGTCCTTCGAGATCAAGACCGAGATTCGCTTCATCCCGAACGACGCCGCAGTCAAACCCGACGTCAAAAACAAGGTCACCGTCAAGCGCAGTCGCGAAGATGGCGGCGAATCCTAGCCCACCCTGCCCTACAGAAGCTGAAGCGGCGCGGCAGTCACCAAGTCCAAGAACTCTTGTCTCGTCGAGAGCTGCTCGGTAAACACGCCACGCACCGCGCTGGTCACCAGCCGCGCTTCATGTGCTTCGACGCCGCGCGCTGCCATACACATGTGCAGTCCCTCGATATAAACGGCGGCACCTTTGGAATCCAGTCGCGAAAACAGAAGCTCCGCCAGCTCGTGCGTCAGATCTTCTTGCAGCACCGGACGCCGCGCGAGCAGCCGAATCAGCCGCGACAGCTTGCTGATGCCCACGACGCGATCTTTGGGAATGTAGGCAGCCGAGACGCGATAAACCACCGGGAGCAGGTGGTGTGGACACAGTCCAAAGCAGATGTTGTGCTTGCTGATGACCATCTGGTCGTAGCGAGCCGGAAAGGTCTTGGCCAGTAGATCGTTGACTTCTTGCTCGATCTCAGCGACGGGACGAACCATTTCCTGAGAGGCTTTGGCAGCACGCTCGGCGGTTTCGCGAAAGTTGTCGTCGTCTTTGGTCGGATAGCCCATGTCCGCGTAGGCGTCGAGCACCTGCGTGTAGGCCGCCACCAATTTTTCGTACGTTTTTTGCTGTGGCATTCGCTTTCTTTATCTCGGCAAAGAGGGAGCGCGAGCGTTCAGACAACCCTGAGCCCGCAGTGGACCAGCGGCAACGCTGTCTTAGCATGCGATGCCAGCACTCATTTTATGACACCAGCGCCAAATGCAACCGACAGCATGACCGATGCGCCGATTTGGTCCCGAGCCACCCAGGCTGCGCAGCGTGCGCGTGGCGAGCTGTTCTAAATGAAGCCGACTGTTTCTTCGTCGCATAAAAGAACGCGCCAGTGCAGCATCTTTCGGACCCTGTGCCGAGAGGGACTTGCGCGAAGATCCTGTCTTCTGGAGAATGCGCACCATGATTTCTGTCAAACCGATGGCTGTCGCGCTGCTTGTGGCGCTTTCGCTTCCAGGCATCGCACAAGCCGCACCGCCACATGACTTTTCGATTTACGCCATCCGCATGGGTGGAGACTCAGCGCAAGCCAAGCCCTACATTGATCGCTTTGCTCGGCACTTGGAAAGCACGATCGGCTGGCCTGCTAGCTCCGTCAGCGGCGGCTTCTACGTCACGCGCAAAGAAGCCCTGGCTGCGATTGAACAGCAAAAGCCAGGCTGGGCCGTCGTCGAACCGTTGCTGTACCTAGAGCTACGCAAGTCGCACAAAGCAGTTGCCATCGCACAAGTCGTCAGCAGCGATCTCAACACACCGCAGCTTCAGGTGATTGCCAAAGATCCCGCGATCAAGTCGCTCGCGGAGCTGTCTGGCAAGCGCGTCTGGACCCAGCTCGCCGACGCTGGGAAATACCTAAGCAACGTCGTTTTGGACGGAAAAGGTGCCGCCGAGACGCGCTTTCAGCTCAAGCAGGTGGGCGCAGTCACCAAGGGCATTCGCGCCGTCATCCGAGGCGAAGCCGACGCAACGCTGGTCGATCCAGATCAGCTCACCGAGGCCAAAAAGATGGAAGGTGGCGCGGATCTGCGCGTCATCTATACGTCGCAAGCGCTGCCGGGGCTCCTCGTCATCGCGTTTCCGACGGTGCTTCCCGAAACAGAGCAGAAAAAGCTCACCAAGACGCTGTTCGGGATGTGCGCCACTCAGCAAGGCGCTCCCGTCTGTAAAGAGATGCGGATTCAGAAGTTTGAAGCGACCAATGCGTCGCTGCTTAGCTCCACCGAAAAAAGGTACGATCAACCATGAGAACGCTCTGTGCCTCGGCCTTTGGGCTGCTTGTCCTGTCCTCGCTTGCCGCGTGTCCGCCCGCCGCAGATGTCAAAACCAGCGACGCAAAGTCTGTAATGGCAGCGACGGAACTGCCCAGCGATCCAGCGGCGCTTGTCAAGATTGCCGACGAGCAGTTTGCGCTAGGCGGAGCCGGTTACAAAAACGCGCAGCTCGCGATGGAAAAAGCGCTGACCAGCACCGAGTGGGCCAATCAAAAGCCCGGCTTTGAAGGTCATTATCGGTTGGCTCGTGCCGTCGCTGAGCAGTGTACAGTTGACGAAGGTTCATCCTGTCAAGCGAGCCTCACCAAAGCCACCGAGTCAGCACGTCGAGCCGTCGAGTTGGCAGCTGAGCGTGTCGAAGGTCACTATTATCTGGCCCAGCTGATTGGTTTTTCGGCGCAGACCCAGCGCGGAGCCGACATCAAGCCGATGCTAAACCAGATGGTTGCGGAGTCGGAAACAGCGATCAAGCTCGACGAAAAGTACGATAGCGGCGGACCGCTGCGAATGCTCGGCACGGTGTACACAAGAGCGCCCGCTCCGCCGGTGGCGATCGGTGATCCCGAAAAAGGGGTCCAGCTTCTAATGCGCGCCGTCGCGGTTGCGGCGGACCATCCGCTCAACCAAATCTACCTGGCGGAAGCGCAAGTGGCCGACGAGCGCTATCAAGACGCGGAAGCGACGCTGCAAAAAGCCCGCAAGCTGCTGTCCGACGCAAAATGGAACAACAAGCGCAGCGAGTGGAAGGACTTCCTCGCCAAGGTCGAACGCAAGCTCAAGGCCAAGCAAGGTCAGTAACCGCCTGGCTGTCGCCGCTCGACCGCGCCTGCCCCCGAGACTTGACGGCTTGGGATCGCGGTGGCACGGTCGTCTTCCCATTTTGAAGGACTCCCGATGAGAGCCACTCTAGCCACGATCGGCGCTGGCCTGCTACTAGGCGGCTGTGCGCTAAGTCCGCCCGTTCAACCCAGCGGTCTGCCGAGGGTGCCACGCTATACAAACTCGATTCAGCTCGACTTTATGCTGGGCACTTATCGAGCGGTTGCCGAGAAGGCAGCGACGCAGCCAGAAAAAGCCAAGCTCGTCGAAGAAGCCTGTCTCGGTTGGGAACGAGCGGTGTTTGATCTGTACAGCACGCGGCTCTATCCAAGCATCCTGCGCCAGTCTCCCGAGACGCTGATGCTGGAACAGGTGTGGCTGGAGCTATCGGGAGCCGTTCAAAAGCATCCGCGACCAGCGGTGTGTGCAAGCCTGGTGGTTCCCGTCTCGACAACGGGGCTGCCCAAGGAAGTCACCATGGGCGTGGTTTCCCCGACTGCGACGCCCGTTGCAAGTGCCAGTCCGACAGCCGATTCGTCCACACCTGGGCAGGCAAACCCGATGGCGCAAGCGACGGACGCAAGCGCAAGTCAGCAAGCAGCGATGGCTGATCGGTCTGCCGCCAGCTCGATCATGCCTCCACCGTCGGCACTGCCCGCAGCGGGACTCTCAGCTCCGGCCAGCGCGGCTACAGACTCGCCGGTGACGCGCGAACGAGTGTCGCTCCAGCGACTCAGAATGGCGCTGTCGCTGCCACTGGAACCACCCGTCAACTCAGCCGCGACGCAGATCGATCCGACGCTGCCGCTTCAGCCGCCCGCGCTGGTGGACTTGCCAGTGCTTAGCGAGCTAGCAAACAGCGACATTCCGACGGTGCGACTTCGTGCGCGCTATCACCTGCTCGGGCTGTGTACGCTCGCGGTGGAAGCAGCCGACCGAACCACCGGAGCGTTGCCAAGTACGCCGCCGGGCTCGAGCGTGGTTCGTCCGACCGATCCCGCCGTTTGTGCAGCCATCAGCCCAACCGAGCCGCTGCGTCTCGCCCAGCGTCGCCTGATGAAGTCACTTCTGACTGCATGGCGCACCCGCTACAGCGAACCGATGGCGGACTTTGTCACCAGCTTGGCCAGCTTCGTCTCACGCGATAACCCTGTCCTCGATGGACCACGCACTTCCCGCTGATCGAGATCACGGTGTAGTTCGGTGGCGAAAATGCTCAATTCCGTGCTAAGGTGCGTATCCGGTTTCTCTTGCTCGCGTGACAGGCTTCGGGCGTGTCCTCCACTTGGCAGACCCAAGACCCGCAGCGCGAAGAGGAACCAAGGAATCAAATAGGCAGCACCCAACACGAACCCGAACTGCCCCAGGGCAATTGACTCCGCGAATTTTCGATTCGGCAACGAAGGAGCCTCTCTTCCCATGCGCAAGCCGCCGCTCCGCAGTCCCAGGCACTTTCTCGCCCAGCCCGAGACCCAACATCGTTACCTCGGTATGGAACCCGCACGAAGCAGAACCGCAGTGTCCAGCGGGGAGTCCTTCGCCGAGCTTTTTGAGGCCTCGCTCCGCTCCGAGAAGCGCGCCGTTGCCAAGCGCGACCCCGACGTCGGTGAGCTGGTCCAAGGCGAAATCGTCCAGATCGGCACCGAGTACGCATTCCTCGATATCGGTGGCAAGTCCGAAGCCATGATTTCTCTCGACGAGCTACGCGGTGAAGACGGTGAGCTAACCGTCCACGTCGGCGATACGCTCGAAGGTCACGTCATCGGTTCCGTCGGAAAAGATGGCGGACTGCTCATCAGTGGTCGCATCCAAAAAGGTGCCGGTCTGTCGGATCAAATCCGTCAGGCCTACAGCCAAGGCACACCCGTCCAAGGCTTGGTCACAGGCGTCAACAAAGGCGGTCTCGACGTGGATCTGGGAGGCGTCCGCGCGTTCTTGCCGTCGTCTCAGATTGAGCTTCGTTACTGTCAAGATCCGTCGATTTACTTGGGCAAAGCGCTGGCACTGCGCGTCAGTCGCATCAGCGAAGAAAGTCGCCAGGTCATCGTTTCTCGTCGAGCCGTGCTGGAAATTGAGCAGCGTGCGCTGTCGGATGAGAGCCGCGCTCGTTTGAAGATCGGCGAGCGTTACACCGGCACCATCGTCGCGATGCAAGAGCCAGCCGCGCTGGTAGACATCGGCGGGCTCGACGGAAATGTTCCCACAAGCGAGCTGTATCAAGCCGCGCGCACCGCTGGACGAGACGAAAACTCGATCAAGATCGGTCAGCGCGTCGATGTGGAAGTGGTGAGGCTAGAGGAAGTTCGGCCCGGCCACGATCACCTGCATCACAGCTTCCAAGGCAACCTGCGTATTGGACTGAGTCTAAAAGGTCTGCTGGCCGATCCGATGGCCGAAGCTCTTTCGACGCTGTCCGAAGGCGAGCGCGTCCGTGGTCGTGTGGTCCGGCTGGAGCCATTTGGTGCGTTCGTCGAGATCCGTACCGGCGTCGAAGCGCTGATTCACATCTCGCTGATGGCAGAGCGACACATCACGCACCCGCGCGAAATTTTGCAGCTTGGACAAGAGCTGACCGCGACGGTGGTCAGCCTGGATCGCGAGCGTCGTCGCATCGGTCTGTCGCTCATCGAGGAAGCTCGCGCGGCGCAGGCGCAGGTTGCGCAGATGCTCAAAGCGGGCGATCGCATGAAGGCTCGCATCGAGCGCGTCGAAGGCAACGGTCTGATCGTTCGCGTGATGGTGCCCGACGTGCTGCCGACGACGTATCCGCGCGGACTGATTCCCAATGCGGAAGTCGGTGTGCCGAGAGGAACCGATCTCAAGAAGCTGTTCCAGATTGGCCGCGAAGTGCTGGCCGTCGTGATGAGCGTCGATGGCGAAGGTCGCGTCCGGCTGTCGATCCGTCAGCTGACCGAAGCACCGGCTGTTCCCGTCGCAGAAGCGCCCAGCGCCGACAAGCCAGTGGAAGCCGTCGTCGCTGCGATCGCGCCGGAGGTTCCCGTCGCGGCAGCCAGCGAAGCGTCCACCGCAACGCCGAAGACCAAGGCCAAGACGACGCGCACCAAAAAAGCCAAAGCGACCGACGAAGCTCCAGCCGCCAGCGTCGAGACTCCGGCAAGTACCGAGCCAGCCGCCGAAGCGGACAAAGCTCCCGCGAAAAAGACCACACGCGCCAAAAAGAAGACCGAAGAAGTCGCTGCGCCCGTGGTTGCTGCGACTGAGCCCGTCGCTGCTGCCGAAGTCAAAGCGCCAAAGGCCAAGAGCGCGACATCGACCAAGCGTGTCAAAGCCGCCGTCGCTGTCGAGCCTGTGCCGGTTGCCGCTGAGCCTGCGCCAGCTTCCGCTGAGCCCGCTCCGGCTGCCAAAAAGCGCGTCCGAAAGTCTGCGTAGTCTGCTTCTCTCGCCCCTCGCTCATCGCAAAGAAAATGTGGTTCCATAAACGCTCTTTGCGTTGAAGGTGAGGCGCGTTACCTTGTATTGGTCGATGCTCTGCGCGCTACATCGGCAGACCAGAGCACGCACACTGCGGTTTCTATTCAGAGAGGTCGTCATGCGATCCAGCGTTCCCGTCGTCATCGTGTCTTTGCTCGGTTGCCTCGGTCTTGGCTGTCCACCTGCGGCAGAGCAGCGACCCGATCCCGTTCCGACGCTCGACAACGGACCAGCCAAGGAGCCGATTCCCGAGGTCTGCGACGACGCAGTCTTGATGGCACCGATGTCTGCCGAGCAGACCTCGTACACGCGAGCGTTTACGCGCTACGCCAAGCTTGAAGACCAGTACAAGTCGAAGCTGCAAGCGCGGGATGTGACGGCGGCGTACGACTTGCTGCTCAGGATGGGACGGCTGGCGACGCGACGGCTGCACAAGCCCGACGTAGCGATTGCGCACTTTACCGAAGCACGCACGCTGGCCACGCAGCTGGGCGATCAAAGCAAAGAGGCCGATGCGCTGCTGCTGATCGGTCAGGCGCAGATCCAGCGAACGATCTATCAAGATGCGGTCGGATCGCTCGGACAGGCGCAGGCTTTATATAAGAAGCTGAATATGCCGATTGCCGAAGCGCGCGCGATGGCACTGTCGGGCGTGGCGCACTACTACCTGAAGAATCAGCCGAAAGCCGTGGCGCTGGTGGGACAAGCCGACAACACGGTTCATGCGCTTCGCAGCGAGGATCGTCAGGTTCGGATGGCACAAGGTCGGGCGCTGATGGCGATCGGAGCGGCCCGCAATGCGCTGGGCGAAAGCAAGCGCGCAGAAGACGCGTACCAAGAAGCGCTGGCAGCGTTTGTCGCGACCTCGTACTTCAGAGAGCAAGCGCAAGCGCTGGAAGAGATCGCCGAGATTCACGCCAAAGCGGGCCATCACGAAAAAGCGGCGGCGTACTACCAAGAGTGCTACGCGGTGTGGAACAAGCTCGGGCACTCCGATGGACAGGCCGATGCGCTGGTCGATCTGGGCGACGAGCTGTTTGCGCTGGGACAGAAAGACTTGGCGCTCAACTCGTTTATCAAGGCGCGCGCGCTGTATGAGCAGCTCGGTCAGGCGGGAGACTCGGCGGCGGCGCTTGGAAAAATGGGCAAAGCGTATGCGTCGCTCGGCCAAAAAGCGCAGGCGTTTGCGTCGTTTTTCCAGGCTTTGTCGATGGCTCGCTCGAGTCAGCGTCCGACGCGGCTGGCAGCGATCCTGCACGATGTCTCGGCGACCTACTCGACGATGGGCGACTACGAGCATGCGGTGCGATGCAGCCAGCGCGCGTTCCAGTTCTGGCAAGAGCTGGGCGAACAGGACGAAGCGGTCCAGGCGCTCACCGAGGTGGGCGATAACTACCTGAAGCTGGGCGATCTGCGTGGTGCCCGCGACAACTACGATCGAGCGCTCGGGATCTGTCGGGCCCTTTTGGATCTGTCGTGTGAAGCGACGCTGCGGAAGCGACTCGATCAGGCGCACTAGACCTCATGAGCGATCATCCTCCGGTCATCATCCTCGGCTGCGGCTACGTCGGAACCAGGCTGGCGCAGTCGCTGCTTGCCGACGGAATCACGGTGCGAGTCTGCGCGCGTCGGCTGCCAATGCTTGAACCGCTGGCCGCACTCGGAGCCGACGTTCATTACTTCGATGCATCCCGACCTCATCAGTTTGGACCCGCGCTCGGTGGACTGATTCGGCCAGTGGTCGTGTACTCGATTCCCGGCGTTCCCGATCTGCCGCAAGGTGAAGCCGTCCGTCGCGCCGCAACCGCTGCATCACGGGCCGGAGCGAGCGCCTTCATGTATCTGAGCAGCAGCGCGGTCTACGGACGCAGCGAGCTGGTCTTTACCAGCGAATGGGTCGATGAAGACTCGTCGGTGGCGGTCTCGGATGCCGATGCCTTGCTACGCCTGTCCGATGAAGCCGCCGTTCAGTCGGTGGCGCAGTCAGGCTTGCGAACGGTGATCTTGCGGCTCGGAGCGATCTACGGACCGACGCTGGATGCGTTTCATCCCGCGCGAGGAGCCCGTCAGCGAATCCGCACCGGCCAGTACAAGCTGTGGGACGGCGGAAAGCACTTTTTTTCGCGAATCTACATCGATGACTTGGTACGCATCATCCGCGCTGCGGCCCTGAAAGCCCCGCCCAACTCGATGTATGTCGTCGGAGACGATCATCCGTGTCCTCAGCGCGAATACGGTGAGTGGCTGGCCCAGCACCTCAAGCTGCCGGTTCCTCCCGACGCGGACTCGGCCAAAGCGAGCGGTCCGCGCAACATCATTCGCGGTCGTCGTCTGCGCAACGACAAGCTCAAGCGCGAGCTGGGACTTTCGCTGCACTATCCGAGCTACCGCGAAGGAGAACTGGCGATCGATGCGGTCGAACAAGGAGCCAAGCTGGCAGCGATATCCGTGAGCGACGCATCACCGCCCGTCGTCGCCGCCGTCGCTGTCGAAGAAACCGTAGCGCCCGCGCCCGTCGAGCCAGCGCAGGCTTCCGTCGAGCCAGCTCCGGCAAAGTGGCCCAAAGTCGCGAGCGAAGAAGATCTGGGACTGGTCCTGGGCCAGAGCGCGCGCGGCGTTCGACTGTGCAAGCTAACCGCTGGCAGTGAAGCGATCGTCGGCCCCGCTTATGTGCTGCTGCAAGGCTCCGCCAGCGCGGTGATAGCTGGCCAAACCGTCCGTCTGCCTGCTCTGTCTGCTGTGCCTGCTCACAGCCGCGTCCTCGCAGAAGAAGACGCGCTGCTGCTCGCGCTGTCCGATCCGTAACGCGCTACATCGAACGCTGCCCGCCCTGCGTCCAGTCATCCGCGCGCGAGCCATCGGTGTTCGACAGGCTGATCCCCAGCGCGGTCTGCGTCGGATTGTTGATGAGATCGATCACGTACGATGGCAGCGGAGTCGGCATCGGCATCTGCATCGGCATGCCCGTATTCACCACTGCTGGCTTGGGCGTGGGCCACTCCACCGTCAGTGTGCTCGGTGAGTCGTAGGTCGTCTTGCAGTTTGTCAGCTCTATCGATTGACCCGCCGCTGGATAGTTGGGAATCGACAGCTTCGCTTGCACATCCGTCGGGAAGTTCCAGCCAATGATCTCCAATCGCAAGATGCCGTTGAGCTGACCATCGAGCGTCAAGAACCGTCGCGCTTCGGTCATGAACATGTCTTTGTTGAGATTTTTGGTTCCCAACATCGGACGCGGCGGCGAAGCCAGCGAGTCAAAGCTGATCTGTAGATCCAGAAACTGCGTCGTCATCACCACGGGAGCGGACTCGCCAATGCGCAGCACCGTTGAGTTTTGCGTTGCCGCGACGCTGACGATCGACTGACGATTCTGATCCGATGCGGCAACTGGCGCACCGTCGAGCGTAAGTCCGTAGGAATACAGCTCCCGCTGGCTGGCAGACAGAGAACGGATCGACTCACTCTTGGGCTTTGAGACCTTGCTCTGCACCACCTGTCCTGAAGAGTTCAGGATGTCTGTCCGCGTCAAAAAGTAGAGCGTATCTGCATCGCTCGGAATGTTGGTCAGGATCAGCTTGAAGTCCGGTCCACAACCGACCGCGCCACTCATCAGCAGACCAAGCAGTGCCGCAGACACAGAGCGAGTGCGAAAAAGAGACATCTGACACTCCTCTTATTAGTAAGAAACCGAAATGATGGGACCGTCCGTCCGAAAACGCGCTGATACCGCCAAAGAGACAATCAGCGTCACACCAACCGCAGCCACCGCGCCACCCGTCACAGCCCAAAACCACGGCTTGCGATAAATGGGAGGATTCTTCGCTCGCTCCAGCGCGCGCTGGGCTTCCTCTCGCTTGCGAACTTGTTCCTGAAGCTCTCCCTGTTTTTCGATCAGCGTCAGCTCCACCTTCTGCTTCGCTTGTCGTTCTTCGATCAAGCTGGTCAGCGTTTGGATGTATCCCTTGGCTTCCGGAACGAGCGGATGATCGGGCGCAGCTTCGACGAAGCGCTCGTACATCTGCTTCGATTCAAGCGGCCACATCGCTTTGCGATACGCCTGGCCCGCATTAAACAGAAACAGTGGATTGGGCTGCGTTTCATACGCAAGCTTGAGCTGTTCCGCAGCGGCGGAATACTTCTGTTCCTTAAAGAGCTGCTGCGCAAGCTGGACATGATCAACCATCGCTGGCGCGGGCTCTGAAACAGCAGGATCTGTGACCGCAGCGAAAGCACTGGAAGCAGGACGGGAAGTCGCAGTCTGTGTGGAAACAGGAGTCGTGCTGACCGGACTCTGTCCCGATTCTGCATGCGACACGCTGGGCACCAGACAGACAGCTGCTGCCACGAGCAGCGCAGCCCAGCGAATCACGGTCCCCCCAAAGACAACGCGTTCCATCCTAACGGGTTAGTATAGCGAAGCGAGCGAGTGCTCGCAGCAGATCGTCAGTCCCTTCGCGATGCTTGCAGAGAAAACATCATCGGAATCATTCCGGGGTGATCACGGAACCAGAATCCTTGCTCTGTAGGCTGGGAAGACACAGCGGAGCCATCGACCCCTTCTGGTGATGTAGGACGACGCACCAGGTTCGGAAAGATATCAAACGGAGAGTAGTCGTATTCCGCCAGATCATCGATCCGGAGTCCGGCGGCAAGCAGCGCAGAGATCACATCCGCAAAGGAGTGATTCCAGCCATGCTCTCGATAGGAGATCTTCGCTGAGCGCTCCGCATAGGTTCCGCTTCCCACTTCTGAGATCGGACCTCGGTTGAAGTAGGCATAGCGAATCGAGAGATCCGGTCCCATCTGCGACATCCAGATGTAGGGATGAAACTCGATCAGAAACAGACGACCACCGGGATGAAGGCTCTCTTTGATCACCTGTGCCCACGGACGCAGATCAGGAAGCCAGCCAATCACCCCAAAGGAGGTGTAGACGATGTCAAACGTCTCTGGAACATGCGCGCGCGTATCGTAGACATTGCACTCGACAAAGCGCGCGACATCGGACAGACCCACAGACTGCGCCAGCTCACGCGCACGCTCGATCGCTTTGGACGAAAAATCGACGCCCACAACGCGGGCTCCTTTGCGCGCCCACGACAGCGTATCCAGTCCAAAGTGACACTGTAGATGCAGCAAGCGCTGACCGCTCACATCCCCAAGCAGACGTTCTTCCAGCGGGGTCAGAGAGCTTTTCCCAGCGCGAAAGCCATCCACATCGTAAAAGCGACTGTTCGCATGGACATCGACACGCGCATCCCACGCAGACTTGTTGTCCGTAAAAAAGGACTCCCAGCTTGACCGCGCGGTGTCCAGGTTGCGCAGTAGGAATTCGATCGCCGCACAGACAGCTGTGGCTTGTGCGCGATTACACTCCGCAGCGCTCGTCTTGGGACTGTCTGGATAGACTTCTGTGGTCGTGGTGTAGCGCGCATCGGTATAGCCCGCGCACAGCCCGAGCGATCGCAGCTTGTACAGGATGACACCGGGAGAAACCACCGGACAGCCAATGATCTCTCCTCGCTCATCAGCGGGTGCAATGTGCGTGACTTGCGCCACCGCAGAGATCACCGCTTGCTGAAACGGAAGCTGCGGATTGTCACTGTCTCCGACCACATAGAAGCCATCGGGAATGACGCCTGGTTCAGAGCTTTTCCCGTCGCGCGCAGCCAGCGCAGTCCGAAACTCTGTCTCATCAGAGTCCGTGGTTTCATGCAGATCAATGTGCAGCGCGATCTGCGCACGAATCGGTGCTAGCAGCTGCATCAGCAGCGCTGCTTCCGGTGAAGGACTTGGTTCGCGGAAGGAACGGTTGGGATCGATCGCGTGCGGATTCCAGCGATGAATGCGCTCATAGGCCCACGGACTGACGCAAGGAACCACCAGCAAGTTGACCTGTCCGATGAAGCGCTCTGCGTACTCGTCCGCAAACAGGAGTGCGCCATGAACTCCGCTTGTCTCGTAGCCATGAACTCCGCCGGTCACCAGCACAATCGGACGCTCGGGATGCCAGTCCCGACTGCGCAGCGCATACAGCGGATATCGATCGGGCGGATAGTGAAGCTCTCCGTAGCTTGTGACGGTAAAGCGATCTCGCAGCCGATCGATCTGGGTCAGGACATCTTGCGCATAGCTGCGCTGCACCCGCTGAAGTGAAAGCCACTGCGCGCGCTCGGCGTCTCCCCACGGCTGACCGGGTGTTCCGATCGGATACGGAGTCTGCGCTGTCATCGATTCACTCTTGCTGTTCATGTTCCGCAGAGTAATACGGAATCGCTGAAAATGGCGCGACTGTATCGCTTACAAGAGCCGTGCATGCTGAGGTGCGCAGCGACCCTTTCCATCATCAAACCAGGTGCGCACAAGCGACAAGACACCGGGCTTGTCGGGACCAATGTACGTTTGACGCAACGTACGGTAACGATCCAAGACCTTCTCTGTTCGCAGCCGTAGCGCGCGGTCTTCGTCGTTTTCGACATGTCCCTTTGGCACCGCATAAACAAAGCGTCCCCGAGGAGAAACGTAGGTCGGAAGCTGGATGAAGTCACGCTCCACGAACTTTCCGGTCTTGCGTTCCTCTTCCGCTGCGGACACAAAGAAATCGACCGCGTAGGAGGGATAACCAAACAGGTGTCCGTAGCCTGCAAAGCGACGCGTGGTTGCATCGGCATCGACCTTTTCCACCACGGACAACGGCTCTGCACCTGCGACTGCGCCAATCTCTGTAAAGAGCTGCTTGTACGCGCCCACCGTCTCATCGAAGCGACGGCGATGGAAGAACACACCTTCCACATACCGCTCTCCGGAATAGGTCGCGGCGAAGGTCTGCACTCCAGCAGAGATCGCACTTGTGCAGGTAAAGTGCGCCAGGATCTGTCGCAGCTCGCCAACCTCGGTGGACTCGGGCTGATTCGCAGGATAGGTCAGCGACACAAAGCCACTGCTCATCGGCTTGATGTCCGCTGCGATCGTATACAGCGCCTCTGCATCAAGCGCCTTCAGGAGCAGCTCTTCCCCGCGCGTGCGCAGAGACATCGGAAGATCCTCCAGTGGAAAGCAGACTCCGCACGCCACCGTCGGATCAACAGGCATCAGATCCGGCGCTGACAGCAGATCTGGTGCTGGCATTCCCAGGTCTGATCCCTGTTGAGAATCCTCCGCTGACTGATCTGCACAGCCAGTCAGTCCGAACCCGATCAGCACACAGCACACAAGCATTCGATTCCATTTCATGGGTGTCTCCTAGGCGCGCAAGCACGCACAAACAGGTCGCTATCCTTTGACCATCTATTGCAACTGACTTGCATTTGCGATCAGTTCCAGTCAGCGGTCAAGCGCAACCAATCGGCTCGTCGATGATCTTGTTCTGATCTACTTTTCGACGAACTAATCTGGATGTCACAACCCAGCAGAGACAGTCCCACGCTGATTGTTCGGCCACACGGACCCGCATTACAAATGCAATTCCTTTGCAACAAATGCAGTTCCTTTGCAATACGTACAGCCGAGCAGAGTCCCCCCAACCGCAAGCGGAGGCTTAGGTTTTGACTGATTCCGCGAGCTGGGAAATGAGCGCAGCTTCCCGCAGCAGACGCTCTGCTTGCTGAACGTGAAGCGCTTCGATCAGACGACCCTCTACCGTGACGATTCCGCGACCTTCGGACCGCGCTTGCTGATACGCAGCGACGATTCGCTGGGCGCTCGATAGCTCGTCTGCACTGGGAGAATACGCCGCGTTGGCGATCGCAATCTGCTTGGGATGAATCAGCGACTTGCCATCAAACCCCAGCGCGCGTCCTTGCTGACACGAGGCAGTCAGTCCCTCTTCATCATCCAAGTGAAAGTGCGGACCATCGATGACAGAAATCCCAGACGCGCGCGCCGCCAGCACACAGCGCGACAGTGCATACAGCATCGGAGCCCGATCCACCGGATGATGACAACGCAGCTCTTTGGCCAGATCCGCCGTTCCGATGATGATTCCTGCCAGCTTGGGAATGCCTTGGGTCTGATTCCCATCGGCAATCGCATCGACCGCTTGCACACCACGCGGCGTCTCAATCATCGCCCACAGTGCCAGCGTGCTCGGAGCCCCCGATCGCAACAATATACGCGCCGCCACTTCGATGTCCGCTGCACTGCTGACCTTGGGAAGCACAACGCCATCGGCCCCGGACTGAGCCACCGCAGCAAGATCCGCTTCCGCCCACTCCGTTCCCAGTCCGTTGACGCGAATCAGGACTTCCCGCGCACCATAGCTACCGGACCGAGCCGCCTGCACAGCAGCCGATCGCGCCGCAGGCTTTTGTTCCGGTGCAACCGCGTCTTCCAGATCAAAGATAAATCCGTCGGCAAGCAGCGCTTTGGCTTTTTCCAGCGCGCGCGGATTGGACGCGGGCATATACAGCAAGCTGCGACGTGGACGAGTGGCGCTCATGGTCGGAATCTCCCGTCTGAACTGAAGGCGTCATGATGAACAAACCTTCGGTGCAGGTCTACTCCGCCCTGGCCAGCCCGCATCACGAGCTGACGTAACCGACTACAGGCCTTTTTTCACCTGATCGAGGCCGTAGCGACTGCGATCCAGGTTCCAGCTTGAGCCAAACAGATAGTCTTTGGCCGCGTCCCGTTCGAGCAGCGTCCACTGAAAATAGGCCGTCGTCAGCTTGATCGAAAGCCGCAGCGTCGTCGCACGATCCGCACTGGCCAGCCCACAGCTATCGGGATACGCGGACACAAAGTCCCCGAGCGTCGCACCGCCAAACGTAATCGCCGCAGCGGCTCCACCGACGCGATCATAGAACGCTTCAAAGTTTGCACCCGGCGGCGCACACGGCGACACACCGGGCTCACTGCTCACTTTGCTCAGCAGCTCACCGAGAAACAGCACCGGCGCATCCTTGCTCTGACTGATCGCCGCAGCGTCCGCCAGTCCATCGAGCGGCTCGACGAAGCTGAGGACCGCCACCGGATCGATAACCAGCGCCGATCGAATCGCCAGCGTGGTCTTGCTCAGCGCCGACAATGCGACTTCACCGCCGAGCTGATATCCGAAGATACCGACGTGACTGGCGCGCAGCTTGTCTTTGACTTCCGACGACTGGGTTAGGTGCGGAATCAGCGCGAGCACGCTGTCACGATAGGCAACTTGTCGTCGCTCATCGCTGACCTTGACGAGCGCAACCGCGACACCATGACTGGCCAGACGATCCGCATAGCTGCGAAGCTGCGCAAGCGGCAGGCTCTGCGCGGGTAGCATCACCACGAGCGGATGGCTCGCGCTCTTCATCGATGGACTCATGCCATCGTCGCTGGGCCACACCAAGGTCAGCTTGTTCTGCGCAAGCCCGAGCGTCGTCGGAACCGTCAGCTCTTGGCTCGCGACCTGAAACGGACCCGCTTCGTTTGGATCGGTGCGCGGATTGAGCAGATCCGGCAGCATCGTCATGTCAGCGACTGGCGGCGTCGGCGTGCAGCTTCCCGCGTCGGGACACAGGATTCGCTCCGTCAAAGAAAACGAACAGCCCGCCCAGATCGGCAGCATCACCGCGCACACACCCAAAGCCACACGCAACGACGTTCGCAGTTGTTTCATAGGTCGCGCCACGGGGTCGGAACCAAGATCCCCTCGCGCAAATCGTAGCACGCGCTTTACCTTCCGTTCCTTGGTCTGCTAAAGCGCTGCCATGCCCATCTCAGCAGCCCTTGGGTCCGACAGCGATCAGGTAGAGCACGCTTCGCCGCTGGATACGGCTCGGACCGCTTCCACTCGCAGCGCCATTCCATCCGTAGACACGCCGGTGATGCGTCAGTATTTGGAAATCAAAGAGCGCTATCCCGACTGCATCTTGTTTTTCCGGCTCGGTGACTTTTACGAGATGTTCTTCGATGACGCCGTCGAGGCATCGCAGCTGCTCGATCTGACGCTGACCGCGCGCGACAAGCAAAAGGAAGTGCCGGTTCCGATGTGCGGAGTCCCGTATCACGCGGCGCGCGGCTACATCGGACGACTGATTGCGCAAGGCAAAAAAGTCGCGATCTGCGATCAGATGGAAGATGCGCGCAAAGCCAAAAAGATCGTCCGTCGCGCCGTCACGCAGGTGGTCACACCGGGCGTCGTGCTCGAAGAAGATCAGCTGGAGCCCAAGTCGTCGAACTATCTGTGCGCGCTGTGTCCGGGCAGCGGTCGGACTGGGCTTGCATATCTCGATGTCTCGACGGGAGAATTTGCTGCATGTGAGCTGCCCGATGGCGAAGCGCTCGACGAGCTGTGTCGAATCGAACCCGCCGAGCTACTGCTGGTCGAAGACAAGACCGTTCGATCCGATTCCCGCAGCGTAGACTGGCCCGCCAAGATTGCGCAGCGAATGAAGGTTCCGACGGGAACCGCGCAGCGAACCGATCCCGCAGCCGACCTGGCCATGCTGTCGGAGCTGACCTCGGATGGTCCGCAGAGTGCGCACGCTCTTCACGAAGATCCGCTCTTGTGTGCAGCGGCGGCAGCTTGTCTTCGCTACGCACGCGCAACCCAGCCAACGGGCGGACTGCCGATCTCGACGCTGCGTCGCTATCGTCCGTCGGACTGTATGATCCTCGATGACGCCACCAAGACCAACTTGGAGCTTCTTCAGACGCTGGTAGAGCGCAAACGGCAAGGATCGCTCCTCGGTGTGCTGGATCAGACCAAGACCGCGATGGGCGGACGACTGCTCAGAGCCTGGCTGCTGGCACCGCTGCTCGATCTGACGCTGATTGGTGCTCGTCACGATGCCGTCGAGTGGCTGGTTGATCGGCAGGCCACCCGTCAGTCGCTCCGCGAGGTGCTCAAAGGCATTCACGACATCGAGCGCTTGACTGGCAGACTTGCGACGCTGCTCGCGACGCCGCGTGATCTGTTTAGCCTTGGCAACAGCCTGCGCGAGCTGCCCCGGTTGATGGATTCGCTGCGGGCTGCGCTGAGCGTTCCAACCGAGAGCTTTCCGACGGAACTTCCCGCGCTGCTGTCGCTGGGAAGTGATCTGGCTGAAGATGTCGCAGCGACGATTGCGCACGCGATCGCCGACAATCCGCCGGTTCAGTGGCGCGACGGTGGCTTTCTGCGCCGAGGCTATCACGCGGACCTCGACGAGCTTTCGGATCTCTCAAACGGCGGCAAGCAACACATCCTGCGCATCGAGGAGCGCGAGCGCGAACGAACCGGCATTTCGTCGCTGAAAGTTCGCTACAACAAGGTCTTTGGCTACTTCATTGAGATCACGCGCTCGAACCTGACCAAAGTGCCCGCCGACTACGTTCGCAAGCAGACCACCGTCAATGGCGAGCGCTATGTCACCGACGAACTGGCCGAGTATGAAGCCAAAGTGCTTCACGCCGAAGAGCGCCGCATCGAGCTGGAGCTTCAGCTCTATGAGTCGCTGCGCAGTAGCTTGGCGACGCAGGCCACTCGGCTGCTCAAGCTGGCGCAGAAAGTCGCAACACTCGACGTGCTGTGCGGTCTGGCCGAGCTGGCGCACCGATCGGGCTACACCCGTCCGACGATGACCCGAGAGCTACGAATCGACATTCGCGAAGGTCGTCATCCCGTCATCGAACAGCTACGCGAGCGCGGAACCTTTGTGCCCAACGACACCCTGCTCGATCCCGACGGAGAACAGATCTTGGTGCTGACCGGGCCCAACATGGCTGGTAAATCGACGGTGATGCGTCAGGTGGCGCTCCTCTCCATTTTGGCGCAGATGGGCTCGTTTGTTCCGGCGGCGCGGGCAGAGCTTGGTCTCGTCGATCGAGTGCTTACCCGCGTCGGAGCCAGCGACAACCTGTCACGCGGTGACTCGACGTTCATGGTTGAGATGCGCGAAACCAGCAACATCTTGGCCAAGGCGACCCGTCGATCGCTGGTGGTTCTCGATGAGATCGGACGTGGAACCTCAACCTACGATGGACTTTCGATCGCGTGGGCCGTCGCTGAATACCTTCACGATGTCTCGGGCTGTAAGACCTTGTTCGCGACGCACTATCACGAGCTGACCGCCCTGGCCGCCGCGCGACCCCGCGTGCGCAATGCCCAGGTCGCGATCCGTCAGTATCAAGACGAGATTGTCTTTCTTCACAAGCTGCTTCCCGGCGGAGCCAATCGCTCCTATGGCATTGAAGTGGCGCGCCTTGCCGGACTGCCAGCACCGCTTCTGTCGAGAGCCAAAGAGATCCTGCGCGCACTCGAAGATCAGGCCAGTAGCCAAGGAACATCGTCGCTGCCCGCACATGGAGTTCCGCCGCTTCAGTCGGGACAGCTCTCGCTTCTTCTCGGAGGACCGCCGCTTCATGCCGAGCCAGCGCAAGCCAAGCCAGCCTCGGTCAAGCTGCCCAAGCATCAGCAAGAAGTGCTCGATCGGCTGCGTCACCTCGATCCCGAAGATCTGTCACCTCGCGCCGCGCACGATCTGCTTCGACACCTGACCGCGCAGCTTCGCGCCTCGTAACTGCCTCGTGACTGCCCCGAAAGACGATCGTTCCTGTTACGATGAGCGAACTTACACAGTCCGTGGAGGGTTCGCTCATGACGATCGCATTGTGGTGTTTGCTCGTGGCAGTGATCCTGCCGTACGTTTGGCTGCCAGTGGCATTCGGAGAGCGCCAAAAGCAGTTCGGTTCCGTCGATAACAAGCAGCCGCGCGGCCAGGTCGCCAAGCTCGAAGGCAAAGGTGCCCGAGCGTACGCTGCGCACCAAAATGCCTTTGAAGCACTCGCCATCTTCGCCCCAGCGGTGCTGACTGCCTATGCAGCCAAAGCCGACGCCACGCTCTCGGGAGCACTCGCAGCCGTGTGGGTGGTTTGTCGCGTGCTTCACGGAGCGTTCTACGTCGCGGACATCGACAAGGCCCGCAGCGGCGTGTTCTTCCTCGCGTTTCTGTCGGCGCTTGGTCAGTTCGCTCTCGCTGCAATGGCCCACTAAAACCTGCTCGCCACCACCTGCCCCGACCTTCCATCCGTTTTGCCTGCCCAGTCACCGAGCGACGGTGACTGTAAGTCCTTGTGCGGCGCGCAAAAAGCAAGCTAAAGTCCGTTTCGCAAAGCTCTAACCCCTGTCCTTTCGGGTGCTTGACATGCTGCTATACCGCTGGCTCAACGAGGCTGTTGAAAACCGTGGCACCGCCAAGGCGCTGGTTTATCGCGATACCTATCTCTCGTGGCGGGGCATGCAGCACCGTGTCGAGCGCCGAGCCCAAGAGTTCGCGGCGATGGGCATCGAAAAAGGGCACTGGGTCGGGCTGATGCTCGGCAACGTGCCGGACTTCGCGATCTTGGCGCTGGCGCTGTCTCGTCTGGGTGCAACCGTCGTTCCGCTCGATCCGACGACGGGTGTGCGAGATCTGACCCTGTTTTTGGAACATGCGCCGCTGCGCGCGCTCATCACACGGCCCCGAGGAGGCAACGAGCTTCCATCGAGCCAAGCGCCGATCGTGCGCACCCGCAAAGACGCGCGCTTCGAGCCTGAGAGCCGTCGCAGGCTGCAAGGAACGCTGCTGACGTGCTCGATTTACCGACGGGACGAAACGCCACCAGCCGAAGCGGAAGCTGTGCTTCTGACGGCGGATACCTCTGGCGATCCCAAAGGTGTGCTGCGCACCGTCGAAAACATCACGGCCAACTGTGAAAACATCGCAGCGAGCCTGGATGTCACCGCTGATGCCAAAATCCTGACGACGGTGCCGCTGTTTTCGGCGTACGGCTTCGATCTCGGTCTGTGTCTGGCGCTTCGTTATGGCGCGACGCTGTACCTCGAAGACGAGATGTCGCCCAAGCGAATCGCCAAGCTGATCCGCGAACAGGAAATCGACTTTCTCCCAGCGACGCCGCCGATCTATTCAGCGCTGGCCAAGATGCCGACGGCAAGGCCGCTCAAGACCAAAGGCGCACGCTTTTTGGCGACGGGCGCGCAGCTTCCCGAAGCCGTGGCCGAAGGGTTCAGAGAGCGCTGGGGCGTCCGCGTCCTGCCGATGTATCACACCACCGAAGCGGGCGCGGTCAGCCTCGATCGCAAAGGTCTACAGCCGGAAACCGTCGGGAAGCCCATCTCTGGCGTCGAGCTGCGCATGGGCCAAGCGGATGACAATGGTCGGTCGCCGATCTGGATCCGATCCAAAGCGGTGGCGCTTCACTCCGTCGGTCCGATGTCGCACATCAAGCCCGGCGATGCGAAGAAGAAGTCCGAAGTCCGCCATGTACCGATCGGAGCGATCGACACCGAAGGATTTTTGCGGACCGGCGATCTCGGCAAGATCGACAAGACGGGACGACTGACGCTGCTCGGTCGTGAAGACGATCTGGTCAAGGTCGAAGGAAAGCGCGTCGCTCTCGGTGAAGTGGAAGGTTGTCTAGAGTCCTTCCCCAAGGTCAAGGCCGCGCAAGCAAAGGTCTTCACCGACGAACATGGCAGCACGATGGTGGTCGCCAGCGTCGTTCTAAGTGGTCGCTGCCGAGCCGAAGATCTGATCGATCACTGCGCCAAAAACCTGGCACCTTACAAAGTTCCACGTCGAGTCGAAATCTGTCTCGCCCTGCCCGCTGAAGTTGGAGGTCAAGAATGCGCACGTTAAGGACCGCGTTCATCTTCGGACTGCTCGCCCTGCCGCTCGCTTGTAACGAAGCCCGCCTCGGAGAAACCGAGATAGACGGCAATGACGATCTGTCCGACGGCACCCGTTACTACGACCTCAAAGGGGTCGATTTGTCGCGCGTTCGCGATCGTGACGCTTCGTGCGCGGAAGTTCGGGCCGAAGCCACCCTTCAGAAAAAGCCGGTCGATATCATCTTCGTGATCGACAACTCCGGCAGCATGACCGACGAAATTCGCTCGGTTGAACAGAACATCAACAAGAACTTCGCCGACATCATCAACAAGAGCGGACTCGACTATCGCGTCATCATGGTGACCAGCCACGGCAATGCGGGCACCCAGCAGTCGGTCTGCATCAGCGCACCGCTGTCCAAGCATGCGTCGTGTTCGCCGGTTCCACCGCAGCCGGGCAACAATCCGCCGCGCTTTTACCACTACAGCATCGAGATCGAGAGCACGGACTCGTTCCAGCGCCTGATCGGATCGGTCAACGGCACGATCAGAGATCAGTACAACCTGGCACCGGGCGGCTGGCAGACCTGGCTACGCGCTGACGCATACAAAGCATTTATCGAGATCACGGACGACACATCCGCGATGTCGGAAGTGGACTTTGATACCCAGCTCCTCGCGAAGTCACCGACGCAGTTTGGCACCAAAGCCGCACGCAACTACGTCTGGCACAGCATCATCGGCATGAAGGAAAACAGTCCTGCGACCAAGCCGTGGGCACCTGCCGATCCGGTCCTGAACGCAATCTGTACCAAGGGCGGCGGCGCAGTAGCTGCCGGAGTGCAGTACCAGCGCCTGTCGATCATGACCGGCGGACTGCGCTTCCCGATCTGCGAGTACGCCAACTTTGATGCGGTGTTTAACCACGTCGCGATGGGCGTCGTCGCTGGAGCCAAGGTTGCCTGTGACTTTGCACTGCCTGCACCACCGCCGGGTCAACAGATCGATCTGGGCACAGTGCTCGTCGATTACACCGCAGGAGGCGCGGGCATGCGCACGACCTTCAAGCAGGTGGCCGGTGCAGCAACGTGCGGACCCAACTCGTTCTACATCGATCAAGGTCGCGTCTATCTGTGCCCGGATTCCTGCAACGTCGTCCAAGCCGACAGCAAAGCCAAGGTCGAGGTTCTGTTCGACTGTCTGTCCGTCGTCGGCTAAGTCCGTTCCTGCCTGAGCTTCCCGCACTTCTTCGCGCTGCTTCATCCCGCAGCGCTGCGCACGGCTGAGCCAAGTCCGCTCAGCGTGCAAGTCCAATCCCAGCAGACAGCGCACAAGTCGTCACGATAAGAAGCAGATCAAATGACTCTTATCTGTGTAGGCTCTGTGCAGGCTCTGTACAGAATATGAAGCATTTTCCGTGCTTCTTATCTGCTTACAATAAGAGGCATTATTTACGCCTCTTATCTGCTCTTTGTCGTTGCTTTTGTTCGTACCTTGGTTGTTGCCTTTGTCAGGCAATAAGAGGCATTTGAAGCGCTTCTTATTCGCGACGGATCAGACAGAGCAGATGCTCACGACGCGGCGGTAGCGGCTCGACGGTTCGGACGACATGCGGACGTTCCACAGATGCGCCCGCGACGACTTCCAGCTTGGTGGACTCCGCAGCGCGCTCGATCGGTTCTGCGCCATCCAGCAGCGTTTCATCGACAACAGAGTCACCGACCAAGATCACGCACTGACCACCCACTTTGAGCAGACGCTCCATCGCAGACAGCCAGTTCCAGGTATCCGCTTCGTGAAGCTGACGACGCTTGCCAAGCGGCAGTCGATGACGTCGCGCAGCCATCTCATCTCTCTCAATCGGGCTGGGATCAATGCCGAGCCAGGCATAGCGACGCAGGTGATGATTCAGGTAGTCGTACGTTCCCAGATACGGCGGCGACGTGATGACGCGATCGACAGAGCGCAGCGCCAGCTTGCAGCCTGCGCTCGGTTGCAGCACGGTTCGCGCATCTCCCAAGATCAGCGTGGGAGGAAGCGGCTTGCAGTCAGCGGGCCAAAACGCACGCTCCAGACGCACCAGTTCTTCCGCTTTGTTGAGCAGCCAGCGCGACACCATTCCTTTGCCGATGTGACGCTCGACGGACGCGGTGCTCGATTCACTGCGCTGATTGGACGCTTTCACAACCAGCGCGGAAAACAGCAGCAGCAACACTTCTCCGAGCGGAGCGTCTTGCTGACAGACTCGCGCAATCTCTGTACGCAGACCGCACAGCTCTAGATAAACGTGTGGCGGATAGAAGCGCGGATCATCGTAGTTGCGAGGTGGTGACAGCCGCTTTTTGACGCGCTCCAGCGACGCTTCGGACACGGACTTGGCCCGCTCAAGGAGCGTCTGCTGCATGCTCGGCGGCAGCGGCGTAGCCTTGAGACGAGACAAGCGCAGCGACAGCGGACTGACATCACAGCCGATCGTCTGAAGTCCAAGCCGCGCGCCTTCCACCAGCACCGTTCCCGAGCCCACAAACGGATCCATCAGCGTCTGTCCCGCCGTCAGATCCCGACACAGATGTCGCACCAGCAACGGATGCGTTCGTCCCGCGTAGCTATGAAACAGGTGCGGTCCAAGCGACGCTTCAAACAGCGGTCGATCGGGCGCCGGTACGCGCTCAGGAACGCCAGGAATCAGCAGAGCCTCGCCCAGGACTTTCGTAAGCTCGGAAGCGCCAAAGGTTCGCAGGTTGTGGCCGGGTAGCGAAAGCGATCGCCGAAGCTTCGCGGAAGGGTCCAAGTGGGTCAGCATGAAGGAAAGCCTCGACGGAGACAGCGATCGATCAATCGCGAAGTCAGCGTCTCAAATCGCGATGCACGAAGCGATCGCAGCAGTGTGTCAGTCCTCACCAAGCGACTGACAAACGTAATCGGCAAAACCGATGGTTGCCGTGTTTGGGGCGTTTGCAGTATGTAGGGACGCATGGCGACTCGTGAAACCGGGCAACATTATCAGGATCCGAAAAAAGCGCTGTGGTGTTTAAAGAAGCTGCCGCTCCTGGCAGACATTCCGCATGACACGCTACAGCAGCTTGCGGACTCCGTTCAGCTTCTGGATCTGCGACGGCGACAAGTGATTTATCTGCCGGGTGATCCGGGTCAAGCGGTGTACTTTTTGAGCGCTGGTCGCGTCAAGATCAGCAAAGTCACGCGCGATGGAAAAGAGCTGACGCTCGACTATCGCATCGCAGGTGATCCGTTTGGTGAGCTGTGTCTCATCGAAGGCGGCGCGCGGGAAGACATGGCCGAAGCGATGGACACGTCGCTGGTCATCGAGGTCGAGCGCGGCACGTTCGAGCGTCTGGTGCAAAAGGAAGGTCTGATTGGCTTCCGGTTGGTCAAGATCCTGGCACAGCGACGACGAGAGCTGGAAGGCAAGATCGAAAACCTGATCTTCAAAGACGTAAACTCGAAGCTGGCAGAGCTGCTGCTTCGTCTGGGACAGGACTACGGCGTCGATGACAGCCGAGGGACGCTGGTATCCCTAAAGATCACGCATCAAGAGATGGCCAACCTGATTGGCTCCACGCGAGAGACGGTGTCGCTCACGCTCAGCCAGTTTAAGCGCAGCGGACTGATCGCCACCGAGGGACGCCGCGTCATCCTCAGCGATCGCGAAGGTCTGCGCGCGCTGGCGTAACAGACGCGGACGGACGCGCACTGTGATGCTCCGTCCGTTCCAGATCGTCGATGGAAAGCCCAAGCTCTGCGACGGAAAGCAGACGCTCAATCGTATCGAGCTCGGGATTTACGCGGAACGTCTCGATGTTGCGAATGGTTCCGATCGATAGCTTGCAGCGCTCGGCGAGCTGCTGGCGACTGAGCCCACTCTCTTCTCGACGTTCCCGAAGCAGGACCGCAAACTTCCGTCTCCAGTCCAGGCTGTATGGAAAGCGGCGACTGCGCTGTGGAGGACGCGCAACCTGCGCCAGCTTTTCGCTCACTTGCTCGACGGCGTGTAGCGCTCTTTGCCAGGTCTGCTGCTGATTCCGCGCCGACAGATGAACCAGATCATCGAGCTGACTTGCGGCTTCGGACAGCAGTCGCTGCGCCTGCCAGGCCACGCGATGGCGACGAGCATCAGGCTGTTGCGGTGTGTTCTTGGGAAGCGTCAACGTGTGGTTCGGCATGCCGAAGCGAATATCAAGTCCTTGCCGACTCAGCGTCCGTTACCCATTTTTGCGCTCAACTTTACCTGTTCAAACACGCTCCAGCTTCCGACGGAAAGCAAAGCGCTCTCGACGGACTGAAAACGTCAAGAGAAGAGGTAAAGTTTCAGGCGCTGGTTGTGACTTGCGGTCTAGCTTCAGCGCGCTTCATTGGGAATCGCATTGGGAGTGCTGTAGGAATCGTCTTGGGAGTGCTTTCGGAATGCTTTCGGAATGCTTTCGGAATGCTTTCGGAATGCTTTCAGAATTGCAGCGCAGGTGATTAGGAATCGGTGCAATCAGCGTCGTCTTCCGTCGCTGGATGGATGGAGGAATCGACTGCTGTCGTAGCGGTGTATTTGCTGGCGCAAGCATCACAGTACGTCTTGCCCGTGCGAACGTGATAGGTCGCGCGCTGTCCTTCCGCCAGCTCACAGAAGCAGTCATCACAGACTGAGCCAACGCTGAGCGTCAGCGTCTCATATCCTTCGAGCGGAAAGGCTACACCACCGAGCTTCTTTGGGAATGGCTTGTCCTTCACAATCTGTTTGCGGAATACCTCGTTCACGGTACGTAGCGAAAGGACACCACGCTCGCTCAGACCGTGCCGACGCGCAACGTCCGCCAGGAGCTGCTCGCGATACTCAAACAGCTCATGAGAGATCACCATGTAGTGATGCGCATTGCGCGGACGCTCTCCGAAGTAGACAGGCTCTCCCGTCAGGATTTCATAGAGAAAGTTGTACTGTTTTTCGATCACGCGCTGCTTGGTGACATCACGAAAGAACGGACCCAAGCGCGGATCAGCAAACGCGAGCGAATAAAATTCGTTCAAGATCGCAGTCAGCTTTTCGCCATTTTCTAGCTCGGCCCAGAGCTGAGGATTGGGAGCCAGTGCGTCTTTCCGAATGCGATTTTTGTACTCTGTGGATGCAGACATTGTGACCCTACGGGACAGACCTCGCGTCCCAGTCTGTTGCCAAGGATAGCGTACACAGACCGAGCATAGCGAATGATCCGGACGATATGAATCATTTCAAATACTTCTTATTGTGCGCAATCGCGTAGGAATGAATCGCGTAGGAATGAATCGCGTAGGAATGAATCGATCGGGTACAGACTACTGCTTGGCGAACCCTTGCTGGCGGAATCGCTCGCGCGCAGCACCCAAGATCTTTCGTGCGGCTTCTTCGTCGGAAACCATCTCGACAGGATAGGTCTTTCCGGTCAGAAGCTCGGTGGCGCGAACCATCAGCATCACGGTGGTACGGGTCACGATTCCAGCGCCATACAGTGCAGTGTGGCTGGGGATAATCCGCACTTTCAGACGCTCGGACTGATACTTGCGCGCTTCAGGAGTCGTCGTCGTGCTCAAGCGACAGTCGATCAGAACCAAGACATAGCCGTACTGATCAAAGACAGCAGTGTTCAGCTCGTACATCAGCTTCATGTCATCCAGCGTGGTGGGACCACAGGAGCGCGCGAAGACCAGATCTCCATCCACACGAAGCTCGGAAAATCCGCTATCGACGATTCCTCTATCCTGAGGAATGATCACCTGTTCTGCCATGCTGGCCTCTTATCGGAAGCGGAAGCATCAGCGCGCGCATTCCCAACGTCCCCTCGACACAGAGCCCCACGCGCGATGATCCCAAGCACACCGTACCATAGCGCGCAGTGAATTCCGAGAGCGATGCACAGAGCGAAGAAGGACGATGGCTGCGCGAAAGGAAGAGGAACGTAGCGGAACGTAGAAGAACAGGCTACGCAGTCTCACCCGACGTTGCGTCAGGTTCTGACTTTGGCGAACCAACGAACTCGCGATAGCGCAACACCAAAAGGAGTGCAGCAGTAGAGCCCAACACACCGGCGGGAAGCTGTCCGGTTTCAGGCATGTGCCAGTTGATGATGCTCGCGTAGATGGCCAGACCAGACAGGAGGATCGCGGGAACCAGCGCCCACAGCCTGCGCTGAAACAGACCAGCGGAGATCACCATGCACGCAAACATCAGACCTCCGTACGCAAGAAGGTCGGTGGCCATATCAGCTGCTTGTTTGTGAACAAACGGTGCGCGCAGGACCGGGAAGCTGAGGGTACAAGCGAAGAGCACGAAGGTGCAGCCAGCGATGTCAGGAGCCACGGTTCGACGAACAGACATGGCTTCAGACTAACGCGGACTGCGGAGGATGTCAGGGCTTTCTACGCAGAAGCGGTAGCCAGCAGAACCTGACACGGGAAAGTGGCTGACTCTCTCTCGAAAGACGAGGCAAAAAAGACGCGGCGAACTTACGTCTTTTTGCGAACTCGCTCCGATGCGAGCCAGCCTGATGTTTTAGTGAGCAGCCTTCTTCGCCTTGACCGCAGGAGCGGCGGCGGGAGCAGCGGCGGCCTTCTTTTCGGCACGGACCGCAGCAGCGGCGACTCGGCGGTTCTTGATGCGACTCTTCAACCGACGCTGCGCCTTCAGACGACGCATCTTCGGACTATTGCGGCTGTCTCCACGACCCATGGAAAAATCCTCCGTGTACTTGATTGCGAATGTTGAGAGCGGCGAAGCGCTGCGAGTGACGACCGAGGACGTCAGAAATGCTGTAACACTTACCGCGACTTACGGACCTGCCACTTTTGCGCACGGCGCGCGCATCTGTCAACAACGGAAAAACTGGCGGGATTGGTGGTAGACTCCCGGCCAACGATTCGGAGGAATATCGGTATGAACAAGCAGGGCAAGCACGATCGGCGCTTTCGCAGGGCCGCAGTTCTCGGCGCGGGTGTGATGGGTTCGGGTATTGCGGCGCACCTCGCTGGCGCTGGGTTGGATGTGCTCCTTCTGGACATTGTGCCGCCGGACTTGGCACCAGCGGCTGCGACGGACAAAAAAGCGCGGAATCGCTTTGCGACAGGCGGCGTGGATCGTCTGCGGACCTCGAAGCCATCGTTGATCTTTCATCAGCGCGACCTCGAGCGAATTCGCGTGGGCAACCTCGAAGATGACCTGGCTGAAGCGGCCAAGGCAGACATCGTGATCGAGGCTGTTCGCGAAGATCTGAACGTCAAGCAGGCGCTGTTTGCCAAGCTGGAGCCTCTCCTCGGTGCGCAGACGGTGCTCGCGTCGAATACCTCGGGCCTGCCGATTGGTAAGCTGATGGCGGGACGCTCGGCAGAGATGCGACAGCGCTTCCTGGTGACGCACTTCTTTAACCCGGTTCGCTACATGCGACTGCTCGAGCTGGTGTCCGGCGAAGAGACCGATCCGGAAGTCCTCCGTCAGGTCGCCGAGTTTGGTGAGACGCAGCTTGGCAAGGGCATCGTCTACGGCAAAGACACCACCAACTTCGTCGCCAACCGCATTGGCATCTACGGAATGATGGGCCTTATCGCCGAAGCGCTGGCGGCAGGCTTTACCGTCGAAGAAGTCGATGCCATCTTTGGCTCGCCGCTCGGTCGTCCAAAGAGCGCCGTGTTCCGGACTGCGGACATGGTCGGGCTCGATACGGTCATCGATGTGGCGCAGAACTGCTACGACAACCTGATCCACGACGAGTCGCGTCAGACCTTCGCGACGCCGGAAGTCATTCGCGAGATGGTCCGTCGCGGCTACAAAGGCGACAAGACCGGCAAGGGCTTCTATCAAAAGACCAAGGAAGGGCTGCTCGTCCTCGATCTGAACACGCTGGAATATCGGGCGCAGCAGAAAGCTCGCTTTGAGTCGCTGAGCGCAGCCAAGAGCCTGACCGACGTGGGTGAGCGCGTGAAGTCTGTGCTGGCAGGAAGTGATCGCGCGGCGCAGCTTGCGTGGAAAGCCACCGCCCTGCTCTTTTCGTATTCGTCGCGACGGATTGGACCGCGCAGCGAAGCCGACGGCAACCAAAACGATGCACCGATCGCTGACGATCTGTTCCAGGTCGATCGCGGCATGCGCTGGGGCTACGGCTGGGAAATGGGCCCGTTCGAGATGTGGGACGCCATCGGTGTCAAAGCCAGCGTCGAAAAGATGGAGCAGAGCGGCATTCGTCCGGCCCAGTGGGTCTACGACATGCTCAGCTCCGGTCGCACCTCGTTCTACGGCGGCGAGCCGGGTCAGAAGGTCTACTACGATCTCAGCGCGAAGAAGGAAGCCGCACTGCCGAAGTCGCCGCGAGAGCTGCCGCTCGCTGGACTGGCCGCACAAGGGCTCATCATCGACAAGAACGACGGCGCGCGACTCATCGACCTTCAGGACGATGTCTACGCGCTGGAATTCCAGACCAAGATGAACTCGATCGACGCGGACGTGATCGGGCTTATCAACAAAGCGATTGAGATCTGCGACGCGCGCAAAAAAGCACTGGTCATCACCAACGAGTCCACCGAGGCATTTTCGGCGGGCGCGAACCTGATGCTGATCGTGATGGCAGCGATGCAGGGCAACTGGACGATGCTCGAAAAGGTCATCGCGGACTTCCAGAACGCCAACCAGCTCCTGCGCTACGGTCCGGTGCCGGTGGTCGTCGCTCCGTTCGGTCTGACGCTGGGCGGAGGCGCGGAAGTGACGCTCCACGGTGATGCAGTCCGTGCGCATGCCGAGCTGTACATGGGCCTTGTCGAGGTCGGTGTCGGTCTGCTTCCCGGCGGTGGTGGCTGTAAGGAAGTGCTGTGTCGTCTGACCGCCAACCTGCCGGACAACGCAGATCCGTTCCCGGCGGTGCAGCGTGCGTTTGAGACGATCGGTCTTGCCAAGGTGGCGACATCGGCAGAAGAAGCGCGCAGCCTCGGCTTTCTGCGAGAGTCGGACAGTGTGTCATTCAATCGCGATCACCTGACCTATGACGCCAAGCAGCTTGCGCTGGGACTGCTACGGGCGGGTTATCGTCCGCCTCGTCAGCGACTGGTTCGTCTGCCGGGTCCATCGGGCTACGCCAACATTCGCTCGAGCCTACAGATGATGCTGGAAGCGCACCAGATCATGCCGCACGACCTGACCGTCGGAAGCGCGCTGGCCAAGGTGCTGACCGGCGGAAATACATCTCCGACGGTGAAGCTGACAGAGCAGCAGCTCCTGGACCTGGAGCGCGAGCAGTTCCTGGCACTGTGCGGAGAGCAGAAGACCCGCGACCGCATGATGTACATGCTCCAGAACAACAAGCCGCTGCGCAACTAAGCAGAAGTGCTGCCGTCGGAATCACCGACGGCGCACGGCTCAGCCACGGTCCCTCTCCTTTCCCGAAGGAGCCTTGCCATGTCCAGCCTGTGGGACGTTTCCATTTTAAACCGAGGCGCAGCGTGGGTTGATCTCCAGGTCACACTGGAGCATCCCGATGCGGGATCGTTCCCAGCGTCTGCGGGCTTTGCGCTCCAGCTCCTGCTCGTTCCCGCGTATGGATTTGATGCGTCCTACAATCGGCTCGCAACGGCGCCGCTCGGACAAGAGTTCGCGACCGACGAATACTACGATGCAGAGCGCGTTTCCCGTCGAGCACATGCCTACATCAAGTCCGTGCGCATCTACAAAGCGGCCCACGTTCCGTTTGTAGAACGAAGGGTTCACGCGGACATCGACAAGCGAGTGCTCCAGCAAGGCATCCAGAAAGACAGTCCTGATTGGCAAGCGGCGTGGGACGATCAGTGGCGCGCCTACTGGTTGGATCCCGAGAGAGTTCCGTATGCGCTCTATCGAATCGAGGTCAAAGACCCTCGCTGGATCGAGCACATTCACCCCGGCCAGTCGTTCGATACTGCGGCGTGGTGTCCGACGGGACCGTATGTGCAAAAACCGCGATCCATCAAGCTTACGCTGCCCGAAGACGCGGTGGTGAAGCCGTGGCTGCAAGCGTTTCCTCTGTCAGAAACTCCACGCAAAGAACGACAGATGGATGCACCGATGATCGAGCGCCTGGCGTCGCTAAGCACTGCGCTGACCGGACAGGAGCTGGCGACAGCGCTTGCGCAACATCGGCAGTTTCTCGATGCCAACAATCGTCACGGAACCTGGCAGCTTCTGTCGGTGTCGGGGCTGCCGCTGTGCATCTATCAGTCGAGCGGCGACAGCCAAGGTCAGCAGCTGGTCCTGCGCATGAAACAGCTTCGTCCCGACGAGTCGCTGCGTGGACAGGATCTGGCACACGCGGATCTGTCGGGAAGCATCTGTCGCGGCGTCGATTTCCAAGGCGCAAACCTCCGTGGCAGCGCAGCGGTTGATGCATTCTTCGACGGAGCCAACTTTGCCGGTGCGACGCTGGAAGGAATCGACTTTTCGGGTTCCAGCCTGCGCGGCTGTTCGTTCGTCGGAGCCAACCTTCACGAAGCCGACTTCGAGCACACCGATCTGACCGGCGCGGACTTTACGGACGCAGTCCTTTCCAAAGCGCGCTTTCCTGGTGCAGTCCTCGACGGAGCCAAGCGAAACGGAGTCGTGGTTCCAACCCCCGCGCGAACCAGCGAAGCCCAGCCGTCGAGCCCAAGCAAAGGATCGTCGCCAAAGAAAAAGACTGCTTCTTCCTCAAAAAAGTCCTCTTCTTCCTCGAAAAAGACCGCTTCTTCCTCGAAGAAATCATCTGCTACGAGCAAAAAAGCAGCTTCTTCCTCGAAGAAATCATCTGCACCGACCAAAAAATCAGCTTCTTCGACGGAAAAAGTAGCCAGCAAGTCGGCTCCGAAGAAGAAGTCAGCGTCCCGATCGAAGCCGTAGCGCTATTTGGCGCTGATCACCGCGCAGCCAATGCGACTGCCAGAGTTGCCCGTTGGCTGGGTGTTGCAGTCGTCGGTACCGCTGTGCAAGATGATCGCTTTTCCGACGACAGAGCGAGTCCCAGCAGACACCGTTAGATCTTTGCTGGTCAAGGTGAGAACACCTTTGCCGCCTGCGACGACAATGTTGCCCAAATCGCCCGCATGATGAGGCGTTGCCGTCGGGCAGCCGTGATTGACACCATCGGGATTGAAGTGTCCACCGGCGGCTCCGTGATGCGTTCCTCCGTCGCCGACCGTGTCTGCGCAGTCCCCGTTTGCGTGAATATGCATCCCGAGCATGCCATCACTTGGCACCGACGACAGATTGACCGTGATCTTGGTTCCGTCCGCTGTCTGCTCAAAGGTTACGGTTCCTTGCGCACCACCGGGCTCACTGATGGTCGCCGTCGCTTGTGGCGTCGGCATATCCGTCGGTGTCTGCGTACTTTCTTGGCAGCCCAACCAGAGCATTGCCGTCGCGGTCAGCATCATCAGCGTTCCATTCGTCCGAGCGCTTCTCGTCATTGCTTGTGCCTCCTTGGCGTATAGAAAAGCTATCGCACTCCCCGAAGGAGCAAGCGAACTTCTTCCAGCAAAAGGACAAGCTCGGGAAAAAGCGATCCAGCGTGAGCCGAGCGCGGCTTGATGAAACACCGCACTCAGGTTCAAGGAAAAAAAGAGAGAGGGAAAGGAGACGGAGAGGCAGGAGCAGCGACGAAACGATCAAGCCTGCCGATTAGGGCGCGGGCTCGACGAAGCTGGTGTCCACCGAGGTCGGGTGCGCAACGTGCAGCGTGTGCGAGGCCTCGACGACGCCGGTCTTCACATCGCTCAGACGATAGTGAATGGTCAGCTTCTTCGCTTCCATGTTGATGATGTGATAGGTCAGGACCTTGTCGGCGCTGCGCTTCTTGGCCTCGTCGAGCAGGCACAGATCTTCACAGGACATACCGGAAGCTACAGCCTTGCCGTCGATGATGGTGTCGAGCTTCTTGCGCGTCTCGACGCGGGTGTCGGTCGAGTAGTTGTGACGGTGGCTCTCGATGACCTTCATCTTCTGATTCTGGGTCAGGAAGTTGGTGATGACTTCGTACGCGAGACGATCACTGCCGCCACCGCCGCTGAAGCCACCAAACAGTCCCTTGCCGCCGAGCGGGCTCGACTTGGTGCCGCACGAGCCAGGAAGCTGGCAGCCACTGTCACAGGCATTGCTGTCCGCGATGCTAGCAACCCAAACCTTCTCATTGTGGGTCTGCGCCTTCGAAGTGAACGTCTTGATCGACTCGGCGAGCATGTTGGTATGAAAGTGTGTACAGCCGGACGCCGCCGACGCGAGAACTAGGCACAGAGCCGAAAACGAACGCATTGTGATCTCCTTACAGGGTTTTCAGGTAATCCGATGTCGGACAGGTGGGTCACTACCACGCATTTTCTTACCTGGGCAAGCCTGTTTGGGCTTTTTTTGCGTCAAAAATTTGACTTGTAGCGAACTCGTGTATGGAAACAGCGAGCGTCAGCGACGAAGCGAGCGCGACCCAACCAAAACGTCAGGCCGCGTGGTGTCGGCAGAAAAAACAGCGAACAGGAACGAACGAAGCGCTACCAGCCGCACTTCTGCGACTTGGTCTGATCTTTGAGGAAGGTGATAAGCGGCGCGTAGTAGTCGAGCATCGCAGCGCCATCCATCTTCTGCGTACCGGCGATCGCTTCCAGCGCTTCCGGCCACGGCTTCGACGAGCCAAGCTGTAGCATCGCCTTCATCTTGTCTCCCGCCGCTTGGTTTCCATAGATCGAGCACTTGTGCAGCGGTCCGCTATAGCCCGCCGCCTGACAGAGCGCGCGATGGAACTGGAATTCCAGAATCCGCGCCAGGAAGTAGCGAGCGTAGGGAACATTGCTCGGAATGTGATACTTCGCGCCGGGATCGAAGTCCGCATCCGTCCGCGCAACCGGAGGCGCCACGCCTTGATACTTGGTCCGTAGTTCCCACCAGCGCTTGTTGTAGTCCTCGGGACGAACCTTTCCAGAGAACACTTCCCAGCGCCACTGATCGAGCACTTTGCCAAACGGAAGGAACGCGACGTGTTCCAGCGCATCGTGCAAAAGGAACGTGGTGTCATCGATCTGCGTGCTCGCGTCGAGCAGCCCGATCTTTTGCAGATAGGAAGGAGTGATCGACAGCGCGATCGCGTCTCCGATTGCTTCGTGGAAGCCGTCGTTTGCGCCCTGCTGAAACAGAATCGGCAGATCGCGGTAGTACCAGTAGTAGTAGTTGTGTCCAAGCTCGTGATGGACGGTGCGGAAGTTGTCGTCGTCTAGCTCAATGCACATCTTGATGCGCAGATCGCCGCGTGACGTGATGTCCCACGCGCTCGCGTGACAGACCACTTCGCGATCTTTGGGACGCACAAACATCGATCGCTTCCAGAACGTATCCGGGAGCGGATCAAAGCCGACGGACTTGAAGAAGGACTCGCCCATCTTGACCAGCTCAATCGGCGTCGTCTTCTTCTGCTGGAACTTGGCTTTCAGGTTGATGCCTGCGCCTTTTCCGGGAACTGCCACGAGCGGATAGATGTTGCCCCACTCTTGCGCCCACATGTTGCCGAGCAGATGCGCGGGAATCGGTCCGTTTTCAGGAACGCGACTGCCGTAGGTCTGTCGCAGCTTCATGCGGGTGTAGCAGTGCAGCATCTCGTAGAGCGGACGGACTTGCTCCCACAGACGCTCGACTTCGGCGGCAAACGCATCTTCCGACATGTCATAACGCGAGCGCCACATCGCGCCCACATCTGCATAGCCCGCGTTCTGGGCACCTTTGTTCGCCAGCACCACGTAGCGGACATAGGAACCTCGCAGCGTCTTGGCGAGGTCATGCCAGCCCGACCACGCTTCGGCCAGCTCATCGTAGTTGCGGCTCGTCGAAAGGGTCCGGCTGAGATCATCGATCGTGAGACAGGAACCCTTCAGCCGAGGCGGACAGTACTTCGCTTTTCCGTACGAAGTCTCCATGCTCGCGGCAAGCTGCGCCAGCTCCGCTCGCTCGCTGGGATCCGCCGGGGCCGGAAGATCCTGCGCCAGCTTCAGCAGATCAAACTTCCGTCGCAGCTCCGTAGAAAGCTGCACCGCATCAAAGCGCGCCGCTTCTTTGATCTTTTTGCTGACCAGCTCCATCACCTGCTCTTGCGCTTGCGCGTTGAGCTGCTCGGTATCGGTGGTGATGTTGGTGTTCTGCGCAAACTGAACGCGCTGGGCGTAGCTCCACATCGCGCGAAGCTGCGTCTCGGTGTCAGCCATAAAAGCGCGCGCATCGGCTTCCGTCGGTCCAGCAGGCTTCGGCGGCGGCGGTGGCGGGGTCACGGAAGGGGGCGGATCCGCCTTGAGCGGCCCGACCGGCTCACAGGGAGTACAGCTTGTCAGCGTGGCCGACAGCCACAGCGAAGACACAATCGCGAGCGTGGGCCGTAGTACACGGGCCCGACTTGATCGAAAACTTGACATACAACCTCCAGAGGCGAAGGCCGGGCTATACCACACGGTCCAGGTAGCGCCAAGCGAGACGCTGTATCATCACAAGCAGCGCATGCACGGACGGTCTTTCATCGATGTTTTGCGGTTCTTTGTCGTCAGCGGCGGCCTTGTGTTGGCTTTCGCAGCAGACGCCCAGCCGATCCTGCACGAGCCAGTGCAAGTGCCCAGGCTACGCTGCCGCGACGGAGTCTGTCGTCCCGATGGTGCCCAGCCCGATGCGATGCCCGACGCGGTGATGAGCAGCGATGGACTGATTACGTCTCCGTCGGGAGGCCGCTCACCGATCGGACAAGAACAGATCTTCGCAAGCGGCGCGACGACCAGCAACCTGGCCAGCACCCCATGGCCCAAGCCCGGCAGCGATCCACCGCCGCTTCGACGATCACGGATCATGCCGGACTCAGCGACGGGAGCCGAAACGGGCGGCGAGCGTATCTATCACGAGATCTTCCAGCCCGCCGTCTATCCGTACAAGCGAATGAGCGTGCTCGATGCGGTCGATGACGACGGTGCGCTGAAGCTGCGATCCGCCGATCTACGGAGCCAGGAACCGACCAAAAGTCCCGTCGGTGCTGGTCGCGATCCGTTCTATGCCTCAACCGTCATCGACTTTGTGGCCGGACAGCCGGTTCCGCTGCCGACGCCGGGTGCGGGCTTTCGCGTGCTGTCGTATCGATCGACTCCGGCGCGTTCGCTTCAGTTCTTCGTCGATAGTGCCGACAACTTGTACGCAACGTCTCCGACGGGAGGCCGTCATCGCTTGGTCTATCTGCTGGATGTACCGCCGCGCTACTTTGCCGGACCGCTGCTGCCACCGGGAAGTCCTGCGCCGCTTTTGGCAGATGTCCCCGACGAGCTGATCAATCCGTTGCCGCGTCGCTTGGCGCGTGAAGCCACGTCGGTGCTCCGTCACATTGGCGTGCGTACATCGTCGGGATCGGACTATCTGGCGGTGCTGTCGCAGCTTGTACATTACTTTCGCGGCTTCACAGTCGGAGAGCTTCCCGACGAAGGCGCTGGTGATCTGTACCTGAAGCTGGCGATGTCTCGTCGCGGTGCGTGTCGTCATCGCTCGTATGCGTTTGTGGTGACAGCCCTGCAAGCTGGGATTCCGGCGCGCTACGTCGAAAACGAGCTACACGCATTCGTCGAGGTCTTCATTCCCGATGCCCGAGGTCGCGGCGGATATTTCCGTCGCATCAACCTGGGTGGCGCGCCCCTTCAGCAGCGTGTTCTCGATGGAGAAAACAAGGTTCCCTATCGCGAAAAAGGCGGCGATCCGTTTCCGGCTCCGTCCAACTTTGTCAGCGGGGTTCCGCCCAGCGTGCCAGGTCAGCCCCGGAACAGAGATCGCAGCGACGGTGGAAGTACATCATCAAGCGGCAGCGACCCAAGCGGAAGCGGCAGCGCGCAGAGTCCTTCTGGAAGTGGCGAAGGAACGCGGGAAGGAGTCCGCAAGTCCGATTCCGTGACAGGAGCCGCTCCGAGCGGAGAAGGAAGCCCCGCGAGTCCAGCCGCCAGCTCCGGTCGCGGTGAGGGATCCGACAAGCGTGCCGGTACAGACCGCGCAGCCGGGGACAGAAGCAAGCCCGCAAAGCCAGACAGCGGAACCAGCACCTTCAGTGGAACCAGCGACGACTCCGAACAGCCAAGCGATGACGATCCAAGTCAGTCCGAAGATCGTCGCAGCGAGCTTGGAAAGACCCTGGCCGTCACGCAAGTCTCTCTCATCGCAGCGTCGCAGGCTTATCGCGGCAGCCAACTCTCGGTGCGCGGAACCGTTCGTGCGACGAGCGGCAGCGCGGGCGGACTGGAAGTGCTGATCATCTTGGCGATTCCGAGCGGATCGCGTGTTCTTGGTCGAGCGGTCTCACAGCAAGATGGTCGCTTTTCCGCAGAGCTGGATCTACCCGGAGACTTGCAGCTCGGTCACTATCGCTTGGTTGCGCGCGTCCGTGGCGACGATACCCGCCGAGGCTGCGCCAGCGGACGCTACGAAGCGATGGTCAGTCCCTAGTTCCCGTTCCACAAACGAAGCGCTGCACGTACGCAGTCAGGGAATCGCACTGCGCTATTTGACAAGCGGCTGAGAGCTACCGTCGGACGGAGAAGAGCGCGACGGAGAAGAGCGCGATCGGTCGGACTTGGATGAGCGAGAGGAAGAGCGACTCCGCTGCGCCCGCTGCGCGCTTACTTCGGTCGCTGCACGCTGCCAGATCACAAAGAACAGCACCACGCTCAGCAGATACGCAATGATCCCGACTCTGGGAGGCAGCACTTCGCGATGAACCAGAAACGCTGTGCCCAGCGGAATCAGCGAAATCCAGTGGCCTCTGCGTAGCAAGGACAGCGTCCCAAACAGCGTCGCTCCTGTGATCACAACCAGCTCGATCGGAATCACATGCGCACGCGGAAGCGCAGACATCCAGCCGAGCAGCCGCACCAAAAAGTTCTGTCCCATGGTCACGCACATCAGAAGCCACGTACTGCGATGAATGCGCTGACTGAGAATCGTTCGTCGGTACGCCAGACCCCCAAACAGCGTGGCAGACAACAGCACAATCGACGCAATGATCGGCTCTGTATTGTTCGGAGGCCGGTTCAACTGTCTGATCTGAAATCCCACAAACACGAGCAGACAGACTGCGATCGCTGCGCGCGTAAACAGCGTTCTCAGGTTTTTACCTGATGCCACATCATCGACATGCTCTTGCGACAGCGCAGAAAGGAGACTTTCCATCGATGGGAATCGCGCATCTGGTGCTACTGAAAGACCCCGAAGGAGCACTCTGTGAATCTCATCGGGAATCGGACTGTTCCGAGGCGGAGCGAGCGGTTTTCCATACACATTTTCGGTGTATTCCGCGATGGTCTTTCCCGTAAACGGAAGATATCCGTACAGCGCTTCAAACAAGGACGCACAGAAGCTCCACTGATCGCTGCGGGCATCGACATTTCCGCCGCGATACTGCTCGGGAGACATATATCCCAGCGTTCCAGCGACGACGCCACTCAGCGTAATGCGACCTTGCGCACGTAGCTCTGCATGCGTGCCAGCGTCCGCTTCCGGGTTTGCGTCATCCAGTCCCACGCGCGCCAGACCAAAGTCCACCACCCGAGGCCGACCGTCCTCTCCTATCAAGACGTTTTCCGGCTTGAAATCGCGATGCACCACATCGACTTCGTGCGCAGCTTGTAGCGCCTGACCGACTTGGATGTACATCGACAGAACCTGCCGCCAGTGATGTCCCCCTTTGGACTGCCAAGAATGAAGCGTCTCTCCGTCTATGTATTCCATCGCAATGTGGATGAGCCCATCCGCATCATTGACTTCATAGACAGACACTACGTTGGGATGCGACACCCGCGCCGCAGCGCGTGCTTCCCGCAAGATCTGACGTCGCTGCCTTTCATTTCCTGCGCGCGGCTTGCGCAGGATCTTCAGCGCCACTTTGCGATCCAGCTGATCGTCGTACGCAGCGAACACGGTTCCCATTCCGCCCGCGCCAATCTCACGCAGCAGGGAAAAGCGTCCGATGCGAGTCGTCTGAACAACAACGCGCGACTCATCTGGCGTCGGATCGATCGTCTGTCCGCCGTCTTGGGTAGGAGCCGTCGCGGATGCTAGCCACGTCTCGCCTGGCTTCTGTCGGTCTGGCATCATACTCATGATCGTCAAGAAGGAGCGGAGTGCTCACCGTACTCGGTGACTTGCAAGCATCAGACCAAGCCACCCACGCGCGCTGACACCCAGCGAACAGAGATACAGCCCGTGATCTGCATCGAGTCCAACGTCACCATTGTGCCTCGCTTTTGACCAAAAAGTCTCAGTCAAGAGACAGCCAGCACAGTGCTCTTTATCGACGGAAACGTAGTCATGAAGAGCAGTCTCCCAAGCTACATCTGACAGCCTTTCACATCGCCCACATAAGAGTCTTTTGATATGCCTCTATTCTTTCTGCATAGCGCACGCTGCATCTCGACGAAGTGCCTCCCACGCAAGCAGAGATCCGATTGCAGCCGCCTTCCTTTCGCACTCATCACCACGTAGGACGCATAAAACACAGCCCTTTTTCAGACGGAAAACGAGCCTCATCTGATCTACACTTGGCCCATTGATTGCTCTATTCATTGCACAGAGAGACTCCGGGAGAATCATCCGGAGTTGAGGATCGAAATGCAGGCCATGACCAAGCCAGTTCAAAGCCCCCCAACCAACACCTGCGCATCGCACTGTCCGCACTCAAGCTTCTGCCCGCTCTACGATGAGTTTGGTCATGGACGATTGCTGGGCATCTGGAAAGATCGCTACTGCAACAGCCGCTACGAGACATGCGCCCGGTTTCAGCTGTCGCGGCTCGGAGAGTCGATTCCTTCGACGCTGCTGCCAAACGGTAAGTCCCTTCGTTAGGAATACTCCTTTGTGCGGTACGTCCCTTCGTTAGGAATACTCCTTTGTGCGGTACGTCCCTTCGTTAGGAATACTCCCTTGTAGTCTTGGAAGGACGCAGCGCTGCTGGTACTGGATCACGGCTGCTGGCGCTTGCAGGTGTCTGCGCAGGCATCCTGCTGCCTAGGGAATACAGCACGCTGGCTGCCTGATAAACGCGTCCTATACAGCGTCTGGTGCGCACGCTGCTGCGGATTCTCAAGTGACCCGAGCGAAACGTCCCTGATTGCTCTTCCTTGATCTTTGCTGTCCGAGCAGTGTGCGTACTTCAGCCTGTGGACAGGTGCAGCACAGCACGTAGCGCGCTGTTCCCAGCGTCGCCTTGCTGGTTTAGGAATCGCTTACAAGGAACGGAAGGAAGGACAGGACGAAGCGGAGGAAGCGCGGAAGGGGTGCTCAGAACGCCTCACCAGACCGTCCTGAGAAACCCCGAGTGCTTAGTCGCAGCAGGCGGCCCGGGCCGAGGTGCCGCAGGCCACGATGTTGAAGCGCAGGCCCATACCGCCAGTTGCCAGCGACGTGTAGTTCACGACCGTGCCACGCCACTGGATGTCCGCCGAGGAATAGGTGAAGCCACCGCAGTTCTCAGCGACACTCTTGTCGGGATCAGCCGGGCTCGTACCGCTAGCCTTGTTCCAGCTCGCGTTGTAGATCCAGGCGTTCGTGTTCGTCAGCGTGCTCAGATCCTTGCCAGCGGCGAAGCTGGCGTAGATCTCGTACGCAGAACAGACGTGAGCCTTGGGACGGGCCACAGTGCGGCACAGCGCGCTGCCAGAAGCGATGCCCGTGTCATTGCCCGCGACCTGGAACATGCCGCTCGCCGGAGTGGTGGCCGACAGACCGATGTAGTAGCCACGGCTTGGCGATGCCGTCGTCAGGTTGTTCACCGTCGTGTTCAGCATATCGACGTTGTTCTTCAGCGTCGTTACGCGGGTGATGTCGGCGTTCGCGATCGAAGCGCCGCCCTTGGGCGTACACGACAGCGTCTTGAACTCGCCGCCGCCGCCCGTGTTGGTGAGCAGCTGGCCTTCGCAGCGGGTCAGACCCGAGATGCCGTTGCCCGGAGGCACTGCACAGATCAGCGAGCCGCCCTGATAGGTCAGGTACTCACCGGTCTTGCAGATCGGCAGCTGGCCCGACACCTTCAGCGCCGCCAGGTTCTGCGCAATGTCATCGTCAGAGTAGTCGCTGCCCATCGTCATGGGGGCGAGCGCTAGCAGGAATGCATACTTCATCTTGCTCATGGTCTTTTCCCCCTCCTTTACAGGCAGCACGCAATCGGCAGCGCAGCGCTGCACAGCGCCGAGTTCGGAGCCGTGTTACCCGAAGAGAACTTCAGGCCCTTGCTTCCGTTGCTGATCGAGGTCCACTCGACGGCAGTGCCCCAGTAGCCCGACGCAGCAGCGGTGGTGTAGCTGCCGCAGTTGTCGGACACACCGTTGGTCGCCGAAGAGGAACCCGCAGCGGGCTCCTTCCACGACTGCATGTAGACCCACGACTTGGCGATGCTGTCGTTCTGAGCGACTTTGCCACGCGCCACGTTCATGTACATGTCGTAGACCGAGCACATATACGCGCCCGCACCGAACTGCGCAGCACAGATGGCCGACGCAGCAGGCACACCACGCATCGCGCCCGAGGTGATGTTGCCCGCAGTCGTTGCCGTCGTGACGCCCTTGAACTCACCGAACGTCTGACGCGAGCCGAGCAGGTTGTTCACCGTCGTCTCGATCGTGTTGAGCGTCGTGGTGATCGTGTTCACCGCCGTCACGGCATCAGCGCCACCCGGGTTTTCGTTGTTCCGGTTGGTACACTTGAACGTCGAGCCGTCGTCAGAGGTCAGTGCTTCCACGAGCGGCACGCAGTCCTTCAGCTTCTGCGAGCCAATCGGGAGTTCCGTACAGACAAGCTGGCCGTTTGCATCGGTGGTCAGGACCTGACCGCTCGTGCAGTTGTCCGGCAGCTTGACTTGGATTCCGCCAGTGGTGTCGCTTCCGCACGCCCACAGCGGAGCGAACAGACACGCAACCAGGTAGAGTTTCTTATTGCTAGTCCGCATGGTCGTCTCCGTTTCCGCTTATCGGCAGCACGCGATGGGGAAGGTCTTGTCGCAGGTGGTCTGCGCGTTGATCGTGAACGTAAGCGTCTTGGTGCCCGACGGCGAGCGAGTGCTCGACGAGTCAGACCAAGCCGCAACCGTTCCAACCCAGCCCTTCGTCGAGTCGCCCTGGGTAAACGAGCCACAGTTTTCACCCATGCCCGCGAAATCGTCTTCCGCCTGAGCCGACGGAACACCACCGATACCCAGGTTGCGGTTCCAGCCGATCATGTACACCCACGCCTGCGGCATGGTCGTGTCCTTGGTGAACGCCGGGTGCAGGGCCGCAGCCGAGCCATACAGCTCGAACGGCGTACACATGTGAGCGCCCTTGCCGAACTTGCCAACGCAGGCTTCCGCCGCGCCGTTTACACCAACGGTCTGCGTGGTCGGTCCGATGATCTTGCCGGAAAACTTCACGTCCGTCAGACCCACGAACAGCGATCCCGTGCTCGACGGAGCCTTGAGATCGTTTACCTTGGTGTTCAGATCCGTGTACTTCTTCTCCAGCGCGGTGATCTGGGTGCCCAGCTCGGTGGTCGTCGAGCCAGTTCCCTTTTCAACGCACTTGAGCGCACCGCTTTCCACGGTCAGCGCCTGCGATGAGGTGCAGGTCGGCGCGCTCTGGGTGCTACCCGACACGCTGACACACACATAACCACGGTTGGCATCGACGCCCAAGAGTTGGCCGTCTTGACAATCCGGAAACACCAGACCGCCCTCTGGAATCACAGCTCCCGATGTCGTGGAGCCTCCACAGGCAGCCAGCAAAAGTAGAAATGGTACAGCAAAGCTGCTCGTCGCATGTCGCTTACGCATATCCCCTCCCTAAAACTAGACAGCAACATGTTTTCCGGTTCTCAGCGAAGGAGCAAGCACATCGCGTAAGCCGCTGAAATCACCCGGAAACAAAACACGCATCTTTGACGCATGTTATCCACAGCACAAATGTTGCGCCGTGCCGACGGCATGGAGTATTGCTTGCGAATGAACACGCCTCGCGGTAGCCGCTTTGTGCTCGGCGTCATTGCCCTTCCCGCCTTGCTCACCGTCGTTGGTTGCCCCAGCCTGTCGGCCAAGCGGAGTGCCGATGGCAAAAAGGGCGCAGTTCTCGCACAAATCGATGATGTCAGCATCACGGTGTCAGAGCTTGAAGATCGCCTAAACAGTCAGACGCCTTACGTCCGCGCGCGCTACACCGGGGCCGAACAGAAGAAAGAGTTTCTGGACAACCTCGTGAAGTTCGAGGTGCTCGCGAGTGAAGCCCGACGACAAGGTCTCGATCGCGATCCCGAGGTCGTGCGCGCGATGAAGCAGGTGATGATCCAGAAGCTGCTCAAGCAGCGCTTCGATCGTCTCAAGGCCGAAGACATCAGCGACGACGATATCAAAGCCTATTTCGACGGACACCAAGACGAGTTCAATCGTCCGCCCGAAGTGCGCGTCAGCATGATCCTTGTACCCGACGAAGACACCGCCAAAAAAGTGCTGGCTGATCCACGCTCACGCGGGCTGGAAAACGTCGGCTTTCGCGATCTCGTCACGCAGTACAGCATCGACACCGACACCAAAGAGCGCGGCGGAGACTTGCGCTTTTTCGACGAGCGAAACCACGAGCTGCCAGCGGAAATCGTCGCAGCATCGTTCAAGCTGGCCAACATTGGCGACGTGAGCGATCCGATCAAGACCAAGCACGGCTTTGCGATCCTCAAGCTGACCGGACAGCGTCGCGCGCTCACCCGGCAGCTGGCCGAAGTCAGTCAGCAGATCCGCGCCAAGCTGTTCCGCGAGCGTCGGCAGCGACTCATGGATGACTACGAGCGCTCGCTGCGTCAGAAGTCCAAGGTCACCGTCCACGAAGACAAGCTGGCCGAAGTGCGCGTCGATCTGTCCAAAGACATCGGAGCGCCCGAAGATCTGCGCCCGCCCAAAGGAACCGGCAGCTACCATCCGCCGTTTCAAGATGCGCCGCAGGCTTCGCCGATGCGTCCGGGAACTCCGACGACAGCGCCCGCGACGAAGTCTGCTGTGCAGTAATTTTTGAAACGCTTGCCGACGCGGTCTACTACGATGAACCACATGAACGCTTTGAAGTCCTGCCTGCGCGCAGCCACCTTGTCGCTTGCGCTCGGGCTCTCGCTCTTTGGCTCGACGGCTTTCGCTGGCAACGTGCTCGATCGAGTGGTCGCAGTCGTCAACGACGAGATCATCCTCGACACCGAAGTGCTGACCGCGACCGAGCTGGAAGCGCGCCAGGCCCTGGCTGGCGTCGAGCGCGACAGCAGCGAAGGTCAGCGCCGCTACGATGAGCTTCGTCGCCGCGTACTCGACAGCCAGATCGAAAAGCTCTTGGTTGCCCAGTACGCCCGCGAGCAAAAGATCTACGTCACAGAAGACGAGATGCGCAGCGCGATCAAAGATGTCGTCAAGAACAACAACCTCACCGACGAATCACAGCTTCGCGAAGCGCTCAAAGGCCAGGGTCTTGCGTGGGACTCGTACAGCAGCATGCTTCGTCAGCAGCTCCTACAGCTCAAGGTCGTCAACACCGCCGTGCGCAGTCGCGTCACCGTGGGAGACGATGAAGTCCGTTCCTACTACGCGCAGACCGTGCGCCAGGTCGCAGGCGATCAGCTTCAGGTTCGGATTCAGCAGCTTGTCATCCCGGTTGCCAAAGACGCTCCGCAGGCGCTGGTGGCCGAAAAGCGCAGCAAAGCCGCCAAAGTCGTCGAAGGTGCGCGCGGCGGCCAAGACTTTCTTTCGCTGTGTCTGAAGTTCTGCGAAGACGGAGCCAAAGGCGACGGCGACACCGGCCTTGTGCCACGCAGCGATCTGCCCACCGAGCTGCGCGAGGTCGTCGCGACCATGGACCCAAACGATGTGCGCGGTCCGGTACGCTCCGAGCGCGGCTTTCACATCGTGCGGCTGGTGGAAAAGAAAGACGGCGAGGTTCGTCCGTTCGAGGAAGTCAAAGAAACGCTCCGTCGCCAGCTCTACGAGCAGCAGGTCGAAAAAGCCGTCACCGCGTGGCTCAAAGAACTGCGCCGCAAAGCGCACGTAGACGTACGACAATAAGGACACGCGCTGGGGCTCAGTCGCTCAGCGTGTGAGCCATCATAGACTCGCTCGGGGGGCACACTCGTGGATCTGCTCGACAAGTTCAATCGCTTCGCCAATCAATTTAGCGATCTGATTGGTGACATTGCCGACGATGTACGCGCTCACGTAGAGCTGGGTGCGCAGCTGCTAGAGCGGGGTGACTACGACGCAGCGATCCGCGAGCTGCGCTACGCACTGGAAAAGCGACGCGATCACGCGCGCGCGCACTACCTGCTCGGTCTGTGTCATCTGCGTCGTGGTCAGCCAGGCGATCTGACGGCGGCCAAGAAAGCCCTCGGGGATGCGCTGGCGGCTCGTGGGGACTATCCCGAAGCCTTCGTGACGCTCGGCGATGTCTTGGCCCAAGCCCAAGAGCTGGGTCCAGCCAGCGATGCCTACCTGCAAGCCCTGCCGCTGCTCGATGATGAGCTGGCGCGCGCCCAGGTCGAAAAGACGCTCGGTACGCTCTATCTACAGCTCGGTCAGCTCGACAAAGCCGTGCGCGAGCTGCGCAAGTCCGTCTCGAGCAATCCCGAGGACGCCAAGACGCAGGGCCTGCTCGGTCAAGCGCTGGTGCTGCTTGCCCAAAAGCGCGGAGAAGCGCCCGGCAGTCCAACCTGGGACGCCGCCCGGCAGTGTCTGCTCAAAGCAGCGCGCGCCGACAAGGCCGATCCACAGGTGCTGACCACGCTGGGGAAGCTGCTGCTTTCGTCGGGACAGATTCCTGATGCCGAAAAAGCGCTCCAGCGTGCGCTCCAAGATCATCCCGATCGCGTCGATACGCTGCTGCTGCTCGGCGAGCTACGGCTGGCCCAAGGGGACACCGCGTCCGCCTATGAGCAAGGTCTGCGTGCCTATGCCAGTGCGCGACGGGACAAGCTCGATACCGTGCTGTCCGATGCGCATCGCCTGCTCGCACGCTGTCACGCCAAGAGTGGAGCGCCCGAGCGCGCCGTCGCCGCACTCAAAGAAGCCGAGCAAGCGCTGCCTGCCGAAGCCGTCGCGTCCAAGACCCAGCTCCTTCTGGAAGCCATCGAGCTGTCGCTGCGCAGCGGGCTCCACGCCGAAGCGATTCACCTGGGTCAGCATCCACAGCTTGCCGAGCTGCCGCTTGCCTGGGTGGCGAGGAGCCTCGACGAAGCGCTGCCCCTTTCCGAAGCCGAGAGCCTGCTTGCCAAAGCCAGTGCCCAAGCCGACGGCATCGAGGTGCGACTCGCGCAAGCAGCCCTGGAAAGCCGCCGAGGCAACGTCGCTGGAGCAGCCGGTCACTATCGCCGGGCCGCCAGCATCGATCCCAGCGATCCACGACCGCGCAAGCGACTGGCTGCGCTGTATGACCAAGAGCGCGCCGCGCTGCCCAAAGAGCTGTACGGGCTCCTGCTCAGGGTCCATCAGCACTTTGCCAAGACGCCCGAGCTGTCCGAGTGGCTTCCCGATGCAGGCAAGCTGGTTGAGACGCTCGATCGGCCCTTGCTCGTGACGGTGATGGGCGAGTTCAACTCTGGCAAGTCCACCTTTGTAAACGCGCTGCTCGGTGAAGAAGTCGCGCCCATGGGCATCACCCCGACGACCGCGACCATCAACATCTTGCGCTACGGACGCGAGCGCGCCGGTCGCGTCGTCTATCGCGACGGTCAGAGCCGCACCGTGACGTGGGACAAGGTGCCCGTGCTGCTGCGAGGACTCGATCCGGCAGAGGTCAGCCGCATTCGCGTCGTCGAAGTGCTCTACCCGCTGGAGGTGCTCCAGCGCGTCAACGTCGTCGATACGCCCGGACTCAACTCGATCCTGCCCGAGCACGAAGCCGTCGCCCGCGAGTTCATCGCCCAGGCCGACGCCGTCATCTGGCTGTTCACCGTCGATCAAGCCGGCAAAGCCAGCGAGCTGGAAGCCCTGCACAGCATCCGCAGCGCGGGCAAGCAGATCCTCGGCGTCTTAAACAAGATCGATCGGCTGCCGCAGATGACCGTCCCGCAGTCAGACGGTCCGCCCAGCGAGTCCAGCAAGCCTGCCGAGCCTGCCGAGCCTGCCGCCCAGTCGCTCGAGGCCATCTTGACCCACCTGCGCGATCCCGACACCGGACTGTCCGAGCTGCTCGAGGTCATCGTGCCGTTTTCGGGTCGCCAAGCCCTGCTCGGTCGCAAGCACAAAGACGATCAGCTGCTGCGCCAAGCCAACCTGCCCGCCCTGGAACAAGCGCTGGAGGAGCGGTTCTTTCAGCGCTCCCAGGCCATCAAGAACGCGGCGGTGCGGGTGCGACTCGGGCAGCTCCTCGACAAGGCCAAGCTACACGCCGAAGCCCTGCTGACGGCACTCCGCAGCGACGCACTCGAACAGTCCCAGCGACTGCTCGCTGCCGACTCGCTGCTGTTTGCCCGGGACTTTTTGCCGACCGAGCGCAAGCGACTCATCGCCGAAGCAGGCACCGCGCACCAGATCGCCGCCCAAGAGACGCTGTCCTTTGTCCGGCCTCGCCGCTGGGCCTTTGGAGAACACCAGGCCGCGCCCGCCGATCGCGACTTTTTGCTGACCTTGCTCGATGAAAAGCTGTCCGTGCTGTGTCAGGCATCGCGCGCCCGCGTCGTCGCAGCGCTCGCGCTCGGGGAAGCCGATGGCGATCTGCTGCGGCTGCTTGATGAGCAGGTCTTTGGTCGCTACCTGGCGTTTTGTCGTGGCTATCTACGCGGCGGCAAGGTCGATGACTTCTTTGTCCGGGTGCTGCCCAAGCTCGATCTCACCGAAGCCGCCATCGGACGCGCCCTCGAGCGGGACTCCCCCACCGCTGTGGACATCTTGGAAGGCGAGCTGCTCTCACCCCTGCGTACCTTTGGCGAGCTGCGATATCGCCACGCCCAGCACGCGCTCCAAGCCGAGCTTGCAAAAAAAGAGCTGCGCCAGCTCGACCTGGATGAGCGCGTCCTGTTTCCGCTGACCGCGCTCGGGTCCGCCCTGAGCGCGCTGTAAGTGCCCGATCTCCCTGCGCTTTTCCGCCAGGTAGTCGCCCTCGCCCCACGGTCGGTGCAGCTCACGCGCTGTCTGCCTGGGTGTGGCTCTCGACGACCGCTGACTCCCTGTCATGACCTGCGAAGTGTTTTGCTGCCCGCGCGCGGTCAGTTATCCTGGCCGCTGCTTGTTCAGGTTCGCCCATGAAGTCATCGAACATCCGCAACTCGATCCGCGAGCTGGGAGTCCCGTACCGACTTCTGTTTGTGTCTGGCGTTCTGTCTGACATCGGTGGCTTTTCCACCGTGACCGCGCTGCAAGTCCACGTCTCCAAGCTCACCGGCGGCAACGCTTCCTATATGGGGCTGATCTCGGTGGCCACCCTGCTGCCGATGATCATCGCCGCGCCGATTGGCGGCGTCTGGGCCGAGCGAGGCAACCGCCGCACCATCATGGTCTTAAACGACCTGATTCGGATTCCGCTCGTGCTGCTGTTGGCGACCACCCAGTCGGTGTGGCTGCTGCTGCTTTTGCATGCCTGCATGTGCGCCTGTACCGCGCTGTTTATGCCGTCGCGCCAGTCGCTCATCCCCGAGCTGGTCCCCAGCGAGCACCTGCTGTTTGCCAACTCGCTGTCGGGCGGCGTGATCTCGCTCGTTCACATGCTCGGGCCTCCGCTTGGCGTGCTGCTCTATCGGCTCGGTGGCGGTCTGCTTGGCGTCGCGCTGATGGAAGCCGTGAGCTACTTGGTGTCGGCGCTGCTTCTGCTCAACCTGCCCAATCGGCCCCGCCCAGCGCCCAGCCAGCAAAGCCAAGGCATGCTCCACGAGGTCGCAAACGGGTTTCGCTACGTGCTGTCTGCCCCCGACCTGCGCCAGATCTTCATCATCTTGGTGACGGCGGGCGTGGCGATGGGCCTGGTGATGCCGCTGCTTTTGCCCTTTGTCCATGAAGTGCTCCACGGCAGCGACCAGCAGTACGCCTCGCTGATCTTTTGGTTCGGCCTGGGCGGCATCGTCGGACCGTTTGTCGGCCATGCGCTCGGACAGAAGCTCGGCCTGGGCAAGACGCTGCTCGGCTGTGCGCTCACCGAAGCCGCCATCTTGACGCTGTGGTCGCGCGCCGATGAGATGTGGCTCAGCATCGCGCTGCTGGTGCTGTGGGGCGTCGAGGTCTTTTCGCTCATCCCCTGCTACACCAGCTACCTGCACATCTACGCCAAAAAAGAGTTCATGGGCCGCACCTTCGCCCTGTTCGATCAAGCGGTCTACATCCCGCAGATCCTCTCGGCGTTTGTGGTGGTGGCGCTCGGTAGCAAGCTGCCCACGCAGGGCATCTTGACCACGGCGGGCATCTGCTACTTCACCATCATCTTTGCATCGCTGTGGACGCTCGGAGCCCGCACGCTGATGGCCCACAGCGGCCACGTCCCCGCCCAGCTCCTGGCCGAAGGTGCAGGTGTGCCCGCCGCCGCATCCGAAACCGCCGCGCCCAGCCCTGCCGAAGCCTTGACCGAAGCATCCGCCGCATCCGCAAGCGATCCGTCCGCCGCCCACCTCAGCGCAGCGTCCCAGTCCACCGCCCGGCCCAGCTAAGAACACCTCACAAAACCTATTGCGGACCCTGGCTGCTGCATCGTCGGTCCTCACGTACTGTGCGTACGCTCCGGTCCTCCTCTTTGCTTCCAGGGTTCCTCATGACGGTTTTGTTAGGTGTTCTAAGAACGCCACCGCACCGGCCCTACCGCCCCCCCAAAACCACAGCCGCTACATTCCACAGTTTTCGCAGTTTTCCGTCGTAAGCGGTTGACTCTGGGCCAAAAAGTGAAAGAAAATTGGGTGGGCCTATGCCGCAATTTCCTTTCCGCGCAGGAACCTATGTGCTCTTTGCTGAAATCGGTGCAGGCACGCTGGGAACGGTCTACATCGGCTGTGAGCTGACCGAAGGCCAGACCGGCTGGCAGCCCCTGGCAGTGCGCATCCTCGATGGCAGCATCTCGCAGCGTCCTGACGCTGTTCGCCTGTTTTTGGACGAGCAGCGCAGCGCGGCCCTGCTTCAGCACCACAACATTGCCTGGCTGCACGATGCAGGCGTCCTACCCGACGGCAGCCCGTTTATGGCCAGCGAGTTCGTGTTCGGCGTTCCCCTGCGCGAGCTGCTGCGCGTGCCCCAGGTCGGCATGCTGTCGCTTCAGCAGGCGGTCTACGTCGTGCGCGAAGCCTGCGATGCCCTCCAGTACGCCCACGAGCGCTACGACATGACCGGCCAGACCATCGAGGTCGTGCATGGCCAGTTTTCCGCCGACACCTTGCTGGTCGATATGGAAGGCAAGGTCAAGGTCGTGGACTTCGGCTGCCTTGGCACGCGCAACGCCACCGTCACCAACGTCGCCGTCCCCGCCAAGCTTCAGCGTCGCATGTCGTACATGGCCCCCGAGCTGCGCGCGCAGGTCGAAGCCGGGCTGCTCCCCAACATCGATCGCACCGCCGACATCTACAGCCTGGGCGCCCTGCTCTGGGAGCTTCTGTCCGGCGAGACCCTGCCCGTGCCCGAGAGCGACGATCCGCCGCCGATTCCCGGCACCAAGCGCTCGATTCCGATGCAGCTCACCAAGGTCGTGCTCAAGGCGATGTCGCCGCGCCGCGAAGAGCGCTATCCCACCGCGCTCGCGCTGCGGCGGGCCCTGGAAAGCGAAGCCGCCGCGCTGCTGCAAGGGGCCAACCCCGCGCCCTCGCTCGGTCAGATCGTGACCACCTCGCTCGGGCATCGCATCGAAGGCTGGCAGAGCCACGTCCTACGCTGGCAGCAGGTCGATCTGCTGCAAGTCCCCGAGCTGCAAGAGCCGCTCACGTCCGCCCCCGCCGCCGGGCCCTGGCGCAGCGGCAACAGCAACGTCGGCACCACCAACGCCTATACCAGCCAGCGCGTCCCCACCGGCGTCAGCCAGCGGCTCAACCTTCAGTCGGGCGGTCAGCTTGTCGGCGGCAACACCAGCATCCGCGTGGACCTGTCGCAGCGCACCCAGGTGGCGCAGGGCTCAGACGACGGATCGCTGCTGCGTCGGCCCTTGTTTCTCGGCCTGTTGCTGGTCGGCATCTTGACCATCGTCGTTGCAGCCGTGGTGCGGCTCAGTCGCTCCGGCAGCGAGCAGTGGTCGGTCTACATCGACTCCGACCCGCGCGGTGCCGAGATCCGCGTGAACGGCCAGCCGCAAGGCAACACCCCCAAGCGCATCGTCAAGAGCGGCCAGCCCGAGCCTCTCAACATCGAGATCGTCAAAGACGGCTACGAAGCATCCCGCGCCCTGGTCGTCCCCCAGCCCGGCCAGAGCCCGCGCATCGAAGTGAAGCTACGCGAGCTACCCGCCGCCCCGTAAGCCCGCCTTTTGTAATCGAACACACCAAATTACGGCTCGTGCGGACCCGCTGTCATGCCGTGCGGACCCGCTGTCACGCCGTGCGGACCCGCTGTCACGCCGTGCGGACCCGCTGTCACGCCGTGACGACCCGCTGTCATGGCATGCGGACCGTTCGTCATGGCGTGCAAACCCTTCGTCATGGCGTGCGGACCCTTCGTCACGCCGTGCAAACAGGTCGTCACGCCGTGCAAACCCTTCGTCATGCCGTGCAAACAGGTCGTCACGCCGTGCAAACAGGCCGTCACGGCGTCGGGCGGCGGTTACTTGCGGTGCGGATCGGGGGGCGCGACCTTCTGCGGCAGGGTCTGATCTTGCTCCATCGGCTGGAGCGGCTCCGGCACGGCCACAGGCGGTACGGCAGGCACGGCACCGGGCGCAGCGGTGGCAGCGGTGGCAGCGGCAGCAGCGGTGGCAGCGGCAGCAGCATCGGTGGCAGCGGCAGCAGCATCGGCAGCATCGGCAGCGTCAGCCTGGGGGGCCGGGGACTCGCTGCTCTTTGACTTGCGGCGGAACAGCGGCGGCATCGGTCGCCACAGTCCCCACTCACTGAAGGCGCGATAGGCCCACGGCAGGTAGCCGACCAGGTTCACCGCGAGCAGCAGCGACCACAGCAGCATAAACAGCTTGTACGCGAGCACCGGCAGCGACCACACCGCCGCCTGCGGCATCAAGCGATCGGCGCGATCGGCGTACCAGCGCAAAAGCGCATCCTGACCGCCGTGGCTGCCGTTGCCGACGATCGCCATCTCGGGGCTGACGGTCAGGCCGACGCGGATCGCTTCGAGCAGCCCCAGCACCATCATCAGCGTCCAGATCACCAGCACGATCTGGCGCAGGTTAAACAGCGCGAAGTGACGCAGCTCCGGGCCGCTCTGGCGATAGCCGAGCGCCAAGAACCAGCCGAGCACCGTCGCGCCAGTAAACAGCGGCACCTGAAGCAGCCCCAGCCCGATGAGCAGCCAGTGCTGCGCCCGCAGCGGCGTAAACGGCACCCGCCCGAGCAGCAGCGACAACAGGATCAGGATCACCAGCTCCCCCCAGAACAGCACCGCCGGTCCCAGCCGAGGCCCCGTACACAACAGCACCCAGCGACCATCGCCCAGGTGCAGGTTGATTTCGGCGTTCACCATCGCCGCGCCCAGATCGATGTCCGGCGACAGAAAGCGCAGCGCTTGGCCTCCCGGCTGGCTCCACGCGATGTCGAGCTGCTGACTGCCCGGCACCAGCTGCAAGGTCAGCTCGCGGCCCTGCTGCTGCACCGGACGCTGGCTGCCGTCTGCCGACAGGGCTTCCACGGTCGCGCCTTCGGGCAGCTTGATGACGTGCTGGCCGCCGCGACTGGTGCGAATCCGCAGCTTCAGCTTGGCATCGGTGGCGCGCAGCCCAGGGCGCAGCTCCAGCCGCGCCAGATCGATCGTCAGCGTCGCCCCCGACTTGGCAGCGGGCCGCGACACTGAAATGCCGACCTTTTCGCCCGGCCACGGTCGCCACACCGGCTCGCGCGCAGTCTCGGCACGCTCGGGATGCAGCGGCGCAATCCCCGACAGCTCGGCGTGAAACATCGGGCTGACGAGCAGCGTCCACTGCTCGACCAGCTCCCCGAGCGAGGTGGCTTGCAGCTCCAGGTTGTCAGTCTCTTGCAGGCTGGATCGCCAGACAAAGCTCGTCTCGCTCGGGCCCATGTTGACCAGCACCTTGCGGTTTTGGACCCGCACCTCGGGGCTGGTCACTTGCTCACCGGGCAGAAGCGGCACCTCTAGCACCACCGCGCTGCCCACCGGGGTCAGCCGCGACACCTGCGTCTCGACTTCCCACTGCATGCCGATCTGAATCGAGCGCGCGACCCGCACCAGCGGCGGCAGCGTCCCTTGCTGAAGCTGCGTCGGCGTCTCGCTGTCTTTGCCGTCCTTTTCAATGCGCGAGAGCTGGAGGTTTTCGTCGGCAATGCCGTCTTCGTGCAGCCCGGCCAGCTCCCAGCCTTCGACGCGCGCTTCCACCCGCCGTGGCAGAAGCGGTAGCTCTAGCTGCACGGTCGGTCGCGCGGGCAGCCGTCCTTCCAAGATCACCTGATGATTGCCCGCCGGGACCACCAGATACAGGTGGCCGCCTTCTCGCTGCGCCAGCGCGGTCGCGGGCACGCCATCGAGCAGCACCTGCTCGGGGAGCCACTGACTGGCACTGCCCGGCAGCGGGATCGCGGTCTGCGCCGCTGCACTGACTTCCATGCGCAGACGAAGCAGCTTGCCTTGCGCTTCCAGAAACAGCCGCGAGCTGGCCGCGCAGTGCGGCATACAGTCGGGCTCTTTGAGCAGGCGCTCTTTGAGCGTGGACAGCAGCTCGTCGCTGGGTAGCTCGGCCCGCGCGCTCTGGGGTCCCAGCACGCACGCGAAGAGCAGCAGCACTGCCGCCACCTGGGTCCGGCCCGGACCGCGCAGCCCACGCCACAGCGCATCGGGCGACAGGCCCACACCGCACAGCCGCACGCCGAGCAGCCCGATCAGCGACACTTGCAGCAGCGACAGGATCAGGTTCAGCCAGGGCGGAATCAGCCACAGCCGCAGCATCTGAGCGCGCTCGACCCGTCCACTAAACGACAGCGAGTGACTGTTCCACGACCAGCGCGGCAGGCCCGGTCCGGTCTGCACCACCGCCTTGGGATCGATCTCGAAGTTGACGTTGCGGTTGCGGTAGGCGCTCTTTTTGCCGGGCATCAGCTTGGCGCTGCCGTAGGACAAGCTGCTCTGGCGCTGCTGACGCAGATCTTCAATCTGCATCTGTTCGGGGGCCGCTTGCTCTCGCTTGGCATAGCGCACGATGCCTTCCTTGCTTTCCTTGGGCTTTTCCTTGCGATCTTCCTGATCGATGGCGATGCCATCGGAATCGACCCCGCCGCCGCCCGTCCCAGGGCCCACCAGCCCGCCCATCGCGTCCTGCTTGGCCTGGCCCAGGCCCGACTGCTGCGCAAAGACACTGCTCGGCGCCTGCGCCTGCACCTGCATGGCGTCGGGCTTTTCTTCCTCGGGCGCATCAAAGACCAGCTCTTGGGCGGCGCGGCGCTCGACCGCTGGATACAGCCCGTGCCGAAGCTGCGTGGTGGCAAAGCCAATCAGGGCCAGCACCATCGCAACCCGGGTCAGCCAGTGCCCGGCGCTGATCACGCTGCGCGCTTTGCCATCGGGCAGCACCCGCAAAAGCGCCTCGGTCATCAGCACCGCGAGCACCGCGACATGCGGCACTTCCGACACCGGACAGGCAAGCAAAAGCCCCACGATCGTCAAGGCCGCCCAGCGCCCGCCGAACAGCCGCCACACGCCCATCGCCGCAAGCAGCGTCAGAAACAGGCTCATCAAGCGATAGCGCCGCAGCCACGTCCCCGGAATGTCGTCAGCGCCGCTCGCGTGAAAGAGCTGCCAGCCGGGCGGCAGGTGCAGGCGGCTGCGGACCTCGCGAAAGTCGGCGTTCCAGCTCACCGCCGAGATCTCTGCGGCGTAGGGAATGCGACTGTCCGCCGACAAAAGGAGCTGCCCTTGGCGCAGCTCGACCCCGGCGCGACCGCTCTGCTTGCCGATGGTGACGAGCTGATCTTTGCCCCCGACGGCGACGCGGCCCAGCTCGGTGCCGGACTGGACCTCGATGCGCCAGGCGCGATGCAGCGTCCCGCTGACCCGATCGGACGTGGTAAAGCCGTTGCCGTCGAAGTCGAGGAAGATCTCGCGGCTAAGGTGCAGCTCATCAGCGAGCGGCTGGCTGTCCCCGAGTCGCTGCGTCACCAGCCGCACCGCATCGCCGGGATGCACCGCGTAGCACGGCAGCTTGCGCCAGTCGGCGGGCACGGTGGTCTGCTGCGGATCGATCGACTCGACGCCTTCCACGGTCACGATGCGAATCGCGGGGGCGGCTTCAAACACCCAGGCTTCGTCAGCGGGCCAGCGCGCGGGCGGCTGCGGACGGCGAATCTCGGCCACCGGCCCCGGATGTCGCGCAGTGACGGTCAGGACATGGGTACCGGGTCGCACCTGAATCCGCAGCGTGCCCGTCGATTCCAAGCGCGCGGGCAGCTCACTGTCGATGCGCATCGGCACAAACTTGTCGGGCAGCACGCGCTCAAAGAGCACCTCGCGACGCTTGCCCGACACCCGCAGCTCGATCCGGGTGCGAAGCTGGATCGGGACACCATCTTCCAGCCTGCGGCTCACCGAGACATCGAGCGCTTCGTCTTCCTGCTCGCTGTCTTCCCCTTCTTCCTTTTGGAGAAAGACCCGGCCATCGTCATCGCGGTTGGGATGCAGGATCTGCTGGCCGCCGACAAACAGCGTCAAGATGCCGACATCGCGCGGGGCATCGAGCGACTCGGGTAGCTCGTCCCACTGAAAGGTGCCGGTGATGGTGTGCGTGCCAGCGGCCACCTGGACTTCGGGCTGGGCGTCTTCGCCACTTGCGCCTTCCTTGGCCAGCACGACCGCAGGCTGACCATCGACACGCACGTCTTGCGGCCAGTGCTTCCCGCTGCCGGGCAGCGCCACCGACATCCGACGAAACGCGCGGATCACGGACACAAAGCCACCGCCTTTGGCCCGCAGCTCTAGCCGCAGCCGCGCGGGCCACGCACAGACCTTTTCATCGCTGTCGTCTTCTCCGAGCGGCCGGGGACACAGCGCTTCTTCTTGATCGTGCAGAACCCACGGAATCCAGGGCCGCAGCACATCAGGCACAGCGGGCGCTTGCCGACCGGCCCACAGCGCAGCGGGCAGGCTGCTCTGGGCGTCAGGGGTCGGGGCGATCCCAGCCGGAGCCGGTCGCACAGGACCGCCCACCCGCGCACTCGCGCGCGGCACGCCCCCCGAAGTCAAAGGCAGTTGCAAGACCAGCGAAAGCACGACAATCCAGATCGCTCGGCGCATGTTTTCCTCGAAAGGCAAGCGTGACGCCGTGCCGCAAGCGCCCCCTCCCGTGCAGTGAAGTCGAGCAAAGTCGGGTGGAGTGGAGCCGAGCGGAGCCAGCACGCCGCACGCAAATCAGCCCATCATATCGCGGAATCGCGCTGCACAAACAGTGGTCCATCCAGCAGATCGGCCCCGGTTGTAACGATGGCTCGCGCGCCAAAGTCGCGGTATGATGAAGGGCTAACTCAAACAGCGCGACGAAGGGTAGTCGTCCACCTGACTCGATTGACTTGGGAACTTCGGCTACACCCCTCGCGTCCATTCGTTTGACGCAAGGACAGCATCACGATGCCCGCTCCGCAGAGCCTGGCCACAACGTCGGATCAACTGATTGGCCGCAAGATCGGCCACTACACCATCCGGAAGCGCATCGGCCAAGGTGGTATGGGCGTCGTCTTCGAGGCAGTCCACGACCGAATCCAGCAGCGCGTGGCCATCAAAGTCCTGCACAAGGAGATGTCATCGGATGACAAGGTGGTGCAGCGCTTCTTTAATGAAGCCCAAGCCATCAGCTTGGCGCAGCACTCCAGCATCGTAAAGATCATGGACTACGGGCAGCTCGACGACGGAACTGCCTACATCATGATGGAATACCTGGAAGGAGAGCCGCTGCTCACCCGTCTGGAGCGCGCGCAGGACGAAGGAAAAGGGCTCGGCCTGCACATGGTGGTCGAGCTATCCCGCCAAGTCGCCGCCGCACTCGGCGTCATCCACGGCAAGAACATTGTTCACCGCGAACTGATACAGCTTGCCAACTCCTCGCAATGACTGCTGTTTTTGGTGGCGAGGAATCGGTCGGGAATTCTGTCGGGAATTCTGTCGGGAACGAGTCCACGTCAGTGCCTAGAGCGACCAGCTCCGTTTGGCTTTCGCCGCGTTTCGCTCTGCCTGGCTCTCTCAGACGGAGAAGCTCTTGCTGCTGTCTGCGGGCGAACCCTCGCTACCGTCCGTCGCATCACCCCCAATGCGCTCTAGCTTGAGCTGCAAGCCCTCGGGCACGAGCAGCGCCTCCACCTTCATCAGAAACTGCACGGCCTCATCGGGCGGAACGTCGATGGTCTGAATCAGGATGACTTTTTTCGCACCTGCTGATTCTGGGTAGTCTGCCGACATCGCTCCATCGAGTGCATAGCTCGAATAGGTGTTGAGCTTCTCTTGCAGTGCGTAGAGCGCCCCGTGCTGTTCCCACTCGCCTGACTCGACAACAAGTGCCAGTTCCCATGTCCCGTCATCACACGAAATCACCAGATCGATGGCGCTGATTTTGCGAAGCACGTCATGCACTTTAGCTCATTGGTCACTTCGATCGAGTCGCGTCGGGATCCGCACTTTTTCATAGAGACCGGCTTTTCGCGCATTCTCTCCGATAGGGATCCCCCCCTCACCGGCTAGCGCCTGATCCTTTGCTTGCTGGGTCCGCGTGTATTTCGATTTTCCCGTCTTTACCTCGACTGCTTCCAGGTTGCCCTGTTCATCAGCAAGCAGTAGATCGACTCGACGGCGTCCCTCCACCGTGTCGAATGTTACTTCTTCGCCTCTCACTTTCTTGCCTTGCTGCTCAGCACGTAGCTTTGAAGCGCGAACACCCTCCTGCCCTTTTAAAACCGGCGCAGACCCACCGCTGGTTGACTGTGCATGTGACAAGCGCCGCTCGGCTTTGGCGGCCTTTCGCTCTGCCTTGGTCAGGTGGGCGGCGTCTTGGGCGGTGCCTGCGACTTGTCCGAGGGCTCCCGTGCCCACACTCACCGCCCCATC
>JAEUKB010000064.1 GCA_016794365.1 Myxococcales bacterium
TCTTCCTGCCGCCGAAGTTTGAATACAAGATGGCTCGGTAAGAGGAGCGAGGGATTACATGCGAACGCACATGCGAATCATCTTGTCGTTTGGGGCCCTCGCGCTGCTGGCAGCGCCAGCGCATGCAGACCGTGGGCGCAATCCTCTCGCGGGACAGCCGGCCATCCGGCACCGCGTCGAGATGCGCAAGATGCGGCTCGAGATCACGCCGCAGTTCACGATCTCCGCGAACCAGCCGTTTCTGATTGGCTTTGGCGGCGGAGCAAACATCCGCTTCCACCTGACCGACTGGCTGGCGATTGGTGGCTCGTATCACTACACCGCCAACATCGCTTCGCCGCTGGTGGGCCGAATCACCGAAGCGCTTCCGGATACCTATGCGGTGCGCACGGCGAACCCGGCCACGGACGATCCGACGGCGGGTCTTCGTCAGCCGAGCAAGGACATCTTCAAGGATCACTTGATCGGTCCGACGCTCGGTATGTGGTCGGCGCACTTGGCGCTGACGCCGATGGGTGGAAAGTTCTCGCTGTTTAACGCGCTGTTTGCCAACTACGACTTCTACGGACTGGTTGGTATCGGCGGCGTGATCCTGGGAACGCCACTGTCGAGCGGAGCCACGTCGTACACGGTTCGTACCGACAGCGCAGGTGGGATGTCGTCGCGGGCTACGAACGAGACGGCGCTTACTGCGGGCAACGATGTGAACCTACAGACGCCGACGCCGTTTACCGGCCACCGCATCGCGGGCGTGTTCGGCATCGGTACGCACATCTTCTTCAACGACTTCATCGGTCTGAACCTGGAGCTTCGCAACTTCATGTACAAGGCGAACCCAGGCGGTCTGGATGTGAAGACCACCGATAGCAACAGCGACGGCTCGGGCGTCCTGTCGGATCAAGACGAGTACTTGGTGAATCACCTGTACTTCGGCGTGGGTCTGACGATCATGATTCCGCCCGCTGCCAAGCTCTCTCGCTAGTCGAAGAAGTCCGCGCAGTCACTGCTCAGCCCGAGGGATTCGTTCCTTCGGGCTTTTTTGTTTTCCGGCGCGTGACTCGCTAGCTGGCTTTGCTGCATCCTGTTTTCATGTCGGCAGATTCGTCACATCTTCCTCTGCTTCGGCCCTTTGTTGGGGGTCGCTTTGTTGAGACGGCGCAGCGACGGACCTTGCGGGCTCCGTATGATCAGCGTGAGCTGGCGCAGGTCTGTGAGTGCAGTCGTAGCGAGCTAGAGCAAGCGCTTGCGGCGGCAGCGTCCGCGCTCTCTGCGACACGGGCGCTCACGACGGACAAGCGAGCAGCGATCCTGACGGCGGTGGCGCGCGGCGTGGCTGCGCAAAAAGAGCGACTGGCGCTCGCGATCTGTGACGATGCGGGCAAGCCGATTGCGGACGCGCACGCGGAAGTGAGTCGCGCGATCCTGTGCTTCGAGCTGGCAGCGGCGGAAGCGCTGACGACTTCGAGCGAAGGTCAAGTGCTGGCGATGGATCTCGCGCCGCTCGGCTATGGACGAACCGGGATCTTGCGACGGTTTCCGATCGGTCCGATTGCGGCGGTGAGCCCGTTTAACTTTCCGCTCAACCTGGCGGTTCACAAGCTGGCTCCGGCGATGGCAGCGGGCTGTCCGATTGTGCTCAAGCCTGCATCGCAGACTCCGACGGTGGCGCTGCTGTTGGCAGAGATCATCGATCAGGCAGGCTGGCCGACGGGCGCACTCTCGGTGGTTCCAGCCAGCCGGGCGGCGGCGGATCTGCTGGTCACCGACGAGCGCTGTAAGCTGCTGACGTTCACGGGCTCGGCGCAGGTGGGCTGGGACATGAAGGCGCGCGCGGGCAAAAAGAAGGTGACGCTGGAGCTAGGCGGCAACGCGGCTGTGATCCTGGATGAGACGGTGAGCGAGCGCGATCTCGACGCGATTGTGCCGAAGCTGGTCTATGGTGCGTACTCGTACTCGGGTCAAAAGTGCATCAGCATCCAGCGGGTGTACGTCGTGGCCTCGTCGAGCAATCGGCTGTATCAAGCGCTGTGTGAGCGGCTGCGCGAATCGGTGTCGAAGATCAAGGCGGGTGATCCGCGTGATCCGTCGGTGCTGGTCGGGCCGATGATCGATGAACAGAACGCCCGTCGGGTCGAGTCGTGGATCGACGAAGCGGTGAGCCTGGGCGCGCGCAAGCTGTGCGGCGGTGAGCGTCAGGGTACGTTTGTGCCGCCGACGCTGCTTGTGGATGCTCCGGCGCAGGCGAAGGTGGTCTGCGAGGAAGTGTTTGGCCCGGTCTGTCACCTCGACAAGGTGGCCAGCTTCGAGTCGGCGCTGTCGGCGGTGAATGACTCGCGGTTTGGGCTTCAGGCGGCGCTGTTTACCCACGATCTGGGACACGCACTGAGAGCACACGAAGCGCTGGATGTCGGGGCGGTGATTTTGAACGAAGCGCCGAGCTTTCGGGTGGATCATATGCCGTATGGCGGCGTCAAGGAATCGGGGCTGGGACGTGAGGGCATTCGCAGCGCGATCGTCGATATGACCGAGCCCAAGCTGCTGATTACGGGCGCTTTGTCGGTGTAGCAGACGCGACGGACTCGGGACGGACATTGGGCTTGCGAAGCAGGAGGCAGAAGTGACAGCGCAGATCATCGACGGAAAAGCGATTGCGCAGAAGGTGCGACAGGAAGTCCAGCAAGAGGTATTGGCGCTGTCGAGCCAAGGCATTGTGCCGGGGCTGGCGGTGATCTTGGTGGGAGACGATCCGGCCTCGCAGGTGTATGTGCGAAACAAGACGCGTGCCGGTCAGGAAGCGGGCATTGCGGTGTTCGATCATCACCTGCCCGCACAGACGAGCCAGGCGGAGCTGGTGGCGCTGATTCGGCAGCTCAGTGGCGATCCGCGCGTTCACGGTGTGCTGCTACAGCTTCCGATTCCTGCGAATCTTCCCGTCGGGGAGATCTTGGATGAACTCGATCCGCGCAAAGATGTCGATGGGCTTTTGGAAGCGAACGTCGGGCGGCTGTGGCTGGGGAGGCCGCGCTTTGTGCCGTGTACGCCGCTTGGGGTGATGCGACTGCTGCGTGAGTCGGAGACGAAGCTCGTTGGCGCGCGCGCGGTGGTGATTGGCCGATCGATCTTGGTGGGCAGGCCGATGGCGGGGCTTTTGCTCGGGGCGGATGCGACGGTGACGATCTGTCACTCCCGCAGCGCAGACCTCGGCGATCGAGTGGCGGAAGCGGACATTGTGATCGCGGCGCTCGGAAAGCCGGAGGCGATCGCGGGTCACTTCATCAAGCCAGGCGCGACGGTGATCGATGTCGGAATCAATCGCTTGGCCGACGGACGACTGGTGGGCGATGTCGCATTTGCAGAAGCGAAGCTGCGAGCGCGAGCGATCACGCCGGTGCCAGGTGGAGTCGGGCCGATGACGATTGCGATGCTGCTCCACAACACGGTGCGCGCGGCGAAGCTGCAACATGGGCTGATTTCGGTCTAAGCGCTGGTGCGCGTGCGGCTTACGGGGTCGCAGCGGGACTGGCAGGACGGACTGGGGCAGCGAGCGAGCTCACTGGGCTTGGCGGCTGCGGGGCGGGCTGGACTGGCTGCGTGGGCTGCATGGGCTGCGCGCTGGGCGATGCGGCTGGTAAAACTGGCTGGGTGGAAGACACGGCTCCAGCGGGCTGGGTCAGGGGCTGTGCAGGCAGTGGTGGAGGCAGGGTCAGGTACACGGGCGGCGCGCCCACACCGATTCGCTGCGGTGCGCGGGCGGCGGGCTCGACGATTTCACGAATCGGCTTGCCCGTGGCGGATGGAAACTGGATGCCGAGCAGCTTGGCGATCGTCGGCGCAAGGTCGGTGTGAAGATAGGTGCCTCGCGCGGTCTTGGCCGTCAGTCCTGGTCCCACCGCCAGCGCAAACACGCCGCTACAGCCGGAACAAGGCCGGGTCCGAATCTTTTCCGCGATGCAGCGCCCGTGAGACGCCCACTGCGCGGGATCTTCGGCGGTGTCTCGACCATGATCGGTGGTCACGATCAGGTAGGTGTTGTCGCGATAAAACGGATCGGACTGAAGCGCATCCCAGATTCGACCGAGCAGGTAGTCGTCCTGTCGCAGAGCTTGGTGATAGTGAAAGATGCCGTAGTGCTGACTGAGCTTGCGCTGGATGCGGGCATGTAGGTGCGCTTCTTCGTCGGCATCGCCGAGGTGAACCACGAGCAGGCGCGGGTGACGCTTGGGCACTTCGCGCAGCAGCTCCACAAAGGTGTCGATGTCGGTGCGCGAGCCGCCGTAGACCTCGGGCTTGAAAAACAGCGGCGGTTCCAAGGTCGAAGGCGCATTCGACTTGAAGCCGCAGCTTCGGAAAAACTCTTCTTCCGGCTTCACGGGCGCAAGCGCTGCGATCTGACACAGCGGTGCCCACGACGCGATCAGCGACACTCCATCGAAGCCGAGCCGAAGCTGCTTCTGCGCTTCTTGCATCAGCGTTGGATAGTGGCTGCGAAAGTCTTCGACGGGAGGATGATTGCTCAGGATCTTTTCCTGTCGGCGTCCGGCGAAGATGTCGGCATACGCGGGCAGGCTGACCCCGGCGGGATTGGAGATCGCCAGGTTTGGGAACCAGACGCCGCGCTTTTGCAGCTTGAGCAGCACGGGAAACAGCTCGCTCAAACGGACCGGCCTTCCGGCGTCATCGACGGAGCGACCGCCCCACTCTTGCTGACGCACACCGTCGATGATCACCAGCACCACGTTGCGCCCAGCGGGCGGCTCGGGTTGCGGCGGAGCGGCCTGACTGACGGCACACAGCCCCAGCCACAGCGCGAGCACGAACGAAAAGATCCGCATTTTCAATTACATAGTAGAGGAGCGCAAATGACTCTGTCCAGACTCGGACTCGAGCGGCTGTTCGGGCGCAACAGCGTGTTCCTGCGTCACGGCGGAGTGTGATACCAAAGAGAGCATGACCACGACCCGTTCGCTCCAAGGCAAGACCCTGTTCATCTCTGGCGCAAGCCGAGGCATTGGCCTCGCGATTGCCGTTCGTGCGGCCCGTGATGGCGCAAACATCGTCATCGCTGCCAAGACCGCCGAGCCCAACCCCAAGCTGCCCGGTACGATCTACTCTGCCGCCGAAGAGATCGAGCGCGCCGGTGGCAAAGCGCTGCCCTGCGTCGTCGATATTCGCAGCGAAGATCAGATCCAAGCGGCAGTGAAGCAAGCGGTCGAGCGCTTCGGTGGAATCGACATCCTGGTGAACAATGCCTCTGCGATTCATTTGTCAGGCACGTTACAAACACCGATGAAGCGCTACGACCTGATGCACCAGATCAACGTGCGTGGAACCTTTGCGTGCTCGCAAGCGTGTCTGCCGCACCTGCTCAAAGCGGAAAATCCGCACATCTTGAACCTGTCGCCGCCGCTGAACTTTGAAGCGCGCTGGTTTGCGCCGCACGTCGCGTACACCATTGCCAAGTTTGGGATGAGCCTGTGTGTGCTCGGCATGGCAGAAGAGTTTCGGTCCGACGGTGTCGCCGTCAATGCGCTGTGGCCGCGTACCACCATTGCGACGGCAGCCGTCAACAACCTGCTCGGCGGTGAGACGATCATGCGCGGCAGCCGCAAGCCCGAGATCATGGGCGACGCGGCGCACTACATCCTGACGCGCCCGAGCCGCAGCTGCACCGGCAACTACTTCGTCGATGATGAAGTGCTCGCGTCGGAAGGAATCACAAACCTTGATCACTACGCGAACGTCCCCGGCGAGACGCTGATTCCCGACTTCTTCGTGTAAGAACCGAGCAACTGCGACGGACGCTTCGCGCACACATCTGCGGCGAGCGCTCCGTCGCTGAACGGGTTACTTCGAGGACTGGAAGATGAACGGATAGGCGAATTGCACTTCGCCGCCGCCCTTGGGAGCTGGGAATCGCCAGGACTGGGCGCGCTCGACGATGCACTTGGCAAAGTCGTCGTCATGCATGGTGTCTACTTCGATCTCGACGTGGCTGACCTTGCCGAGCGCGTTCACCGAAAAGCGCAGCGTGATCTTGCCAGCCAGCGTCGCGTTGCGCTTAAGCGCCGCTTCGTAACAAGCCACCATCGCGCCGCGATACTGACGGATCTTGGCGGCCACTTGGCCCGGATCGAGATCGCCCGGATCGAGATCCTGCGGCGACGACTCTTGCACCACCGCGCGGACCTTCTTTTCGGTCTTTTCGCCGGTTCCAACGCCTTCACGCGGGCCGCTCGTCGTCAGTGATCCAATCGACTGGCTCTGTCCGGTTCCGTCGCCACCGCGAACGCTACCGAGTCCAGTCTGACCTGTGACGGGACCGACGCCGCCGACCTCGCGGAAGACCTTGTCTGGATCGCCATCGCCCGAGCCATTTTTCAGCGCATCCGCGAGCGCACCGTCGGCACCTTTGGCCGTCAGCATCTTGAGCACGCCCATCGTCTGAAGCTGCTGCTCCATCTTGGCGCGCTGCTCAGCGGCACGAGCGGCCACAGCGGCGGGATCTTCTTCCTTCTTGGGCTGCGTCGTTGGCTTGTCGTTCTGCGCCGTCTCCGGCTTTTTCTTGGTGTCGTCGGGCTTCTTTTCGTCGGGCTTTTTGGCCTCGGTCTTGGCGAGCTGCTGCGGCTTCGGCGGCTCGACCTTTTTGGGCACCAGCATCTTCACGAAGCGCTCGGGAATTTCCTCGATCGCGGGCGGCTTGGGCCGCTCCATCGCGCGCAGATACACCACGAACGCAAAGTGTGCGGCAAACGACGCAGCGACGACACGCAGCAGGCGCATATCGAGCGTCGTCAGAAGCTGAGGACGCAGCGACGAAGGAAGCTGTGGCTTTGGTGCCACCGGCGGAGGCTCGACGAGCTGAAACAGGATCTTCAGATCGCCAAAGCGCAGCTCTCCCTTGGCATGTTTCGACAGTGGAAGTTGCCAGTGCGACTTGTGTGCGACCGCGTCACCGTCGTCGATCAGCTTCTGAAGGCTGACCGGCTCTGACTCGAGCGCGACCCGACCTTTGAACTCTTCTTCAAACTGAAGAACCCAGCCGTGTTCTCCGGCGACAAACAGCGTGGTGCTCTTCGCGAGCCCTTCAGTCGGCGGCACGATCAGCGTACACGACGCGTCTTTGCCGATGCTGACCTCTCGCGGCGTGCGCACCAGCCGTTCTTCCAGTGGCTTGCCAGCGAGAAACAGTCCGAGCCGCAGCGCGCGTGCCGAGGACTTTCCGGCTTGATCGTGTTCGTGTGAGGAAGCGCTCATCGTCAGAAACCTAAAATGGCGGAGCCTTTACGGCGACGCCAATTTTCGGCAAGAAGCTCTTGCGTAGCTCGGCGTAGTCGTAGGGAATGGCGGCGCGGCGAAGCACGTAAAACGCAGCGGGTTTTTGCATCTGGCCTTCGACGACCAGGCCTTCGGTGATGCGGAACAGCTTGGCTCCCGTCGATGTTCTTTCGACTTTGATCGACGCCGGATCGACGGGCTTTTGGGCTTCCGCCGCTTTGCTCGGATCGTCGCTCGCCGGAGCTTTCTCCGTCGTCGGAGCTTGAGCCGTCGTCGGAGCTTGAGTCGTCGTCGGAGCTTGAGCCGTCGTCGGAGCTTGAGCCGGGGCCGTCGTCGGAGCTTGCTCCGTCGTCGGAGCTTGAGCCGGTTCTTGTGCCGATGCACTGAGCGGACACAGCAGCGCCACGCCGAGGATCAGTGAAACGCGACTCATTGCGAACCCTCCGCGCTCGACGAGGATGTCTTTTTCTTCTGACGACGCTGCTCTCGCTCGATCGCGCTGCGTGCGTCTTTGATGTATGCCTCGGCAGAGTCGTCCCGGCTACCGCGCGTTGCGTCTTGATACGATTCCAAATAGCGAATCGCGATCATGCGCTGGCTGATCGGATCGAAGCCCGGCATCGACGGTGCATCCAGGTACAAGATCCCGAGGTTATACAGCGCGTCGGCGTTTTGCGGCTCGGCAGAGACCACTTTTTTGTACGCGGTGTCCGCCTCGATGTAGCGACGCATTCCGCGCAGCGCCGATCCGTAGTTAAGCTGTGTCGCGAGCAGTCCCGGCAATAGCACCGTCGAGCGCTCACACGCAAACAGCGCCTGCTCGTAGTTTTTCGCCAGCAGATACATCGCCGACAGGTTGTGCCACGCGAGCCCCGAAGCCGGATCCAGCTCCGTCGCTTTCTTAAACGCTGCCGTCGCTGCAATCCGATCTTCTTTGCTGAGCGCCAAGTGACCCAGGATCAAATAGCCTTCGGCATTGTTCGCGTCGATCGTCTGCGAAATTCCGACGATGGCTGCCGACAGCTCGCGCTTGCCCAGGAAGTAATACGACGTTGCCAGCACCAGCATCGACGGAACGTGGTGATCGTCTTTGGCCAGCGCCAGCTTCCCGAGCACGATCGCGTTTTCATACTGTCCGGCATACAGCGCCGCGCGCGCTTCCTTCGCCAGCTTGCCCAGCTCCGAGCTGTCTTGCGCCGTCACCGGACCCGGCAAAATCAGCTGCTTGGCGACGTGCTCGTCTTTGGTGAGCGGATACGTATCGGGCTTGTAGGCATTTGCGCGCTGCCGAGCCAGCTTCGTCCACTGATTCGACACGCCGAGCTTCTGCGCCTGTTCGAGCGTCACCGCATAGCGCTGGAGCGCCTTTTCCTCGATGCCCGCGACGTTTTCTTCGATCTTGTTCTTGTACAGATCGCAGGCTTCCGCCCCGAGCCGTCGGACTTCCGGAGGACACGGCGCTGCCAAAAACGCCTTCGCGTACAGCTCGAAGACGTAGCCCATGCGAAAGTACGCTGCCAGCGTCTGATTCGCGCGCTTATACGACAGCACCTTGTCGTAGACGACGACGGTTTCCTGCACTTTTTTGTTAAACGCGCTGATCGAGCCTTCCAGATCTTTGCCGCTGCCGCCGATTTTCAGCCGCTCGACCTCTTGGAGCTTCTGTTCTGCGAGGAGAAACGCCGCTTCCGCTGCATATTCCGCTGCGTCGCTGCCCGGTGGAAGCTTCTGTCCGAGCTGCGCTGCTCGCTTGAAGTTTTCCGTCGCATCGAACGGATTTCCCTGCTTTTGCTCTAGCTTGGCCAAGCGAACGTACGCTTCGACCACCTGCGGCGCTGCGCTCGGAGTCTGCGCATAGCGACTCACAAACTGCGACAGCTCTTGTTCGGCCCGCGCTGCGCTTCCCAGCTTTTCAATCGACAGCGCTGCTCGGAACTGTGCCGTCGCTGCTTCGTCTGGACTGGTCTTGTCGCTCTGTGCGTACTGCTTCCACAGATCCGCCGCCAGCGTGTAGCGCTGATCGTTTTCCGCAATCAGCGCCGCGTTATACAGCGCATCGTGACGGTGCGTCGATGACTTGAAGCGAGGCTCCGTTCCCAGTCGCTGATACGCCGTCACTGCTTTGTCGAAATCGAAGAATCGCTGGTGATTCACTGCCGCGCGGAACAGTGCTTCATCGACGAGCGTGCTCTGTGGATACTCGCTGACGATGCGCTCATAAGTTTCCGTCGCTGCGCCATACCGGCGATCGCTCTCTTGGGCGACGGCAGCGTTAAACAGCGCTTTGTCCGCATCGTTGCCGCGTGGATCTTGGGAAACCAGCTCGATAAACAGCGTTGCAGCCTCGGCAAAGCGCTTCTGCGCAAGGAGCTGCTCGGCCTTCTTGAAGCGAACCTGCTGCGACAGCTTCTTGATCGTGCCTTGCTGCGACTGTGCGACCTGCGATCCACCGCCACAGCCGCGCTCTTTGAGCTTCGCCGTCCACTCCTCGAGCTTTTCGAGATCGCCTTCGATGTTGTACGACACAAGCAGCGCGTTGCCGGCATCGACCGCGTGCTCGTCTTTGCAGTGCTTGAAGACGATATCGGCCATCCGCAGCCGCATTTGCGGGAAACGCAGGTATCGGAAGTCAATTTCCGCCGCTTTGTACGAAAACAGCGCGATTTTGGTCGAATCCGGCAGCAGCGTGACGTAGCGATCGTACGCAACCTGGAGCCGCGCCACTTCATCCGGCAGCGTCATCGGTGACACTGGAGGTGTTAGCTTGCCGAGCTGCGGCAGCGGTGGCTCGCCCGTCAGCTTCTGCGCCACTTGATCCCGATAGAGCGCTGTGACAACGGACTCGCGCGCTTTGATGGCTCCATACGCTGCGTCTTCGACGTACTTGCCTTTGGGATCGGCGTCGCGGACCTTTTCGTAGGCCTCGGCAGCTTCGGGATACTTTTCGCCAAAGAACAGCGATTCGGCCAGGTAATAGCTGTATTCGTAGCGATCTTTGCTGTTCGGATGCTGCTTCAGGTACGCCTCGTACGAGCCTGCGGCCTGACGATATTCCTCGATCGCTTGCTCGCGCAGCTTCGGATCGGACTTGGCTTGGGCTTGCTCGCGGAGCTTTTGCGCGCTCTCGTGACGACGCAGCACCACGTTCATCAGCGCCGCATCGGCCAGCTTCAGCCCTTCATTGAGCGCTGCATCGTTGTCGCGATTCTGTTTCGCCCAGTCGCTGCCTTCGACGTAGGTTCGCGCCAGCTGCTCGCGCTCACGCAGTGCTTGCTCGAAGTTGCGCAGCCGTTCCATCGCTTGCACCACGCGATCCTGAATGCGTGGGTTTTCAGCGGCGAGCGGCCACATCGCAATGGCCCGTCGATACACCTCGGCTGCGCGCGCGTACTCGGTTCGATCGAACAGCACGTCGCCCATGCGCTGGAAGACCTCGCGAACGTGCGGCTCGCTCTCTCGGTCTTTGTAGTGCAGCTCGGCGCGTGACAGACCCGATACGGGATCGTCTTTGCCGTCGCCATCCCAGTCTCGCTCGGCAAACGACAGCGCCAGGTACTGCACCGACTCCGTGCGCAGCGCGAAGCCTTCTTTTTTGCCAGGCTCGCCGAGCTTTTTCTGATCCGCCAGCACAACCAGCTCATCGAAGTGCTTCACCGCGTCGGTAAATCGATCCGAGCGATAAAACGACCACGCCAGCTTGTAGAGCGCTTTGTCAAAGTACGGCGAGTCACGAAACGGAACCGCTTGCTGATACGCAAAGATCGCTGCGTCGAGTTCTCCTCGATCGAAGTGATGCTCACCCAGTCGCGTCCAGGTCTCGGCGCGCAGCTTCGTATCCGCCGGGAGCGGCTCACAGCCATCGTACGGCGGCTTGTTTTTGCGTCCCACCGGCGGTGCAGGCGTCGCCAGCGGCTGATATTTGTTTGAACAGACCAGACCCAGAAACGCTTGACGCGCTTCGTCGTCGTGATCCATTTCCCCGAGACAGTATCCAAGCAGATACGTCGCCAGGTGATTGTTGCGATAGCTCGGGAAGTCGCGCAGCAGCCGACGATAGAGCTCCACCGACGGAGCGTAGTCGGGCAGCGCCACCAGCTCGCCACTTTGCGACTTTGACTGACCGATGAACGCTTCGTTTGTGCGCTCAAACAGCAGCTCCGCCAGACGGAACATCGCTTCGGGCGAGTGCCGTGGATGCTGCGGATGCCGACTCAAAAAGCGCTCCAGCTCGACGATCGCATCGGTGCGAAGCTGCTTTTCGTTCGCTTCCTCGCGCATCAGTCGATCGGCAAACTCCGTCTTGAGGCTGACTCGTCGGCGCTTATAGCCTTCCCGACCCACCTCGTCGAGCACTTGCTTGTAGCTGCGCGCAGCCTCGAAATAGCGACGATAATCAGCAGCCAGCTCGGGCGGTAGCTCACTTGGCAGCGGCAGCTCTTCGGGCTTGCTCTGCACACTCGGTTCGCTCACCGACGAAGCCAAAGGCTGCACCGACGGAGCTGATGACTGCTGCGGCTTAACCGTTGGCTTATTGTCTTCGGGAAGCGCAAACGCATCGTCGAGCAGTCGTAGCTCACGCTGCTGATCGTGCTGAATTTGCGCCAGCTCATCGCTTGACTTCTGACGACGCGCCCACGCCACTTCAGCGATGCCCGCTTCGGCGGAAACCAGCAGCTCGCGATACTGATCGGCCGTCTGGGACAGCTTCGCCCACGCCGCCTGACCGACGATCTGCGCGGTATCCGACGACAGCTTATCCAGCGCTTCTTTTTGCCGTCGCAGGGTGTCTCGCTCTGTCGCAAGCTGGCTCTGCATGTCTCCGACGCGAACATCGAGCAGCCGATCCAGCTTGCCAATCGCATCACGCAGCCGTCGCTCGATCGTCGTGGCTCGACTGAGCGCACTGACCATCTCATCGGCTTGCGCCCGCGACTGCTGCGGCAGACGAAGCATCAGGTGCAGATACAGCGGTCCCGCTTCGGTGAGCAGCTCGGCGTGAGTACGACGAGCCAGACTGGTTCCGTCGAGTGGATCGTTGCCACCTTTGGGCTCTGCCAGTCCTTTGGCCACCGCTTCACGACGCTGCGAAAGCGACTGAAGCTGCTGTTTTTCTTCCGCCGTGGCCACCGACGCAAACAGTGCATCCAGTCGATCGCCGCTCGCACGATGCAGCGCGACGAGATAACGATACAGCGCCAGGCTGCGATTTCGTGGCTCGGACAGATCGGCTGCACCGACGGAGCTTGCTACGCTTGGACTGGGACGACGCTCGGCCTGACGTAGCGCTTGCTCTTGCTCGTCGAGCGCAACCCGGGTCGAATACAGCTCACGATCGGTGGCCTGAAGCTGGGTCAGCACTTCATCGCCGCGCAGAGAAGCAATCAGCGACGGATGAGCCACCGCTTGCAGCGACAGCGGCGCACGAACCGATCCAAGCTGCCCGCGCAGCCTCTCGGTAAACGTCGTCGCATTTCCCAGCTCAAGCTGTAGCTTTTCGACGAGCGGCGTCAGCTCTGCGCGCGTGCTCGCAAAGTACTCGGCGGCGGCATCGGGCTCTCCGCGACGGAGCAGCAGATTGCCCAAAAACAGCTTGGCTTCCGCCACCGGCAGCGTCGTCTGAGGCTCGTCACGATACGCCAGCAGCAGTAGCTTCAGCGACTGCTCAGCACGCTCTCCGTCACCGGCTCGCAGCGCCGACCACGACGCTTCGTAGATCGCATCTTTGAACAGGCTACTTTTTTGCGAGATGCGCAGATAAAAGTCGTGGGCTTTTTTGCTGTCGCCGCGCTCGTGGAAAATCCGTCCGAGCGCCATGTTGCACAGCTCGACGATGCGCAGATCGTCATCGCGACGCGGAAGCGGCTTTTCGGCCAGCGCTGTAAATGTAGACAGTGCCTCGTCGAGCTTCCCGGTCTGAACCTGCGCTGCTCCGACGACATAGTGGCTGCGATAGAAGTACGCACTCGAATCCGGGACGGCGCTGAGCGCATCGATCGCGCCTTGTGCATCGCCGCGTAGAAACAGCAGCTTGCCGCGCAGATAGACCGCAGACTCGGGCTGGCTCGTCGGTGGAAGCGCCGCAAGCTGAGCCAGCCAGCTCTTTTCCTGCGGATCGGGATCAAGCTGCGTCGATAGCGCAATCAGCTTGGTCAGCACGTCCCCGTCATTCGGTGTTTTCGACAGCAGCGCCACCAGCTGGGCTTTGGCTCCGCGTAGATCACCCTGTTCGGACAGAGCGTCCGCCAGCAGTCGCTGCGCGTCTTTCTGTTCGCTGAAAAAGGCGCTGCCTTGTTCTTGAAGCAGCGATGAGGCTGCCGCAAACAGTCTGCGATCGTAGAGCGTGCGCGCTTGCTCGATGATGCGCTGTGGTGTGCGCGCTTCGGCTTTGGACGCCGTCGCATCCGGGCTTGCGGCGGGCGCAGCTTGCGTCGGAATTGCTCCTTCCAGGCTCGTCACAGCACTCTCTAGCTGATCGAGCGCTTGGGACAGCGGAACCGCAGCTTGATCGGCAGCGACGGCGGAATGCGACGGTCCGAGCAGCGGCGTGAGCAGCCCGATGGCACCGACAAAACCCAGGGTCAAGATTCGACGCGTGTACCCAGACACGCCAGGCTTTTGCGACGACGATATGCAAGGCGTTCGGCGCACGTCAGTTGGCCTTCTTGGTGCTCTCGACCCGGAAGTCGAAGGCGGGACGGTCTTCTACGCGGACCAGCATCGGGTTGCCTTTTTCGAAGCAGCGCACCTCCAGCTTGGTGGTCTGTCCGTCTGTGACGGTGAAGCGATGCGCAGCCTTGGCCGTGAACTGATACTGATCGTAGTAAGAGAACACTTTGTTTCCGTCGCCGCGATAGGTCACAGCGATCGCGAGCGTGTGATCTCCGGGTCGGACGTTGCCGTCGTAGACGTTTTGTTGCTTGGGCTCGGCGGGACGACCGGGCTCGATGCTGCGTACGTAGACCTCGCGACCGTCGAGCTGATAGCTGACCTTGACCATCTGGTACAGCCGTCCCATCTCGTCTTTTTGGACGACGACGAGCTTGGCGCCACCTTGGGCCGATCCGAGCAGCGTTTCCGTCAGCAGCGACAGGCGCGCTTTGCTGCGAAAGGCTTGGTCCCGGATGTCACGGGTGCGACGATCCAGATCGCTCAGCTGCTCGCTTGTGAAGGTCGGTGAAGCGCTCGCAGCGGGCGGGCCCTGGGTCGCACTGGTCGCCGCAGGTGTCGGACTGGTCGTCGCAGGTGTCGGACTGGGTGCGCTCGGTTCATCGGCTTGGGCTCGTGCAGAGATGCCAAGCAAAAGTAGCGATGCTGCGAGGAATGGCGCGCGGCGCAGGCAAGCATATTCCGTCGAGCATTGTCGTGCTCTACGCAAAGCTCGCGGGATGGGAAAATCGCTGGCTGGCTGCGTCGGACGCATGAGCTGGGCCGATTATAGCAGCCCGCTAGGCCACAAAGCAGCCCGCTTCCGCGCGGCTTGCGGTGGATTGGCACAAGCAGCTGCGTGCCAAGGAGCTACGACTCGTCGGCCAGCTCACAGGTGGTGGCGATGATTAGCGTCGAAATCGTCGTCTTCAGGATCGAGATCCCCTGACGCAGCACAAACGCCCAGAGCACGAGCTGCTTGGCATCGAGCTTGATGACGAGCATTCGACCGGCGATGAGGAGACCTCCTTGCGCAGTCACGCTCAGCACCGCGAGCAGCAGCACTCCGAGGATCACCTGACGATGCGCGAAGAGACGCAGACCTGCGCGCAGCGACTGCCAGGCGGACAGCTCGACATCATCTAGGCGCTTCATTCGGGCCAGCGTCTGCCAGATGCTCGCGATGGACCACAGCACAAAGAAGGTCAAAAACACCGGCGCGACGCGCAGGACAATCGTCGAAAAGGACAGCTCTGCCGCGCGGCTCCAGCCGACGGAAATCCCCGCCGCCGCCGCCACGAGCAGCAAAAGCGGAGTGCGCACCGCCAGACCGAATAGCAGCTCTAGCTTGAGCATCGACATCGCTGACTCTGCACAGCGCACCAGAAACTGGCCGGGCGGCACAAAGCGCGCAGCATGGGTCGGGCTTAGACGCGAAAGCACACCACCTGCGGTGAGCGACTGAAACAGCACAAAGCCTACGATCGCCAGGACCAGGACCGAAGACACCGCTGTGACCCCGGCCGGGTTGTCGCTGAGCAGCTCAATGAAGCCGACATCGTATTCGCCGCGCACGATCTTTTCGGCGATCGGACGCAGCGCCAGCGCATCCCGCAGCACAGCCCGGGCTGGCAGCGAAGCCATCAGCGAAACAAACAGCGAAGCCAGCGTCAGGCCGATGATGAGCAGCGGCGCACTTTGGACGCGACCCAGGCCTTTTTGCAGCGCGGAAAACACACCTTGCGACGAGACACTCGGTGCGGGTTTCGTGTGAAGTTGTTCTTGCATGGCTGGTTCCTTCCGTTGCTACAGCGCGATCAGATCGAGCGCGGTCTGCACCCAGCCCGCGAGGGTCAAAAACAGTCGTGTCACCGGGCGCATGCTCGGCTTGGCCAGCAGCCCGTTGTTGATGCGCTTTTCATCGAGAGCCAGCTTGCGCTGAGGATCGACCTCGGCTCGCTCGATGGCGGCGCGGCGGTAAAAGCGCACGATCTTCAGGCGATCTTCGGGATGCGCGCTCTGCTCGGCCAGCGACCACGAAAGCTGCTCTTGCGAGCCGTCTTCAAAGCGAACCACAACATCGATCGGATACAGCAGCTCTCCTCGGCGACGCAGCGTGAGCGTGCTGTCGAAAAGCTGCGGCTCTTTGCTCTTGCTCGCGGCTTTTTTGTCTTTTTCAGACGGAGGACTTAGCTCATGACGACCCGCTGGCTGGCCCTGACACGCCGCTTGGTTGGACTCGGTGATCTGACGCAGCCACTCGGTGCGCTCGTTTTCGGGCAGATCGATCTCTTGCGGCAGCGTCGCCGGCTTGGGCGGACAGTCCCACAGTCCGTAGGCCAGCTCGTGCTTGTGGTTTTCGATCGTCATCACTTCGTAGTCGGCGGTGCGCGTCGAAAACACCGCTTGATTCCAGAACCAGCTCAGGTCTTCGCCCGCGCTCTCGCTGATGGCGGCCATGAAGTCGGCGGCGCGTGGCTTGTGGAAGCGATAGCGCTCGGCGTAGTGACGCATTGCTTGGCGCATCCGCTCGGGGCCCAGGTAGTTTTCCAGGCTCCGCAGCATCTGGGCCGTGTAGGCGTAGGTCATGGCACCGTAGGTGCGACCGCTCAGGCGAAAGCTCGGGGTCGATAGCGGCATGCGCCGATAAACACTGCGCGCGCTCAGCCAGTCCACATCGCGATCGCCCAGGCAGAAGCCAGCCAGGTTCACCGTTCCACAGCCGCCCGGATACAGCCGATCCATCGCTTGGCCGGTGAAGTACTGGTTTAGCCCTTCATCCAGCCACGCATCCAGCACTTCATCAGAGTTCACCATCATCGGAACCCACTGATGACCGAACTCGTGCGCATCGACGCCTTCGATGGTGCGAATGCCGGATGGGAGCGGGCTTAAAAAGCTGGTGATGATCGTCGGATATTCCATGCCACCCGCGCCGCCGCTGTCTTTGGGCGGAACGATGACGGTGACGTTCTTGTAGGGATAGGAAAAGTAGCGCTGCTCGCCTTCCCGTAGCGCCGACTGAACCGCCGCGTGATGACGCGCATCGAGGCTCTGGAGCCCAGGACGGTTTAGCACGCGCAGCTCGACCGGACCGAAGTTGTCGCTGATCGTGGCTTTGTATTCGACAAACTTGGGATCGGCGAACCAGGAAAAGTCGCGGACATCGTCGGCTCGAAAGGTGAGCTGCTTGCGTCCGTCCTTCTGCTGTTGCGCGACCTGGATGCCCGTTGCACCGACCACGAAGGAATCGGGCACATCGACGGTTACTTCGTAGCTGCCGTGATCGGAAAAGAACTCGGTGAAGCCGTGATACTGGTGCGCGCGAAAGCCGCAGCGATCGCCGGACTTGTCGCACTCGAAGACCGCCAGCTTGGGAAACCACTGCGCGACGGCGTGAAAGTCATCCGAGTAGCCGGATCGCGCAAAGGTTCGCGGCAGCTTGGTGACAAACGTCAGATCGACTTCGATGACGCTGCCCGGACCGACCGGCGTATCCAGCTTCAGCGTCAGCAGCGAGTCACTGATCTGCGCTTTGCCGACCTGTTCGACGCCACCGATCTTGATCGACGAGACATCGATCGCGCCGTAGCCGTGCTCGGGCATCTCATCGCCGCGTAGCTGCGGACCGGCTTCGCGAATGAACGTCGAGGCGTGGTGCTTGAACGCGTTTTGATACAGCTGAAACGTCAGCTCGCTCGCTTCTTTGCGCTCCAGGTTGCGAAAGAGGAGCAGCGCGTGACCTTTGACCTCGTGGGTCTTTTCATCCAGCCGCGCTTCCATCCGATACGACGTGTTGCGCGGGGACAGCGGACCCGGCACGCGCAGCGCCACCGTATCTTGGGGCCAGCCCGAAGGTGCAGCGTGGGCGACCGAGCCAGCGATCGCGAAAGCGCCCAGTCCCACCCACGCACAGAGCGTGGAGCGGCGGGCTGTGTAGGAGCGGCGCATACGAGCAGCGTGCGCAGGACGGCCAGTGGACGTACTCAAGACGGACCTCATCTCGTTGGAGCTAGACACTGTACGGTTATAACCCGCCAGCGCGGCTTCTCATTCCTTCACCGACACGACCGTGATAGCGTCGGATGTTCCCAGTAGAAGCTTTTTTTCTGCCACGGGAGACGCTCCGCGCGACTTTTTTCCAAAGAGGGAGAGCCTGTTCACAAGATGAGCAAGAAGCCTACGCTGATGGGTGTCGGTCGGTTTCTGCACCGTCCGTCGGTTCTGTTGTGTGCTGCTGCGGTGGCGATCTGCGCGCCCAAGATGGCGAAGGCGCAGCTGCAAAACGGTCAGATCAAAGGCATCGTGACGAGCGATGTCGATGGCAAGCCGCTCGCGGGGGTGACGGTGGTCGTGACCGGCCCCGCGCTGCAAGGTGAGCAGGTCGAGATCACCGATGCAAGCGGTCGCTATCAGATCACCGAGATTCCATCCGGCGACGAATACGTGGCGCGCTTTTATCTGGGCGACAAGGTCGAAGAGCGCACCGGCATTCGCATCACGCACGGCAAGACGCTGACCATCAGCTTTGCGTTCCCCGTAAAGCAGGTGGTGCGCGAGGTGAAGGTCATCCGTGAGCGCGCTCCCAACGTCGATACCGCCAGCGCCAACGCCGGGGTCGAGATCAACCAAGAGATCCTGCGCAACACCGCCGTACGCGGTCGCACCTTCGAGAGCGTGCTGTCCATGGCACCCGGTACCGTCGATCCTCCGCGCGGCCAGGGCGGCGATGTCGGCGTCTCCATCTCGGGGTCCACCGGCAACGAAAACAACTTCATCATCGACGGCTTAAATACCTCTGATCCCAACACCGGCATTGTTGGCACCGAGCTGCACCAGTACTTCATCAAAGAAGTCAGCGTCATCACCGGCGGCTACCAAGCCGAATATGGACGCGCAACCGGCGGCGTGGTGTCGATTGTCACCAAGGGCGGCGGCGACGAGCTACACGGCAGCGTCTTTTTGTCCGGCCAGCCGTTTCAGCTCACCCCCAAGACCGTGGGACGGCTCGGGGAAGCGCTGGCCTATCGGCGCAAAGTGGACGGCATGCTCGGCGACATCGGCTTCGAGCTGGGCGGTCCCCTCAAAAAGGACAAGGTCTGGTTCTACATCGGCTTCGCCCCCACGGTGACGCAGTACCAGACCGATCGCGTGCTGCGCCGGGCCAGCTACGATCCGGCGGTGCTCGGTGCGCGCCGTGACGCAAGCTACGAGTGTCCCACCTATCTGTCCGATCCCGCGCTGTGTCGGGGCGCTTCGGCGCTGGCGATTGCCATGGAAGAGACGGACTCGCAGCGCTTTACCGAGCTGCGCACGCTCTACAACGGCATCGCCAAGCTTCAGTTCAACCTAAGCCCCGACCACAACCTGACGCTGTCGTACATCGCATCGCCCAAGACCTTTTCGGGATCGTTTCTGCTCGGGCTCGGGCAGCCTGGCGCGGTCGATGACGGGCGCTATGAGCAGACCGATCAAGTTCACGACGCCACGATTCGCTATGTTGGAAAGCTACTGTCACGCAAGCTCCAGCTCAACGCGATGTACGGATTCCACTTTCAGGGAATCAACATTGCGCCCAAAAACATCGACAAGCCGCTTCAGATTTATCTGTCCGAAAGCACCGATCCCTATTCCTTGGCCGACTTTGAGGATGTCCCCGGCTGTCGCCGCCAGATGCAGCCCGATGGCATGGGCGGCGCGGTGTCGTTCAATCCCTGTCCGCTCACTTCGTATCGGCGCAATGGCTTTGGCCAGTACAACCGCACCGACTTGCAGCGGCACCAGCTCCTCATTGCGGCGACGTACTTTCTGGAAGCGCTCGGCACGCACGCGATCAAGCTGGGCTTTGACTTCGAGCACCTGCGCAACAACAACTTTCGCTCGTACACCGGACCGGACGGCGATCCCTACGACGGCCTGTCTGCCAACGGTGTCTATCGCACCAGCGCCGATGGCCAGCGCCTGCGCAACTTTGTCCAGTACTCGACCGTGGCACCAAACGGCGACACGGTCCTGCTGAACAGCTTTGCGTCCGACACCTTCACCAACAACTTCGTGCTGTACCTGCGCGACTCGTGGAACGTCGGCCCGATTCCCGGCCTGGTCCTAAACGCGGGCGTGCGCTGGGAAGCCCAAGAGATCCACGGCGCGGACGGCAGCAAGCAGATCGGCATCTACGACAACTGGGCCCCGCGAGCGGGCGCGGTCTGGGACTTTACCCAAAAGGGCTTGGGCAAGCTGTTCGTCAACTACGGGCGCTTCTATCAGTCGATCCCGCTCACCATCAACGACCGGCAGTTTGCGGGCGAGGGCGTCTTTACCGGCGCCGAGTTCTCAAACTGTGCGACCGCGCCGCTTCAGCCGGGGGGCCGCAGCGTGCCGATCCCGCAGGCGTCGGGGCCGGGGACGTGCGCGCTCAACGACCTGACGCTTGGCAACCAGAACGGCGGTCGCTACGGCAACGTCATGCCGGGCCTGCAAGGCATGTACATGGACGAGCTGGTCGCGGGCCTGAGCTACGACGTGGGCTGGGATCTGGTCCTGTCCGCCAGCTACATCTTCCGGGGCCTGGGCAACATCGTCGAAGACATGTCGGTGGACGGTGGCTATAACTACATCATCGCAAACCCCGGCGCGACGCCCGACAAGGCCCGCCTGGCGGAGCTGCAAGCGGATGTCGATCGGCTGAGCGGGGACGGCTCGGTGCTGGGCCAGGAAAACCTGCTGCGCGCGCAGGCCCGGCTTGCGGCCTACCGCGCCATCGACACGCAGTTTCCCAAGCCCCGCCGCCAGTACCAGGGCCTGGTGCTGACCGCGCAGAAGCGGCTGTCGAATCGGCTGAGCCTGCTCGCCAACTACACCTACGCGCGGATGCTGGGCAACTATCCGGGCACCTATGACGGCGTGGTCGATGAAAACCTGCCGAACTTTTCGTCGCAGTACGACCTGCAAGACACGATGAAGAACCGGAGCGGACCGCTGCCAAACGACCGCCCGCACAACTTCAAGCTGATCGGGACGTACCAGCAGCCGATTCGCAAAGGGAACCTGACGATTGGGCTGTCGTTTTCGGCGTACTCGGGGCGGCCCATCAACGTGCTGGGCACGCACTTCATCTACGGCGACAGCCAGGTCTTCATCTTGCCGCGCGGCTCAGGAGGCCGAACACCCCCGGTCAGCCAGCTCGATCTGCACGCCGGGTTTGACTATCCGCTGAGCCAGCGGGTGAACCTGTCGGTGTTCGCGGATGTCATCAACCTGCTGAACCAGCGCGAGGTGACGAACGTGGATGACGACTTCACGTACTCGAACGTGGCACCGATTGTGGACGGCAAAATCGCGGACCTTGCGCACCTCAAAGACATCGACGGCAGGCCCATTGTCGCCAACGCCAACTACGGCCAGCCCACCGGCTACCAAGCCCCCCTCTACCTGCGCCTCGGCGCCCGCCTGTCGTTCTAAACCCCCGCACGAACAGTCACGGCGCGGGTCCCCCTACCCTGCGACGCTTTTTCCATCGGCCCTTACGGCCCGCTGAAAAAAGGTCTCCGGTCGGCCCACGCCTAGTTTGTGTACATACAGACTCTGGGTCGTCGGCCCCCGCCTAGTTTGTGTACATACAGACCTCTGGGTCGGCCCACGCCTAGTTTGTGTACATACAGATCTCTGGGTCGTCGGCCCCCGCCTAGTTTGTGTACATACAGACTCTGGGTCGTCGGCCCACGCCTAATTGATGCGCATACAGACCTCTGGGTCGGCCCCCGGCCAATCTGTGTGAGCCATAGCCTGGGGGCGACCGGAGACCTTTATTTTTGCGAAGCCTGCTGAGCAAAAAAAAGGTCGCAGGGAAGCGGGGCCCCAGGCGCGACGCCCCTGAAAGCGCCCGACGGATCACGGCGCGGGTCCCCCTTCCCGACGACGCTTTTTTGTCGTGCCGCAGGCGGCCCGAAAAAAAGGTCTCTGGTCGGCCCACGCCTAATTGATGCGCATACAGATCTCTGGGTCGGCCCCCGGCCAATCTGTGTGAGCCATAGCCTGGGGGCGACCGGAGACCTTTATTTTTGCGAAGCCTGCTGAGCAAAAAAAAGGTCGCAGGGAAGCGGGGCCCCAGGCGCGAAGCAGTTGCAAGCGCCCGACCCCCGCTTGCGTAGGGGTTTGGCTTGTGGATCTGGGGGGAAGGTTGGGGGTTTTGGGGGGAGGGGTTGACAAAGTGGTGCCAAGGCGGGCTTGTGCAGGACTTTGCGATGACAAAGTGGTGCGCAGGCGGGCTTGTGCAGGACTTTGCGATGACAAAGTGGTGCGCAAACCCGGCAGTGCAGGACTTTGCAGTGACAAAGTGGTGCGCAGGCGGGCTTGTGCAGGACTTTGCGATGACAAAGTGGTGCGCAAACCCGGCAGTGCAGGACTTTGCAGTGACAAAGTGGTGCCCAGGCGCGCTTGTGCAGGACTTTGCAGTCCATAGGGCGGTGGACGGCGCGGCGTGGGCGCGGTCGGGCCCGTCAAGGGGCGGTGAAGTGGGAAGAGAGAGCGGTGGAGCGAGCGGGCAGGGCGGGCAGGGGCGCGGCGGGCGCGGCGGGTGTGGTTAGGCGGCGGTGGCGCCGTGGCACTTCTTGTACTTTTTGCCCGAGCCGCACGGACAAGGCTCGTTGCGACCGATCTTGGCTTCTTCCCGCTTCGGCGTCTTCGCCTGCTGCGTCTGGTCGCCTTCGACCTCTGCTTGATCGTCCCGGCTGTTGTCGCGCGTGCTCGTTTCCGATGCTGCCCCCGACGTGGCCGACGACTGATGCTGGAGCACCACCCGGCGCGGCTTGAGCTTAAACTCCGGCAGCTTCTGCTCTGCTTCTTGCTCCGGCGTCTCGGCGGGCGCTTGCTGATCGAGACGGACCAAAAACAGCTTCTTGGCTACGTTCTGCGAGATGGTGTCCGTCATCTGCATGAACATGTTGTAGCCCTCTTTTTTGTACTCCTGCTTCGGGTCCTTCTGGCCGTAGCCGCGCAGGCCGATGCCTTCGCGCAGACCGTCCATCGCCTTCAGGTGGTCGATCCACTGCGAGTCGATCTCTTCCAGCCAGAAGTGCCGCGCAAAGTACAGGAACGCCAGGCCCAGCTCCGTCTCGCGCGACTCGGTGTACTTTTCGATCTGTTCCCAGGCTTTGTCCGCCAGGTCGCCCACTTCCAGCGCCACGTCTTGCAGCGTGACCGCGACGCCAAACTGATCCTTGAGCGCGGTCTGGAGCGCCGGGATGTCCCAGTCGTCCGGCGTCTTGTCTTCGGGGCAGTATTCGACCGTGATCTTTTCCACCAGGTCGTAGGCCAGGTCAAAGACCCGCTTGCGCTGCTGGACCAGCGACACCGCCGTCTCATGCGTGATCTTGGCGGCGACCTTTTCTTTGTCCGTCTGCTCTTCGTTGCCAAACTCGATGACGGCACCGAAGCGGCGGTACAGCTCGTGGGTCAGGTCGCGCACGCTGCGCAGCTTGCCGGGGTCTTTGCTCTTTTTGCCTGCCGTAAGCTCGCCCGGCTTTTCGCCAAAGTGCTGACCTTCGTCCGCTTCGCCGTCGCCTTCCGGGTTGTCCCAGAACGAATCGACGATGACCTTGACCACCGGGGCGAGTCGCTTGTGCCAGCTCTCGTACTCGGCTTTGACCTTATCGACCTGCTGGGCGGTGAGGACGGGGGCCTGCTCTTCGCCGTCTTCGCTGTCCTGCTTCGGTTCAGGCATCGCGATGCCCTTGCCGCCGAGCATCGCTTCCACGTCATAGCCCGGCAGCCGTCCTTCGAGGATCGACCGGCGCAGCGAGTAGATGCTCTTGCGCTGCTGGTTCATGACATCGTCGTATTCCAGCAGGTGCTTGCGCATGTCGAAGTGGTGCGCTTCGACCTTGCGCTGCGCGTTTTCGATCGCGCGGTTCACCATCGAGTGCTCGATCGGCACGTCTTCTTCCATGCCGAGTCGTTCCATCAGGCCGGTGATGCGCTCGGCCCCGAAGATGCGCAGCAGATCGTCTTCCAGGGACAGATAAAACCGCGAGGAGCCGGGATCGCCCTGACGACCGGCGCGACCACGCAGCTGGTTGTCGATGCGGCGGGACTCGTGGCGCTCGGTGCCGAGGATGTGCATGCCCCCGGCAGCGACCACCTTCTTTTTGTCCTCTTCGGTGATCTTTTTGAACTTCTGAAGGGCTTCTTTGTACTCGGGCGTCGTCTCGTCGCAGGCACCGGGACGGCAGGCCATCTCTTCGCCGTAGACTTCGGTGCGGGCCATGAACTCGGCGTTGCCACCAAGCAGGATGTCGGTGCCACGACCGGCCATGTTGGTGGCGATCGTGACCATCTTGCTGGCACCGGCTTGGGCGACGATGGCGGCTTCGCGGGCGTGGGCCTTGGCGTTGAGCACGTTGTGCGGGATGCCGCGCTTTTTGAGCATCGAGGAGAGCACTTCGCTCTTTTCGACGCTGATCGTGCCGACCAGGACCGGCTGACCGCGCTCGTAGCACTCGGCCACTTCTTCGATCACGGCGCGGAACTTGCCACGCTCGTTCTTGTAGACAAGGTCCGGGTGATCTTTGCGGACCATCGACAGGTTCGTCGGGATGATCACGCAGTCGAGCTTGTAGATCTTGTGGAACTCTTCGGCCTCGGTGTCCGCCGTGCCGGTCATGCCACCGAGCTTTTTGTACAGACGGAACAGGTTCTGGAACGAAATCGTTGCCAGCGTCTGCGTCTCTTCTTCGATCTGGACGTTTTCTTTGGCTTCGATGGCCTGATGAAGACCGTCGGACCAGCGGCGGCCCGGCATCAAGCGGCCCGTGAACTCATCGATGATCACGACCTTGCCTTCGTCGGTGACCATGTAGTTCACGTCTTTTTTGTACAGCGAGTGCGCGCGCAGCGCCTGCCCGACGTGGTGGTTCCACTCAATGTTCTGCGCGTCGTAGAGGTTGTGGATGCCGAGTAGCTTTTCCACTTTTTCGACGCCGGAGTCCGTCAGCACCGCCGAGTGATGCTTTTCATCGACCGTGAAGTCGATGTCCTTCTTCAGCCTCGGGATGATCTGATTGACCTTGTAGTACAGCTGCGCCGACTGCTCTGCCGGACCCGAGATGATGAGCGGCGTCCGCGCTTCATCGATCAGAATCGAGTCCACTTCATCGACGATCGCGAAGTGCAGGTCTCTTTGCACGTAGCGCTCGATCGACTCTTTCATGTTGTCGCGCAGGTAGTCGAAGCCGAACTCGTTGTTCGTGCCGTAGGTGATGTCGCAGCGGTAGGCGGCCTGCTTTTCCAGATCCGACTGACCGTGGACAATCGTGCCGATGGACATGCCAAGGAACTTGTAGACCCGGCCCATCCACTCGGCGTCGCGCTGCGCCAGGTAGTCGTTCACCGTGATGAGGTGCGCGCCCTTGCGCTGAAGTGCGTTCAAATAGAGCGGACTTGTGGCGACCAGCGTCTTGCCTTCGCCGGTCTTCATTTCCGCAATGGCCCCGCGATGTAGGACCATGCCACCAATCAGCTGTACGTCGTAGTGCCGCATGTTGTTGACACGGCGGCTGGCCTCACGAACGGTCGCAAACGCTTCGGGGAGCAGGCTATCGAGCGGCTCTCCGTTGTCGAGTCGGCGATAAAACTCAGCGGTCATCCCGCGCAGCTCGGCGTCGCTCTTCTTCTTCCAAGCGTCTTCGAGTTGGTTGATGCGTGCGACCAGCGGTTGCAGGCGCTTGACTTCGCGTTCGTGGCTTGTGCCAAACAGCTTCTTGATGATGGTGCTGATCATGGGTGTGCCTTTAGGCTTAAGTCGCACTTGCGGGCAGTCAAGATTAGTAACCGACCGCTCCCTCGGAGACAAGGGTTAGGTTGGCGAAAATGCTATGATTGTCCCGCCCCGTAGGCTGGCATTTCGGCGAGCCCGAGCCCCTGGGGGCCAAGACGTAAGATGGCCCATCGCGCAAAGGTCCTTCGCTTACCCGGGCACGGCAAGCTGCTCGTGGCTTCTGACTTACACGGCAACCATCGTGACTTTTTGACGATCGCGCACCGCTTTGAACAGATGGGCCCAGATGCGCACCTGCTGCTGCTGGGCGATCTTGTGCATGGACCGTACTTGGAACCGGACAAGTGGCCGCAGCTTGCGCCCTACGGTCATCCGCTTGCAGGCAGGCCCTATCGGGATGAATCGCCCGCTGTGCTGCTTGGTGTGCAGCTCCTTTCGGCCCGTTATCCGGGTCGGGTTCATGCGCTGCTGGGCAACCACGAACATGCGCACATTGGCGGTCCGCGCACTGCACTGTTTGCCAAAGATGAAGCGACGGCGCTGGAGCAGCGGATCGGGATCGAAGCGAGCCTGCACATGGCCAGCTTCTTTCGCTCGATGCCGATTGCGGCGTGGGCTCCGTGTGGGCTGTTCTTTACGCATGCTGCGCCCGCTGTGGAACTGGTGCGTCTCGAAGACCTGGAGACGATCGACTATCGTCGCTACATTGCACCGCGACGGGCGGACAGAGCGCGGGCGGGCAAGTCGAGTAAGCCGGGAGAGCATGCGGCGCGGCTCCTTGGGCAGCTGTTGTGGGAACACGTCCTGCCGCCGTTCAAGGCGCAGTCGCTGCTCGCGCGGATTCACTCGCAGATTGCGGTCTACGGACACACGATCATCCCGACGGGCTATCAGACGATTGGCTTTGAGCAGCTGATCTTATCGACGAGCTTTGGCATGCAAGACGAGCACAAGACCGTGCTCATCGTCGATCTGGATGAGCACTATCTGACCGTGGATAGCTTACGGCCCGGGATCGAGCTTCTGCCGCTCTACGGGTGATGGCGCTGGGCCTGACTGGGTCAGGCTGGCGGTGGCTTCGTCGATGAGCGCGAGAGTCCGCTCGGCTTCCGGTTCGCTCAGCTTGGCAATGGCGAACCCGACGTGTAGCAGCACATAGTCGCCCACTTGCAGATCCTCGACGAGCATGACGTGAATTTTGCGGCGCACTCCACCGAGATCGACCGTCGCTTGTTCTTCGTCGTGCAGCGCAATCACCTTCGCAGGCAGGGCCAGGCACATGCGCTGCGTTGTATCACCGGGCCAGGCGCGTCGCGAACGCAAAGACTTGACCGAGGCTGAGCGCACCGTCTCCGGGTGGCATGCGACGTGGCAACAGCACCGAGATCTGCTCGGCCCCAAGCGCGTCTGTCAGTGCGCCGGTCAGCACAGAGTTTGCGACGCAGCCGCCGGTCAGGACCAGCTCGGACAGCTGATGCTCGCGCAGAGCGGACGCTGCGAGCGCTGCCAGGGCCGCCGCGAGCGTGCCATGGAACAGCTCGGCCCCCTCGCGGGCATCACAGTCGAGCAGCGCCAGCCACAGCGGGGTCAGATCGAGTTCAAGACAGCCAGTCTTTGGACTTTTTGCGATCGTCCATCCGTCGGTGAGCATGCGCGGCTGCCGGACCTGACTTTCCAGCACCATCGCCGCTTCGCCTTCGTAGTGCTCGACTTCACGCAGCTGCAAAAGGGCTGCTGCCGTCTGAAAGTAGCGACCACACGCCGAAGACAGCGGGCTCAGCTGCGGACGACGGAGCAGCGGAAGCAGCGACGACACCGGCCAGCGTGAGCCAAAGCGCTGCTCGGCACGCTGCGGCTGGCCAAGCAGTCCAAGCAGCGCCGTCGCCAGTCGCCACGGCTCGCGGGCCGCGCGCTCGCCACCAGGCTGGGGGAGAGGACGCAGGTGACCGACGCGGCGATAGGTTTCGTGGGTCAGCAGCAGCAGCTCGCCACCCCAGGCGGTGCCATCGTCGGACAGACCAAAGCCATCGAGCACCAGGGCCAGCGCCGTTTGGCGTCCGCCATGCTCGGCGAGCACCGCCAGCGCGTGCGCGTGATGATGCGAGACTTCCCACAGTGGCAGGTTCAAGTCCGCGACGAGTCTTCGACAGACAAAGTCAGGATGCCGATCCGCGATCACCGCCTCGGGCTGGCAGCCGAGCAGCGTCTGCATGTGGGCAAGCGTCTCTCGAAAGGCCGACGCCATGGCCGGACTTCCCAGATCGCCGATGTGCGGTGAGACAAACGCCTGCTTGCCGCGCGACAGACACAGCGTGGACTTCAGATCGCCGCCGATTCCCAGCAGCGGAGGCAGCTCGACGGGAAGATCGATGGGTTCGAGCGTCAGGCCACGAGCGCGGCGGAGCCACAGCGGCTGATGGGCCACGATCTTGACCACGCTGTCGTCGCAGCGCGCCGCAATCGGACGGCTGTGAGAGACGATCACATCAGCCACGGTGCGGAGCTTGTGCTGGGCCTCTTCGTCATCGGTGATCGTTGGCTCGTCATGCAGGTTTCCCGAAGTCAGCAGCAGCGCGAGCGGCTGGGCCCGCAGTCGCCACGAAGGATCCGTCGGACAGCCGAGCAGATAGAAGCACAGCAGCTCATGCAGCGGCGACATCGGAAGCAGCACTCCGACGGTCGAAAGATCGATCGCCACAGCCGGTGCCAGGGTCAGACGCTGCTTCGTCGGACAAAGCGTGGGCAGCAGCACAATCGGTCGCTGTGGATCTTGTAAAAGCTGCGCAGCGATGTCGGAAACGTGGGCAAACAGACGCGCGCTTGCGACGTTGAGGGTGAGCACCGCCAGCGGCTTGGCGTCGCGCTGCTTGCGATCCCGAAGACGACGAACCACCGCAGGCTGCGTCGCATCACAGACGAGATGATAGCCGCCCAGTCCTTTGAGCGCGACAACTTGACCGTCGAGAAGCTGCTTGGCTACGTCGGAAAGTGGCTGATCTAGCTGCGGTCCACAGTCGGGACACGCGATCGGCTGGGCATGAAAGCGACGATCGGCGGGATCGTGATACTCGACGGAGCACAAGCGACAGAGCGGAAAGTCACGTAGCGTGGTGCGCAAGCGATCGTAGGGCAGCGACGATGTAATCGTGTAGCGCGGGCCGCAGTGCGTGCAGTTTGTAAACGGATAAAGATGGCGTCGCTCCGACGGAGAAAAGATCTCGGTCAGGCAGTCTTGACATGGAGCGATATCCGCACCGACGAAGGTTTGATTCTGTCCGTCAAGCTGACTATCGGTGATGGCAAAGCCCGCTTCTTGTGCGTCGGGAATCGACGTCAGCTCGATGTGATCAATGCGCGACAGCGGCGGCGGCTGTTTCGACAGGGCGGCGACGAAAGCGTCGATCGATTCGCCTTGCACTTCGATGCACACACCGTGCGGATCGTTGCGGACAAAGCCCGTGAAGCGATGCTGCGTCGCCAAGCGATGGACAAACGGACGAAAGCCAACGCCTTGAACCAGGCCTCGGATGATCAGCCGAGCGCGCATGAGCTAGTCGAGGGACCGATGCTGCGTCGTCAGCCACTTGAGCCAATCGTCGAGGTGATCGCCCGAGCGAGCCGATACAAACAGCAGCTCGACCCGAGGCTGAATCCGTCGCGCATGCTCGGCAAAGCGCTGACAGTCAAAGTCCAGGTGCGGCAGCAGATCGGTCTTGCTGACGACGATCAGATCGGCGCGGGCAAACATATCGGGATACTTGAGCGGCTTGTCTTCACCCTCGGTCACCGACGCAATAACGACGCGCTTGTGCTCTCCCAGATCGAAGCTGGCCGGGCAGACCAAGTTGCCGACGTTTTCAATCAGCAGCAGTCCGTCGGATGGCAGCGTCAGCTCGTCGAGTGCGCGATCGATCATGTGCGCGTCGAGATGACAGGCTTTTCCGGTGTTGATCTGCACCGCTTGGGCCCCGGCGCGGCGAACTCGCTCAGCATCGAGAGAAGTCTGCTGATCGCCTTCAATAACCGTGACAAAGAGGCGGCCTTGTAGCCGTCGCAGCGTCGCTTCGATGAGCGTCGTCTTGCCCGCACCGGGACTCGACATCAGGTTGAGCACGAGCGTATGCGACGAAGAAAGTCGCTGTCGGTTGCGCGCGGCTTGCGCGTCGTTGTCCGCAAGGAGCGCTCGCTCCACTTCCAGCACCCGCGACGGTCGATGGGGCTGGCTGGGCGGATGGCTGTGACGAAGCACGGTTCCGTCTGGCAGAACATGCTCATGCTCGCTGCCCGGCGCGTGATCGTCGTGGTGGCTGCCTGGCTGCGCGGCAGCGTGCGGATGCAACGGACCGTCAGGGCTCGACGAACCACAGCCACAGATTGCACACATCGCTACACGACCTCCAAGCGAACGAGCCGTAGCTCATCTCCGCCGCTAACGACAAGGGCAAACGCACCGCAGAACGGACAGGCCGACGTGCGCTGCGACACGTCACTTGGTTTTTGACACGAAAGACAGATCGCGTGGGCGGAAGCGGACTCGATCACAAGCTCGGCTGCCGCTGCGATGGTGTCTTTTCGGGCTGCCAAAAATGCCAGCTTCAGCGACGCAGGATCGACGCACGAAAGCACACCCAGACGAATCGTCACCGTCGAAACGGTTGTACACGCAGCGCGGCTGGCTTCTTCTTCGACCAGCGCGACGAGCCGTACGGCCAGCGACAGCTCGTGCATGTGGCTAGTGATGTGACTCTGCGGGCTTGCCGCCGATGATGCGCTCGACCTCGACGCGCATTTGCTCACGCAGTGCTGCGGTCTTGGCTTCCAGGTTCAGACGAAGAACCGGCTCGGTGTTGCTCGGACGGACGTTGCACCACCAGTCGGCAAGGCGAATGGTAATTCCGTCGAGCCACGAGACTTCAGCACCGGGAAACGCCGTCTCTAGCCGCGCAAGACACGCTTCTTTGTCCGAGACGACAAAGTTCAGCTCTCCCGTCGCAAAGTAGCACGCAAGTGGCTTGAGCACCTCGCTGAGCGGCTGGCCGCGCTTGCTCAGCACCGCCAGCACCCACAGCATCGCCAGCTCGGCATTGTCGGTGTAAAACGCGTCGCGGAAGTAGAAGTGTCCCGACAGCTCTCCGGCGAAGATCGACTGAGTCTGTCGCATGCTGCGCTTGATGAAGCTGTGTCCGACGCGACTTTCCAGTGGCTTGCCGCCGTGACGAAGGATCTCATCGCGCACAACCCACGACGATCGCAGATCGTAAATCACCGTCGCACCGGGCTCTTTGGCCAAGAACTCGTCGGCCAGCAGCGCTGTGATCTGATCGCTTGGAGCCAGCTCGCCTCGCTCATCGACGAACATCGCGCGATCGCCGTCTCCGTCGAAGGCAATGCCCAGATCCGCCGACACTTCGCGCACCTTGGCTTGCAGGTCACGCATGTTGCGCGGATCGAGCGGGTTTGGCTCGTGATTCGGGAAGCTGCCATCGACTTCAAAAAACAGCGGCGTGACTTCGACGGGAAGCTGCGACAGCAGTCCCGGTAGCACCGCGCCCATCATGCCGTTGCCCGTATCGATCACCACTTTGAACGGCTTCGTCGCTGGCACCAGGCTGAGCAGGAAGCGATGATACGCACCGAGGATGTGTTGTTCTTCCAGCCGACCGGGCACTTCACTTGCGGGAAACGCTTCGTCGCTGCGCGCCAGTCGCTCGATGTCGGCGATGCCGGTGTCGTAGCTGATCGGCGTCGCGCCTTTGCCGCACAGCTTGAAGCCGTTATAGCGCGCCGGGTTGTGGCTGGCGGTGATCATGATGCCAGCGTCTGCCGAGAGGTTCGCGACGGCATAATACAGCGCGGGCGTTCCCACTTCACCGATGTCGATGACATCGCAGCCTGCGGCCAGCATCGCATCGATGAGCGCGCGACGAAGGCTCGGGCCGCTCTGGCGCATGTCGCGACCGACTACGATCCGTTTTGCACCGAGCACCTTCACCGCTGCCGAGCCGATTCGAGAAGTGAGCTTCTCATCCAGCTCGACCGGATAGGTGCCACGAATGTCATACGCCTTGAAAATGCCTGCCATGTGTTGTCCTTGGGGATGAATGCGGATGCGTCGCGGACCAGATCGTCTCGCGAGCGGTTACCGACGAAGCGCTGCGAACACAGAGCGTGGTGCGCGCTTACTTGGGCATCGCTGCGGGCGGCGTCTGACGCTCTTTTTCGGCCTGACGCTTGATGCGCTCTTCGATGCGCTTTTGTTCGACGCTGGCAGCGGCTTTGCGTCCGACGATGTTATCGACGACGTTTTCGTTCGGATCCGTCGCTGAATCACCCGTCGTCACGGTATCGATGACGTGCTTGTTGGTGTGACGAACGCGCGGCGGGCTGTTGACGGCGCGCTCTTTTTCGATCTGCGGCCACAGCGACTTCTGAATGATCGACAGACAGAAGTTGTTATAGAACGTCGTCGCATCGTAAGCGCGCAGGGTGAAGTCGCCTTGCGGGGGCCACTCGTAGTAGTCGAGCGCCATTTCGTCGTCGGTCTGCTTCTTGGCGAAGCTCATCGACGCTTTGCCGTACCGACCTTCCATCGCACCGACGAAGGTATCAAAGTCCATGCCTTTGAACTTCTCGGCGTTGTAGACGATGTACTGCTTGTAGAGCTTTTCCTTCCAGAAGAACAGGAACCGCTTGAGATCCTTTTCCCACAGCACCAGCATCGACTCGCCGTTGCGATGGCCAAACTCACGGTCGATGATCGAGACATCCCAGCCGGTCTTTTGACCGTTGAACTTGATGTACGACTCGCGCATCTGTGTGATGGCATCCTGGCGCTCTTTGCGGACGCGATCCTGATCGAACGCTTCGCGCTCTGCTTCGATGCGCGGCTGAAACTTGGCGTTGAGATCCTTTTCGATCATCGCCATCGTTTCTTCGGGGGTCATGCCGAACTTGAACTTGCCAGCCAGCTCGCTGATCGCTCGACCGGCGGCATCCGCAGTTACTTGAGAGGCAGCAGACTTCGGCGGCGGTGGCGGCGGAGCCTTTGCGAAGGCGGGTACATTCGCCGCAAAAAGCAGCAGCGCAGCGGAAGCGAAAAGGGCTCTCATCGTCGAATTTCTCCTGTCGAATCCAAGTACCACACCACGCCGAGCGATGCCATATGCAGCATGGCAGCGTCGGACTTGCCGACAATCCAGCGACCAAGCGATCACAGCAGGTTGTGCGATCCGATCTGCTGTCGAGCAGTCCATTTGTAGACCACGTTGGACTTGGAAGTTGTTTGGAAGTTGTTCGGTCACTTGCCTGGGTCAGACGCCCGACCTTCCCGAGTCGTTCAACGAACGTGCTACAAACAAGACGTGACCGAGTGTACCCACTGCGGAAAGCGCTATTCCAACGACGTACGTTTCTGTCCGGTGGACGGGTTTGCTGTCGTACCTGTGACGGAACACCGCGAGCCATGGGTCGGCAGGCTGCTCATGGGTCAGTTTGCGATCCAAGCCGTGTGCGGAAAAGGTGCGACGGGAACCGTCTATCGTGCGACGCAAGCCGGGATGGAACGTCAGGTCGCGGTGAAGGTGCTGCGCGCTGATCTGCTCAAAGATCCCGACATCGTGAAGCGCTTTGTTCGAGAGGCGCGCGCCGGAGCCAAGGTCAGTCATCCGAACATCGCGACCGTTCACATGGTCGGCCAGACCGAAGAGGGCGCGCCGTTTATCGTGATGGAGTACGTCGGTGGTCGCTCGCTGTCGGCGCTGCTCGATCTGGGAAAGCCGCTGTCGCAGAGCCGGATCGTTCACTTGGCCAGTCAAATTGCGTCGGCACTCGTTGAAGCGCACGCGCAAGGCATCGTCCATCGCGATCTGAAGCCGGAAAACATCCTGCTGAGCGAGCGTCGCGGTCTGCCCGACGTGGTGAAGCTCGTGGACTTTGGAATCGCGAAGATCCTCGTCTCGTATGCGCCGGGAGAAGACGCGATCTCGCGGATGGGCACGGTGTTTGGAACGCCACACTACATCGCGCCGGAGCAAGCCTCGGGTCAGACGGTCGATGGTCGCGCGGACCTGTACTCGCTGGGCTGTATTTTGTTTCAAATGGCGACGGGACGCGTGCCGTTTGATGGGCAAGCCGGGCTGCAAGTGCTGCTGTCGCAGGTTCGCGATCCGGTCGTTGACCCGCGTGAGATCAATCCGAAGATCTCCGACGAGCTGGCCGAGCTGATCTTGCGCTTGCTAGAAAAAGATCCGGCGGCGCGGCTTCAGACGGCGAAAGAGGTTCGGGCGGCGCTGCTTGCGCTGACGCCTGGAGCCTTGGAAAAAGCAGCGCGCGACAACAGAGCTTCCGACGAAGAAGATCGCGACGATGACGATGACGATATGGAATCTGCATCCGACGATGGTCCGTCGCTGGATGCCTGGGCTTCCGGTGCATTAGATCCAGTGCCTCCCGTCGAGAGAGCGCGACCGGCTTCCGCCAAGCGACCGGCCAGTGGCGCAGCCAGCCTACCGAAGAGTGGTCGTCGCGGTGATGCCACCCCACGTAGCACTCCGCGATCGGGACGAGCCGCGCAGAAGTCACGCAGCGCTTCGGCTCGGGACAGTGAAGAGGATGTGCCCGTTCGTCGCCGTGAGCGTGTAGACGATGATCTACCCGAGCTGGAGGAGCCGTTTTATAAGCGCCATGCCAAGCCTCTCGTCGGTGTGCTGGGAGCGATTAGCTTCGGTCTGCTGTTCGGTGTGCTGTATGCGCAGCTTCGGACGCCGCCGGTTGCGGTGCCAGCGCCGGTGACACCGCCGGTGACGACTGTGCCGGTTGCCAATCCAGCGATGGTGCGACCGATCGGCCCAGCGCGTCCTGCGAGCGTCAATCGACCAGCCACAGCGACGGGTAAGCCAGCGACGGGAACACCCGTTTCGGCCACCGCTCCGACGATTCCAGCAGGCACAGCCCCGACGGTTACTGTTCCAGCAGCGGCTCCGGCGGTCGAAAAACCAGCTGAGAAACCAGTCGAAAAACCAGTCGAAAAGGCCGTCGAGAAACCGCCAGAAAAGCCGGTCGAAAAGCCAGCCGAGAAGCCCGCTGAAAAGCTGGTCGAAAAGCCCGCTGAAAAGGTCGTAGAAAAAGCGGCTGAAAAGATGGCTGAGAAACCAGCGGAAAAAGCGGCGGAAGCTGCGGAAAAAACCGCTGAAAAGGCGGAAAAAGCGTCAGGACCAGAGAAATCAGCGGAAAAAGTGCCAGAAAAGCAGGTCGAAAAACCTGCCGAAAAGCCGAAGGCCAAAGAACCGCCTGCCGAGGAACACGACGAAAACGGCACCGATCCCTACGGCAACCTGAAGTAGGCGCGACGCTCGGCAGCGACGGGCAATTCTTTCGGTTCGCGCAGAATGTGGGCGCGATATGATGTCGGGCATGAGCGTCTTTGAGCGTAAAGTTTCCGGTTACATGAGCGTTCCGGTGTGTACCGTTTCAGCGGATGACACCGTCGAGGACGCCAACAAGATCATGAGCGAAAAGCGGATCTCCTGTCTGGCGGTGGTGGGACGGGACGGTCAGCCAGCGGGTGTGGTGTCGCGGTCGGATCTTTTGCGCGTCGGTCGGGTGATGGTCTACGCGACGGGCAGCAAGACGGCGCTACAGCTTCCGTCGATGTGCGTCGGTGATCTGATGACGCCGCGCCTCTATTCGGTGTCGCCGGAGCAGACGCTGATTGATGCCGCGCGTGAGATGGTTGATCGGCGCATTCATCGCGTGTTCGTGCTCGACGGTGGCAAGCTGGTTGGCGTGGTCAGCACCAAGGATCTGATGCGCGCGGTGATGGATGCCAAGGTCGCGACGCCGATCTCGGAGCTGATGACGGTGCCGGTGGTGACGGTCGAAGCCAGCTCGCCGCTGTCGGAAGCTGTGACGACGCTCAGTCGGGCGCGGATCAGCGGTGTGGCGGTCATCGAAAACGGAGTTCCCGTCGGAATCTTCACGCAGGAAGAAGCGCTGGCCGCGCGCGATCGTCCGGGCACATCTTCCGTCGATGACTCGATGAGCCAAGCGATGCTGTGTCTGCCGATTTCTACGCCGGTGTTTCGGGCCGCTGGCTTTACGATCTCGACGCGGGCGCGACGGGTGCTGGCGATCGATCATCATCACCTCAAGGGTGTTCTGACGGGGCTTGACTTTGCGCGCTGTCTGCTGCCGTCGCCGCCATCTGGCGTAGCGTCGGTCGCGTAGTCACTTTCCAAGGAGCCATCGCCTATGTCTCGCTCGCTGTCTCGTTCGTCGCGGATGCTTGGGGGCCTGTGGGGCGCGGTGGCTGGCGATGCGCTTGGCGTTCCCGTCGAGTTTTCCTCGCGGGCTGAGCGAGATCGCGATCCGGTCACCGGCGTGCGTGGCTTCGGAACGTACAATCAGCCGCCCGGAACGTGGTCCGACGATAGCTCGCTGCTGTTGTGTACGGTGCTGAGCCTGACGGAGCAGCGTCTCGACCTGACCGATCTGGGACAGCGCTTTGTGCGCTATCTGACGCAGGCCTACCTGACGCCGCATGGCCGGGTGTTCGATGTCGGAACAGCGACGATGCAAGCGATCGAGCGGCTGCGCAGCGGGGTGGCACCGGAGCAAGCGGGCGGAACGAGCGTGCGAGACAACGGCAACGGCTCGCTGATGCGGATCTTGCCAGTTGCGCTGCGCTTTGCGTCGGAATCGCCCGAGCAGCTGGTTGCGATTGCCCATCGCGTATCGAGGCTGACGCACGGTCATCCGCGCTCGCAGCTCGGCTGCGGCTATCTGTGTCTGCTGGTTGCGCAGCTTCTGTCGGGACTGCCGCCGCGACTGGCCTATGAGCAGACGAACCAGCTTGTCCGCTCGCTGTATCGTGATGCACCGTGGCGGGATGAGCTGCCGGTGTTTGCGCGGCTTCTGTCGGGACAGATCGAGACGCTCCCGCGTGAGGCTGTCTCGGGCAGTGGCTATGTGATCTCGACGCTGGAAGCGAGTGTCTATCTGCTTTTGCGAAGCTCGTCGTACGAACAGGCGGTGCTGGCTGCGATCAACTTGGGAGAAGACACCGACACCACAGCCTGCGTGACCGGAGGCTTGGCCGGTGTGTGGTTTGGTGAAGCAGCGATTCCTTCTGATTGGCTGACTGGACTGGCGCGCAGATCCGAGCTGGATGCCTGGTTTTCAGCCTTCGTGTCCGTCGTTGAGCAGAGCGATTCCTAACGGATTCCTAACGGATTCCTAAGCGATTCCTAACGGATTCCTAAGCGACTCCTAAGCGATTCCTAAAGGACTCCTAAAGGATTCCTAAGCGATTCCTATTCCTACGGCTGCGGGTTGCGAAACGCATAAAACACGAGCGCGATCAGCATCACAACGGTCAGCACAAGGAGCGCGATCTTCATCGCTGAGCGCGGAGCGGTTCCTTCGACTTCTCCCGTCTGACCGTTTACCAAGAAGCGATGGACTTTGCCTTGGTATTCATACGCCGCGATCCACATCGGAAGCAGGACATACTTGAACTGAACCGCTTGAAACTGATGCGTGGTGCGGACATCGCGCTGCGTGTCCCCTGGAATGTCTTGTAGACAGCGTGCGCTCTGCTTGCTGCCGATCTCACTGCGCGCTTGCTGCCAGGCTTCCCGAAGCTCGACGGCGTAGCGCTCTGCGGAAAAGCCGAGGACATACTCATTGCTGTACGGAAGCAGTCCGCGTGTATCGAAGCGATGAATGTCTCCGTGTAGCTCACTGGCCAGTCCACGCGATGCACAGACCAAGTGATCGGTGTAGCGATCGTGACGAGATCCGCTGCTCGGCTGCCAGCGCGTGTGCGCAACTCGGGTCTTTTCTTCACCGCGCGGAGTCTGTCTGGACACCACTTCATAGTGCGTGTAGCCCGAGTCTGCGCTCCAGCGCGTGGTCACTTCACAGCCGAACGCCCAATAGGGAATGTAGACCCCGTGAAGCTGTCGCAGCGACGCACCGGTACGCAGACTGCGTGGACGCAGCCACAGACTCTGGAGCCACTTGGCAAACGCACGCTCTGCGGATGCACGATCGATCGCAAACGGAATCAGCGATTCTGGATGGTTGTGATCTTCGGTATCGTGAAGCGGAATCACCAGCGGAGATCGACAAAACTCACAGTGAGTGGCCGAGATTTCATCAGGAATTTCGATCTCTGCTCGACACGTTTCACAGCGCAACAAGCGAGTTCCTTGACCGATCGGACCGCGCACACGCCGATGCTTGAGCGCATCATTCAGATCGTGCTCTACGATGATTCCTGCGTCGCTGTCGCTCTTTTCCTGAAGGGATCCGCAGCCCTGGCAGCGCAGGCGACTTTCTTTGGCATCCCACGCAAGCTGCGCAGACAGACAGTGCTCACAGACACGCGCACGACTGGGTCCGTTCGACATACTCGGAAGTATACCGTGCTACGATGCGGAAAGAGGCAAAAGCCAATGACTGACAGCTCCCTTCCACCAGGACTACGCAACAAGCTCCTCAATCCCATTTTCTATCTGCTCGATCCGTATCGCTTTTATGAAAAGGTGTTCGCTCGCTACGGCGATACCTTTCTGTTTACCGGACCGAACGGCCCCGTCGTGGTGACGCGCGATCCCGAGCATGCCAAGGTCATTTTTACGCTGGAAAGCGCGCAGATCGGAATCTTTCCAACCGATGCTGGAACAGACTTTATTGTTGGAAAAAACAGCGTGCTGCTGATGACCGATGAGCCGCATCGGCGCGAGCGCAAGCTCTTGTCTCCGCCGTTTCATGGTGCGCGGATGCGAGCCTATGCCCAGGTGATGCAGCAAGCGACGCGCGCAGAGATGAAGTCGTGGTCAGCGGGCCAAGTCGTGGACTTTCAGCGTGCGATGCAGCGGATCTCTCTGTCGGTGATCGCGCAAGCGGTGTTTGGACTTTCTGATCCAGAAGAAGTAAAGCGCGCGCAGCGATTCAGCGCAGAGTACATGGACAACCTCAACCCGCTGATGCTGTTCTTTCCGTCGCTGCGAAAGGAGTACTTTGGGAAGTCTCCGTTCCCGAAGATGCAGAGCGCTCGTCGCAACTTGGAACAGATTTTGGTCGAAGAGATTCATCGCTGTCGCGCGCGTGCTCCCGGAGAAGACATCCTGAGCATGATGGTGAGCGCTCGCTACGATGATGGATCGATGATGAGCGACGAGCAGATTCGCGATGAGCTGCTGACGCTGATGCTCGCCGGACATGAGACGAGCGCGCTCGGTCTGGCCTGGCTATTTTATCACCTGTATCACAACCCCGAGACGCTGGTGCGGCTGCGCCAAGAGCTGTCTGCGCTTGGGAATTCCCCCGATGCAGAGTCGATCGCGCAGTGTCGCTATCTGGATGCGTGCATCAGTGAGTCGCTGCGGATGTATCCGATCGTGGCCGAGACGTTTCGCAAGATGCGCGTGCCGCTTCAGCTGGGTCCGTACACGGTTCCGCCAGGCCATGCCGTATCGGTGAGCGCGATCGGACTTCATCACAACCCAGCGATCTATCCGCAGTCGATGCAGTTTCGTCCAGAGCGCTTCCTAGAGCGCAAGTTTTCGCCGTTTGAGTTCGTTCCGTTCGGTGGTGGAACCCGTCGCTGCATCGGCGCTGCGTTTGCGCAGTATGAGATGAAGCTGGTTGCCTATGAAATCCTGCGCCACTGCGAGCTGGCTCCGGCCAATACCCGTCCGATTCGTCCCGAGATGCGCGGTCCGACGTTCGGCCCCAAAGGCGGCGTTCCGATGAAGATTCTCCGTCTGACGGAATAGCAAAATAAGAGGCGTAGAAAACGCTTCTTATCGCGTCCATAATAAGAGGCATAGAAGACGCTTCTTATTGGGTCCGAAATAAGAGTCCTAGAAAATGACTCTTATTTCGACACAGCCAGGAACCAATAAGAGTCGTATAAAAAGCCTCTTATTTGAGACGAACCAGATCTTTGGGCGGCGGGAGATCTTGATAGGCAGGCGCTCGACCACTTCCTTTGGCGGCGGCCTGTTCCATGATGTCTTGCGCGGACAGCATTCCGGCTTGCCAGACCGCAACGTAGTCCAGACCTTGCTGCACGCCGTGATCACGTCCAAAGTTCAGTACATCTTTGATGCCAGCGACGACAAGAGGTGACTTGCTGGCGATCTCTTTGGCGGTCTGTTTCACCTCCCGCAGCATCGTTTCCTGATCTGGAAACACTGCACTCACCAGTCCCAAATCGAGCGCACGATCCGCAGGCAGACGGCGTCCGGTCAGACACAGCTCACGGGCAATTCCGTCGGGAATCAGCTTGGGAAGTCGCTGAAGCGTTCCCAGGTCTGCGACCAGTCCGACGTTGGTTTCCTGCACGCAGAAGAACGCATCTTGGGTGCAGTAGCGCAGATCACAGGCAGTGGCCAGATCGACGCCGCCCCCGATGCAGCCGCCGTGCGTAGCAATCAGGACCGGAATCCGCAGCGCTTCGACGGCACTGATGCTTTCCTGAAGCTCACGTACGCACGAACGCAAGGTGTATGCAGCGCGACTCCGTTCGCCATCCGACAGATCCGCCGCGAGCGTCCCGAGCGCCATCAGATCCAGCCCCGCCGTAAAGTGCTTTCCCGTCGAGGAAATCACAAGCGCTCGCACTTCTCGCTGACGACCCAGCTCGTGACAGACGCTGTACAGCTCTTGAAAAAACGCGAGCGTCAGGCTGTTGAGCTTTTCGGGCCGACACAGCACAAGGTGCGCGATCTGATCTTCTATCGTCAGCGAAAACGTCGAATGGGACATCGGCAACAGCTCCGCGCCGCTTGGTTACGGCGTTACGTAGGTGGTCTTGTCTTTTGTACACTCTGCTTGAACATCAGCGACGGTGCGAGGCGCGTAAAACCAGTTGGTCTGGAGCCCGGCTCCGGTGTTGGTCTGACAGCCTCCGACAGAGCCTGCGGCTGGACATGCGCTTGATACAAACATGCCGCCTCCTTTGGCAGAGTTTAGCGTCGCACACAGCGCTTCTTGGGTTACGTGCGGACCGATCAGCCCGCGCCAGTCCGTACACTGCGGATCGACCGGACGAAGGTCACAGGAATAGTCGCCTCCTGCCCAGCCACACGAGCCCAGAGCCACGACCGCCAGGAGCGCCGAAACAGAGACAAGCGTACGCGCAAACACAGACTTCATGATTTCCCCCTTTGTTGTCAGCCTGGCGTCTCTTCCCGATGGAGACGACACGACAACCGAACCACTTTGCAGGCAAGCCGGACCGGAATCAAGGCTTGCACGCGCGCTAAGCATCTAGTCCCACGCGACGGCGTGCTTCCAAGCAGTTGCGGGTTCCTGCGGTGAAGTCGCGACAGGTGCGCGGGCGATCGTGATAAATCCGGCAGCCGAAGCTGTGCTCGTCGCGCTCGCCGAGTGCCGCACAGCAGCGTCGTTCTGGATCGCGAATCACGGTCAGATCTTTGCCGCTCTTGGCGACGAGCTGCGGGTGCTTCCAGTTGATCTCATCCGACGGACGAACCGGAACCAGCGAAAACGCGTGACGACAGCACGCTGCGCAGGTTTGACAGTCGAGCGGCGGTTCAAACAGCGCACAGGCCGCACTGCCGGGCTGAACGACCTTTCCGGCGGAGTCTTCGGTGGCGGTGCGCTGACAGCGATACGATGCGGTGCGCTTTTCCGGGGCCAGCAGAAACGCACAGCCTGCGCAGGTTGCCGCGTCGGGCGCTTCATGCATTCCGTCGGACATCGGCAGGCCGCTCTTGTGCAGCTTCGGGGCGGGCGAGCTGTGCCAAAGCAGCGGCAGCGGAGTCGCTGAGCTGGCCGGTCCACGCTGGCTTCGCTGCGAGGCTTTGGCGACGGCACGATGTAGCTCTGCGGTGGCCAAGAGCGCGTCGGTCAGCACGCGACGATACGGTGGATGATGCGCCAGCGACAGACCATCGTGGCTGAGCTTCGCTTCACGTCCTTCCGCTCCGTCGAGAGGCCTTCCCGGCAGCGCGTCATAAAACACCCGAAAGTCCGTCGTCGGAGCGAGCAGCTTCCGCAGCCCATACGGACGCAGCAGCGACGCTTGCACCCGCAGACAAGCCCACTCACGCGTGATGTCGTCGGGATATACCTCGTCGCGATCGTCGTTGGACAGGCCCCAGTCCGGCTTGGCGAAGCTGTCTTCCCCTTGCACCAGCGCGTGACACAGCTCGTGCAGGATCATCTGCGCCAGGCAGTCGTCGTGATCCAGATCCTCTTGCGGAGCCAGAAACAGGTTGCCTTTTCCGTCGGTGTGCGCGTAGCCGTGCGGCGAGCGAGCCACCGTGAGTCCCAGCTCGTGAGCCGCCGTGATCCAGATGTGATCGAGCGGGTCGATGTATTTCGCAGAAGGCGTACGGCTTGTCACGGTGGCAATTTTCCTTTTCGCGGGCAGCGAGGCTAGTATTTCCACGCTTTTTTGTCGCTCAGCCCATGACTGCCGATCCTTGCCTCGCAAATCGTGAACCTGCGTCTTCTTCGGTGCTGGCTGCGCCGTTTGCGCCGCTTTTGCTTCAGCGCAGCGACGGACAAGTGCTTGTGCTGGATGGTTCCCAGACGGCGATCATGGCGGTGCTGAACCTGACACCAGACTCGTTTTCCGACGGTGGAAAGCACAATGAACCGCTGCGCGCGCTGCAAAAGGCCGAGCAGCTTGTGTCAGACGGTGCTGCGCTGCTGGATGTCGGTGCGGAATCGACGCGACCCGGTGCGCGCCTGCTGTCCGTCGAAGAAGAGTGGCAGCGGCTCTGTCCCGTGGTGACGGAACTGGCTCGTCTGTCGCTGCCCGCCGTGCTGTCGGTTGACACCCGTCACGCAGAGATCGCCCGGCGCGTACTCGATCATGGCTTTCGGCTGCTCAATCTGGCGTTTCCGCAGCACCTGTTTTCGTCAGAGCTGGACGATCCTTCTGCGGCTGCGCTCGGGCGAACGCAGCGTCAGGAACTGCTGTCTGGCTTTGATGCCGTGGTGGTGATGCATTCCCGTGGCACACCGGACACAATGCGCGAGCTTACCGACTACGAAGGCGATCTGTGCCAGACTGTAGAGTCAGAGCTATCGCTTACGGCGCGCATGCTGACAGACGACTGCCACTCACTCTCGGAGCGCATCGTCTACGATCCCGGACTCGGGTTCGCCAAGACCGCCACGCAGAGCCTGACGCTGCTCTCGCAAACAGGCCGTCTTCGTCGCAGTCTGCGTCGTCCCATCCTGATCGGTGCTTCGCGAAAGTCGATGTGGGGTGCGCTCACCGGGCGTCCAGCGTCCGATCGGCTGATTCCGTCTGTGATGGGCGCAGCGTTTGCGGCTTCACTCGGGGCGGACATCGTGCGGGTGCATGATGTGACGGAAACCCAGCAAGCGCTTCTCGTCGCACGCGCACTATCAGACGGAGGACCGCCATCATGAGCGTCCTTTCGCCGATGTGGCTGTCGCTGCGAACGCTCCTGGCGATGATCAACTGGCGCGAAGCCCTGATCGCCGCCGCCGACGTTGTCATCATTTTTTACATCCTGTATCGCGCGCTCAAGCTGGTGCGAGGCACCCGCGCGGCGCAGGCGATGACGGGACTTGCGCTCATCACCGGGCTGTACTTTTTGGCCAAGCGGCTCGATCTCGTCGCGGTTTCGTGGCTGTTCGAGAACCTGATCAACTACTTCATCATCTTCTTCGTCGTGCTGTTTCAGCAGGACATCCGGCGCGCGCTCATGCAGGTCGGTCAAAACCTGTTCATGCGTCGTCAGTACGAAGAGACGTACGTCATCGAAGAAGTGGTCCAAGCCGCCGGAGAGCTGGCGCGGCAAAAGATCGGTGCGCTGATCGTCCTGGAGCGGGATGCCGATCTGACCGATCACCTGGGTGAAGTGGGACAGGATCTCGACGCGAAAGTGACCAAAGAGCTGCTGGTGACGCTGTTTTTGCCAGAGCCTGCCAACCACCTTCACGACGGAGCGGTGATCATTCGCAACCTGCGGATTGCGCAGGCGGGCGCGGTGCTGCCGCTCTCGGCCAACAGCAAGCTCGACAAAGAGCTGGGCACTCGTCACCGGGCTGCCGTCGGCGTGACCGAAGAAACCGATGCGGTGGTGGTCGTCGTCAGCGAAGAGCGCGGCACCATCTCGGTCTGCTTTAGCGGCAACATCATTCGCGATCTCGACGCGCTGAACGTGCGCAAAGCGCTGCTCGGGCTGTTTCAGAAGAAAAAGGCCAAGGGCAAAGATCGTCCGACGGGTCGGGGCGGCAAGGCGGATCGCTCCAGTGGCGACATCAGCCTCGGTGGTGTTCCGCTGCCGTCGAGCAGCAGTCACTCGTCGGGACAGCAGCCTCTTACGTCTGCGACGGAGACTTCGGGAAGCAAGCCGCTCACCGAGCTACAGACGCTGCCGATTGGCGGCAAAGCCGATCCGGTTACGCCCAAGCCGCTTACCGAGCTACAGACGCTGCCGATTGGCCAGCCCGAGCCGGTCACTGCGCCATCGCCATCGCCATCGCCGTCGCCATCGCCATCCGAGCCGTCTGCGTCCGATGCAGAGACAGGACGGGTGACGGTGCGCCTGACGGGTGAGACTTCCGGTCCGATGCTCGACGGAGATACGCACAAGCTACCGGCACTCAAAGACGTTTCCTTGCCAGCTTCAGCAGCGGCAGCGACGAAGACGGAGTAACGCGTGCGCGACTTTCTGTACCGAGTCTTCATCGAGGACTTTCTGCTCAAAGCCTTTGCGCTGATCATCGCGGTCGGGCTCGCGGTCTTTGTGCGCACCGAGCTAGAGCAGTCCACGACGCTGTATGTGCGAATCCAGTACATCGAGCCACGCGGTCGGATCATGGTGTCCGATCAGAAGCTCGATCAGGTTCGCGTCGCGGTGCGCGGTCCGTGGGCTCGCATCAGTCGGATCGAAGACAACGCGATCTTGCCGATCGTCATCGATATGTCGAATCTCAGCGACGGAGAGCTGCGCTTTGCCCCAGAAATGGTGCGTCTGCCGCCGGGGCTGCGCGTCGAAAGCTTTACGCCGATTGGCATGTACATGCACTTTGAGCCGGAAGTGACGGTGTCGCTCGGGGTGAACCTAACCATCGAGGGTGAGCCGCCCGAAGGATATCGCTTCCGTCAAGCCACGCCGAGCCCGCGCGTGGTGCGTCTGCGCGGCGCTCAAAACGTGCTGGAGAGCATGCATCACGTCCTGTCGCGTCCCGTGTCGGTGGTCAACATTCGCGATACCGTGATGCTGCCCGTCGAGCTGGCTCCGCTGCCCAAGCATGTGCGACTGGCAGATGATCCGCCGCCGAAGATCTCCGCGACGATCTTTGTCGAGCTGGTCGAGCGTCACTACAGCAACGTGCCGATTCGTCCGAGCGGTCAGATTCAGAACGTGACGCTCAGTCCGGAAGCTGCGACGGTGGTGCTGCGCGGTCAGGGACTCGATCGGTTCCTTGATATGCCGCAGCTTGTGCTCGATACCGTCGCGGAAGAGCGCAAGCCGGTCGGAACCACGTTCCGCAAGCGTCCGCAGATCGTCAACCTTCCGCCGGGAATCGCGTATGAGATTCAACCGGCAGAGGTCGAGTTCACCATCCTGCGCACCGAGCCCGATAAGCCCGGTCGCAAGCAGTAACGTCCATCGACAGGACGCAGCGTCTCTCGTCGCGCGCTACAGCGGCTTGCCGAAGTTTTGCACCCAGTAGTGCTTGTACGTCGAAGCGCTGTTGTTGTCGTAGCCAAAGCCAATCTGGGTAAAGTTCTTGCTCATGATGTTGGCGCAGTGTCCGGCGCTGTTTAGCCACTGCGTCATCGTCGCCGCCACCGTCGCATTCCCAGCCGCGATGTTTTCACCCGCGTAAGAGAAGCTATAGCCAGCGGCCTTCATTCGATCGAACGGTGAGCGACCATCTTTGCCGGTGTGGCTGAAGTAGTTCTTCGTCGCCATATCGACTGCGTGACCCTGCGCCGCCGTGTTCAGCTTGTCGTTTGCCACAAGTGCGGGCGCGGCGGGATAGCTGGTCGTTCCGCACTTGCGAGTCACCTTGCGCGCGTTGTTCACGGCGGTCAACAGCTCGGCGCGAAACTGGGCCAGCTGCATCGGAGTCACCGCTTGCGCCGTGCGCTCTCCGTCTTCGGGCAGGACTGCGATCGGCTCGGGCAGGCTTTCATCGACCAGCTCTTCCGACTGGGGTTGACCACAGGCGGCCAGCGTACAAAGCGACAGCACCGACACCATGTGACTTGCGGACAGGGAACCAAGGGACAGTTTCATGGGCAATTCCTCCTACGCCCGCGTCGTACCGCAAGCGCCGCTTGGCTGGGAAGTGCAAAGGCATCGTGCGGAGGAGAGCTTCTCAACCGGGCTGGCATTTGCGAAGGTGTGTCCACGGAAACCACGCAAGGTGAGCCAGACGATGCAAAAGACAATGCGAGAGCGAGTGGCAGAGCTAGAGGCCGAGCGGGTGCGCGTTCGTCAGATGGGCGGCGCGGACAAGGTCCAAAAGCAGCATGAGCGCGGCAAGCTCACAGCGCGCGAGCGACTGGAGCGCTTCTTCGACGGCGGTCAGTACTTTGAAGTCGGCATGCACGGCACCCAGATGGGCGGCAGTAATCCGTCGGACAAGCCTCCGGCGGATGCGGTGATCTGCGGCTTTGGTCCCGTCAGTGGACGTATGGTTGCCGCAGTGGCCTACGACTTCACCGTCAAAGGCGGATCGATCGGCATGACGGGAGAGACGAAGGTGACGCGGATGCGCGAGCTGGCCCTGCGCACGCGAATGCCGATGGTGTGGTTCATTGACTCAGCGGGGGCGCGCATCGATCCGCAGTCGCAGGGCGGCGATCAGATCTCGCTGTTTGCCGGGTCGGGACACCTGTTTCGCGAAGAAGTGATCATGTCGGGCGTGGTGCCGCTGGTGGCTGCGATGGTGGGTCCGGGCGCAGCGGGCACGGCCTACATTCCGGGGCTGGCGGACTTTGTGCCGATGGTGAAAAACCAAGGCTCGATGGCGCTCGGTGGTCCGCCGCTGGTCAAAGCCGTGACAGGCCAGGAGATCACCGAGCAAGAGCTGGGCGGCAGCAAGATCCACTGCGAGACTTCCGGCGTCGGCGATGTCGAGCTTCCCGATGAAGATGCCTGTCTCCGCACCATCAAGGACTACCTGTCGTACATGCCACAGCACTGCGGGGAAAAGCCGCCGATTGTGCCGTGTGACGATCCGCTCGATCGCCGAGATGATTCGCTGCTCGATGTACTGCCGCTCTCGACGCGACAGTCGTATGACATGTACAGCATCGTGAAGACGGTGGTGGACCACGGCAAGATCCTCGACATCAAGCCGAAGTGGGCCAAGAACATCATCACCTGCTTGGCGCGCATCGGTGGCTATCCAGTCGGCATCGTGGCCAACAACCCGCGTCACATCGGCGGCATCTTGGACGTAAACAGCGCCGACAAGGCCGCGCACTTTATGCAGATCTGCGACGCCTTCAACATCCCGCTCGTGTTCCTGATGGACGTGCCGGGCTTTATGGTCGGCAGCAAGGTGGAACACGAAGGGATCATCCGTCACGGTGCCAAGATGCTGCATGTCATGGCCTCGGCGACGGTGCCCAAGCTGACGGTGGTGGTGCGCAAGGGCTACGGTGCGGGCTACTACGTGATGGCAGGGCGCGCCTACGAGCCGGACCTGCTTGTGGCCTGGCCGGGGGCCGAGATCAGCGTGATGGGCGCAGAGGGCATGGTTGGCATCGCAGGCAAGAAGCTGTTCGGTGGTGCCGAGCCTCCGCCCGAGGTCAAGTCGCAGATCGTGGGGATGATCCAGCAGCACATCGACATCCTGAAAGTCGCGGGCTGGGGCCTGGTCGATGATGTCATTGATCCGCGAGATACCCGGCGGGTGCTCGGGCTCGGGCTCAAGATGGCCTGGGGTCGCACCGTCGAACGACCCGCCAAAAAGCGCGGCATCATGCCCGTGTAAGCCAGTGACCCCAAAGACCTTGTGACGGTCTGGCGCTGGCTGTGAGGCATCGCGGCGGGGCCCCGCTGCCCTGTGACGCTTTTTTTCGCTCAGCAGGCTTCGCGAAAATAAAGGTCTCCGGTCGCCCCCACCTAGAGGTCTTTCGGACCTGCGAACTGAATCAGCGATGCTGCTTAGCTGTGGGGCCGACCAGAGACCTTTTTTTCGGGCCGCCTGCGGCACGACAAAAAAGCGTCGTCGGGAAGGGGGGCCCCGCAGCGCGATCCCACAGACTTCCCCCAACGTGCGTCCCAACGCCCTCTCCAAGATCTCCGACCCTTGTCAAAGAGGTCGGAGAGGCGTTCGGAGAGAGTCCCGACCCTTGTCAAAGAGGTCGATGAGGAGTTTGGGGAAGGTCAGGACCGTAGCCAAAGAGGTCGGGGAGGAGTTCGGAGAGGGTCAGGACCGTAGCCAAAGAGGTCGGAGAGGAGTTTGGGGAAGGTCAGGACCGTAGCCAAAGAGGTCGGAGAGGAGTTTGGGGAAGGTCAAGACCCTGGGTGGGGTAGGGCGGACGCTGGAGAGGTGTGGGGATGTCTTCGCAAAAGGGTGGGCGATTCTGGTAAGTCCTACGTCATGCGAAACGCTGCTTTGGTCTTTTCTGCGCTGTCGCTTGGGGCGATCTGGGCTTCGGCGGCTCCTTCTGACTTGCGAACCCTGGCGGAAGACAGTGGCTATGAGCGCACGGGCCGCTACGACGAGGTCATTCGTCTGTGCGAGCGCTTTGCGCAGGCCTTTCCTTCCCAGGTTCGCTGTCAGCGCTTTGGTCAGACTCCACAAGGTCGGCCCATGATGGCGCTGGTCGCTTCCGCCGATGGCCTGTTTGAGCCCGAGCAGAACGTCCAGCAAGGCCGTCCGGTCGTGCTTGCCCAGGGCTGTATCCATGCCGGAGAAGTCGATGGCAAGGACGCGGGCTTTCTGTTCCTGCGCAAGATCCTGGGCCAAGAGGTCCTGCCCGGGGTCTTGTCCAAGCTGACCTTTGTGCTCGTTCCGGTCTTCAACGTCGATGGCCACGAGCGCTTTGGCCCCAATCAGCGTCCCAACCAGCGCGGCCCGGTCGAGACAGGCTGGCGCGTCAACTCGCAGAACCTCAACCTCAATCGCGACTACACCAAGGCCGATACCGAGGAGATGAAGGCCATGCTCGGGCTGCTCGGTCGCTACGATCCACTGCTGTATGTGGATCTGCATGTGACCGATGGTGCTGACTTTCAACCCGATGTGGCGGTGCAGATCGAGCCGCGCTTAGGTGGAGCGGACGGGCTGCGGCCTTTAGGTCGAGAGCTATCGCAGCGGGTGCTAGAGGAGCTGCGCCGAGGAGGACATCAGCCGCTCGATTTTTATCCGAGCTTTGTCAAAAAGGACGACCCCGCATCCGGCTTTGTGGCCGAGGTGCCGCCGCCGCGCTTTTCGACAGGCTACTGGCCGCGCCGCAATCGCTTTGGCGTGCTGGTCGAGACGCACTCGTGGAAGACCTATCCGCAGCGGGTAAAGACCACCTATGACACCTTGGTGGCCTTGGTTCGTGGCATCGCAGAGCGGGGCGCGCAGCTTCAGAAGGCTGCGCTCGAAGCGGATCGGCTCGATGCGCGGCGGACGCCGGGAAGTCGCTATCCGCTGACCTATGAAAATGGACCGGTGCCCGTGGAGGTTCGGTTTCCGGGCTACGCCTACAAGCTGGAGCCATCGGCGGTGTCGGGGGCGCTGCGCATCAGCTACGACCCCAGCCGTCCGGCGGAGTGGAAGATTCCGTTTTATGCCTCGGTGGTGGAAAAAAATCCGGTCAAGCTGCCTGCGGCTTACTACGTTCCGCCAGAGCATGCACCGTGGCTGGCTGCCAAGCTGACGCTGCACCGGCTGTCGTTTACCACCCAGAGTGAATCGGTGACGATGCCGTCGTGTACAAGCTACCGGATTCGCAGCCGCACTTTCGCCGAGGTGCCGTTTGAGGGACGCCATCCGGTCCGGGTCGAAGGCGAGTGGACGCGCGAGAGCTGCACGCTGGAACGCGGCGGACTGCTGGTGCCGGTGGCGCAGCGGGCAGGCGGACTTGCGGCGCAGCTGCTAGAGCCGGACGCGCCCGACTCGTTTTTGCACTGGGGCTTCTTTCATTCGATCTTCGAGCAGAAGGAATACCTGGAAGACTACGTGGCCGAGCAGGTGGCCGAGCAGCAGCTGGCCAAGGATGCAGGACTGCGGGCGGAGTTTTCCAAGCTGCTTCAGAACCCGGCGTTTGCGGCGAGTCCGGCCCAGCGACTGCACTTCTTTGTGCAGCGGCATCCCTCGTATGACCGAAGCTTTCAGCGCTATCCGATCCTGCGGCTGGAGAGCCTGCCACCCGCCGGGAAACAGCCGGTGGCAGCAGGCAGCGAGCGCTATGGGCTGTGGATGAAGGAAGAGTCGGCGGTGGACGGGCGGCGTTAGGCGTTCTGGACGACGTTGGTGATGCCAGAGCCTAGGTCGAGCAAAGAGGTCGCGACAGAGAAGCCCACCGGGGTGTAGGGCGATATCTTGGTGGTCTTGTTGAAGTCGATGTACGCGGTGAACAGCAGCGACATCTGGTTGGTGATGTAGCTGCCCACTTGCAGACCGAACGCCGTCCAGTTGAGCGCGGACTGAGAGGGGGAGGATAATGTCGCTGCGAGGGCACCGATGCAGGCACCTGACACGCAGACAAACTGCCCGAGCATGTCGAGGATCTTGGTCAGCGAGACAAAGAACTTGCTGTTGATGGCCCAGAAGGCGGCCTTGCTCCAGCTACACAGGATCAGCAGGCTGCCAGCGATGCCTTCCATGGCGTTCATAATGCCCAGCCCGATCTGGACATCACGCGGGAGCCGCAAGTTCGAGTAGTAGCTGAGTCCGCAGCGGGCGATCATCACGACACCAATCGCCGTGTCCCACGCTGCCATCTTGACCGCGCTCGCTTTTTCGACCGCATCGGAGGAGTCTTTGGACTCTGCGATGTCGATGAGGGCGCGCGGAATCTGCAAGGCGGCCAGCGTCACACCGAGCGCAAAGTTCGACCAGATCTGCGCGGAGTAGTCGTCTGGCGTGCTGTCATCCGCGAAGCTGACGGGCTGGGGCTCGGCTTTGCCGGACTTGGCACTGGCTCCGATCTTGACCGCCAGCACCTGGGCAATCGCCGCGACCAGGGCACCGATCCGCAGCAGGTTCAGGGTGCGACCGCCCAAGACCGTGCTTTCCACCCAGCTTGTGACGTTGGGCACGCTCAGCCGGGTGGTCAGGACCGCTTTGGCCGAGCCCAGGACCGTGTCGGTGATGTTGGTGAGCTGATCGAACAGGAAGTCCACCACCGAGGTCTGCGCATCGCCTGTCGTCAGCTTGTTCACAACCTGGGAAACCGGCGTGGTCAGGATCGCAACCGGGTTGCCCAGCGATGACACATCGGATGGAGAGCTGCCCGAAAACTGCTGGAGCTTGGTGGTGTCGAGGAGCGCCGTGCCACTGCTCACCTGCTTCGAGATCTGGCCCATGAAGTCGAGGTTGAGGTTCGTCGCGCTCATCACCGTGTTGGCGATGTCCATGACGTAGTCGATTTCCTCAGCCCCCAGGTTGTCCGGGATGTCGATGCCGCAGTGCTGGGCGAGCGACTTGTCCCCGACCCCGGCAGGCAGCGTCAGGTACTTGTTTAGCTCGGTCTTGTAGGTTGCGAGCTTGGCGATCTGGTCCTTGGCCTTGCCCAGCTCCGTCTCGATGGTGCTGTAGAGCTTGTCCGAGGCATTCAAGAAGTCGTTCCAGTTAAACAGCCAGGCCAGGTACTTGAGTATCTGCTCGATCTTGGCACCGACCTTCTTCATGAACTGGACGATGGCGTGGTAGGCATCCATGACGCCGCTGACGACGACGCGCCAGGCCACGGTGACACCATCGACGATGCTGGTGCCGATGAGCGAAAAGGTGTGAGAGATGATGTTGGCAGCCTGCGTGGACAGCACGGCCAAGCGGTCAGCGGAGGCAATGCACTGCTCGATCTGGTCGCGTCCAAAGCGCGCAGCGGCCTTGGCGGTGGCATTGGTGAGATCGCGCAGCTCGTCACTGGCTGAACAGAGCAGGTCCGACGACTTTTTGATCGCGGTGCTGGTTGCTTTCGACAACGCGACGCTGCCGTCATCGATCATGGCTTCGGCGAAGCGACCGGCGCTGCTGCCCGCTTTCTTGAGCCCCGAATACGCCGAGCTGGCGGTGTCTTCCGCAAAGTCCACTGCGGTATTGATCCCATCGATGATGCTGCCCAAGATGCCGCGTGCTTCGCCGACGCTCTGCGTGGAGGAATAGGCAATCGGACGATAGCAGCGACCCATCTGAACGAGCGCCGAGCCGAAGCGGTTGGCGTCTTCCTGCGAGCTTCCGGCGGGCAGGGGCGAGGGCTTTCCGGGCGGTGGGCTGAGCAGCTTGGCGCTGTCGGTGTAGGCCAGGCCCAGCATCGCTTCCGAGTCGGGTCGCACGATTGTCCACAGACCTCCGGCCATGTCGCTGTAGCGGGCGCGCAGTGTGGGGAAGACCAGCGTCGTGGCTTCAAAGCGCAGCCGCAGCTTGCCGTTTGCGGGGACGGTCATCGACTGAACCTGCTTGGCGGGCCAGCTCGTCGGAATGTAGACGTTTTCGCTGTTGGGCAGATAGACGCGAACGTCGGCGTCGGGACAGATGAGGATGGTCTTGCCTGCTTGTGAGCTGCCGCTTGGGGCGGTGGGCTCTAGCGTGGCGTCGAACACGGTCAGGCTGCCCGTGCGAGGCTCTTTGACGAGCACCCAGTTGACGCTGCTGACGATGCCGAGGTTGGGATTGATTTTTGCGTCAAAGACATCGCTGATTGACCCGGGGATGTCCTGGATGACCTGGCCGAGGTCGTTGGCGGGCTTGAGCACTTCCGCCATGTAGGTCAGCTGCTCGGTGATGAGCTTGCCTTTGACGCGCAGGTAGTGCGCCTTCGGATTGCTGGTGTGCAGAAGCGGCAGGTTGTTCGCGGTCCCGATGGTGGTTCCGGTCTGAAGGGTGCCGACGCCGCGCTGGTCGCTGATGTCGAACACGCAGCCGGTCTTGCTCTGCTCCAGGCGGTAGTTGGCGATCAGGCCGGGCTCGTTGCCGATGAGACGAGACAGAAACTTGGAGGCGATTTCCTGGGCGCCGCGGCAGGTGTTCCAGATGCGAAACTCTGAGAGCTGACCCGTGAACTTGGCAAAGCCTGCGATGGTTCCACCGAGCCGGACCTGCGGAATCGACTTGGCATGCATGATGCGCAGCAGCGGCAGATACTGCGAGCCGTTCCCGATCATCGGCGACACGATCCGGTTGGACATCACCGTGCGGCTGCTGTGAAGCTGTCCGTTGAGGTAGAGCGTGATCACGATCGGAACCATGCCGCTTGTGATGGCTCCGCGTCCGAACGTGACGGCGACGTGCTGGAAGGTGCCCGCGTTTTCCCCGTACGCACCGTCATGAAGCCGGATCTTGCTTGTGCCGTTGCACAGCATCACATCGATGTGTCCGCCGCCGTTGTCGCTGTTGCCGCCGACCGTGACCACCAGCGAGACATCCTTTTCGTCGGCCAGGATGATCATGCTCTGCTGAACCTTGGTCGAGATCGGGTTAAACCAAGTCTCCAGCGTCAGGGCACCGCTTAGGTTGTTCACGGGCGACAGAAACAGCGTCTTCGGATCGCCGGTCATTTCCAGCACGGGCACGCTTCCCAGGCCATAGCCATCGGGAGCCTGCGTGCTGGACAGCTTTCCTTCGACTACGCCGTCGTTGTTCTGGGCGCTCGTGTCGTTCACGGTGTAGGTGGTGACATCGCCGCTGCTGGTGGTGACGGTCTTGGGGTTTGTCACGCTGTCGAGCGGATACTTGGCCCACGCGATGGACGGCGGGCTTGGGCCAAACCACGAAGGTGCCGGGAGCTGAAGGACTTCCAGGTTCGATAGGTTGCCGACAAAGGGATTGCCAGCAGCGCCGCCTGCGATGCTGTTGCGGGTGAGCGGGCTGGTGGGAAACTCTCCGACGATCTGCTGCTCGACATGGATGTCGAAGATCGACAAGCTGGCGAGCTGAAACAGCGGAAACCACGTCGCAGAGACCTTGACCCAGGTGTTGAGCGGCAGCACGCCTTCGCAGGTCATCTCGTTGCGGGTGGTGCCGCGCTCGAAGCCAACGGTGATGCTGCTGGGATCATCGCCAGTTCCCAGGACCAAGTATTCACCCTGGGCGGTGCCAAACTGGACGATGCGCTGCCGGGCATTGTTGCCGGTGCGACGGACCCAGATGTGGACGGTGATGCCGTTGCCGATGCCTTCGGACATCTGCGGCAGCTTGATCGGGCGGGTGTTGTCAGCAAACGAAAGAACATTGATCATGGCGCGGTTCCCCCTGGTGATTCGTCGTGGCAGCTAGGCGATGCATGAGCCGCTCGCGGCTTGCTCGTGCTGCTTGTGAAAGTCAGCGTGACACGCGCTTTACGACGGAAAAATGGCCGAAAGTGGCCATGGGGTGGTCTGCCGCTGAGCATCGCGAAAAGCCGATTCGTTTCGCGTGACTGAGCGGTTGCACGTCGGCGTAGCTGATCTAAAGTGCCGCCCGTGTCGCATCGCAAACAGGAGCCAGGTCCGCGTAGATCGCGGGGGCCGCTCGACTTGCTGTGGGGGATCTGGACGCTGGCGCTCGTGTCGCTGTGCGGTCTGCTGGTCGTGCCCGTGGGATCGCTGGCAGCGCCGGGATCGACGATTCGCTTGGTCATCGATGGAGAGCCCGCGCACGTAAACCCGCTGCTCGATCCCGATCTGTGGGGACATCGCATTGCGCACGATCTGGTCTGTGAGCCGCTGATTCGTCGCATCGAGACGCCAGAGGGTCCGAGCTACGAAGGCGTGCTGGCCGAGCGGTTCCGACTGGATCGCGATGGTCGTGGGCTCGATCTGTGGCTGCGCAAAGGTGTGCGCTTTCACGATGGCAGGCCGCTGGGCGCGTACGATGTGCAGCTCTCGCTTCAGATGGTGCTGGCGTCGGAACACAATGCGCCGCAGACCCGAAGCCTGCTGCGCGATGTGGCGCGGATCGTGAAAAACGGCAATGAGAGCATTCACATCGATCTGCGCCGTGGATCGACCCAGATCTTGGATGCGCTGTCGCAGCTATCGATCGTTCCGTCCGCGCACTTTCCCGATGGACGCTTGGTGCAAAAGCCGTGGAATCGCAAGCCGATCTGCACCGGACCGTATCGCCTGACCGAGTGGAAGCGCGGCAGTCACATCACGCTGCAAAAGTTTGCGGGCTACTGGGGTCGTCCGCCGGGTGCGGATGAGCTGCGGTTTGTGATCTCTGCCGATAGTGCCAAAGGGCTTCAGCTCTTGCGGCATGGTCAGGCCGAAGGACTGCTGCGGGTGCCGCTGCGCTATCTGCCCGATCTGGTGCAGCCCGCGATCGATCGCGGTCGCTGGCAGAAGCTCGATCCGCTGGCGAGCCAGCTCGTCTTGCTGCTGTGGAATGGACGACATCCGCTGCTTGGACAGGCGCAGGTGCGACGAGCGCTCGCGTCGCTGCTCGATCGACAGAAGCTGCTGCGCGATGCGCGCATGGGCCAAGGCAGCTTGGATGTGCTGTTTCAGGCTGGGCCTCGGCTGACGGCGACGGAATCGATGGCGCTGCTTGATGCAGTGGCTCCGCGTGCGGCCCCCGGGAGCGTGCGGCTGTGGCAAGGTCGTCCGCTCAACCTGAAGCTGCTGATTCCGCAAGGCTCGACCGAGCTTGTGGATCTGGCGACCCGACTGGCTGAAGCGCTGATCCCGGCGGGCATCAAGCTAGAGCCGGACATCCAAGACATGTCGTCGCTATGGGCCAAGCTGCGACGCGGTGCGTTCGATGTGGCGCTGATCGGCTGGGGCTATACCGGCAGCGATCGCCTGTTCGATCCCGAGCCGCTGCTACGCCTGGCCTATCCCGACAGTCATTCGTTGTGGCAGAGCCTGGTCGGCAAGCTGTCCGACTGGCAGCACAGCGGGGATCCGCGCGCCCTGTCCGAGCTGTGGCAGCGCGAAGAGCCGCTTACGCTGCTGTATCGTCCCCGCCAGATCTTGCTCCTTCAGCCCAGCGTCCGCGCCCAGATCAAAGGCGATTTTGTAGACTTGCGGAGCCTGCAATTGGCCGGGCCGTAACACCAGCTGTGCGACGGAAAAACCCCACGTTTGGCCCTGGGGGAATTTCCCCATCTTCCCGACTCCCAAAAGACTGAACTAATCGTTCACCCAACTCGGCGTTCGCCCTTTTCAATCCCAAGCGGCTGTGGTGCCTTGCTGCTAGGATGGCCGCGCCCAAGCAGGCAGCAAGCATAGATGGTTCTTAGGAGTTTCCCGATGCAGTTCCCTCATCAATTGGCAAAGCAGACCTCTCGCGCAGCGGTGGCCCTCGCGCAGGCGACGTGGCCCTTGGTCAAGCTCTGGAACGAAAAGTTCGAGCGTCCCTCACCGCATCCGAGCTGGGCTCCAGGGCCTCTGCTCAAGTCGCGGGAGCGGACGTTTCCAAAGCTTGGGTGGCCGCGCGAAACCGACTCTCTGTGCCCCAAGTGCGTGAAGGAAGTCCGCGAAGACATCCTGTCAGGACGACGCAAGCTGACCGATCTGGTCGATGGCCGACCCGGGGAAGTCAAGGCGCGGATCATCGAGCGCGATGGTCAGATCCTGATGGAAAAGACCTGCGACAAGCACGGAGTCTGCACCGACGTGATGTCGATCGATCCGAAGTTCATGGAACGGATCGAGAGCCTGTTTCCCGGACGAGACTTTCCGACGGTTGAGACCTCGCTGCGATCGCACGGAACTTCGACGATGAAGTACGGACGCGGCGCGGTCATGACGATCGATCTGACCAACCGCTGCAACATGATGTGCGATCCGTGCTTCATGGATGCCAACCAGGTCGGCTACGTCCACGAGCTGTCGTGGGAAGAGATCAAGCGCATCCTCGACGATACGATCAACGTCAAGCCGCGTCGTCAGATGAGCATTCAGTTTTCCGGTGGTGAGCCGACGCTGTCGCCGTACTTCCTGGATGCGATTCGTTACGCGCGTGAGGTCGGTTACTTCGCCGTCCAGTGTGCGACGAACGGTCTGCGCTTTGCGCGTGAGCCAGGCTTTGCCAAAAAGGCCAAAGAAGCCGGTCTGCGCATGGCGTATCTCCAGTTCGACGGAGCCAGCAACGAGTCGAACGCGCACCGCAAGATCTCCAACCTGTTCGATGTCAAGCTGCGCGCGATCGAGGAGCTGCACCAAGCGGGCATCGACGTGATCCTCGTCGTGACGATCGTCAACGGCGTCAACAACGATCAAGTCGGCAAGATCATCGATTTTGCGATCGAAAACAGCGACAAGATCACCGTCGTTTCGTTCCAGCCGGTCAGCTTCACGGGCCGCGACGAAGACATCGACGATGAGACGCGCTACAAGCAGCGCTACACGCTGTCGCACCTGGTTCACGACGTGAAGAACCAGACCGGCGTCACCGAGCCGATGCGCGACTGGTTCCCGCTGTCCGCAATGGGACCGTTTTCCAACCTGACCGATCTGATGATCGAGCAAGGGAGCAAGTTTGGCGCGGTCAACTGCGGCTGCCATCCAAACTGCGGCGTCGGGACCATTCTCTTTGTCAACAAGAAGACCAAGAAGATGGTGCCGCTGCTCGAATTCCTCGATGTCGAGCAGTTTGCCAAAGACGTGACGGTGATCACCGACGGAAACATGCCCAAAGCCGTCGCGATGGCCCAGACCGCACTCGCGCTGATTCGCAACTTCCGTCCCGAGCGCGCTCCCGAAGGCTACGATCTGCTGACGCTGTTTAAGCAGTTTCTGTCGCAGACCGGCGCACGCGGCAAAAAAGTCGGTCAGTTTGAATCCGACGCCAACGAGTTCGAGTGGCGAGTGCTCTTCGTCGCAGGCATGTGGTTCCAAGACCTGTTCAACTACGACTTCCGTCGCACTGAGATGTGCATCATCCCGTACGGAACGCAGATGGGCGAGATCAGCTTCTGCGCGTACAACACCGGCGTCGGCTGGCGCAACATCGTCGAGCAGATGATGGCCAATGCGACGGTGGCAGAGTGGTACAAGCAGCACGGTCGTCACGATGTCTTTGCGAAGAATCGTCCGCTCGATGTGCCGTCGTTTGAAAATCCGCTGACCTCGCGGCTGCCCGGCGTGCCCGACTACGTAAAGAACCTGAACGAGCAAGGGAAGCTGCGTCTGCGCGTGCTAGGGTAGTCGCAGACGAAAGTGCTGCTCGGCGGACGAGCGACGATGGTGAAAGACGATGAGTGCGCCAAAGGGTGAAGGCAAAAAGGTTCTGCTGCGCAACAGCCGGGCTCGGCATGACTACTTCATCGAGGACACCATCGAGGCTGGCATCGTCCTCGTCGGCTCAGAGGTCAAGTCGCTGCGTGATGGCAAAGCGAGCCTCGGTGAGGCATACGCCAAGGTCGAACACGGCGAAGCGTTTCTGTACGACATGCAGGTCAGTGAGTGGCCGTTTGCGAACCGCTTCAATCACGAGCCGCGTCGGACGCGAAAGCTGCTGCTCAAGCGTCCTGAGATCAGCAAGCTCGACGACGCAACCAGCAAAAAGGGCTACACCTTGCTGGCGCTGGAAGTCTATCTGTCGAGTGGAATGATCAAAGTTCTCCTCGGGCTGGGCAAAGGCAAAAAGCAGTTCGACAAGCGCGAGGATCAGAAGGAAAAAGACGCCAAGCTCGACATGAAGCGCGCGATGGGTCGCTGATTGCAGCGATCGCAGCGCTAGCGCGACATCTTGGCGACGATGCGGAAGAACGACAGGATGTCGGATTCGTTGTCCGAGATGAGCAATTCGATGCCGTCTTGCTTGGTGTGACGACTGACTTGCAGCGTGCCGGCGGCGGTCTTGGTGAGCACGCCTTGGCGACGGAAGCCTCGGTTCATACGCGGGCGCAGCTCTGACATCATGGCCTCGAAGCCGGGATCGCTACGGCCCGGCGCATTGCGTAGATCGGTGAGCAGAAAGCGCGATGCGCGTCCGTGCCGATCCATGGCTTCGATGACCTTTTCGTATTGGCCGCGTGCGTCCATCAGGCTGATAAATGGAGCGCTCGTCCTCACCATCCGAATGAGCGACAGCGGCGGAATTTCTTCCGCCGTGATGATGAAGAACGAGTTGCGGAGGAGCTCTTTGTTGGCTGGGGTCGGAATGGGCTCATTCTATCAAAACGAGCCCATTGTGTAAGCTGGACTACTGCCAACCGCTGGCTTCTGAGTCTGGACCGCACTTGCCGGACATGCAGACCTGTCCGCTTCCGCACTCGGTGTCCGCCGTGCAGGCGCGGCTTGGCTTGAACTGGCAGGTGCCGCTCTCGCACTTTTCACCGAACGGGCAGCCCGAAGTGCTGGAGCAGCTTGCGTTCGATACGCAGTAGCCACCGACGCACTTCTGCGCCGAGCAGTCAAAGTCCGACGTGCAGGAGTTGTGAATGCGCGAGCAGCAGCCGCGAGCCGAAGAGCCGTAGGCGCGGCAGCGAGTCGTCGAGCAGGTGTTGCTGTAGCCCGCTGCGCAGGTCGGATAGCCTGTGCTTGTACACATGCCCGTGCAGTAGTTGCTGCGGCCCGTCTTGTTGATGCTCTTGGCGTAGTAGCCGAAGCCGCACTCGATGTCGGCTTCCGCGTAGACCGAGGTGGTTCCGACGTTGAGACAGTGACCGTTCACGCACGCATAACCGATGCTGTTGTTCGTGCAGTAGTAGTTGGTGGTGCAGTCACGGCTGCCCGGGATCAGCTTGCAGGTGCCCGACGCGGTGTCGCAGGTGTAGTCGTTGCCGCAGTCGCTCCAGCTGTTGCAGTACTTGCCGATCAGATCGACGCAGCGTGCTCTGCTACAGCCAGCGCCAACTGGACAAGCCGAGTGAGCGAAGCCATGGCTTTCCGACGGACAAGCTACGATCGCGCACTTGCCGCTCTGACAGAACTGACCGACTGGGCAGTCAGCCGTGGCCGCGCACGAACCACCGGGAGCCGTCTTGGTGCAGACGCCAGCCGTGCAGGCTTCGTCGGTGTTGCACTCGGAGGTCTTGGTGCAGCGCGAAGCGACGATGCACTTGTTCGACACGCAGATCTTGCCGGTGCCAAACGGACACTGATAGTCCTCGCAGCACTCTGAGCACGCGCCGCCGGTGGTACACTTGCGATAGTTTCCATTGCAGTTGACTTCGCAGCGACCCGAGTAGCAGCTCTCGGTGCCGTTGGGATCGTCCGCGCAGGGCTCACAGCGAGTGCCGCAGGTCTTGACATCGTCGGACCGCACACACTTGCCCGCGCAGTCGTGCGAGCTGGAATCGCAGGTACACTTGTGCGTCGAGATGTCGCACGCTTCGTTGGTACCGCAGTCGGGGTTCGCGCCGCAGCCCGGCTTACACGCACCGTTGTTGAGATCGCAGTAGTAGCCTTTGCCGCAGCCGCCGTCTTTGCGACAGTCTCCGACTTGGTCTTTACAGGATCCCGCGATGCACTGCTGACGATCGCCGCACTTGTTGTCGCAGCGTCCGCAGTTTTCCAGCGAGGTCGCAATGTCCACGCAGGCCGCGCCGCAGCGAAACATGCCGTTCATACAGCCGGACGTATCGCCGTCCCACGTTGACATCATGTCTTCGGCGCTGTCCGGCGGCGGAGTCGGATCGCTACAGCCAGCGATGAACAAAGCACAGAGCGTTCCCAGTAATAAGTTCTTGAGCTTCATGACCGTTCTTTTTTCTTGGTTGGTTTGGTTCTGAAACGAAAAGGGTTCGCGCGGGACTTCCGTCGAGACATCCGTCCTGCGCGACGCCCGAATGATTGGGTTATTCTCCCGACGGGCAACCGACGAGCAGGTTGGTCTGGCACGGCATCGTCGTCATCGTCGAGCAGTAGTAGCTCGGGTTGTAGAAGATGCTGTAGGCACCCGCGAACAGCTCGCCTTGGTAGGTCGCTTCGCCGGAGTCTTTGAACGACGGCATCGCGCGTGAGCTGCCACCTTTTTCGACGAAGGTCACGCTGCCTCGGTTCGTGCCGTCCGGCATGACCTGACCGTTCTTGGTCAGCTTGCCCGATACCTGCACGGTCTTGGCGTCGAAGTCGAGCGCTCCCGAGACGGTTAGTCCGACATCCCGACGCAGGTTCGCCGACTGACATGGCATCACCGTCGTCGCAGAGCAGTAGTAGCTGGCCTGGTAGTTTACGTCGTAGGTGCCCGCAAACAGCTCGCCTTGATACGTCGCTTCGCCGGTGTCTTTGAACGCAGGCATCGCCAGCGCGCCGCCGTCCTTGAGCGCAAACGTCATCGAGCCACGGTTCGTTCCGTCGGGCATCACCGCGCCATTCTTGGTCAGCTTGCCCGACACCTGAACGGTCTTCACGTCGAAGTCGAGCGATCCCGACTGGTTCAGCGTCACACCCTTGCGAATGCGCAGACGCTGGCAGGGAATCGGGCTCGACGACGAGCAGTAGTACGACGGCGTATAGACGACGTCGTAGGTGCCGGTAAACAGCTCGCCTTGGTAGGTCGCGTCGCCGGTGTCCTTAAACGTCTGCATGCCAATGGCGTTGCCGTCAGCTTGCTCGAAGGTCAGGTTGCCTCGGTTGCTGCCGTTCGGAACCATGGCACCGTTCTTGGTCAGCTTGCCCGATACGTTGATGGTCTTGAGATCGAAGTCGAGCGCGCCGCTCGTCGTGACCGCCAAGCCCGAGCGCAGTCGCAGGTTGCCGCAAGGAAGCACGCCGCCCGACGAGCAGTAGCTGCTGCGGCTGTAGATGACATCGTAGGTTCCGACGAACACTTCACCTTGATAGGTGGCTTCGCCAGAGTCCTTGAACGACGCCATCGCGCGCGACGAGCCTTGCTTGAGCTCGAACACCAAGCTGCCGCGATAGCTACCGTCGGGAACCGAGGCACCATTTTTGGTCACGCGACCCGATAGCTGCACGGTCTTGACATCAAAGTCGAGCGCGCCGCTCGTCGTCAGGTTCACGCCCGTCCGAATGACGAGCGACTGACAGGGCAGGGCGCTGCGATCGTTACAGTACGTGCTGTTTTGGTAGCGAATGTCGTAGGTGCCCGCGAAGATCTCGCCTTGATAGGTGGCGTCGCCGGTGTCTTTGAACGACGGCATCGCGCGTGAGCCGCCCGCTTTGTTCTCGAACACCAAGTTGCCTCGGTAGCTGCTGTCGGGAACCGTGGCGCCGTTCTTGGTCAGCTTGCCCGATAGCTGCACCGTCTTCACGTCGAAGTCGAGCGCTCCCGAGACGGTCAGCTGCACGTCTTCGCGAATCAAGAAGCGCTGACAGGGAAGCACGCTGCTCGTCGAGCAGTACGACGAAGGCTGGTAATACACATCGTAGGTGCCCGCAAACAGGCTGCCTTGGTAGGTCGCATCGCCGGTGTCTTTGAACGACGCCATCGCGCGCGAGCCGCCCGCCTTGTTTTCAAACACCAGGTTGCCACGATACGTTCCGTCGGGAACCATGGCACCGTTCTTGGTCAGCTTGCCCGACACTTGAACGACCTTGGCGTCCACGTCGTAGCTGCCGCTCGTCGCAAACGGAATGCGGTTCATGCACTCTGGCTGGTTGCCGCCGACGCACTTTTTATCGACGCAGGTTGCGCCGTTTTCACACTTGACGCCGCACTTGCCGCAGTTGAGCGGATCGGACGCCAGCTCGACACAGGCGCGACCGCATGCGACCTGCGCGCCTTCACAGCTATCGCTGCACTTGCCTGAGCTACAGACGAGCGGCTCGGCACATGCGCTGCCACAGCCGCCACAGTTGTTGGGATCGGTTTTGTCGCTGATGCACTCGTTGTTGCACTCAGACAAGCCACTGCCGCACTTGCTGGTTGGCTCCGAACAGCCGATCAGGCTCGACGCTACGAAAAGGACTGCACCAGCCCACGCTGATACATAGCCTGCACTTCTTTGCTTCATGAAAAGACCTCGATATTTGTAGGTGGATTGGCGCGGAGTGTGTACCAAGGTGGTATGGTCAGACAACCCCCTAGCGAACAGCAAACGCGACTTCATGCCTGCGCGGCGGCGAATGGCTCGGGTTACATGCTTGGGCTGACTGGATGTTTTTGACGACGTTCGACCAGCCGCGCGGACACAAACAGCAGCGCTGCCGCCATCACGGTGACGGCGCAGAAGCCGAAGAACAGCGCGCTCCAGCCGTAGGCTTCACTGACCTTGGCCACGATGAGCGGGCTGAAGATTGCGCCCACCGAGCCCATTCCGTTGATGATTCCCGCGACGCGCCCGGTGGCGGCTCGCCCGCCGATGTCTTGCGACATGGTTCCTGACAACAGCGAGTCAGGACCAAACAGCAAAAAGCCGACACACGACAGCAGCGCCGCATTCACCCACAGTCCCGCGCCGCCCACGAGCTGGTACGTGATCAGCGAAACGCCAAGCAGGAGCATCGTCGGAACGGTGATCTTGAGCCGACTGTGACGAAAGAACCGATCCGAGAGCCATCCGACGACAATCGAGCCCACGATGCCGCCGATCTCAAACGGCAGCGACAGATAACCGGCCTGGGCTTCGCTGTAGTGCAGAAACTGCTTGAGGTAAAACGGCAGCCAAAACAGCAGGCTGTAGCGAATCAGCTTCAGTCCAAAGTACGCAAGTCCCAGCGTCCACAAAACCGGCAGGCGCAGCAGCGTCATCAGCGTCGGAGCTTCCTCGGGCTGTCCTTTTTGGCTTGCGATGGGCTCGGGCTCGACGGGCGGAAGTCCGCGATCTTCGGGTTTTTCGACGAGAAACAGCGCAACCAAGAGCCCAACCGCGACCACCCACAGCGCCGGACCAAAAAACGCCGCGCGCCAGCCAATGTGCGTCAGCAAAAACGTCGCAACCGCCGTCGCAAGCAGGCCTCCCGCTTGGTAGTTGGTCGTCCACAGACCCATCACGCGGCCTCGGCTCTGCGACGAAAAGAACGGCTGCATCGCTTTGACGTTTCCCGACCAGCCGGTGGACTGCAAAAAACCGTTGACCGCGAACGCCAGCGCAAACGGAAGCACCGTCGAGCTGGCACCAAATACAAACGTCGCAGCGGCGGAACCAATCATTCCCAGCGCGAGCAAGCGACGGGCTCCGATGCGATCCCCGAGTGCGCCGCTTGCGAACTGACCAATGGCGTAAGAAGCCAGATACAGCGTCTCGATCGATCCCAGCTCTGTCGTCGAGATCTGAAGCGTTTCGTGCAGCCGACTCTTCACCACCGACAGGTTTTTGCGCGTGAAGTAGTACGACGCATAGCTGAGCCACGTCAGGGCAAACACCCGAAGCTGAAGACGAAGCAGCGCTGGATCGTCAGCGACGGGCGGTTCGGGATGAATGTCGTCGGAGCGTTGGGCTGCGGTGCGCACGGAGCCTGGACCATAGCGAAGCAGGATCCCGACGCAAGGAGAAATGCGGCAGCTGTGGGCGAAATCGTGCGGAAAATCGGGCAGAACGGGCGGAAACGGGCCTACGCGGTCAGATACGGGAAGGCGCTTCGACCGGCGTAGCGTGCGGCGGTGCCAAGCTGCTCGTGGATGCGCAGCAGCTGGTTGTATTTGGCGATGCGCTCCGAGCGAGACGCCGAGCCGGTCTTGATCTGTCCGGTGGACAGCGCGACGGCCAAGTCGGCGATGAAGGTGTCTTCGGTTTCTCCCGAGCGGTGCGAGATGATCGCGGTGTAGCCTCGGTGCTTGGCCATGTGAACGGCGTCGATGGTTTCCGACAGCGTGCCGATCTGGTTGACCTTGATGAGGATCGAGTTGGCGATGCCTTCGCTGATTCCGCGACGGAGCCGGATCGGATTGGTCACAAACAGATCGTCGCCGACCAGCTGAACTTTGCGGCCAATCGCGTCGGTGAGCTGCTTCCAGCCGGTCCAGTCGTCTTCGGCCATTCCGTCTTCAATCGAACAGATCGGATAGCGCGTCGCCAGATCGACGTACCAAGCGCACAGCTCGGCGGAGGAAAGCTCTTTGCCATCGACTTTGTAGCTGCCGCGCTCGCTCGAATAGAACTCGCTGGCGGCGACATCCATCGCGATGCCCACGTCGGTCCCGGCTTTGTAACCGGCTTTGCCAATCGCGGTCATCAGCGCTTCGAGCGCCGCTTCGTTGCGTGGCAGGCTCGGCGCAAAGCCTCCTTCGTCGCCTACCGATGTGGCCATGCCCATCGCTTTGAGCACTTTTTTCAGGTGATGAAAGATCTCGGCTCCGGCGCGCAGGGCTTCGGGGAACGACGGTGCGCCGTACGGAACGACCATGAACTCTTGGACATCGAGTCCGCTGTCGGCGTGCGCTCCACCGTTGATCAGGTTGAGCAGCGGAACCGGCAACAGCCGCGCCGACACGCCACCCAGGTAGGCATACAGCGGTAGCTCATGTGCGTGTGCCGCCGCGCGAGCCGCCGCCAGAGAAACCGCCAGCAGGGCATTGGCTCCCAGCTTGCTTTTGTTTGGCGTTCCGTCGAGTGCAAGCAGCGCAGCGTCGAGCGCACCTTGGTTGCGTGCATCCAGACCAATGATGGCTGGCTCGATCACGTCGGTGATGTTCTGAATGGCGCGCAGCACGCCTTTGCCCAAGTAACGAGCAGAGTCGCCGTCGCGTAGCTCCAGCGCTTCATGCGTTCCAGTCGATGCGCCCGACGGGACCGCTGCACGGCCTTCGGCTCCGCTCGATAGAGAGACTTCCACTTCCACGGTCGGATTGCCTCGCGAATCGAGGATCTCGCGGGCGACAAGCTGGGTGATTTCGGTCATCGGTGGCTCCTTGCTGGCCTTGATCGTCAGTCTTCAGCGACGGAAGGATGGCATCTTCCCCGGTCGTGATCAATGCGCTTTGGCAGTTTTGCACAGACTTTCCAGGCCCAGCGGAGTCGCGCGCCGACCGCTTGGCACTTCGGCGTCCTGACTTGCGCTGATTGGTTACTCACAGATTTGAAAGGCAGATTTCGTTTTAATTTGCCTGTAAACTGATGCGCGATGAACCACATCGTTCGTGGGCGCTTGCTCATCAACGTCACCTTGGCGGCGGTGCTGCTGGGGCTTCTGTTTGTGATATCGCGCGAGGCACAGGCGGCGGCGTGGCCGATCTCGGCGGTGGTGCTGCTGATCGTCGCGGTGAACATCGCGCTTCAGGTGCGAACCGGCGCGCAAGTGGCAGAGCTGCGTGCTGCGATGAGCCGTCTCGTCGGTGGAGAGCTGGAAGAGCCAGTTCCTCTCGGCGCTGACGAGCCGCTCGGGAGCATGGCGGAGCTGATGGAGCGTCTGCGCAAGATCCTGTTTCAGCGTCAGCAAGATCTGTCGCGTCAGCTCGGTGTTCAGTCGAAGACCAGCGGCGACTTGGGCAATGTGCTAAGCGATCTGCGCAACACGATCGGTCAGCAGATGCACGCGTTGGAAGAGACGAGCGCGTCGCTGCACGAGATGACGACATCGGCCAAGCAGATTGCGCAGTCGGTTGAGACGCTGGCGCGCGGTGCGGAAGAGTCGAGCTCGTCGATTCTGGAGATGGCTGCCAGCAACGACGAAGTCGCCGAAAACATGGTCAACCTGGCGGGTGCGGTGCAAGAGTCCGCGACCTCGATCGAGGAAATGACGTACTCGATTCGCGAGGTGGCCAAGAACGTAGAAGCGCTTTCAGCGACGGCGGAAGAAACCAGCTCGTCGATGAATGAGATGGACATCTCGATTCGCCAGGTCGAAAACAACGCGAACGAAACGGCGCGTCTGTCGGAAGAAGTGAGCCGCGCGGCCGGTCTCGGAGCCCAAGCGATTACGTCAACCATCGACGGAATGAACAAGATCAAGGGCTACTCGGAAGGCACGGTCCGCGTCATTGCGCGACTGGGTGACAAGATCGGCGAGATCGACAAGATCCTGCGCATCATCGACGACGTTGCGGAACAGACGAACCTGCTGGCACTAAACGCCGCCATCATCGCGGCGCAGGCTGGTGAACACGGTAAGGGCTTCGCTGTCGTCGCTGATGAGATCAAAGACCTCGCTGAGCGCTCGTCGGCCAGCACCAAAGACATCGGCGAGCTGATCAAGAGCGTGCAAGCAGAGTCGCGTAACGCAATTGACGCCGTCGAGCGCGGTGCAAAAGCCGTCGATGATGGTGTCAAGGTCAGTCATCAGGCTGAAGAAGCGCTGCGCAAGATTCTGGAAGCGGCCGAGCGCGCGACGCAGATGGTGCGTGACATCGCTCGTGCCACCGTCGAGCAAGCGCGTGGTAGCAAGCAAGTGACCGACGCGATTGGTTCGATTGCTGAGACGGTTCAGCAGATCGCAACAGCGACGAGCGAGCAAGCACGCGGCTCCGAGCAAATCTTGAAAGCTGCGGAGCGGATGAAGAACATCACCAAGCACGTTGAGCGCTCGTCACAAGAGCAGACGCGCGGTAGCAAGCAGATTACGCGATCGATCGAGTCGATCAGCGAGATGGTTTCGCATCTTCACACGGCGCAGCGAGAGCAGACCAAGGGCGGCGATCAGATCCTGCAAGCGATTGAAGCACTGCGTGAGCTGGCGCGGGCGCAAGAGACCCGACTCGGAGAGTTCCATCGCTCGATTGAGGTGATTTCGCGAACCGCAGAGGCGTTGAGTGAGCTGGCTCAGACGAGAGCGCGCAGCAGCGGTCCGATCGACACCGATCACGACGAGTCGTAGCCGCATCTCGACCGCGACAAAGACGGTCGCTACTCTTCCTTTCCCTCGCATTCACCCTCGCATTCACATTCCCTGCGCGTCAGATTGAGCGGAACGTGGCACAATGGGCTCTCACGATGAGCGCTTCTTCCTCGAACCTGCCAGCTACCGCGTCGTCGTCATCGTCCTTGGGGCGAATGCCGTCTCGGCGTGGGCGTACTGGTTTCGATGAAGGCGGTAGTGAGCTGTCGCGCTACGTCGCTGTTCTGTGGGAACGTCGCTGGGCTGTGCTGCTGATGCTTGTGCTGTGGCCGACGCTGGCGTCGCTGTGGACACAGTCGCAGCCGCGAATCTACGAGACGCGCGCGAGTGTGCTTATCGAAGCGAGCGTTCCGCAAGTCCTCGGTAGCGCGGTGCAGGATGTCATCGATCCGACGCCAGCGAACTACTACATGATGCAGGACTTTTTGCAGACGAGTCGCAAGGTCTTGACCTCAGATACGCTGGCTCGACGGGTGGCGACGCGGTTAAAGCTCCTATCGTCAGCGGGCTTCTATCCGGCGGGAAAGCTGCCGCAGAGCCTCGAAGAAGCGGGCGAAGCGCTGCTCAATCACTACACTGCCGACGTGGTGGCGGAAACGCGGGTGCTGCTGGTGACGGCGCGCCATGCGGATCCAAGCTGGGCCAAAAAGATTGCGGATGCCGTCGCAGATGAGTTTGTCGCCGACGCTGCGCAGAGTCGCGAAGTGGTCAATCAGCGCACCGGAGAGCAGCTTGCCGACGAGCTGGATCGCTTACGCAAGTCGCTTCACGATGCCGAGCTGGCGCTGTACGAGTTCAAGTCACAGCACGATCTTCTGACGGTGAGCATGGAAGATCGAGCCAACCAAGTGGCGCGTCAGATCGACAAGTACACCGACGCGCTGACCGAGGTTCGACTGCGCAAGCTCCAGCGTCAGAGTCAGCTCACAGAGCTGCGCAAGTTAAAAGAGCTGGACGCGCTGCATGTGCCGGTGCTCGGAAATGACATGCCGCAGCTACTCGGAGACTTGCGACGAACCTATACCGAGGAACAGCGACGGCTGGCAGAGCTAAAGACGCGCTATCAAGACAGTCATCCGCAGGTGCAGCAGCAGTCGTCGAAGGTCGATCAGGTGCTGCGTGAGCTCTCGCGTGAGGTGGAAGTTGCCCTGTCCGCGTCGCAGATTCGCTACAGCGAAGCGATGTCGGATGAGCAAAAAGTCCTCGCCGAGCTTCAGACGATGAAGCAAGAAGGAATGCGGCTGTCTCGTCTGGAAATCGAATACAACAAGCTCAAGCGCGACGCCGATAGCTTGCAGAAGCAGTACAACCTGATCCTCAATCGCAGCAAAGAAAGTGGGATGGTGGGACGGCTGCGTCTGTCGAACATCAAGGTGCTCGACTACGCGCGGATTCCCAAAGTGCCGGTCAGTCCGCGTGTGCGTGTCGTGCTGGCTCTGTCGGTGATGTTGGCGCTTCTGTCGGGAGTTCTGCTGGCGCTGCTGCTCGACGCGCTGGATCGCACGGTGAAAGCGCCGCAGGACATTGAGACGACGCTCGGACAAGCGCTGCTCGGGGTGATTCCCAGCTTTGCGATGGACAACAAGGGTCGCTATCCGCCCGATCTGTACGTTGCATATCATCCTCGATCGACGGTGGCTGAGGCCTGTCGCGCGATCCGCACCAACCTGATGTTCGTCGGTGCAGACAAGACGTTAAAGACGCTGCTGCTGACATCGTCGCTGCCACGAGAAGGAAAGACGCTGTGCTGCGTTAGCTTGGGAACGGTGCTGGCGAAGTCGGGGGCTCGGACGCTGATCATCGACTGCGATCTGCGACGGCCTCGGATTGCGCGCGCGTTTGGACTGAGTGCTACGTCGGGTCTGACCAGTGTACTGGTCGGAGAGGTATCGCTCGATGATGCGATTCGCTCTTCGGATGTCGAAAACCTGTTGGTGCTGCCAGCGGGTCCGACGCCGCCCAACCCGGCAGAGCTTTTAAACGGTCAGCACTTTCGTACGCTGCTCGAGCAAGTCGGAGAGCGCTTCGATCGCATCCTGATCGACAGTCCGCCAGCGGTTCCAGTGACCGATCCTGCGATTTTATCGACGCTGGTTGATGGCGTGGTGCTGATTGTCCGTCACGGAAAGACTCCGCGAGAAGCAGCGCAGCGAGCGACACAGCATGTGCTTGACGTCGGTGGTCACATCGTGGGCGTGGTCCTAAACGACATCGATGTCAGTGGCAAAGGCTACCGTTCGTATTACGGCCATTACAGCGAATACAAAGCGGACGAACCGAGCGCGCAAGCTCAGTAGTCGCTTGGCTCAGGCTGCTATCATGGCCTGACCGCAGTTTGCGGCAAACCTGCGAGATGAGGAGCCGTTCGTGAGCGCGAAGAAGAAGGGTGCGACGAAGTCGGGGGCGACGGATGCTCCTGTAGCGACGACAGCAAGCCTGTTTGGCGACGAAGGCAACCGCGACGAATACTTGGCGCTGGTCGCTGAGCTGCTAGAGCACGATCGTCGCTATTACGTCGATAACAATCCGAGCATCGCGGACGTTGAGTACGATCAGAAAAAGAAGCGACTCGATGCGCTCGAAGCGGCTCATCCAGACTGGGTGGTTGCGCATTCTCCGTCGAAGCGAGTCGGACACACTCCGCTGTCTGGCTTTGCGAAGGTGGAGCGCGCTGTCGCGATGCTCTCGCTCGACAACACCTATTCCGCCGAAGATCTGACGGACTTTTACAGCCGCGTGATGCGCGGACTGCAAGGTGCGGGCGATAAGCGCGTTCCCGAGCTGGTCGTCGAGCCCAAGATTGACGGAATCGGCATCGAGCTGACCTACAAAGCGGGCGTGTTTGTGCTGGGTGCGACGCGCGGCGACGGGCTCATCGGGGAAGACGTGACGCAGAACCTGCGCACGGTGAAGAACCTGCCGATGATGCTGAAGGAAAAGGTCGATCTGCTGGTGCGCGGCGAGGTTTACATGCCTCGCGACGGCTTCGACAAGCTCAATGCAGAGCGTCTGTCGGCGGGTGAAGAGCCGTTCAAAAATCCTCGAAATGCGACGGGAGGAACGCTCAAGCAGCTCGACTCTCGGATTGTGGCGAAGCGTCCGCTGCGGGTGCTGCTCTATGAAGTCGTCGGGGAAGTGCCGGGCATTGCGACGCACAGCGGTCTGCTCGATTATCTGCGACGGCTCGGTCTGCCGGTCTATCCCGACACCAAGACGGTGGGCAGCTTGGATGCGCTGTTGGCCGACACAAAAGTCTGGCAAGACAAGCGGATGAGCCTGCCGTTCGACGTGGACGGACTGGTCCTCAAGGTAAACGATCTGAGCCAGCGCGAAGTGCTCGGGTTTACCGCGCGAGCGCCACGCTGGGCGATTGCCTACAAGTTTCCGGCGCAGCAAGGCACAACCAAGCTCCTCGATGTGGAATTGGGCGTCGGACGGACTGGTGTGGTGACGCCGGTTGCGGTGCTGGCTCCCGTCGAGCTGGCTGGAACCACGGTGTCGCGCGCTTCGATGCACAACTGGGATCAGATCGCGCGGCTCGGTGTGATGGTTGGCGACTTCGTGCTGGTCGAAAAAGCCGGAGAGATCATCCCGCAGATCGTCGCTGTGGTGAAAGAACGTCGCGTCGGTCGAGAGTCTGAGCTACGAGCGATTCCGCCTCCGAGCCACTGTCCAGAGTGCGGCGATGTCTTGATCAAGCGTCCCGGTGAAGTCGCGCTGCGCTGTCCGAATACCAAGCCGTGTCCGCGTCAGCTTCGCGAAGCGATTACGTTCTTTTGCAACCGCGATGCGATGAACATCTCGGGACTCGGCGACAAGCTGGTCGAAGCGCTGGTCAGTGCGCGACATATTAGGGATCTTGCGGATCTCTTTTCGCTGACCAAAGCGCAGCTTTTGAGCCTGCCGCGCCTGGGAGAAAAGAGCGCAGACAATGTGCTGTTTGCGATTGCTTCTGGACGAGCGGAAGCGACGCTGTCGCGCTTTTTGACCGCGCTTGGGATTCACGGAATCGGCTGGGTGTGGGCGCAGAAAATTGCCGAGCAGTATCTGTCGCTCGAACAGCTTTTGCGTACACCGCCCGATGCGGTCTATCGCTTGCTCGTCGGGATTCACGGCTTTGGAGAAGAGCGAGCCGGAGCCGTCCGTGACTACTTGAGCGATCCACAGTCCCAAGCGCTGCTGCGGAAGTTCGTTTCGCTGGGACTTTCTCCGACGGAGCCTGTCGCAAGCACGGGGCCGCTGCTTGGCAAGACGTTCTGCATCACCGGAACGCTGTCCAAGCCGCGTGGCGACTTCCAAAAGCGCATCGAGTCCGCAGGCGGCAAGTTCACATCGTCGGTCACCAAGAAGACCAGCTACCTGATCGTTGGAGCAGAACCCGGGGAAGACAAGCGAGCAGCCGCGATCAAAAACAGCGTACCGATCTTGGATGAAGCCGCGCTGGAAGCCTTGCTGCGCGGAGAAACTCCATAAGAACAGCAACGCGCGGGCATCAAATCAGTGCGTCAGCTGTTGTTTCGTTTGCAAAGCGGTTCTGCGATGTCGCACTTTCGCGCAGCGCGGACCGTGATCATAATGGACGCAAGCGACAACAAACCCTGCGTGGAGATCTAACCATGTCAACCTTGTCCTTCTCGGAAACGCTGTTTGGTACGACGGTGCTCGATGGCGATCGCGCGCTGCTTGTCAAAAAGACCTACGCGCTCTTACTGATCAGTGTGGTGACGGCGGTGGCAGGTGGTTACACCTGCGCAACCTCGCAAGCGATGGTCCAGTTCTTCATTCGTCCAGTGGGCTGGATCCTGGCGCTGGCGCTGATCAACATCGTCCCGATGCTTGCGCTGTGGGCCTCACGTCAGAGCCCGAACCTGGGCATCATCGCGCTGGCGGCTGACGGTTTCATTTCGGGCATTGCGCTTGGACCGCTGCTGGCCGTGGCCAACTATCTGGCGCCAGGCGCGATTCCGGCAGCGCTGGCGGTGACCGGCGGCGTGTTCGCGGTCGTCACGGGCTTTGTGATGTTCTCGAAGGAAAAGTTCTCAGCTCCGGCGGGCTTGCTCACCGGCATGTTCTTCGCGCTGATGATTGCGATGTTCGTCAACTCGTTCATCCAGCTCTCGGGACTTGGCCTGATCATCACGATTGGCATCGGCATCTACGGCGTGATCGGTTTGATCTACGCGACGAGCGATATCCTGAACAACCCGGAGTACGACAATCCCGTCCAAGGCGCGCTGATGCTGTTTGCGTCGCTGTTTAACATCTTCGTGACCGTGCTGCGCCTGCTGCTGCGCCTGCTTGCTTCGCGTGATTAGCCTGGATTGGCCGTCCGTTCAATCGGAGCGCGATTGACCGCTCCGAGGCCCATACGCTACCGTGTATCGTAATGGGCTCCTATCGTCTGCGCATCGCCAGTATCACCGTTGGACTGCTTGGACTGCTTGGCTGCAAGGGAAACCCGGGGCCGGGCCTGAAGCTTCAGCTCGCGGAGTCCGCCAGCCAGCACGCTTGTCTCAAAACCGACAAGAGCGGCTTCCCGCTGTCCGCCGTGCTGCGAGACGGCTCGGTTCGGCTGTCGGTCTTGCAAAAGCAAGGCAGCGGCTGGCAGTTTCAGTGCGACATCACCGCGAAGCTGCCTGACGAGCATCCGAGCATTGACCTGGGACCGATGGATCGCAGCCAGTTTGCCTTCTTTGCCGAGCTGTTCGATTCCAGCGGCAAGCGCATCTACACCGGCGCTGTCAGTGGCAAATCAAGCGTATCCAGCGACGGTGGTTCGGGCATTTTGCCGATGTTTGGCGTCGAAAGCTGGAACTGTCCAGCGTCCGGCATGATCGGTGCGCGCGCGTTCCACGCTGCGACGGCCATTCCCAGCGGCGAAGTCCTGATCTACGGCGGCATCGAGACCGGCGTCGTCGCCAGCAATGCGGAAGCGATGAGCGTCACCGACACGCTCGAGATCTATGAACCGGCCAAGGCAACCTTTCAGGCGGTCACGGTTTCGGGAAAAGCTCCGTCGCCGCGAGCGTTTCATCAGATGGCTGTGCTGAGCGCGACCGATACCACCGTCAAGCTGATCGTCTTTGGCGGAATCACGGCTGGTCGCGGTCGCCAAGTCCTGACCACTCCGACGACCAATGCGCCGATTCGACTGGCTCCGTGTGGCGAAGCGCTGCCTGCTGGACCGGAGATCGTGACGCTGAAATACGACGGGTCCAAGTGGACTGCGAGTGCCGAGACACCGCCTCAGTCCGAGTCGTCGGCTTTCGCGGGATCCACTGCGCTACCACAAGGCGGACTCGTCAGCATCGGTGGTGCCAAGCTGGCTGGTCTGCCGCCGTGCAGCGTCGGTGGTGGAGACCTACTGAGTCCCGGAAACGGAGCCGCAGTCCAAAGAGCGGTCGCATGGTCCGGCGCAAACGGGGAAACCTTTGGCTCGACGACACTGACCACAGGCTTTTTGGGTCCGTCGCTGACGCCCATTTCCAACCGAGAAGCGGTGGCGCTGGGTGGTGCTTGGCCTGCATCCGCTACGATGGCTCCGTCGATGGTTTCGCTGCTTTTGTCATCACTGCCTGATGCTCCGACGGCAAGTAGTCCCATGGGTCAGAATGTGAGCGGTGTTCCGACGACATTCCATACCGCGACGCGAATCGGGTCGGCGCTTGCGGACAGCGCGATGTTTCCGACCGCCATCTTGGTGACCGGCGGCTTCCAGATGACAAACTCCGTGACGCCACAGCCCGGTCAGCCACCCGCTGCGGCTTCCGCGATTCGCGTCTACACGCTGGAGGATGCGTCGAGTGCTCCGATGGTTCGCACAGTGACTCCGTATCTTCCCGCTGCTTGTGGCTCGGCGCAGCCTCACTATCGACCCGCAGCCTTTGAGTCCGCTTCCGCCACCGCATCCGGTCAGCGCGTGGTGATCACCGGAGGCAGTGCCACCCAAGTGTCCGGCTGCAACGACTGTGAGACAGCTGCGGACACCAGCCTCCTGTGTACGCTGTCGCAGGCTTCTGTGTTCGATTCTGGCAAGAACTCGTTCCGGCAGATTCCCGCGATGGCGCTCGCGCGCTTTGGTCATCAGCAGACACTTTTGCAAGACGGCGGCATCTTAGTCACCGGAGGGTTGACGCGGCGGACCGATCGCAGCGGTGTGCGGCTGACCGAAGCAACCAGTGAGGCGGAAATCTACAACCCGCGCTCCGCGAGTACAGACGCTCCAGATATCGACGATCCGGTGACACTGTCGCTACCCGCTGATCAGCAGGCTGGTCGCGTCGGTGTGGATGCTCAAAAAGCCTGTACCATTCTATAGTTTCCGCGCACGCGTTTCTCCTCAAAGACCGAGCTTGCGTTTCCGGGTGGCCATTTGATAGGCTGCGCGCCGGTATGTGCATCGCCGATCACTTGGCCCACGCCCGCCGTGACGATTCCTGTAGAGGCGTTCCGATATGACCCACCAGCCGACATCTGACAAACGCTTTGTCTTCCCCCCGTGGACGAACCGGTTGCCGCCCCTTTCGGCAGCAGCCGTTTTGTTCGGGCTCGTAGGCGCCATTTTTGGCGTCTGGTACTACTTCTCCCCACGACATACGGACGTGGGGTACGAGCCAAACCAGCCGATACCGTATTCTCACAAGCTCCATGCGGGCGATTTGGGACTCGACTGTCGATATTGCCACGTCAATGTCGAGCGCGCCGAGTTCGCAACGGTTCCTCCGACGCAGGTCTGTATGAACTGCCACTCCAACGTGAGGAAGGATTCGCCCAAGCTTCAGCCGCTGCGCGAGTCCTGGGCGTACAACAAGCCCGTTCCGTGGGTGCGCATCCACAAGACGCCTGACTACGCCTACTTCCCGCACAACCGTCACGTCACCAGTGGCGTCGGCTGTGTCGAGTGTCACGGGCGAGTTGACCAGATGGTTACCGTTCGCCAGGTCGAGCCGCTCTCGATGGGCTGGTGCCTTGAGTGCCACCGCGATCCAGCGCCCCGCCTGCGTCCTCTCGACCAGATCACCAACATGGGCTGGGAGCCGCCGGGCGATCAACCGCTCGACGTTCGTCGTCGCGAGTTCGGGGAAAAGCTGGCCCAAGAACTCAAGATTGCGCCACCTACCGACTGCTCTAGGTGTCACCGATGAAGCCAACACTTCCCAAACTGCCTATCCTCTCGATGGGCGAAAAGACCTACTGGCGTAGCACGGACCACGCGCAGAACAGTCCGCTGTTCCGCGAGTCGCTCGAGCGTGAGCTTCCGTCCGAAGTTCCGCCCGAGGTTCAGAATCCGCTGAGCCGCCGCTCGTTTATGGGCATCCTCGGTGCCTCGATGGCGCTGGCGGGACTGGCCGGTTGCCGACGTCCCGAGGAAAAGATCCTTCCCTACACCAAGGCACCGGAAGATCTCGCGATTGGCCTACCTACATATTATGCCACCGCGATGCCACTTGGATCGGCTGTGTACGGCCTGCTCGTCGAGAGCCATGAAGGTCGTCCGACGAAGATCGAAGGCAATCCCAACCATCCGATGAGCCTTGGCGGCTCGGGCACCTTCGCGCAGGGCTCGATCCTGGAGATGTACGATCCCGATCGCTCGACGGGACCGCTGGTTGCTGGAAAGGCTTCCAAAGAGGCTCCAGTTGCTGCGGCGACGGAAAGCCACGGTGGACATGGTGCGGCGGCAGCCCCGAAGCCGGTGCTGTTCGGCCTGGATGCCATCACCGACTACTTCAAAGCGCGTCGCAGCAAGTGGGTCGCGGAAAAAGGTCGCGGTCTGTACATCCTGTCGGGAGCGCTGACTTCTCCGACGCTGCTTCGTCTGCGTGAACAGCTCAGCAAGGACTTTGCCGAGTCGAAGTGGGCCACCTGGGAGCCGGTCTGTGAAGACTCGCTTCGTCAGGGCAGTCGGTTGGCATTCGGCGAAGATCTTGTGACGCTGCATGAAGTTCACAAGGCCGATGTGATTGTCTCGATTGGCTCGGACTTCTTGGGAAATACGCCCGATGGTCTGCGCAACGCGCGTCACTTTGGTGCGCGTCGCAAGGTTGATCGCGTCAGTGACGAAATGAACCGTCTGTACGCCGTCGAGTCGGCATGGACGGTGACGGGAACCAATGCGGATCACCGCCTGCGGCTCAAGCCGACCCTGGTGGCGCACTTTGCGCTGGCTCTCGGGGCTGAGCTGTCGAAGCGTGGTCTGGCGCTGCCGCCCGAAGTGGTTGCGCAGCTTCCGAAGAGCGTTCCAGCCGGTATCGACGCCAAGTTCGTAGAAGCCGCAGCAGGCGATCTGCTGAAGGCCCAGGGCAAGGCGCTGGTGGTGGTCGGCAAGAACCTTCCGGCTGGTGTTCACGCGCTGGTTCATGCGATCCACGCTGCGCTCGGAGCGGTTGGTGAGACGGTTGGTTACGTCAAAGCCGGTGATGCAGGCCGACCGCTCGATCGTGACAGCCTGAAAGCGCTGTCGGCTGCGATTGATGCGGGTCAGGTCGATACGCTGGTCATCCTCGGTGGAAACCCGGTGTATGACGCACCGGCTGACCTCGGGCTGGCCGACAAGCTGAAGAAGATTCAGGTCGTCCACCTGGGTCTGTATCGCGATGAGACTGCGCTGGTTTCCTCGCTGCACATTCCGCGCGCGCACTTCCTGGAAGCGTGGGGCGATCTTCGCGCTGCCGATGGAACTGCGAGCATCGTGCAGCCGCTGATTGCGCCGCTGTACAAGGGCTGGTCGGACATTGAGCTCGTCAACTACATCCTGACGGGCAATATGGTGCGTGGCTACGAGCTGGTGCGGGACACCTGGCGCGGTGTTGCGGCAGCCAAGTTCCAGCCGCCTGCGCCACCTGCACCCGTCGAGCCTGCTCCGGTTGCGCCTCCGGTCGGAAAAGGTGCCAAGCCTGGTAAGCCTGGTGCCAAGCCTGCTCCAGCTGGTGTGGTGGGCAAGGCTGCGGCTGCGGTGGCTCCAGCGATTGGCATCACGGTCGGGAAGCCCGGCGTGGCGGTTCCAGCGGCGGCTCCGGCGGCTACAGCGACTGGCGCAGCGGCTCCGGCTGATGCGGCGACGCCACCTCCGGCGGTTCCCCAGGAAACGCTGGCTGTCTTTTTCGATCGCGCGTTCCGCAAGTCGCTGCACGACGGTGTGGTGGAAGGCACGGTGTTCGAGAAGGTTCGTCCGCAGCTCAAGGCGACGGACATCGCTGGCGGCGTGACGCAGGTTGCGGCCATCGCGCCCAAGGCGTGGGAAGTCGAGTTCCTGGTCTCGAACAATGTGTACGACGGTCGCTATGCCAACGTGAGCTGGCTGCAAGAGCTGCCCGATCCGATCACCAAGATCGTGTGGGACAACGCGCTCATCGTCTCGGTGGATGCGGCCAAAGAGCTGGGTGTCGAAAAGAACGACATGGTCTCGCTGACCGTGCGCGGTCAGACGGTCGAAGCAGCGGTGTGGGTCCAGCCGGGCCAGGCTGCCGGAACGGTGTCGATCGCGCTCGGGTACGGACACAGCCCAGATGCCTTTGGCAAGGTCAGCAAGGGCGCGGGCTTTAACGCCTACAAGATCCGTCACTCCGAGGGTCTGTGGTCGGATGAAGTCCAGGTCCAGAAGCTGGGCAAAAAGTACGAAGATCCGCGTGACTACTGGTTCGGCGACACCACGCACCTGACGGGCCTCGTGACGACGCAGGATCACTTCGCGATGGAAGGTCGTCCGCTCATCCAAGAGGCGACGATCGGCAAGTTCCGCCATCATCCGAACTTCGCGCAGCACGCGGTTCACCATCCGCCGCTGCTGGCGCTGTGGGATCCGTACAAGCGGAGCGGACAGCAGTGGGGCCTGGTGATCGACCTGTCGGCGTGTACTGGCTGCGGCACCTGCACGGTGGCTTGTCAGGCAGAAAACAACGTCCCGGTCGTCGGCAAAGCGCAGGTCCGCAAGGGCCGCGAGATGCACTGGATCCGCATCGATCGCTACTTCACGATGGAGCCCGTCGCATTCGACAACGGCTCGCATCACAAGATCGAGCTGGGCGACGACAATACGCACATGGTTCATCAGCCGGTGCCGTGTATGCAGTGTGAAGACGCTCCTTGCGAAAACGTCTGCCCGGTTGCGGCGACGGTTCACTCGCAAGACGGTCTGAACGACATGGTCTACAACCGCTGCGTCGGCACGCGGTACTGCGCGAACAACTGTCCGTGGAAGGTCCGTCGCTTCAACTATCTCGACTATCGCGGCGATGTCCCCGAGGTCGCGAAGCTGGCGATGAACCCGGACGTGACCGTTCGCTCGCGCGGTGTCATCGAGAAGTGTACGTACTGCGTCCAGCGCATCCGTGGCGCACAGCGCTCGGCCAAGCTCAAGGACACGCAGGGTCGCTCCGAGTTTGTGAACGACGGTACGCTTGTGACGGCTTGCCAGCAGGCTTGCCCGTCGGACGCCATCACGTTTGGCGACATCACCGACCAGAAGAGCAAGGTCTCGTCGGTGCGTCAGAGCCCACGGCATTACACGATGCTCGATGAGCTGAACGCCAAGCCGCGTACGACGTATCTGGCGCGTATTCGCAATCCCAATCCGGCACTCGAAGCCGAGGCGCATGAAGAAGCGCACGGCGGTGGTCACGCTCCTGCGGGTCATGCTCCTGCGGCGGCGGGTCACGCACCTGCCGGTGAACACAAAACGCACGAGACTGGAGCAAGTCATCCATGAGTGCCGAGAGAAGCGCGGTCGCGGCAGTGCTCGAGCCCGAACCGCTCCTAAATAACAATCCGAGCCTGGCGGCGATCACCAACGTCGTCTGTCGCCCAGTCGAGCTGCCGGTCCAAAAGACCCCAATCGGCTGGATTCTCAGCTTCGTGGTGGCACTGGGCCTCCTTGGTCTGTACGGCGCGACCCTGACCTTCCTGGTCACGACGGGTATCGGCGTGTGGGGCAACAACAACCCGGTCTACTGGGCGTGGGACATCACCAACTTCGTGTGGTGGATCGGTATCGGTCACGCCGGTACGCTGATCTCCGCCATCTTGTTTCTGTTCCGGCAGAAGTGGCGTACGGCCATCAATCGCTTCGCGGAAGCGATGACGGTGTTCGCGGTGCTCTGTGCGCTTCAGTTCCCGCTGTTCCACACGGGTCGTCCGTGGCTGGCTGCGTACTGGCTGCTGCCGCTTCCGAACCAGATGTCGATGTGGCCGAACTTCCGCAGCCCGCTCATGTGGGACGTGTTCGCGGTCTCGACCTACGGTCTGGTGTCGGTGCTGTTCTGGTACGTCGGTCTGATTCCAGACCTGGCGACGCTGCGCGACCGTGCGACCAACCGCACCCGCGCGATTCTGTACGGAATCTTTGCGATGGGCTGGCGCGGGAGCAACCGTCACTGGCAGCACTACGAGCGCGCGTACCTCATCCTCGCTGGTATCTCGACGCCGCTGGTTCTGTCGGTCCACTCGGTTGTGTCGTTCGACTTTGCGACCTCGGTGCTGCCGGGCTGGCACGCCACCATCTTCCCGCCGTACTTCGTCGCTGGCGCCGTGTTCTCGGGCTTCGGTCTGGTCATGACGCTGATGGTCCTGGCTCGTGAGCTGTACGGGCTGAAGGATCTGGTCACGATGCGCGTGCTGGAAAACATGAACAAGATCATGCTCGTGACGGGCACGATGGTTGGTTACGCCTACGGCATGGAGTTTTTCATGGCCTGGTACGGCGGCAACCCCTACGAGCGCTTCACGTTCATCAACCGCGCGATGGGTCCGTATGCGTGGGCGTACTGGACGATGATCTCGTGCAACGTCATCTCGCCGCAGCTGTTCTGGTTCCGGTCGATTCGTCGCTCGGTGCCGCTGATGTTCATCATCTCGATCTTTGTGAACATCGGTATGTGGTTCGAGCGGTTCGTGATCATCGCCACGTCGCTGCACCGTGACTTCACTCCGGCGGCGTGGGGCTACTTCCGTCCGACCTGGATCGACGTGAGCATGTACCTGGGCACGTTCGGTCTGTTCTTTACGCTGTTCCTTCTGTTCCTGCGCTTCGTCCCGATGATCGCCATCTCGGAGATCAAGGGTGTGTCGCCGGCGGCTGATCCGCATGCGCACGACACGAGCCACGGCAAGGAGGCTCACTGATGTCTCAGAAGTCTTCAGTTGCTCTGGAGGACAACGTCTTTGGCGTTGTCGCCGAGTACAAGTCACCGGGCGCGCTCCTTGAGGCTGTGAAGGCCGTGCGCCAAGCGGGCTTTACCGCGATCGATACCTACACGCCGTTTCCAATCCACGGAATGGACAAGGCGATGGGTCTGCGTCCGACCATCCTGCCGTACATGGTTCTGTGCGGCGGCTTGACCGGCGTGGGCTGCGCCATCCTGCTTCAGTGGTGGATGAACGGCTTTGACTATCCCTTCATCATCGGTGGCAAGCCGATCATCTCGTACCAGGCCTATGTGCCGATTGGCTTCGAGCTGATGGTGCTTCTGTCAGCGCTGACGACGGTGTTTGGTCTGTTTGCGCTGTGTCGATTGCCACAGCCATACCATCCCCTGTTTACCCACGAGCGATTTGCCCGGTTTTCTGACGACGGGTTCTTCCTGGCGATTGAAGCCAAGGATCCGAACTTCAGCGAGGCCCGGGCTCGTGAGGCGCTGGCTGCGGCTGGCGGCACCGAGATCGCGGTCGTTCGGGACATCGTGGAGACGTAGGCCATGAACAGACGCTTAACTACCTCATCGCTCTACGTTGTCCTTGCGGCTGCGACGCTGATGGGCTGCCGTGGCAACCCGTCTGAAGATCCGCCGATTCACCTTCAGCGAAACATGTTTTCGCAGGACAAGGGCAAGGTTCAGCGCGAAAACTCGTTCTTTGAAGACGGTCGCGTGATGCGTCCGCTCGAGCAAGGAACCGTCAGCACCGCTGCGCCGGTTGTCAAGACCGCGTACTTCACTGGCAAGGACGAACAAGGTCGCTTCGTTGACAAGTTCCCCGAGCAAGTGACGGTGGACATGAACCTGCTCAAGCGCGGACAAGAGCGCTTCAACATTTACTGCTCGCCGTGTCATGACCGCACAGGTTCTGGCAACGGCCTTGTGATCCAGCGCGCCAACAAGCTGGGTGCTTGGGCTGTGCCTTCGTATTACGAGCAGCGTCTCCTCGATACGCCCGTCGGTGACATCTTTTCGACGATCACCAACGGCAAGAACACGATGAAGTCCTACGCCTATCAGGTTCCAGTTGCGGACCGCTGGGCCATCGTGGCGTACGTGCGGGCTCTGCAGCGCAGCCAGGGACTCAAGGTCGATCAGCTCACCGCAGAGCAGAGGGGCCAACTCAAATGAGCGCAATGAATACCGATCTGTCTGCCGCTCGGCTACAGATTCCCGCCGGAGTCGCCAATCGCTGGTCGATGGTCTTTGGCGGAATCGGGCTGCTCGGACTTGCTGCCACCGTATCGGGCTTCTTTTCCGAATCCACGAGGGCCGAAGCGCTGAGCGCTTACTTGGTGGCGTTCTTCTACGTCTTGACGCTGGGCGTCGGAGCGATGTTCTTTGCGGCGCTTCAGCACCTGGTCGGCGCGCGCTGGAGCGTGGTGCCGCGTCGCATTGCTGAAAACTACGGTGCGTTTACGCCGTGGATTGCGCTGCTGTTTATCCCGATTGCGGTGTTCGCCAAGGACATCCTGCCGTGGATGAACATCGAGGGCATCAAGAACGCCGAATACAAGACGGCGGTCACGCTCGCGATGGAGTCGAAGACCTGGTACCTGACGGTGCCGTTCTTCTACGGACGCGCGGCGTTTTACCTGTTGTTCTGGGCGTTTGCCGGTCTGTTCTACTACCGCAACTCTGTGGCAGTGGACTCGACGGGAGACGCGCACACGATCCTGAAGATGCGCAAAGCCGCGCCGGTGGTCGTGATCCTGTTTGGCCTGACGCTGAGCTTTGCTTCGTTTGACTGGCTGATGGGAGTAGACCCGACCTGGGCGACGACGATGTTCGGTGTCTATGCCTTCGCGGGCACGATGATCTCGACGCTGGCGCTCGTGACGGGAACGGCTCGTACGCTGCACGGCTACGGCTACATGGAAGGCGTCATCAACGACGAGCACTACCACGACCTCGGCAAGCTGATGTTCGGCTTCACCGTGTTCTGGGCGTACATCGCGTACTCGATGTTCATGCTGATTTGGTACGCCAACTTGCCGGAAGAGACGGTGTGGTATCGCAAGCACTGGGAAAACGGCTGGTCCACGCTGACCTGGGCGCTCATCCTGCTGCACTTCTTGGTTCCGTTCTTCGGTCTGATGGCACGCAATGCCAAGCGTCATCCGGTGATCCTCAAGGCCATCGCGTATCTCATCGTCGTGATGCACTGGGTGGATCTGTTCTGGCTGGTGGTGCCGCTCGTGCGTGAGCACATGTCCTTTACCTGGTACGACTTCGCCGCTGTGCTGGGAACCGCTGGTCTGTTCTTCGGAGTGGCCGCGCGTACCTTCGGCAAGGCTGCCTTGGTTCCGATCAAGGATCCGTACCTCGCGGATTCGATGGGGTATGACAATGGCTGAGCATGAACACAACCACGGCCACGGAGAAGTGGCTGTTGACCGCCAGCAGACGCCGAACTTCCAGCTCTTCATCTGGGGCGTTGTGCTGTCCGTGCTGTTCTTTGGAACGGCGCTGCTCTTTAACTCGCTGTTTATCCGGTATTCCGAAAAGCTGATGCTGGAGCGCGGCCTCGGACAAGCGGATCCTGAGTTTGTGAACCAGCGCATCACGGAAGAAAAGCGCCTGCTCGGCTACGGCTACATCGATCAGGCGAAGGGAATCGTCCACATCCCCGTGCAAGAGGGGATGAAGAAGGTTATCGAGGAAAACAAGAGATGAGCCTGCTTCTCCGAGCGCTCATCGTTGGCTTGCTTTTGGCGACGATGGGCACAGTCTGCCCTGCGCGCGCCGAGCAAGAGGTGCCAAAGGAACTCCAAGGCATCGCCATCGATGGAACGCTCGGAGCCAAGGTTCCGCTCGATGTTCCTTTTGTCGATCATACGGGCAAGCAGGTCTTCCTTCGCGACTACTTTGTCAGCGGTCGTCCGGTGGTCCTGGTCTTGGCCTACTACAGCTGTCCGACGCTCTGTTCGCTCGTCCTCAATGGACTGCTCGATGGAATGCGTCCGCTGCAGTTTGCGCCAGGCAAGGACTACCAAGTGATCACGCTGAGCATCGACCCGCGAGAAAAGCCAAGCCTCGCTGCCGCCAAGCGACGGGCATATCTGCAGGCGCTCGGTCGTCCGCTGGCTGATGACAGCCGCGACTGGCCCTTTCTGTCAGGCACGGAGCAAGACATCGCCAAGGTGGCAAGCGCGATTGGCTTTCGCTATCGCTGGGACGAAGAAGGCAAGCAGTGGGCTCACGCCGCAGGAATCTTTGTGCTGACTCCATCGGGATGGCTGTCGCAGATCTTGTACGGAATTGTCTTTCCGGCCCGTGATCTGCGCCTGGCTCTCGTCGAGTCTTCACTGGGAGGCATCGGCAACCCGCTCGACAAGCTGCTCTTGTGGTGTTTCCACTACGACCCGAAGGAGCGTCGCTATTCGCTGGCTGCCATTGCGCTGGTGCGAGCAGGCGGTGCGCTCACGATGTTGGTCTTGGGAACATTCCTTATTACCGCGTGGCGGAGAGATCGCCGCGCTCGGGTGAACGGATGATACAGCCAAATACAACAGAAGTTGCTTTTGGGTTACCGGCCCAGGCATCCACGCTGGCAGGAGCGTACGACACGCTCTTTCTGTCATTGACCGCGCTGGTCACATTTTGCTTCGTGCTGATCATGGGCGCGGGTGCCTACTTTGTGTATCGCTACAGGTGGCGTGGCGGCGAACACAACGTGGTGGAGATTTCCCACAACACCGCGCTCGAAGTCGCATGGAGCGTCATCCCACTGTTTGTGGTGATGGGCCTGTTCGTGTGGGGCTTCAAGAACTACATGGATCAGCTCATTCCGCCCAAGGATGCGCTGGAAGTCCGTGTGACCGGCAAGAAGTGGAAGTGGACGTTCGAGTACCCAAACGGTGCCCAGAGCGCCGATGAGATGGCGGTACCGATCAACAAGCCGGTGAAGCTCATCATCACGTCGAACGATGTGCTGCACAGCTTCTTCGTGCCGAGCTTCCGCATGAAGATGGACGCGGTTCCGAACAAGTACACCGTGATGTGGTTCCAGCCGGTGCTGGAAGGTTCGCAGCAGGTGTTCTGTGCGGAGTACTGCGGCACCGACCACTCCAAGATGTATGCCCAGATCAAGGTCTTGCAGCCCGATGCGTACCAGAAGTGGCTGGATGCGCATGCGCCGGTGAATGACTCGGATCCGATCGCGCACGGCAAGTCGCTGTTCGAGATCAAGGGCGGCTGCAACGCCTGTCACGCGGTGAAGAGTGCCGCCGAGCAGCCGCAGCCGGTGATTGGTCCGCGCCTGTATCAGGTCTTTGGCCGCAAGGAAAAGATCCAGGGTCAGGGCGAGATCACCGTTGACGACAACTATCTCCGCGAGTCGATCGAGAACCCGATGGCCAAGATCGTCGAAGGCTTTGCCCCGGCGATGCCGCCCTTTAAGGGCCGCTTCACTGACAAGGAGCTTGGCCACCTGATCGACTACCTAAAGAGTCTGAAGTAATCGAGGTTCAGTCATGACCCAGTACACTCCCAGTTCTTCTGAACCCGGACAGCGTCCTCCTAGTTTTTGGAACAGCTCACACGGCATTGCGTCGTGGCTGTTTACGCTCGACCACAAGCGCATCGGCGTCATGTACCTGGCGTTTGTGTGGGCCGCGTTCATGCTCGGTGGCGTCTTCGCGCTGCTCGTCCGTACCGAGCTGCTCACCGCAGGCAAGACCATCGTCGATCCCGACACCTACAACCAGCTCTTTACCCTCCACGGCGCGGTGATGGTCTTCTTGGTCATCATCCCGTCGATTCCGGCTTCGCTGGGCAACATCATCCTGCCGATTCAGCTCGGTGCCAAAGACGTGGCGTTCCCGCGAGTAAACCTCGCGAGCTTCTACATCTACGTGATCGGTGCGCTCATCGCGCTCTACTCGATCTTTAGCGGCGCGGTGGACACCGGCTGGACGTTCTATACGCCGTATTCGACGACCTCGAACTCGAGCGTCTCGACGATGGTGCTCGCTGCCTTCATCCTCGGCTTTTCGTCGATCTTCACCGGACTGAACTTCATCGCGACCGTTCATCGTCTGCGCGCACCCGGCATGACCTTCTTCCGCATGCCGCTGTTTGTGTGGGCGCTGTATGCCACGAGCGTGATTCAGATCCTGGCGACCCCGGTGCTCGGCATCACCCTGCTGCTGCTCATCGCGGAGCGCGTGCTGCACGTCGGTATCTTCGATCCGGCGCTCGGCGGAGATCCGGTCCTGTTCCAGCACTTCTTCTGGTTCTACAGCCACCCGGCGGTCTACATCATGATCGTCCCCGGCTTCGGCGTCATCTCGGACCTCATCAGCACCTTTTCGCGCAAGGCCATCTTCGGCTACCGAGCCATCGCGCTGTCGTCGATTGGTATCGCCATCGTCGGCTTCCTGGTCTGGGGTCACCACATGTTCACCTCCGGTCAGTCCGAGCTGGCGGGCATGATCTTTTCGGGCCTGACCTTCCTCATCGCCATCCCGACCGCCATCAAGGTGCTCAACTGGATTGCGACGCTGTACAAGGGCTCGATCGTGCTGCGTACCCCGATGTGGTACACGCTCGGCTTTTTGTGGCTGTTCACCATCGGCGGACTGACGGGTATGTACCTGGCCACGATGTCGCTGGACCTGCACCTGCATGACACCTACTTCGTCGTCGCGCACTTCCACTACGTCATGATGGGCGGCACCATGTTCGCCTTCATCGGTGGTCTGCACTACTGGTGGCCGAAGTTCACCGGCAAGATGTACAGCGAGAAGCTGGGCAACTGGGCCTGCGCGCTGGCCTTCATCGGCTTCAACCTCACCTTCGGTTCGCAGTTCTTCCTGGGGGTCGCTGGCATGCCGCGTCGGTACTACAACTACCTGCCGCAGTTCGAGCCCCTACATCAGGTATCGACGATTGGTTCCTACATCCTCGGCCTCGGCTTCTTCCTGACGCTGGTCTGTCTGCTGCGCTCGCTCAAGAGCGGAGCGGACGCAGGCGACAATCCCTGGGAAGCCACGACGCTGGAGTGGAAGACCTCCTCGCCGCCGCCGCTGGAGAACTTCATGGGTCAACCGACGGTGGATCGCGGTCCGTATGATCGCGCCACTGGCGGTGGGCACTAAGCCTTTTCAACCTTCTGCGAGCCGCAAGGAGCACTTATGAGCAATCCGGCCCGTACGTATCATCACGCGCACCACTTCCCGACTGCACACGACGAGTCGGAAGCGGCCAAGCTCGGGATGTGGGTCTTTCTCGCCACCGAAATCCTGCTGTTTTCGGGGCTGTTCATGGCGTACGCCTCGTACCGCTATACCCATCCCGAGATGTTCAAGACCGTTCACCAGCTTCTCGACTGGAAGCTTGGCGCGGTCAACACCATGGTTCTGATCTTTTCGTCGCTGACGATGGCGCTGAGCGTCCGTTCGGCGCAGCTTTCCAAGCAAGGACAGACCGTCGGCTACCTGGCAATCACCTTGCTGTGTGGCGCGGCCTTCTTGGTCGTGAAGTACTTCGAGTACTCGCACAAGTTTCACCTGGGCACGCTGCCCGGCTCGGGTCCGCTTGGCCACTGGAACCCGGACTATGCCGCGCTGACGGTTGAACACGGCGCGGACTTTGTTGCCAAGCTGAAGTCGGTCGATTCGCCGTACATCTTCATCGGCATCTACTTCCTGATGACCGGACTGCACGGTCTGCACGTCATCATCGGCATGCTCGCCATCACCTGGGTGCTGGTTCGCTCGATGCGAGGCGACTTCAGCTCGAAGTACTTCTTCCCGGTCGAGTGCGTCGGGCTGTACTGGCACCTGGTTGACTTGATCTGGATCTACCTGTTCCCGCTCCTCTACTTGGTGGGGTAAGTCATGACGCAGGCACACACAAACCACAACGACGAAGGCGGCCACGATCACGACGAGCCGCACATCCTGCCGCTCAGCACCTACCTGGGAGTCTGGGGGGCGCTGGTTGTACTCACCGTGATTACGGTTGCTGTCTCGCGCTTTGACTTCGGCAGCGCCAACACGGTCGTAGCCATGATCGTCGCCACCATCAAGGCCACCTTGGTCGCGCTGATCTTTATGCACCTGCTTTACGACAACAAGCTGAACCTGGTCATCCTGATGACCAGCTTCTTGTTCGTCGCGATCTTCTTTACGCCGACGCTCATCGACTTGGGCACGCGCGGCCTGCTTGATCCGATCAAGACCCGTGAAGGCTACAAGCTGATGAATGCCAAGCCGTCCACGCTGCCAGAGCCTCCAGTGGAAGCTGCACCAGCGGCGGAAGCTCCGGCTGCTACGACGACGCCCGCGACACCAGCGACTGCGGCACCAGGTACACCGGCTGCTGCGCCCGCGACTGCGGCACCAGCGACGCCCGCACCAGCGGCACCAGGTACACCGGCTGCTGCGCCCGCACCAGCTGCTGCGCCCGCACCGGCTGCTGCTCCGGCTTCTGCGCACTAGCTGACGCGCGCTGCCCGTCCCGCTTCTCCTTCCGCTCGTCGCTCACGCTCCTACTTCACCACTTCATCCTTCGCTCGTAGGCTTCGTTCACGCTCCTACTTCACCACTTCATCCTTCGCGCACGTTCCTACTTCATCCTTCGCTCGTAGGCTTCGCTCACGCTCCTACTTCATCCTTCGCTCGTAGGCTTCGCTCGCTCAGGCGGAGGTCTTGCCGCTGATCATGCGCTTCGTCTTGCCAGCCCACAAACAGCGAGGCTGTAAGACCACTTGCGTCAATCACCGCTTCCGCCGCTTGCAGCGCTTCCGTAAGCTGCGCGAGGTCTGCGCGCGGATGGTCGGGATGAAGCAGCTGCGAACGCTGCGACGGATAAAACGGATGGATGTTGAAGTCCACCGGCAGCTTGTAGTCACGAGCCAGCCGCAGCCCGTACTCCACCCCGAGCAGCAGATCCTCCACCGCTTGCTCTCCGCGTCGGCCCGGCGCACCAAACACCAGGCTGATCCACAGGCCCAGGTTGTCACCGCTGTGTGCCAGCGCCTGGACGGCTTGCTCGATGGCCTGCTGCGGCATCCGCTTGTTGAGGTACACCAGCCGCACCTCGTCATCCGCCGACTCCAGGCCCAGGATGAGCCGCAGCGCAAGCTGTGGACGGACGCGCTCACGCAGCGAGATGAGTCGCTCTTTGTTCACAAACAGCTCGCGCGTATCCAACGACAGCATCTGCAAGCGCGGCAGCGTGTTGGCCCAGTCGAGGATCGAATCCAGCGCGGCAGGCGACAGCTCCTTCGGATTCAGGATCGAGCCGCTGTTGTACAGCACAAGGTGCCTCACCTCCGGTAGCTCTCGTCGGTAGTGATGCATGAACCAGCGTAGCCGCCGCGCGTGATGATCCGCCGACACCGCGTGCCCTTCGCCTTCGCCGATGTCGCAGTGGCTACACTCGCCGCGTCGATAAAACGGACAGCTTCCATCTTTGGCTTCATTGCCAAACACCAGCGCCAGCCGCGTGCCGTAGCGGTCTTGCGTGGGCTCAAAGCGCAGCGCCGCTTGCGGAGCCGCCGACAGCTCCGGCTCGTCTGGGCTCACCACCAGCGTGTCATCCAGCATCAGCGCATCCAGCCCGCAGGACGCAACCAGCCGCAGGGCTTGCTCCGGCGTCTCGACAATCGGCTCACAGACATTGAGCGACGTGTTCAGCACCATCGGCACACCGCTGCGCAGAAAGAACCGCTCGATCAAGCGTCGCCATGACGAGCCATCCGCCTGCACCAGCTGCGGTCGCGTGCTTCGGTCCTGATGAACCACGGCAGCCATGCGAGACGCTTTCTCGGGCCGCACCGGAATCGCCGCCAGCATGAACTGCGCAAGCGGTCTGGCAGCCTGCGGTAGCTCCAGCCACTCCGTCGCGTGCTCTGCCAGCATCGCTGGTCCAAACGGTCGAAAGGGCTCGCGCCGCTTGATCTGAAGGTTGATGTGATCGCGCAGCGCTGCCTTTCTCGGGTCCGCCAGCATCGATCGACCACCGAGCGCACGCGGCCCCGCTTCGCAGCGTCCCGACGAATACCAGCCCACCACTTCTCCGCGACACAGCCGCTCGGCCACCTCTTCCGCCGGATCGCTTGTCTGCACCTGCGCAAGCGACGACTTCGCCAGGGCCGCTGCCACCCCGGCTGGCGTTTGCGTCGGTCCCAGCCGTGCCGTCGTCTGTCGCCAGCGTGGCGCGAGCGGCTGCATGCCGTGATGTAGCAGCAGCGCTGCCCCGAGCGCCGTCCCCGCATCATGAGCCGCTGGCTGCGCAAAGATCTCCGCGAACAGCCCTGTCTGCGCCAGTCGTCCATTGGCCGCACAGTTGAGCGCCACACCGCCCGCCAGACACAGCCGGTCTGCGCCGGTTCGCTGCCGCAGCCAGCTGGCCAGGTGAAACAGCACTTCCTCCGTTCGCTTCTGGAGCGCCGCCGCCAGATCCGCCGCCGCTTGGTGAGTCGCTTGGCCCGGTGCGACCAGCGCTTCCGGTAGCTCACGCGCCACCCAGCTTGGCCCGCGATCCCGAAAGCGCAGCCGACCGCCATCGACCGCAAACAGTCCTTCTTCGCGCAGCGTCACCAGCGACTCTAAGACCGGACCGTAGCGACGCGGATCTCCGTAAGCCGCCAGGCCCATCACCTTGGTGGCACCATACGGACCAAAGCCCAAGCTGTCCGACACCACTTCCCACACAAAGCCCAGCGAGTGCGGATAGCCAATCGTCGAAAGCGTCGTGAGCGAGCTTCCTTCTCCATGCCCGAGCCACGTCGTATCAAACTCGCCAATTCCATCAATGGCCAGCACCGCCGCGCGTGCAAACGGCGAGGGTAGATACGCACTGGCCGCATGCGCCAGGTGGTGCGGTACGCAGTGAAAGCGAAAGCGTGCCGACGGTCCTGCCGCCGCCCGGATCCGCTCTTCCACCGAGAGGACATCGGCGACAAAGCGACGCTCTCCCGACTCGCTGCCCCAGTCACCGGGCGCTGGGTCTTGGTCGCAGCCAATGTTGCGCAGCCGCTCGGACGCGACAAACGGATACGCAACGTGATCGACCGCCGCAAAGTCGATTCCCGCGTCTTGCAGACAGCGCTCCACCGCGAGCTGGCCGAAGTCCGCTCCGTTGTCGATGCGCGCGACCTTGCCGTGCCGCGTGCGACTGATTCGCTCTTCCTCGACCAAGCAGGCCACCTGGCCGTCTATCACCAGGCAGGCTGCGGGCTCGTGATACGGACCGGATAAGCCAAGGATTACGCTGCGCATGCGCTGCACTCTAGCGCGCCCGATCGTGGATGCAGCGGTCGGTGCGCTGCGAAGACCTGCTGACTGTAGACCTCAGCTGCGGGCTGCACCCATCACCGCTGGTTCTGCTTGGACGCGCTTCGTGCCTAGCCAAACACGCAAGAGTAGCCCGCGCTCAGACCCGACAGAATCGGCGTGACATCGCGGACCGAGCTCTTCATCCCCACTTCCACTTGCAGTAGCGAGCCCGAGATTCCCGGCAGCTTCACCGGCGACACATCCGACGGAATCTTCGCCATCTCTGTCCACGGTGCAGACAAAAGGCTGGTCTTGTCGTTGGCGCTGCGCACGCGAATGGTGACCTGCGTACCGGCGGGCGCTTGCAGCATGTACACAAGCTCCAGCCAGCGGGTCTGAGACGCGCCCATGCATCCCAAGAACGTGTGCCGCCAAAAGCCCGAGGGCGCTCCCGCGTTGCGCAGCTGATAGCCCGTCATGTCGCTGTACGTGTACGGACCGCTGCCGACGCTGACCTGCTTGGTCGAGTAGTTGCTCGGGTCCACCTTGTACGCGGCGCTGTTCGCTTGGCTGATCACCCACGGGTTGTTATCGAAGTCCACCGCCGCGCCCACGTTGTTCGATGACACGTTGGCGGTCTTGCCCTTGTAGACCATCTGCGCTCCGGCTCCATCAACGTGAAACAGCCCCGTCGAGGTGTCCGCGATCCAGATGCCGGTCTTGCTATCGATGGCCAGCCCGCGTCCCGACTGCATGCCTTGCGGTTGCAGATCGAGCTTTTCCCACGTCTCTGTCTTCGGATCGAAGCGACTCACACAGCTTCCACCTGCCGTATAGATCCGACCTGCCGAGTCGGCGGCAATTCCGTACGGACAAGGCGGGGCCTTGGCACCGTTATAGACCTTGACCTGGTCGCCCTGATTGACCTGAATCACCGCCAGGCTGCCTTCCGCACCGCGAACCCAGACATCGCCGTTTTTGTCGAGCACCAGCCCGTACGGCATCGCCGGAGTGACGCTGATGGTCTTCATCACTGCGCCGGTCTTGGCGTTCAGTCGGACCACTTCGCGGGTACTGTACAGCCCAACGTAGACCACCGTGTCCGTCTCTCCCAGTCCTGCGTTGAAGCCAGCCGCGCGCGGCAGTGAGCCCGGCGTCAGCTTGGTAAACCACAGGATGCACTCGTCGGTGGGGTTGTTCGGTTGGCCTTCTGCCCAGCCCAGCGGCGTCGCGTTTTCCGACGTATCGATCTTGCCGTTGCCGTTGCGGTCGATGCACTGCGACTTGTCACCTGCGATGCGAACGGCGGATGCGCGGCTGGCGTCCGATGCAGAGCGATTGGCGACCACCACATCGCCGCTCAGCCCCACGGTGGTGCGCGACGGATCGGCCTTGCCGCCTGGATGGGTGAAGTAGCGGCCCACCTCGGTCAGCGTGCGCGTGTCGATCTTGGATACCGTGCCCTCGGCGCTATTGGCCACCCACAGGATGGGCGACTGGGTGCTGCCAAAGCCTTTGGGGTCGAGCACGATGTTGCCGTCTTTGTCGAGCTTGACCCCCGACGATCCATCTTCGGTCGGATCAAACGGCGTGTTTCCCGTCGGTCCCACTTTGTCATAAGCACCTGGTCCGCCGGGTGGAAGCTTGTTGGGATCGCCGCTTTCGCAAGCTGGGTCGCCCGACTCGCAGCTTGTCTCGCCTCCCAGGTTTGCGGGATTACACGCCAAAGGCAGAAGCGACAGCACGAGCAGCGGCAGGTTTGACTTCATTTAGATCCTCCGAGACCAGGTCGTTACACAACAAAGCGTCAACGCGAAGCAAAAACTGCGCCTTGTGCGCCGGGGTACGTGCAGTAAGATTCCCCAAAACCATGAAGCGCTCGGCGGAAAGCAGTGCCACGAGAAGAGATGGGCTCCCCAAAGATCCCAACTCAACCAGTGTCCTCGACGATGTCCCTGAGTTCACCTGCTATCGGCCTGGTGGCGTCTTCTTGGTAATCAGCGGGCCAGACCGGGGTGAGCAAGTGGTCCTTTCGGACAAGCCCATCACCATCGGTTCATCGCCAAGCTGCGAGCTGGTGCTTTCTGACCGAACCGTTTCTCGTCGGCATGCGACGGCACAGCTTGAAGACCATCAGGTGGTGGTCCGCGACCTGGGCTCCACCAACGGTAGCTTCACCCATGGTGCTCGCTTCAAAGAGCTGGTCGTCGGCTTTGGCACCGAGCTGACCCTCGGCAAGACCGTGCTCAAGTTCCTGCCGCAGGAAGAAGCGCTAAAGCCCGTCGAGAGCGAAGAAGATCGCTTCGGAAGCCTGCTCGGCTGTGATGCCAAGATGCGACGGCTGTTCGGGCTGCTTCGGGACATCTCACCGACCGACTCGACCGTCCTCATTCAGGGCGAGACTGGCACCGGCAAAGAGCTGGTTGCCGAAGAGATCCATCGTCACTCGCGTCGCGCCAGTGGTCCGTTTGTGGTCTTCGACTGTGGCGCTGTGCCGCGTGAGCTGATCGAGTCGCTGCTCTTTGGTCATGTCAAAGGGGCCTTTACTGGCGCGATCTCGGATCGTCAGGGCGCGTTTGCGGAAGCGCACGGTGGCACCATCTTCCTCGACGAGATTGGCGAGCTGGCGCTGGAGCTTCAGCCCTCGCTGCTGCGGGCGCTCGATAAGCGAGCCGTTCGTCCCGTCGGCGGCAGCTCCTATCGTCAGGTCGATGTCCGCGTGATTGCAGCCACCAACCGCGATCTTCGTGAAGAGGTTGCGCGCAAGACCTTCCGCGAAGATCTGTTTTTTCGGCTGGCGGTCATTCGCGTTCAGCTTCCGGCCCTGCGTGAGCGAGGCCGTGACATCGATCTGTTGACCGACTCGTTCATTGAGCAGTTCTCCAGCGGCAAGCCCCTGTCGCTGTCTCCATCAGAGCTGAGCCGTCTGCGTAGCTACGGCTGGCCCGGCAACGTCCGCGAGCTGCGCAACGTAATCGAGCGAGCCTGCGTGCTGGCCAAAGGCGACTCGCTCAACCTGGAGGAGCTGGGCGATACCGTCGTCCACAGCGCTCCACCGCCTTTTCGTTCCTCGCTGCCGTTCAAAGAAGCCAAGGGCCAGCTCGTCGAGCACTTCGAGCGCGAGTACATCGTCGATCTGATGAAGCGTCACCGCATGAACCTGTCGGCGGCAGCCCGCGAAGCCCAGATCGATCGCAAGCACCTGCGTGAGCTGCTGCGCAAGTACGGGCTCGACAACCGGCTCGATCCCGCCGATCGCTCAGGCGAGTGAGCCTTTCGACATCTTCGACAGCCGCACATCCAGCCACGCCGCCAGCCCCAGCGTCAGCCCGCGTGCAATGAAGCGCGCTTCCGGCGGCACCGCAAGCAGCGACATCCCCGAAAGCAGGCTCGCCATCACCAGCGACCCAAGCAGCACGCCAGCCACGCTGCCTCGTCCCCCGCGCAAGCTACAGCCCCCGATGACACAGGCCGCGACCGCGTCCAGCTCCATCAGCTCACCGACCGTGGTCGTGGACGCCCCGGCGTATGCGGTCTGAAGCAGCCCCGTCAGTCCGACCAGCGCTCCGAGCAGCGTATACGCCGTCACCACCACCTTGCCGACCGGGATTCCTGACAGCACGGCAGCCTCTTCGTTGCCACCAATTGCATAGAGAGCGCGCCCGAGCCGCGTGTGCTTGGTCAGGATCTGCACCAGCACCGCCAGCAGCGCCAAGATGAGCAGGGGCAGCGGCAGACCTCGGAACTGTCCGCAGGTCAGCCCGATCAGCGCCAGCGCCTGTGCAGTCACCAGCCAGCGCAAAAACGGCAGCTCGCCATCGGGCACTGCTTCCCCTTGCTCAGCCGCTTCCTGCTGCGCCTGCCGATGACTGCGGAGCGAAAACAGCCCGAGCAGCGCAGTCACCAGCGCGATCAGCACATAGGTAGCCCAGGGCGGCAGGTACGTTGTGGTCAGGACCGACAGCAGGTTGGCGTGTCCTCCTGCGCTTACGGGCACCGTCTGGTTGCGGATCACCAGCCAGAACAGACCCTTCCACGCGAGCAGCCCGCCCAGCGTGATGATGAACGCTGGAATGCCCTGGCTAACAATCAGAAAGCCTTGCAGCCGCCACAGCAGCAGCGCCAGTCCAATGCCCAGGCCCATCGCCACACCCGCTGGTAGCTCGCCGCGCATGATGAGCACTGCCGTCACCCCGCCAATCAGCCCGACGCCGCTGCCTGCCGACAAGTCGATGTGACCAGGCAGGATCACCAGCAGCATCCCCAAGCTCAGCACCGACGTGATCGCAAACTCGATGGTCAGCATGCTGAGGTTCCGCGCCGACAGATACTGCGGTGCGAGCAGCCCAAAGAACACTCCCAGTAGCAGCAGGACCAGCAGCAGCGACAGGTCGCGCCACTCTACTTGCTCGCTCATCGTGACTCCCGGTTGGCGGTAGCGGGCCTGGCGCTGTCGGCCAAGGCCGCTTGTAGCAAGATCTCTGGTGTGGCGACCTCGGCAGCCAGGCTCGCTTGGATCGTTCCGCCGCTCAGCACCAGCACCCGATCGCTCATCCCCAGCAGCTCTGGGAGATCCGAGGACACCATCAGCACCCCCAGACCTTCCCGTCGTAGCTCATCCAGCAGCGCGTAGATCTCCTGCTTCGCCCCGACATCGACGCCGCGCGTCGGCTCATCGAGCAGGATTACCTTCGGCTGACAGAGCAGCGACTTGCCCAGTACCACTTTTTGCTGATTGCCACCCGACAGCGTGCGCACGGGCTGCTCCAGGCTGGCAGCTTTGACCCGCAGTCGCTCGGCCATCTGGTGGGTGGTACGCTCCTCTTTGCGTCGGCTGATGAGCCCTTGCGTAAGCAGGGCCGCCAGCGAGGACAACGTCAGGTTGAAGCGAATCGACTCGTCCATCACCAGCCCGAAGCGGCGGCGATCCTCGCTGACCATCAGCACGCCCGCAGAGATCGAGTCCGCTGGTCCTTTCGGCGCATGCGCTGTGCCGCGCCGCAGCACCGAGCCCGCCTGCCGGACTCCCCACGCGCCAAACAGGTGCAGCAGCAGCTCGCTTCGTCCCGCGCCAAGCAGCCCGTAGATGCCGACAATCTCGCCTTCATGAACCGTCAACGAGATATCCGACAAGCGGCACGGCCCATCCCGCGTCTCGGCCACCGACAGCCCGGTGACGGTCAAAAGCGGCGTACGGTCAGGCTGTGGCTCTGTGCGTGGGGGAAACAGCTCGCCCAGCTCGCGGCCCACCATCTTTTGCACCAGCAGCGGCTGGGTCACTTCCTGGGCCGGGGCTGAAAATACGCTCTGCCCATCGCGTAGCACCGTGATGTGATCGGCAATCGACATCACCTCGTCCAGCCGGTGAGAGATGTACAGGATGCTCTGGCCTTCCCGTCGCAGCTCCTGTAGCAAGGCCAGCAGCGCCTCACTCTCGCGGTCGGTCAGCGCTGCGGTCGGCTCATCCAGGATCAGCACCCGCGAGCGATTGCGCAGCGCCCTGGCAATCTCGACAAGCTGCTTCTGTCCAGCGCCCAGGCTCGACACCTTGCGGTCGGGGTCCAGCAGGATGCCAAAGCGCGACAAAAGCGCTCTGGCTTGGCGACGGATGCTGGGCTCATCAATCAGCCGTGAGAGCGGCCACGGTCCCCGTCGCTGCGGCTCTGCCCCCAGGAAGATGTTGGCCGCCACCGACATGTCTTCGACGAGTGGCAGCTCTTGATAGATCACCGCGATGCCGCGCGCTTGGCTGTCACGGACCGACGCAAACGCCGCCTCTTTGCCGTCGAGCAGGTACTGTCCTTCAAAGCTTCCGTGCGGATGAACGCCTGACAGGATCTTGATCAGCGTGGACTTGCCTGCTCCGTTTTCTCCGCACAGCGCATGAATTTCGCCCCGCCGCAGCGCAAACTCGACGCCGCGCAGCGCGTAAATACCCGAAAACCGCTTAACGACCCCACGCAGAGAAAGGACCGTGTCCGTCATCGTGCCGCTACCGACCTGCGTCGATCGCTTGCTGGGAATGAAAGCCGTCTGCGATCACCGTCTTTGTCAGGTTGGCTCTATCCACCGCGATGACCTCGACGAAGATGGCTGGAATCTGCGCAGACTCGACCGCAATCTCGCCCCGCGCAACCACCGGCTTGCCTTTGCCCATCGCCACTGCGATCTCGGCGGCTCGGCTGGCCAAAAGGTGCAGCGGCTTGTAGACCGTCATCGTCTGGCTGCCCGCCGCCACGCGCTGACACGCCGATAGCTCTGCATCTTGTCCGGTCAGCAGCACTTTGCCGTCGCGCCCATCTTCGCGCAGAGCCTGGATCGAGCCACCGGCTGTTCCATCGTTTGGAGCCAAGATCGCGTCGAAGGTGAGTCCTTTGGCAATCGCCGCATTGACAATCCGCTTGGCGTGCTCTGGCTTCCAGTCGTCTACCCAGTCTTCGTGGACGACCTCGATGGCACCGCTGTCAAGGAGCGGCTGAAGCACCTTGTCCTGTCCTTCTTTGACCAGGTGCGCATTGTTGTCTGTCTTGGCACCGTGCAGTCGCACGATCTTGCCGCGACCTGGCGTCGGCAGGTGCGACACCAGATAGCGAGCCTGCGCGGCTCCCACTGCCACCGCATCAAACGAGATATAGAAGTCCAGCGACGGCTCGGGAATCAGGCGGTCGTAGGCAATCACCGGCACCCCTGCGGCATGGGCCAGGCGGACCGCTTTGCTCATCGCTGCGCCGTTGTGGGCGACGATCACCAGGGCATTGACCTGCGCGGTCAGCAGCGACTCGACATCCCGCATCTGCTGGATATCCGACGAGTTGGCCGCCAGATCGACCACTTCGGCCCCTAGCTCGGTCGCTCGCTTGACAAACGCCGCACGGTCCCGCTGCCAGCGCTCTTCTTTCAGCGTGTCAAACGACAGCCCGATGCGGAGCGTGTGCTGCTTGGGCGTGTCCGCCCTGCGGCCCTGCCGGGACAGCACGGCCCCCAGCAGCACGCTCAAAATCAGCGAAGCCGTGACCAGCAGCAGCCGCTGTCGCTTCCCCGCCGGGGAGGGCATGGCCGCGTCCGGCTGCCCCGCTTGTCCAACTTGAGAGGATCGCTGCACCACGGGCGGCACTGTAGGCGTCCACTGACACTGGACGCAAGACGGATAAGACAGGGCTTCGCCATGCGCTCGCAAGCTGCCCAGTCGCCCAAGCGCTCCGACGACCAGTCAGCGCAGCGCTGCAAAACGTAAAAGCGAAGCTACGAAAAGTGAGAGTGAAGCTACGAACAGTGATAGCGAAGCTACGAACAGTGATAGCGAAGCTGCCAGCTGGTAAGAGCGAAGCTACGAACAGTGATAGCGAAGCTGCCAGCTGGTAAGAGCGAAGCTACGAAAAGTGATAGCGAAGCTGCCAGCTGGTAGGAGCGAAGCTACGAAAAGTGATAGCGAAGCTGCCAGTTGGTAAGAGCGAAGCTGCCAAAAGTGATAGCGAAGCTGCCAGTTGGTAAGAGCGAAGCTGCCAAAAGTGAGAGCGAAGCTGCCAGTTGGTAAGAGCGAAGCTGCCAGTTGGTAAGAGCGAAGCTGCCAAAAGTGAGAGCGAAGCTGCCAGTCGGGATGCGCTGACCTTGGCCAGATACCCGGTTTTTGGCTCGCTCGCTACAGCGGTCGCAGGGCTTGGCGGCTGTGTTTCGGGCTGCTACGCGATTTTTTTCCGACGGGGACGCCAAAAAAGTGCTGTGTTTTCGCAACCTTGGCGCACCTGTGCCGAAAAGCCCTTCACCTGTTGCCGCTGCTGCTCCTTGTCCATACAAGGGGCGACCAAGCAGCACCACCTTTGGCAGCACGGTAGGAGAAAATCGACATGGCAAAGAAGTACGTAAGCGCTCCCGCTCCCCGAAACATTGACGCGCTCTTGCAAGCACTGCTCAGCCGCGTCAAAGAAGAGGGCTGGGACAAGGGGTACAACATTGATGTCAAGGCGCTAGAGACCATGCTCAGTGAGTATCGGACTCGTCAGGCCAAGGCAGCGGCGCTCAGTCAGGCGTACCTGCTGCACATCAAGGGCATCAGCCAGGACCGAGCCGAGCTGTACCGGAGCTACATGGAGACCGTCTTGCTGCTGCGGGCCAGAAACCGCAGTCAGCCCGACATCTTGCGGTCGCTCGATGTCTTTAAGCGAAAGTGCGGCAGCCATCGCAAAAAAGCGCCAGCGCCGCAGCCAGCCCCTGAGCCTGCTTCGCCCGCTTCGCCTGCTTCGCCTACTTCGCCTGCGGCGTCCTAAGCGGCTCCGGTGACAGCTCGGGCGATCCAGTCGTGGGCTGGCTGTGATCGCCCGGCTTCGTCTCGGGCCGTCTTCGCGTGTCTTGGCGGTGTCTTGTGCGGTGTCTTGTGCGGTGTCTTGGTTCGGTCTTCGCAGGCTATCGCAGACTGCTGCGTCGTCCACCGCTGTCGAGCAGGCTCTCTCCCGAGAGCCGGATGGCTTGCGCGATGCCGCTCTGGAGCGTGCCTTGGGTGTGAATCGACCCAAGCTCTACCCCCAGTCCCACAAGCGTTCGGGCGATCTCTGCCCGGACGCCCGTGAGGATCGACTGTGCCCCTAGCAGCCGCAGTGCGCTTGCGGTCCGAATCAACAGGGCTGCGACGCTGGTATCGATGTGACGGAGCCCGGTGATGTCGATGATCACTACCTTGGCCTGGCGGCTCTGTGCGCCTTCCAATGCCGCTTGCAAAAACTGCTCTGCACGCTGGGTGTCCAAGTTCCCGATGAGCGGCATCACCACGATGTGCTCGGTGATCGGAATGATGGGCGTGGCCATCGCGTGGAGCATCTGACGCAGGCTCTCCTGCTGGCTGCGTAGCTCCTGCTCCATGGTCTGAAACTGGGTGATGACCGACAGATCGCGCATGATCGTGCCAAAGCCAATCAGCTCGCCCAAGGCATTACGAATTGGCATCACCACCTGAGAGACAGGAATCTGCTTTCCGTTGCCGTTTCGTAGCTTGCCATCATGGGTCCAAGCCCCGTTTGCGACCGCTTGCGGCAGGCCTTCATTGACGACGATCGCTGCATACTCTGGCGGATGAAAGTGGGCGATCGAGACATTGTTCAGGTCTGTATCGGTCAGTCCGACAATGCGCCGACCTGCCGGGTTTAGGTAGACGGCTCGTCCCTGTAGATCGGCCATTCCCACAAAGTCCGTGGTGCTGTCCGCGAGAGCCCGGAAGGCCGCAGGCTCCAGTACGGGTGAGCCAGGCACCGTGCTGCTTGGCATCGGCCCAGCGGTAGATCCGCCGTCGCTTCGTCGCTCCGGTTGTTCATCGGATGACTCACGGGCATAGACCACGCGGATGTCGTCGCCTTGCGATAGCTGTACCGTCCAGCTGAGCCAGATGCGGCGTGCGTCTTTGCGGACAAACTGGCTCTTGGCAAACACGATGGGAACCTGGGGACTCAGCCGAGACAGCACGGCCAAGGCCTTGGCCTGGTGGTCTGGCTCCATCAGTGCAACCAGCGACTTGCCACGCAGCTCTTCAGGTGAAAAACCGAGGGCTCGGTGCCAAGCAGGATTGGCCTCGAGAAGGACTCCGCTCGGGTCCATCGTGGCCAGAAGCTCTGAAGCCAGCTGAAACATCCGCTCAAGGCTGCTCTGCGTGATCATGGCGTGCTGTTTCCAATCGAGTGACAGGTCTACTATCTCATGCCTAGCAGCCTCGTGAGAATGTCTGCCAAAAGGACGACCTCGACGTGCAGACAGGGCAGATCTCGCAAGCCGCACCACACGGACCGTGGACCGGAGGGATTTCGTTCTCCCGCCGGTATCAGTGCGTTGCCGATATTGGCTTGTGGCGGATATCAGCTTGTGGCGGATATCAGCTTGTGGCCGATATTGGCTTGTGTACGATGCGCGCTTACTCGTTCTGGTTCGGAGGATCCCGATGACTGTTCGCTCTTTGCTCTGCCGCTCGGCGATGATGGCTGTGTCCGCGCTGACGCTGGCTGCTGTGCCGTCGGTTGCTTCCGCCAGCAGCCCGACCTCAAGCTACGTGGTTCCGTCTAAGCTGGAGTTTTTCCCAGACGAGGCCAAGGCAACCAGCGTCGTGATTCACGGCAGCTTCTTCTTCTACCAGACGGGCGGCAGCTACGGCACTCCGGCGTGCGGCTACATGTACTTTCAGTGCCCCGCTGGCAGTGAAACCATGTGCCGGATGCAGTGGACCGACATCAAGAACGCGATCGGGATGCCGCAGTGTATGGGCTTTGGTCAGCTCAACACGACCTCGAAAGCGACGCTCCGCAAGGAAGGCGTTACACCGACCAGCCCCGATACCTGGGACTTGGGAATCGGCGTGAGCACTGGCTCGTTTGTCGGGGGCCAGTGTGCTCCGGCGCAGGCCCTTAAGTGTCCGCTGCCCGCCCCGCCTGATATGGCTGGGCCGACACCGGACATGACCTCGGTACCCGCTGCGGACATGACAGTGAGTGGGCCTTCGGGGGGCGGCTCGGGTTCGTCTTCCGGCTGTGCTGTGACCGGGGCCGATGGTGCGCTCAGCGGCCTGGCGCTGCTCTCGGCGGCATCCTGCCTGGCGCTGCTGCGGAGACGGAAGCGCTAGCAGACGGAAGCGCTAGCAGACGGAACCAGCCAGCCATGACGCGCTCGCTCTTTCGCTTTGGCTTGCTCGACGCGCTGCTGGTCGGTCTGGCCGCTGTTCATGCGGGCTGCGTGGGGGCTTTGTGGCTGCTGCCTACGGAAGCCCCGTTCCTGCTGCTCGGGGCTGTCGGGTTTGCCGTGATTCTGTGGTGGAGCGCCAACACCATCTCGCACAACCACATGCACAGCCCGCTGTTTCGCTTGCGCTGGCTCAATCACCTGTTTTCGCTGTTTCTGACCGTGACCACCCTGGTGCCGCAGACGCTCTGGAAGCGGCGGCACCTGTGGCATCACGCTGGGGAGCCTGCGGGCACTTCGGCGCGCCTTCCGCTTGGACTCTTTGGCGTTGTCGAGCTGGGGCTTATCGTCGCACTGGCTGCTGGCTGCCTGTGGCTGTCCCCGGTGCGCTTTGGCCTGTGTTTCCTGCCAGGGTTTGGGCTGGGAATGCTCCTGTGTCAGCTTCAGGGGCACTATGAGCACGCAGGCCAGTCCGTCACGGTGGAGCCAGGGGTAAGCTACTACGGGCGGCTGTACAACTGGCTGTGGTTTAACGACGGCTATCACGCAGAGCACCATCGCCATCCGGCCTGCCACTGGTCGATGCTGCCCGCGCGCAAGCTGCTCCGACCTGCGCCGACCACCAGCCAGTGGCCACCCATCCTGCGTGCGCTAGAGTCGCTCCAGGTCCGCGTCCGCTGCAATCGCTGGCAAGCCAGGGCGCTCGTGCTGCTCGAAAAGCTGGCGCTAGGTCCGGGGCCGATTCAGCGCTGGATGCTGTCTACCCACGAGCGGGCACTTGCCCAGATGGTGCAGACTCCCTGGCTGGCTGCGTATCTGCGGCAAAAACCGAGCGTGCAGATCGGCGTGGTGGGCGGCGGGCTGTTTCCGCGTACGGCGCTGCTGTTGGCGAAGCTGCTGCCTGCGGCCACGCTGCGCATCATCGACGAAAACCCAGCGCATGTGCAGCTTGGCAAGGACGTGCTGGTCCAACAGGGCGTGAGCTTGCAGCGGCTTTTGTTTTGCTGTGAGCGCTTTGCGGCAGCACGGCACACAGACTGTGACCTGCTGGTGTTTCCGCTCGGCTATGTCGGGGATCGGGATCAGCTCTACCGGGTGCCAGCGGGCGAGCCTCCTCGGCTGATTCATGACTGGCTGTTTCGGCCCAGAGGTCACGATGGCGTGACGATTTCTTGGCTTTTGTGCAAGCGGCTGAACCTGGCGGTGGCGACTCCGTCCGTTGCGCACAGCGAGCCGCTGCGGAAGGCCTCATGAACATCCACCAGGCTCCGGCGTTTCTGCGCTTGTATCACCTGCTGCCGCATCGCCTGCTCAACCTTGCGGTGGCGCGCCTTCTGACCGCGCAGCGGCCTGCGGTTGCGGTCCAGGCGGCGATTCGCTACTGGATCCGGCACGCGCAGATCGACATGTCGGACTTTGCCGACGTGCCCTACCGAACGGTAGAAGACTTCTTTTTGCGAGAGCTAAAGACCGGCACCCGGCCCCTTGGCGCTGGCGTGGTCAGTCCGGTCGATGGCGAGCTGTTTGCAGCCGGGACCATCACCGAGTCTGCGATGCTGCGAGTGAAGGGGCAGCAGCTCTCGCTGTCGCGGCTCCTCAACGGTCGTCATCACCGGGCCTCTCTGTCTGGGTTCATTGGGGGCCGCTATCTGGCGATCTTTTTGCGTCCTCGCGGCTATCACTACATTCACCTGCCGCTGCCTGCGCGGCTTGTCCGCTGTCAGTGGATTCCCGGTCGTTTCTTTCCGCAAAACGAGGTCGCGCTGTCGTACATCCCACGGGTCTATGAGCGCAACGAGCGGGCCGCCTTGTTTTGGCAGACCGAGCCCGAGCAGGGCTCACTGCCGTTTGCGATGGTGCTGGTGGGGGCCAGCCTGGTGGGTGGGATTCACCTGGCAGGCATCCCGCAGTCGCAGTGGCAGACGCCGGAAGCGACGAACTGGCAGCGGCACTACGCCAAGGGAGAGCGGCTTGGACACTTTTCCTTTGGATCGACGGTGGTGCTGCTTCTGCCGAAGTCGCTGTCCGCGCCCTGTCTGGTGCCAGTCGGGCAGATGGTCCAGCAGGGGCAGCCGCTGATACCGCTGTAGGGTGCAGCGCTCGGTTCTAGGACGCGGTGCCAAGGCCGCTGTGACGATTCGGCTTAGCGCGCGGTGATCAGCAGGCGCTGGCGGGAAAAGAACGCTCGCAGGTGCGCGCGATACGTGGCCACTTGCTGCGGGTGCTGGCGGGATAGGTCGTGCTGCTCGTCGGGATCGTGGACCAGATCAAAGAGCTGGGCGCGGTCGTTGTCTGGCTCATCGATGAACTTCCACGGGCCATGCCGGAGCCCGACTTGTTCGACGGCGTGGTCGATCAGAAAGCGCGGCACCGCATCAGGACTGCGAGGCCGCAGCAGGGACTGTCCTTGATAGGCGCTGGGAATCGGCAGGCCGGTCAGGTCCAAGAGGGTGGGGGCGACATCCAGCAGGCTGGCCGGAGCGCTGGGCTGGGGCCTCCGCTGGGCTTTTTCCGGCTGATCGGTCCAGCCAGGCAGGTGTAGCCACAGCGGAACCCGGACGTTTTCTTCGTACAGGTGCAAGGTGTGACCGAAGTTTCCTTCGTGCTGTAAGAACGCCTCGCCGTGGTCTGCGGACACGACCAGGAGCAGTCGCGACAGGCGGCCCCGCTGCCGGAGCCCATCGAGCAGCGTCCCGATCGCCGCATCGCCCAGATGCAGGTCGTTTTGATAAGCGCCCAGCTCGGTGTTTTCTGCAAAGGGCTTGGGACGCTGCGCGGGGCCGGGGGAGTGATAGGGATGATGCCCGGCGATCGGCAGGTACATCACAAAGGTGCGGTCGGTCGGGGACAGGGAGTCAAAGTAGCGCAGCACACGCTGGACGGTGGACGCTTCATCGACGCCAAAGCTGGTGGTGTACGCGCCGCCGATGGCACCGGCATCTTCGGCTACGGAAAAGCCGCGCTCTGCAACGATCCCGTCCATGCCCAGGTACAGAAACCAGCCAGAGTGAAACATCGCGGTGCGGTAGCCTGCTTGCTGAAAGCGGCTGCCGATGCTCGGGCAGGGCAGCTTGCGGTGGGTGTAGCGGGCGGCAGTGGTGTGCGCCGCTGGGTTCATCGAGCAGAGCGTGGCAAACAGTCCCTTGATGCTCTCTGGATAGGCGGCATAGACAGACTCAAACTGGACGCTGCGGGCGGCCAGCGCGGTCAGGTTCGGCATCGGATCGGCGGGTGCGCCGTAGGGACGCAGCGAGCGGGCGGCGGTGGACTCCAGCACGATCCACAGCACATCGCGACCTTGCGCTGCCCCAATCAGACCGCCCAGGCCGCCTTCACCAGCGGGCGCTGATGGCTGGGCAAGCGGTGGCAGGGGCGGCAGCTCGATGGACGCTGCCACGCCGTGCGCGGACCGCTGCTGGAGCGTGGTGTGGATGAGCAGCAACAGCGGGCTTCGCGACAGGCCGCGCAGGGGCACTTGGGCGCGGACCCCAAGGCCCAAAAGGACCCAGGTGAGCCACAGCCCGACGAGCAGCCAAAGGATGAGCGGGCGCGGCGTGGCGATGCCCCGGATGGATCGGAGCAGCAGCGGGCTGGCGATGGCCAACAGCAGCACCGAAAGGCAGCCCAGGACGTTGCCGCGCGTTACGTAGATGGCCAGCGAGTCGGCGAGCGCGGTGTCCGCCGCTTGCAAGATCGGGAAGGTCAGCGGTGTCCCAAACATCCGCATGACCGGGACATTGCAGGCCAGATACAGGCACAGCGCTGCGTACAGCAGATACGACACCACGCGCTGGCGACCCCGCAGCAAGCCTTGCAGCAGCAGATCGAGCAGGACGAACAGCCCGGCGCAGAGCAGATCTTCGGCCCACAGCGCAAGCCAGGTCAGCGGCCCCGAGCTAATGCTGCTGCCATCGCTCGCGCGCAGCAGCAGGACCACCAGCTTGCAGCCCATCAGGGTGATGAGCAGCGCCAGTCCGCGTGGCAGCCCAGTCCAGGGCGGATGCGGTGCGCGGGACGGCCTGGGCGCAGATGCTGGCACGGTCGCTGGGGGCAGCGCGGGATTCACGCCCCCTCCATATCACGTCACCTGCGTGCGCGCTTCCGGCATCACAGCGAGCAGCGGCATCACAGCGAGCAGCGGCATCACAGCGAGCAGCGGTATCACAGCGAGCAGCGGCATCACAGCGAGCAGCGGCATCACAGCGAGCAGCGACACCCGACAGTCTACCGACCCCCGGAGTAAAACAGGATCAGATCGACCAGATCGGGCAGCTCTGCGGGCAGGGTCTGCTCGGCGCGATACAGGGCCGCAAGCCCGGCAGACTCTGCACGCGCGGTCAGCACCGCTTCAGGATAGGCGTCAGAAACGGTGATGCGGTTTCCATCGGGCAGCTGGCTACAGCGACCGCTGAGCGCTGTGGCTCCGGGCAGCGACACCACGACCCGAACCACGCCAGCATCCACGCAAGAGCGTCCATCGGCCAGGCTCCAGTGTACCGAGATGGTCTTGGTCGGCGGCTGACAGGCGGAAGCGACGAGCGCCAGAGCAGCCAGGTGACGGGGGCGGAGACTGGGGATGGACCACATGGCCGCAGCCTAGCAGATGGTGAAGTGCGACGGCCTGTGTCCAGACGGACGGATGCAGCGCTGCGGATGGGCGTCTGTGCTTCTGCGCTGCGGGGGGCCCGCTCTGGCGCTGGCTCTTTGGGGCCCGCTCTGGCTCTTTGGGGGACCGCTACAGCCCGAGCACGCCGGACATCTCGCTCATCATCTTGACGCGCCACTTGGTGACTGGGCTTGTGCCGTCGAGCAGCGCCTTGGTTTCGGCCAGCACCTGCGCGAGCGGATAGCGGTAGACGGACGGATCTTCGGTCGGCAGGCCCGACTGGGTAGCCTTTTGCCAGCCCACCATCTGATCGCGCTCTCCGCGCAGCAGCGCCGCCACGGCAGCACGACCGAGCCGCGCCGCCACCATGCGATCTTGAAACGAAGGCCGCCCGCCCCGCACCAAGTGACCGAGCACGGTGGCGCGAATCTCAACGCCAGGTAGGACTGGGCTCAGCGTCTCTTCTACGCGACGGACCAGCCGTGTACAGGGAATGTCCACCCCTTCGGCTTTGAGGATGAGCACGCGGCGCTTGCCGACCTCGGAGTCAAACGCTGCGCGGATGGCTTTGGAAACGGTCGAGACGATGTCCTCTTCGCTGCCCGCTTGCTCACGGAACAACACCGCGTCGGCCCCGGCTGCAATCGCACTGGCCATGGCCAGGTAGCCAGAGTGTCGCCCCATGACCTCGACGACGAAGGCGCGACGGTGGGAGATCGCGGTGTCGCAGATGCGGTCGCAGGACTCGACGATGGTGTTGAGCGCGGTATCAACCCCGATGGCGGTCGCTGTACAGCCGATGTCGTTGTCGATGGAGGCGGGAATGCCGAGGATCGGTAGCTCGCACTCTTTTGACAGCAGGTGCGCGCCGGTCAGTGAGCCATCGCCACCGACGACGATCAGGCCAGCGGCATCGTGCAGACGAGCGATGGCCTCGCGGCGTCCTTCGACCGTGCGGAAGCGGGCCGAGCGCGCCGATCCAATCAGCGTTCCACCGAGCGATCCGGCGCTGTCTAGCTCTGGGATGACGGCCAGGCCACTCTCGCCTGGCTGCGTCAGATCCTTCCACTTGCCGTCCATCAAGCCGTCGTAGCCATCGAGTACGCCGACCGTGCGGACACCGGCTGCGGCGGCCACCTTGGCCACGGCTCGCACCGCCGCGTTCATACCGGGCGCATCGCCCCCTGAAGTCAGGATGAAGATGGTCTTCATAAAGCCCCCTACGGCCAGCGTATCGCGTTTTTTGGGCAGCGGGTCGGACTACGGGTGGAAACTGCTCCTATACTGCGCGCCGTGATGGACCCGTTTGTTCCCGAAGTCACGGTAATTGGTGGCGGCCTGGCAGGCTGTGAGGCCGCCTGGCAGCTTGCCGAGAGAGGCCACCGAGTAGATCTGCTGGAGATGAAGCCAGCGCGGCTTTCGCCTGCGCACATGACACCGCTGCTCGGGGAGCTGGTGTGTAGTAACTCCCTGCGCAGCGATGATCCCGAGACCCCAGCGGGCCTGCTCAAGGCAGAGCTTCGCGCCGCCCGCTCGCTTATCATTGCTTGTGCTGACGAGGCGCGGGTTGCAGCAGGCGATGCCTTGGCGGTCGATCGGCTCCAGTTTTCACGACGAGTCACCGCGCGCATCGTCAGCCACCCAAACATTCGCTTGCGCCGCCAGCTCTGTGACGAGCTGCCAAGTGGGCCCTGCATCCTGGCAGGAGGTCCGCTGGTCGAAGGCGGGGCCGCCCGCACTCTCCGTCGCTTGTGTGGCGACCGTCTGTACTTTTACGACGCCATCGCGCCGATCGTCGAGGCAGACAGCATTGACTACGACCTGTGCTTTCGGGGCTCGCGCTATCACCAGGGCGAAGAAGGCGACTACCTAAACTGTCCCCTGTCCCACGCGGAGTATCAGGCCTTTGTGGCGGAGCTGCTGGCTGGTCGCAAGGTCACGCCGCATCGCTTCGAGGAGCCGCGCTACTTTGAGGGCTGCTTACCCGTCGAGGTGATGGCAGAGCGCGGTCCCGACACGCTGGCCTTTGGTCCCATGAAGCCGGTGGGACTGATCGATCCGCGCAAGCCGAGTGAGCCGCCCTATGCCGTCGTGCAGCTGCGCGCTGAAAACCGCTATCACACCGCCTACAACTTGGTCGGGTTTCAGACGCGGCTGGCCTATCCTGAGCAGAAGCGGATCTTTGCGCTGATCCCGGCGCTGCACCGCGCAGAGTTTGTCCGCTACGGATCGATTCATCGCAACAGCTACGTCGAAGGGCACAAGGTGCTGGATGCGTCGCTGGCGCTACGGGCGGCTCCGCACATTCACTTGGCAGGGCAGATCACGGGCGTCGAAGGCTACATCGAGTCCACCGCGATGGGGCTCTTGGCCGGGGTGTTTCTGCATGACAAGCTGACGGGGCGACCGCTGTCTTTGCCGCCGCAGACCATGGCGATGGGCGGGCTGTATCACCACGTTGTAACCCCGCGTGAGCGGGGCGAAAAGTACGTGCCGATGAACATCAACTTCGGGCTGCTGCCGCCGTTTGAGGGCAAAGCCGCCAAGCGCGCGGGCAAGCGGGGACGGCGGGCGCTGCATGCCGAGCGCGCACGCGAGCAGCTTCCGGCCTGGCTTCAGCAGATCGGTGTGACCGCAGATGTGACAGCGGACGTATCGGCAAATGGTTCGGGGCTGTTACTGCGAGACGCGGAGCAGGATGGCGGTGGTGTTGTCAACGCCGCCGAAGCTTAGCGCGGCCCGGATCAGCGCGTCGCACGACTCATCGAGCGTCGGTGCAGTGGCTGCTTCGGACATGACCTCTCGCAGGATCCAGTCATCGACCATATCGGTCAGGCCGTCGCAGCACAGCAGGTAGACATCGCCAAGCTGCATGTTGACGACTTGGTGCTCGACCTCGACCGCTTCGTGTAAGCCGACGGCGCGGACGATGACGTTGTCGCTGGGCGGGCCGTAGCGACGGGCCAGCTCTGGGTTGTCCTCGTACAGGTTCACCAGCGAGTGATCGCGGGTGACTTGGATCAGCTCTCCCGAGCTATAGACCAAGCGGTAGATTCGGCTGTCGCCAACGTGGCAGACTTGGAGGACATCCCCTTGCTGGCGAATTCCTACCACCGTCGTGCCCATGTTGTGCAGCGTCGGATCTTGGCGTGCCTGGCTGAAAATCGCGCGGTTGGCGCTCTTGATGGCCGTGACCAAGATCTCGCGATCTTCGGGCGGCGGGCGCTGCTGGCTGCGAATGACTTGATCGATGGTCCGCACAGCCAGGTTCGAGGCAACCTGTCCACCGACGTGGCCTCCCATGCCATCGCAGACCACGAACAGCCCGATATCGGGTGCGACCAGCATGGCATCTTCGTTTTTCTCTCGGACGAGCCCTACGTGGGTGCGGCCAGCTTGTTCAAGACGCATCATGAAGTATTTTCGACGATATTCCGTAAAAAGGTGCCCTGTCAATGCGACGAACTTCTCTGAAGGTGCTGGGTTCCCCAGGTGACAATGTGGGGCCGCGTGGCATCACTGCGTCTGACGGAACATTGGCTATGGCTACGGCTACGGACTTGGGTGTGCTGTCGGTTCACTTTGATGGGGGCCGCTGCCACGTTCGTTGTCCGTTCTGCTACCTGGGAGAGCGCGAAGGCACGGCCCAGAGCGGGGTGCCGGTTGCGCTGCTCAGTGAGACGCTGGCGCTCTTGCCCTATCAAGAGCTGGCGATTGCGCTGTCAGAGCCAATCGGTCCGGCGCTGGACCCACTTGGTAGGCTGACCGCCGTGGCCCAGCAGCGCGGTAAGCTGGTGACGGTGACGACCACGGTGGCTGCGGCGCTGGCCTTGCCTGCGGAGGCGTGGCAAGGCATCGGTCGGCTGAACCTGTCGGTCGATCCGCAAAAAGGCCAGTGGCAAGCGCCGGTTGGTCAAGTGGTGCCGTCGGACCTGGCCGGAGCGCTGCGCCAGCTGCCGAGCGCGCTGGAAAAGGTGCTGATCGTGACGCTGAGCAGCGAAGACTTTGCCGAGCAGCTCTTTTCGGGGCTGTTGGCTCAGCTTGTGGCGCTGCCGGAAGTGCATCGCGTGGCGCTGTCGGGACTGAAGCCGCCACCACCGTGGTGTGACAGCAAGTTCTGGCTGCGGTCGCTGTCGCGGATTGGGGGACTGTTGCGCGAGCAGCTGGACAAGCGGCTGTTTTTGGACTGCTACGTGGCCGCGCGCATCCTGCACCTGGGCGGCTGCCCGGCTCGTCCCGATCTGTCGCCGACCAGCAAGGAAGAGTCGGTCAATGGCCGCTTGGCGTTTCGGTCCTGCGTATACCAGCCGCGCGCCGACTGGGTGGTCGAGTCAGCGAGCGCGCTGGCCGAGCAGCTCACCGACTTCGTGCCTCCTGCGCGCTGCCCGTTTCCGATCCACTAAGCGAAGCACGCCCAGCCAAGCCTGCTGCGGACCCCGGTTGCTGCATTGGTGGTCCTCACGTACTTGCGTACGCTCCGGTCCTCCGCTTGGCAATCGCGATTTCTCATGACGGTTTGCTAGGCGTTGCGTTCTCAGAGAGGGGGCGGCTTCCCAGGCCAATCACCGGGTGCAGGCCCAGACCAGACGCTCCGCAAGCAAGTCGCTGATCTAAACGCTTTGCACTGTCAGGTGATTGTGGTGAGATTCGTACAACGACTTACCTGTCAGGAGCGTTGCCCATGGATTCACGACTCGCTTCGCGAAGCTTAGCTTCTGTTGCTGCCCTGTGCGCCAGCTTGTCTTTCTCCTCGATGGTGGAGGCTGCCAAGTGTCCCAACGTACACTTTGTGCTCGATCGCTCGGGTTCGATGGGCGGCACCGTTCCCGGCGCCGGCCCCGGTGCAACGCGCTGGAGTGTTGCCAAGGCCGCCATCAACAAGGTGGTGGAAAAGTGGGACGGACAGTTTCCGATTGGACTGTCGATCTTTCCGCCGATTGGTGGCAGTGGCTGCGGTTCTGAGTTCGTGACGCCACCGGCCTACAGCACCAAGGCCAAGATCAAGATGGCGATCGATGCCAACGGTCCCAACGGTGGAACTCCGTCGGGTAGTGCGATGCGTGACGCGCAGATGATCAAAGAGATGCGCGATCCCGAGCGGAAGCAGTACATCGTGCTCATCACGGACGGCGGTCCGGGATGTAGCGGTGAGCCCGATACGTGCAGTGGCACTGCCGGACAGATTCGCAATGCGTTTATGGCGAGCCCCTCGATCGCGACCTTCGTCGTCGGCTTCGGTGGCGGTCTAAGCGCGAGCGAAGCGCAGTGCATGACCCAGATGGCTGACGCCGGTGGCAAGCCTGCGATGACGCCGGAAAAGTATTACAAGGCCGACAACGACGTCGAGCTAAACGCCGCGCTTTCGACAATCTTGGAAGTGATCACGGGCGGTGGCGACGTGGGCATGGGCAGCGTCTGCGATGACACCTGCTACTCGAACGGCTGCCCGACGCCGGGTGATCTGTGCGTCAAGGGCGTCTGCAAAGCCAATCCGTGCGCCGGTCAGAGCTGCGGAGCCAAGACCGCGTACTGCTCGAGCGATGGCTCCAATCCTGGCATCTGCGTCAGCGCTTGTACCAAGCCGTGCCCCAAAGGAACGCGCTGCACGATGGGCACCTGCGCGCCGGATCCTTGTCCGTACTTCTGCGGCGCGGGCCTGGTCTGCGATGCCGCCCAGAAGCGCTGCATTCCCGATCCGCTGTGCCAGAACCTGCCGCTTGAAAAGCAGTGCAAGGGAACGAGCCGCTGCCGAGGCGGTGAGTGCGTAGACGATCCGTGCCGCTGGACGCGCTGCCCGACTGGTACGCGCTGCGTCGCTTGGGACGGTAGCTGCGAAGCGATCCCCAACGAGATGCCGACCGAACCGGAGCAGATGGATGACTCCTTTGAGTCCGGCAACCGGGTGGCGGGTTGTAGCTCGGTGCCCGGTGGCGCGAGCACGGTGTCGCTGTCGGCTGCGGCCCTGCTGTTTGGTGCGCTGCTGCTGACCCGTCGTCGTCGTCAGAACTAAGCCAACGCGCAAGCCGCGTAACTTCGGGCTTTGCAAAAGCGGGCGCAGCGACTCTGCTGACGGCCCGCTTTTTTCGTTCATCCCCTTCAAAACGACGGCAAGATAGTGGGACTTTGGGGCGCGCTGCGTCCGGCGTCCTGGGAAAGGGCCACGAGTTGATGGATCGACTGCTCGGCGGAAACCCACTTGCAGAGGGGCTGGTCGGAGACAGACAGCCCGAGCCGTGCGCGATGGTGATCTTCGGTGCGTCCGGGGATCTGACCCGTCGCAAGCTGGTGCCTGCGCTGTATTCCTTGGCGCGGGAGCGGCTGCTGCCGTCCGGCTTTGCGATTGTCGGCATGGCGCGGCGGGCGCTGCCGTTTGCGCAAGACATGCGCGAAGCGGTGGGGCAGTTTGCGCGTCGTCGTCCCGTGGATGAAGCGCTGTGGGAGTCCTTCGGCGGCGCAATCAGCTACGTGAGCGGCGACTTCGATGATCCCGCCGCCTATGAGCGGCTGCGACTGCACCTACACGAGCTGGATCTTCAGCGCGGCACGCGTGGCAATCGGATCTTCTACATCTCGACGCCGCCAGAGTCGTTCGAGACGATCTTGCGTCACTTGGGACAGGCGCAGCTGATCTCAAAGAGCGAGCGGCCCTTTACGCGGGTGATCATCGAAAAGCCGTTCGGGCGCGACCTGGCGTCGGCAGAGCAGCTCAACCGCGTGTGCCTGGATGTGCTGCGCGAAGACCAGATCTACCGAATCGATCACTACCTGGGCAAAGAGACGGTGCAGAACATCCTGATGTTCCGCTTTGCCAACAGCATCTTTGAGCCGCTGTGGAACGGGAAGTACGTCGATCACGTCCAGCTCACGGTCGCAGAGTCGATTGGCATCGAGGGTCGCGGCAACTACTACGACCAAGCGGGCACGCTGCGCGACATGGTGCAAAACCACATCTTTCAGTTCATGACGCTGATGGCGATGGAGCCTCCGGTCGCGTTTGAAGCCTCGGCGGTCCATGACGAAAAGGTGAAGGTGCTGCGGGCGCTGCGCGAGCTGCCAATGTCGGAGATCGATCGCTACACGGTGCGCGGTCAGTACGCAGCGGGCTTTCACCAGGGACAGCCGGTGCCTGGCTATCTGGAAGAGCACGGGGTCGCGCCGCAGTCGCAGACCGAGACGTACGTTGCGCTCAAGCTGTTCATCGACAACTTTCGCTGGGGTGGGGTGCCGTTCTACGTGCGCGCGGGCAAGCGGATGGCGCGCCGGGTGAGCGAGATCGCGATTACGTTCAAGCAGCTCCCGCATGCGCTGTTTTCGGGACCGATGGGCAAGCTGTCGCATGAGCCGAACGTGCTGACGCTGCGCATCCAGCCGGACGAAGGCATCACGCTCAAGTTTTTGTCGAAGGTGCCGGGACCAACGATTGAGCCGCGTCCCGTGACGATGGACTTCCGCTATGGCACAAGCTTTGGCATCGAGCCGCCCGAAGCGTATGAGCGGCTGCTGCTCGACTGCATGCTGGGGGATGGCACCTTGTTTGCGCGCGGTGACGAGGTGATGGCCTCGTGGAAGTACTGCGATCGGGTGCTGAGCGGCTGGGCCGAGCGGGATGCGCATCGCAAGGTGGCGCTGCCGTCGTATGAACCAGGCACCTGGGGCCCGGAAGCCTCGGCGAACATGCTGGCGCGCGATGGCCGGGTGTGGCGACGACCATGAGCCAGGGTCAAGACTTCCGCCAAGGTGAGCGTCGCGAAGGCTGGGCGGTTCCGCTCGATGCGGTGGCGGCGTTTACGCAGGGTGCTTCGGTGAGCGTTGCGCCAGAGCGGATCGAGCAAGAGCTCTTGTCGCTGTGGCGTCGTGCCAGCGAGCGGGCCCAGGCGCAAGGTGCGGCGTTTGCGGTGACGCGCGCTTGTCAGTGGAACCTGATCGTCCACACGCACGGCGAGACAGAGCTTCTGTCGGCCAAGCAGATCATCGACATGGTGACCGAGAGCGTGCCGTGTCGCGTTCTGTTTCTGCATGAGACAGAAGACCTGGGCGATGGTGCCTTGATTGGCGATGATGGGGTGCCGCTGCATGCCTCGGTGGAAGCCAACTTTCGGGAAAGCCCGAGCGGTCGTCGCGAGATCGTCGCCGAAGAGATCACCATCGAGACACCGCAGCTTCACTCGCGGCGCTTGCCGGGGCTTTTGCGCTCTCTGCTCTTGCCGGATGTGCCGACGGCGCTGCTGGTGGCCAACCCGGCGCGTGATGCCGAGTGGCTGCGGCCCATCTGTGGCGACGCCGATCGCTTCGTGTTCGATAGCGGCAAGCTGTCAGGCTTTGGCGAGCTGGGCAAAGTGGCCATCGTGCTCGAGGAGCTGTACGGAACGTCGCTGGGATCGGTCGAGCGGATGGATCTGGGCTGGCTGCGGCTGTGGCCTTGGCGGCTGCTCTTATCGTCGCTCTACGATGCGCCGCAGTCGCGGGCCGGGCTGGGTCGCCTGCGCGAGATTGTGGTTCGTTACACCGAAGGGGGAGAAGTCTCGGCGCTGCTGCTGGCAGGCTGGCTGATGGGACGGCTGCACCTGGTCCAGACCGGGACGCTGGCGAGCGATGGCACTGCGCAGCTTGTGCCGGGAGCGGGCAGCCCAGTAAAAGGGCCGGTGCAGCTTCGGCTGGGGCTGGACCCAGGTGGTCGTGGCCCGACGGGACTGCAAGAGGTGGCGCTCTTGCAAGGTGAATCGACCCTGAGCGCAGCGGTCTGTCCCGACGGTGGCGGCATCCTGCTGAGCAGTCCCTTTCAGCCGTCCCGTACCCAGCCGATGCGAGGCCGGCCCGATGCCGAGCTGTGGGTCGCTGCATTAGGGGTTGGCGGGCGCGATCCGTTGATGTATGAAGCGCTGCGGCTCGGCGCGGCTCTGCTTTTGGGCGACGAGATCTTCCGTGAGCAACAACAGCCTGAGGTGCGATGGTGAGTGGACGAGCGCCCGAGATTTGGATCGGCGAAGACGGTGAGGCGCTGGCCCGGGAAGGTGTACGGCGAATTGTGGACGCAGCGCGACGGGCGATTTCCGCGCGCGGACGCTTCGTGATCGCACTGGCGGGTGGCAATACACCCAGGCGGCTGTATCAGCTTCTGGCCCAGATTGAGACGATCGACTGGACACGCGTCCACGTCTACTTTTCCGACGAGCGGATGGTGTCGCACGAGAGCCCCGACAGCAACTACCGCATGGCGAGTGAGACGCTGCTTCGGCTGGTGCGGGTGCCTCCGTCACAGATCCATCCGATTCCGACCGACTTGCCACTGGAAGATGCAGCGCTGCGCTACGACCAGATCCTCAGGGAAGCGCTGCCTGCGGATGAGCCTCGGCTCGATCTGGCGCTGCTTGGGATGGGCTCAGACGGGCACACGGCATCGATTTTTCCGGGCTCGCGGCTGCTGGCTGGGGTAGATGATGACTTCCTGCTGGATGATCCCACGACGGGGCCGCTTAGCAGTGGGGTTCCGACGGCGTCGCTCGATTCCTTTGCGACAGAGCGACTGTGCGCAGCGGTACACGATGCGCCGAAGCCTCCGGCAGAGCGGGTGACGATGACACCGTATATGCTCAACCTGGCGCGTCAGGTGCTGGTGCTGGTGGCGGGTGACGACAAGGTTGCGGCGGTGTCAGCGGCGCTGGAAAGCGATGCCCGGGTGGCCGAGATCCCGATTCGCGCGATTGCACCAACAGGTGGTGAGCTGGTGTGGCTGCTCGATCGCAAAGCGGGACGTGCGCTGGGCAGTCCGTTGCGATAAAGAACGGTCTGAACTTGGCTTGTGGAGCCCGTGATGTCTGTACAGCCCGTGATGCGTTCTTCGTCCGCTGCGTTCGTTTTGCGCTGGTCCGCTCTGGGTCTGTGCGCGGTGCTGGGCTGTACGGACAAGCTGCCCGCGCTCAAGCCGCCGGTGTTTCAGGACTCGTTTGATCGAGCCGAGCTGGGACCAAGCTGGCGCTCGACCGCACCCGCTGGGACGTACCGCATTGAGTCGGGCGAGCTGGTGGTGTCGGGCGCACGCAATCATCCACTGTGGCTTGTGGAGCGGCTGCCGCGCGATGCCGTGATCGAGCTGGATGCGTACAGCAAGAGCCCAGACGGTGACATCAAGGTCGAAGCGTTTGGGGATGGCCAGAGCTTTGCGAAGACGGTGTCGTATACCTCGACGGCGTATGTGTTTATCCAAGGCGGCTGGCGCAATCGCCTGGGCGCGCTGTGCCGGATGGATGAGCACGCCGACGATCGCAAGACGAGCAGCGAGCTGAAGGTGGTGCCGGGAAAGCGCTACCACTGGCTGATTGCCCGCAAGGACAACCTGGTGCGCTGGTACGTCGATGGCAAGCTGGCGCTCGAGCTGGACGATCTGGCACCGCTCGAAGGTCCGCAGCATGGCTTTTTTGCGCTGAACAACTGGGAAGCGGAAGTTCACTTCGACAACGTGGTGGTGCGTCCGTACTAAGGACGCCACGCGGGGTTGTTACAGCGAAAGCAGCGTCGGACGGCTGGATCGAGAAGCAATCGCGAGCGCCTGGCCTTCGGGCACGACGGCAAGCTCACTGGGGAGCGCGTCGCCATCGGTTGCCCCAACGACCAAGGTCTGCTGCTGGCTGGGACCGGAGCTGCTCGGCTCAGTGACGCTGAGAAAGCGCAGGCTGCCGTGGCCGCGCCTGGCGATCACAACCTGCTCATCGTGGCTGAGCGCAAGCAGGACGCCGGGGGCAGACTCGCTGGGTACGATGCGGCGCAGGGCCTTGCCGAGGACGGCGGCCAGCACTTCGGTGCGTAGCTCGCTGGCGGTCAGATACGCGGGGTCGGCATCGTGTAGATCGGTCAGGACTTGGTGAAACAGCAGCTCTGCTTCGCTGCGTCCGCGCAGGTTGTCGCGCAGCGGAAGCGGCAAATCGGCGGTGAGCTGAGAGCGCCCTGGTTGGCCTCCAAGCTGGCCAGCGACAGCGAGCATGAAGTGGTGATAACGAAAGACACCTTGGGGCGACGTTCCCACGGTGGCCATGAGCTGGTCGGTGCGCAGTCCGGCGAGGGCGCGGTAGGCCGCTGTCTCGTCCTGGCGACCGCGCTGAAGCAGCGGCTCGCCGCCGATGACAAAGCCAACGTCGAGCTGCACGGTCTTGTCGGGGGCTGCGGCTGGTTCCTCTTGGCCGACCGCCACATCACTGAGCGCTGCGGCGTTGGCAAGGCCGGGGACTCGCGAAAGCACGCCGCGTAGGCGCACGGGCTCACTGCTACGGAGGAGTAGGAGTCGTGACATGTCTTTTGATCTTAGCCTTTCACGATACGGCGGAAGCGGCGGCACAGACAAGCACCGCGATCGCGGCAAGTGCGCTGGGTGGTGTGGAAGCGGCATCTGTTTTACTGAGAGAGACCAGTCGCGGCTTGACAGCGCCAGGTCGCGAGGATGATGATTGAACTCAATGTTGAAAACGATTTTCAATATTCGATTGTGGTTGCTGATCGCTTGGTTGCTTCCGGGGGCCGCGCTCGGGAGCGAAGAGGAAGCGATGCGCCAGACGCAGCAGGTGGCTTCGCTCGTGGAATACATCGCGGCGGACTATCCTGGGGCGGTCAAAGACGGCAAGGTTCTCGACGAGAGCGAGTATGCCGAGCAGCGCAACCTGATCGAAGAAGCGAGCAAGCTGCTGCCGAAGCTGGGCGGCGCGGAAAGCAGCCAGGCGCGGCTTGCAGCAGCCCTTCAAGCGGTGCGCGTCGCGGTGGAAGCCAAAGAGTCGGGCGCGCTGGTGAGTGAGCGCTGCCGAGCGGTGCGTCAGATCCTCAAAGAGGCGTATCAGCTTAAGATGGTGCCCGCGTCGAAGGTGTCAGCGGTCCAAGCGGCAGAGCAGTATCAGAAGCTGTGCGCGTCCTGTCACGGTGCGACGGGCCATGCGGAAGCGGCTGCGGCCAAGACGATGACGCCGCCGCCGGTGTCGTTCTTCGATGAAGAAAAGATGCCGAGTGTGGCTCCGCAGCTTGCGTTTCACGCGCTGACGTTCGGGCTGTCGGGCACGGCGATGGCGAGCTTTGATCATCTGTCGGCGCAGCAGCGCTGGAACCTGGCGTTCTACGTGGTCGGTCTGCGTCACGGCACGCCGGGGCAGGGCAAGCCATCGGCGCTGTCGCAGCATCCGGCGGTGGCGGCTCTCCGCTTGGCGGATCTGGCGGAACAGTCCGATCACGAGCTGTGCCAAACGCTTCAGGCGGGCGGGCTGGATGCGTCGCGCTGTAAAGAGGCGCTGAAGGTGGTGCGTACGCAGGCTCCGTTTGTGTCGAGTGTGGAAGGCAAGCTGAACTTCGATCGGGCGCGGGCACTGCTTGGCGAGCTACGTGGTGCGGTTGAGCGAGGCGAATCGGATGCAGCGCAGCGGCTGGCGATTGCGGCATATCTCGATGGCGTCGAGCCGAACGAGGTGTCTTTGCGGGTCGAGCAGCCGGAGCTTCTGCGCAAGATCGAGAGCACGTTTACCGGCCTGCGACAGGCGGTGGATCCACACAGCGGCGTCGCAAAGGCCGAGGTGCTGCGCAAGCTGACGGAAGCGACGGGCCTGCTGGCGGAAGCGGAACAGGGCGCAGGCGGACAGGTGGCAGCGTTTTTGGCGTCGCTGACGATTGCGCTGCGTGAAGGGCTGGAAGTGGCGCTGCTGATTGCGGCGCTGCTCGCGTTTTTGCGCAAGAGCGGCCAAGCACACCTGACGCGGCTGGTTCACTTGGGCTGGCTTTTGGCGATTCCGGCGGGCCTGCTGACGTTCGTGGCGGTGGGGGCGCTGGTGTCGGGGGCGCAGCGAGAACTGGCGGAAGGGATCATGACGCTTGTGGCGGCGGCGATCCTGATCACGATGACGCACTGGATCATCGGGGCGAAAGAAGCGAAGCACTGGCTGGGCTTTCTGCGTCGGCGGGTCGAAGGCGCAGGCGAGCAAGCCGAGCTGGGTCAGAAGCTGGCGCTCATCGGGCTGTCCTTTTTTGCGGTCTATCGCGAAGCGGTCGAGGTCGTGCTGTTTTATCGAACGCTGCTGGTCAGCGCCGGGGACAAAGGCCGCAGCGACGTGATCTGGGGCGCGGTCCTGGGTGTGATTGTGATGGTTGCGGTGGTGCTCATCGTGGGACGGATTGGCCGCAAGCTCAACCCGCGTCCGGTGATGCTGGTGAGCAGTGCGCTGTTGTCGCTGCTGGCGATCATGATGACCGGCAACGGCCTGCACGCGCTGCAAGAGGGCGGCTACCTGGGCATGACGGCGATTCGCCTGTTTGGTCACGAGTGGTCGGGCGTGCCAATGCTGGGCCTGCATCCAACGTGGCAGGTGGTGCTGGGTCAGTGCGTGGTGGCGCTGCTGCTGATTGTTCCATCGCTGGTCGAGAGAGCACGACGGCGGCCCGGCAGCGATCCTGCGCTGCCCAGCTCTGGTCAAGTGACGGCGTCGTAGTCACAGCGAGGGGCGCAGCGGGTACGGGCTCGGGCTCGGGACTCACGGAGACGCTGGTGGCCGCAGCTCGGGCTCTGCAAACAGGTGATGGATGTCTTGTAGCTCGTCTTCGCGCAGCAGGGTCTTTAGTCCCGCGCGCAGGCGTCGCAGCAGCCGTGGATCGTCGGTGGCAATGCTGTGTAGGCGTCGCAGCGGGATGCCGGTCAGCATCATCAGCCGTGACACCGACAGCGAGCTGCGCTTGTGTTCCAGGTAGGCGACAAGCTGCAAGGTGTGCGCGCTGAGCACCGCCGTGTCTTGTTCGCCCGCTTGTTCCAGAAACAGCCCGGCCAGGCCGTGTCCAAGCTGACGATCTTCGTCGGTAAGCAAGCTGTAGGCCGCGTCGCGCATGGCTGCCGAGCGAAAGCTATACTCGGCGTCGTCGGGGAAGCGACTGTGGGCGTGGGCTTCGATGACCTCACTGTCGTGCAGCAGGCGCAGCCAGCGATCGACGGCGCTTTCGCTGAGGTCGGGCACCTGCGCGAGCAAGGCCAGGATGCCGCCGCGCCAGAAGGTCTGTCCGAAGATGCTGGCCACCCGCAGGACACGTCGCGCACCGGGCTCTAGCTGAAGCAGTCGCGCTTGGGTCAGGGTAAGGACCGTATCGGGCAAGGTGTCGCCTTTTCCTTCGGCGACGGCGCGGATCAGCTCTTCCAGAAACAGCGCGTTGCCCTGCGACTGCGAGACAATGCGTGCGACGGTGGTGGGCGGAACCTCGCTGCCCAAGGCGTGATGGACCAGTCGCTCGCAGGCGCGCCTTCCCAAGGCACCGAGCCGAATGTCCTGGGCTTTGCCCGACCACAGCTTGGGATAGAGCTTTTCGACCTCGGGGCGACCGAGTCCGCAGACCAGCAGCGGGCGCTCGGCCAGGTGACGCAGCGCGGAGTCAATCACGCGCAGCGACGGCTCATCCACCCACTGAAGATCATCCAACAGGAGCAGCAGCGGACGCTGCAAAGACAGCAGATCGAGCCAGGCCACAAACGCTCGCTGTAGGTCGGCGGGCGCTGGCGCGGGCGTTAGTTCCAGCGGGCACGCGTGAAGCAGCGGATCGAGCCATGCTTGGGACGACGCACCGAGCGCAGTAAGTCTCGTCGTGAGCTGCTGGCGCTGGTCATTGGCTGCCATGGTGTTCACCAGCCCAGCCCACTTGCGCAGCACTTGGGTCAGCGCGCCCAGCGGCACCGCTTGAAGCAGCGAGTCCCCTTGCCCCGACAAGATCGCTACGTCGCGATGCTGGACACGGCGTAGGAACTCTTGGCGCAGTCGCGACTTGCCGTAGCCGGACGGTGCCGACAGCAGCACCGCTTGGGCTTGCGACTCCTCGATGCAGCCGGACAGGAGCGCGTCGAGCACGCCCAGCTCTTGCTCTCGACCGATGCAGGGCCACGGCTTGCCAAGGAGCAGCCTCGATTCATCGGCTTCATCGTCGCGTCCCCACAGCAGCGGTCCGAGCGAGCCGGGACGAACATCAAAGCTTCGATCGAGCAGGCCCGCGCTGACGGTGTCGAGCAAGATGCCGGGCTCTTTGTGGCCGCTCGCTTGCTGCTTTCGTCGCAGATCGTGGGCGGCGCGATCCAAGGCTTCGCCGAGCGGCGGACCGTGAGACGGCGCAGCTTGGCCTCGGCCCGTGGCGAGCACGAGCTCAAGCGCGGGCCAGCGCGACCACAGCAGCAAGGCCAGTCGGGCGGCTTCGCGAACCTGATCGGTGGCGCTTCCGGTGGGAGCCACTGCGGCAACCAGGGAACCATTGGCCAGCAGCTCCAGGCTGATGTGACGACTGACCAGCTCACAGCGAAGCGCGGCGATCTCTTCTTGGCTCGGTAGCAGGGACTGCTCGGTGCTGTCGGCGGCTTGCGCGGTCGAATCGGCATCTGTCAGCGACGCGGACGCCAAGATCACGCTATAGAGTCGCTGTTCCGAGGCAGTCAGCACGCGCCGGGGAACCAGCTTTGTGCCGTCGCGGCCCGGGGCCTGCGCCACTTGCCGCAGCAGCTCATCGACGATCGGTAGCAGCGCCGAGGCATCCGTCGGTCGCGCAGCGGCATCTTTGGCGAGCATGTCCACAAGCAGCGCGTCGAGTGCTTCGGGCGCGGCTGGATAGAGCGTGCGCAGCCTCGGCGGTTCCTCGAACAGGATCTTGGTCAGCAGGGCAGCAACGTGCTCTCCGACGAAGGGAGGCCTGCCGGTCAGACATGCGTAGACGATGCAGGCCAAGGCGAAGATGTCCGTCGCAGGTACGGCGCTGCGCTCGCCGCGTGCTTGCTCTGGGGCCATGTATTCCGGTGTGCCGACGACGACCCCGGTGCGAGAGACGGACGGCTCGCTGCGATGGCGCTGGGCAATGCCAAAGTCAAACAGCGTGACTTGATCGATCTGTCCGTCGCGTAGAAACAGGTTGCTCGGCTTGAGGTCACGGTGAACGATCCCGACGCGGTGCGCGGCAGCCAGAGCGTCCGCGATGGTGCGACAGAGCGTCAGGGTCTCGGTGAGCGACAGCGTTCCTTGGGACAGCCGCTTGCCCAGATCGTGTCCGCTCAGCCACTCCATGGCGAGATAGAGCTGACCTTCGCTGGTCTGTCCGTGTGCGACGTAGGAAACGATGCCGGGATGACGCAGCTCGGACAGAAGCTGGGCTTCGCGAAAGAAGCGGCTTGGCTCGCTTAGCGTCGCCGTCGCTGACTGTCGATGGAGCAGCTTGAGCGCGACGGCCCGATTGTCGGTGATGTCGCGCGCTTTGAAGACGACGCCCATCCCGCCTTCGCCCGCCATGCTCTCGATCGCAAAGCGGTGCGCCAGGATGCTGCCAATGAGCTGCTCAGGATGGTTGCCGTGCGTCATGTGACGAGTTCCTTACGACAAGGCCGAACGGACCAGCGGGTAGTGTAGCAGCGCGCCTCCTATCCATCGGAGGTAGAGGCAGAGGCAGAGGCAGCGGCAGCGGCTTGCGCTTGTCGCTTCTTGAGCTTGGCAGAGCCTTCGCGATCGCGCTCCGTGACGGTGGCCAAGATGGCGCGTGCTTGCAGTGGGCTACGAAAGCGCAGGCTGGCTTCGCCGCCAACCTCGGTCGGACGGGTCCGGTCCAGCCACTCTTGATCGATCGCTTCGTCGAGCGCGCGATCCAGCTGCGACAAAGAAAACTGACCGGGAAGAAGCTGAAACAGTGCGCTTTCTCCAAACGGGCTGTCGAGCAAGCTGGCCGCGCGCAGGATGAGCCGGGTCATCGGGGTCAGACGCAGGGCGTGGGTCTGCATCATGGCCACGACGGCATCGGCGGCGGCAGACGCGGGATCACTGCGCGCTTCGGCCAGGCGCAGCAAATACAGCGGGCGGCACAGCGAGTCATGGGCCAGCTCTTCACGCAGGCTCGCGGGCTCGACTTGGAACATCTCGAGCAGCTTGTCAGCGGACCGTTGCGACAGCCGTCCCAGCCGCACGCGATCGGTCGGCAGTCCTTCAAACAAGCGCGGCAGCAGCTCATCGATCTCGGGCCGGGCCAGACCGAGCAGCAGGATCGGCAGATCGACCAGCCGCACAAGCGCCGCTTCGATGACCGCGAGCGAGGCCGCATCGATCCACTGCATGTTGTCGATGATGAGCAGCAGCGGCTGATGACGACTGGCCGCTGTGAGCAGTGCGCGTACGGCTTCTCCAATCGCGTTTGAGCCGGGCAGCGTCTCTGCGCGCTGACCAAACGGCAGCCGTGACGGGGTCATCCGCAGCAGGCTGCTTAGCGTCTGACGATAACGCTCGGCCTCTTCGCCGCAATGATGCGCTGCCAGCCAGTGCTGCCACAGCGGACGCGGGTTTTCTTCGTCGCTGAGCTGACCGTCGATACTGCGTAGCCAGCCCGTCAGCGTCGCAAACGGCAGGGCTGCTTGGGTCAGATCGATGCTGGTGCGCAAGACCGTGCAGTGCTCGTGGGCTTCGCGGATTCGCGCCAGCACTTCTTCACACAGCCGAGTCTTGCCGCTTCCGGGTGAGCCCAGGACCAGCACCGAGCGAGACACCTCATCATCGCGGGCACAACGCAGCGCGGTAAAGATGAGCGACAGCTCTCGCTCGCGTCCGAGCAGCGGCAGCTTGTGATGATGGGACGCGGGGCTCGCTTGCACCGGACCCAGAAGCTGACTGCCCGAAGTGAGCCGCTGAAGATGATAGTCGTCGCGCAGCAGCTCTGCCGACAGCCGATCGATCAAGATCTCGCCGTGAAGCTGATCGTTCAGGGACTCGCTGAGAAGCTGCTGGGCCAGATCGAGCGCCGGTCCGGTCGCTTGGCGGTCATGCAGGACGCACAGTCCCGTCGCCATTACCACCAGCCAGCGCGGAAATTCACTGCGCAGAAGCGACGCTGCTTTGGCCGCACGCAGCACCTGATCGGTCGCCGAGCTAGAGTCAACCACCGTCGCCCACAGCGATCCATCGGCCAGCACTTCACACAGCACGCCCAGCGTCGTGAGCTGATCGAGTACGGGACCGTGCTGCTCGCGAACGCGCCGGAGATCGAGGTGATCGACGGTGGACATGCCTTGCAGCTCGCCGTGAGGCGGTGCCGCCAGCACGATCGTCGCCAGGTGCTGCTCATGTTCGGACAGCGCCAGCGCGGGAAGCTCGCTGGAAGTCTCGGGGCTGCTGATGGCAGAAAAGTCGATCTGACCGAGCCGGTCATACACCACCGAGGCGCTCTGCGGACGCTTCAGCGGGTCTTTTTCCAGCAGCTGCGCGATCAGCTCCTCCAGCGCGGCGGGATATGCGGGACGAACCTGACGCAGCTTGGGCGCTGGCTCAAACAGGATCTTGGTAAGCAGGCCGGTGATGTGATGGGCCGAAAACGGCGGTCGTCCGGTCAGACACTCAAACGCCACGCAGCCGAGCGCGAACAGGTCGGCGGCAGGCGTGATGCTGCTCAGCCCGCGCGCTTGCTCTGGTGCCATGTATTCCGGTGTCCCGATCACCACGCCGGTTCGGGTCACTCGCTGAAGGGCCAGGCCACGTCGCGCCACGCCAAAGTCGAGCACCGTCGCTTCTTCCAGCCGTCCGAAGCGCAGAAACAGGTTCGAGGGCTTGATGTCGCGATGGATGATTCCGTGGTGATGCGCGACTGCGAGCACCTGCGCAATCCGCCGTAGCAGCACGCCCGACTCTGCAAACGTGAGCGGTTTTTGAGACAGTCGCGTCGCCAGGTCTTGGCCTTCCAGCCACTCCATCACCAGATAGGCCTGCGACTGAAGCTGTCCGTGTGCGACGTAGCGAACGATGCCGGGATGTCGCAGCTCGGCCAGCATGCCGACTTCGCGATCGAAGCGCGCGACCTCATCAGGCTGCGTCACATCCAAGTTCAGAAGCTTAAGCGCCACCAGCTGTGAGGTCAGCAGATCGCGGGCTTTCCAGACCGTGCCCATGCCGCCTTCGCCTGCCAGCGACAGAAGGACAAAGCGACCAGCGACAGGTTGTGACGGGATGTCGGACATTGGCATCTGCTCAAGCGAGCGCGTGGCCATGTTACGGGAGCTAGGAGCAGAAGGAAATCCGCTAGGCGACTGCGCGATCGGGACGTTATCTTCGCGACGTCAAACCGGAAGCAGGCGTCCAGCCAGCAGTCGCTTCGTCGGCTGCACGGGTCGCGACGCTGCCAAACCTTACGCTCTGCCATGACCGCTACGTCTGCCATGACTGCTACGACTGCAAAGATCTGTACGGAAATCCCTGGTCCCAAGTCCCGTGCCTTGTGTAGCGAGGAGTCCCAGTATCTCGCGCCTGGCATTCAGCAAATCTCGACGCTGGCTGGCTTGGCGATGGCGGGCGGAGACGGCGCGCTGCTGATCGACGTAGACGGCAATCGCTTCATTGACTGGGTCGCAGGCATCGGCGTCGCGAGCATCGGTCATGGTCATCCGGCGCTCGCGCAGGCGCTGTATCAGCAGGCCGGACAGCTTTCTGCGACGAGCTTTTCGTCCCCCGCGCGGCTGGAGCTGCTGCGTCGGATCGTCGAGCACGCGCCGCATCCCAGCCTGGGCGCGGTGCAGCTCTATTCGTCGGGGGCTGAGGCGGTGGAAAGCGCGCTGCGACTGGCTCGGGCGGCGACGGGACACAGCGAGGTCGTCGCATTTTGGGGCGGCTTCCACGGCAAGACCCACGGGGTCCTGGGACTGTGCGGCAGTGAGTTCAAGCACGGCCAGCTTCCGCTATTGCCCGGACAACACCTTGCGCCGTATGCCGACTGCTCGCGCTGCGCGCTGCGTCAGAAGCCAGCGACGTGTCAGCTTGCCTGCGTCGATTTTTTGCGCGATCAGCTCCGGCTGGCGACGGCGGGACGAGTGGCTGCGATCCTGGTTGAGCCGATCCAAGGCACAGCGGGCAACGTGGTCCCACATCCCGACTTTTTGCCTGCGCTGACACAAGTGGCTGAGGAGCACGGCGCGCTGCTTATTGCCGACGAGATGATTACGGGCTTTGGGCGCACGGGCGCACTGTGGGCCAGCCCAGCGTCAGGACTTACGCCCGACATTGTGATCTTTGGCAAAGGCGTGGCGGCGGGCTTTCCCCTGAGCGGACTTGTGACCCGGCCTGAGCTGGCGGCGATGCGTCCGTGGTCGGATCCCTCGCACTCGTCGTCGTCGTTTGGTGGCAGTCCGCTCGGCTGTGCTGCCGCGAGCGCCACGACCCGGATCATCATCGAGCAGGACTTGTCATCGCATGCCGCGACGGTGGGTGCGCAGCTGCTGGCCGGTCTGCACAAGCTGGCCGAGCGCTTTTCGTGCATTCAGCGGGTGCGGGGACGAGGACTCCTTGTCGGCTTTGACCTGATGGACGGTCCGTCGCTGTGGCCCAAAGAACGCTGCGTGGCGCTGTTCCGCGCCTGTCTTTCGCGCGGGCTCCTGACGATGACCTATACACCGAGGGTGCGGATCAATCCGCCGCTCGTGCTGAGCGCAGCCCAGGTGACAGAGTCGCTGGCGCTGCTTGAAGAGGCGCTCTTGTCGGTGTGCTAGCGACGGCAGCTACAGCGATCCGGGGCCAATGCGCGACACGATGCGAAGGGCCAATTGGGGCGGCAGCTCGGAAAAGGCCAGCACCGGCAGCGCTTCGGGATGCGCGCCGAGCAGGATCTCTAGGCTGCGACGGACATCGCGCTGACACAGCAGCACCGCTTCGGGCGAGCGCGCTTTGGCGATCAGCACCGAGTCGATGATCTCTTGGCGCAGCTCCGGCTCTAGCTGAAGACGCAGACCGCCACTTGTGCGACGGGCATCGCGCAGGACTTCCTCGACATCGCTCGACAGCACCAAGGCCGCGAGCGCATTGTCCGGCTCTTTTGCTCGACTGCGCGCAAGGTGTCCTGACAGCAGATGTCGTCCCAGTCCGGCGCGAACCTGATCGAGCAGCACGTCGGGATCGGCATCCAGCTCGGGAAGCTGGGCCAGCACTTCCAGCACCGCCGCGAGCGGCAGCGGCCACACCCGCTCGGCCAGCAGTCGGCGCGAGAGCTGAAGCAGTCGTCCAAGCGGAAGTCGCTTGGGAACCACCTCGGACAGCAGCGCCGGTCGCTGCTCGCCAAGCTGCCCGAGCGTGAGCCGTAAGCCATCGAGCGTCAGCAGCTCTGGCACCAGATCGTAGAGCCGATAGGTCAGCGTGGTCTGGGCCTGTTCCCCGTCAGCCAGCGTGTGCTGGGTCAAGATCGCGCCGTGCAGGCTGATGCGAAGCTGTCGGCGAAGCTGCGGGTCGGTCTGAAGCGAGCAGCGCAGCGCGCCAAGTCCCACCTCTGCCAAAATGTCGTCTACGATCGCCTGGGCCTGCGTCTGTGACAGGCTGACATCGCTGGCGATCGCAAGCTGAAGCGGTGCGTCGTGCTCGGATGTGGGTCGGTGTGCGGCGTTTGCGCGCAAGAGCACCACCACCGCCGCCATCGTCACCAGCAGCACCGGCGTCTGGGTACACAGTCCGACCGTCAGCGTCAGGGCTCCGGCTTGGGCAGCGGCTTCTCCGATGGGCAGACCACTTCTCGTCGAAAGCTGGAGGAGCGCGACGAAAAACAGTCCCAGCCACAGCAGCACCGCGAGCAGCACATCGCCGCGAATCAGGCGCATCACACCGTCGAGCGAACCAAACAGCTCGGCCTCTCGATTGAGCGACTGACGGGCTTTCTGGGCTTCGACCGCACCGATAACCCCGGCACGAAGATCCGCATCGATGGCCGCTTGTCTACCGGGCAAGGCATCGAGGACAAAGCGGGCAGCCACTTCAGCGACGCGCTCACCACCGCGCGCAATCAGCACGTACTCGGTCACCAAGAGCGCGCCCAGCACCAAGACCGCCATCGCTTGCTCAGCGCTTCCGAGCAGGGAAAACAGCGCCTGCGGCAGCAGCCCGAGCTGACCGCTCGACAGACCCAGCCGAGCCAGCGACAGCGACAGACCCAGCCGCAAGAGCAGAGACAGCAGCAGCACGGTCGGAAGCTGTGGCAGCCGCGTCGGCTCTCCCGCTTGGACGGCCACGGCCAGAAACAGCCCCGTCCCTAGCCACAAAAGCAGCAGCAGTCCGTCGAGCACCAGCGCAGGCAGCGGCACCACCAGCGACAGGACAAACAGCCCCAAGCCGATGAGCACCCGTCCGGGGGTCAGCGTGGCTTGGGTTCCCAGCCAGTGCTGGAGGGCAGCCAAGAATCGGTAAAGCTTCTGCCGCATTACAGCTCATCTTGGGACGGCGCGTGGGGCACTGTCAACGACGGCGCGGATCACGCTTCTGGAACGGTTTCCCCGGGCTGCGCAAACTGCGATAAAATGACTGCGCCGGAAGAACAGATTGAGCGCCGAATGAGCAGCTACGCGCTGAGCTATCAAACCGTCAAAGCCTGGGCCGAGCGACTGCGGCTACCGTTTCGCGCCAGCGAGGAAGCGGGTCAGATCGCGGTGCGCTGTCGGCTGCTGGAAAGCGACGTGCCGCTGCTGTTTATTCCTCGGCCAGAGCGCGACATGCTGACGGTGGCGATTACGCTGCCCTTTGTGGTGAAGACCGAGCGCTTTGCGGCGGTGACGACGGCACTGGCGACGTTGAACGTGCGATCGTATATGGGTGCGTGGATTCTCAATCCCGAGCGTGGCGAGGTCTATTTTCGGATCACGCTCCCGACGGTCGAGACGCAGTTTTCCGATGAATCGCTGCGCTTTGTGGCGCGGGTGGTGATTGGCTCTGCCGAGGCGATGGCGCAGCCGCTGTTTGCCATCTCACACGAGGGTGCATCGCCCGACATCGTGGCCCAGACGCGCTCGCCGTAGCGTCCTTGTGTCGCTGCCGAATCGTTAGCTTCGGGCTAGGTGATGCGAACGGGCAGCCTGCGTCGTCCAAAGGTTCCGGCTTGACTGGCAAAGTGCCCAGCGAGCTGCTGCTGACAGCGCGGACATCGGCCTTTGTCGTCGAGCTTGTACGCCAGGATTTGGTAGTAGTCTCGGACAATGAGCGGATCGCCACAGCCGGAACAGTACGTGGTGTCGCCGTCGATGTCGTGGACGTTGCCGGTGTAGACATGCAAGAGCCCACAGCGACGTGCAATGGCGCGCGCTTTCTGAAGCGTCTCGGGCCGGGTCGGCGGCACATTCATCATCTTGTAGTCGGGATGAAACGCTGAAAAGTGTAGCGGCACGTCGGGACGTAGCTCGCGCACTATCCACTCGGACAGCGCGGTCAGCTCTGCCTCGGAGTCATTGAATCCAGGAATCAGCAGCGTCGTGACCTCTGTCCAGACTGCGGTCTGATGAACCAGGTACTTGAGCGTGTCCAGCACCGGCTGAAGGTGTGATCCCGTGAGCTTTTGGTAAAACTGCTCGGTAAAGCCTTTTAGATCGACGTTGGCCGCGTCCATCTTGGCGTAGAAGTCGGCGCGCGGCGCGGCGTGGATGTAGCCAGCGGTGACAGCCACGGTCTTGATGCCAGCCTGACGACACGCATCGGCGGTGTCCATCGCGTACTCGGCGAAGATGACTGGATCGTTGTAGGTAAAAGCGACGCTGTGGGCCTGCTGCTTGACGGCTGCGCGAGCGATCTGCTCGGGGCTGGCCTGATCGGACAAGCGATCCATCTGCTTGGACTTCGAGATGTCCCAGTTTTGGCAGAACTTGCACGACAGGTTGCAGCCCGCCGTCCCAAACGACAGCACGCTGGAGCCCGGATAAAAGTGCGCCAGCGGCTTCTTTTCGATCGGGTCCAGACAAAATCCCGACGAGCGACCATAGGTGGTCAGGATCATCTGTCCGCCTTGGTTTTGCCTGACAAAGCACAGGCCGCGCTGTCCATCGGCCAGCTTGCAGTCGCGCGGACACAGATCGCACTGAATCCGTCCGTCGGGCAGTCCGTGAAAGTAGCGAGCCTGATGACGCGACTCGGCAGGCGCTTGGTTCGCAGCGGGGGCTTTGGTCATCGCGTCGGCTCCTGTTGCCATTTTTCGACGGTGTAGCGATAGACTTCGACTTCCGGGCTGTCGAGATCAGACGGCAGGCCCGCTTTGCGCAGCAAGTGACGATAGAACTCGTGGCGATCGGGTAGCTCGTCCCAGACCTGCGGCAAGAAGGTTCCGCGTCGCCCGTGATAGCGCAAGAGCACACCGTCCGTGCCGGGTCGCAGCGCGGCGATGGTTTCTGCGCGACTTTTCACTTGTAGACGCTGTAGCGGTGACAGCAGCGATACCTCGATGCGCAGCGCTTGTTCGTCGCCCAGCCGAAGCGGGGTGGCACGCGGATCCCGCAGCGCAGCGGAGACGGCGTTTTCGGCCACATCTTGCAGCAGCGGCTGGTGCGCTTCGAGGCTGCCAATACAGCCGTGCAGCACGTCCCCGCTGTAGAGCGTCACAAAGCATGCGCCATCAATCGAAAGTGTAGCCAGTGACGGCGGCTGTGCAGACGGTCCACCGAGCGCTGCTGCGATGCACTGTCGCGCGTAGGTACATAGGCGCTGTCCTTCTTCGTCACGCAGCATGATCATCCTCAAACAGGGCGAAGGCGCCGTAGCCGACGACGTGTGCTTTGTCACCCGCCGTATCGCCGGAGCTACGCAGATCCAAAAGGTGTAGCCGCAGCTTGCGTCGCCGCGCCACCCACAAAAGGCCATTGATGCCGACACAGCCGCAGGCTTGCTCGGGGGATAGCAGATCGTCTTCGCTCGATGGATGCAGCAGCGCCTTCGTGGTGAGCAGGTCTTGCTGCTGTCCTTCGGGATACGGCAGGTAGTGCGACAGGTCCGAGCTGACCACAACCAGCGTCTCGCGTCCGCCCCACAGCGAGTCCAAGATCGCACCGACTTCCGGGGCCGCTGCCAGACCGGCCAGCAGCGGAACCACCTTGGCGTGCGGCACGAGCTTTTGCAAAAACGGCAGCTGGACTTCCAGTGAGTGCTCATGTGCGTGCGCGCGGACATGTGGGACGACCTGCGGCACGGTCGCGAGCGCGGCCAGATCGACCTCGCTGTCACCGAGTGGGGTACGCAGCGCCGAAGCTCCCGGCGACACCAGCCCGTGGACCGCCACGCGATGCGCGGGACCGATGAGCACGATCCGCTCAATGTGATGCGCACCGAGCAGCAGCGAGTAGGCCGACGCCGCGATCGGTCCAGAGTAGACATAGCCCGCGTGCGGCACGATCAGCGCTTTGGGCCAGCTCTGGGGCAGGCTCGGCGGAAGCGGTCGAACTTCGGCCAGCAGGTGCGTCACCGCATCGGCGAGCAGCTCTGGTCGGTGCGGATAGAACATCCCAGCCACGGCTGGCGGTCGCACTGGCAGCATGACTTTACCTTGCCAATCGGGACCGAAGCAGGCAACCGCAAGTTCACGGCTTGGACCTTTGATGGGCTGCTGCTGGGCCCGTTTCCGTCGGAAAGGCGCAGTGAAACGCGGTCTTTTACGTGGATTGACACTCGGACAAAACTCCAGTACCGTTGCCGCGCTTGCCGAGATAACTGCTTTAGGCAATCCCCGGAAGGTGATATGGCGCTGCAATTCTCCCCTCAGGCCGACGCCAAAATCAGCGACATCTGTCGTCGCTACCCCAACACCCAGGCTGCTTGCCTGCCAGTCTTGCATTTGGCGCAAGACGAGTTCGGCTATCTGTCCGAGGACGTCCTCGAACTGGTGGCTGCGCGGCTCGCGGTGCCCAGCTCGCACGTCTTCGGCGTCGCGACCTTTTACACGATGTTCCACCGTGAGCCGGTCGGGAAGAAGGTGCTGATGATGTGCACCAACGTCTCGTGCATGCTCACCGGAGCATATGAGACGCTGCGCAAGCTTGAGCAGCGGCTTGGCATCAAAGCAGGACAGACCAGCGCGGATGGCGAGTTCACCTTGATCGAAGAAGAGTGCCTGGCGGCCTGTGCCGACGGCCCTGCGATGATCTGCGGTGATCGCTACTTCCTTCGTGTGACCGCCGACAAGGTGGATGCGACGTTGGACGAGTGTCGCAAGCTGCCTGCGCAGCATGGTCATCACCCCCACAGCGACAAAAAGCACTAAACCATGCCGGCAGATCGCAACTTCAAGATCGTTACCCGTCTGTTTGGGGTTCAAAACTCGAACCGCATCGATGTCGCGATGGCGAACGGAGCCTACAAGCGGCTTCCGACGGCGTTCGCGATGCAGCCGCAGGCTCTTGTTGATGAAGTCAAAAAGAGCAACCTGCGTGGTCGTGGCGGTGCAGGCTTCCCGACGGGCATGAAGTGGGGCTTCATTCCCAAGGGTGCGGACACCGTCTACCTTGTCTGTAACGCGGACGAGTCAGAGCCAGGCACCTGCAAGGATCGCGAGCTTCTGTTCTGGGATCCGCACCTGCTCGTCGAGGGCATGATCATTGCGTCGTATGCACTCGGCTGCAAGCACGCCTACATCTACATTCGCGGCGAGATGATCCGCGAAGCGGCGGTGCTGCAAAAAGCGGTCGATGAAGCGTACGCCAAGGGCTTTTTGGGCAGAGAGCAGCAGACGGCGCTCGGTCCGTACAAAGTGGATCTGACGGTTCACCGAGGCGCGGGCGCGTACATCTGCGGAGAAGAGACGGCGCTGCTGAACTCGCTGGAAGGCAAGCGTGGCTGGCCGCGACTGAAGCCGCCATTCCCGGCGGTAAAGGGCCTGTTTGGCAAGCCGACCATCGTCAACAACGTCGAGACGCTGATGAACATCCCGTTCATCGTCGAGCACGGCGGTCAAAAGTTCGCAGATGTCGGCGTCGGCAAGTCCGGCGGCACGCGCATCCTGTGCATGAGCGGCCATCTCAAAAAGCCGGGCGTCTTCGAGTTGCCGATTGGCATCACGTTCCGTCAAGTCATCGATGAGGTCTGCGGCGGTACGCACTCGGGCAAGCGGGTAAAGGCAGTCATTCCGGGTGGTTCGTCGATGCCGCCGCTCGATCCGAGCGAGCTAGACGTTCCGATTGAGTTCGACGCGCTGATGAACGATCCGCGCATCAAGCCGGTGCAGTACAAGCCCGGTCACAACTTCGAGCTGGCACCGGGCAAGCCGCTGCGTGCAATGGCTGGCTCGGGCGGCATCGTGGTGATGGACGAAGACACCGATATCGTTGCGGTGTGCGCGCGCATCATGCGCTTCTACGCCCACGAGTCGTGCGGTCAGTGTACGCCCTGTCGCGAAGGCACGGGCTGGATGGCGAAGATCTGCACTCGACTGGCGGATGGCTACGGTCAGCCAGGAGACGTGGATCTGCTCAGCTCGATTGCCTACGGCATCGCAGGCAACACCATCTGTCCGCTCGGTGAAGCCGCCGCGTGGCCGATGATGGGCTTTATCACCAAGTTCCGTCCTGACTTCGAGGCCCGCTTGGCGCAGAGCCGAGGGCTTCCTCCCGCTGGCTATCACGGAGCGCATCCATGATTGCAGTCGCGACTTCTGACTTTGCTTCGCTAGACCTGGGCTCGCTGCTTATGCAGGCGGCCCAAGTTCAGGCGGTTCCAGCTTCCTCGCTGACGCCCGCTGGCTGGACACCGGCCTGGGCCTTTTGGATCCTGTCGGCGCTGGTGGTGGTGGGAGCCATCTCGACCATCTCGCAGCGCAGCCTGATTTCCGCCGTGATGTCGCTTGTCGCCACCTTCTTCGGTCTGGCGGGTCTGTATGCGACGCTGTCGGCGCACTTTCTGGCTGCGATTCAGGTGCTGGTCTACGCCGGAGCCATCATGGTTCTGTTCGTGTTCGTCATCATGGTGCTAAACCGTGACGAAGTAGAGCGCGTCTCAGACCGGGGTCTGCTCGACAAGGCGATTGGGGCGGGCGCGCTGGTGTACTTGGCGGTTCGTCTGGGTGAAGTGATTGCTTCGCCGGTCGGTCCGGTGTCGCGGATGAGCAAGCCCGCGCCGGAGTTTGGAACGGTTGCCAAGATTGGCGAGTACTTCTTCACCGAGTTCCTGTTTCCCTTCGAGGCCATCTCGATCCTGCTCATCATCGCGGTGATTGGCGCAGTGGTGGTTGCCCGGACCGTGGTTTCGCGTCCGACGACCAGCTACGAAGTGCCAAACGCTGCGAGTGGATCAGCGGAAGGTGGCGACGACCATGCCGGTGGCGATGCTCACGGCGCACACGGAGGCCACTAAGCCATGCAGCTGCTTGTGCAGAACCTTCTATCTGTCGGCCTGCATCACTACCTGATCTTGGCAGTGGTGCTGTTTGGCATTGGAACCTTCGGCGTGTTCATGCGGCGCAACGCGCTGACCACGCTCATGTCGATTGAGCTGATCCTCAACGGCGGCAACCTGACGCTTCTGGCGTTTGCGCGGTCGCATCAAGACATGCGCGGTCAGGCGCTGGCGCTGCTGGTCATTGCGGTCGCAGCGGCGGAAGCAGCGATCGGGCTGGCGATTGTGGTCGGCGTGTTCCGCAACCGCCATAACACCAACATCGACGAGCTAAACCTGCTCCGGTACTAGTCCCCAGGAAAACAGACTATGACCGAGAACTTTCCTCTCTATCTCATCATCCTGCTGCCGCTTCTTGGAGCGGCGCTGAACCTGCTCTTTGGGCGGCGCTTCGGCAACACGTTCGTTAGCGTGGTGGCGTGCTCGGCAGTGGCTGGCGCGGCGCTGGTGGCAACGAAGGCGGTGCTGCTGGTGGCGTCGGAGCTTCCGGCGCGCGGTGCGCTGGTCGATCAGCTTGTTTCGGGAGACTGGATCGTCGCGGGTGACTTCAAGCTACAGGCCGGGCTGATGCTCGACCGGCTGTCGTCCGTGATGGTGATGGTGGTCACCTGGATCGCGCTGCTCATTCACATCTATGCGACGGGCTACATGGAGCATGAGCCCGACTTTGCGCGCTTCTTCGGCTACCTGAACCTGTTTACCGGCGCGATGCTGATCCTGGTGCTGGGTGACTCGCTGCCGGTGACGTTCGTGGGCTGGGAAGGCGTCGGTCTGGCCAGCTACCTGCTCATCGGCTTCTGGTATCACGAAGACAAGAACGCGACGGCGGGACGCAAGGCGTTCATCGTCAACCGCATCGGCGACTTTGGCTTCCTGCTGGGCATCTGCTTGCTGTTTACGGTGGTGGGCACGGTCAAGTACGCGGACTTTGGCAGCATCGCGGGTCGTCTGATGACGCCATGGTGGATGGGCTGGCCGGTTGGCTACTGGATCGCGATCCTGCTCTTTGTCGGCTGCTGCGGCAAGTCGGCGCAGATTCCGCTGTATGTGTGGCTTCCGGACGCGATGGCTGGACCCACGCCGGTTTCGGCGCTCATCCATGCCGCAACGATGGTGACCGCTGGTGTGTACGTTGTGGCGCGCTGCCACACGATCTTCGATACGTTCCCGGAAGCCGCAAAGATGACGGTGGCGGGCGTGGGCGCACTGACAGCTCTGTTTGCCGCAACGATTGGCATCGTGCAGCGCGACTTCAAGAAAGTCCTGGCGTACTCGACGGTCAGTCAGCTTGGCTTCATGTTCGTCGGAGTCGGCACGGGCGCGTACACCGCTGGCGTGTTTCACCTGATGACCCACGCGTTCTTCAAAGCGGGTCTGTTCCTGGGCGCTGGCTCGGTGATGCACGCAATGGGCGGCGAGGGCGACATCGTCAAGATGGGCGGTCTGGGCAAGCACATGCCGATCACGCGCTGGACGTTCTTCGTCTACTGCTTGGCGATCGCGGGCATCGTGCCGTTTGCGGGCTTCTTCTCGAAGGACGCGATCTTGGCTGGCACGTTTGCGGCGGAGTTCCGCATGTCCACGCAGATGACCGGCGCGCAGGCTCACTTGGTGGCGCTGTATCCGAAGCTGCTGTGGGGAATGCTGGCGACGGCGGCACTGTGTACGGCGTTCTATATGTGGCGACTGTACTTCGTGGTGTTCACCGGCAAGTTCCGGGGCACCGAAGAGCAAGAGCATCACCTGCACGAGTCGCCGATGTCGATGACGCTGCCGCTTGTGATGCTGGCGGTTGGTTCGGTGCTGGCGGGTCTGATTGGGGTTCCGGCGGTGATGACGCACGGTCTGCCCGAGTCGCTGGAGCATGTGCTGACGTTCTTCAACCACTGGCTGAGCCCGGCGATGGTTCCGGCTTCTCCCGAGCCGCACGAGCACTGGCTGGAGTGGGCGCTGATGGGCGGCGCGCTGACGATCTCGCTCTGCGGCATTGGGCTGGCGGCTGCGCTGTATCGCGGTGGCATCTCGGAGACGGCGGAAAACCTGAAAGACAAGCTTGGGTTCGCTCATAAGCTGCTGTGGAACAAGTACTACGTCGATGAGCTGTATGACTTCCTGCTGGTTCGTCCGCTGCGCCGAGTGGCTGTGATCCTGTGGAAGGTCGTTGACAACCTGGTCATTGACCTTGGCCTGACCAAGATCGGTCCGTACATCGTCGATTCCTTGGGTGCGCTGGTGCAGCGGTTCCAAAACGGCGACGTGCAGCGCTACATCATCGCGGTGATGGTCGGCGCGGCAGGCATCTTGTTCGGATCGACCTACTGGCTGGCCTATCAGGGCATCCAAGGCGAGGTCAAAGTCGAGCGACGCACGGTGACGCTGAAGCTTGGGGATGCGCGGATGCGTCCGGGTCAGCTTATCTACGCCATCGACTGGGACGGCGACGGCAAGTTTGACGACACCAACGTTCGCTTCAACAGCGAGCTTAAACATGAGTACGGAAACGCCGGTCAGTTCAAGATCGTCGTCGAGGCTCGTGACCCTGTGTGGAATATGGTCAAGCGTTCTGACGACTGGTTCTTCGGCGCAAGCACTCCGCTTTCCGCCAAGGTTGAGTAGGAGAACATCATGGGCATGATCCTACCCATCGTGACGTTCCTGCCCTTGGTTGGCGCGCTGCTCTGTCTCGCGCTGCCTCGGGAGGAAGAACACATTCATCGCGGCGTCGGCATTGGAACGGCGCTGGTGACGTTCTGTGCTTCGCTGTTTCTGTTGTCCGGCCTCGAGCCGACCAAGATGAACCATGTGGTGGACTTTGCGTGGGTCGAGTCGCTCGGCATCCGCTTCCGCCTGGGAATTGATGGCATCTCGGTCTGGCTGGTGCTGCTGACGACGTTCCTGATGCCGATTGTGTTTCTATCGACGTGGTCGGCGATCTCGGACAAGGTTCGCGAGTTCGTGATTGCTGCGCTGATCCTGGAAACCGGCATGCTCGGCGCGTTCTTGTCGCTCGACCTGTTCGTGTTCTACGTGTTCTGGGAAGTGATGCTGATCCCGATGTACTTCATCATCGGCATCTGGGGCGGTGATCAGCGACTCAAGGCGGCGATCAAGTTCGTCATCTACACGATGGTGGGCTCGCTGCTGATGCTGATTGCGATCCTGTACGTGGTGGTGAAAGCGCATCAGGTGACCGGCCAGTGGTCGTTCGCGCTGGAGACGGCACAGAAGCTGGTCCTTACCAAGACCGAGCAGATCTACCTGTTCTTGGCGTTCGCGCTGGCGTTCTGCATCAAGGTTCCGCTGTTCCCGCTGCATACCTGGCTGCCGCTCGCGCACGTTGAAGCGCCGACGGCTGGCTCGGTGATCCTGGCGAGCGTGCTGCTGAAGTTCGGTCCGTACGGTCTGATTCGCTTCGCGATTCCGGTGTTTCCGCACGCAGTCGAGACAGTGGCTCCGTGGCTGGCGATTCTGGCGGTGATTGGCGTGGTCTACGGCTCGTGCGTGGCGTATGCGCAGGATGATGTGAAGAAGCTCATCGCGTACTCATCGGTGGCGCACATGGGCTTTGTGGTGCTGGGCTTGGCGATGCTGAACAGTCGGTCGGTCAACGGCGCGATCTATCAGTGCTTGGCGCACGGTATCTCGACGGGTGGACTGTTCCTGTGCGTCGGCGTCATCTACGAGCGTCGCCACACCCGCAAGATGGCGGAGTTTGGCGGTCTGTGGAAGCGGATGCCGGTGTTTGCTGCGACGCTGCTTATCTTCACGATGGCGTCGATTGGTCTTCCGGGTCTGTCGGGCTTCGTCGGAGAGTTCCTGGTTATCCTGGGTACGTTCAGCGCCAAAGAGCGAGCGTTTGACGGCATGCCAGCCATCTTCGAGAACGCGCGGCTGCTGTCGGCTTTCGCTGCGACGGGCGTAGTGCTTGGTGCGGTCTACATGCTGTGGCTGTTCCAGCGCGTGATGCTCGGTCCGATTACCAACCCGCAGAACCGCAAGCTGACGGACATGACGCCGCGAGAGACGGTGGTGATGCTGCCGATGCTCGCGATGGCGTTTTGGCTGGGTATCTGTCCGAACACGTTCCTTCAGCACATTGATCCGGCGGTGACGCAGACCCTGATCCAGTTCCGCGAAAAGTACAGCGCGGGCGCGGCGGAAGGGGATGCGCGGATGCTCGGCGATAGCGCCAAGGCCAAGGTCGAGGAGCCGACGGCCCCCGGAGGAAATCCATGACCTTCGATACAAGTGATCTCGTTGCCAGCCTGCCGCTGCTGTTTTTGACGGTGGCGGGCATTGTCCTGCTGCTCCTGGATGCGTTTTCGCGGGTGGTGCTGGTCGGTCGTGAGCATCACCTCAAGCTGCCAGCTGAGACGAGCGAGGCCGTTGCGGTTCCTCCGCCCGGTTCGCGCAACTACCTGATGCCGGTGACGCTGCTGTTTCTGCTCGGTGCGCTCGCGATCATTGTCTGGCAAGTCGGAACGCTGCCCGAAACGAGCGTGACCATCTATCGCGGCATGCTGGTGGTCGATCGCTTCGGTCTGTTTGTGATCGGAGTCTGTGTGGCTGCTGCGGCGCTTGGGATCGTCTCGGCCCCCGCGTATATGCGCGCCCACAAGATGGAATTTGGTGAGTTCTACGCACTGGTGGTCTTCGCGCTGTGCGGGATGATCATCTTGGTGCAAGCCGCCGATTTGGTGAGCGTGTTCCTCGGCATCGAGACGATGTCGCTTGGCGCGTACGTGCTCACTGGCTCGTGGCGGCGCTCGGCGCGATCGTCGGAAGCGGCGATGAAGTACTTCCTGGTTGGCGCGTTTGTCTCGGGTCTGCTCGTCTATGGCATCGCGCTCATCTACGGTGTGACCGAGACGACCTCGCTCATCGATATCAAGCGGATTGCGATGTCGCGTGGTGCGGCGCCGCTGTTCTACATCGGCTGGATGCTGCTGCTCGTCGGCTTTGCGTTCAAGCTGGGCGTGGTTCCGTTCCACATGTGGGCACCGGATACCTACGATGGAGCGCCGACTCCTGTGTCGGGCTTCATGATGTCGTGCATCAAGGCGGCGGGCTTTGCGGGACTGATTCGGCTGCTGCAAGGAACGCTGCCGATGCTGGCGCGCGATCCGTTTACGGGCTGGACGTTCGTGCTGTCGTGGCTGGCTGTGCTGTCGATGTCGCTCGGTAACTTGGCTGCCATCAAGCAAGACAACATCAAGCGCATGCTGGCGTACTCGTCGATTTCGCACGCTGGCTACCTGATGGTCGGTGTGGTCGCGCTGGGAACGGTGGGAGACGCCGCTCGCGGACCGCTGCTGTTCTATCTGGCTTCCTATGCGCTGACCGTCGTTGCATCGATGGGCGTCGTGTCGTGGGTTGGCTGTGACGAGCGCGGTGAAGAGCGCGTCCGTCTGTCGGACTGGGCGGGACTGGGCAAGCGAGAGCCGATGGCTGCGCTGCTGATGACGATTGCCCTGTTGTCGCTCGGTGGCTTTCCTCCGACGGCTGGCTTCTTCGGCAAGTTCTATCTGTTCCAGGCCGCGCTTGGAGAGAGCAAGCTGCTGTGGCTGATCCTGGTTGCGATCGCGAACAGCTTGGTGTCGGTGTACTACTACCTGCGCGTTATCACGGCGATGTACTTCCGTGAGCCTGCTCCGAATCCGGCGACGCTGCCGATCCAGTCCACCGCGATGAAGGTGGGCGTGCTGGTGTCCACGCTGCTGGTGCTGGCGATGGGAATGTTCCCCGGCTGGCTGTCGGCGCTGTGCGCAGCTGCCAAGTTCTAGCGCGTTTGTGCGGGCTACGGTCCGCGTCGCTGTTCCCTTCTCGATTCCTTCCCCGTAAAAACACCTACTGACCGGCATCGCTCCGCAGCGGGCCATGCCGATGTCATCGCTGCGCGCTCGTCACATCGACAGATCGTGACAGACGATGTGTGAGCCGCTCATGTAGCTGGGACTGATGACCAGTCCCGCAGGCTTGCGATTCGCAGTGTGATACGCCGTCAGCGCCACCGACTGATCGAGCACATGGCTGACCAGCAGCCACGCTTTGTCCAGGGACTGACAGACGCCGCGCGGACCTTGTAGCTCCAGCTTGCCAACGAACGTCGCATCGATGAGGTGCCACATCGACACCAGGTTCCCAAACGGGTTGGTGGTGACCACGATCTGTGACGGCTCTAAGATGGTCAGGGAGAGCGTCTCTCCGCGCATGCGCTGCACCACCGAAGGCGGACGTTTCACCGTCACAACATCCGAGTTCAGGGGCCGCAGCGACACCGCTCCCAGCTGTTCGTTTGGGTTTGGGAGTCCATCGCGCGGTGCAGAGACGATCGCCAAGTCTCCTCGCTGTGACAGCGCAATGTGTCCAGTGTTGTGCAGCGGAGAGTCGAGCACCACCTTGTCGAGCAGCTTGCCCGTGCCAAGCTCGATGTAACAGACACAGGGGGGCTCGCCACCGTCGAGCGGTCCGCCTCCGTTTGATACCACCAGCGTCTTGCCATCATCTACGATCAGACAGTCATGCGGAGCGACTCCGTGCGTAGGAATCACGCCCAGCTCGCGCAGCGTCACGGCATCGCGTACCGACAGAATGCCCGCAAAGGAATCGGTGATCACAGACTCTGTTGCATACAGCAGAGAGCCATCTTGGGAATACGCACCATGACCGTAAAAGCGCCGCGCAGCAGGAGTCTCGATCGGACCCAACACCCGTCGCTCACGTAGATCCACAAGCGCCGCCCCCGGTCCCTTCTTTTCAAACAGCGCAACCCGGAATCGATCGGTCGGATCGAAGGCAAAGCCATGTCCCAAAAAGGAAAGAGGAATCGTCTCTGCACAAGGAGTCTGTGCATCCAGATCAATCAGTGCCAAGACGAACAGCTGTTTTCCTTGGGACAGATAGCTGCCACCACCGAGAACGAATCCTTTTTTCATGGTGGCGGGAACATACGCTACCTCGGGCTGGGTCCGCTGTCTTTTTGCAGGATCGTATCGGTCGCGTAGAGCGGATCTTTGTGCGGATGATCGGTGTTGAAGTGCAGACCTCGGCTCTCTTTTCGACGGGCCGCACACTCAATAATAAGATGCGCCGCCAGTGCCACATTTCGCAGCTCCAGCAGATCCGGGGTGATCTTGAAGTTCCAGTAGTAGTCGCGAATCTCTTCCCGAATCAGCTCGATGCGACGGCGAGCGCGCTCTAGGCGTCGATCGGTTCGGACGATTCCTACGTAGTTCCACATCAGCCTGCGGACTTCATCCCAGTTCTGCGTCACCACAACCGCTTCATCGGGATCTTGCGCATTTCCGCTCTGCCACGGAATGATGGTGGGAGGAAACAGCGCCTGCGCACGCTGCGCCGCTTCGGCTGCACGACGACCAAACACCGCACCTTCGAGCAGAGAGTTTGATGCCAATCGACATGCGCCATGTAGTCCTGTCATCGCAGTCTCTCCCACTGCGAACAGGTTGCGGACCGTTGTCCGTCCATAGGAATCGGTGACGACGCCTCCGCATGAGTAGTGCGCGGCTGGAACCACCGGAATCCCGCGCTGCCGCATGTCGATACCAAACTGCATGCACTGCGCGAAGATGGCTGGGAATCGCTCCACCAAGAAGTCCGGCGGAAGGTGCGTCATGTCCAGCGAGACAAAGTCCGCACCCGAGCGCTTCAGCTCTGCATCGATTGCGCGCGCCACCACATCGCGAGGTGCCAGCGACTTCATCGGATGATAGCGCTCCATGAACGACTCCCCGCTCTGGAGCCGCAGGACTCCGCCTTCCCCACGCAGCGCTTCCGAGACGAGAAATGACTTCGCCTCTGGGTGATACAGGCACGTCGGATGGAACTGGATAAACTCCATGTTCGCGAGCTGCGCACCGGCACGATAGGCCATCGCAACGCCGTCCGCCGTCGCCACATCCGGGTTCGAGGTGTACAGATACACCTTCCCGGCACCTCCCGTGGAAAGCACGGTAGCGCGTGCCAAGATCGCCAAGACTTGCTGCGTCTGCCGACACAACACGTAGGCACCAAAGCAGGCATCGGGACCGCCATACTTGGCCAGCGTCAGCAGATCGACCGCCATGTGATTGGCCAAGATCCGAATGCGCGGATTGCGCTGAACCGCTTCGAGCAGCGCGCGCTCGATCTCTTTTCCCGTGGTGTCTTTGGCGTGCGCCACCCGTCGTGCAGAGTGTCCCCCTTCGCGTGCCAGGTCCAGCTCTCCGCTGGCCGCCCGATCGAACTGAACGCCCCAGCGCTCACACAGCTCGCGGATGGCGTTTGGTCCTTCACCGACCACCAGCGAGACGATGTCTTTGTGACACAGACCATCGCCCACTGTGAGCGTGTCTTCCACATGTGCCGCCAGGGTGTCGCTTGGATCGAGTACTGCGGCAATGCCACCTTGCGCCCACGCCGTGCTGCCATCATCGGGATTTCGCTTGGTGACGATCAGGACTTCTCCGTGCTCAGCGGCAGACAGGGCGAAGCTCAGTCCGGCGATGCCCGAGCCGATGACCAAATAGTCCGTCTGAAGTAGCTGCGACATGTCGCGCATCATCGCAAATTGAGATCGACCGTCACGCAAAACTGAGCGGAAAAGAGCTGATGTCGGAAGCGCTCCATCGGTGAAGTCGCAGCCTTCGACCGCTGTTCAATTGACAGTCCAACTTGACGTAGCGGAAAATATAAGCGGGGGCGTAGTAACAGCATGGGTGTCCGACTCGTGGAGATCGTCGAGCGAGTGAAAAATCGCCCCGGCGGTCTTCCTGGTGTGGATCTGGCGCGGCTCAACCTCAAGGTGGGCAAGGCGCTGTCTCGACTCGCCGCCGTAATGGCCGATGATCCGGTGCTGGTCGCCTGCGCTGAGCGTGCCGCCAAAGAGATCATCTCTGAAGGAGACACGCAATGAGCGCTGAGCGTCCAGACTTCGATGCGGGTCGCAACCTGCTCCTGCTTGGGGAGCGGCGAATCATCTTTCACTGCCATCACTACAACCTGTTTCTGCAGCGCAGCATCGAAGATGGGCTTGGTCCTGAAGAAGCGACGCGTCTGCAAGTCGCTGCGGCGATGGAGTCTGCGCGTCCGCTCTTGACCAAGCTCTATGCAAAGGAACCTGAGCTGGCTCTGGTGGACAAGCTGCTGTTGGCGCAGCGCCTCTTTGGCTCGCTGGGCTTTGGTCAGGCAGACTGCACGGATCTGACGGCGCACGGAGGCCAGATTCGGCTGCTCACGTCCCATTACGCCATCGGCTGGCTGGCCAAGTGGGGCACAGCCTCTCGTCCGGTCTGTCACTTTCCGGTCGGCTTTTGGATGGGCGCGCTCTGTGCGGCGGCGGAGCTTCCGCCCGAGCGGCTGCAAGGTCGCGAGCTGTCATGTCACGCGCAGGGTGATGCCCGCTGTCTGCTGGAGATCGAGGTGCTGTAATGGCCATCGACGAGCAAAAGATCATCGAGGCGGTCTCTCAGCTGGGTATCAGCGGCAACGAAGAGGGACTCATCCCCGCGTTCGGTCTGTATCTCACCCAGCACATGGCCGATTACTACAACCGGATCTCGTTTGCGATGGCGCATCGACTGGAGCGAACGCCCGAGCTGATCGACGACGGACAGACGCTGCTTATGGAAGCCGGTCATGGCTGCGCCTTCCACACCTTCGGCGGCATCATGAAGTCCGCAGAGTGGGATGCGGTCGTCCGTCCGATGCTTCAGACCAAAGAGGACTGGGTCTACGGCATGACCGCTGTCGTCAACACCTTCGGCTGGGGACGCTGGGCGGTGCGCGATCTTGTGCCCGGACAGCGCTTGGTGGTGACGGTGCAGGACTCGTATGAAGCAGCGGGCTATCTGCGTGACTATCCGCGCAGTGCCTCGCCTCGCTGCTACTTGGCGACTGGCGGTGTGGCCGGTCTAATGAACCTGCTGTACGTCGGGGACATCACCCAAGGTCCAGAGCTAAGCGACGCATACTATAAACAGGTGTTTCGCAGCCCGAGCCGCTTTGTCGGGACCGAAGTGCTGTGTCGCGCGGTCGGAGATCCGCTCTGTCTGTTCATTGCCCAGCGGCTGCCGTAGCTACCCTCGATCCTGCTGACACAGCTCACTCACCAGCGCTGCCAGTGCAAGTGCATGCTGACGCTGCGCCGCTCGCTCTAGCTGGAGCCTGGGCATGACCACGATGCGGCCTTTCGCGGGGGCCACCGTGATCTGATGTTTTGCGGGCACATCGACGGTGTACAGCACGTCGCTTCCGCGCAGCGTACCTTGGTGGGCCAGTTGTTGCCGCAGCGCAGCGGGCAGCGCATGAGGGGTCAGCAGCTCGTACTGATCGCGTCGCACACAACCATAACGGACCAGCACACGCACGCAGCCCACCATCAGCTCTGCCAAAGGAGGAGACAGGTTTGACAACGGCACAGACTCCCGGTCGTGGTCCCTGCGTGCGGCGCTTCTTGGCTGCGCGCGACCCCACCGCTTCATCGTAACACCGGCTTTGACGCGCTTCCTTGCCCTCTTGCGAGTCGCTGACAGTACGCTTTGCTGGCGCTTCCCCAACCACATTGCGGTGCAAGCTGCTTGACGTTTGCTGGGAAACCTGGCTTCTCTAGGGACGCTTTTTGCCCGCTAACCAAAATTAGGGCTGGAAGGAGGTGCCTGCGTTGATCGGAAAGCCACTCGAAGTTGAAGTTCGTGACAACCTCGAAAAAGCCATGAAGATCCTCAAGCAGAAGATGTCGAAGGAAGGCATCCTGCAAGAGGTCAAACGCCGCCGCTTCTATGAGAAGC